>QKGM01000056.1 GCA_003250395.1 Bacteroidota bacterium | reverse complement strand
TAGCGGTGGTGATCACCTCTTCCCATTCCGAACAGAGAAGTTAAGCCCACCCGCGCCGATGATACTGCCGTCAGGTGGGAAAGTAGGTCGTCGCCAATTTTACATTACAAGGCTGCTCCCGAGAGGAAGTAGCCTTTTTTGTTTTCAAATTAGAACTTTTTAGAGAAAAAATAATATTTTCTAAGGTTATTTATGTGGAACTGAATGCTTGTATACGAATAAAAATTGGTTTTTAAATCATGCCAAATTTTTTCATTTTATTGAAAAGCGTTTTACGACTTATATTTAATTCAGCCGCTGTCGCTGTTTTACTATTTGAGTTTTTTGTAAGTACAGATATTATAAGTTCCTTTTCTGCCATTATTCCTGCACACCGAATTTTATTACCTTGAATTTTTCCTTTCTCTGAAATTGTAAGATCAGTTTCTGTGTATTTTTTTATCCGTGGTGGAAGAGTATCAATTTTAATTTTTCCCTTTTGTGTCATGATAAGGGCACTTTGAATAGCATTTTCTAGGTCTCTTACATTACCTGGCCAATCGTAATTTTGTAGTAAAGTCAATGTTTCTTGAGTGATTCCTTCTATATTAAGATTCAGAATCTTGTTATATTTCGAAATAAAATATTCAGTTAGTAATATAATGTCATCTTTTCTTTCACGAAGAGGAGGCAGATTTATCAAAAATACATTCAACCGATAAAGCAAGTCAAGCCTGAATTCTCCAGTTCTGACCCTTTCCTCTAAATCACGATTCGTAGCTGCAATAATCCTTACATCGGTATCTATAGATGATTTACCACCCAGCCTCATAATTTTCTTTTCTTCAAGAACACGTAATAATTTCACCTGAGCTCCTAATGGTAATTCGCCAATCTCATCCAGAAATAAAGTTCCTTTGCCTGCTCGTTCAAAATTTCCTGCATAAGACTCTTTTGCATCAGTAAATGCCCCTTTTTCGTAACCGAACAATTCACTTTCAATAAGGGTTTGAGGAATTGCTCCACAATTAAGAGCAATGAAAGGATAGTTGGAACGCGTACTCATTTGGTGTATACGGCGTGCAACCAACTCTTTTCCTGTACCACTTTCACCGCTCAGGAGTACTGTAGCATTGGTCGGTGACACTACAAATACCTGTTCCATTACTTTCTTCATACCACATTTTTCTCCAATAATTCGTGTTGAGCCATTAATATTTTCCAATTTTTCCTTTAGCTCTTTAACCTCAATTTTTAGTCCGGCATGCTCAATAGCTCGTTTAACTGTCAAAAGAAGTTTGTCATTATCAAAGGGCTTTTCAATGAAATCGTAAGCCCCCTTTTTTATTGCTTCAACTACAAGAGAAACAGAGCCAAATGCAGTAATCATCACAACAGATGGAGATGGTACAATCTTTTTTATTTGATTAAGCGTTTCTATGCCTGACATGACCGGCATTTGATAATCCAGTAAGATAAGATGAGGCTTGAATGCATAAATGGATTCTATAGCCTGCTTGCCATTCTCTACCATCATAGTTTCATAGCCTGCTTCCTGTAAGAGAAGGTTGATTACCCGTCGGATTTTTTGTTCATCGTCGACAATAAGTACTCTATACTTCATTCGATCGTATTTTGTTATTTTTATTTTGAGGTAATTTTATAGTGAGAGTTGTACCTACCAGCGGTTCACTCTTAACTTCAATCTCCCCATGATGCCCACGGACAAAACCATAACATATTGCTAGTCCTAATCCTGTCCCTTCAGATTTTGTCGTATAAAAAGGATTGAAGATCATCTCAATGCTTTCTTTGGGAATTCCGCATCCGGTATCTTCAATAATCAATGCCAGCATTGGTGATGAATCTGCTTTGCTAAGTGTATTTTCCGTTTTGATAGTTAAAATTCTCGGTTTCCATGGCTCAAGTATTTTCATGGCATCAATAGAATTCATGAATACATTGAGAAGTATTTGCCGGAGTTGTTCTGAATCAGCTGCAATTGTTGGGTTAGATGCTAAAAAACGGAATTCGGTCTCAATATTTACAGACTTGAGCGTAGAACTTAAAAGGCTAATCAATTGCATGATAAATTCCTCAACATGGATAAATGAGGCATTCAGATCAGATGGACGTGCAAATGATAAAAGTCCTTGCACAATTTTATTGATTCTATCAACTTCAGTAATTACCTCTGTCATCATTTCCGCTTTTATAGGATCTTGAATGTCTCGCGCCAGATATTGAATTGTACTTCTGATCGCTGTGAGAGGATTTCTAATTTCATGCGCTGCACCTGCTGCTAACTCTCCCAAAACCGCAAGCCTATCAGCCCGGTACATTTTTGTAATCCTTTCTTTCTGTTGCTCATAAAGAATAGAATGTTCAATTGCAAAAGCTGCCTGATTTAGTAAAAGTGACAATGTGGCCAGATCATCATTGTTATATGTGAGCTTATCTCGTCTCTTTCCCAGAAAAACAGCTCCACTAATCTGGTTCATTACCTTCAAAGGGTAAATTAAATCCACTTCCATTTGTAACAGATTCGTTTGCTCATGGGGATCTAAGAATTCAAGAACATCATGTTGTGTAGAAATAGATAATGGTAGTTCATTTACTGATAACCAGTTAAATAATTTCCCGTGAACATTGAATGTGATAGTAATGCCTCGAAGTAATTCAGGATATGTTGCTTCTTCAGGAATGTAGCATCCAGAGCTTTCACTGAAAAGAAAAACGATTACACGGTCTACTGGCACCAATTGCTTAATTCTTGAAGTTAGATTGTTGAGGAGTAACGATTTATCTGCAATAAGCGTCAATGATCGATTAAATTCTGATAATACGGTTTTTATCTCTTGATCGCTTAAAGGTTTGATTGTAGGTGCCCTTTTCTTAATGAAAGACATATTTATCATTTTTATGCAAATATAGAATCATTTAACTAAGATGACATTTCGTGGGTAAGTTATTACCCGTGCTTGGGAGTTATCTTACCCTTTATACACCACAATTAGTTTGATGGCAAACTATATGTTCTTATAATCAGTAGTATAAAGTTTTTGGTATAGTTATTTCATTCTATCTGTATAAGTTGTAAAAGGAACTAGTTATGGGTAAAATATTACACATTTATTTTTTTTGTATCGTACCACTATTGTTACAGGCTCAATCCGTCAGGAAAATATCATACGACGAGGCAATTCAGATCGCATTAGGTAAAAGCTATCCTACACGATATTTTAATGAAGAAAAAGAAGCCATGAGGTTTTCGTATCTATATAACAAGGCTCAGTTTAAACCTAGGCTCGACTTTAATCTGTTTGCTCCTTCATGGGATGAAGGGGTCAATGCTATCTATAGTGCTGATACATTACCTGTATATAATTCAGCGAGTTCACTTAAAGTTGGAAGTAATCTTGATTTCACTGTTATGCTACCAACCGGTGGGAATTTTGCTTTGTCGTCACGGATGTATTGGGAGAAATATATGATGGCTTCTGGCGGTTCTTATTCAGATGGCCTACGTAATATTCAGGCTTTCAGTCGATTTTCTCTTTCTTTCTCGCAGCCAGTGTTTACAACTAACACCCTACGTGAAAATCTCAGGGTGGCCCAACTGGAATACAATAAAAGTGTATGTTACTTCAATCGAGTTCAAATGGATATAATCTACAATGTAACAAATGCTTTCTATGAAGTTTATAAGGCTTCATTCGAGAAAAAAATCAACAAGGAAAGACTGGCAAATTCAAGGGAAGCACTGAGGATTACATTGCTGAAACAGGAGGCTGGTGATCTACCTGAAGGAGAGATATTAATTGCTGAGATTTCAGTTGCTCAGGATGAAGCCAGGCTTCTTGAAAGCCAGGGAAAGCTTGATGCTTTTAACGATGAATTTAAATTGCTAGTAGGACTCGATCTCAGTGAAGAAATTGAAATAGAAGCAGAAATGGATTTCGAATCATTTGTAATTGATGATAAATTAGCTGTTAATGAGGCGATCAAAAACAGAAACGAACTTTCCGAAAAGAATATAGATATCGAACTACAGCAAATATCCCTTTCAAAGGCGCATCGTGAGCGGGAATTAAAGGGAAGCATCAATGCTTATTATGATTTTACTGGACTAAGTACAAATGATCAGGGCAGTCCTATCGATCTCTTCAGATCATCTTTTGATAATATGCGCGATCGTCCGGCAAATCGGGGTATTACATTTACCCTCTCGTATCCTATTGCTGATTGGGGGCGAGGACGGCATCTCGAAAACAGAGCAAAACATATTTTGCATGAGCGCGAACTTGATAGGGAGAATCAAATCCGAACCATTGAAAAGGAGGTGAGGGAAATTGTCAGGAAAGTAAAGGAGGCTGAAAACAGATATCGAATAAATAGTAAGAATAAGGAAGCCGCACAGAAAAGTTTTAAAATTAGTCAGATGCGATTTGAAAATGGTGAAATGACAAGTCAGGAACTCTCTATTGAGCAAAATCGACTTTCAGATGTACAACTTGCCTACATCGATTCTTATATTGTGTACCGGCTTGCCGTTGCTGACCTGGACCGAAAAACTCTGTATGATTTTAAGCATAATAAAAGATTTGTCGAGGAATAAATAATTAATACTGTTCACATATGAAATATACACTTTTATTAGCCTTTATACTAACTGTGGTTACCTCCCTTTTTGCCCAAGATCAGGGAGGAGCTTCTGAAGCCTCTTTGCTGCTTGATCTGAAGAAGGCAAAAGCAGCCTACGAGGTGAGTAGACAAAAGTATGAAAATGACCTCAAACTTTACAACGAAAAGGCTGTATCGTTGAACGATTTAAACCGTTCAAAAAATGAGCTATTGACAAGGGAAGTGGACTATCAGAAACTAATATTACAGCTTATTTCCCAACAATCATATATCACCATAGAGAAGGCGGTAAAATATCAGAGTGGTAAAGGAGAAAAAAGAGTAAAAATCACTTTGCAAAGCTCTCTCGAGGGAAATGGTGAGTATCTGGAGCAGTTCAAAGAACACTTTGATGTGTTTACTCCGGAGATGAGAGCAGGAAAGGTGTTCAATATATATGTATCGATTGTGGATATAGGAAACGAGACTATTCTCGGATCTCCATACGAGTACAGGATTCCTTCGATCACTCTCGGTGGTGAAGGAGAAGCCGATTTTGAATTACTGAAGGATGTTGAAAACTTGAAAGTGAGTTTAAACTATAACAATCGAAAGGATGAAAAAAATATATACCTTAAAAAAGATGCAAGCGTAAACAGCATTGATATAGCATCTCTGCAGTTTTCTCAGGAAGCAGATTTGAGTTCTCAGGCAGTCTATGGACTTACCCTGGAACGATTCTCAACTTCCGATGATGCATACAGGCTTATGGTGTTTAATCTGCCTGATCAAATAACGTATGAGTTTTATGACGATGCCAGCAAGATTTCCCAAATAAAGTTTGCTCAGGGTATTAATATTAAGAATCTCTCTTTGAAAGTATACCTGCCCGACAGGGATGATCAGGATGTTGTGATCGATAAACCGATTCAATTCCATGTTGTCGCGCTCACCGCTGAGCAGTATAGCCGACTTGATGCCTTTACATCAAACCCATTTGATTGGGCAAAAATTGCAGACTATTGCAGCGGACATGAAGCACTTGAGATTATTCCTCGAGGTAAAGGCAAAATTGAACTCAGGGCAAATAGTCTGTATCATGAAATTCATACTGATGAAAGGGTTGAAATGATTGCAAACGTGAAAAATGCCGGAAGTCGCAGACTTGATAATGTAAAGATCATAGCAGAAAATCCAATGGGTTGGACAACTCTGATTGTACCTGATCTGATTAAGACTATTGATCCTGAACAGGAAGTTGAGATAAAAATTACAATCACACCTCCTATGGGAGGTGGAGTTGGAGCACAGGAGGTGAAACTGAAGACAGAAGCCCTGGCCGATAATAAAAAAGTTGCCAGTGAAGATAAAACTATTCGTATTCAGTTGAATGCAAAGACATCTCTGGTTGGAACCATTGGTCTGATTTTGCTTCTGGTTATTGTGATCTCCGGAATCGTGTGGTTTGGAATTAAGTTAAGCCGAAGGTAGCGGTTTTCAAAATTAAAAATATTCTACTAAAATTATTACTAATTAATTGATTATGTTACAAGCAGTTGAGTTAACAAAGCGATATGAAGATGGTCATCTTGCTCTCGACTCTCTAAATCTTGAGATCAAGCCTGGTGAGATTTTTTTTCTACTAGGGGCCAACGGGGCAGGTAAAACAACTACTATCAATCTATTTCTGAACTTCATTGAACCCACTTATGGAAAGCTGACAATAAATGGCATTGACGTAGTGAAACAGCCACTTCTGACAAAACAATATGTCTCTTATGTGTCAGAAAATGTTATGCTTTACGGGAATTTTAGTGCACGACAAAATCTCGATTTTTTTGCCAGATTAGGAGGGAAAAGTAATTTGACCCGAAAGGATTACTACAATGTTATGAGAAGTGTTGGTCTTCAGGAAGATGCATTTGAGAAAAAGCTCAAAACTTTTTCTAAAGGAATGCGCCAAAAAGTTGGATTGGCTATAGCAATTCTTAAGGATGCGGATAATGTTATTCTCGATGAACCTACATCAGGCCTCGATCCGAAATCAGCGTCGGAGCTCATGCAGATACTAACTAATTTACGTAATAAGGGTAAAAGTATTTTAATGTGTACCCATGATATTTTCAGGGCTAAAACTGTTGCTGATCGTGTCGGGATAATGAAAGAAGGACGTCTGGTTATGCTTCGAAGCCGTGAAGAATTTCTTCAGGATGATCTTGAAAAAATCTACCTTCACTACATGCAGGAAGCTGTAATGTTTGATGATGCCAATTTAAATTCTTAAGACTATGATCTGGTTAATTGCAAAAAAGGATTTCATACTCAATCTAACTTCCTCTCGATTCGTGATAGGCTTCCTGCTTTGTCTTGTGATCATTCCTTTCACAATGGTAGTTAGTGTTGATGGATACGAAAACCAGATGAGAGTGTATGAAGTTGATCGGGCTGAAGCACAAAAAAAGTGGCAGGAAATAAAGGTGTACTCTGCTGTCAGGCCTGAGATAGTAAAAGAACCCGGAGCTCTTGGAATTTTCTCCAGAGGTATTGAAAACAATATGGGTAATTCATTGATCTTACGTTTGGGTGAATATCCATTGTTATTGACAGGACACGCAGGTACTCGAGACAATCCACTGCTTGATGCTTTTTTTTCAATAGATTTCTCCAGTGTTATCGCGATTTTAATGTCATTACTTGCTCTTGTATTTTCGTTTGATCTTTTTACCAGCGAACGTGAAGAAGGAACTATGAAGCTGGTTTTTACAACAAGGGTAAGTCGTTCAGCATTTTTAATAGCTAAATTTCTTGGTATTGTCATAACTCTGGTTCCAATACTCCTTTTTAGTTTTATACTAAGCACATTGATTGTTGTTCTTAATCCTTCTATTACATTTACCAGTGTTGAGTGGATTGGGATCATTCTTCTTTTTCTGGTGTCAATCCTATACCTGATGGTTTTTATCCTAATTGGGATGACAATTTCTGCCTTATCCAAGAAATCTTCCACGGCTATAGTCGTTAGCCTGCTTTCCTGGGTGTGGCTATTATTTCTTGTACCCGATATTGCCTATTATAGTTCGCAAAGTGTTTCGAAGATCTCTCCTTACGATAATGTTCTCTATTCTCTTGATGAGCTTGATCGTGAATTCGCAAAAAAGACTGAAGAAAAGTGGGATGAAATCCAAACTCAATTGGGTATTGATGGAGTTGGCCATTGGAATTGGAATGGTGGAGCTGATGGTTATGATGAAATGTATGGATGTGTATGGGAAACTAATGAATTTCACCGACGACTTAATACATGGCGTGAACCAATGCGTCTGACCTACGCTGATAAGAAATGGGCTTTTCAGAAGGAATGGCTTGATGGTCTGCAGCAACAGGAACACATAAGGCAGGTAATGAGCTGGTTATCTCCTTCTGAGATATTTCAGCAAATTGCATCCACACTATGCCGTACATCACCGGCAAGCTATCTCCGCTATATGCAGCGTATCAGAGAGTATAGAGAAACTTTGATTGCGTATTTTCAGGGTAAGAAGCTTTTTGAATCATTTGCATATTTTACCCAGCAGGATCCTAAGTCCTTTCTGACTATTGCAAAAACCCAGGAAATGGAAGCTGCTGGGGTGTTTGATACTGAGAACTTCAAAGTTCCTCCCCACTGGGAGGGTAGTTATTATTCACCTCTAAATCTTGATGATGTACCAAAATTCGGAATTCCAAAACAGAATCATTCAGAGGCACTCAATGCCTCATTTGGGTTGGTGGTTGGGTTGATCGCTTTAGGAACAGCGCTTTTTCTGGTTGTGATTAGCGTTTTCAGAAAATACGATGTTCGTTAATCAAAAGATGAATTATTATGTTTAAAATATTGCTAATAAAAGAAATACAACATTATCTCTATAGCCTGAGGTTTCATGTTTCATTTGTTATTGTGATGCTCACGTTTGTTATTGGAACGCTCACTTTTATCCCATCCTTCAGGCAGGCGAATGATAATTATGTCCGTTATTCTGCTGAACAGCAGTCCCAATTGGAGCGTAAATCGAAGAATGCCACAGTTGTAGCTGTTTCATTCTCTACATTTTCATTGTCGCCAGAAGGAAATGCTATCATTTCGGGTTGTAATGGTCAACATTTACCCGATAAAATAAGGTACAGCGCTTTTAATGTTTATGATTTCAAAGTCAGCCATAGCAATCTTAATCCTTTAATGAAAGCAGGTCGGGAGTTGAATTGGGCTTTTGTTGTTTCAGTTGTATTAAGCTTTGTTACCTTGTTGTTTGCATATGATGCCATTTCTGGAGAGAAAGAGGATGGCACAATTTCTCTCATGTTCTCTAATGCTGTTCCCCGTGGAGTGGTGTTGCTTGGTAAACTTGCAGGTATTGTTTTAGTTGTTATGTCGATGGTATTTACAGGAATTATAACCAGTCTTCTAATACTTGTGATTAGTTCTATTGTACAACTTACAGTTGGCTTTGTAATTGAGGTGGTAGCCTTTGTAGTTATTACATTTTTCCTGATCACCTTGATGGCGGTGTGTGGGTTATTAGCTTCAGTTTTATGTCGCTCATCCAATATTAGCCTGTTGATCTCTTTATGTGTGTGGTTGCTATTTGTCGTAGTCGTCCCAAATACAGCTGTTTTCTGGGCCAATAAGGTCTTCCCGATCCCTCATGCTGATGAGATACAAAGAGCTATCTCGTTAGGGCGTAAAAATTTGAATGACAATGCTCCTCAGGGAAGCTGGTCATCGAGTTATATGAATCCTTCCTGGGAGCGTCACAAATTAAGAGCTGATTTGCAAACAAAGTTAATGATGAACGAAAAATCACAGCGTGATGCCTATTATACTCAAATGTTTAACCAGTTTGAAAATACACGGCGTGTCACCTTATTTTCACCTATAGCACAGTTTGATTACATGAATGAAGCAATACTTGGGGGCGGGTATCTGCGTTTCAGGAAGAATTGGGATGACCTTCATCTTTTTCAGACTGCTTTTTATAATTGGTTTCATGGACTTGATGAGAAGGACGAAAAGAGTCCACACTGGTTTAATCCTTATGAAGACTTATCGACCACTCGTCAGGAAGTTGCCGTAGACCAGATCCCAGTCTATACCGAACGCATGGCAGGATGGGATAACCGATTCTCCAGTATTGCATTCTATTTCTCTATAATGCTTATTTATACTACTTTATTGTTCGGCATTGTTGTTTATCGGTTTCAACATTACGATGTAAGGTGATTCATTATTAATGGTTTGATATCTGTTATCCCCCTAATGAGTAATAAAAAGAAGAGGCTGACCATTTACTGGTCAGCCTCTTCTTTTTTAAATGCATTGACAATCAAACGGTCATGATATCCTTCTCCTTCATATCGAAAATTTTGTCTACCTTTTCGATGTGTTGATCAGTGAGTTTCTGAATTTCTGCTTCAAGCTTTTCTATCTCGTCCTCAGGAATTCCATCCTTCTTTAGTTTTTTCGACGTTTCCATCGCATTTCTCCGGATGTTTCTAATTCCTATTCTTGCACTTTCTGCTTCAGTTTTAGCCTGCTTTACCAGATTTCTGCGTCGCTCTTCTGTCAATGGAGGAACATTGATTCTTAATATTTCCCCGTTATTTTGGGGATTAAATCCAAGATTGGCAGCCATGATAGCTTTTTCTAACGGAGCTAACATGTTTTTTTCCCAGGGGTGAACGATAATCTGTCTTGGATCAGGACTGCTTATATTTGAAACCTTATCGATTGCAGTCATTGTACCGTAATAATCTACTTTTACCCCATCGAGCATTTGCGGACTTGCTTTGCCTGCTCTTATCTTTTGCAATTCTTTTTCTAAATGCAGTACAGCGTTCTGCATGCCTTCCAATGCCTCTTCAAGGCAAAATTCACTTTCGTCTGTCATATTTAAATATCAGTTTCGTTTGATAGATGCAAAATTAGCTCTTTACATTAAACCAACAACCATTTAAGATAATATTTGCTATTCTCCTGAGTATGATTCTATCATTATATTTCTTTCTCTTATAGTATCTTCAATTCTGTTAACCCATGCTGCGGCTTCTTGAGAATCCTCTGGTGGTGCCCAAATAGCAAAGTTTTTATCAACTTCTGCATCATAAGGCCCATCTTTTATTTCATAGGCAACTGACCCGGGTTCAAGTGCCACCAGGCTGTGCCATATCCGGGGGCTGATTTCGACACCGTAATTCCCTTTCAAAGGATTAAGTATCTCCAAATCTGTAATCTCACCATTATCATTAAAGATTACTACGGCAAAACTCCCTCTAAGGCAGAAGAAAACCTCCAGCTTATCCGGATTTTCGTGCTTGTGAGGCCTTATATAGGTTCCGGGTTCCATCGCGTTAAGCATGCGTTGGATACGGGCAGAAGGATGATCATGAAAATTAAAATTCATCCTTTTACGATGCGACTTCTTTGCTGTTTCTGAAGTTGCATCTAAAAGGGGAGCATTGATCCTTACTGGTTTGTTTTTAATTGTCATAAATCTTATCCGGATTAGAGTTCAATGATTCAGCGACCAACATTTTTCCCAATGTTTTTCTGACAATAAATGCGATTCCTCCAAATGACAACAAGACAAAAATGGTAAAATAAATAATCTTAACTGTAGGGTCTTCTCCCGACCTGTATGCTTCGCTCCAGACAGCAGCCTGAGTCCCGCTAAAAAATACAAGTGCAGTTCGGGGTAACATTCCCAATAGTGTTGCACTCAGATACACACCCATTTTAATCCGCATACGGCCAAGGGCTGCGTTTGTAAGTGCAAAGGTTAAAACAGGTGATAGTCTGCAAAAGAAAAGCAGCCAGAACGGTTTTGTTTCAAGCTTTGAAAATAGCATTTCAGCCCGGGGATTACTGAAATTTAACGACCCGGTAAAAATTTTATTGAGCCAGATACCCAGTAATCTGCCTAAAAAGGCAGCTCCCAGGTAGCTTAATACTACACATGTAAAGCCTTCCCAACCGAAAAGGAAACCAGCCAGGGTGGCTACCAGGGTTGTTGGTGTCAGACCTAAGGCCATTGTAAATAATGTGGTTGTAAAAAACAACCACTGAAAGGCAGGTAAAGTATTTGAACCAATAACATAACCTGCTACAATCCACCCGATAATACCTGAAAGTATCCATGGCAGAAACCCAACTACTGCCAACATGATGAAGTAGTTATGATCGGTTTTCCACAGATTTCTGAATGATTGTAACTCCATTGAAGGGTTAGTCGCGAGTCAGTTTTTTGAACCTGATCTTGTGAGGAGTAAGGTCTCCGGATTGTTTTCTGCGGTTTTCTTCGTAGTCAGAATATGAACCTTCAAAGTAGGCTACATGAGAATCACCTTCAAATGCGAGGATGTGAGTAGCTACACGATCTAAAAACCAACGATCGTGAGAAATGATCACGGCGCACCCGGCAAAACCTTCGAGTCCTTCTTCCAGTGCCCTGAGGGTATTAACGTCTATATCGTTGGTTGGTTCGTCTAACAGGAGTACATTAGCTTCTGATCTGAGCGTCAGTGCAAGATGTAACCTGTTACGTTCACCCCCTGATAATACCGCGGTCTTTTTTCCCTGGTCAGCACCGCTGAAATTGAAGCGGGCAACATAAGCCCTTGAATTTACCAGTTTCCCTCCCAGGTTGAACTGTTCATTACCCTCGGAAATAACCTCCCAAACGTTCTTCTCAGGATCAATAGAAGCATGCGCCTGATCAATATAGCCTGGCACCACGGTTTCTCCGATTCTGATATCCCCTGAATCCGGAGTCTCCTGCCCCATGATCATACGGAACAAGGTTGTTTTTCCTGCACCGTTTGGCCCAATAATTCCAACAATTCCTGCAGGAGGAAGTTTGAAACTCAGATTCTCAAACAATACTTTTTCTCCAAATGATTTCGTTACATTTTCGAATTCAATTACATTGGTCCCCAGTCTCGGTCCGTTTGGAATGTAAATTTCCAGTTTTTCTTCTTTCTGGCGCGTATCCTCATTCATCATTTTCTCATATGCTGAAAGCCGGGCCTTCGACTTAGCCTGCCTCGCTTTGGGAGCCATCCTTACCCATTCCAGTTCTCTTTCGAGGGTTTTACGGCGGCGGCTCTCTGTCTTTTCCTCCATCTCCAGACGTTTCGATTTTTGCTCAAGCCATGAGGTGTAGTTTCCTTTCCACGGAATTCCTTCCCCACGGTCAAGTTCAAGAATCCATCCTGCTACATTGTCCAGAAAATAACGATCGTGCGTTACTGCTATTACTGTGCCCTTGTAATTACGCAGGAATATTTCAAGCCATTCGATTGATTCTGCGTCGAGGTGGTTTGTAGGCTCATCCAATAAGAGAATATCCGGAGATTTTAACAACAAACGACACAGTGCTACACGACGACGTTCTCCACCAGAAAGATTTTTAATGATTGCTTCAGGCTCAGGACATCTCAGTGCATCCATAGCACGCTCAAGCTTTGAATCAAGTTCCCATGCATCATGATGGTCAATTAATTCGGTCAGTTCACCTTGCCGTTCGATGAGCTTATTCATCGCTTCATCATTCATTGGTTCTGCGAAGCGATTGTTGACTTCTTCGTACTCCTTTAGTATATCAACTACTTCCTGTACCCCTTCCTCAACAATCTCTCTCACGGTTTTTGAGTCATCCAGGTGAGGTTCCTGTTCAAGTAATTCTACTGAATATCCTGGTGAAAAAACAACCTCACCATTATAGGATTTGTCCGCTCCTGAAATTATTTTTAATAAGGTGGATTTACCTGAACCATTCAAACCTATGATTCCAATTTTGGCACCATAGAAAAATGACAGGTAAATATTTTTTAAAATCTGACGGTTAGGGGGAATGATTTTTCCTACACCTACCATTGAGAAGATGATTTTTTTATCGTCGGCCATCGTGCTTTTCTTTATTACAAAGGTATTGATTAATCGGTTATCAAATAGGTATTTATGTGATAATACCTATAGATATCTACTCAACAGGCCCCATTTGGGGTTATTTTTTCTCCTGTGCCATTTTAAATTCTTGCTCCAGCTTTATTACGGATTCATCCCAGTTGAATCTTCTTTTGACAAAACTTTGCCCGGCTTTTCCCAAATCATCAGCAGCCTGATGGTCTCTCAATAGTCTGATGATGTGATGGCTATATTCTTCCGGAGAGTCTCCGACCAGGATCTCGATGCCAGGTATTGCATTCAGGGCTCCATTGGCAAGAGGTGAAGAAATGGTCGGGATTTTCATGGCCATCGCTTCGAGCAATTTGTTTTGCAATCCGGTACCAATAAGCATAGGCGCGATAAAAATGCGTGATTCCGCGTAACTGAAACGAATATCATCAAGCCAGCCGCTCACTGTTACCTGTCCTGAAGCCAAAGCTTTTACTCTGATCGAAGGGGTGGCTCCCGCGATCAGTACTGTCGGATTAATTCCCTCCTTCAGGCATTCCGGCAAGATTTGGTTTACCAGATACTCGGCTGCCAGCACATTGGGAGGATAGCTCATGTTTCCAGTAAAAACGAGGTCGTATTTTTTTTCTACCGACATTTCGTGGAAAAAGGCGGTATCTACTCCATTCTCAATAATTCTGATTGCATTACGCCTGGGATGCCGGATTAGCTCCCTGTCAGCTTCAGAGATGATTGTATGACCGTCGAAGAGATCAAAGAGTTCTGTTTCATATTTTACCATTCTTTCATACTCGAGCCTTAACAAAGGCTTTATCCAGAATGATGATTTTTCCATACGACGACGCACCCCCTCCGAGAAAACATCCTGATAATCTATGGTTCTGGGGCCTGGAATTGCTCTTGCATATTCTGCCATCCTGGCTAACTGGCAGTATACATGATCGGGCTTTTCTTTATGGTAGATCTTTTGAAGTCGCCTGACTCCATTTGAACTGAAGAAGTAACCACTCTGTACCGGCCTGTTGGCAAACCATGATTTTAGCATATTCCATGCCGTTGTAAACCAGGTCATTTTTTCAATATGAACCTGATGACATATCTTTTCCAGTTGGCTGAGTGCTTCCGGATGAAGGTTGTGGTGGGTAACAGCAAACAGAACAACTGTATGCCGCATAGCCAGATATCTAATCTGATGGTAGGCTCTGAGTTTGTCTCCTTTTTCAAGAGGCCACGGTACGCGAGAAAGAAGCACCAGAATTTTCACAGTTTACGGTGTTAATGGCTATTTTGTCCTGTTGCAAAGGTAGGTAAACAGGGATAACAGGACAAATACAATAATGGAAGCCGAAAATAGCAGAAATGCTTAAAGCTGTTCATAGAAACTGATCAGCTCACCAATCAATTCTTCCCGGGTATGTTGCTTCCTGATTAGTTCAATTGCATTTTTCCCAAGTGAAGTACACAGTTGTGTATCGGTCAGGGCAAGTATAATTGCTTCAGTCATTGATTCAGCATTATCAGCTAACAAAATATCCCGGCCATTCACGCATGCTATTCCTTCTGCTCCTATACTTGTGGTGATTACTGCTTTGCCGTGAGCCAATGCCTCAATAATCTTGATCCGGATGCCACTACCTGAGAACAAGGGGACTACCATAACGGTGCCCTGAAGAAGAAACTCTTTTGCATCAGCTACCTCACCGACGACTTCAAGTCCAGGAACCTCCATCTTAAGCAACCATTGTGGCATATTCCGGCCTGCAAGTCTCAATATAGCATCTGGAATACGCATTTTAACTCTGGGCCATACTTCTTCAATCAGCCATTTGATACCTTCCTGGTTCGGAATCCAATCCATCGATCCGATGTGGAATGCGATGGGAGTATCCGGAAGAGGTGCTGTTGTCGTTGCAATTTTACTGGCCTGAAGTCCAAATGGTATGGCCTTTATGGGGATACTAATTCCATTCTTTCTGATTAACTCTGCATCCTGACTGGTTATAGGAACAATGCCATCGAACTGCGGAAGCATCTCTTTTTCAAAATTCCTCAGCGTTTTCCACAGATGGTTCAGATACCATCGTCTCACAGGATTGGTGGCAGACAGATATACTCTCTTCCATATGAGGTATTCAACATTGTGGGCCCTCAGGACTACTTTAGCCTTGCTTTTCTTTTTTATAACGTCCAGCGCAGGTGCCATGAACAGGGTTTCAATCTGAATTATATCAAATTGTTCGTCACTGAGTATCTTCCCGAGCGGCTTCAACCATGAGTTACTATTGAAACGATATGCATGAAACGATTTCCCGGTTATGAGACAGTATAGGGCTGTCAGCGGATTGAGACCCAGATCAGTGTAAGGTAGCTCAATCCTGGTTTTTTCCCTGTAATCAAATGGAATAGATTCGATGTCGGTATAATACTTATTGGTGTTAATCGCAAGTACCTTTACCTTATGCCCTGCATCAATAAGCCCTTCAATCATCATATTCATGGCAATCGGGCCTCCTTCAAGAGGTGGGTAGGGCGATTTATTGCAAATGAGTAAAATCTTCATTGATTGTTGAGGCTTATCTGACTGAGTCAGAATCCCAGAAACGGAGTCGTTGATTAACCCATTTCTCCGCTTTCTCGGGGTATATTTTTCTGAAAATCCTGTTCCAGCTTTCCATATCTAACAGCGGGCTGTCGAGTGTGGCTTTACGGGTTAGAAATACACCGACAGGTAACAGGATAACAGAGGCAATCCACATTCCCTGCCAGGCTGGCATCAAACCTGCCCGAGTATATTTTTCAAATGTAATACTTATAATATGGTAAGTAATAAACAACATCGTGCTGATCACAACCGGAAGACCTAAACCACCTTTTCTAATAATGGCACCCAACGGAGCACCGATAAAAAAGAAAATCAGGCATGCAAAGCTGAGAGAAAACTTTTGATGCCAGGCTATCTGATGTTTGCTTAAGGTCTCCTTCCTGTCTTTCCAGTCAGCCATTGAGCTTGCAATAAACTCACGTTGCGATCGGGCCTGGGTTAAAGCCTCTTCGATTATCCTGTTTCTTTCCTCTTTCTTAAGAGGTCTTAAAACATCAAATCCGGAAGGAATTGTTATCAGTTTGCGTTTATTTGTGTCAAGCTTTGCAAGATGATACAACCGTGAAACCATCAGTTTTGGGAAGTCGTCCTGCCTTTTCTTCAACTCATGCTTAAGCGAGTCCTCTGTATAATCCAGCTGGCTGAGGTTCATCATCTGGTAGTTACTCTTGAAAAAAACCTCATCTGTCCTGTTCATTGCAAAACTGCCAAGATCAAAATATCTGACGGTCTCTCCAAAATGCGTGATCTGAAACGGACGGGTTCGCTGGTAACTCTTTTGGTCTATTTTTTCCTGATAATCTGTCCCGTTGAAGAGCGTGAATACAAGAAATTTCTGGTCAGAAGTGGTTTTCATTTTGCCACTCCGGGCAGTTGTAAACCGGGTGTTTCCCATCTGTTCAGTGTGGTTATATATCATGATGTCACGTATAGTCTGTCCGTCCGGTTCTTTTTTCCCAATTTTAATTACGAAATTATCAATGCTGCTGTAAAATGCCCCTTCCTTAATATTCAGCGCAAGTTTTTGTTGCCTTACATCATACAGCAACGATTTGAATTTGAGATTGGCAACCGGAAGAATGTTATTAGAGAAGAAAAAAGCAAAAAGGCTTATCCCTACTGAAAGGATAATTAATGGCATCATGATCTGACGGAGAGAAATACCCGAAGCTTTCATGGCGACAAGTTCATAATGCTCCCCGAGATTTCCAAAAGTCATAATGCTTGATAATAGAACCGAAAGAGGCAGAGCAAGCGGTACGAAGGTCGAGGAGGCATAAAACATTAGCTGGGCAATGATGTACCATTCAAGTCCTTTGCCCACCATATCGTCAATGTATTTCCATAGAAATTGCATCAGAAGGATGAACAAGGCAATGAAGAAAGTCATGACCAATGGTCCAAGGTATGACTTAAGTACAAGGATGTGAATTTTTCTCAAGCCTCTGTTTTTAACAAGAGGCAAAGATACGGATTTGCCCTGATGGTAGTGCTTTTTCCTGATGCCGGAAATCAGATTATCCGCAAACTAGAAGATTGAGCCAATCTTCTGAATCATTGATAGGAATAATGAAGGTTTCAGCGCAATGGTAAAAACGAATCCAAATACAGCTCCCCAGAAATGGGCATCATGCCCAATGTTGTCAGTTCCCTTCTTTGACATCCATGCAGAATATACTAAATATAAAAAACCGAAAAGAATTGCCGGGATATCAATGGGAATAAATATGATACGCAAGGGTGCCATTGGCTCAAAAACCATCACGGAAAATACAACTGCTGATACCGCTCCGCTTGCCCCGACCGCGTTGTAATGCGGATTCTCCTTATGCCTTGCAAATGATCCTGCTACTGAAAAGGCAAGCCCTCCGATGTAAAGGAGCAGAAAATAAAAGGGTGCAGGGGGGCCATAATGCCACCGGTAATACTCTTCAACAAAGGGGCCAAATGAATAGAGTACAAACATATTCACCATCAGGTGCATCCAGTCTGCATGTATCAGGCCATAACTTAAAAACCGCCAACCCTCCTGCTTCTTGTAAATCAGCCAGGCATTGAACCTAAGTTTATCGCTCAGTTCCTGATTTTGAAATGCAAGAATACTGACAAGCGCAGTCATAATAACCAGAAAAATGGTGATATGAAACATGTTTTATCGTTTTAATCCTTTATTCTCCGAAATCTGAGGTTATTTTCAATGTCTGGTGAATGAGTTGAATAGGTGGCTCGTTTCAGAGTAAATATATATAATACCTGTTAGAAAATTTAAAAGGGTGAATTTACAAGCTTTTATCCAATAGCGAAATCAGGGCTGCCTCTCCGTTTGTTGACATCACCTGATTATTTGCCTATCGGGTTAAAAACCTGCATTGTCCACCCCCGAAATTTATTTCCTTAGTGTTTCCCTGTAATTACCTGCCCGTTTGTATAATCCAGTTCACTTCCGAGAACACTGTGAGGTATGAGATAAACGGCGATAAGGATTATCGCAGCAGCTATTACCCAACCACGTTTTGCCGGGTTTTTCCTGATACGGTTCCATGCAATTACCCAGCCGAGGAGGGCAATCAGTGTTTTATTATCCGTCAGGTCGTGACCAAAGGGCCATCCTGTCCAGTAGGCACCAAAGGCATATTTTTGAACAACAGGCCCTAAAAGAGCTCCTCCTATAACCAGGAAAAGTGTGGTGAGTATTGTATATCTTAACAACTCAGGACCCTTGACAATGGCTTCAATACCTGTTCTCAATGAAAACAGCATGGCAAAGAACATAAAGAAGATGTGTGGAATGAGAACAAACGGGGGAACCCTTCCCTTATACCTGATAACGACAGCATCTTCTACGAGTTGAACAGTCTGCCCCTGGCTGGTAAGTTCTACAAAGTACTCGAGCTTTCCTGCAGGTGGCTGCGCCGGAAGATAAGCTATGAGTTCATTACCTTGTCGTACCATGGATAAAGAAACCCAGTCTTCTTCAACCTTAAGCCGTTTATATATTACATTTCCGGTAATTTCCTGATTTGTAACTTCAATCTTCACTGGAGCATCTGCATCCGTTTCGTGACTGCGCAGGAGTTTAAATTTGATGGTTTCCCCTGCCAATGTTACTGAACCACGAGCGGGGTGAGTCGGGCCGGTGAGGCGTTGATATACAGCCAGGCTTCCCATTAACAGGAAGGATATTATCCAGAATAGGATGGATTTGGTTAGGTGAGACATTTTGATTTGATAAATTAGGGATTTGTAGGATGTTGAATATTTACAGGCCTGCAACCCGGATATTCGGTCTGGAGGGTTACATGACCAATATGGAACATTTCTTTAAGCCTGTTTTCCAGAAGGCCTCTGATTTGATCGGCTTCACTGAGGGTCATGTCACGGCTGAGACAAATATGAGCCTCGAAATGAAGTGTCTGATCATCAAGATTCCAAAGGTGGATATGGTGTATGTCGGAGATTCCTTCTATCGATGTTGCTTCGCGAATAAGTTTTTCAAATGGAAAATCACGGGGAGCCCCCTGCATCAGTATATTCGTTGTCTGATAAACAATGCTCCATGACTCTTTAACAAGATAGAGAGCAACACCGATGGTGATTACAGGGTCTATCCAGACAACATTGTAGAACATGATGGCTATCCCGCCCGCTACCACGGCAATGGATGAAACTGTGTCACCGATCAGATGAAGCCATGCTGCCCGGATGTTTATACTGCCATGTGAATGAGGGTGTAATAGCATAACACCAACCAGGTTAGCTATCAGCCCCGTGATAGCCACAATCAGCATAAGCCCCCCTTCAATCGGGGTTGGATTAACAAACCTGTCGATGGCCTCAATAATCAGATAAACGGAAATAGCGATCAACAATGAGGCATTCAACAGGGCTGTTAGTATTTCAATTCGCTTGTACCCGTATGTCCGCCTCTTGTCGGCTGCTTTACTGCCAATCCGCAAGGCCACGAAACTTAAGGCTACAGCAATCGTATCGCCTGCATTATGAAGGGCATCGCTAATCAGTGCCAGGCTTCCCGACAGAATTCCTCCCACAAGTTCGGCAACAGTGATCAGCAGGTTAAGACCTGTCGTTAAGGCAAGGTTCCTGTTCCTTTGTCTATGCCCGGTGTCCTGTACCGGATGGGTATAAGGGTGATTTTGCGCCATGGAGTAAATAACAAGCCCTACTTTGAATTGTTTATTTATAAATCACTCGATTTACAACCGGCTTATAGGTCGTAAGACTGGGCTTTTTTGCAGATTTTACAGCCTCATATGCCATCCCGTGAATTCTTGTCCGGATGTTCATCTTGCTAAGTTTTTTGTTATCGGATGAAGGATAAACCCTGTTACTCAAAAAGGTATAAACAAGCATGTTTTCGGGATCTGCCCAAACATAGGTTCCCGTAAAACCACTGTGTCCGAAACTTTTAGTTGATGCTTCTTCACATACAGGGCCATCTTTTACCTGTTGCAAAGGAGGTTTGTCGAACCCGATACCACGATGATTCCCTGATTCGATAAAGGGAGCACTGCAATAATGCTCTACGGTGGTTTGTTTTATGAATCTTTGCCCTCCATAAGAACCTTTTTGAAGCAACATCTGCATCATAATGGTCGCATCGTTTGCATTTCCAAACAAACCGGCGTGTCCGCTTACTCCCCCCAACATGGCAGCAGCCTGATCATGCACATAACCTTGCACCAGTTGCTTTCTCCATTCGCGGTCGTTTTCTGTTGGCATTATCTCCCCTGCAGGATATTTTGTCCAGGGTTTGAATCCCATCACGCTAAGTGAAAGGGGCGAGTAAAATTCCTTGTCTAACCACCTGTCGAAAGGTGCATCTGATATTTTTTCAATCGTTTCTTTCAGAAGAATAAACCCAAGGTCGCTATACTTGTATTTTTTATCCTGATTAACGGGTGAATGAATAATCTGGCTCATGATGCTATCCCGGAAATCAGTTCTAAGAAAGAGTCGGTTGGCTACCTTTAAACTGTAGTTGACCGAAAGGCTGTCCCGGTAATAATTCTCCGGCCTTTCGGTAGTTTGCTTGTAGAATGGGATCCAGGGCTGAAACCCTGCCTGATGGGTCATGATGTCAATGATCCTGCTTTTCGCCTTGTTACTGTTTCGTAAAACGGGTAAATAGTACGACAGCTTACGGCCGATGTCGATTTTATCCTGATCAGAAAGCTTCATGATACCAAGCGTAGTGGCAAATATTTTTGTAAGAGAAGCCAGGTCGTAGGCATCAGTCATCTTTACCGGGGCTGATATTTCATATTGAGGTGTCCCGAAAGCTTTTCGATAGAAAACTTTCCCTTCCACTGCAAACTCGATCTGGCAACCCGGATAGGCACCTGCGCTGATCCCAAGCTCGGCGATTGAGTCAATTCCGGCCAGAATCTCCGGATTCATACCCAATTCCTCCGGAGTTACGTATTGCAACCTGTCGGTCGTAGGTGTAATGATTCCTGTTCCTGCTGCTTTGAAATCGCCAAGACTAACCGGTAATACCCCTTTGAAAGGTATGGCACCGAATATCATCTGCGGAACCAACTCCTGGCTGACAGCACTGTTATCGGCTGTTACAATAAGTGCCGATACTCTTTCGCAACCTGATATTCTGGTAGCACCGTATGGACTGCCAAATAAAGCTATTACGACACGTTTGCCCGATGTAACCAGTTGTTCGTTAAGAGTCGATGTCCCCTGGGGTACCCCGTAATCTTTGTTTGCACCCAGCGCTTTTGTCTCAACCTGGAGTATAACCAGATCATAAGGCGCTATTTGTCCGGCTAATTGATTTAATCCATCCGTGTCAGGTTTCACAGGCAGGGTAAACACACTTACTGGGGCATATAACCTCATGAATTCGGTGAAAGGATTATATGCCGGGGCACCGCAACTCACAACAGCAATTTTCATGGTATCGGGACGAAGCAGGGGCAGTATATCCTGCCGGTTTTCCACCAGAACAGCTGATTCTTTTAGTATACGGCGGTTCAGTGCCCTGTCTAGCGCTGCACCTTTTGCATCTGCAGCCAGGAGTATGGCTTCCGGCTCTGACGAATTTACAACATACCTGTATTTTGCCATCAGAACGCGGCGACAATGATCGTCGATCAACCCTTGGGTGATAATGCTGTCGGAAAGCGCTTTTGAAATTGTCTCTATCGCTTTGGGTATATCAGAAGGTAACAACAGGATGTCGCTTCCTGCCATGAGTGCACGTAAGGCTGGTTCCCCGGGCCCGAAATTGAGTGTTGCACCTTTCATATCAAGGCCATCTGTTATAACCAGTCCGCTGAATCCAAGATTTTTCTGGAGCAGGTTTGCCACAATGGGTTCCGAAAAGGTCGCGGCAAGGTTCCTCGTCGAATCAAGCAACGGGAGGGTCAGGTGCCCGACCATCACGGCTTCTACACCTGAATTTACGAGTCTTCTGAACGGAATCAGTTCTGTTGAATCCAGTTGCTGAATTGATTTGTTCAAAACCGGAATGGTGAAATGCGAATCGCTATCGGTATCTCCGTGTCCGGGGAAATGTTTGGCAGTGGCTATAACGCCTGCATCTTGTATTCCTGCTGCAAAGGCGGCCGATTTATCTGCCACCCTTTCAGGATTCTCACCAAATGAACGCATATGGATCACCGGATTCAACGGGTTATTGTTCACGTCGGCAACTGGTGAAAAATTTATATGAACCCCTAAATCTTTACACATCTGGCCTACCCTGAAACCGGCAACCCTGATCAGAGAATCATTGGTAAGTGCACCCATGGTCATAAAATCAGGATATGAAAAGGCATCTGACAGGCGTAAACCAGGTCCGTTTTCTGCATCGAGGGCAATAAACAGTGGTACGGCTGAGCACTCCTGCCAGGCTTTGGTAAGCTCCTTCTGCCTGTCCGTCGTCCCCTGAAAAAAACACAAACCACCAATACCATATCCCGTGATCAACTGATCGATAGTGTTATTGAAATCGTCATCGCGGTTTGAGTAGGTTCTGGCCATCATCAATTGAGCGATTCTTTGCTCAACACTTAGACTATTCATCACCGAGTCAACCCACAGTCGGGCACGTTCTTCCTTTCTGATACTTTGCAGCGTATTGTTTAATTCGTTGTTCAACCCGAAGCCGAAAGGTTGATTTTGTTTTGGTTGCGATAGAGCAACTTCGGTATGAAATACCCCGGCAACCAGTAAAAGCCATAGGGCAGTAAAATGTTTTTTGTTCAACGTCAGGAGTTTTGGATTCATGCTCATTAACGTTCAAACCTAACAAAAATTTGGCAGCAATAACGTAAAAGTTCACTTTCCCTTAATGTTTCTCCAAACCTGCCAGGTTAAAACTATCCTGATCACGGCAACATTCTGGTTGGCCCAACGTGGGTTCATGCTACATTTTGCCACCCGATTACGCATTTGACAGGCTGGCAGCATACTGTCGGCGCTCAAATTCGTTTCAACAGATCGGTGTGATTGGCTTGAAAATTCAACGGGTGAACAGTAAAGTATTATATGCCATTTTGTTCTTTGTTCTGGCTCCGTTTCACTGAACCCGGCAGAGTAACCATTGGTAATCTACATCTTGCCGTTTTTTGCATCGTGTTGACAAGTACCTGTAATCGTCTGACAGACTATTGTTTTATCCCTCTTCCTGAACGGATGTTCTGTTGGTTTTATCATATCAGCTATATCAGATTTATATTGCGTTTGAAGTTGCTTCAATGTCGCTTCGAATTGGTTTCGAAAAAAGACGAAGAAGCAACGAAAGCAGTTCGAAGCCACTTCGAAGCCAGATCGAACCTACAATATGTATGGTAGCTGTATTTCAGTGTTTTATGATTTTTGTGTTTTGTGGTAGAATATTGTGGTTTTTGGGTGAGATTTTGAAGAGTAAACCAGTTGGATTTGTGTAACGGAATCAGCTTTAAATTGCCTTTATTTTACAAGGTTTTATCTGTTCGGTTAACATCTTTTTGTTTGGGGTTGTAACGGAAGCAGAAGATTAGGTGTTATACCGGGGATCATCGTATGCCCCCTGATTCAAGCTAAAGCTTATGATTTACCGGGAAGCTTTAGGAAAGTCAACACATTCTTCCTCTGCACCCAGGTTCATTCAAACAATGCCTCTCCGCGATTTTCTTTCTTACCGTGATCCGGACTGCTGATTTATTATATGTCAGGTTATCTGGAGTTACAGTGTTGCCTTGTTTCTAACCGGCAGGTAAAGAAATTGTTACAACAGAACGCTACAGAAGACCAACAGTATAAGGATTTAAGAAATCTGACAATGCGTAAAAGAAGGTAACTTTGTATTAAACTTCTCTGATGATGCGGGGTCATTACAGTTTTACCAACCCTACACCTTTGGCCGCAAATAACGACCACGAGATTATTCGACTATTGAACAGCTCTGAGAAAGAGCGTGATAAAGCATTCAGGTTATTGCTTGATTCTTATCGCGAACGTGTTTACTGGTTGATACGTCGTACGCTTATCGTGCATGATGATGCCGACGACGTGGCTCAGGAAGTATTCGTCAGGGTGTGGAAAGGTTTGCCTTCGTTTCGGGGTGAAAGTGCCCTTTATACCTGGATATACCGGATTGCTGTGAACGAGGTAAACAGGTTTATCAGGCGTAAACGGCTCTCGTTCTTTACTCCCTGGAACGACGCGTCGGAAAGGATTTCGCAGTCGCTTACCGACGATTGCTTTTTTAGTGGAACGGAGGCAGAGCGGAAGCTGTTCAATGCCATTGCCACACTTCCCGAAAAGCAGCGATTGGTTTTCACGATGCGCTATTTTGATGAATTGCCTTACGAGGAGATTTCACGCATTGTGGGAACCTCAGAAGGGGCTCTTAAAGCCTCATATCATCATGCTGTCAGGAAAATTGAAAAGTTTGTCAGAGTAGGTTAAACCTTATTAAGTACCTCAGGTCGAAAACAATTGACTATGAAAGATAAATTGAGACATAATCGTGATGATTCCGGTTCGCCCTCTTCACCGAAGCAGAATCCGTTCGAAGTTCCGGAAGGGTATTTCGGGACTTTTGACCAGCGGGTTCATGAGCGGATTGCCGCCCGGAAGAGAAGCAGGTATCTGTATATCACGGCTGTGACCTCTGTTGCAGCGATCCTGGCCGGGATTGGAATTCTGTTTTTACCCGGACTCAGAACCGATACAGCGATATCAGCCAGTATTGCCTCCAATGATACTGTAAATACAATTACCGGGAGCCTGCTCGTTGACCAGATTCTTGCCGATGATATTATCGATATGGCGGCCAGATCGGATACGATGTTTCTGGATGCAGATCTGAAATGGAGTAACATGGGTTTAAATGAGGTACCCGATGAAACCATCACCGAGTATCTGCTGATCGATGGAGTCACGACCCTCGAAATAGCGATGACGAATAATTAATAATTAATAGAAAATGTTTATGAAAAGAGCAAAATTTACATTTTTGGTACTCCTTGTCCTTCCGTCTTTTGTTCTGGCACAGCCTGATGCTGATGATGAAAGGAGAATGGATGAGATCAGAGCGCAAAAGGCAGCTTACCTGACAACTAAACTCGATTTAACGCCCGCTGAAGCTCAGCAATTCTGGCCGGTATATAACGAGTATAGCCAAAAGAAAGAGGAGATTCATCGTGAGAGGTTTTCAAAGAAAGGACACCCCAAGCCAATTGATCCGGATCAGATGACCGACGAAGAAGCCGGCCAGATGATAGATCAGATGGTGGCCGATCAGGGGAAAATGGCTGCCCTTGAAAAAGAGTATTCGCTGAAATTCCGCAAGATTCTTCCGGTAAAAAAGGTATTGAAACTTTATGAAGCAGAAATGGATTTCAAACGCGTGTTACTTGATCGGATAAAAGATCGTCGTCCAGAACGGCGTAAACCTTAATCTGTGAGGTTTCGATTTATTTCAAAACGGGGCTGTACCTTTGCGGGTATAGCCCTTTTCTGTTACTAATGCTAACGTGCCATGCTATCGTTGGTTCCTGTTTCGATTATGTCTCCCGGAAAATGACAAATACCCTTCTTTGTTCAGTAATTAGTCGCGGTCAATACTTTGCGCCAGTTTCAGGAATAATTGCATTGCTTCCCGTTTTTCATCGTTCAGATGGTAACTGATATCTTGTGTCAGGTAAGTCAGGGCCTCATTTGGGTTGATGATAAGGTTATCAGCCGAATCCACAGCTTCTGAAATGTGGGTGATCCCGTATTCAAGTGCTTTGTTGAAGCGTTCAGTAAACTGCCCGGGTAACGGAAGTTTAGATATCCATGCTGCAAACACAAATGGAAGACCTGTCATAAGCATCCATTCATAAGCAAGGTCAGTGGATATTACGAATTCTTTCTTCATCCCGAATGTTTTATCTCCAATGGCAACCACAGCATCAGTGGGGTTTAGCGAGATACCGTTTTTGGGGAGAGGTAGCCATTCCGGGTTAATTTTCCAATGTCTGGCAGCTAAGATTTTGACCAAACGGATGCTGGTTCTGGAATCGGTATCCAGATAGATACGGCCTATTTCCTGTATGGGGACATTGGAGAGAAGCAGTACCGTCTTGACGGCTCCTTCAGCCCCGATACAATAATCACCAATTAGATGCCAGGGTTTTAATTGTTCAAGGGCACCTGCAGGAACCAGTGCAACCTGCGAATCCCCTTTCAGGAGACTGGTGGCGCAATCGGAAGGGACCATCAGCTTTAGGGTTGTATCTGAAAGTTCATCCGATCTGGTAAGTCCATAGACAAACGGGAGGGTATTCAGGTACGAGACAGCTGCAATATTAAAGTGTTTTTCTGGATGCATAATTAGTTGTTGGAAGGTTTCAGGTTAAGCTCTGCGGGCCCAGGTCGATCATCTGCTGGTGTTGATTCATTCCTGGCATCTATATCCCTCAGTAATATCCATTGCCCCCGGTTCCATCGAAGAGCATCATAGATATTGCCTGTCGGAAAGTTAAACCTGGGGTCGTTTCTGAACCTGATGTCTTTTGAAGCAACCCTGTCATGTACGATTAACTTCTCGCGAATGGTTTTCAGGCGTCGAAACAATCCTTTTCTGACGGTAATCGGTTGGGTTGTGTACCTGAGTGTTATATTGGCACGTGATGAATACTGTACAAAGTACCGTGGCAGATAACCAGGGAATATCTTTAACCCGAACCGGGGTTTTCCCGATTTTAAATCGATTGCTAAAACATCCGCTACTTTTGACTGGAAACCCTCCTGAGTACGATTCCACCCAAGCAGGGTATAGGTCGTTTTCCTGTTTTCATTTTTTTCAATCAGGTCGTAATACAAAGCTCCATACCATTGGTCACCGGTATGGATGGCTTTCATGGTACCTTCATCCATCGATTTGTCGGTCAGGGAAATAGTTCTGGTATGGTGACCATCACTGTATTGTAAAAAAGCCCGGTAGGTGTATTTTTGAAGGCTGAGAGGGACTGCCCAGTTGATAATTCTGATTTGTTGGTCGGGTGAAGATAATACGGCAATGGAGGAGGGTAGTGACAGTACCTTCCCTGGATCAGTTTCTGTCTGCAGGAGATTGTATATCAGAATCTGGAGGGTTGAATCGGCAGATAGACGCTGAGCTAAGGAAGGAGCACCAAGGACTCTTGCTGCAACAGCACTCAGCGAATCGGCCGGGACAGTATTAACCTGTTGACAATTACCTCCTTTGGGTAAATTCAGCATTAATAATAACAGAATACAAATTGTCGGAATTTTATTTTTCATGACAAATAATCAATTCGATAACTGACCCGGTTTATATTTATTACCTGATGAGCGTCTTTGTAAACAAATTAATAATATTCAGGACTGGATACATCGGAATGCATTCGTGGAAGAACACCCGTACAAAGTTACGAATACTTGCATAGTAAAATATTTCAACGCTGCGTTGCCCCGGTAATCAATATCATTCACTATTCCGGTCGTTTTCGGGAATACCGTACTAAAAAGTCAAAGCCAAAGTCAAAGTCAAAGCCAAAGTCAAAGTCAAAGTTAAAGTCAAAGTTAAAGTCAAAGTCATAGCCAATTGCCAAAGCCAACCTCCCCAGAATTCCTGGTACGCCGAAGCAATGTTTTAATAATAGAAAGATTGCGTTACCTGACAACAGAAACCTTCCTGCTGATGGTAGTCCCGTCCTTCAGCAGCAGTTTCACGATGAGGTGGCCGTTGGTCAGCATGGATACATCGATACCTTCCTGACGTGCATCGATAGCGGAGGTTTGCAACAGGCACCTGCCAGTCAGGTCATATACCGATGCGAGAACGATCTGATCGGCATTTGTAAAACGGATCGTGTTGCCTGTAACAGGATTTGGGAACACGGCAGGGTGCGTGGTAACCGTCTCCTGAATGCCGATACCGGAAGGCATCTCCACGGCAACGGTATCTGAATGTATAATTAAGCTATCTGAATAATTGGCTTCCACGAAGTAGCTGTACCAGCCCTTTGTAACGTCATTATCGAACCATTCGGTGGAGGCACTGTCGGTGGTTGCCATCAGGTTGTAGTTCAGCGGGAGGCTTTGCTGCCAGCGGTGGACGTTGTAGGATGATGGATCAACTGTAAATTGTTTCCCTTCAGGGGTGAGAAAGGTGAGACGCATAAGCACCTCAATATGGTCCTCGGAAAAAGAAAAGCTTTGGTCATAGAGACTTACTGCTATATTATGGTCATAACCAAATTGACCTCCCATATTAATAGTAACTCCGGGCATACATATTTCAGGATAGTAGGTCAATGGTTCTATCAATACGGCAAGTGTATCAATTCCGGTGAATTGACTGATATTTAAAGGCAAATGTTCTTCCCACCCTTCTGTACAAGTGGTAGTGAAAGGCCCTAAGGTTTTCACAATCTCCCTGGTACTCAGATTCATTAATCGTATGTTATAGCTCGAACGTCCTGTAAATCCTAACCAAGGTCGGTGATGGAAGTTTAATTCGTGTAAAAATGCATTCTGAAATTGGTTGTATTTTACACGGATTCCATACCCGCAATTTAGCTCCTGAAAATATGTATTGTAAAAAAGTGAATCCCCCGAGTCTGCTATTGTATCGTATGAAAATGCCCCCGTTGTTCCATTTACCTGTGGTTTTTGCCAGCTTAGCTTTGCCTGGTATTGGTCGACTGAGTTTTCTGCCACGGCAGTCAACGGGAAAAAGGGCTTGTCGGATGGGCCAGAAATGGTGATGTTGTCTATCAGCCATTGCCCGTTGACTGAATCGGCCTCCCTGCTGGCTACCCACATCAACCTGAATTGATGCCCGACAGCCATGGCAAGGTGGGTCTTTAATTCACGCCAATCGTAGGAGGCATTGTAAGTAAGCTCATACAACCTTTCCCAGCCTGCTCCGGCATCACAATATACTTTCAGCAGAGGCCATTTAGTGCTGTCGGGGTTCATCAGTTTAT
>QKGM01000040.1 GCA_003250395.1 Bacteroidota bacterium | reverse complement strand
TCCTGTTTAACTTATGTGGTTATCAGGTATTATTTAGAGCGTTGCAAGATCATATTCAGCGAGAAATAAGGCAGAAAATCAGGAAAGGATTATCCGATGATGATCTTACATTGATTACAGTACCTCTAAATATGGAATCCGGGATAGTTTGGTTAAAACAGGAAAAGGAGTTCAAATTTAAAGGTGAAATGTATGATGTTGTTAAAACCAGAATATCAGATCAAAAGAAGTATTATTATTGTATTTGCGATACGAAGGAAAAGCAGTTGATCGCGAAATATAATAAATCCAATAATAACAGGCGAAACAGAAACAATATCGTAAAGAAGAAAATAGGTAATCCTTTGTTTTTTCAACGTTCGCTAGAGGTAGAATGCTATTATTTTTCTGATTACTATTCGATATCAAATCAGGGAGGACTAATACTCTATTATCTCAATATCCCTTCACCACCTCCTAAGGTAGTGTAATCCGGTTCAATTTTACTAATTCTTAATATAGCTGCGAAGTCATCCGGCCTGAAGGGCTATGGGATGACTGGAGAGTTGTATGAAGCATTTTGCATTTGCAAAATGTAAAGGGATAATATCAGTTTTGGCTCTGCTGATTAGTTATTCCCAATAAGATCAGAGCTATAACAAATTTAAAATCATGAAACAATATATATATTTTGTTGCATTCTTAGTATGCATTGGTAATTATGTATCGGGTCAGAATGAAGTACCTGATTCACTTAAAACTGTCAATCTCGAAGAGGTGGTTGTTAAAGCAAACAAACTGCCTGTAACGTTGAAAAGTAACCCGGGATCGGTTTCCATCGTTACGCCTGAGGTGCTTTCAACCTCTCCGAAAACCATTGGTGTTGAAGAGGCATTACGGTTGGTACCCGGAGTAAGAGTTGATAATCAACATGACGGGGAACGGGTACATTTATCCATCCGTGGCCAGGGAATTCTGACTGAGCGTGGATTACGTGGCATCGGAGTTTTGATTGATGGTATTCCTGTTAATGATCCTTCTGGATTTGCACCTGATTTATATGATGTAGACTGGGCAACAGTAAAAAGGATCGAAGTTCTGAGGGGCCCTTCTGCCGGGTTGTATGGTGGTAGTAGCAGCGGAGGTGTTTTGAACATTTATACAAATGATGGTGGAGCGAAGCCACTTGGAGGAGAAGTAAGTCAGATAGTTGGTTCCAACGGATTCTTCAAGTCGTTGGTACAACTCGATGGATCGACTGATAAAATGGATTACCGTGCCAGTTATTCGCGCACTGATGGTGACGGATACAGAGATCATCAGGCTTTCTGGAGCAATAAGTTGTATGAAAAGATCAATTTCCATCCTTCTGAGAAATTGTCAATTACGCAGGTAATTTCCCATACAGACTATTTTCAGCAGAATCCGGAAGGATTGAATATTGGTCAGTTCGATAATCTACTTCAGGCTAATCCGGATGCCTGTCCTTTCAATGAATATCAGAAGACGAATCGTACCACGGTGGGTTTTCATGGCGTGTATAAGTTTAACGAAATGCACGATGTTGAAGCAACCTCCTACCTGCATTCATGGGATTATAAGGAAACAAGCAACAGGTGTGCTGAGTACAGGACGATTACAAATCCCGGGGCAAATTTTCAATATAACCTTCATTTAACCTCGGGGAGCGTTAAAAACAATATTAGTGTTGGTGCTGATTTCAAATCTCAGAATATTGATATGCACAAACTTCAAAGTGCTGCCAATTTAAACAGGGTTGAAAGTACAGATGAAACAAACATCGAAACCGACAGCCTTATGGCCAATCAGTTGATTAAACAGCAAACTACAGGGGTGTTTGCCTTATACAAACTCGAGGTGAGTAAGTTTACCCTTATGGGAAGTGTACGTTATGATAACCTGACGAATAAACTGACAGATAAAATGATGGGAAGTGATACCGCTACTACTTCTAAAGACTTTTCAAGAACATCGGTCAGGGTAGGTGCCAGCTATAGCTTCTTTGATGCATTGACTTTGTATGCCAATTGGAGTCAGGGATTTATCCCTCCATCAACGGAAGAACTTGCAAGCAATCCGGTTGGATATTCTGGATTTAATACCCATTTGGTTCCTGCTACTTCTGATTGTTTCGACTTAGGTTTTCGGGGATTTTTCAGTAAGAAACTATATTATGAGGTAACAGGATTTCTGATGAATACCGATAATGATTTCTTCCGATTCAAGCAGTCGGGCAGGGGTAATCAGGAGGTGTTTTACGGTAATGCAGGAAATAGCCAACGTTTTGGTGTTGAAACCTACATGTCTTACAGACTTCTCAGGAACCTGAATCTGCAAGCTGCTTACACTTATGCAAATTACAAGTATACCTCTGCGACAATTGACCCGGTATATACTGATCCGGCTTACGTATTAACCACACCTCCTGCCGATGGACAATGGTTGCCCAACTCTCCGCAACATCAATTGTATGCAGAGGTTGTCTATTCATTAAACAAACATCTGAAGATAAGCGTGAGTACTGAATACCAGTCAAAATGGGCGATATATACTGATTCGAAAGCATACAACAGTGAGATGGACCCGGCTATTTATCAGAACTGGCAGGATGGGTTTAATCTTTACCATGCACGGGTATCCTATCAATGGAGTATTTGGGGATTACAGGGAGAATGCAGTGTTTATGCCCGCAATTTAACGGATGAAAAGTATATGGCATTCACTGAACCTGACCCTGATGGAAATGCTTACCAGCCTGGTCCTGGCAGAGAATTCTTTGGAAATATTAAAATTCGGTTTTAATTGTATTTGACTAATCAATCTAACTGCTTTTTAGGCAGTTAGATTGATTCTATTCTGCTAAATTATGAATGCATCTTTTTTTCACTTAGCACTTTCGCACTTTCCGGTAATATTGCCGGTGGTTGGTATTGCTCTGCTTGGTTACGGTTTGATGTCAAAAAATATTACGTTGCAAAAGGCCGGATTAATTGTATTTGTTTTTTGTGCCCTTTTTGCAATTCCGGTATATATAACCGGTGAAGATGCCGGCAACTCAATCAGGAGTTTACATGACGTTTCAAACAATGCTATAAGCCTGCATGAAGAGATTGCCGAGAAGGCTATCTGGATCATCGGGTTAATGGGGGCAATATCCTTGATGGCTCTGGTATATGCTTTCCGGCATCGTAACATAAGAATCCTCTGTATTGTTATCATAACAATCGCCCTGATTTCTCTTATAATGACAGGATGGGTAGGGCACACTGGAGGGTTGATCAGGCACACTGAGCTTTTATAATGAACATTTCCCCGAACCGGTATAGCCAGAATTGTATTTTATTTGTGACAGGTCTGGGTTAAGCTATCATCTGACAATTAATTATTGGATGAATTGGATTAGCTCGATAAATAAGCTGCGAGGTATTGTCCGGTGTACGAATCAGGGCATTTGATCAGCTCACAGGGAGTCCCTTCGAAAAGAATTTCACCACCTTTATTCCCTCCTTCGGGGCCCATATCAATAACCCAGTCGGCATACCGGATGATTTCGGGATTGTGTTCAATAATAACAACTGTGTTATGATTTTCTGCCAATTTGTTTACGATTCCAATGAAATTCTCCGTATCAGAAAGATGAAGGCCGGTAGTTGGCTCATCCATGATATAGATATTGGATTCGTAGTTCAGCTCGGTAGCTATTTTAAGCCTTTGTGATTCACCTCCCGACAATGTACTAAGTGATTGGCCTAGTTTTAAATAACCAAGCCCGACTTCCTGCAACATACCAAGGTGTTTTCGGATAGCTTTGTCAGAGAAGTATTCCATGGCCTGATTGACAGTCATGTCGAGGACATCGGCAATGTTGTTTCCCGACATCTTTAGCTTCAGTACATCAGCATTATACCTTCGCCCTTCACAGGCATCGCACACCATCCTGACTTCATCAAGGAAATGTAGGTCAAAACTTAGTGTCCCCTGTCCGTTACATTTAGGACAGGCACCTTTTGAATTGAAACTGAATAGAGACGCTTCATGTTGGGTAGCCCTGGCAAAAGCTTTTCTTATCAGGTTAAACACCCCGATATAGGTCGCGGCGTTGGCTCTTGAAGTTTTCCCGATAGGAGATTGGTCTATGATAACAGCTTCAGGATGTTCAGAGGCAAAACAGCCATGGATAAGACTGCTTTTCCCGCTTCCAGCAACTCCTGTGATACAGGTTATGATCCCTTTTGGTATTTTAACATTTAAGTTTTTCAGGTTATTGATACTGGCTTCCCTGATTTCATAAAACCCGGCAGGCTTTCTCCTGTTGTATTGTATCTGTTTAGGCCTTTTCAGGTATCTGGCAGTGATACTGTCTGTGAGTTTTATACCTGCAGCTTCACCGTTATACACTACAGTCCCTCCCTGGTTTCCTGCTCCTGGGCCCAAATCGATAATCCATTCAGCCGCTTTGATAATATCAGGATCATGTTCCACAACAAAGACACTGTTTCCCTTATTCTTTAGTCTGTGCAGGATTGCCAGAAGCTTTTCTGTATCCCGTGGGTGGAGGCCAATTGAAGGTTCGTCGAGAACGTAAAGCATATCGGTAAGATTGCAATCAAGTTGCCTCGCCATTTTTACACGCTGTGACTCTCCCCCCGATAGAGTTGATACTGTGCGATCAAGTGACAGGTAACTTACCCCGGTTTCAATCAGCTGTTCAAGCAGAAAAACAGCTTTTCGTAATATAGGACGGGATATTTCATCATCGATCTGACTGAGGAAATTCAAAATATCTGTTAGTTCCATATGACATAAGGTATCGAGTGTAAGCCCGTTCAGGGTAACAGATCTAGCTCTATCATTTAACCTGCTTCCATTACATTCATCACACTGATCATAGATAAAATACCGGTTGTAAACATTCTGTTCTTCATCAGGTAGCTCATCTTCCGCTTTCCCGGTAACTGCCTTCACCAGTTTTCGTGCAATACCTTCAAAGTTTTTTGTATATGCCAGTTTTTGTTTCGCATCACTGATTGGAACAGGTGGGGAGTATAACAGGTGGTCAATCTCTTCTTTTGTAAATTCATGAAGTTTTTTGTCATTATCAAAGAGTTTGGTTGCAATGAGCTCTTTCCACATGAAACTACCTGCTTTATAATGGGGATGTGTTATGGCTCCTTCCCGAAGACTTAGATCCTTATTAAGGAATTTTTCAAGATTGATGGCAACTTTCTTACCCAGTCCATGACAATGGGGACACATGCCTTCAGGGTGGTTAAAAGAGAAGAAAAAAGAGGGGCCTATATAGGGCTGTGCAACGCGTGAATAGAGTAATCTGAGATATGTGTTAATTTCTGTTGCGGTACCTACTGTACTTCGAAGATTGTTACCCATCCTCTTCTGATCGATAATGATGGCAGTAGAGAGATTCATGATATCGTCAACATCGGGACGTGAAAGTTTAGGCATTCTCGTGCGGGCGAATGTAGAGAAGGTTTCTATCAGTTGCCGCCTTGCTTCTGTATACACTGTATCGAATAATAAAGACGATTTTCCTGATCCTGACACTCCTGTAAAGACAACCAACCGGTGTTTTGGAATCGAAAGGCTTATGTTTTTCAGATTATTGGTATGAGCGTTTTGAATGATAATATTCTGATGTACCATAGGTTTAAAATTTCATTTTATTCGCACTTTTAAAAGCAAACAGGATTGAAACAGTTGATGAACTTCCTAATACGGCAACTGCAATAATAAAGAAATTGGCGGGAGAGGTACCTGCCAGGAGAAATCTCATTCCTTCAAGTACATAAGTTACCGGGTTGCCCCAGGAAACGAAAAGAAGCCAGTCAGAAGTAATCAGTTCTCGGGGCATGTAAGTTGTTGAAAGAAATATCAAAGGAAAAACCGTATTAGTGATAATAGCTGCGCTTTGGTGCCTTCCTGTTCGAATCATTACGCCGGTTGAAAATCCACACAAAGTAATAGCCCAAAGCAATGATAGCAAAAGTACTCCGCATAAAGAAAGGACTCCGAACCGGAAGGGCAGGCCAAACAATGCCCCAATCGCGATGATTAGTGACGAGAAAATTAGTGTGGAGGCTATATCGGCTAACATAGGAGCAGCGATGAGTACTTTCCTGGATACGGGACTCAGGTACAATCGACGAAAATATCCCGATTGCATGTCGGCATTGAGTGCCTGACTGGCTCCGGCTGATGACCCCATGGCAAGTGAAACGAGAGCGATTGGAAAGATGAAGGCAAAATAACCGCCGGGACCAAAGGCTTCTAAAAAACCTATGCCACCAATTCCAGCATTATAGACTATTAAGAAGAATAGGCTCATTCCGAATCCCATTAACGGGGCTTCGGGGCGGAGAATCAATTTTGTAACTCCCCGACGAATAAGATGCAGGTCAGCTTTATTCATTATTATATGTGTTGGTCATTAAAGAGATTTTATATATTTCAGATAATTATCCTCCAGAGATGCGTTATCGCCGGCATTAACCTGTTGTTTGAATGCATATACAGTTCCTTGAAAATGAATTGAGCCACCAATAATCAGTGCCATGTCTATGGCATATTTGTCAGCCTCCTCGAGATATTGGGTTGTTAGCATGACAGTAACCCCTTCATTCTGATTAAGAGATGTAATTACCCGCCAGAAGGTTTCTCTGGCCATGGGATCCATACCTACTGTTGGTTCATCAAGAAAGAGCACTCTTGGTCGATGAACAAGTGCCAAAGCACAATGAAGACGTCGTTTATTCCCTCCGGATAGCGATCCTGTTTTCTTGTTTTTTTCGTTTTCGAGTCCAAATAGTGAGATCAGCTCATCGGCACGTTGTCTGGCTTTAATATTGCTCATCCCGAACAACCGACCTTGAAAATGGAGTAAATTGAATGGCGTTTCAGCAGGATCAAGTTCATTTTCCTGCAGAGCAGCTCCAATATAATGTTGCATATCCGAAAAATCTTTTTCCGGTGAAAGGCCGCCTATCATGATATCACCCTCGTCCTTTTTTATCAGGGTGGTCATGATTCCTACCAGAGTTGATTTTCCTGCCCCATTAGGTCCAAGTAAAGCAAAGAAACTACCTTTTCGTATGTTCAGGTTGATTTTATTTAGCGCTTTAATGTCTTCTTTGTAACATTTTGTAAGCACTTTGATTTCAATTTCCGACATGATATTGTGTTATTTGAATGAGGGCGCAAAAGTACAGGCTCACATTCTGTCGGAATTGTAAAAACACGACAAAAAGCAAAAAGGGTTATCCCGATTCTTCTTCTGTTACATTATTCTGGTTACAGGCATTTAGAAATTCGGCAGGAGTATACCCTGCAAGTTCGCGAAAGTCCTTTATAAAATGTGCCTGATCATAATACCCATTCAAATAGGCTTGTTGAGTCAGGGCTTTTTCGGGATTTTTTCCCAGTTCCCTGATTGTTTCCTGAAATCTGGCGATACGCAGATACTGTTTGGGTGATTTACCAATCAGTGAAGCGAACTTTCGCTCGAGAGAGCGTGGGGTTATAGCCATTTCCGAAGCAAGCGTAGTTACACTTATCTGGGCGCGGCGTTGTTTAATCCGCTGGATTGTTTGGCGGATAAGTTTATAATCATCTCCCGGCTCAGGAAGAAGTTTTGCAATTAAGAACCGTTCAATAATTGCAAGCCGTTGTTTATACCCGTCTGCACAGCCTAATTGTTCTTCTATCTGATGGATCTCAATGTTGAACAGATCATTAAGTGCAATACTTTTCTCTTCAATCTCGCTAAGCGGAAAGCGGAAAAACCGACAAGCACTGAATGGAAAGAAAGCTACTGCCAGCACTCCTGAATCTCCCTGGGTCACCGCTTCAAACCACTGACTGGTAAGGCCACTGACCATTGAATTGGGCTGATACTTTATTTTCCCATGAGAATCGCGCGTAATGAATGGTCTTCGATAATGAAACATTAGCTCTATATGACCCGTTGGAATTACCCGTTCTCCGATTTTGCCATCTCCCGGATCGCTTTCAAGCAGCCAGTAATGGCTGATATAAGGCGCCAATGGAGGGGTAGGTGAGAAATATCGGAAATGCATATTCTGGTAATTAACTATGCAAAGGTAAGGATATGCAGATATAGAAGCGATACCACTACCCGGGTGTTCTTGTACTCACTATACTATCTATGTTTGGTGAACAATTTCGGGAGGTATTATGATAACCGGTGGAATTTATTCCCAATTGTCAAATGTGTTTGTTAGTACTTGACTTTCAGTAGTTGGCAAGAGTAAACCATATTGCAATTTTTTTGCTTTAGCTTATAAGAAAATTATCACAGGCAACCATTTGAAAATCATTTAGTCTGGATATATAATTCAATCAAAGTGCTGAATAATACCTGGATTTATTCACCATATCATACATACTCATCTTAAAACTCCTTCCAAAATCATCAAGTTTTAAACATTTCTTTTTACCCGGTTTTCATATTCTTGCAGGTACACTTTCGCTGATAGCCCGGGTTTCAAATACAATACATTTTTTTATAAATTTTAGTATTCGATTTGAATGCACAGACAATCAATATAGAATTAGTGATCATCAATTGTGATCCGACAGATAACTACCTCGCGACCTTCTACATTTATGAACGTCATTTTGGGGCATTCTGTCCGATG
>QKGM01000016.1 GCA_003250395.1 Bacteroidota bacterium | reverse complement strand
AGGGTGAATGGTATCCTGACTCTTTTTCAGGTTCAATAGTGAAAAATTGTATTGCAAAGGGATGTAGTAATTGATCACAGCTAAAATCGTGCCAAAAAATAAATATATTTATGTCTTCGACATATGTAAGATACTTCCAGGTTACTTCAACCATAAGCGTTTCATAGAAAAAACCCAAGTAAGCTATAACTTTGGTATTAATTTGGTGGGTCTCAGGTATAAAAGAAGTGTTTAAAGTTCATTGGATCAGTCGGTTAATGAATGGCATATTGTAACTAAAAGTTACACTAAATTTTTCAAAAAAAATGTAAAATTGTAAGAATAGGTGTAAGGCCAGGTGTTAATTCTTGTCTAAATAATAGAAAACTGTCCAGATTTTAGAACTGTAATTAAATATTACAAATAAGAAAATTTGCAGGATAAGATTTGAGAAGGCAATTTGATGATTCTTTTAATAGTCAGGAGAAGTAAATCTATTATGTATTCTCATTCTGATATTGGCTGTATGATTGTTCACATTTTTTATTGAAAGCTGACCCGGAAATATATCCTGATGAAATGCCGAGGTGGGGTAACGAATGATCGGGAACCACAGATTTCAGGGTCTTGTGTCTGTTTTAAGCCGGTCAGGTACACGGCAAAGGGCTGACAATCGTTACCTGTCGCGGGAAAATTTGTTGATTCGGCTGATAACGTTTACCTTCGCAACATGTGGCAAATACAGATCTGTATACACCGGTTTTGGCGTTGTACCCGAAGAATTTTTCATCGGGTGGCCATAGTTACGGGTATCGTGTTCATGATCCTGATCGCGTTGGCATTTACCGACTGGCCTTTCATGGCCTGTTACCGTTTGGGTACGGCAGGGACTGAACTCAACGGGGCACCTGATTACATCGTTGTAATGGGGGCAGGCGGTATGCCTGGTGCCGAAGGGCTGATCAGGTGCTATTATGCAGCTGAAGCAGCAGAGGTATGGCCTGAAGCCAGGGTTATCATTGCTTTGCCTACTTTGCCTGAATATTTTAACGAGAGCCATACGCGACGGATGTACGACGAGATGGTGCTGCGGGGGGTTGATTCAACCCGGTTTCTTTTTGAAATCACCGGAACGAATACCCGTTCGCAGGCATTGGCTATCGCTGCAATGACCGGAAGGCCCGACACATGCAGGTTGCTGATCGTCACTTCTCCCGAACACATGTACAGGGCTGTCAGGGTGTTTCGTAAAGCCGGGTTTGGTGCTGCAGGAGGCGTCCCCTCCTTTGGAACAGATATCGATGAATCGCTGCTACTTACACGAAAGGAGAAATCGGGCGAGGCCCTCAGCCCTGACCGTATGCCGGGACTCCGGTATAACCTTTGGAATTACCTGAAGTACGAGATTAATTTTTTCCGCGAGGTGATTGCAATCAGTTGGTATTGGCTGAACGGGTGGATCTGATTTTTTATTGATACGTTTCCCCGTACATGGAGCATCCTTCAGGAAGCCGGCGCCGTCTGTACCCGCAGGGTTGTTATCACCCTTCAACATGAAAGATGATCGCCCCCTGCCCGATATTACGGGAAAGCCAATGAGCTTGTTGAGTGGCAGATTATCCCTGATGCTGAATCCCGGTTCTGTTTTGTAAGGAGATAAATGACACTTCCAGATTGTAGCTTTTACCTAATGATGGTCGGAATGAAAGGAGTTAAGGCCGGGTTGATGCCTGGTAACCGGCGGTAAGAATGCCGGGAATTTGATTTTGCTGAATTAAAGGATGGAAAGCCTGAGAGGGTACCGGGTTTTGCATGTTCCCGAAGGTAACCATGTTTCAGAAAAGGTTGATTTCATTCTGGTTGGAGCAGCAGGAGGGGGTAATAACAGATCATGCCGAAGCATGTACCTGAGGTGATTCCCTGTTTTTCACTATCTTTGCCCGTTCAATAACTGGTTACCGTGAAACGACCCGATCTCTCCCGGGAGGAGCTGCTTGTGAAGATGCAAAGCTGGTGTGCCGCCGATGAGCGGTGTAGTGCTGATGTACGCCGCAAACTCAGGGATTTGGGTGCAACACAGGCTGATATCAGTTATGTTGCTGATAGCCTCACCTCCGGCCGTTTTATCGATGATGCCAGGTTTGCCTCACTCTTCGTGAGGAGCAAATTCAATAACCGTCATTGGGGACGGAGACGTATTGAGGCTGAACTAAAACAGCGGCAGATTCCGGGGGCAGTTATCAGGGTAGCACTCAAGGAGATCGATGAGGAAGCCTATTTTGAAATCCTGGTGAAACTGGTAAAGCAGAAGGGCGGGCAGTTGGAGGACGGTGATTATGCCGGGCGCGGGAAAGTGTTTCGCTACCTTGTACAGAAGGGGTATGAGCCCGGCCTGATAGGGGAGGCGCTCAAATGGTCGCCGGATGAGACTGAATTTACAAACGAATAAACTGATCGATAACATGCTGACAAAAGACAATGTCCAGAACCTGGGTGAAAGGCTTGACGCCTTGAGGAGGTTCCTTTGACATCGATTTAAAAATTTCCGAGATAGAAGAGCTTGAAACGAGAAGCCACCAGCCGGGCTTCTGGGATGATCCCAAAGCCGCCGAACAGGTGATGAAGAGGATACAGAGCCTGAAGAGCTGGACGAACAGGTATGATACCTGTGCCGCTTCGCTGGGAGATCTGCAGGTAATGCTGGAGTTTTTTGATGCCGGGGAATCGACAGAGGGAGAAGCTGATCAACAGTTGACAGCTACAACGATGTTGATTGAAGACCTGGAGTTCATGAACATGCTGCGTGGTGAGGAGGACAGGATGGGAGCGGTGCTTCAGATCAATTCAGGTGCCGGAGGTACCGAAAGCCAGGACTGGGTTGAGATGCTTATGCGTATGTACATCCGGTATGGTGAGCGCAGCAACTTCAAAGTGACCCAGCTTGACCTGCATGAAGGCGAAACTGCCGGGGTGAAAAGTGTAACACTCGAGTTTGAAGGCGACTATGCTTTTGGTTACCTGAAAGCCGAGAATGGTGTTCACCGTCTGGTTCGTATCTCTCCGTTTGACAGCAATGCCCGTCGGCACACCTCCTTTGCCTCGGTATATGTTTACCCGGTTGTTGATGATAATATCAATATAGAAGTCAATCCATCGGAAATTACCTGGGAAACGTACAGGTCGAGCGGCCCGGGCGGGCAGAACGTGAACAAGGTAGAGACCGCTGTAAGATTGCGTCACGAGCCGACAGGGATTATCATCGAATGCCAGGTTACCCGCTCGCAGCAGCAGAACAGAGAAAAGGCACTACTAATGCTTAAATCGCAGCTCTATGAGATAGAACTGAGAAAAAAGCGTGAAAAGATTGACGCGATCGAGGCATCCAAGAAGAAGATAGAATGGGGCAGCCAGATCAGGTCGTATGTTCTGCATCCCTACAAACTTGTTAAAGATGTCCGTACCGGCTATGAAACGGGCAATACGCAGGCAGTACTGGATGGCGATATCCAGGAATTTATAAAGGCTTACCTGATGGAATTTGGAGATCAGATCTGATCTCCAGATTCTGTTGTTCCTGATCGTAACGCGGGGGAAAGAATGTTTCCCGGCTTGAATTTTTATAGGTTTTGGGTAAACAGCCATCTGCTCCCGGTGTGAAATCATGGTTTTTGTCCTGTTGAAAGCCTACGGAGACAACTATGCATGTCTCCTCTTCTCTTTTTAATTGATATCTAAATAATTAAAGGAAAAGAATCATCGGCCGGGAGAAATGGTGAAACACTTTTCTTTTAAATTCGTTACTTTGCCTGATAATACGCAAACGATTCCGGTGACAGGTATATTGATGGAGATGTATTGCCGAGCAATCGGTTTGCTAAACTTTTGATATCGAAATGAAAAAGCAAAACGACGAGTTCAGCAATGCAGCAATAGAAAAAGATCTCAGGTACCTTCGGTTACTCAGCGAGAAATTTCCTGACATCCAGGCTGCCAGTACTGAAATAATCAACCTTGAAGCCATTCTGACCCTTCCGAAAGGGACAGAGCATTTTCTTACCGATCTGCACGGCGAATACAAGACATTCAGCCATTTCCTCCGGAATGCCTCGGGTGTGGTAAGGCGGAAAATAGAAGACGTATTCGGGAACCGCATCCGTGAGAGTGAAAAGCGCCGGCTGGCAACGCTGATATACTATCCCGAAGAGAAGCTTGAACTCATCCTCAGGGAGGAAGGTGAGGACCCGAATGAATGGTATCTCCTGGCTCTCTCGAGGCTGGTTGAAGTAGCCCGGTCAGCGTCGTTTAAATACACCCGGTCGAAGGTAAGGAAAGCCCTTCCGCGTGATTTTGCCTACATTATCGATGAACTGCTTAACGAAACAGGACCCGGGAAACAGGAGTACGTGACCGGTATTATCAACAGCATCATCCGCATCGGGAGAGCCAACGAGTTTATAATCGCCATCTGCCGGTTTATTCAGATTATGCTTATCGACCGGCTTCACATCATAGGCGATATATACGACCGGGGGCCCTCGGCAGATAAAATCATGGATGCACTTGAGGCATACCATGCAGTTGACGTCCAATGGGGCAATCACGACATTATATGGATGGGTGCGGCGGCAGGCTCTCCATTGCTGATTGCCACCGTGCTGCGTATTTCGGCCCGGTACCTGAACCTCGATACCGTTGAGGACGCTTATGGAATAAACCTGATGCCGTTGGCTACCTTCACGCTGAAACACTACCGCGATGATCCTGCCATGGCGTTTAAACCCCGCACACCGGCCGATAATGAGGTCAGCGATATCGACATCAACCTCACCAAGCTGATGCATAAGGCTATGTCGATAATCCAGTTTAAGCTGGAAGGACAGGCCATCAAACGCAATCCCGGGTTTGAAATGGACGACCGTTTGCTCCTCGATAAGATCGATTACAAAAGTGGTACCATTACCATCGAAGGTAAAACATACCCGGTTACCGATACCCTGTTCCCGACAATAGACCCTGCCGATCCGTACCAGCTTTCTCCGGATGAGGCAGAATTAATGCAGAAGCTGCGTTCATCGTTTCTGAACAGTGAGAAACTTCAGCGACATATCGAATTTCTGTATACCAATGGCGGAATGTACACCGCTTTTAACGGGAACCTGATGTATCATGGATGTATTCCGCTGAACGAGAGTGGTGAATTTAAAGAACTGACCATCGATGGAAAGCAGGTTTCTGGTAAGGCACTGGTTGATCAGTTTGACCGGGTAGCCAGAAGAGCCTATGTAAACCGGAATTCGCCCAAGGGCAATCCCCACGACCTTGATATCCTTTGGTATCTCTGGTGTGGCCCTTACTCTCCCCTTTTTGGTAAAATGAAGATGACTACACTTGAGCGTTATTTCATCAACGACAAGGCGGCACATCACGAACCCCAGAATCCTTATTACAAATTCAGGGAAGACCCTGAAGTCATCAGGCATATTCTGACAGAGTTCGGCCTTGAACCCGATAAGGGGCACATCATTAACGGCCATACACCTGTAAAGGTTATGAAAGGGGAAAGTCCCGTAAAAGCAGGCGGGCGGCTGCTTGTAATAGACGGGGGTATGTCGGTTCCCTACCAGAAAGAGACCGGAATCGCGGGATACACGTTGATTTATAACTCATTCAGCCTGGTTCTTGTCGAGCATGAAGCCTTCGAGTCAAGACAGAAGGCAATTGAGGAAGAACGCGACATAGTTTCTCAACGGCACATTTTAGAGCAACGTCACGACATTATAAGGGTGGGTGATACAGATATTGGTCAGGAGTTAAAACGCCAGATACAGGAGCTTAAAATGCTTCTGGTGGCATTCCGCAAGGGGATGATCAAAGAGCGGTAACCTGTAAAATTAAAGCCGGGATTTAATTAATCAGGGTTTTGAATGGTCCTTTTTTTGTTTTTCGGCCCATTCAAGCACATATTGTGCCTTTGCTTTCCCGATCACGGCCTCCAGTTCTTCCCGGGTGGCAGTTGTTATTCGTTTAACCGACTTTAGAGCACGGAGCAGTTTGGTGGCCGTGGCATCTCCTATTCCTTCTATCCCGGTCAGGCTCGTTTTGATGGTTCCTTTTTCGCGTTGTTTGCGATGATGTGTAATGCCGAAGCGGTGCGCTTCATCGCGTAGTTGCTGGATAATACGCAAGGTTTCTGACTTCTTGTCGAGGTACAGGGGAACAGGATCATCGGGGAAATAGAGTTCTTCGAGCCGTTTGGCGATTCCCATGATGGTAATCTTTCCCCGCAGTCCTAATTTTTCGAGACTGCCTACTGCTGCTGAAAGCTGACCCTTTCCGCCATCAACCACGATAAGCTGGGGCAACGGTTTTTCTTCCTCCAGCAACCTGCTATACCTGCGGAGGATAATCTCCTCCATGGAGGCAAAGTCATTAGGCCCTTCCACTGTTTTGATATTGAAATGGCGGTATTCTTTCTTCTCGGGCCTTGCATTGCGGAATACAACCATGGATGCCACAGGGTATGAACCCTGGAGATTGGAGTTATCGAAACACTCGATATGAGCCGGCATGACAGGCATCCGGAGATCGGTCTGCATCTGTTTCAGGATACGTTTACTATGCCTCTCAGGATCGACAAGGTCTTTTTGCTTCTCCAGCTCCATCCTGTAGTACTTCGCATTGCGCTCAGACAATTCGAGCAGGCTTTTTTTATCGCCCCGCTGCGGAACAGTGAAGATTACCCCAGGCCATTCTGTTTCGGGTTCAAATGGGACTATAATCTCCGGTGAAGTACTTTCAAACCGTTGCCTGAGTTCCATAAGTCCCATCAGCAGTAATTCTTCATCGGTTTCATCCAGCCTTTTCCTCAGTTCAAGTGTATGACCCTGGATGACTGCTCCGTTCTCTACTTTCAGGAAATTGACGTACCCTGCTTTAGCATCACTAACAATGCTTACTACATCGACATTTGTAACCGTGGGACTGACTACAGTAGAGCGGGCCTGAAACTTCTCGAGCCACTCCAGCTTCTCTTTCACCGCCTGAGCCTTTTCAAATTCCATGCGTCCTGCATATTCCATCATTTCTGCATGAAGTTCATTCTTCACCGGATTAATCTGCCCCTTAATGATCGACCGGATATTGCGTACCATCCCGTTGTATTCATCCTCCGACTGTCTTCCTTCGCAGGGGCCCTTGCAATTGCCGATATGATATTCCAGACAAACCTTGTATTTCCCCTGTTTGAGGTTCGCCTTGCTGAGATTCAGATTGCATGTCCGGATTGTATAAAGCCGCCTCACCAGTTCGAGAAGGGTGTGCATTGCTTTTACCGAAGCGTAGGGGCCGAAATACTGCGAACCATCCTTTACCATTGTACGGGTACTGTGGATACGGGGGAATGGCTCGTTCCTGATGACAATCCACGGGTAGGTTTTGTCGTCTTTCAGCAGAATATTATATCGAGGCTGGTGCTCTTTGATGAGGTTGTTCTCGAGCAGCAGGGCATCCATTTCGCTACCCACCACGATGGTTCTGATATCGGCAATGCGTTTCACCAGTACCTGAACCTTTCCGCTTACACCCTGATCTTTGTTGAAGTAACTGCTAACCCTTTTTTTCAGGTCTTTCGCTTTCCCAACGTAGATGATTTTTCCTGTTTCGTCAAAATACTGGTAAACACCAGGTTTGGACGGAAGGGTTTTCAGGATGGCTCTGATTTTTTCGGCGTAGCGGTGGCGGGTATCCATTGATCAGGCTTCCTCTTTGCGGTAATGGTTCCACCCCTGAGCAGTGATGGTGATAAGCTTGTTGTCAGGAGTAACCATGTGAGCAAGTCCGGCTTCTCCGGTAATATGCCCTATGACAGTAACCCCCGCGACCGACTTTATCTTTTCAAAATCTTGCAGGTTTACTGTGAACAGAAGCTCGTAATCTTCCCCTCCGTTTAGCGCAGCGGTAGCAGGATGAATTTTAAAATCGCTGCAGAGAGCGGCGGTTTCTACATCAACAGGGAGTTTATCTTCATAGATAACAGCTCCCTTGTTTGAACTGCGACAGATATGAAGCAGTTCGGATGCAAGCCCGTCACTTATATCAATCATCGAAGTTGGCCGGATATCCGCCTCCTTTAAACGTTGTATAATATCACGGCGGGCTTCGGGCTTAAGGAACCTTTCGAGCACATAGTCATTGCCTTCCAGATCGGGTTGCATGGCCGGGTTGGCTTTATATACCTGCTTTTCACGCTCCAGAAGCAGCAGGCCCATATAGGCTCCGCCCAGATCACCACTTACACAGATGAGATCGTTCTCGCCGGCACCGCTGCGATATACAACTTCTTCCCTGGTTGTCCTTCCAATCACGGTTATGCTGATAAACATTCCGGAAGCACTTGAGGTAGTATCACCTCCAACCAGATCAACACCATATTGGTCGCAGGCCAACCTGAGTCCTTCGTAAAAAGTTGAAAGTGCTTCCACCGAGAAGCGGTTTGATACCGAAAGTCCGATCACCAGTTGTTCGGGACGGCCGTTCATGGCGTAGATATCGCTGAAGTTCACGATGGCTGATTTGTAACCAAGGTGTTTCAGTGGTGTATACCCCAGATCGAAATGTACACCTTCATTCAACTGGTCGGTGGTGACAAGAATAAGATCATCCCCGCCGTTGATTACCGCGGCATCGTCGCCAATTCCTTTGATGGTGGAAGGTACGCGGGAGCTAATATCTTTGGTGAGGTGGTCAATCAATTCGAATTCGCCTAATTCGGCCAACTCTGTTCGGGTTTTTTGGGAACGGTCTTCAAACATGCCTTTGTATTTTGAGGCAAAGGTACAAAGGAATGAGCAATAGCGGGAGGGGTCTGTTTTCGTTTCCACAGGTCGCCCGATTAAGGCTACTTAAATACCTTCACCCCGGAATTTGACAATACAACTTTGTTTTCAGCAAACATCGAAGTTTTTAAATGTGTAAATCCAACATTCGGTTTTACTGAGATTTACCGGAGCAAACCCTTTCCGTTGTATTTTGTTATTAAGTACTGTGATTCTTAAATGGTGTAATATCACTATCTTTGCCGTACTGTTTTTATTAAATCTAAATTGAATTAGATGGCCAACGAACCTAATAATATCCTCCAGGAAGTTACTCAAAGCGAATATAAATACGGATTTGTGACCGATATTGACACCGAGTTTGCCCCCAAAGGGCTTACCGAAGATACCATCCGTTATATCTCCGCCAAAAAACAAGAGCCTGAGTTTATGCTTGAATTCAGGTTAAAGGCCTATCACCGCTGGCTTGAAATGAAGCAGCCTGATTGGGCGCATCTTTCGATACCTGCCATTGATTTCCAGAATATCTATTATTATGCAGCCCCCAGGAAGAAGCCTGAACTTGAAAGCCTTGAACAGGTGGACCCTGAATTGCTGAAGACATTTGAAAAGCTTGGTATCTCGCTCGAAGAGCAGAAGAGGCTGACAGGTGTTGCCGTTGATGCTGTTATCGACAGCGTATCTGTAAAGACCACATTTACTGAGACTCTGTCAAAACTGGGCATCATCTTTTGCTCATTCAGCGATGCTGTTAAAAACCATCCTGATCTTGTCAGAGAATACATGGGATCGGTGGTACCTTCCGGTGATAACTATTTCGCAGCGCTGAATTCAGCCGTCTTTTCCGATGGCTCTTTTGCCTACATCCCCAAAGGGGTGCGTTGTCCCATTGAACTGAGTACTTATTTTCGAATTAATGCAGCCAATACCGGTCAGTTTGAGCGCACCCTTATCATTGCCGATGAAGGTGCCTATGTCAGTTATATGGAAGGTTGTACGGCCCCTCAGCGTGATGAGAATCAACTGCATGCTGCCATCGTGGAAATAGTTGCCCTGAAAGATGCCGAGGTGAAATACAGCACGGTACAGAACTGGTACCCGGGTAACAAGGAAGGGCTTGGCGGGATATATAATTTCGTTACCAAAAGAGGAATCTGTAAGGGAAATAATTCCAAGATATCATGGACACAGGTTGAAACAGGATCAGCTATTACCTGGAAATATCCAAGTTGTATCCTGATGGGCGACAATTCCGTGGGCGAATTCTACTCGGTAGCCGTTACCAACAATCATCAACAGGCTGATACCGGCTCAAAGATGATTCATCTTGGACGTAATTCCCGAAGCACCATCATTAGCAAGGGAATCTCAGCGGGACGTAGCAACAACAGTTACCGGGGACTGGTAAAGATCACAAAAAGAGCAGAGAATGCACGCAATTTTTCGCAGTGCGACTCCCTCTTGCTGGGCGACAGGTGTGGTGCACATACCTTCCCTTATATTCAGGCAGAGAACAAATCATCGGTGGTTGAGCATGAAGCAACAACTTCCAAGATATCAGACGACCAGCTTTTCTATTGCCAGCAAAGGGGAATAGATTCTGAATCTGCCATAGGGCTTATTGTCAACGGGTATGCAAGGGAGGTTTTAAGCAAGCTGCCAATGGAGTTTGCAGTTGAAGCACAGAAGTTGCTCTCAATAAGCCTGGAGGGGAGTGTCGGTTAAACCAATTATCACAATAGAAATATCAAAACGCAATGTTATTACAGATAAAAGACCTTCATGCCGGTATCAACGGCAAAGAAATCCTTCGCGGTGTCAACCTTGAAGTGAACGCTGGTGAAGTACATGCCATCATGGGGCCCAACGGTACCGGGAAAAGTACACTGGCCTCAGTAATCGCCGGGCGTGAACTGTTTGATGTAACCCAGGGCGATGTGGTTTTCAAAGGGCAAAGCATATTGGAAATGCCTGTTGAGCAGCGTGCCAGAGAGGGGATCTTCCTCGGATTTCAGTATCCGGTTGAAATACCCGGGGTGAGTATCACCAACTTCATGCGTACAGCTCTTAACGAGATCCGCAAATACAGGGGACTGGAACCACTCTCCGGTGCAGCTTTTTTGGCCCGTATGGAGGAAAAGAAAAAACTTGTTGAGATTCAGACCAAACTTACCAACCGGAGTGTGAATGAAGGCTTTTCGGGTGGTGAGAAGAAGAAGAATGAAATCTTCCAGATGGCAATGATAGAGCCTACTCTCAGTATTCTTGATGAAACCGACAGCGGGCTCGATATAGATGCTCTCCGGATTGTGGCCAATGGGGTAAATGCTCTCCGCTCGGCCGACAATGCCATCGTGGTAATCACCCATTATCAGCGGCTGCTCGAGTATATCGTTCCCGATATCGTGCATGTTCTTTACGAAGGCCGTATCGTGAAGACCGGCGGTAAGGAACTGGCTCTCGAGCTCGAAGAAAAAGGTTACGAATGGATTAAAAAGGAGATGGAAGGTCGTTAACCGCCCTTTCAGTCAAAAAACACCCATTATGACAAATGCTCCACTGAACGACGTTTCCCTGTTCATCAGATGGTTTGATGAACACCTTAAAACCATCGGACGCAATGATGTGCCCCGATGGCGTGAATTGCGGAAACAGGCCATCAAAACGCTTGAAACTACCGGTTTGCCAAAGCCTACCGATGAGCGTTGGCGCAATACCGACATTGCAAAACAACTCTCCTTACCCTACGAACAGCACTTTGAGGATTTCCAGAAAGACCTTGATGTGGAGAAAATCTTCGCCTGCGAGGTCCCCGATCTGGATACTTTTCTTATCACCATGGTCAATGGATGGTATGCCTACCGGAATTCAGCACTGCGTATCCTCCCCAGCGGAACCATCATTGGGAGTCTGAGCCGTGCATTGCGCGATGCTCCCGAACTGGTTGAGGCTCACCTCGGGCATTATGCCAAAATGGAGGGGAATCCTTTCGCGGCACTTAATACTGCCTTTGCCTCGGATGGTATTTTCATCTATGTACCCGACAATACTGTAGTCTCCAAGCCCATCCAGATGGTCAACGTGGTCGATCATCCCGAGAATCTCTTCATGCAGACTCGCAACCTGGTTATCGTAGGGCGTAACAGTCATCTTGAACTGGTCCATTGCGACGATTCACATAACCACACTGCCGGGTTTACCAATTCGCTTACGGAAGTTTATATTGGCGAAAATGCAGGTGTTGACTATTACAAGATGCAGAATGTAAACGATCATAGCACAGTCCTTCACTCGGCCTGGTTTAACCTCCAACGTGAGGCCCGGCTCAACAGCTATGCCATTTCGCTTAACGGTGGCCTCATACGCAACGAATCGTTTGTTACTCTGAACGGCCAGGGTGCCGATGCCAATATTTACGGGCTCTACCTGATGGACAAGAAACAGCAGACCGATAACCTGGTGTTTGTCGATCATGCAGCCCCCAATTGTACCAGCAGCGAGATGTTCAAGGGTATCCTCGACGATTACGCGCACGGGGTATTCAACGGACATATCCTCGTAAGGCCCGATTCCCAGCAAACAATTGCCTACCAGAGCAACCGCAATATTCTATTGACCGATAAGGCCCGGGTCAATACCCAGCCATTTCTTGAAATCTATGCCGATGATGTAAAATGTTCGCATGGAGCTACCGTCGGGCAGCTTGACTCGGAAGCGATGTTCTATTTACGTTCAAGAGGTATTGGCGAAGAAAATGCACGGATGTTGCTGATGTATGCTTTCGCCGCTGAGGTAGTCGGAAAAATAAAAATAGAAATTCTCCGTGACCGTATCGACGACCTGGTCAAGAAAAGGCTGCGTGGTGAACTGAGCATCTGCGACCAGTGTGTGCTGCATTGCAGTAAACCAGATCAGCCTGTTGTTTTTGAAATCGACATGTCAAAAATATAATCCCGATGGAATCATCCTTCGATGTAGCCCGAATCCGTTCTCATTTTCCCATCCTTGAGCAGAAGGTACGCGACAGGCAGCTCGTGTACTTCGACAACGCGGCCACTACCCAGAACCCGCTGGCTGTTACCGATGCCATAAGCGATTACTACAACCGGTACAACAGTAATGTTCACAGGGGCGTACACCACCTCAGCCAGGTTGCGACCGAAGCCATGGAGAATGCCCGTAAGCGGGTGGCCCGTTTCATCAATGCCACCCATTCACACGAGGTAATCTTCACCCGTGGCACCACCGAGGCCATCAACCTCGTTGCCACTTCGTTCGGACAAGCCTTCCTGAAGCCTGGGGACGAAATTCTGCTCACTACCCTTGAACATCACTCCAACATCGTTCCATGGCAAATGGCCTGCGAACGCACAGGTGCAACCCTGAAGGTTGTACCCGTTAATCTCCGTGGTGAAATAGATTTGGAAGAACTGGCCGGGCTTCTTTCTGAACGCACCAGGATCGTGGCTGTGGCCCATGTCAGCAATGCCCTGGGTACAATCCTTCCGGTGAAAGAGATCGTGAAGCTGGCACACCGGTACGACATACCGGTGCTGGTCGACGGAGCTCAGGCTGCCCCGCACCTGCGTGTTGACGTTCAGGATATCGGTTGCGACTTTTACGCCTTTTCGGGGCATAAGCTCTATGCTCCCATGGGTATTGGCGTATTATACGGACGTGAGGAGTTGCTCAACAGGATGCCTCCATACCAGGGCGGGGGTGAGATGATCGAAAAGGTCTCGTTTGAAAAAACGACCTATAATGAGCTCCCGTACAAATTTGAAGCAGGAACTCCTGATGTGGGCGGGATTATCGGGCTTACCACCGCGATCAATTATCTCGCCACGACCGGCTTCGATGAAGTTATCCGTTATGAGGATGAACTGCTTGACTACGCGACCCGGAAGCTCAGGTCCATCGACGGAGTTACCCTTATCGGTACGGCTGCCCGGAAGACCGGTGTCCTCTCTTTTCTGATCGATAATGTGCACCCCTATGATGCCGGTACCATCATCGATCATTATGGAATTGCTGTCCGTACGGGTCACCATTGTGCCCAGCCCCTCATGGATTATCTCGGTATCCCGGGTACCATACGTGCCTCTTTCGCGTTCTACAACACGACCGCGGAAATCGACCTCCTTGCCGGGGCAATAGAAAAAGTGAAAGAAATGCTTGCATAGAAATTAAAACCAGGAAACCTGCCAAACCTGTTGCCAATAGAAATGAAAAAAACAGGAAGGCGGGGAGCGGAAACAGTATCCCCTGAAACCTAAATATTGAACCTACAAGTCATGACTATTGAAGAAACCGGAAAACAAATTGCCGCCGAATTCGAGCTTTTCGATGATTGGATGGATAAATACAATTATCTGATTGAATTGGGTAAAGGGCTCCCCTTGATCGATGAATCGAAGAAGAAGCCCGAGAATCTCATCGTCGGGTGCCAGTCGAGGGTTTGGATCAGCGCCGAGTACATGGATGGAAAGGTTGTTTTTCATGCCGACAGCGATGCCATTATCACCAAGGGATTGGTGAGCCTGCTGTTGAGAGCAATCAACAACCATACGCCCGATGAGATTATGAATGCCGATCTGTCGTTTCTTGACAATACCGGCCTGAAAGATCACCTATCGCCTACCCGCAGCAACGGGCTCGTGTCGATGATTAAACAGGCCAAATTTTATGCGATGGCCTTTAAAGCAAAGGAAACCGGCACGCTTTGATTTTCTGGCTGCCAATAGTTAATTATCTTTTCAAAACCCTGCGATAATTATGAATCCAACTGATATAGCACGCATTCAGCAGGATGCCGTCACAAACCTGAAGAATATCTATGATCCTGAGATCCCGGTCAATATCTACGACCTGGGGCTGGTGTATGAAGTAAAGGTCGATGAAGAGGCCAGGATTCATGTGCTTATGACCCTTACTGCTCCCAATTGCCCGGTGGCAGAATCGCTGCCCCTGGAGGTGAAGGAAAAACTCAGCATGATCACCGGTGTAACTGATGCCGAAGTAGAGATCACCTTCGATCCTCCCTGGGATCGCAGCATGATCAGCGAAGCTGCCCTGCTTGAACTGGGGCTGCTGTAGAGGGAAACGTTGGCGTTGGCGATGGCGTTGGCTATGGCGTTGGCTATGGCGTTGGCTGGTGGTTTATATAAAAACTTTGACCTTAACATTGACTGCTGACGCGAGACAAGGATAGTTCCATTATTACAGCGATAACGATAAATCTAAGAATCTCTTCTCTGTGCAACTCTGTGTAATTTACTTAATGACTTTAACATTGACATTGACATTAACTTTGGCGTTGGCTATGGCGTTGGCTTTTTATGAGAACTTTGACCTTGACCTTGACATTAACTTTGGCGATGGCTTGTGGTTTATATAAAAACTTTGGCCTTAACATTGACTGCTGACGCGAGATAAGGATAGTTCCATTATTACAGCGATAACGATAAATCTAAGAATCTCTTCTCTGTGCAACTCTGTGTCTTCTCTGTGCAACTCAGTGCAATTTACTTAATGATTTTAACATTGACATTAACTTTGGCTATGGCGTTGGCGTTGGCTTTTTAGGAGAACTTTGACCTAGACCTTGACATTAATTATGGCTTTGGCTTTGGCCTTGGCTGTTGGTAGCTCTCATGATTACGCTTGTGGTATTACTTTGCCGGTTTCATGATCACCCCCTGGCTTTTCTTGCCATCCATCTTGACGATCATCGGGGCTTTGGTCCTCACGTGGCGGATCAGCTCGTTTTCAAATACAGCGGGCTGACTGTCGAGCCATTCCAGATTGTAATACCCGTCTTTGAGGTACGGGTTTATCGTGAAATAACCAACCCCGAACGAAGTGAGGTTCTGGAAGAAATGGGTCCCCTGGCTGGGGTCGATACGGTAATTGGCCAGTCCTGATTCAACAATTACACGGGCTGCCGAGATCTGGGGCCACTTGACAGGGATGCCAAGCCATGGATCGCTCGATCCCCACCTTCCCGGTCCAACGAGTATGTAGTTACTTCCCGAAGCCAGAAACTCGTCGTTCAGTTTTTCCACCTGTAAAGCAGTCTCCCCGTTCATGGCGGCGTTGAAATTTCCGGGCCTCACATACACGAAGTCGTGAATGTCGCTTACCACGCCATTGCCAAGCGATGAATTACTCATGATCAGTGTCTGCGCTTCAGGTATTTTTCCGATATCTTCTGTTAAACCATCGTTGGCACTCACGATGGGCCTGATCTGGAGCAAGGCAAACACCCTGGGATTTCCGGGTGCCGGATTCAGATTGGCGGCAAATTCTATTTCTACCGGGTTGTTCATCTCTGCCTGCCCAATGGCAAGGGCATTCTGAATGATTCCGGCAAGCGGGAATATGTTGTGTTTCAGTACGCTGGCAAATGTAAGCGCCCTACGTCCCCGGCCATGCAGTCCATCGCGGAGGATGTTGTTCTCGAAGTCGTGGGTAGAGGCAATGTATTTCAGCGAACCATCCCGTTCGGCGCTTTCCAGTTCAAGTTGAAGCAGGTTAACGGTCTCTTCTACCGCCGGATGGAAACTCTCCTTCTTCAGGTCGAGGGCATAGAATGTCTTCTGGGTCTCCCTCAGGGCCATATCCACGGTGGCAAGCTGCAATACTTTCTTCGGGTACCGGGGCGAGAAGCGGAGAGTCTGCCCCCCGTCGACGATATGTTTTCCCAAACCCAGTGCTATGTTGGCAATCCCGTCCTCCGGTTTCTCGGGATCAACAGGGTAGAAGTTGATCGACCTTGCCACCCCCGATATGGTGGGATAGAAGCGGTTACCAAACATCGACCCACACACCTCCTGCAGCACGATGGCCATCTTCTCCTCGTCGATCAGGTTGGATGTGGCCGTCATATACGCCTTGCTGTCGTGAAAAAATACCGAGGCATACACGCTCTTGATGGCATTGCTGAGCATCTCCATCATCCCCCGTTCATCATTACGGATATTGGGGATCATGTAGGTGGAGTATATGCCGGCGAACGGCTGGTAATGTGAATCTTCGAGAAGGCTCGACGACCTGATGGCCACAGGGTTCCTGATAAAGGAGATGAAGGTGTAGAGGTCTTCATGGATACGGAAGGGTAGACGGGCCTTGACGAAACGATCCAGAATCTCTTTGTCGGAATGGCCCGATAGGGCATAGCTATAGAGCGAGTTCTCTTCCATGAACTCATCGAAGATATCTGTTGAGATCACCACGGTACGGGGAATGGTCACTACCACGTCGTCGTATTGCGAGAAAACTTCATGGCGCTTGATCATGCTGTCGAGGAATGCCAGCCCGCGTGCCTTTCCCCCTATGGAGCCTTCGCCTATACGTGTGAAGGTGAGGTACTCGTCGTACCTTTCCCTGTAGAACTGCGCGATGACTCCCCGGGCTTTATTGAGCCTGTAGCTCGCTATCGCGTCATAAAGATAACGGCGTGTCTCGTCAAGATCGGCAAAGTCGTCGAGGGTAACGGTCTTGAAGGTGCGGGCAATCGGGAAAAGTGCCCTCGCGTAGAGCCACTTCGAGAAATGGTTGTGCGAAAGGTGGTAGCGGAGCGGCTCATCCGGAATCTCGAAAATCTTATGCTGAAGCGACTGCATATCGCTTACCCTGGCAACCTCTTCGCCCGTGTTGGGATCGCGGAAAACAAAATCGCCGAAGGCAAAAAACTCGATGATGAAATTGCGCAGGTCGTGCAGCAAGGTCTTCGACGATTTGAGCAGAAAGCCTACCCTGAGGTCTTTGGCACGCTGTTTCCACTTCTCTTCCGACGATTGCAGCAACAGGGGCATGTAGGGGTCATCGGCCTTTACCATGGCGGCCAGTTTAAGTCCCGCCTCCTTGTCCATCTTCCCGCCATTCATGTAGCTTACATCCGAGATGATGCCAAGGAGGTTCTCCTTGTATTTCGTGTAAAACGCGACCGCCTCCTCATACGAAGTGGCCAGCAGTATCTTGGGCCTTCCGCGCATACGCAGCATCATCTGGTGCTCGTTGAGCCCCTCGCTCATAAACTGCTTCGATTGCTGAAAGATGATCTTGTAGATGTTGGGCAGGTAGCTCGAATAGAACCTGATAGAATCTTCAACCAGCAGCATCACCTGAACCCCCACCTCTTCCACATCGTGTTCCACGTTCATCTTGTCTTCTATCAGCTTGATAATGGCGAGCAGGATGTCGGCATTTCCCAGCCAGCAGAAGATGTAGTCGATAACGCTCAGGTCTTCGAGGTTCACCCTGAGCGAGATTTCACGCGAGAAAGGGGTGAGCACAACGATAGGTTTCGCCGGGTACTTTGCCTTCAACGTCTTGGCCATGTCGAAGGTGTCGGTCTTTTCGACGTTAAACATGGTGATGATCAGGTCGATGCTCTCGTCGCGCAGGATTTCAAAGGCCTGCTTCAGGCTCGTGGCGATGATAAACTGGGGGGGATACCTCAGGTTAAGAGCGACGTATTCGTTGAAGATCTGTTCATCTATCCGGCCATCGTCTTCAAGCATGAAGGCATCATACGCGCTGGCTATCAGCAGCACATGATAGATCCGTTTTTTCATCAGGTTGTCGAACGATGTGTCGCCGAAGTAATATTTGGGCGAAGCCAGGAAAGATCGGTTTGGTGACATGGATGCAAAGTTTGGTGGCTAAGGTAAAAAATCTCCCTGACGTGATGGTAGAAATCATTCGTCCAGGCCTCTCTTAATGTTGGTACTAAACAGGAAACGGGGCTAATCTCAATGGATTATATCATCTTTTACCAGGAAAATTTTACACGTTCCCGCGCTGGGTTCAGGATGACAGTTTATTACACCGGTAATCAGGTGAATATCCGATCGCCGGCACCGGGGTTGAAGGTGTTCCCCGGCAGCCGGGTGATTCGGGCATGGGTAGCAGCCATATTGCAAGCGACAGGGCATACCTGCTAATTCTCTGCAATATACCTTTAGTTGTAAGATATTTATTGCAGGCAGAGGATAGATTCGCGGGGCTGATAGTATATTTGCGCATTCAAATCAATACAATTACCATGAAATCTTTAACAGCCTTTTTACTTTGTTTGTTCTTCGCCGTGTTTACCGTACTTCCGTCCGGTGCACAGGAAATTCAACCCAACAATAGAATCTCGGCAGGTGCAGGTGTCCTGACTGCTCCCGATCTGTTCGAGATCACGTCATCGTTTATCACCATTGTCATTTCAGGGGGTACCGTGACCAGCGAAAATGTATCCAGCACAGGTGCCGCCTTTCTGAACTACGATCACCAACTGAGCTCTTCCGTTAGTGTAGGGATGGGGCTTACCTATAGCAGGATGACGCGCGATCTGATGTTGAAGATTGCCGATGAAGAGGTTAAGGCAGGTACCGGTTCATCCGACTATTATTGCTTCATGGGCAGGTTCAACCATACATGGCTCAGGAGCGAATGGGTAAGGTTGTACTATACTGCCGCTTTCGGGTTCACCATCATTCACGATAAGGCCGATATTGACGCGAAGTACAAGCCGGTCGACAACAGCGACAATTCGTTCCATGTTGCCTTTCAGGTGACTCCCTTCGGAATCGAGGTCGGGAAGACCTTCTCCGTGTTTGCCGAAGGTGGATTGGGCTACAACGGGCTGATTGCAGCCGGGTTGAGTTATAAGTTTTAGGAGGGAACATTGGCTTTGGCGTTGGCGATGGCTATGGCTTTGGCTTTGGCTTTTTATGAAAACTTTGACCTTAACATTGACTTTGACTATGGCATTGGCTTTGGCGATGGCTGGTGGTTTATATAAAAACTTTGACCTTAACATTAACTGCTGACGCGAGACAAGGATAGTTCTATTGTTACGGCGAGAAAGATAAATTTAAGAATCTCTTCTCTGTGCTACTCTGTGTAATTTACTTTATGACTTTAACATTGACTTTAACTTTGGCTATGGCTATGGCTTTGGCTGTTGGTGAAGTTGTCAGCAAGGTTGTTGTTACACAGAGAGCCACGGAGAACCACGGAGAACCACAGAGTTAGGATTTCATACTCTGCCTAATTCTGTGTAATTTACTTAATGACCTTGACCTTGACTTTAACTTTGGCTATGGCGTTGGCTTTGGCTGCTGGTGCGAGTTGTTGCGGCGCGATTGTTACACGGAGGATCGTGGTGTTAAAAATTCTTCTCTGTGCAACTCTGTGTCTTCTCTGTATAACTCTGTGTCTTCTCTGTGTAACTCTGTGTAATTTACTTAATGACCTTGACTTTGACTTTAACTTTGGCTATGGCGTTGGCTTTGGCTGCTGACACGAACTGTTGTGGCGAGATTGTTGCCCGGAGGATCGTGGTGTTAAAAATTTCTTCTCTGTGTAACTCTGTGTCTTCTCTGTGTTACTCTGTGTAATATACTAAATGAAATTGGCTTTGGCTGTTGGGTAGTATTTTATAACCTTTGACCGGTCATCTGTATTGGGATAGGCGGCCTCACAATTTTTGTGCCGGAAATTCCATATAGTTACTTCGCATACATATTTAATTTACACCATACATACAGTAAACATAGGCTTTCTATAGGGAAAATTCGAATTTGCCCCGAATTTGGTATGAATTTGCTGTAACTAAGATAAACAATAGGCCATTAAACAACAGATGATCAATTGATTAAAAAAATGTGGTTAAGTATCAATTATCACTTATAAAAGTAGAAAAATATTGTGCGCACCCCTATAAAGGGGAAAGTTTGCGTGTAAAAACGCACTCAAATTTTGGAAAACGGTTCTATTATTTGGAGTTTGACATGGCAGCGATTTTTTATTGCAAGGGTAGAAGGGGGAGTAACCGGTTGCACTGGTTGAGCGGCCCCCATTTCGTGGTGAACCCTCTTTAACGGGTTGAATTCAGGATGGTTAATAGCTGCAAACTGGAGGGTAGGCGTGAGGTGCCCATTCACCCGGTATACACGTCTGCCGTTGGGTTAACCATCAGGAATTTTTTCTTAACTGCATTGTTTTTCCATTGGATTTTTTACTTTTGGCTTCACAGAAAGCCGGTAATACAAGAACAGCCGGAGTGTAAGGTCAATTGCCAGAAACCTGTAAACAACAGCCATCCCGAACGGCTGTAAACTATCCCGGTTAAGCAATTTATCCTGCACGCGTTTTTTGTATTATCTGGCTCACGACCAAAATGTTAGTACAATTATGATGTAACTGACGTGGCGAAGCTTTAAATGGATGGTTATAGATCCGGGTTTAGTATAGTGATTGGAACCGGTACGGGAGAATTCCGACCGTGCTCCCGAAGCGGGAAAGATTTTTCGGGATGGTGTACTCCTTGTATTGGAAATTTTTATATTTGTTGCCTGACAACAGTTAAACCAAAATCATTTTCGTGTGAGACAGTATTTTTTCATAGTACCAGGGCGATGTAAGGGCGTTGCGGTGAGCGGAAGCAAGGGGCAACGTGACGAGGAAATTGTAAGTCCACTTGACTGGATCGTAAATCAAGGGAATGATGTTTTGGGTCACCGTCAAGAGAGATAGGTTTAGGATGAGATATATTAGTTACTGCCAAACCTAATCGCTATAACGGTACCTTAGTACAACCTTGACAAAGACATAATAGAAAAGCAAAATAGATTCATCGAGTACAATTTGTAGTGCAAGGGGTTTCAAATCCCCCCTCCCATACGCTCTTTACGACTGATGTGCGCTTTATGGAGAACAACACCCCTTGCACCAAACAGTACATTTGCAATCCTAATGAAAAAATCGGTTCGCAAAAGAGTTTTTTTACCCTGCACCCGTGCGTTGTTAATATATTTAAATACCAATTAGAATATGAATAGTCACAATAGGAATAAAATTGAAATTTTAAAGACTTTTTTAGAAGAAAATAAAAAAAATCCTATAGAACTGTTTTCATTATTTGTTACATCTAATCCTGATTTTAAATATAACATCACTTATTTAACCGACCAAATTGAATCTTTCAGAAAATCTCGCTTGGTATTAAAAGAAAGATTTAGTCAATTTAAGAAAATAATTAAGCAAGTATCGGATGATACCCCCAAAGTGAGATATGGATATCTCATTTTTGATAATGTTTTTCAATATGGGATCAACACAAATGAGGAAGATTGTTTAGAGTTTATCAATTTAGATTTTTTTCGATTTGATAAGCTCGATAGTGGTTACTACATCGTAAAATTTATTCTTGGAGATAGAAATAATCCTGAAAAAATTGAAACATACAAAATTGATCAAAAGAAAGACAAAGATATTGAATCTAAAATTAAAGAGCTTTGGGCATCCTTTATCAAATGAATAAGCTAAATATGAAAAACTCTGAATTATATAAGCAATTGATCTCTAAAGAGAATATTTATAAAGCAATCTATTCTCATGATTCGTATGTGTTTGAAAAAGAATTATTGAGCGATGAAGACATAATGCTTTACTCGAAATTGTCAGATAAGTATGATATTGAAACTATCAATTGCACAATATGGAAATGCAGAAAAAAGCTGATGAAGGCAATTGAAGATGATGAGTTCTTTTTTGAAATTGATGTTTATTTTAAGCCAAAGAAACTAGATGAGGATGGCAACGAAGATTATCGGCCTATGCACACTGCCGATCTAATTACTCAAATCTGCATCGTTTCAATGCTTAATCTGATCATGTTTGACGATTCAGATGGTAAAAGAAACCTTTCGGATATCTGCAAACTAATTCCTTCCAATTTTTATGGCAATATTCCAAGTACCGCTGTTGAATCAATCTTTAAGCCCTGGGCTAAGCAATATTCTGATTATTCTACTGCAATAATCAATGCCAATAAAGAATATGCCGAGAACAAAAAGTTTAAGTATGAAGTAAACTTGGATCTGGAGAAATTTTTCCCGTCAATTGATCCGGCATATATCTATTCATTCATCTGGGATAGGATATCATCTTTTTATAATGATAAAGATAAAGAAGTATTGAATAAAATCTTGACCAAACTTTTGTACTTCAGAGTTATATTTGATTATAAACCACATGATTTTAAAGAGTATTATAAGGGTACTGAACCCGAAATTCAATTTCAGGAAGGAATAACCTATTTCAATCGCGGAATTCCTCAAGGATTGCCACAAGCTTATTTATTTGGAAATTTTTGTATGATAGATGTGGCTAAGACGATTGCTGAGAATATAGAAGGTGATGCATATTACTATGTAGATGATTCTGTAATTTATACAAATACAAAAGCACATGAATTTGTGAAAATTATTAAATCAATAAATGTAAAATTAAAGGAGAGAATTAAACTAAATAAAGAAACAGAAGATCACCTCAAACAGCATAAAGATTTAAAGTCACTTAGTCGGAAATTGCAAGAAACATATAATATCAAAATTCATCAATGCAAAGTGGGTTCAAAGACTCAGATAAGTGGTATTTCATATCAAGATTACTTGTCCGAGTTGGCAAGACCTGCTTCAACCCTGACATTTCAATTAAAATCTACTTTTGAGGATTTGGAAGATGAAACATTGAGAAAAAAACTTGAAGCATTATTAGAATACATTCGTATCAAGCTAAAAGAAGCAATTAGTAAAGGTTTTGAAACACAAACGACTCTACTTAAACGATATAAAAAATTCTATCTCTATCGTCTAAGAATTCTTGATTTCTGAAAGGATAATAAAATAACTGATGATACGATTCGAGATTTTGCTCGCAAGTATGATTTATCTCCCTTTAATAAATACAATTTTTTCCCAAAGCTGGAAGATGATATATTCATCCGAGAAGCTCAAATGCTTTTGAAATATACTATAGATGATCAAACTAAGCAAAAAGAAATTTTAAAATATATTGGTGACTTTGAAAGTGAATTAGATACAAACCTTAAAAATCACTATTTCTCAAAAGTACTTAGCCAATATCCTAAATTTATTAAAAGGGAAAACATTCATTATTCAACTCTTGAGAAAGTAGTTAAGGAAACGGTTCCACCATATCTCAGATCAAACTCTGAAAGATCGAGAGAAAAGATAAAGGAGATTATTTCATTAATTGAAGATTATATAATTAAAAAGAATAATTCTGAAATTAATACTAAAGCTTTATTCGGCAAATTAGTTAAGTATGAGGTAAATAAGTGTTTTAAATTTATATTTCAGAACTCTAACGAATTTAAACGGAAAATCTACAATACCCTAATTTCGTATATTATAAATATTCCTATCAATGACGGTTTCAACTTGATTAAGATAGATGGACGAGCCATCCACTATTATGAGTTGCGGCTATTAGTTTACTTGAGATTAAACTATCAATTTGATGTTGTCTATTTTAAGCAATTTGCTCAACCAATATTTAATGATTTGCAGAATAATGAAGAGAAAGTAGATTTGACTCTTTTTGAAGTACTGCCAATCTTTAAAAAGTATTTAGGTGATCCAAAACAGATTGATGACTTAATCTTGACACACCGTTTTGTGAATGGGATTTGGAAAAATGGCTCTAAGTTTCTTCATTTTTATACTTTACATAATGAGGAGCATTCGGTTGAGTTAATAAAATACTGTACTCAAATTACCAAGTCGATTGATTATTTGTCCATCAAAAAATATGACTACTATATCTTATTCCTTGCATGTTATCTGCACGATATTGCCATGGTTATCTATCCAAATCTTCATGACTTTGGAAAAACTAATGATTTGGACTCGGAACTAGCAATTACAAAATGGAAAAACAATCTTCAAAATCAGAAGATTAATAAATATGCCACCCATTCAGATATATCAAAATTCATATTAGAAACTTTTGAGGTGGTTAATAATTATTTTGAAGCCACCATAAGAAAAGATCATCATAATCGTGCTGCAGAATTCATCAAGAATCAAAAGGATCTAAATTTTCTCGAACTGCTAACAAGAAGGATTGTGGCTGAAATTTCTAAAGGTCACTGTATTGAAAGAAAGGATGTATACGGATTAAAGTCAAAAGCCAAAGATGATGTTGTAAGTGAAAAATACTTGATGATTATTCTTCGATTGGCTGATTTAATGGATATGTCGAAGGATCGGGTGAGTGTTAATATTTTGAAACAGAGTATCCGAAACATGCCTAAAGAATCCCAATTTCAATGGATTTCTCATTTGGCAATAGATAAATGCACCCTTGATTCAGAATTCAAGTGTAATCCTATTGAAACAGAAAAGAAACTTGAAATTGCCGAAAAAGTTGTTTTTACGATTTATTTAAATACTAGGGTTTTAACATCGATTGAAAATATAGATTGTAAAAAGGGTAATAAGGCTCTAAATTGTAAAGTGTGTAAAGATTCTATTGAAATTAAGCTTGAAGAAAATACTTGTTCTGATTGCAATTTTATGAGCAAATGGATGATGAAGAAACATTCCTATTTATTTGATGAGTTGATTAGCTTGCAAACATATTTGGATAGAAATTCAAAAAAATCTGTTTTCAACACTTCTTTTAAGGTAATTCTTAATATGAGTAATACGGATAAGTTGCCTAGTGTGTTTATTGATGTTGTAAACAAAAAACTTCATGAGTTATAACCATTTTGAGGAATGAGCTTCCGCAAAAAAGCATCTCATTGTTACAAAGATAAAACTCTTAATTATAAAGTTAATACTTACGATTATAAAGTTAAAACCTGAGATTACATAGCTAAAATTTTGTAAATAAGGTTTCGTAGCATTTGAAATATTTGTAAAACATTTACTTCTCTATTCAGGCGGAGTAATAAACCTTGGTATTGAAGTTTTGCCAACAAAGGGAATGTAATCTCGAAGTTGCCTACTATGAAGGCGAAGTCTATAATGTTTTAAGACAAATAAGAAATAATCTACCAGTTCCTCTTTTTAATTTTAGGGATAGAACAAGATTAATAACAACGAATACCCATAATTAGAACCCTGAGCGGTCTGCAAGACCCAGCCAGGAGTACAGGTTGAGTTACATCGCTTAAAAGGCTATGTACTAACCGACAATTATTGGAATAATTCAGAGGAGATTCGTCCATTGTGGTTGAGGGTATTACTAAAATTATAGTGATAAAAGCTATCTGGTTCTGATAGAATGGTGCTGTTAATGTTTGTTTTGATCTTTTTAGTAACCTGATGGCATAGTGGTTTTTTCCTTCTGCCCACAAATGGCAGCATTTTAGGAAAGGATTAAGCAATTGCATGGGTTTAGCTTTGGATGATTAGAGCTGGTGAGCGTATTAGGAGCTATACTTTTACGATTACTAGAAATGATATATTTAAGAGGATATATACTAGTTATGCTCCATTTAAAGTGCTGGGATTAACATTTTCTATACTAAGAGATTAAACTAACTATATGAAATCAGAAGGATTAAAATTAAGTTCAGACATGTTTGCAAAACCTAAAGTACAGCCATTGAGCTTATTAAAAGGTATTGCAAATATTATTAAGGATGCTATGACTGCCGGATGGGCAAGTCTTCCTGCTGATATAATCGACACAATAAGTGCAGTAAAAATAGATGATAAACCTGAAATGGTTGGATGGAAATTAATTAGTAGGTCTTTGGCTGATTCATTAGTAACACTAATTACTGAAACAAATCCTGTCTACTTCAAAGATGATATTGAATTAGAACCTTTGGACAAATCCCTAAATGAATATCTCGAGAATAAAGACTATTTTATTGATGCTAATTTCTTTAAAACTCCTCAAAATTTTGGCTTAATAAATGACATCAAGCCCTCGTTAAAAGAGTATTTAGAAATTTTTGATTTAAAAGATATTGAATCTTCAAATATTCTTGAGAGATTGAATAGCTACTTTGTTTTTTCACTAATAAATGAATGGAGAAAAAATGTTAGATATTACTCGATTTTAAAAGAAATACTTGAAACTCCATTTGATGGTGTCGAAAAGAAGGAATCAGAATGGAATATTTATAGAAATTTCATTGAGACACAGGTTCACAAGCCTATATTTTCAGAGACTTTTTGTTTGTCACAAATATATATCCCTTTACGTGCTTACTATAAAATGAAGCTTAAAAAGGAAGACTATTCTAAAGATGATCTTGCAGATAATCTTGGGAAAAAGTATGATAAATATAAGCGAATCGTAATTGATTTAGAATCATATCTCTTAGAATGGTTGGATAAAGGAGATAAAAGCGACAGTATCAGGATAATTCGTGGAGGTCCGGGCTATGGCAAATCTTCTTTTCTTAAAATGCTTGCATCAAAATTATCCTCAATGGGTAAACGGGTATTGTTCATACCTTTGCATCGGTTTGATATTGAGGACAAACTAGATATAAGTATCAATAATTTTTTAAAATATGACAAATATTTTACTCATGATCCAATTAATGATACTGAAGAAAAGTTAATTGTTTTGTTTGATGGATTAGATGAATTATCCATGCAAGGTAAAGCATTAGCGGATATTGCTCAGAGTTTTTTAAGGGAAGTTGAAAGAACTGTAACCAATTACAACGGTAGAAAATTGAAAATTCAAACGATTATTTCAGGAAGGGATGTAATTATTCAACAAAATGAATCGGATTTTAGAAATGATGGTCAAATTCTGCGTTTATTACCCTATTACCTAAATAAAGATGAAAAAAAAGGATTGGAAGACATATATAATTTATTAAAACAGGATCAACGTAATGACTGGTGGCAAAAATATGGAAAAGTTAATGGAGAAAATTATGAAGGTATTCCTAAAGAACTATTAACAGAGGAAATTGACGAAATTACGGCACAACCATTGCTTAACTTTTTAGTAGCTTTAAGTTATGTGCGCAGGAAAATTGAATTTAGTCAGAATACAAATCTAAATGAGATATATAACGATTTATTGAATGCTGTCTATGAGAGAGGTTATTCTGATGGAAAAAAGCTCAAGGCAATTTGCAATATGGAACATGAACATTTTTGCATTATGCTTGAAGAAATTGCATTATCAGCTTGGCATGGTACAGGCAGAACTACAACTGTTAAGGAAATAAAGAATCATTTCGAGAGTAGCGGTCTAATTCAATTGTTGAACAAATTTGTAGCTGAGGCAGAAAAAGGTGTGGTATCGCTTTTAGCCGCATTCTATTTCAGACAAGCTGGCCAATCTGTTGATGGTATGCAAACTTTTGAGTTTACTCATAAAAGTTTTGGCGAATATCTTACTTCAAAGAAAATAGTCAGACAATTGGTAACTATTTATGAGCAACTTGAAAGGAATGAAAATGATATTTTGAATAGGGATGGCTGGAATTACGAACAATGTCTTATAGAATGGATAAAATTATTTGCAGATAAAGAACCTGATTTTGATTTAATCAAATTCTTAAGAAATGAACTTATTCTTTCATCAAAAGAAAACCCCAAACTACTTTCGCAACTTCAAGTAACGATAGTAAAACTTATAAATATAATGCTTTTAAAAGGTTTACCAATGGAAAAACTACATCCAAGATTAGAAACCTTTAAAAGAGAAAATGAGTTTGCCATCAATTCAGAAAAAGCTCTGTTTGTTATTCACAGCATAATTGCAAATCAAACAGTTCAAGTGTCAAAGATATACTGGCCTAAATTAACATCTTTTGGCGAGGTTATTTCGCGTTGCATTGGACAAAGAAAGGCAAATGATGCTTTTATATTACAATTTCTAAATCACATTGATATTTGTTCTTGTATACTTTATATCAAGGATCTTTATATGTCAAATTTGTCACATTCAAACCTAGAAAATGCTGTTCTTACTTTGGCGAATTTAGAAGAAGCGAATTTAGAAATGGCTGACTTGAATAATGCATACTTAAACAGGGCTAGCTTAAAAGGAGCTAGCTTAAAAGGAGCTATCTTAAATGGAGCTACCTTAAATGGAGTTGACTTAGAAGGAGCTAAATTAGAAGGAGCTGATTTAGAAGGAGCTGACTTAAAAGAAGCTAACTTAGAAGGAGCTGACTTAGAAGGAGCTAACTTAAAAGGAGCTACCTTAAATAGAGCTAAATTAGAAGGAGCTACCTTAAAAGGAGCTACCTTAAAAGGAGCTATCTTAAAAGAAGCTGACTTAGAAGGAGCTAACTTAGAAGGAGCTGACTTAGAAGGAGCTAACTTAGTTGGAGCTAACTTAGATGGAACTGACATAGAAGGAGCTACCTTAAAAGGAGCTAAATTAGTTGGAGCTAACATAGTTGGAGCTTATTTAGATGGAGCTAACTTAGAAGGAACTGACTTAGAAGGAGCTAACTTAAATAGAGCTAAATTAGTTGGAGCTACCTTAAAAGGAGCTACTTTAAAAGGAGCAAACTTAAAAGGAGCTGACTTAGAAGGAGCTGACTTAGAAGGAGCTAACTTAGTTGGAGCTTATTTAGATGGAGCTGACTTAGTTGGAGCTAACTTAGATGGAACTGACTTAGAAGGAGCTACCTTAAATGGAGCTGACTTAGAAGGAACTAACTTAAAAGGAGCTAACTTAAATAGAGCTAAATTAGAAGGAGCTAGCTTAAAAGAAGCTAACTTAGAAGGAGCTAACTTAGTTGGAGCTAACTTAGTTGGAGCTTATTTAGATGGAGCTAACTTAGAAGGAACTGACTTAGAAGGAGCTAACTTAAATAGAGCTAAATTAGAAGGAGCTACCTTAAAAGGAGCTGACTTAGAAGGAGCTAACTTAGAAGGAGCTAACTTAGAAGGAGCTAACTTAGAAGGAGCTAACTTAGAAGGAGCTTATTTAGATGGAGCTGACTTAGAAGGAGGTAACTTAGAAGGAACAATATTATAAGGAACTATATTTATGGGAAGAAAAAGACAAGCATCACAAAAAGTTGTTAAAGGGAAAAAAGTCTTAACAAAGAAATACAGAGCATATCTTCAGCTACCCGACATGCCTGGTTTTGGTGCTTCGTTGACAGGAAATTTGTATTCGAAAAGCAGCACTTCATAGGAGGTTCACCGGATAAAATTCCGCCCTTCGGGGTAGCTGCGGAACGTTGGCCAACATAGTAGAACGACACACTGCAAAATTGAAACGATTTGATTAAAGATTCTAAAAATAGAATTGTCGGAATTGTTATCTTGATTATAGATATCCCCCTCTTGATAATTGGATTTCTGATCTCTTTCGTAATTCCAATGTGATTAAAACATTATTTGCCGAATTATACATGAAAACGACTATAATTATTTTACTGGTTCTTTTAAGTGTAAGTTCTTGCCAATATGATAAGTACATGCTTATTGGGAAGGATGATTTAAAGAACGCTTTTATACTTAACTCTTCACCGACCTTTAAAGGATATTTCTATATGGGAACAGACTCTGACTATCACTATTTTGAAAGTAGATGGGATCTACAGATTGACAGATACTTCAAGATTTGTAAGGCTGACTTAAAAGTATATGATCCATTTGATTTTGGCACAAATCAGTTGAGAATTGATCTTTTAGACAATACAAACTCAATTTTTGGGGAGAATAAATATTATAAACTTTATATAGTAAAAGAATAACTACGTTTACCAATAAATAGGACTCTAAACGGTATACACGATCCGGCGAAGAGTACAAATTGAACTACATCTTTTAAAAAGCTATATACATACCGGCAGTTATTGATAGAATTCGGAGAGAAACCGGCTGTTGTGGCTGACGGTATTACTACCCAATCAAATTAGAAAAGAACC
>QKGM01000003.1 GCA_003250395.1 Bacteroidota bacterium | reverse complement strand
ATCTATAGGAAGAGAAAAGCATTACAGGAATCTCCACAGCATAAAAGTATTCTGCTGGTTGGTCAACAAAACAGAACCAGGAAAAGGAGTCAGGGAGTGACGGTTTAAAAATATCTTGTAAAGATTATCAGGTAAAACTCAACGCAAAAATCAACATATCAAAAAATGTGCCACAAATCACTCATAGTTACTTTTTCTACATATATAAGATACCTGCACATTACAGTATTTATAAACATTTCATAGAAAAAACATAACTTTGATATATCTTTGGTATGAATCAATAGGGACTCAGGTATATAAAACCCATACAATCAACTTGTTAAAAGACAAAAATAAGGTGCAATTTATCACATAAAAATTTCAAAAAAGTTCAATCCGGATGTTAAAGGAACTAAGATCGGCTACAAAAAGTTATCCAAAATATGGAAAATTGAATATAAACTGGAAAATGTAATTAAACAAAAAGGTGCCACCGGTTATAAAACGATCGGGATAGCGCAAGATACAGATAAACGATCTGGTTTATAACCAATTGGTGATCCAAGGGAATAGAAACTGGCAGAACAGGGAATAATCAGTAAGAGTTAGTTTAGTCACACAGACCTTATTAATGCTCGACGATTTCAGTTACCTTAGCAAACTTTTTAAATTTGAAATAAATAATGAGTCATCGACTTCTTAAATATTCGGCCCTTCTTTTTGCAGCTTTCCTTTTTATAAACTGGGGCTCCAGGGGGCATTCAAAAATCAGTACAGAATCTTCCAGATCTTATAATACTGAGATGGCACCCTTTCTCTCGTGGGTATCATACCTTGCAGATCATGCATCAGACGCTGATTACAGAAAGAGCGAAGACCCGGACGAAGCGGTCAGACATTACATCGATATCGATTATTACCCGGAATTCAGGGCAAACGGACGAATCTCACAAGCCTGGGATTCAATAGTGACACAACATGGAATCTGGATAGTTACCAATACGGGCATCTTACCATGGGCCACCATATCAACTTACAACTCATTAAAAATAGCTATGGCAGAGCATGACTGGAGCAATGCCATGCTTATGGCTGCAGATCTGGGCCATTATGTCGCGGATGGTTTCATGCCACTGCACCTTACCGAGAACTATAACGGACAGATGACCGGCAACTCAGGAATACATTCCCGGTTTGAATCGACTATGATCAATGCCAATATCAATGAGATTATATATGAAGGAGATTCAATAGAGGCTGTCAACAACATTAGCGGTTACATCTTTAATTATATCTATAAAAACTACCCCTATACAGATTCGATCCTGGCTGCCGATAACTATGCTAAATCGGTCAACAGCAGCACATCTTCGCAGGAATATAAACGTGCCCTCTGGTTAAAATCGAAAAATTTCACTATCAAGCTCTTTGCAGGAGCTTCACATGCTCTGGCTGAGTTGATTTATTCAGCCTGGGTTGATGCCGGGAAACCAGTTATGTCGATCGGTATATCACCCGGGGTTCAACAACAGATGTTTACGGTAACAGCCGGACCAAATCCTTTTTCCGAAAAACTTGAAATTAACTATCAGCTTAACCGGCCTGGTCAATTATCGACATCACTCTATGATGTTAACGGGCAAGAGGTCTGGCATTCCGGTAACCTTTCAGTTGCCTCTGGAGAATACCTGGAAACCATCAACGCGGAGACACTTCCCGAGGGCATGTACATACTCAGGACGAAGGAAGGTGAATCCATCACAACACAAAAGGTACTGAAAATAAAATAACTATATTTATAATTGTCTTTCTGAACCTGTGTTCCGGCTCCCTGATTATTTCTGAACCACAATTCCCGAAAATTGCGACCCGATCGCTGCAGATAAGAAAAACTGGTCGTACCCGTTAAACTGTCCCCCGTCAGACTTATTTCTTTCTACCTCAGTAATCATAATTACACGAGAGGTCAACCTGCTATCATGGATTCCCCTGGCAAATGGATTCAGACATACCACATTTACAGGCGATTAATAGCAAATAACCTCAGCCTTGCAGCAGAAGTAAAAAATAATTCAAAAAAAATGTAAAACCGTGTACCCATACATTATTTTTTGTACTACTTTTGGACTGTTTTACTCAAATAGTCGAAAAATCGAAAATATTTGATAAACTACACAAAACCAGTATTTCAGTGTCAAATCAAGATATAATACGAGACTCAATAGTTCAATCGGCCCGTGACCTTTTCGGCAGGTTTGGTTTCCGGAAAACAACCATGGATGATATTGCCTTGTCGTTAAGGAAAGGTAAAAGTTCAATTTACTACTATTTCAAGAGCAAGGAAGAAATATTTGAAGCAGTGGTTGATAGCGAGGCACTGGAACTAAAGTCGCGTCTGAAAGAGGTGCTCCGTAAGAATACAGATGACCCGAAAGAACAACTACGTCAGTACATTGCGGAACGGCTAAAACTTGTACAACAACTTGCCAATTTTTACAATGCCCTTCGTAGTGACTATCTTTCCCATCTTGAGTTTATTAACCGTGTAAGGGAGAAATACAGTAACGATGAGATCCATACACTGGAAATTATTCTTAAGGTAGGCATCAGAAAAGGAGTTTACCAGATAGATGACCCCAGAATAGCTTCGATTGCCATAGTTACAGCCATGCAGGGGATGGAAAACCCCATTTTTCTGGGTAAACTGCAGGATCTGGACATTGGAATACGGCTGGATGCCATACTGGATATCATCTTTCATGGAATCACAATTAGAAATGGTCATTAAAGCAAGATGAAAACGAACCACCCACTTTATGTTGTCCTGACAGGAATACTTCTGGCGGGCAATCACGGAATGGCCCAGACAGATGCTAACCTGTCGAGGAAGGATGTGATTGAGATGACATTGGCCCATAGTTACGCCATTCAGAATAATAACATCGAATCGGATAAAGTAACCAGGGATAAACAAAAAGCTTATCAGACATTTCTACCTCAGGTAAGCGTAAATTCCAGCTACACTCATCTCAACGATGCAATATCGATGTCGGTACCCCCGATCAATCTGACGATTCCGGGATTACCAACGCTGCCTGCCATAAAACTTGACCCTATAGTACTGCAAAAACAGGACATATTAAAAACCGATATTACAGCTCAAATGGTACTTTTTACAGGGCTAAAAGTTGCTTATGGAACCAAAGCTCTTGACCATCAAAAAAGAGCGATCGGGGAGATGAAACAACAATTGGTATCGGTTGCCATCAACGAGACACTCCAGACATATGACCGTCTGGCAGTAATCAATCAATCTGAAAAAGTGTTGGAAGAGAGCGCAAAGCGTCTGGAGCGGGAAGCTCAGTTTGCCAGGAAAGCGCTGAACCAGGGTTTAATTACGCCTTATGACGAGAGTAAGATAGAAATTGCCCGACAAGAGCTGGAGGCCAAGCGCATTGAATTACACACTGCCCGAAACCTGACGATCAGTAAACTTTCCCAATTGACAGGGAAACCTGCCTCTTTCTTCACGACGTTGGCACCCTCTATGGAAAAATGGGTCATCGATACGGTGAATACAGATTATACATCAAACCCTCAGATTAAAGCTTTGAATGAAGCATTGACTGCCACCTCTTTTAAACGCAGGTCGACGATAAGCGGATACCTTCCAATTGTATACGCATTTGGGAAAAAAGAATTGATTACTGAAGACCTTTCGGCACTTGATCCGGAATGGGCTGTTGGAGTTGGCTTGAAATGGAGTATATTCGATGGCCTTCAAACCTACCGTGATCAGCAAAAAGCCAGGTTGGATGAAGCCATGGCAAGAAACAACCTGGATGCTGCCGAAGAGCTTTTACAGCTAAATATGGAAAAGACGCGGCAAGATATTGACCTAACCAATCAACTGATTACTCTTGCAATGAGAAAGAGAGTAACTGCCGCCAAAGGGCTGCAGATTGCCCAGAAACAATATGAAACCGGGTTAGGCAGCATAACAGAACGACTGGCTGCCGAAACCGACTATCAAACCGCCGAACTGGAACTAATTCAGGCGATCTACCGCCAGCGCATAGCGATGGCAGCCTTTCTTGATGCTTCGGGGTCATTAAACATAGAATCAATAAAAGACTAATATCATATGAACTCATCAGTTAAACCTGTTTGCCTGCTACTGGTATCCATTCTGGTACTATCGGCCTGTAACGAGAAGAAATACATTGGAAAACTTCTGGGTAAGGTGAAGAAAGAAGAAATCTCGGTAGCCCCTAAAGTAGCCGGCCGTATTATTAAAGTCTTTTCAACGGAAGGAGATACAGTCAATGCCGGTGATACCCTGGCTATTATCAATGTTCCTGAAATTGAAGCAAAGCTTCTTCAGGCTGAGGGTGCTGTTATGGCTGCAAAAGCACAATACCAGATGGCAAACAACGGTGCTACAGCATACGAAAGAGAACAAATCGCTGCAAAGCTGTCTGCAGCCCGGGAGCAATTCAAACTGGCAGAAAAAAGCTACAAACGTGTTGAAGCGATGGTAAAGGATTCATTGGTCCCGTTTCAGAAATTTGATGAAGTTACCGAGAAATACATGGCAGCACGTGCGCAGCTTGATGCAGTTCAGGCAATGAAAAATGATATAGATCACGGCGTAAGGAGTGAAAAGGTAGCTATGGCACATGGAGACCTGATCAGGGCAGAAGGGGCATTGCAGGAAGCACAGACAGCATATAATGAAAGATATATACTCGCGCCGAAACGTATGACCATCGAGACCGCCGCATTAAAAACCGGCGAGTTGGCCCTGCCGGGGTACAATATTTACAGTGGTTACAGCCTTGATGATGCACATATCCGTTTCACTGTTTCAGAGAATAATATTCCCCACTTCAGAAAAGGGAAAAACTATACAATGACTATTGCTGCCACGAACCAATCGTTTGAAGCAACACTTACCGCAATCAAACAATTACCAGGTTACTCAGATATCTCCTCGGCTTTTGCCGATTATGAATTAGGAGAAGGAGTATATGAACTGCGGTTGATTCCGGTAGATCAAAAAGTAATGGGCACACTGTATTCCAACATGACGATTGTAATGGAGGAACCAAAATGATTAAGAAGTTTTTCAGTTTAGTTAAGCGTGAGTACCAGTTGTTCAGGAAGAACAACATGCTCAAGCTAGTTATACTGGCAGGACCCTTCGCGTTCACGTTCCTCATAGGCTTTGTTTATTACAATGCGAAGGTCACCGATCTGCCTGTATGGGTTGTTAATCTAGACCAGACCCCAATGAGCAATACCATCATTGACGCTCTTAACGACAACCAATACATAAGGGTAGAAAAAGTTGTATATGATGTATTTGAAGCGCGGGAGGCTATGCAATCGGCAAAGGTAGAGGGTGTAGTTACCATCCCGGCTAATTTCTCTGCCGATATTAACATGAAACGACATCCTGAGATACAGATAGACCTGAACACGATTAATGTTCTGTCGTCGAACTATATCAGCACAGGTATTCTGAAAACGATGGGATATATAGATGCTGGTGTAAGTATGGCAACCCTGCAGAAAAAAGGGATTCCGTCTTCCATAACATCAAGCCAGTATAATTCATTTAACATAAATATCGCCAGGCACTATAATCCTGAAACCAACTACCTCAGATTTCTATGGCCTGGCATTGTCGGTACAGTGCTTCAACAAATATTTCTGATGGCTATTGCACTGATTTTTACACAGGAATTTGAGAAAGGTACGTTTGCAGAATTAATCAGCCGCACAAAATCGTCAACGATGATGATATTTGGTAAAGCTTCTCCTTATTTGCTCTACATGATTGTTATCTGGGCCATAATCCTTTACATAATATTTCCCATTTTCAAAATCGAGGTGATAGGGGCATTTGGAAACGTGGCGTTGGTCTCCCTGCTTTTCATGCTCTCGTTACTGGCATTCGGAATCATGGTAAGCGTTTTTTGCAGGACACAAATATTGGCTACAGATATTCTGATGATTGTTTCTGCTCCCAGCTTCATCATTAGCGGTTACACCTGGCCTCTTTCCCAGATGCCAGCCTTTATGCAGCACCTTGCCAACATTTTACCATTGACCCATTTTCTAAGTGCATTCCGGAAAGTTGTCTTTGTCGGGGTATCGTGGCAGGATGTCAAGCCTGAATTACAAGCATTGTCAATTCTTGCAATCATTTACGGCCTGCTGGCCATTGCAGTTCTTAAGATAAAAATTCACATTGAGGCGAGGAAGTCAGGTTTGAATTCCAAAGCCATCCATATAGCTGAACAATAAAATAATCAAACCGCGAGGTTCGACAATCAACTTCTGGACATCTTATTTTTGGTTAATAATTCGTCAAAGATTCCGTTGAAGTTAAACAAGGCCCGATGCTGAGAAGCACGGGTCTTGTTGTTTTTGTATATAAAAATGCCGGTTAATCAATAATGATTAACCGGCATTTTTATAATTAGCAAAAGTTATTTATTAAGCTCATCGCGCAGAAATTTCACTTTCGCTTCCAGAAGATGAATTTCAGTGCGTGCTCTTTCTATCTTCTTTTCGAATTCTTCTTTCAGAAGATTGGCGTTTTTGGAATTCGCCAGGAAACCTATATTGTTTTCCCAGACAGACATATCTTCCGACATCTTTTGAATCTTACCCTGTAGAAAACTGATCTCCTTCATAATAGTCCTTTGCCCTTCCGGGGCATCTCTCATCCCCTCGAAGCGGTTCTTGAAGTTAACGGCATTCATATCAAGGTTCGTAATATTGAGCCTGTCCATGAGCTTATCAATAGCTTTCCGGAATTCTGCCTGAAGCCTGTCTTTCTCTTTAATAGGAACATGACCTATCTCCATCCACTTGCGCTGAAAATCCTTCAATGCATTAAGGTTTTCATTTTTGTCAGCAACAGGGGAGAATTCTTCAGCCTGACGGAGCAACTCAACCTTGGCAGCCATATTCTCCGCTTCATGACCGTGTATATTAGAAAGATAAGTTGCTTTAGCCTTGAAGAAGCCGTCACAAGCAGTACGGAAACGTTTCCAGATTTTATCAGAATGTTTGCGAGGCACCGGACCAATATTCTTCCATTCTTTCTGAAGATTGATCAATTCCCTTGAAGTATTACGCCAATCAGTACTTGATTGCAAAGCTTCAGCCTGAAGACATAATTCAAGTTTCAGATTGTAGTTAGTAATCTGTTGTTCTTTAATCTTGCTGAAATAATCACTCTTGGCGGTAAAGAAATCATCCAAAACAGCTTTAAAACGAAGCCATACATCATCATTAATCTTACGTGGAGCAGGACCTATCGATTTCCAGATTTTAAACATCTCGTTTACCGCATCGGTTCTTTCCTGCCACTCCTTAACAGTCTTGGCTGGTTCGGCCAATACCTCACTGGCCTTTTCAATAAGGGCATTCTTCGAATCAAGATTAGTCTGAAGTTCTGCATGAATATTATCATAATACTCTCTGCGACGATTATTAATCTTGTCGGTTGCCAGTTTGAAACGATCCCATACTTCCTCTTTTTTATCCTGAGGGACAGGGCCTATCTCTTTCCATTGATCATGAAGTTTCTGGAGAGCTTTAAATGATTCAAGAATTGATGTTTCAAGCAAAAGTTCCTCTGCTCTTTCACATAATTCAACTTTTGCCTCCAGGTTTTTCTTCAGGTCAAGATCTTTCAGTTCTTTATTAATCCTAACTTTATCAAAGAACTTTTCAACAAGAAAATGATAGCTCTGCCACAAACTGTTTACGTCAGCTTTCGGGACAACACCAACCTGTTTCCATTTATCCTGAAGTAGTTTGAACTCATCGTAAGTCTTCTTAAGGTTATCATCTGAATTAATAAGATTACGTAACTCCTCAAGAATCTGGTTTTTGGCTTCCAGATTTTTCTGTTTAACAAGCTCGAGCTCTTCAGCAAATTGCTGTTTCCTTTCACGGTAAATTCCAAATGTACCTTTAAATAACTGTTCAATATCATCATCTGCAGGCACATAAGCATCTTTCTCACCCCCTTCAGCGATAAACGCTTCGTAGGCATCTGTATGGATCTGTTTCGTTTTCCTAATAAAGGCAACTTTAATCTGAGCAATTTTTCCTCTGACCTCATTAAAGTCATCCTGATGTACTAATTGTTGGAGAATATCAACCAATTCAGCACGGCTCAGATGCTCATACTGATCAACTTCATGAAGGGGCAGGTCATCCTCTTCATCTTCTTCATCCTCTTCATCCTCAAGAGATGAATCTGGCAGAGTTGCTGTAATCTCATCCAATGATTGAGTTGGAACATCTACAGGTATTTCCGCTACTGTACCGGCTTCCGGTTTTACTGTCGTTTCAATTACCGCTGGTTCTTCAGTCGCTGTTTCAACCAAAGGCTCATTAACTAATGATTCAATGACAGGTTTATCTTCGGTTGCTTCTTCAGCAGCCTCTTCAGAAACAGGATTAATGGCTGGTTCATTTTGTACAACCATTTCTTCCGGTGCGGCAGCATCAGCACTTGCCAAAACTTCAGATGCTTCTGAAGTGGGAAGGTCTGTTGATTGATCTTTGAGATCATCAGAAGTAACGGAAACCGTGTTTTGTTTTTCACTCATGTTCTCTTCCTGACGGATATTGTCATCCTCTGGGATTTGATTCAGTTGATCCTTGTTCTCCATGATGGGTAAAGGTTAGAATAATAACTTGATTTAGTTTACTTTATCGTTGCCGAAAAGCGTTTGGAATTTCATAATAAGAAACAGTACTGCCTGAAGCAAAAAATCATACAGGGATGCAAATGTAAGAATTATTTATTCAGTCACATTCATTTACTACTCTTTTGAATCATAATCAATAAATGTCACAAAAAATAGAAAGGGCCAATACCATAAGGTATTGGC
>QKGM01000022.1 GCA_003250395.1 Bacteroidota bacterium | reverse complement strand
ATTCTATTTAGTTCAGCTTCTCTATCGAATACTATATCACAGTTAGGTTTATCAAAAACCTTTTTGTAAACTTCTATATCAAGAGCAAATAGTTTATCGATTTCTTTGTCTGGTGTCCAAAAATCAACAGGATATTTGAATTGATTTATAAATTTAGATTGAATATTATGTTCGATATTGGTTAGGTTTCGAAGAGGGGAAAGTGCAATAAATGCTGTAGGGTTATGGCTTGATGCTTCAAGTTGTAGTTGTTTGCTAAAAATGTCAACCCAGTACAAGTTAGCAGTGGTATAATATTTGCATTCAATAAAAAACTCTCTTTCTCGCTCATCATCATCTAAGAACAAAACACTTATGTCGAAACCATTCTGGTCGCCTGAGTCTTGTTTTCTTACCTGAATAACAAGAAATCCCATTTCTTTAAAGATTTTTCTAAAAAATGGTTCAACTATTATCTCAAAGTCACTTCCTGATATTGCCATTTATTCTTTTCGGTTTTCGCGTTTGTATTGTTGCTTTTCACACTTGCCGCCAACTAATATATCTCATCCTAAATCTATCACTTTCAATGATGACCTGAATTATTATCATAATGATTTACTAACTGATCGGGTGGGCTTACATCTTATACAGCTCGTGTCATCACTTGCTGCACTGTGCTTCCGCCAGTTGCTTCGCCCTTATATGGTCCTGGAATGAAAGGAAAATATTGTCTCATACGAAAATGATTTTGGTCTAACTGTTGTCAGGTAACAAATATAAATATTTTCAATACCAGGTGTACACAGGTCGAAAATTTTTTCCGTTTCGGGTGTGGGTTAGAAATTCCTCCTCCGTTCGGCTGAGGCTCATGCCTCAGTCTGATTTATACTAACAGGCTGTGCCTGTGCAACAATATTAATATGTTTTACACCCGAACCACCTGAATCTATATTACAGCCTCAGGCCAACGGGACCATCTGCTACCGGTTGTAAACAGCAGCGATCAGTCCGATACCACCCGGTGACCTTCGGCCCCGGTCCGGCAAACGAAATGGCTTTGCATCATTCCAGATAACAGGTAGTTTTCCAGAATTTGGGTGCGTTATTACACCTAAATTCTCCTCTTCAAACAGGTATTTTGAAAATTTTTCTTATTCTATTAGTGAGAATTAGCACATATCTCTGTTTTTTTAATCAATTGATTAAATGTTGTTTAAGGGTCAATTTTTTATCTCAGTTACAGCAAATTCATACCAAATTCGGGGCAAATTCGAATTTTTCTTATAGAAAGCCTATGTTTACTGTAAATATGGTGCATAATAGATATGTAGAGAACATAACTATATGTAATTTTTGGTACAATATTTGTAAAACCGGGCGATCTGTCATTCCCGTGATAGCAGGGGAGGGGCATTATCCTGCCAATGGTTCATAATCTGCCCTGGTAATCTCCCCGGGTTAACCTGATGCCGGGGCTCTTCTGCCCTGTGATCCCCGGCAGGGATGCTTTTGTTTTCAGGCGTTCCCGGTTATCCCGTAGTTGCAGCGATAGCTGGCTCACATGGCGCGCGGATACATTCCGGGCCGGTTTTCAATTGGTGTTCGCCTGACGTACGCCGGAATAGGTCAGATTGGCCATTCCGTGAAAATCAGGTGAGCAGCCAGACCGGGGAGCAACTGACAGGGAATCTGTACAGAATGAATGATATACCGGTTTATCGAAACCTCGTATTTTTCCGGGTAAAACAAAAATGCTCTTATAAATATTTATAAGAGCATTTTTTTATGTTAAGTACCCGGAGCCGGAATCGAACCGGCACGGGAATTACCCCAATGGTTTTTGAGACCATCGCGTCTACCTATTCCGCCATCCGGGCATGAAGGGCTTTAGGCTGTGCAAAAGTATGAAAAGGTTTTGAATTTTTCTGTATTTTGAAAAAAATTGGTCGAGAGGGGTGTTCGCAAGGAAAATAACCCTAATTTTGCACCGGAATTAGGAATGAAGCTCTAAAATACTCATTATCATGGCTAAAACTAAGGTAAACATCTTTGCAGGTCGGGCCACCCGCTATCTGGCTGAGAAAATTGCTGAAGCTTACGGACAGGAATTAGGAAAGGTAACCATTACTTCCTTCTCCGACGGAGAGTTTCAACCTTCGTTTGAAGAGACTGTCAGAGGGAACGATCTGTTTTTAATTCAGTCAACCTTCGCGCCTGTGGATAATCTGTTTGAGCTTTTACTGATGATTGATGCTGCCAAGCGGGCTTCGGCTAAAAGGATCGTGGCTGTGATTCCTTACTTTGGTTTTGCACGACAGGATCGTAAAGATAAACCCAGAGTCTCTATCGGCGCCAAGTTGGTTACCGATTTGCTTACTTCGGCAGGTGTTCAGAGGATTGTTACAATGGATCTGCATTCCGACCAGATTCAGGGATTCTTTAACCTGCCTGTCGATCACCTTTATGCAAGTTCAATTTTCATTCCGCATCTCAAAAAACTGAATCTGCCTAACCTGACCATGGCTTCTCCTGATACAGGAGGTACAAAACGTGCTGCTGCCTATGCCAAGTTTTTGAATACGGAATTGGTTATCTGTTTTAAACAGAGGTCAAAGGCCAACCAGGTAGATAAAATGACCATTATTGGTGATGTTGAAGGCAAAGACATCGTATTGGTAGATGATATCATCGACACGGGCGGTACGATTTGTAAAGCCGCTGATCTGATGATTGACAGGGGAGCCAACTCGGTAAGAGCTCTATGCACTCATCCGGTTTTCTCCGGTAATGCCTTCGAACGGATTCATAATTCCAAGATTACCGAACTCCTGGTTACAGATACTATTCCTCGTCAGGAGACCGAAAAGATAAAAGTGCTGAGTACTGCTTCCATCTTCGCTGATGTAATTGGCCGTATTCACAAATACAAATCCATAAGTTCACATTTTGAATTCACAACCCAGCTTTAGGATGGGTTTTGATTATATCTGTTTAATAATTAATTATTTTAAAAATGAAAACTTTTTCTATTAGCGGTTCTCTTCGCGGGAACGTAGGGAAGAAAGAGGCTAAAGCAGTCCGCAGAGCCGGAAACATCCCATGTGTATTGTACGGTGGTAAAGAACAGGTTCTGTTTTCTATCAACGCCAAAGAATTCGGCAAGGCTGTTTTTACTCCCGAGGTATTTTTAATCGACCTTAACATTGAAGGCCGTAAGTTTCTGGCAATTATTCAGGAAATGCAATGGCATCCTGTGACGACTGAAGTCTCTCATCTGGATTTTCTTGAGGTAATTGAAGGTAAACCTATCGTGATAAAACTCCCTTTGAAATTTACCGGAGTTGCACCTGGCGTTCTTCAGGGTGGAAAGCTTTTCAAGAAATTCCGTACTTTGAAGGTTAAAGGTTTGGCAGAGAAGATGCCTGAATGTATCACGCTGGATATCTCAGGATTGAATGTAGAACAAAACATCAAGGTTGGTGACATTAAGATCGATGGCCTTACGATGCTGGATTCCCAGAATGCTATCGTTGTCGGTGTTGCTTCAACCCGCGCTGTTGTTGCTGATGCTGCTGCTCCTGCCGGAAAGAAGTAACAGTCTTCAGTTTACATAACTAATTAACAGGGTACGGGCTTTTGACCGTACCCTCTTTCTTTTTTATCTTTGTTATAATTAACACCCCGAGTCCAAATACTTGTATTACTCCCCGAACTGATGAAATATCTGATTGCTTGCCTGGGCAATATTGGCAGTGAATATGCCGGAACCCGTCACAATATTGGTTTTGATGTTGCTGATATGCTTGCTGCTGAAGGAAACGTTCCATTCGTAACCGAACGGTATGCCGCGGTTGCCGTAGTTAAATATAAAGGACGCCAACTGGTGGTAATCAAACCATCAACCTATATGAATCTTAGTGGTAATGCAGTACGTTACTGGCTGGGCAAAGAGGGAATCGATAAAGAGAATCTGATGGTTGTGTTTGACGATAAGGATCTTCCCACCGGAACGATAAGGATGCGGAGTAAAGGGAGCGGAGGAAGCCATAACGGTATTAATCATATCATCGAGACACTCGGTACAGATGCTTTTCCCAGGCTGCGTATAGGTATAGGTAACGAGTTTGCAAAAGGGTTTCAGGTTGACTATGTGCTTGGAAAATGGACAACGGAGGAAAAAAATATCCTTATCCCCAGATTAAAAGTTATCACGAATGCTGTGAAAGCCTATACAACGATAGGAATCGCCAGAGCAATGAATGAATTTAATAACAAGTAATTGTAGCTTGAGTCATAGATTGCGGGATCTTCATTGTGGAAAACGGGGTTTTATTTCCCTGATATTGAAAGAGGGGTTGTTTTAGTTAATTTTTGATTAATCAGAAAACAGGGCTGGTTCCTGAATGGTTATATTTTTATTGCAGACAGGGCAGATCAGTATTAACAGATTGTGCTTTGCAGGAATTGAGAATGAGCTTTCCCGGATGGCGAACTGTATGTCTGCTTTCAGTGGGAAGCTATTTTTAAGATAGATTGAAATCGGGAATAAACAAAAAACCCGGACATTCCTGCCCGGGTCATTTCGTTTATTCGCCAGATGATTTATTCAGCGGCGGTAGCTTCTTCAGCAGGAGTAACTTCCTCTGCAGGGGCAGCTTCTTCCTCAGCAGCAACTGGTGCCGGATTGTTAGCGGCAGCTTCTGCAGCACGTTTGCGGGTAATCTCAGCCTGACGGGCTTCGTTTACTTTCTTTTCGGCTTCGAGGCGTTCACGCTGCTCAGCGCGTTTCTTCTGATCTCTCGCGTTTAATTTCGAAGTAATACGTTGTTCTTTTTCCTTCATCCAGGTTTCGAATTTTGCATCGGCCTGTTCGAGGGTGAGGGCCCCTTTGGCCACACCTTTTAGTAAGTGGTTCCTGTAAAGAATCCCTTTATAAGAAAGAATTGCATTTACAGTGTCGGTGGGCTGGGCACCATTCTGAAGCCATTGGATGGCTTTATCCATGTCAATGGCGATTTCGGCAGGATTGGGAAGCGGATTATAGGTTCCGATCTTCTCAATAAAACGTCCATCTCGAGGTGCACGACCATCGGCAATTACAATATGATAAAAAGGCTGTCCCTTTTTACCAAATCGTTGTAATCTCATTTTTACTGCCATAGTAGAAAATTTAAAAAAAGTTTGCTATGAAATTTGGGGTGCAAAGATCGTCTTTTTTTTTGAATCTGAAAAAGTTTTCATCTCTTTTTTTAGTAAGGGCATATTCTGCCTGGAAACAGACTTTGTTTTTTCTTTTGGCATTGGTCTGAATCTCAGGTCAGCATCTGTTTTTAATTGGGCTTCTTTCCCATATTGGCGGATTTATAATCGCCCCATTCGATTCGAATGATTAATTTTACGATTAGAAGTCTTGTTTCAGCTAAACTATTAACATGCCCAATTTCACGCACTTACACGTTCATACACAATACTCAATCCTCGACGGAGCCGCACAAATTAAAAAACTTCTTTCCAAAGCCCGTGAAACGGGGATGACCTCTCTGGCCATCACTGATCATGGTAACATGTATGGGGTTATGTATTTCATGAAGGAGGCTAAAGCACAGGGCATCAAGCCAATAATAGGAATTGAGACGTATGTGGCGAACATGAGCCGGTTTGAGAAGAATAACCGGGGTCATCACCTTATATTGTTGGCCAAGAATCTTGAAGGGTATCATAATCTGGCCATTTTAAGCACGCTGGCTTTTAAAGAGGGGTTTTACTACAATGCACGTATCGACAAGGAGATTCTACGCAGCTACAGCAAAGGAATCATAGCATCTTCTGCCTGCCTTGGAGGAGAGATTCCCCAGGCAATCATGGCGGGTGACTTCGATAAGGCAGATCGTATCATAGAAGAGTTCAAGGATATATTCGGAGACGACTTTTTTCTTGAACTAATGGATCATGGTCTCGAGGATCAGAAATCTGTTAATCGGGAACTGATCAGGCTTGCCCGTAAACACGATGTTAAGCTGATCGCCACAAACGATGTCCATTTCGTGAACAAAGAAGATGCCAAGCCTCATCAGATTTTAATTTGTCTTAATACCCAGACCTCTCTTGATGATGCAGGGCAATTGCTCTATACAGGCAATGAATATCTCAGGACACCGGAAGAGATGGCCGAGCTTTTTGCCGATATCCCTGAAGCAATTGAAAATACACAGGTACTGGCCGATCGGATTGAGGAGTTTAAGCTGGAACACCCTGTAGTTCTTCCCCGGTTCGAATTACCGGGTGATTTCACCAATCAGGATGATTACCTTCATTATCTCACCTATGAAGGGGCAAAAAGAAGGTATGAAGAATTGTTGCCTGAAATCGTGGAACGTATCGATTTTGAGTTAGCTACCATTAAGCGAATGGGATTCCCGGGTTATTTCCTGATTGTTCAGGATTTTATTGCTGCTGCCAGAAATATGGGAGTAATGGTAGGCCCGGGGCGTGGTTCGGCTGCCGGTTCCGCGGTAGCCTATTGTCTGGGAATTACCAATATTGACCCGATTAAATATAAGCTGCTTTTCGAGAGGTTTCTCAATCCGGAACGAATTTCAATGCCTGATATCGACGTCGATTTTGACGATGAGGGTCGTGACAGTGTATTGAAGTATGTTACTGATAAATATGGTGAAGACCATGTAGCTCAGATTATTACTTTTGGAACAATGGCCGCCAAATCGGCCATAAGAGATGTGGCAAGGGTGCTCAAACTTCCTTTGCCGGAAGCTGACCGGTTAGCAAAGATGGTGCCTGAACGACCAGGAACCTCGCTGGCTGATGCTTTTAAGGAGGTCTCTGAATTACGTGAGGCTCGTGATTCAGGTGAGGCTTTGATCCGTGATACCCTTCGTTATGCTGAAACCCTGGAGGGATCGGCAAGGCAGACAGGAACCCATGCCTGTGGTGTCATAATTGGCCCGGATGACCTGAAAAAATATGTCCCTCTTGCTACCGCCAAGGATTCAATGATGATGGTGACCCAGTATGATGGTAAGTTTGTTGAATCGGTTGGGATGCTTAAAATGGACTTTCTGGGTCTCCGGACACTCACTATTATTAAAGAGGCCCTTTCGAATATTAAAGAGAGTCATAAGATAACTGTCGACGTTGATACACTCCCTCTGGACGATAAGCTGACTTTCGAACTTTTTCAAAGAGGAGATACAATCGGTATTTTTCAGTTTGAATCGGATGGTATGCGACAGTATATGCGTGAACTGAAGCCTACTACTCTTGAAGACCTCATCGCTATGAATGCGTTGTACCGGCCAGGTCCTATCGAGTATATCCCCGATTTTATTGACAGGAAGCACGGTCGCAAACGAATTGAGTATGACCTCCCGGTTATGGAGGAATTTTTGAATGAGACATACGGAATCACTGTGTACCAGGAACAGGTGATGTTGCTTTCTCAGAAACTGGCCGGGTTTACGAAGGGCGATGCAGATGTGCTTCGTAAGGCCATGGGAAAGAAAGACCGGATGATGCTCGACAAACTGAAACCACGTTTCATTGAACAGTCTTCAGCAAAGGGACACGATGTCAAGATTCTGGAAAAGATATGGACTGACTGGGAAGCCTTTGCATCCTATGCATTCAATAAGTCGCATTCTACCTGTTATGCATGGCTGGCATATCAGACAGCTTACCTGAAAGCACATTATCCGGCTGAATTTATGTCGGCTGTTTTGACCCATAACCTTAGCGATATAAAGAAGATTACTTTTTTCATTGAGGAGTGCCAGCGGCAGGGAATCGACGTTCTGGGTCCTGATCTGAATGAAAGCCGGATGAATTTCTTCGTGAACAGTCGCGGGCAAATAAGGTTTGGACTGGCAGCGATTAAAGGGGTTGGTGAGGCAGCTGTAAGATCTTTACTCGAAGACCGTGAGGCTAACGGCCCCTATGAGAATCTGGTCGATTTCCTGACCAGAATAAACTTGAGGACTGTCAACAGAAAGTGTATGGAATCGCTGGCAATGGCCGGAGCACTTGATTGTTTTGAGGGTATTCACCGGGCGCAGTATTTTGCGCAGGAACGTGCCGATGATCCCATATTTCTTGACCGTCTCATGCGGATGGCGTCACAAATTCAGGAACGGAAGAATTCTTCTCAGGTCTCCCTCTTTGGTGAAGTGGAAGAGTATTCAGTACCTGAAATAGAATTGCCTAAGTGTAAGGCCTGGTCGAAAGCAGAACAGTTGAAATATGAGAAGGAGGTTACAGGTTTTTATATCTCGGGCCATCCCCTGGATGAATTTAAGCTGGAGCGTGAAAACTTCTGTAATGTTAAAATCTCTGAACTGAAAGGTGACCTGCGAGAACTCCAGAATAAAGAGCTCTATTTTGCCGGTATGGTCACTGGAGTTAAGCATAAGATAGCTCAGAACGGAAAACCCTTTGGTACCTTTGCCGTAGAGGATGTGGATGAAAGTATACAGATTACCGTTTTCTCGGAAGACTACCTCAACATTAGGAAATACCTGACAGAAGAGAGTCTAAACCTGATGTTCAAGGCCAGGGTACAGAAGAGATACAGTGGCGACACGCTCGAACTGAAGGTGGTGGATGCTCAGTTACTGTCAGATGTGATGGAAAAATTCGTTGATTCAGTGAAATTATTTTTCCCTCTCGAAATAATTTCTTCCCAGTTAGTCGAAAAGATATCGAAAACTGCGCACGAATTTCCGGGAAACTGCCCTTTACATCTGGTTGTAGGTTATCAGCCTGAGAGATTTCAGTTACAATTCAGACCAAAGAAACTGAAGGTGAACCCTAATGAATTTCTACGTGTATTGAAGAAGATTGATGGACTTCAGTTAAAACTGAATAGAAAATTGTTCTGATTGGGTCATCAAAAATGTATAATTTTGACTTTTCAAACTCAAACTAAAAACTTATATCATGGCTTTAGAAATAACCGATGCAAATTTTGATGAACTGGTTATGAAATCGGATAAACCGGTAGTAGTAGACTTTTGGGCTGAGTGGTGTGGTCCCTGCCGGATGGTTGGACCTGTTATCAATGAAATGGCTGAAGAGTATGCTGGTCGTGCGGTAATCGGCAAAGTAGATGTTGATAATAATCCGGGGGTTGCCAATCAGTTCCGTGTTCGGAACATCCCGACCATTCTTTTTGTTAAAAACGGAGAAGTCGTGGACAAGCAGGTTGGTGTTGTTCCCAAAGCAGTTTTGGTTAAAAAACTTGAACAGTTGTTTTAATTGCATCGCTTGAAGCTTCCGGGACAGAAAACCTCTTCTGTTCCGGAAGTTTGTGTTTTTATAACAGGCCTCAAATGTATTTTACACCATTTGGTCGTTAATAAGTAAATAGCCCTTTATCTCATTTTGAGCATTTTTTCATATGGCACTTGACCAAAACCGTATTCAACCCCTTTCACAGCTTGAGTTCTTCGCCAGGCAAGTAGTCGAAGGATTTATTACAGGCCTGCATAAGAGTCCCTTCCATGGTTTCTCGGTCGAGTTTGCTGAACACAGGTTATATAATACCGGGGAGTCTGTCAGGCATATAGATTGGAAACTTTATGGGCGTACTGACCGACTGTATGTGAAGCGTTATGAAGAGGAAACCAATCTTCGTTGTCAGGTGATTATCGACCAGTCTGCCTCGATGCTATATCCTTTTATACCCAACCCATCGCTGAAGAATCCTTCGAAACTTCTTTTTTCGGTTTATGGTGCTGCAGTGCTTATGCAGCTTTTTAAACGTCAGCGGGATGCAGTGGGACTCTCTGCTTTTGATGGGCAGATTAACATCAATACCAATGCCCGCAGCGGTGCTGTTCATCTACAGCAACTTTATGCCTATCTTGAGCAAATGCTCACCTCAGGGGAGCCTTGCCATAATTCCGTGACTTCTGCCGCGAAATCGCTTCACATGATTGCCGAGACTGTTCATCGTCGATCATTGGTGGTCATCTTCAGCGATATGTTTGAAACCGAGAGTAATCAGGCTGAATTGTTTCAGGCGTTGCAGCACCTGAAACACAACAAACATGAGGTTATTTTATTCCATGTTTCATCAAAGGCTCAGGAACTGGAATTTGCTTTTGACAACAGGCCATACCGGTTCGTTGATCTCGAATCAGGGCAGGAAGTGAAACTTAATCCCTCCGAGGTGCGTGATATATACAGACAACGAACGTCAGATTATCTGGAGGAAGTCAGAATGCGCTGTCATCAGTACCGGATCGACTTCGTTGAGGCCGATATCAACAGGGGATTTGAACAGGTTATGCTTCCCTGGCTTTTAAAAAGGGCGAAAATGATGTAATCAGGAACCCCACCGGTAGGTATCTGATTCAATTCCGGCTGTCTGAAGTATCCGGTCAATCAAAGGATTTAGAAGTTCATCCATGGAGCCGGGCTTGTGATAATAAAACGGTGAAGCAGGAAAGACTATGGCACCAGCCTCGGTTACCGAGGTGAGATTTCTTAAGTGTATCAGGTTTAGTGGTGACTCGCGTACTACCAGCACGAGCCGTCGACGCTCCTTAAGCATAACATCGGCAGCACGGGTCAGAAGTCCGGAAGACACACCCGAGGCAATACGTCCGACACTTCCCATAGAACATGGGCAAACAATCATTGTTTCATAACCGGCCGAACCACTGGCAATGTCGGCAAATATTTCATTATCCCTGTATACCTGAAATCCGTTGGTGTCAGGCAGAGGAGTTCCCAGTTCATATTTCCATACTTCACGCCCTGTATCGGTTATCACTACCTTTAGCCTTTTCTGTGAAGGAATAAGAACCCGAAGCTTTTCGAGTAACATCTGCCCGAGAACAGCACCACTTGCCCCGGTGATCCCTACGATGATGCCGCCCGTTTTAGTTTCCATTTCTCCCAAAGTAGTAATTAATCGAGAGGGTCAATACATCATTATACTGGCCACTGTTAAAAAGTCGTTTAACTCCTGAAGCGTGCGGACGGATGGGAATAATCGAGTTTACCGAACGGAAGTTAGCGCTGAAGCGAGGTGAAAGCATATAGCTTAAACCAACGATGATATTCAGGGCATGGGTGTTAAATTCAGTTGAACTCACATCAGTATAGTAATCAGCCTCTTCATAATGACTGATCAGATACCCATAACTCAATCCGCCCTCGAACGACAGTTTGGTATTATAGAGATATCGGTATAGAAATGGAATATCGATGTAATTTACCCTGAGCAGATATTGTCGCGGTTCTGTTTCGGAGGGGTTTACCCTGCTCCCTTTCTGAGAAAAAGCAAGCTCCATCCTGAACTCTGATCTCTGGTTAATGTTGAAAGCCGCAAATCCTCCAAAGGTAATCCCGGCTTTGTTATAGCCAGCAGCTACATCACCGGCGACCTGTGTAGCATTGACCCCCGCGATCAGGCCTCCTTCAATCTTTTGTGCCACAGCCATAATGGGCAGCATAAACAACAACAAAATAAGCTTTTTCGTCTTCATGACCTATCATATTTCGGGGGTAAAGGTAAACATTTGCCCCGAACGGACTACCTGCCTCCTATTACAAGTCTGCGGGCGGTTGTGTATTGATTGGTGGTAATTTTCAATATATAGATGCCTTCCGTTTGTCCGGAAACATTCATGCAGTAACTACCTCCTGATGAGATCACCCTGACAATCACTTTCCCTTGAAGATCCATCAGGGTTAATTCAGCATCCGGGGTGTTATAGTCAACATTAAATGACTGATTTGCGGGGTTTGGATATACCTTCAATTCTTCAATATGTTGATTTTCATTAATAGCGGTTGCCGGAAATTCACAGACCGGATAAGCAGGGTTCTGGTATAGCTGGACACCATCCTCCCAGAAGCAGAGTAATTCCTGGCCGCCACATACACCAGTATAGAAGCTGCTGCCTGCATTAAGTAATCCCCATTGGCTGCCTATACCTTCAATCCACCATTCTTGCCACGACAGGCTGAAATTAGTCAGCGTAAGACGCAAGCGCCATTGTTGTTCTATGAATATTGAGTCGCGTCCTGTAACGATCAGCTTTATTGTATCTGATCCGAGAAATTGATTAATCAGAATGGCTGTATCATCGGGCATGAGAGAGAAATTGTATATCAGTCCGTCAGATTCACTGAAAGGAAACCTGTACCAGCAACGACCGGTTGTTTCATCCTCACGAAAGGCTCCATAATAAATAGTACCATCGTTTTCCTTCTTCCAGATGGTTTTATAACTGGTTTCAGAAATGGTAGTGTCGTTCCCGGCGACCAATTTCATCGAACTGTAACTGTTCCCCTCAGGCTGGCAGTGAATTTCGACAACCGACCAGTTATGATCTGGTGCAATGACAGGCAGATACTGGGCACGAAGTCCGGGAACTATCACTGTTGTTAATATGAAAATATTAAAAATATAGTTTCTCATTAAGATTCATTTTAAATAAAACACAGAATCAACTGAGAATGTTTTTAAAAGCAGAAATCGCTATGGAGGACAGGTTAAAGGACATTCTTCTCTATGTCTGAAAAGGACAACGGCAACAGGATCATCAGACAGATCCTGTTGCCGTTGTTTAAAATCTGATTGTACGTGGATTACATACTGGTAGGCTCGTTGTCCTTATGGTTCTCGGGACATTTTTTCCCAACGAAATAGCTTGCCAACAAAGCAATGCCACCAAAAATAAATGTCATCGAGAAATACGATACCCATTCTTCCAAAAGTCCTTGCGATGCGAAAATGTCGCCGAGAAGCAAGCCAATAGCCACACCGATGAGTAACATACCCCATTTCAACTGAAGCATATTGTCTTCAGGTTTATGGAATTTATCAATATCGAAACCACGTTCGAGCAGCATCATACGTTCACGTTTGCGGATGTTCAGATAGACAATCGCAACTACCATGGCAAAAAAACCCAGTGGTATTAAAATTCCTTCAGCCATAACAAAGCGTTTTTAAAGTGAATTAATCAAACCATTTGCCTTTTTGACAGATGTTTTTCGTTTTGGTTACACTTTGTTGTATCAGATGGTTGAATTTGAAGCAATGACTGTTCGATGTTGTTATAGCCGGAAGCAGGGACGATTGTAAATACTTGTATGTTCGTCTGTAAGAAAGGACTCTTACTTAATTCAGGCGGAGTAGTGGCGGAGTTTGTTGTAGCAGGAAAAATATAATGATGTATTACTATAAATAATAATTCCTGTGATTAAACCAGACAAGCGGCTTGTTTAATTTTTTGTTGTTGGGAATGGAGGGGACAGGGCGGATAATCGGGAGGCTGGTATACTACCGGCATCATTTTCTGTTCATATCTGGGATTTCATTTCCCGGAATCAGGCAATAACAGGAGAGGGTGCTGTAATCTGCTCGTTGAAAATTTGTTTATACACCGGATGGTACAATTCGGTATTATCTTTATACCTCATTTTGTAACCCGATGTGATCCGGGGCGTCATAGAAGTGGTTGCCCAGGATGGAACCTTTCATTAAGAATGATTTTCAAGAATCTATGAAGTACCTCGACGACGAACAATACCTGGTTCAGATTGCACAGGGCAGTCAACATGCTTTTGCCATGTTGGTTGACAAGCATAAAGAACTTGCGTTTACCGTTGCGCTGCGCATAACTGGCAACCGTGAGGATGCTGAGGAGGTAATTATGGATGCATTCGTGAAGGCTTACCGTTCGTTGGGAAGCTTTAAACGTGAGGCAAAATTCTCGACATGGCTCTACCGGATTGTATTCAATACGGCCATCAGCCGAACACGTAAAAAGTCGCTTGAATTTACCCCTATCGACGAAACTCTTACCGAGCGATTACCCGATGCCGGGTCAATGGCTTCGGTAAATGAACTTACCTACGAGGAAAAGGAAGAATTTGTAAATTCGGCCCTTCAATCGATACCTCCCGACGATGCGCTACTCATCACGCTCTTTTACAAGGAAAATATCCCTGTTGAAGAGATTAGTCAGATCACAGGGTTATCGCAATCGAATGTTAAAGTTAAACTTCACAGGATCAGAAAACGAATGGCCGCTATGATCCAAACACGTATTTCAAAACCTTTAAGTATAATCGTATGAGCTTACAAGAACAGCACGATGCTGATAAAATATTACACGACCTGTTCGCTCACCTGAAAACAGAGTCGCCATCTGAAGATTTTACCACAAGGTTGATGACCAGGATTTCTCCGGAATTTATTCATATTGAATCCGTTGAACCGTTTAAAATAAGCGGACGTATATGGCTCGCCATCTTTGTCTCGGTTGTCTTTTTTTCGTTACTTTTCTTTACCTCTGATATTCCGGCTTTTGATTTCCTGAATAAATATCTTGATTTTAAATGGCTCGCTGATTTTACTATTTCTGATCGTTCGGCAATATTTTTCCAGAAGATGATCGCCAGTATTGAAGGTGTAAAGTTGACTTATATTCTGATTCCGATAATTTCTTTGCTTGGTTTAATGGGTATTGACAGAGCTATTAATCATAGAACCGGAAGCTCCACTTTTTTTACCATTCTGTAATTCATGGCCGACTCAGGTAACATTCCTGATTTGCTCTCCCTGGTTCTTCCTGAAGTAACCGGCGATTGTTCGAAAATACTTTCAATTGTTCCGGTATCTGGAGGAGATATTAATTATGCATGGAAGGTATCGACAAATAATGACAGGTATTTTCTGAAGACCAACCGGGCAAGGTTATATCCTGAGCTTTTCAAATGTGAGGCTGAAGCATTGAAAATGCTTGCTTCTACACGTACGGTGACTGTGCCGGGGGTATTATATGCCAATGATGATTGTGACCCCCCGTTTCTTTTAATGAGATACATTGTGCCGGGACATGCCGGGGCTGGCACCTTTGAAGAGGCCGGAGGAAAACTTGCCGGCCTTCATAGAATAACCTCCGGTTGTTTTGGCTATTCTTCTGATAATTATATTGGTTCACTCAGGCAATCAAATATTTTGACGCCTGATTTTAATGAATTTTTTGTGGATCAAAGGCTTATGCCTTTGGCTCTTAAGGCTGTAAAATCTAATCTGGCAACTACCAGGCTGATCAGATCGATAGAAAATCTTTCCTGCCGCCTAAAGGATATTATCCCGGTTGAACCACCAGCCCTGCTCCACGGTGATTTATGGTCAGGAAATCTGATGACCGATCCAAATGGTTGCCCCGTATTTATAGACCCGGCAGTATATTATGGACATCGTGAGGCTGATATCGCGATGACAAGACTTTTCGGTGGATTTCCTGAAAGTTTTTACCAGGCATACCATGAAACCTATCCGCTTGAACCCGGGTGGCAGAAGCGGAGCGATGTGTTTAACCTGTATCCTTTACTGGTTCATCTGAATTTGTTCGGGGCAATTTACCTTGAGCCGCTTGAACAAATATTAAAAAAGGTCTGAGCAAAATGTGACATTTGTTGTTTAGTATATTTGTAATTCAAATTAAAATCACCTGTAAAACCTGAAAACATGAAAAAGATTGCTGTTGTATACTGGCCCACGGGAGGGAATACCGAAGAAGCTGCCAGAAAGATTTATTCACTTCTTGGCTCTGATCATACACTGGTTAATTTAAATGATGCTGATACGTTAGATTTTGGAGACTATGATTGCATTATAGCTGGTTGTGCTACAACAGGCGCCGAAACATGGCAAAAGGCCACCGCGGGGAATAACTGGGCTAAATTCTTTGCAGCTAATGCGAGCCTTCCGATAGCTAAAAAGAAAGTGGCTGTTTTTGGCCTGGGCGATCAGATATTATACCACAATAATTTTTGTGATCAGGTTGAATATCTTCGCGATGAGTTCGTGAAACGGGGTGCTGTAATAATTGGCCGCTGGCCGGTTGAAGGTTATCAATTCCAGGAGTCACGGGCAGTTGAAGACGGGCATTTCATGGGTCTTGCTCTTGATGAAGACAATCAGCCCGAATTGACCGGAAAACGAATCGCTGAATGGGTTAACCAGTTAAAGCATGAGATTTAGGAGTCATCCTCTATACTAAAAGCTTATCTCGGTTTGGCGTGGAAGTTTCAGGTGAGAGCCTCGTAAAGCAGCGGTACCGGGATTTACCTGCCTGCGGTTTCTAATTGAGGCAATGCTTTGTAAAATGGATGTTAAGTCATTCTTTTTTAATAAAAAGCCTGATCTGCCTAATCTATCTGTTTATAAGAATGCAATCTTCTTTCCGGAAGAATTTGTCAGGGCGTGATTACTCCCCGATAAGATTTTGGTAATGCTTGTAGCGTTTCATGATACTCTTTACAAAGTTGGTGGGCTCTTCTCCGCGGCAATAGCCATAGTATACTACATTATCTGTATAATATGCCGGTTCAGCCTTCTTCAGCATATAAACGGCCACATCTGACCATTTGTCTGGATTTTTCCCGTGCTTCACGGCAAGTCTTCTTGCATCTAAAACATGGCCTATTCCGGCGTTATAAGATGCAAGTACGAATTTCATTCGTTCCGTGCTATCGGTGATGTAGTGCCGAAGTTGTCTGTCAATGTTATAAAGAAGACCTATTCCTGCTTCAATATGCTGGGGAGTAGTGGAAGTACTATCAATTCCATATTCGATCGCGGTAGCGGGCATCAATTGCATGATTCCGGAGGCTCCTTTCCTACTGACAGCTTCCTGGCTGAATTTTGACTCCTGAAAGATGAGAGCTGCAATAAGTCTCCAGTCCCAGCCAAGTTTATGAGTCACTTTTTTCAGGAAATGATCATAATCAGAAAGCCTGGCATTCTGTGCTGGTGATCCTGCCGCGGCTTTCCTCCATTTTGTCGGACCGAAATACTTGTTGTAAATATTAGTTGCTGCTCGGGTGCTTAGAAAATTTCCCAGCCAGTTGTCGATCAGCATGCCCCATGCCTCTGCCCCTTTCCTGATGCCCCAGTGGGTTGTTTGGAAACGGCTAAATGGTACCGAGATATCGAGGTTCGGGTAACGCGATGCATGGATGAGGGCTGTTTTTTCATCGGCTACAGTAAAAGGGATAGAATTCCCTGAAACCTGCCTTATGGCCTCCTCCTGTAACGTGTTTTCAAGAATGCGGATTTTTGAATCCAAATGAAGGGTAGTCAATGTCCCTGCTAATCTATTAAATACATCTGGTTCCGAAGCTACCGGGATGATTTTTCCTTTAAGGTCAGTAACAGCTTTGACGCCAGGTTTTCCATGCGAATCAAAAATGGCCGGTTGGACAATCAATAACCGGGTCTTTCCGACAGGTAATGTGAAATCAATGCGGCTGGTATCTACTCTGCCTGCAAACAGATCTTCAGCAATGAGATCGGCCTGACCTCTGTTAAGAAGGTGTATGGCTTCATCAATATCCTCTCTGACAATAATTTCCAGTTCAACACCCAGATGTTGGGCAAATGTTTTAAGTAAGTCGAATTGGTATCCGGCAGGTTCACCGTGGTAAAGAAAATAGTCGACGGAATTATACTGAGTTACTGCTATCAGTTTTCCCCGTTGTCTGATCTGCTCAACTACTGGTCTCTTAGAGAGTTGAAGCAGATTTCGGCTGGTTTCGGGGGTTCGGTTGCAGGAAATAATTAGCGGTAGATTAAATACCCAAATTAAAACTAACAACCTGAACATGAATGATTTAAGCATCAAGTGTTTTTTCGTGAGACATCATTTTAAGAGGGGTGCAAATTTACGACAATTTTTTAAATACGCAATTTGTTTTATGAATTGATACGTAACGTTGATTATCATTATTCATAATAAATTCTATCTTTGTTGTAGCATTAAAAACTACAGTACTATGACTCACAACAGGTTTTGGTTTCTAACTATAATATTGCTGGCAGGCAGTTCAATTTTTGCTCAGACAGAAATGAGTTCGTTTTCAGCAACAGGATCCGGATTATCAACAACAATGCTCACAGACTATCAGGCTTCTGGTATTAATCCTGCGAATCTGGGCTGGAATAGGGATGGAAGGAAGTTTCATTTGGGCATTGCAGAAGTTAGTGGCTCGGTATTTTCTCAGCCATTTACCCGATCAGATTTATTCAACTTTTTTAAAACGGATGTCGACTTCACTTCCTATGATAAGATTGAAGCAGTCAGGAAATTCTCGAATGCGAGGCTTATTCTTGATGTATCTGCCATGTCTGCAGGCTTTGCATTTCAGGATGAAAAGATTGGCGGATTCGCTTTTCAGGTCCGCGACAGAAATCTGACAAATTTGAAGATGAATAACCTGGTGGCTGATATCCTTTGGTTAGGATACAACAGCGACTACTTTGACCAAAAAGTAATTGATGAAGTTACGGGAGAGGTTATTGCCGGTATTTCCACCGACCCGATGCCCATTACAGACTTGTTGAAAGGCACTTCCTTTACCCAGTTATGGATCAGAGAATATAGTCTCAGCTATGGAAGGTCAGTGTTTTCATCAGATAATGTTAAACTCTATGTTGGTGCCGGAATCAAATTATTAAGTGGAATGGGGATTGTCGAGATTACAACCAAAGATGATAAACTGGTGGCTTACTCATCACTAAGCCCAGGGTTTAAATTTAACTATCCGCAATGGACACCTTCTCATAAAGAAGGGACTAGTTACTCACCTGTTGGCCACGGGATGGCCTTTGATCTTGGCATGACCATCGATTTGTACGATCAGGTCAGGATAGGGATGGCTGTGACTGATATTGGTTCCCTAACCTGGGATGGGAATGTATATGAAGCTAATTACTCAGCAACTGTAAATAGGATAGAGACAGGTGGTATTGGTACGGAATCAATTGATAAAATATTTGATGCCATCGCAGTGAAAGATGATTTGTTTGAGTGGAATGGATTGACAGAGAAAAAGACTAACTTACCTTCCATATGGAGAGTTGGTGCTAATTATTCAGGAATTAAGAAACTAACCCTGGGGTTTGATTTTATGGCTCCTCTTCAAAAATTACCGGGAAGTTACGAGCAGATGGTATGGGGTATAGGGGCCCACTATAATCCTTATGGACGGTTTGTTCTGACCGCCGGATTAGGTGGGGGAGGCAACACCGGTTTCAGGGTGCCCCTGGGTTTTGGATTTGAGATTCTTCCTGGTTGGGAAGCAGGATTAGCTACGCGTGATATAGTAACCCTGTTCAGAGATAAAGACCCGTATTTATCTGTTGCCCTCGGGTTCCTCCGTTTTGGTTTTGGTAGCTACAGCCCGGAAGAAAAAATGGCAGATCAGTAGAGACGTCGAAGGTTTCATCTCTACTGATACCATTTAACTTGTTATCTTGGCTCCTGGATTAGTTCAAAGTCAATCTGTTTTCGTTGCAGATCAACATTCTTAACTTTTATCTTTACTTCATCGCCTAGTTTGATGGTTTCGCCATAACGCTGACCTACAACCTGGTAATTGTCCTCATCCAGATAATAAAAGTCATCGTTCAGGTCTCTCAACCTTATCATTCCTTCGCATTTGTTGCCAATGATTTCAGCATAAATACCCCATTTGCTGACACCAGAGATACGGGCATCGAATACTTCCCCGAGTTTATCCATCAGGTATTCGGCCTGTTTGTATTTTACCGAAGCCCTTTCAGCCTCCATTGCTTTTCGTTCCATTTCAGAGGCATGATCGCACATTTTCTCATATTCTTCCAGGTTAACAGAAGGAGACCCGTGCATGTAATCGAAGAGAAGTCTGTGAACCATCAGATCAGGGTAACGACGGATGGGTGATGTAAAGTGGGTATAGTATGGAAATGCCAGTCCGTAGTGACCAATATTATGGGTACTGTAAACGGCTTTAGCCATTGTTCTGATAGCGATGGATGAAATCATGGTTTCTTCTCCTTTTCCTGCGACATCTTTTAATAGTTTGTTAAATGATGAAGCAATGTTTTTAGATGAGCCAAGTTTCATTGAATAGCCAAGTTTGCAGACAAATTGAGCAAAAGTGTTAAGCTTTTCCGGAGAGGGGGCATCATGGATTCGATAGACAAAAGTCTTTGGATCGCTCTTCCCTCTTTTAATTCCAATAGATTCAGCTACTTTTCGGTTGGCCAGAAGCATGAAGTCTTCAATAAGCCAGTTAGCTTCTTTCTGTTCTTTTATATACACACCAATGGGTTTGCCAATACTATCGAGGTGGAATTTTACTTCCTGCGATTCAAAATTGATAGCACCCTTTCTATACCGCTCCTTCCTAAGAATAGATGAAAGTTTGTAAAGTGTCATGATAGACTCTTTATTATCCCCATTAGCACCTTCGATCATTGCCTGTACCTCTTCATAAGCATACCGCCGGTTAGATTTTATAACTGTCTTACCAAACCATTGATCAATCACTTTCGCGTTATCGTCCATTTCGAACACAGCAGAGAAACACAGCTTCTCTTCATCCTGGCGAAGGGAGCAAACATGATTGGAAAGTTTTTCGGGAAGCATAGGAATAACTCTATCGACAAGATAAATACTGGTTCCTCTGTCAAATGCTTCCTGGTCAAGGGGAGAACCTGGTTTAACGTAATGGGCAACATCGGCAATGTGAACTCCCACTTCCCAATTACCGGAAGGCAGTTTCTGAATAGAAAGCGCATCATCAAAATCTTTTGCATCAGCCGGGTCGATAGTGATTGTATAGATATCGCGGAAATCGCGACGACGGGCAATTTCATCATCTGGTATCCTTTCTGGAATTGCCTGGGCTTCTGCTTCAACTTCAGGCCGAAAGGCAAGCGGGAAATCGAATTCCACCAGAATCGATTGCATCTCTACGTTATTATTACCCGGTGCACCCAAAACAGCGATAATTTCGCCGAAAGGATTTCTTGAATGCTCAGGCCATTCTGTGATTTTTGCAACCACTTTTTCACCATTCTTAGCGGTACCTATCTTGTCAGGTGGGATAAAGATGTCGACCGGAATGGCTGTATTGTCGGGAATCAGAAAAGCATAGTTACGGGTAATCTGAATGGTTCCGACAAACCTGGAACGGTTTCTTTCAAGTACTTCAACAATTTGTCCTTCAGTTTTTCTACCTGAGCGTTTTGGAAACAGATATACTTTTACTTTGTCGCCATCCAGCGAATGTCCGGTATTATTTGGTGAAACATATACATCTTCTCCCAGTTCAGTTGAAGACACATACGCTTTGCCGGTTTGCTTCATGTCGACGATCCCTATTACAAATTTCTTGTAAGAGCTGACTTTAGAAATGTGTTTTGGGTTTAACAGGAATTTTCCTGGTTTTACCTCCTGAATAGTTCCTTGTTCACGTAATTCGTAGAGAACGGAGTAGATCATATCGCGGGTAGCCTTGTCTTTAACACCCATAGATGAAGCCACCTGTTTATAATTTAATGCCTTGAGTGGTGAATTACCAAAAACGGCCAGAACATTATTTACGAAGTTGCTGCCTGAGCGCTTTATCGTATCTTTTTTTTTCTTTGGCATGTTGTTTTCTATTTATGCTTGCATAAAGGTAGGAATAAATTCACATGAGTGATTTTATATTAAGGAGGATGAGGATGTAAAGTCTTTTATCGGGATATCTGAGGTATTTATTGTAATATTTATAGCTTTGTTTCTCAGTCTTATCATACCAGGGCATGAAGTCTGAGCAGAATATTAAGTTATTTTTAATAATGAATTCTGATCATATGGTTCAAAATGGAGTCCTGTTTTTGTTTTTTGGAAATGCAGCTATATTACCTGCTGCTTTCTGATATACTTAAATTATTTATCAATTTGATATTGTTCTGTTAATGTGTAACTAAATTATCCTGGATAAAAATTTTGACGAAGAGGATTAAAAGACGGCATGTTTATTGGTTATAAAATCAAATACTGTTCGTAGGAAGAAAACCGGGCCGGGTTATCATGATTAATCTGATTTCTTTTTCATCTTTGCACACTGAATGCATAGTTTAGAGTGAATCACCGAAGTTATTATTAAGACGCAGTTAATATATTTATTAAAATTATAGGATTTGCATAAGACGCTTGCTGATTTTTTTCGCCTTTTACTGGTCGCAAAACGGGAAGTAAGGGTGTTTGTCATGGTTTTTATACTGTCGGTTTCTTTATCTCAAACACTCATGGCCGCTCAGGGGGATAGCCTCCTGATTCAGTTATGCCATTATACAAGCCGTCCTGATAAATTTTCAACAGCTCAAAGACTAAAACTTGCACTTAATCTGGTGGATTTTGATGCGACAGCTGCTTATAATGTTGTCACAGATGCGCTTAAAGGCGAAGAGAAGGATATATGTAGCGAAATTAATATCTTGGTAGCAAAGTCGTATATAGAGTTCCGTACAAAACAATATGGAATGTGTACTGCTGGTTTTATGGAAGTCATGGAAGAGGTGGATGGTAAGAATCTTCGGTCTGATTGTCATCTTCTTATTTCTCCTGATTCTTTAAATAAGATCATTGCGAAAGCCTTTGCGCTACATGGCGATGTATACTCGGCCAACAAATGGTATCAGAAGGTTTTGGATGGTGAACAACCAGATTCTCACCGTCAAAGAGTTAGTATACTCCTTCAATGGGCCACAGCAATTGAGAAGATTTCAGACCTGCATGATTTATCTAAATTATTTGACATGGCGTCAACTGAAGCTGACCAATGTGGCTTGTCTTCTGTAAAACGTTGTGTAAACCTAAGCAAGGCATTGGCATTGCAGAGGAAAGGTGATTATGTAAAAGCTTTACCATTGTTTTTTAGCCTTGCTCCCCACATTGACTCTTTGGATTTGATGCAACAAGCCAAATATTATGAAGGTTTTGCATTGAGTCAAATAAGCTCGGGAAAATGGTTAACATCAGTCGAAAGTTGGAACCGATATCTGGATTTGGCATTGTTATTACCAGGAGAGGAATTGTCATTATCACCAATACGTAAAACAATTGAAGGTTTGAGCAGAGTAGGAGAGAAAGACAGAGCCTTACTGCTTGCATCCCGAATAAATCTGATATTGGAAAGAAGGGGTGACAACATATCCATTGATACAACACAATCTATTGCCATGATGGTGCATTTGATTTCTTCTGGTATATACAGCCCCTCAAGAAAGATAGAACAGTCAGAAGCCTTTCTAGATAAGGATGTATTAAATTATGGTCTGGTTGTATTGATTATTGCCCTTCTTTTGGTATTTATCTCATTTTATGTCCATAGCAGACGAGATGCCCGACTTTTGGTTGAACAGAACAAAGAGATAAAATTACAACAGGAAGAGATAAAAAGGACAAATGAGCGATTAGCAAAAACAAATCATGATTTGCAGCGGGCTAAAGAAAAAGCTGAGGAGGCAACTCAGTCCAAGTCGCTCTTTCTTGCCAATATGAGCCATGAGATTAGAACCCCGATGAATGGTATTATTGGGATGATCAATATGCTAAAGGGATCGAAGTTGGGACGAGAGCAACGTGAGGCTATGGATGTAATTGTAAATAGCTCTGAAAATCTGTTAATTGTGATCAATGAGATTCTTGATTTTTCTAAGATTGAATCAGGGCGTCTCGAACTTGAAAATATATCCTTTGATCTTCATCATGAAATTGCTAATGTTGTGAGGTTGCTTAAAATGAGGGCTGATGAGAAAGGCTTGTTGTTATCTTCAGGGATTTCTCCATTTGTGCCACGTTTTTTAACTGGTGATCCGGTGAGACTCAAACAAATATTGATAAATCTGGTAAACAATGGTATAAAATTTACCGAAGAAGGAAGTATTAAGATTAATGTAACTATTGATGACAGGGTTGGGCATGAGAGCGTTATCAGGTTTGAGGTGAGTGATACGGGCATTGGTATTTCGGAAGAAAGCCTGAATAAACTTTTTCAGACGTTTTCTCAGGGCGATATATCATTTACAAGAAGGTTTGGAGGAACAGGACTTGGGCTTGCAATCTCTAAAAACCTGGTGGATAGGATGCGTGGGTATATAGGTGTAGAGAGTCAGTTGGGTCATGGAAGTAAATTCTGGTTTACTGTAACGCTGCCTGATGGTTGTGAAATAAAGGAGGCTACAGAAGAGGTATCGGAAAAGGCAGAGACAGTATCTAGTGAGATTATATCCAAACAAAAACTAAGAGTGTTGCTGGCGGAAGACAATCTGGTAAACCAAAAAGTTGCTATGATGGTAATACAGAAATTAGGTCATCAGGTTGAAGTAGCAAATAATGGGCGAATAGCTGTCGAAAAGTTTCAGAGCAATCACTACGATCTTATTCTGATGGATATGATGATGCCAGAGCTTGATGGGCTTGAGGCTACAAAGGAGATCAGAAAGCTGGAAAGAGAAGCGACAATTACCAAACCTGTGAAAATCGTAGCCCTAACGGCTAATGCTATGAAAGAGGATAAAGAAAAATGCATTGAAGCCGGTATGGATGATTATCTAAGTAAGCCTTTCAAGCCTGAAGACCTGCTACGGGTCATTGGATAGCAGTCATTCTATAATGGCTGTGCAAACGGAATCATCGAGCGTATATCAACAAACATTTCGATGATCAGGAATCCTCCAATTACAACCAGGATAATTCCAACAACCTGATTCATAATGTGAACTACACGCGGAGTAAGAAATCTTTTTAGTTTGTGTGCAACAAAACATTTCAATGAATCGGTGCCGAGAATCATGATACTTGCGCCGGCAAAAAAATAAAATAGAGAATTTGAATTAACGCCATAGCTGGCACTAACACTCATTAAAGCAGTCAACCAGACAAACCATACACCAGGGTTAGCTATATTAAGAAAAAATCCCTTAAGTACATATATAGCGGGACCAGGAACTTTTATTACTACATCTATCTCTGGATCGGGGTTCTCTATCATTGGTTTCCTGGTGAAGGTAACTGTACCAAAAATAATCATCACTATACCACCTACAAGAGTGAAATAGAAGTTTTGTCGGGGGTCGTCCCCCAGAATCTGTGAAAATCCTGTATGGCAGAGAATAATAACAGTTAAATCGCTGAGAAAAATACCAGTCGCAATCAGTAATCCGGCTTTGAAGCCTCGATGGACACTAGTCTGAAGGAGTACAAACAGGGCAGGGCCGATAAGAAGAGCAAGGGTTAAACCTACAATTATTCCATTAAGTAGAGGATGCATCGGATAATAACAACAAAGGTGAGTTCCTGTAATGTGCCGGTCAATATTCATTTAAAGTGACGGTACATCAACGGTTCAGAAGAATCCGGATTGCAAATGTAACCAATTTTGTATATTATTTAAGATATCATCCTGATTTGATCAGGTAGAATTCTCCGGAAGAGATTGTGAATCTTAATCGGGATTGGAATTGAACATCAGGTTATAAGGACGCGTAATTTCGTCTTTTACCGAGGATATGGACACGTACATATTGTACCTGCGGTATTCCTTGCCTTCGAAAATGAAGATAAGGGTAGGGCTTGAGAAAACTCCGTATTTTGCAGTAACCTCGGGATGTTGAACTGCATTAATAAATATACATTCAATTTGAGGGAATTCATTGCTGATTAAATGCGCAATCTTTGGGCGAAGAGCCAGGCAAGGTTGACATCCATCATTGTAAAAGTAGAGTAAAACGGCAGGTTTTGCTTCGATATCTGTAATCATAATTAAGGTATATGGGTTGACCAACATCGAATGTAGATATTTGTTGTGTCAGGAGTGTAAATTTTCTTTGCAATTGTTTTTTTTCTATGTTTGATGCCATAACTGTATCAAATCAAAACCTTAGAATTATGTCAATTATTATCAACGGATCGGGATTAACAATTGAGAAAGTAGTGGCAATAGCACGCCATCATGAGCAAGTTGAGTTACACCCGGAAGCTTTGGAACGGATTAGAATATGTCGGGCTATGCTTGAGCGCAAAATAGAGGCGCATGAGATTATGTATGGAGTAAACACGGGTATTGGGGAGTTTTCTGAAGTAGTCCTCAGCGATGACCAGGTGAAGGATTTTCAAAAATATCTGATTTATAATCATGCCGCTGGTATTGGCGATCCAATGCCTGAAGAATGGGTAAGGGGAGCCATTGTGGGACGTATTAATGTACACGCGCATGGTAATAGTGGTGTTCGAGCTGAGATTACCCAGACATTAATAGAGATGCTTAACCGTGGAGTTACCCCCTGGGTATGCACTAAAGGTTCGGTTGGTGCTTGCGGAGATCTTGCCCCAATGTCGCAGATTGCTTTGCTCTTGATGGGGGAAGGTAAGGCCTGGTATAAAGGTGAACTCTGTTCAGGTGCTGAAGCAATGGCAAAAGCGGGTATTGCTGTTCCAGGATTAAAGGCTCGTGATGGCCTTGCAACTATAAATGGCAGTAATGTATTGACAGCTATGAGTGCTATTTTTTTATTTGATGCTAATAACTGGTTGAAACAAGCAGAAATAGCTGCTGCGATGTCGCTTGAAGCCCTGAAAGCCAATATGCGACCTTACCATCCTTTGCTTCATGAGGTGCGTGGGTTTAAAGGAGCTATCCGTTCGGCTGCTTCTATATTGAAATTGGTTGCAGGAGGTGATCTGGCAGAAGGAAAGGTTAAATGTAAAGTACAGGATGCATACTCGATGCGCTCAACCCCTCAGGTGATTGGTGCTGCGCACGATGCGCTGGCATTTGCTCGTTCGCAGGTAGAGATAGAGCTTAACGGAGTTGGAGATAATCCCATCTTTTTTCCTGATAAGGAGATTCAACTTTCAGGAGCAAATTTTCAGGGAAGTCCGGTTTCCTTACCTATGGATATGGCGGGTGCTGCAATTACAATGGTGTCCGTCCTCTCAGAGCGTAGGCTTAACAGGCTTAATAATCCTGCTCTCAGTGTTGGACTTCCTGCATTTCTTACCAAAGGTGCCGGAATGTTCTCTGGTTTAATGCTTAGTCAGTATACTGCAGATATGCAGATTGTGGAGCAACGCATTTTAAGTGCTCCAGCCTCAGTACAGTCGATCCCAGCAGCAGCTGATCAGGAAGATTTTGTGTCAATGGGTATGAATACTGCTATCAAGAACTTTCATATTCTGGACAATGCTTATGGCGTTTTAGGCATTGAAATGATGGCAGCAGCCCAGGCTCTGGATTTTAGAGATTATAAATTCGGTAAAGGTGTTACCAAAGCACACGCTGTGGTGCGACGGTATGTTGATTTTCTTGATGTTGACAGACCTTTGTATAATGACCATAATACTATGAAGGAGCTCATTAAAAGGATTGAGGTACTAAATGAAGTGGAGGCGTTGGTTGGCGATCTCGGCTAATGGTAAAACTTTGTAACTTTGGGGCTACCTTTCTAATAGGGTAGCCTTTTTTATGACTAATCTTCCCTTTTTCCTCAGGCGGGTTGCTTCGCCAGGAGGAGCTAGACCTCCAATGTTTGTCTTAATCTGTATTTTATCCTTCATTGGAAGTGGTTTATCCGCTTTCCTTTATCTGGTTATGGCTTTGAATTTTGATTTAGTTGTGACACAATTTGAAAGCGGTGAAATCGAGATTCCCCAACTCGAGCTATTTCTCACTGGTGGGATGGCCTTCTTTTTGTTGGAATCTCTTCTGAATGCAATCTCTTTTATTGGAGTCAGATATATCTGGAATAAGAAACTGGTGGGGTTTCATCTTTATACTGCCTCTCAGCTTTTCTTAATATTTGTCCCTGTTGTCTTTCTTAAGGGTCATCCATTTATGGTTGCAGATGCTCTCCTTTCCGGGGTATTTGTTTTGTTGTATTATATTCAGCTCAGACGGTTTGGACTTTTTGATTCCAATGTAGGGTCATTGGATGCGAATTCTTAAATTGCTTTTTATCAGATATATTATTATTGGGTTAAGCTCTTTATTATCAATCTCTATACATTTTCTTTCATTTTCAGGGAATGATAATATGTTTGATGAAATGACAATATTCCTGATGGTTGGTCGATTAGATTATTAGGGCATTCTGAATCAGCCAAAAAGGAATTTTCAGAATTAACTAGAGAATTTGTTGTTAATAAATACATATTCACCAGGTTTGAGGATTTAATGAGAAGAATTTGGAATCGGTGAGTAATCTCTGAAAATTAAAAGGAGACTATCATTCTGAATGATAGTCTCCTTTTTTTGTGGGCCCACCTGGACTTGAACCAGGGACCTACTGATTATGAGTCAGTTGCTCTAACCATCTGAGCTATAGGCCCTAAAGAAGAACTTCTAATTTCTTCCTGTATGAGAGCGCAAATTTAAGAATTTGTCGTCATATTTTTACAAAAATTGCGTTAAGTAGTAAATTCTGTTCTAAATTAATGAAAAAATAAGGGAGGATAATACCATTGAAGGCTATTCAAAATATAATTTTTGATTTTGGCGGTGTGTTTCTCAATATTGATTTTAGCCTAACATTTCAGGCAATTAGTCAATTATGTGGTAAACCATTTGAGGTTCTATTTCATGATGGATTCAATGATCAACTCCTTCTTCAATTTGAAACAGGAAAGATTTCTCCAGCTATTTTTCGTCAAAAGCTTTGTGAGAGATTAGGTGTTCAGGTTAACGATTCTTTGATCGATGATGCCTGGAATGCCATGTTGCTTGACCTTCCTGATTATAGAATAGATCTTTTAAGAAAAGTATCTGACCATTATCGTGTTTTTTTACTGAGCAATACCAATCTCATTCACTATTGGAAATATAATGGCGATTTTAGGGTTAGATATGGATTAAATTTCGGAGAATTATTTGAGAAGGCATATTGGTCACATGAAATAGGTCTTAGAAAACCTGATCTGGCTTGCTTTAAAGCAATTACAGAAAACGCTGGAATTGATATATCGGCAACGGTTTTTATCGACGACAGTTACCCTAATATTAATGGAGCGAAAGAGTTTGGCCTTAACGGGATACATCTTACAAGCGATGTAATTGAAATATTTGAGAATGGGATACTGAAGCAGGAATTATAAATTTCATTCTTGAGAATCATCTTCAACGGTTTGTCTTTTCAACATTCTGTATACTGTTGTTTTTCCAATTCCTAACTTTTCAGCTACTTTCTTGATGTTCTGATTATATTTTTCCATATAATGATTTACTATTTCAAGGTTGTAATCATCTAATGTTTTTTCACGAAGCAGAAAGTCATCACGTTTGATATTTGAAGTGAAAGTAAAGTTTTCAGGTCTTATCGTTCCATCAGTTGCCATGACACAGGCGAGTTCAACTACTGCTTTCAATTCTCTTACATTACCCGGGTAGCTGTACTGAAGTAACTTTTCCTGGGCTTTGTTGTTAATATCGAGCGTTGCAATCCCATTTTTCTTACAGAATTCATCTGCGAAAAAGCGCGCCAGTACCAGAATATCATCTGCACGGTCACGTAAAGGTGGAAGCTCAATTGGTAATCCCATTAACCTGTAAAATAAATCCTTCCTAAAGGTTCCCTTGTGGGCCTCTTCAGTTAAGTTTTTATTTGTTGCAACAATGATTCTGACATCTGTTTTTATTATCTCATTGCCACCAACCCTTGTTATCTCTTCTTCCTGAAGTGCCCGCAATAGTTTTGTTTGCATGTTAATGTCCATATCGCCAATCTCATCAAGAAAGAGGGTTCCACCAGCAGCCTCTTCAAATTTTCCGATACGCCGTGAAACTGCACCTGTAAATGATCCTTTTTCATGTCCAAACAATTCGCTTTCAATTAGCTCGCTAGGAATGGCTGATACGTTTATCGCAACAAATTTGCCTTTTTTTCTAAGAGAATTATAGTGAATAGCTTTTGCAACCAATTCTTTTCCCGTTCCTGTTTCTCCTGATATTGAGACAACTATATTTATTCTTGCCGCTTTTTCAATGAGTTCAAAAACTCGCTGAATTACAACACTGTTTCCTTTGATGGGATTATGATCGAGGTATTTCTTGCCAACTTCTTTCTCCAACTCAATGATCTTATGTTGTAATTGGATATTTTCCCGGATTTTTAGTACAAGATTTACCAGGCGTGATCTCATATTCTTGTCCTTCACTATATAATCGTATGCACCTTGTCGAAGCAGATCAACGGCAGTAGAAATATCCTGTTGCCCCGAAACCATAATAACTGGAACATCGGGATACAACTTTTTCGTTTTTTTGAATAGTTCAGCACCTGAGGAGTCAGGTAATAAATAGTCGAGAGAAACCAGATCGGGTTGCTGATGTGTGATTGCTTCAAGAAATTCGCGCCCGGTTCCGAAATGAGACACCTCAAATCCTGTCTCTTTTACGAGGCTTTCAGTGAGAGCCTTTGCGGTAATAAGATCGTCTTCTACCAAGAATACTTTTGGCGCTTGCATACATGTAATAGTTTAATCAAAGCTACTAAGGTTCGGGATGAGTTCATAATGAATATGCTGGTCAATTATAGTTAAAATTTGTTCAAAAACCTAATAATAATTGATGTTCCTGCTTTTACAGGTATTTCAATTCTCAACAATGAAGTGCTAAAGGGCAGTATTCTTAATTGATTTCATTAGGTCAGGTGATTTCATTTCGATTAGGGGATTGAAACAATAAATCTTCTCTTGACGAATAATATTCTTCCATTTCCTGTAAGATTTCGAAGATAGCTTCTGAGGATTGAGTTGATAAAAGTTTCATCCTAAATAGTTTTATTCCTGGAATTGAAGAGAAATAGCCACTGTAAAATTTTCTCATCTCATTTATTGCCGGCCTTTCTCCTTTCCATTCAATTTCATCAGACAAATGTTTTCTACACATAGCCAGCCGGTTTGCAACACTTGGAGAATCTGGCAAGAAACCTTCAATAAGATATGACTTGATCTCAGAGAACAACCATGGATAGCCGATAGCGGCCCGGCCAATCATAACGCCATCAACTCCCCATTGTTCAAATGCATTCTTAACTTGCTGTGGGGAGGTGATGTCACCATTTCCTATTACGGGAATGATCATTCGTGGATTTTCTTTGACTTTGCCGATTAATGTCCAGTCTGCCTTCCCACTATAAAGTTGAGACCGGGTTCTTCCGTGGATGGTTATAGCTGCAATTCCAATGTCCTGAAGCTTTTCAGCGATTTCAACAATGGGTTTACTGTTTTCATCCCATCCAAGACGAGTCTTAACTGTAACAGGCAGATTTGTCGATTTTACAACTGCGGCTGTAATAGAAATCATAGCTGGTATATTCTGCAGAATACCTGACCCGGCTCCTTTCATTGCGACCTTTCTCACGGGGCAACCCCAATTTATATCTATCAGGTCAGGTTTTGCATCTGCTGCCATTTGTGCTGCCTTTACCATTGATTCCAGGTTATTCCCGAAAATCTGTATACCTACAGGACGTTCTTCAGGGTTAATATCAAGTTTCTTAATGCTTTTATCCGCATCGCGGATTAATCCTTCTGAGGAAATAAACTCAGTATAAACCATATCTGCACCTTGAGCTTTGCATAAGGCTCTGAAAGGTGGATCTGTGATATCTTCAAGGGGTGCAAGAAAGATAGGGTAGTCGTTGAACTGTATTGAACCTATTTTCACATGTTTTTTTTGCAAATATAACTGTATCTTTGCAACCTTTTATTGTGTATGAATGTTACGATAGTTCTGGAGAAATTTACTTGCAAAATTAATTCTATGCGGGAAAAGTGATTATCTTTGACCGTCTAATATAATCAACCATTTGGTAACCAATCAAAAACCGGTTCAGTTCAATTGGTCAGATAAGGTAGTTCTGATCGCTGAAGATGATAGCATGTCACGCAGGCTATTGGAACTTTATTTAACCCCCACCCGTGTAAAGATCTTATGGGCTACCAATGGAGCAGAAGCTCTTGAGTTGTTGAGAAGAAACAGAAATACCAATTTGGCTTTATTGGATATTCAAATGCCCGTGATGAACGGTTTTGAAGTTGTCAGAGAGATAAAGAGAAATTTTAAATACATTT
>QKGM01000049.1 GCA_003250395.1 Bacteroidota bacterium | reverse complement strand
AAAGTCATTCAGTAAATTACATAGCATTACAGAGAGAATTAATTCTTAGCTCTGTGGCCCTCTGTGGTTCTCCGTGGCTCTCCGTGTAACAATCACCCCGCAAATAGCTCGTGTCAGCAGCCAAAGCCAAAGCCAACGCCAAAGTCAATGTCAAAGTTAATGTCAAAGTTCTCATAAAAAGCCATCGCCAATGCCATCGCTCAATTATGCCTTATCTGCTTCGGCAGGGGTGTACTGCCCGGCAGGATGCTCAGCACCACGGTATCGCTTCCTGTACAGCCGTTGGGGGAGGTAACGGTAACACCATACGTCCCGCTGTTGCTGACTGCTATGGAACTGGTTGTTGCCCCTGTACTCCAGAGGTAGGTCCATTGGGGATTAAAACCGGCATCGAGTATCACGGTCTGGTTTTCGCAGACCGTACGATCAGGCCCGAGGTTCGGGGAGGGTTGCGGTTCTATGGTGATGTTTATAGTAGCAGTATCATATCTCATGTCGACATGCCTGACGATCATCTGCACTGTGAATGTCCCTGCAGAGCTGAAGATGTGTTCAGGAGTGCTGTCGTTGGAGAAGTTGGCAGTACCGCTTGCGGGGTCTCCGAAGTTCCACCACAGTGAATCGGGTGGAGGCCATGTGTTGGGTTCAAAGGTAACCGGCATCCCCTGGCATAATCCTCCCGTGTGGTTGATGTAGGCGAAATAGCGCTGGAGGAAATGGGGCAGGCCATCCCTGCACTGCCTCCCTTGCAGGCTAATAGCGCTTTCTTCAAAATTGCAAAACTTGCCAGACAACTCCGGGTTATGAATAACACTGATTGAGTCGTTATTATGTGTAGATCCCTCGTCATTTCTCTGGGTCAGGTAAATTTTGGCGTCTTTCCCTAATGCCAGCACGCCAAAATAATTACATTTGCTTACCTGAACCAGCGACTCTGCAAAGGCTGCTGAATCGGTTAATGAGGCATCTATTTGGTACAAATAATATCCGTTGGTTTGGTAACCATTTGCCCATTGTGATACATACAATTTATTCCCGCTCCATGAGAAACATAGGGTTGATTGTAACGCGGCAGGTTCAGGGAAGGAGAAGGTGAAAAGAGGAGTAACTATACCAGTAGAAGCATCGAAATTGCAGTTTTCCAATATCTGTGCTCCATACTGGCCTATCAGTTTAGTACCTGACTGGTTAATCGCGAAAAGGAAGTTACCGGGAGCCTCAGCTACCGAGACCGAACTGTTGCTAATCACAGGTGGATGAATGCCATTCTTGTTGACAAGGAAAGCAAGGTAGCGGTTGACGCCAGTACTAATATACTCTTGTGTAAGAAGCCAGAAGTCTTTTTTGTTTTCATGCTTGGTTCCGAAAATAGCAAATTTAACAATATCGCCACCGGGCACAGGTAAGTTTTTCTGCCCGGCAACTACACCTCCCAGCCCGTTATCGAGCCTCATATCCACCACGCTGTAGAGTAATCCAAATACGCCCGTGAATGGATTCGAGGCTATGGTGAAAACGTAATACAGATTTTTGTCTTCTATAAAGGGAGCTGCATAGACCGTATGCAAGAAAGCCCCCGATACAACAAGTAAGTTTCCTCCGTTTAACATCAGGGTATGATTTCTGTTATAAATGCTATAACCATTTGAATAAAAGAGGAGTTGACCCAAAGAGTCGGAGATTACAGCCATTCCTCCCTGACTCCCCAGTCCGGCATCAAGCAAAACGGCAGGAGGATTTGATTGGAAATTTAAGCCTGCTTTAAGCCCGAAATACCAGTTATTCCACTCCCCCTGGGCAAATACTCCCTTAACCAGAAACAATATCATCAGCAGGCAGAGGAACCTGGGCAGCTTGTTAAAGGTTGGGTGATTGGTCGGGTACACTGTAGTAGGGTGTCTTAAGGGTAACGAAGTTACAGATTCTTTTGAATCCCTGTCCAGTATTTCTTATTTTGCTGTGAATTATTGATGCCAAAGCTAACGCCAACGCCAAAGTTAATGTCAATGTTAAGGTCAAAGTTTTTATATAAACCACCAGCCATCGCCAAAGCCAACGCCAAAGTTAATGCCAACGCCATCGCCAATGCCAACGCCAACGCTCAGTTATGTCTTATCTGCTTTGGCAACGGTGTACTGCCCGGCAGGATGCTCAACACCACGGTGTCGCTTCCTGTACAGCCGTTGGGGGAGGTAACGGTAACACCATACGTCCCGCTGTTGCTGACTGCTATGGAACTGGTTGTTGCCCCGGTACTCCAGAGATAGGTCCATTGGGGATTAAAACCGGCATCGAGTACCACGGTCTGGTTTTCGCAGACCGTACGATCAGGCCCGAGGTTCGGGGAGGGTTGTGGTTCTATGGTAATGTTTATGGTAGCGGTATCATATCGCATGTCGATATGCCTGACGATCATCTGCACCGTGAATGTCCCGGCGGAGCTGAAGATGTGTTCAGGAGTGCTGTCGTTGGAGAGGTTGGCAGTTCCGCTTGTCGGATCCCCGAAGTTCCACCACAGTGAATCGGGTGGAGGCCATGTGTTGGGTTCAAAGGTAACCGGCATCCCCTGGCAGTAACCAGTGTGGTTGATGTAGGCGAAATAGCGCTGGAGGAAGCATGGTAGGCCATCTCTGCATTCCCTTCCCTGCAGGCTCATGGCACTTTCTTCAAAATTGCAAAACTTACCAGGTAATTCCGGGTTGTGAATAACACTGATCGAATCGTTATGGTGTACAAATCCCTCATCATTTCTTTCAGTCATATAGATTTTAGCGTCTTTACCTAATGCCAGTACACCAAAATAATTGCATTTACTAACCTGAACCAGTGACTCTGCAAAGGCGGCTGAATCTGTTAAGGAGGCATCAAACTGGAATAAATAGTGGTTGAAGGTCGGAAATGTGCTTGCCCATTGTGAAACATACAATTTATTTCCGCTCCAAGAGAAACAAAGGGTTAAATCCAAACCGGCAGGTACTGGGAAGGCATAAGTGAACAATGGTGTAACGACACCTGTTGAAGCATTGAAGTTGCAGTTTTCCAATATCTTCTTCCCATACTGGCCTATTAGTTTAGTACCCGACTGGTTAATTGCGATGAGGAAACTATTAGTAGCTACAGCAACTGATACAGAACTATTACTGATTACAGGAGGATGAATACCATTCTTGTCAACCAGGAAGGCAAGGTAGCGGTTTACATTTGTACTAGTATGCTCTTGAGTGATAAGCCAGAAATCTTTTTTGTTTGTATGCCTGATACCAAAAATAGCCTGTCTAACAATATCGCCACCAGGTACAGGTATGTTTTTCTGTCCGGCAACCACACTACCCAACCCGTTATCAAGTCTCATGTCCACTACACTGTAAAATAACCCTGCTACACCAGTGAACGGATTTAAGGATACAGTGAAAATATAATACTTATTGGTATCTCCTATAAAGGGTGCTGCAAAGACAGTTTGTAAGAATGGTCCGGATAAATATAGCAAGCCCCCACCGTTTAACATCAAGGTATGGTTTCTATTAAAGATGCTTGAACCATTTGAATAGAAGAGGAGATGACCCGATGAGTCGGAGATTACTGCCATACTTCCCTCACCACCCAAACCAGAATCTAGCAATATTGCAGGAGGATTTGACTGAAAATTCAGACCTACAAAATCGCCAAAATACCAGTTATTCCACTCCCCCTGGGCAAATAGAGAATGAATCAGAAAAAATAAACCAAAAATAAGAAATTGACGTCTCAGCATTAAGGTGTGTAAAAGGAAGACTATTAGTTTAGTTTTCAATATTTTCAAGGCTCCAGATAAGATACCTGCTTTGCTTTTAAGCATGTCAATATTAACAAATATCTTAAATTATAATAATTAGTTGGATTATAAAGTTTAAAAATTACTTATTCTCCAATAATCTAACTGTTGACTTTTGAAAAAATGACCTAAAACCGATAGCCTTCCTCGTATTACAATTAATTATACTTATTAGAATGTTATTTTTACAGGTTCAGCAGAGGTGATTAACTCATTAAAACTCATATATACAGACTGTCCACTAGCCATTATAGGACTTTGTGTACCAGTTACAACTATCCCAACTTGAATTTTACAATAATTGATTGGTGATGGATTTGGAGGTGTTAAGGTAAGCGAACTGTAAAGATAGTCTTCCAAGTAGAGGGGATTGACAACCCCAAAACAATGACCGCTAACGAGAAGAATAGGATCATTCCCTGAAATGACATTGTTGTTATTATCCACTATTTGAAAATAAATATCATATTGAGTAGAATTGTCAGGTCCTTTAACATAAATATTTAGTACCGGACTCTGTGCCATGGTAACTTGTGTGAAAGCAACAAAAGCAAGTGCAAAAACAAAAAGTAACTTTTTCATTTTAATATAAAATTATAATTTTTCTCATCAAATTAAGGTTATGTATTTTCCGGTTCCTCATGATGGCGGCATTCTTTATCAATGCCGCGGAAGATTTGGTCCCGTGCAATGGGCAACAGTGCCCTGTCAGATTTGGCCGGTAAGATTTGCTGCATCATTGGGAAGTAAAAGTACAACTTTCTGTGATGCCATGTATTCCGACTCCGTTTTTTTTAGTGTGTAGTTTTTAGTGTCGGCCTCTGGTGCCGGTCTGTTCATTGCACGCAGAGGCAAATGTTTTGGGTGGGTCCATAAAATTTTGTGTTAAGTGTTGAAATGTTTGTTTTTTAACTATTAAGTATCCTTCTGGTCGACTTTTCCCGCTTTCTGTTCTGGGATGCTTTCTGATTTTCTTTGATTCCGGAATGTTTAACTAAAAAGTATTGTCAGGTTGAAACAGCCGGGCCGGCTCTGCCTATGGCTGAAAAGGGTGTAAATGATACAATCCTGCCGGCACCAATGAGGGCATTATTCAACCTTCCATAACCATCGGAGTAAGTGAGGGAGGCTTCAACATCATCAGTTTTGATGTTGATAGCCATCTCACTCGTTCGGAGGTAAAAAGAATGGTTGATGCAAAAGGCAACTTTCAGGAAATATTTCTCATAATGACTGGAATTGGTCGATGGCAAAAGCAGCTGGTTAAATGATCCGGATCGTTGGTTATCCGGTACGAAAGTTTGTTCACAAGGGGTAAGACTGCAAGTATATTTTTTAGTGCTGAAAGGTTGCATATGGAGCGGAGGCGTGGCTGTCTTACTTTCATCAATCCAGACTGAGATCAGCATCTCTGTTTGTGTAGTTACCAATACGCCCCATTGTCTGTCGTCGATTTCAACACTCAGGGTCTGCCCGCAATAGAGGGTATATGGCCCAAGTATGGTTTGCCTGTCGACTGTGGCAACATAGACAGTGGTGTAGTCCAGATTCGTCTCACCTGTGTTGGTACAACTTGCAGAAGCGTTTAGAGTCCTTCTGGTTTTTCCGGCAGGAAGCTGAGGTTGGGGTTCAACAAACAGTGCATCTCCCAATACAGATACATTATAGGAAGGGATGGGATTCTGTCCTTTTGCAGCCGGGAAGCCTGTCAGGAAGAAAAGAAGAAGAATTGTTGTTACGAGGGAGTAGTTAAGGTGAAAGAAATTCTTCATTGAAATACTTAATTGATTCACCTTCCAAAAGTATAGGAAAAAAAATCAATAATTCAAAGTTTTTCCCGTAAATATTATTGAGGTATCCCGTAAAATTTTAAGATCACATCGTCGGGTTAATCTATTGAAAAACAATGTTTAAATTAGCTGTTGTTGGCGGTGTAAAATAAAAATTGGCGTGTAAACTGCACGCCACGTATTCATCAATGTTGAATATATAGGCTGATTTCGGGCCACATAGCCCGCTTTCCGCGATTATAACCAGCCCTTCCGTGTAGCCAGCATCAGCAACTGAATGGTGTTTTCGGCTGAATGTTTCGCTTTGAGTTTCGCGATACTTTTTTCAACTGACGATTGCGACCTTTTCATTAATCGTCCAATCTCTTCCTGATTTTTTCCGGACTGAAGATGGATGAGTATTTCGAGCTCTTCCGGCGACGGGAGGTCTGAACGTTCCCTGATGGTGATGATCGATTCATGGGTTTTAAACCGGTTACTAATCAATTCTTCAATCTGTCGTTTCAGGTCAGTGATAGGCATACACTTGGGGCAAACGGCAACAGCACCTGCATCGATAGCCCTTTGCCACACAGCAGGACGCTCTTCGGAAGTGTAGATTACAACGATTGTGTCTGGAATTTTTGCCTTAATTTTCCTGATAGTCTGGGCGAAGTCAGTATTGTGTATATACAGATCGAGCAGGACAAGATGAATGGGAATGTCGAATGATTCTTCGAGGAACTGGTCAGGATGCCCGAATACACCAGCAAGTATGAATGTATCCCTCGAGGGCCGCATGTGGTTCCGTAACCCGGAAGCAACAACCGGATGATCCTCGATTAGTACGATATTATGCTTCATTAATTTAAATGTACCTGATGTTTATTAAAGGCCGGATTATAACGTTGATTGCCATAAATTCGGTATGCGACGCTATAAAATAACTGAGAACAGATAATATTATAATTATAATAATAGTCCTTATAAGCGAACAGTAACACGCCAGGTTACCCCTCTGCCGGGTTCTGTCTGCATATCGAGTGTTGCCCCGATAAGTACTGCCCGTTGCCGCAAACTCTCGAGCCCCAAACCGGCACCAACCGCTTTGGGATCGAAACCGGGGCCATCGTCCTGAAAGAGGATAATCAGTGTTTTCCCTTTCAGATAAGACTGAAGGCTGATGGTTGCCGATGGGGCGTGCCTGACGCTGTTTTGAAACATTTCGGAAACCATTCTAAGCAGGTGTACCTGTTGTTCATTCCCGATTACCGGTAAACCACTGTGAAGGTGTAAATTGACCCTGGCAGCGAAAAAGGTTATATAGGTATCGGCGAGCGAACGAAGTTGATCTTCGAAACCAATCTGTTCAGATTTAATCAGCAATTGGTGGCTTAACCGGCTGATGTTTTTCCTGATCGGTTCAATCTCGTTTGAATTGTTGCCTGAAATAGCCAGTGCCAGTAAGGTGGAAGTGTCGTGCAACTCGTTGGCCAGGCTCTCGTTAAACCTGTCGCCAAGGGTTACCAGCCGGGAGGCAGCTTCCATTTGCAGCCGTTGTGCCTTAACTTTTTGCTTGTTAAGGAATAGTAACCAAAGCAGGAAAACGATTCCCACCCCCAATAGTGCGATACTCCACCACAACTGCATGCGTGATGCCCTTGCCTTCTGGAACCCGATGAGAATTTCCTGCTGACTCAGCTTTTCACTCATGATGCGGGCGTCTGTCATACTCATCAGCAGGGTTAATTGTGTTGTGTTTTTCCTGAGGTTATCAGCAATGTAATACGACATAGCCTTGCGTTGCATCTGGTAAGCCTTTTCATATTGCCTGTCCAATGCAAGAATCTCTGCATAAGTATCATATATGGTTGATAACCAGTCGTAGTTTTTTGTTTTTTTCCCCAGGGGGATTGCCGAATCAGCCAGAATAATTAAGGCTGACTTGTTATCTCCCATATCGGAGTATGCATAGGCGATCAGGTTCCATGCAGCCAGAATATTGGTAGGGTAATAAACCGGTGAGATTTCAATGGCATTTCGCAGGAGGAGAAGGGCTTCCGGAGCAGGCAATCGCACGGATTTATTAATTAAGAGCTGTGATATAGACTCTTCGTGGCCAGGAACCGATTTTAACAGTTGAATGGCACTGTCGTAAAACATAATTACCTGGTCTGGTGGTATATCACCACAATTTATCAAGCCAGATATTGCCAGGGCAATATTAACAGCGTTTTCACCTTTGGGGGGGAATGTAGTTACCTCTCTGAACTCTTTGATAGCTGTTGCCGTATCACCATTTTCAAGTCTGAACAATGCATAGTTTATTGTAGTCATACACAGAAGGGCTGAATCACCCGACAATCTTGCCAGCCGCATAGCCGAATCATATGATATTGCTGCTTCATATCGGTTGCCTGCAGTGGACAACAGCTCCCCGATATTGTGAAACAGATCAGCTCTTAAACCACTATTCCTGCAATGGTAGGAGAGCTTTAGACCTTGCTGGTAGGCGATGTAGGCTGAATCAGGATAAATGGAATTGTTTGCATTACCCCAATTGAGGTAACTACGTGCCAGAAGGCAGGAATCTGCTGACTGACTGGCAAGTGTAACCGATCTACGGCCATATTGTCGGGCAAGCTCAGCATCCTGATCCTTCAGTTTAAAACACAAATTACCCAGTATTCTGATCGTATCACGTAACGATACTGATCCGGCTGTTTGAGCCTTTGATAAATTCAATGCTGAAATCAGAACAAGGAACAGCAAAAAGCGTATACTTCTCATGTGGAAAGGTTTGTCACAAAAGTAGAACTAAATTATTTAATAGTATTGTTTTTGTAACCTGTTAAGTGAAATACACATAAGATCAACCAGTTATTGTCTGTTTTTTTAATGTTAAATTGCTCAAATGGTTTATAATTGTAAAGGCAATTTATCTTTACCCCAATTGAGGCGCATTGAAACATTGGGTCTATTGGAGTTGTCCAAATGTATGTAAAGTGCTTTTTTTTATGGCTTTACCGGTTAAATAGTTCTTCAGTCAAGGCAGTTGAAATTGCCCTGCTATTATTCCGGCTATTTTTTTGTTATATCTCGTATTGGTTATTCATGGCTGATACCCCCAGTTTTTTTATTGTTTCGAAATCAGGTGTTTGTGGTTTTTATATAAATTCACTACATGAATGAGTATGCAAATTAGTTATCCCGATTGTATTGGTTATAGTGTTTAATTGTGTCATTGTACTGTTTAGTGGGATATAATGAGAAGTACATCCAAAGATCAGAGCTTCAGATGATCAGCAGGTTTTGTATTGTATTTCAGATAGCCGTATGAGTTGTTATCGGTTATTTATCTATATTTCCAAGTAAGATCCGGGGGGAGGAAGTCAGCCGGAATCCTATAAGAAGGACAGCACAAGGCGCTTGAATGTTCAAAATGCTATTGCAATGAATCCTTAATAAATCGGTACGTTTGAGCCGGATTCCTATAGCCGGGTGTACTTGTCTGGTTTAATTGCGGCAATTGAACAGGGTGAATGGTATCCTGACTCTTTTTCAGGTTCAATAGTGAAAAATTGTATTGCAAAGGGATGTAGTAATTGATCACTGCTAAAATCGTGCCAAAAAATAAATATATTTATGTCTTCGACATATGTAAGATACTTCCAGGTTACTTCAACCATAAGCGT
>QKGM01000029.1 GCA_003250395.1 Bacteroidota bacterium | reverse complement strand
CAGCAGGCTCCCTTGGTCAACTTGAGCTAAAAGATACTCTCTGTTTGTCGTAAAGAGGTTACTATCAATGTTTTTATATCGCATTTTGTTGTTATCTTGAATTGTTATAAATTATTTTTAATTGAATTCTTCAGTATAAATTATATAAATTTGTCCATGCTCACATATATAGAAATTTAGATATATAAAGTAGAGCCAGGTACCTGAATATATGGGTACTTCACTACAAATTAAATCAAAAGAAAGCTTATGCGCAAAACTGATGTTAAGCTGTCGTCGCTGTCGAAGAAATATTTCATGGCCTTCGCAGGACTTTTTCTGATTTCATTTTTGGTTGTACATCTGGGAATCAACTTGTTTATTCTTCCGATAACAGCCGATCATGAACTCATTTTTGCCGATGCAGTTCACTTTATGTCGACCAACCCGTTGATAAAAGTGATGGAGGTAGTGTTATTTGGCGGATTCATACTTCATGCCATATTAGGTGTTATCCTTCAATTGCAGAATTGGAACGCCCGTCCGGTCGGCTATAAAGTGTCTCAGAAATCGCAGGTCTATTCCCCTTTTACGCGATTTATGATTCATACCGGTATTATTATTTTCGTGTTCCTGATTATCCACTTCATGAATTTTTATTTTGTGAAAATGGGCTGGGCAGAGCCACCACAGGGTGCCCACATAGTTGAAGGACAACATGATTTTTACAATATGGCTTTGAATTTGTTTTCAAGTCCATTCTATTGTATTCTTTACATTGTGCTGATTATGGGATTAGGATTTCACCTTCACCATGCATTTCAGTCAGCATTTCAGAGCCTTGGGCTTAATCATCCGACATACACTCCGGTGATCAAGGTGATCGGCACTATCTATTCTGTACTGGTTACTTTTGGATTTATCAGTATTCCGCTCTATTTTTTATTCGTTTAAATATCAGGAATCAAAGTAAAATATTACATTACCATGACTAAACTAAACGCTAAGATTCCTTCCGGCCCGCTGGCCGAAAAATGGACCCGGTATAAAACCGATCAGAAACTGGTTAATCCGGCAAATAAAAGGAAGCTGGATATTATTGTTGTAGGAACTGGTCTTGCTGGTGCAGCTGCTGCCGCCTCTTTTGGTGAGATGGGTTTCAAAGTAAAAGTATTTTGTATTCAGGACAGTCCCAGGCGTGCACATTCAATCGCAGCCCAGGGGGGTATCAATGCTGCAAAGAATTATCCAAACGATGGCGACTCCGTTTATCGTTTATTTTATGATACCATAAAAGGGGGCGATTACAGGGCACGGGAGGCTAACGTGTATCGTCTTGCTGAAGTTAGCAACAGCATTATTGACCAGTGCGTAGCACAAGGTGTTCCCTTTGCCCGTGAGTATAGTGGATATCTCGATAACCGATCATTTGGTGGCGCCCAGGTAAGTCGTACATTTTATGCAAGAGGACAGACTGGTCAACAGCTATTGCTTGGTGCCTATGGCGCTCTTAGTAAGGAGATTGGGCTTGGGCATGTGGAACTTTATCATCGCCACGAGATGCTTGATCTTGTACTGATAGATGGCCGCGCAAGAGGTATTATTGCCCGGAATGTTGTTACCGGCGAACTGGAACGGTTTGCCGCTCATGCTGTGGTTCTGGCTACCGGTGGATATGGAAACGTTTATTTCCTCTCAACCAATGCAATGAATTCCAACGGTAGTGCTGCTATGCGCGCATTTAAACGGGGAGCTTTCTTTGCAAATCCGGCATACGTACAGATTCATCCGACCTGTATTCCTGTCCATGGCGACTATCAGTCAAAACTTACCCTAATGAGTGAATCACTTCGTAACGATGGGCGAATATGGGTACCGAAGAAGAAGGAAGATGCTGAAAAAGTTCGAAAAGGTGTTTTAAAGCCAAGAGATATTCCTGAAAATGACCGCGACTATTATCTCGAACGTCGTTATCCTGCCTTTGGTAACCTGGTCCCTCGTGATGTAGCCTCCCGTGCTGCCAAAGAACGTTGTGATGCCGGTTTTGGTGTCGGGAATACCGGACTTGCTGTCTATCTGGATTTCGCGGAATCAATTCAGCGCCTTGGACGCAATGTAATAGAAGCTCGTTACGGTAATCTTTTCCAGATGTATGAGAAGATAGTGGATGAGAATCCATACGAAACTCCGATGATGATTTATCCGGCAGTTCATTACACGATGGGTGGATTATGGGTTGATTACGAGTTGCAAACAACTGTACCCGGCCTGTTTGCTGCCGGTGAGGCTAATTTTAGTGATCATGGAGCGAATCGTCTGGGTGCATCTGCTCTTATGCAGGGGCTGGCCGATGGTTACTTTGTGCTTCCATATACAATTCAGAATTACCTTGCTGATCAGATTTCTGTTCCTCGTTTCAAAACAGATACACCTGAATTTGATGAAGCTGAGAAGAAAATTCACGCTGAAATTGATCGGCTTTTATCGGTTAAAGGAAAACAATCAGTAGATACATTCCATCGCAAACTCGGAACCATCATGTGGGAAAATGTTGGTATGGGGCGAAATGAAGCCGGATTAAAACTCGCTATAGAGAAGATTAGGCTGCTTCGTGAAGAATTTTGGAAAGATGTTAGAGTTGTTGGTTCAAAAACCGGTGTAAACCAGGAATTGGAAAAGGCACTCAGACTGGTTGATTATCTTGAATTAGGAGAACTGATGGCCCGCGATGCACTACTCCGAAATGAATCGTGTGGCGGTCATTTCCGTGAGGAATACCAAACTGAAGATGGAGAAGCTCTCCGCGACGATCAGAATTATAAATATGTTTCGGCATGGGAATACAAACCCGATGATGTGCCCGAAAAGCATGTGGAACCATTGAATTACGAATTCATCGAGGTGAAAACCCGTAATTACAAAGTATAAGTTATTCCTGAAACCTAAATATTTATTTACCATGAAATTAACTTTGAAAATCTGGCGTCAGGAAAATGCGAAAGCTAAGGGCAGGTTTGAAACCTACCAACTTGACAATATTTCATCCGATTGCTCTTTTCTTGAAATGCTTGATATCCTGAATGAGCAACTGGTGAATGATCAAGTGAAATTGCCGGTTGATACTATCTCTTTCGATCATGATTGCCGTGAAGGAATTTGTGGAATGTGCAGCCTTTACATTAACGGACGACCTCATGGCCCGGAACAGGGAACCACTGTTTGCCAATTGCATATGCGCCATTTTAAAGACGGTGACACGATTACCATAGAACCCTGGCGCGCAGGACCATTTCCTGTTGTTAAGGATCTGATGGTTGACCGTCTGGCTTTCGATAAGATTATTCAGGCCGGAGGCTTTACATCGGTATCTACCGGTGGTGTCCCCGATGCCAATGCCATCCCAATAAGGAAAGAGGATGCTGACCTAGCTATGGATGCTGCTGCCTGTATTGGGTGTGGTGCATGTGTTGCTGCCTGTAAAAACGCTTCAGCCATGCTGTTCGTAGCTGCTAAGGTTTCTCAGTTTGCCCTGCTTCCCCAGGGAAAAATTGAGGCTAAAGAACGGGTTCATGCTATGGTTGCTAAAATGGATGAACTTGGTTTTGGTAACTGTTCGAATACTTACGCCTGTGAGGCAGAATGCCCTAAAAACATCTCAGTTGAAAACATCGCCCGTATGAATCGTGAGTACTTCTCTCAGGCGGTAACCAAGGCTGATCGTAAGCAGAATGGTGGTGGAGCCGGATGATTCTGCGTATTGACATGTTTTTTGGTTAAACCTAATATACTCAATCTCCCTTTCAAGAGATTTTTGTTTTCGAAAAGGTCTGCCGTCTTCGGCAGACCTTTTATCTTTGTTGTTTATAATAGTAATTGTTGCTTAAAGCCTTGAAATCTCTCCCGATAGTAAATTTCTTTTCAAAGCCGTTTTTCGTTATCCTTCTGTTCGCTGTTGTTTGTATCTTTCTGACATTCAATTTGCATAGTAAGTCTGGAAAGTTTAATTATCATAGTGAAATTTGGGCCGATAAAGCAGGTTATTATATTTTTCTTCCTGCAACTTTTATATATGGTTTTGATGGGAATAAGCTCCCTGCCGATATCTCCGTAAAGACAGGAGATGGATTTGCAGTCGACAGTTTAGGTCGTATAATCTCGAAATACCCGGTTGGGGTAGCTTTCATGCAGGTTCCCTTTTTCATCGCTTTTCATCTGTTGGCTGATCCTTTGGGATATACTCCTGATGGCTTTTCTATCATTTATCACCGGATGATAGATGTTTCTGCAGTTGCATGGCTGATTTGCGGATTGTGGTTCCTCTGGCTGTATATACGTCGCTATTTGAAGCCTTTTACCTCTTTTTTGACATTGATGGTGATTTTTTTGGGGACGAACCTGTATTATTACGCGCTGAAGGATACCGGAATGTCGCATGTTTATTCTTTTGCCCTCTTCTCCATTTTGCTTTTCAATGCTTCCAGGTATAATGATAAATCTTCGCTGCTAAATGTGATAGTAATCGGGGCAACAGGAGGGGCTATTCTTGCAGTCAGGCCTGTTAATGTAGTTTTTCTGTTACTTGTATTGATAATCTGGTGGCTGGTATCCGGGCGACCACGAAGAATCAGGCTTCTGCATTTATTTATAATGTTTTCTACAGGTCTGGTTATTCTTTTGCCTCAATTGATTTACTATAAATATCTTTCCGGCAGTTTTTTTTATTATAGCTATCAGCATGAAGGTTTTGATTATTTATTTTCCCCGAAAGTTTTCAATCTATGGTTTGCGCCAAATAATGGACTGTTTCTTTATAGTCCGATAATTCTTGCAGGAATGGCCGGGTTATATTTCATGCGAAAAAAATTATACGGCGAAAGTTTCGTGACAGGGTTGGGCTTTCTTTTTATTTCCTACATATTTGCATCCTGGTGGTCATGGAGTTATGGCTGTGGGTATGGTTCACGGCCTTTTGTTGAGTATTATGTTTTAATGGCATTACCACTAGGTTTCTTATTTGAAAAAGTGGCCGTCTCTGATTTCAGAAGACGTCGATTTGTTCTGGTTGTTCTTCTTCTTTTTCTGGTAGTATTGAACCTGAAAATGATCTATTCGTACGATGGTTGCTGGTATGCTTCTGATTGGGACTGGAAAGCCTATTTTGACCTGATTACCCGACCGACAAAATAGCATTGCCGGTTACCCTTTTGGTTAAATTCCATTATATCTTGATTCTACATAGAAATCAACGGAAAAGTCAATCGTTGTGTTGATTTTTCCGTTTTATCCAAGATATAAAAGAACCGCCAGGTATTACCTGACGGTTCAATTATTACCCTTAAGTCTATGCCCTTTCTCTGGCGAATCATTAATTGATTATCGAATAAACTTTCGGGAATTGTTCCTCATAGACTATATTGTATTATCCTACCTTTTGAGGTTATTCATGACCATGTTCACATCCATCACTGTGTACATGACGATCCTCTGGTTTCTTGCAGCAGTCGGGAAGTTTGTTGTAGGCTTTGAGGTCGGCTTTCGTTTCGTCAGCATCATAACCAGTTTTGTTTAATACAGTTCTGAGTTTCTCTGGCGACGTCTTCTTCGGGTTATACCTCAGGGTAAGTACTTTATCGTCCACATTCAGGGTCGATTCATAAACCCCTTTTTCATAGGCCATCGCCTTTTCGATACGCTCTTTGCACATATCACACTGGGCCGAGGTTTTAATTTTTAATTCTAACCCTTTACCTGCTGAGGTTTGGGCTGTAGCCATCATCCCGGGAAGGAGGAAAGCGAGAATTACCATTAATCTGAACTTCATTTTATTTTTTATTTTTAAAAGTTGGAAATTTTATATCAATTGTTATTTCATTCCGGAAGTAGTCATAACCATTGAGTCAGAAATGTTAGTTTAATGTAAGCCTTACACCTGCATAAATCATTCTACCCAATAGGGGCCCCCAGATCATCGATGAGTCAAAATAGGGTCCGTAAGGATCATCAGAACCAATTATGGGGTGATGTTGTGTATAGTTTGTAAGGTTTTCCGCACCAGCATAAACATCGAAGTTTTTAAATCTCCGAGTAATCTGACCATGTAGAATAAAATATTCCGGTGAGTAATCATCACGACGGTATTCTTCGGGGTTGCCTTGCGTATCTGGCAGCCTCTGGGCACCATTAAACTGGGTAGTGAAGTCGAACGACCATTTTTCAAATCGGGTGGTATACGACAAAGTAAGTAACCCTTTGTATTTGCTTACAAATGGTTTTTCTTTCAATGTTCCCGATTCTGTGATTTTAACGTCATTCAACCTGAAGGCTGCCGTAGTTGTAAAGCCTTTGAATGGTTCAACAGTTACTTCGGTTTGGAAACTGTTTGAATATGATTTCCCGTCGAGATTATAGAACACGATTTTTTGTGCATTCTGATCGGGATCGGCCACTACCTGGTTTACAAAATCGGTTCGATAGAAATCTATAGTGATGGTCGCTTTCCTTTCATTGGCAAGCGGAAATTCCTGTGTCAGGTTGATCCCGTAATTCCAAGCTTCCTCAGCTTTAAGATCATCTGCGATCACAAACTGCCTTGAGCTTGCCAGGTACCCGCTGTTTTCACTGACCACTGATGCTGTCCTGTAACCTTTGCCGGCGGAAGCCCGAAGCGTGGTATTCTCTAAAATCTGATACCGCAGGTGTAGTCGTGGCGTAAAGAAAGTTCCGTACTCACTGTTAAAGTCAGCGCGAGCTCCGGCAATGGCGGTGAAACGGGTTGCCAGATCAAAGGTGTACTGTGCAAACACACCGGGAACAGATTCAATGCGATTCATGGCCAGTTCGCTGATCGTTTCTTTATAATCATCGTACTGATAACTAATACCGGCACTGTACTTGTGCTCTTCAGTAATTTCGCCCTGAAGGATAATGTTGGCATAAAGGCTTTTCTGAAGAGCCTCATAGCTTCGTAAACCGTAAAAACCTTTCTGGTCGTGGTAGGTTCCTGAGAACTGGGTTCCAATGTTTGTATGTCCTTCCTTGTCAAGGAAGAAACCCACTTTCCCAAATCCCTGGTACCTCCGCGTTTTCAGATTAACACCATATAAGCCCTGATCATACCAGTCAGTGGTTTTGTCCCAGTCTTTCGACCCTCCGTTACGCTCCTCATCGATTATGCCGATGCCAAACTGGCTGTGCATCGACCCTTCTTTTTCGTAACTCCAACGATTAAAAAGATTTAACTGGTGTGATTTTGGCGCATCCAGAAATCCGTCACCATTGTGATCTATCGACGACTGTTGAGTGCTGAAATGTGTGAGCAGCAATGTACTGAGGTTGTCATTGAGACTTGCCTTCGCGTGGACATTAGCCTCAAGTCGAGCTTCATCATTGCCGTATATATTCACAAAAAGTCTCTCTTCGGTATGTTCAGGCTTCTTGAACTCAATGTTGATCTGGCCTGTTACCGACTCGTATCCATTGATCACCGAGGCTGTTCCCTTGCTCACCTGAATACTTTGCATCCATGTACCCGGTACGTAGCTGAGACCGAAAGGGGCTGCTACACCTCTGATATAAGGCATATTCTCATACATTAACTGGCTGTATGTCCCTGCGAGTCCCAACATCTGGATTTGTTTTGCGCCGCTTACAGCATCTGTATAACCAACATCAACGGTAGCACTGTTCTCGAAACTTTCACTCAGGTTGCAGCATGCAAGTTTACGAAGTCCCGATTCTGTTATGAATTCTGTCTTGATAGGTTTCAGTTTCGAAATGAATGATCCATCCAGACGCTCTTTAATTTCAACTCCTCCTAAGGTTGTCCCTGATGGTTTGAGTACAGCCCCTATTTCGGTGGCATCTGATTCCACTTTTATTGTATCTGAGATGTATCCTACGAAACTGAGTACCAGTATGTCTCCATCACTATCCGTCCGTGGCAAATGGAATTGCCCGTTTTCATCACTGGTTGTTCCCTGGTGAGACTTGATCCAGTATATCGATGCAAAAGGCAGAGGGACTTCTTTCCCTTTGTCATTTATAGTTTTGACCTGACCATGCAAATGGCCGGGTGATGACCGATGGCTTTGTGCCATCAGCAATGCCGGTAGCATGATAATGGCTATCGACATGAATATTTTGTTTAATTTCATGATTTATCGTTTGAATGAAATGTAAGAATTGCACTGTTATGTTGACCAACATAGCAGCGAGTTGCCCCTTTGGGGCTATTACAAACGATAAAGTATCAGGTTCTGTAAGTACACAGTAGATACCGAAGCGGGCTGTCAGGCGGGGATGTTGAACCGGTTGATAGCTTTATCATTGCCTGACGTGGTAACAAGCTGGTCGTTTCAGTTACTGTGAATACGTATATAAGACCAGCTAACTGGAAGTTAAGATTTAATCCGCGTGTCTGGTCAGTTTCATCAGTCTTTAAAAAGTGGATGTCGTCAATACAGCATTCTTCCTGCCAGGTAGTGCTAGTGCTGTGATGGGCAGTATGGCAACAACTTGTGCCACAAGCACCGGCTTCACAATGATCGTCTCCATCGCTGCAACATCCATGTAAATTTGTGAAATGAACCTGTGCCTCACCTGTATTCAGACATTGGTGGAAGATATAGTGGATACCTCCGGTCGACATCAATAACAAGATGCTCAGTAAACTAATGGCAATATGTCGTATTATCATTTTCACACTGCAAAGGTAATCAATTTTCGTGATGAGATTTGAAACCCTCATCTAAACAACTGAAGATTCCTGTTGACCAGGTTGTGTGATTAGACCTTCCGAAACTCAGGAAACTACCTGCATTTTTTTATTTCAATTATTTCAAACTTGTACCCGATTCGTAATCGTTCCGTTTTTGGTTCGAAAAAATATGAAGCTACATCGAAGCTGCTTCGAAGCTACTTCGAAGCTACTTCGAAGCTACACCCAATTAGGTTTGAGATATGTGTTTGATTTTGAGTTGTTTGTGTATTATTTAGAATCAGTATGAAAAAGGTCGGTTTTTTACTGATTTTTGCCATTTTGAGAATAAAAAGAAAAGTAGTTTTATGTACCTTAAGGCACATAAAACTACCGTATCTTGAATCGTTAACAGAGAATAATTATTCGTTGACCGGTTCCCAATATTCACTACGGGGATGAATGGTGAGTTGATTCCAATATGCCGGACTGACCTTTTCCCCTGAAGAAGTTTTTAGGCGTTGCTGATAAACAGCAATAACAGGATTGAATAACAAATCAGTTACTCCGAGTGTAAGGTTCTCCGGCTCACCGGTTACTTCTACCGAAAAGCCATTTGCCTTAAGTAATTCTGCCAAAAAATAACATCGTTCATCAGATAATCCTTTTTCGACTATAGTGCAACGAATACCATTGATTTCCTCTACGATATGTTTTCCTTTATTGAGACTCATTGTTCTTTATTATTGTAGTCCAAAACTGAAACTGGCGATGTACTCGTAACCGATGCTAAGCATACCAATTGCCAGGGTTCCGGCAGCTGCCAGCAGCAATCCTGCCTTTGTATAAAAATCGGAACGAAATGAAGGAATGGGATTTTCATTTTTGTTGATGAACATTGCCTTAACAGGCAGCAGGTAGTAATAGAGCGAAATGGTTGCGTTCACCACGGCAATGAAAACGAGCCAGTAGAATCCTTTGGATGCTGCAGATGTGAATAGGAAGAATTTACCGAAGAAACCTGCAACAGGAGGAATTCCTGCCAGCGAGAACATTGCAAGCATAAGTAGCAGACTTAGTCTGGGATTTGTCTGATATAACCCGTTGTAGTCGGCCATGTTTTCTTTACCGGTAGCTGCACTTATTGCAGATAACACTCCAAAGGCCGCCAGGTTGGTAAATACGTATGCCAATACAAAGAAAATGACAGTAGTCATACCAAGAGAAGAAGCACCGATAATACCCAGCAGAATGAAACCTGCCTGTGCAATGCTGGAGAATGCCAGAAATCGCTTGAGGTTTTGCTGACGCAGGGCGAATAGGTTACCAATAGTCATGGTGAGCACAGCAATGGCATACAATACTTTTTGCCAGTGATCAACAATCGAAGGAAATACGCGGAACAACACCAGCATCAGAACAAAAGCAGCAGAGCCTTTTGAAACGACTGAGAGGTAAGATGTCACGTTCACCGGGGCTCCTTCATAAACATCAGCAGTCCAGAGGTGGAAAGGAACCAGGGAGATTTTGAAAGCCATTCCTGCAAAGAAAAACAGGAATGCAAGCATCTGAAGAGGTGCATTTGCCCAGTTCAGGGCCACTTCCGTGAAGCTGACCGAACCGGTGGTTCCGTATACCATAGAGATACCGTAAAGCATTATTCCCGAGGAGAGGGCAGAAGAGAGGATCAGTTTGATGCCGGCTTCAGCCGATTTAGTCTGGTGATGGGTATAGGCAGCAAGTGCGGCCAGTGGAATGGTTGCAGTTTCAAGACCGATGTATAACATCAGGAAATCGCCCGATGATATCATCAGATTCATTCCGATCAGGGTCGAGAGTATCAGCACGAAGTATTCGGCTAATTTTTGTTTGTTTTCTTCAAGTTTCAGCCAGGCCACAGATTGAAGAAAAATGATAAACACAGCGATATTCAGTACATTTTTCATCAAGATAGTAGTGCCGCTGGTTTCATACATTCCGCCAAAGAGTTTTCCATATTGAGCGGGAAGAAAACCCACCACAGTTATTATTAAGAACATAACCAGTGCCAGAGGAATGATTAGTTTTCTGTTGTTTCCTGTAGCGAACAGGTCAACAATCAGTACCAGAAGCATCACCGCAGTGAGTAATAACTCGTGACGCATAAGCAATATATCGTTGAATGTCATGGTTCAGTATGTTGAGGGTTAGAGTATTGCAACGATTCGTTCAACAATGGGTTTCAGGCTGAAGTTGATCATATCGGAAAGCCAAAGCGGGGCAATTCCGATAGCTGCTATAGCCACAAGAAGAGTCAATGTGGATAGCCGTTCCCACCATACAGCATCGGTAAGGCTGAAGTGATGTTCATTGCGGACTGGTCCGAGTAACAAAATTCCAACTACCCTAAGGATGTAAACAGCAGTTACAACAATACTTGTGGTGGCCATGATTGTCACAACCCGGTGAAATGTATCGGTGTGCTGATATGCTCCTACAAAAATGGTCATTTCAGCAACAAACCCGCTAAGGCCAGGCAGGCCTAATGAAGCAAGTCCTGCGATTACGTACACGACACCCAGAAAGGGTATGATCTTCATCAACCCGCCCATTTCATTTATCAACCTTGTATGGGTTCTGCCATATATCATCCCGATCAAGGCAAAGAAGAGGGCTGTCATTAAACCGTGCGATATCATCTGAATAACAGCTCCGTTAAGTGCAGTCTGATTCATCATCAGGATTGCAAATAACACGAGTCCGCAGTGACTGACCGATGAATAAGCGTTGATGTATTTAAGGTCTTTCTGCACGATGGCGCCGAAAGCGCCATAGACTACACTGACGGCAGTGAGGATAATAAATATCCATGCCTGTTCGTGAGCGGCTTGCGGCATCAGGTATATGGCTACACGGAATGCTCCATAACCGCCCAGTTTCATCAATACACCCGCATGAAGCATCGAAACGGCAGTTGGTGCTGAGGCATGTCCATCAGGCGACCAGGTATGGAAAGGAAATAAGGCTCCCAGTACACCAAATCCCAGAAATGTCATTGGAAAGAAGAATCTTTGAGCTTCTATTGGAATACCACGCTCTGCTATTTCGTTCAGATTGAAGGTGAAGTTCATTGCTCCTGTCGGGTCGCTGTTGAAATATATTCCCAGAAGCCCTACCATAATCAGGGCTGAACCTCCCATAAGCATCAGGGTGAGTTTCATGGCTGAATACTCTTTGGGACCCGATCCCCAGATTCCGATAAGTAAGTACATCGGAATAACGGCTACCTCGTAAAAAAGAAACATGGTGAAGAGGTCGAGAGAGATGAAGAATCCAAAAACACCTGAGGCAAGCATTATCAAGGAAATAAAGAATTCACGGGAGAGGTACTTCATTTCCCATGAAGCAAAAATCCCCGCGAAAACCACGATGGACGTGAGTGCAATCATCGCAACAGAGATTCCGTCTACACCTACAGTGTAATGTATATTGAGGGATGAAAACCAAACCGTATCATAGGTGAAAAGCCAGTGAGCAGTATTTCCCATATTGCGTTCATGCAGATAGCTGAACACCAGAAAGGCCGCCAACCCGAGCTGAATGAGCATACCAGTTGCACTAATCCAGCGGGTCTGTTCCAGGTTTTTGGCAAACATGATGGCAATCACCGTTACGACGGGAATTACCACAAATAAACTGAGTATATCCATATTTCTGATTAATTGCTAAATAGATAAACGAATACGAGGACCAGTAAAATAACACTACTGATAAATACAGCCGCGTACTGCTGGACCTGGCCACTCTGAAATCCTTTAATCTTGCTTGAAGTTGTAACTACAACCCAACCCACGAGATTCATGGTTGCATCAATGACGTGACGATCAAACCAGGCTATGGGACGAGAGACTCCGGCAAAAAGAATTTTTTTAGTTACGAATTGGTAAATCTCATCTATCCAGAATTTTCTGAGAGATGCAGTATAAAGTACTTTTATGGAGGAGGCAAGACGGTCGGGGAGTGTGTTTGGTTTACGATACATAACAGTCGCTACCCCTATCCCAGCCAATGCAATGAGTACAGAAGGGATGGCAACCGCCAGATCCGTATGAGCCTCGAACGGTTTCAAGTCAGAAGTAACCATGTGGCTGAAGGGGAGAAAGCCAGAAAAAATAGCAGCAAGAGCCAGAAACATGAGAGGAATAGTCATTACCAGTGGTGATTCATGTGGTGTATGGTGGTAATGGCGGTCATGACCCCAGAATATGTTGTAATACAATCTGAACATGTAGAAAGCTGTTAACCCGGCGACACCAAAACCGATTGCAAAAAGTACGGGGTTATGATGCAGGGCTGCAGCCAGTATCTCGTCTTTACTCCAGAAACCGCTAAGTGGAGGGATTCCGGCAATTGTCAGACAGGCTATAAGGAAAGTAATATGTGTGATAGGGAGGTATTTTCTGAGCCCGCCCATATCGGTCATATTGTTTGAATGGACTGCATGAATAATAGAACCTGCACCCAGGAAAAGCAATGCCTTGAACATGGCATGCGTGAACAGATGGAACATTGAGGCCATGTATCCAAGCCCTTCGTGATCACCATATCCCGATACGCCAAGAGCCATCATCATGTAACCTATCTGCGACATTGTACTGAATGCCAGTACTCGTTTAATATCAATCTGCGTGAGTGCGATTACCGCGGCAAACAGGGAGGAGAAACCACCAACCCACGCGACAACATGTAATGCATCAGGAGCTGTAAGTGCATAGGCTGGAAATAGTCTGGCAACAAGGTAAACGCCTGCTACTACCATAGTAGCAGCATGAATCAGGGCAGATACCGGAGTAGGACCTTCCATTGCATCGGGTAGCCATATATGTAGCGGGAACATGGCAGATTTACCAGCTCCACCAATGAAAATCAGAATTAATGCCCAACTTATAACAGAAAGACCCATAAAGGCAGTTCCTGCTGATGAAGCGATGGCAGGGCCTGTGGATGAGGTGAGGGAAATAAAATCAAAGGTATCGGTTGTGAATGAAAGCATCAATATACCGATCAGAAATCCCAGATCGGCAAATCTCGTTACAATGAATGCCTTTTTAGATGCAGCTACAGCTGAAGGTTTTTCGTAATAGAAACCGATAAGCAGGAAAGAGGAGACACCTACTAATTCCCAGAAGATGTACATTTGAAAGATATTGGTAGCCAGAACAAGACCCAACATCGAAAAGCTGAACAAAGAGAGGAATGAATAGAAGCGAGCAAAGCCACGTTCACCTTTCATATACCCGAGACTGTAAATATGGGCCATAAGTGATACCGTCGTAACTACGACCAGCATCATTACGGAGATGGGATCGATCAGGATACCCATGTCAATATGAAGTGTATCGGTAAAACGTAGCCAGACAGTACTGATGGCTTTGATCTGAGGGTACATTCCATTTACCGGCCCATCAATAAAAAAGTACCTGATGGCTGTGATGTACGACAGGAAAGCAGCCATGGTAAGGCCCATAGTGCCAGCTAAACCTGAATAAATGGGTTTAAACCTGTGACCTGATAGGCCTGTAAGGAGGAATATGGTTAGCGGAATGAGCGGAATCAGCAGTGTGTAACTATAGTTCGTCATGATATGTCCGGTTGTTAGTATTTCATTTCGTTTACTTTATCCGTTTCAATCGAACGGAAATTCCGGTAAATATTTATGATAATAGCAATTGCAACGGCGGCTTCAGCTGCGGCAACAGCAATTACAATCAGGCTGAAGAACTGCCCCTGCATCCTGTGTGGAACCAGGTAACTGTTGAAAGCTACAAAATTGATATTTACACTGTTGAGAACCAGTTCGATACTCATTAACATGGTAATCAGATTGCGACGGGTAAGAAATCCGAAGACCCCGATAAAAAACATCAGTGTACTGATGATCAGAAAATAGTACAGAGGTATGCCTTGTGTCATCATGTTATTTTGAGCTTTGGTTAAACGATTCTTTTCTGGCTACGACGATGGCACCGATCATTGCGGCCAGCAACAATATGCTGATCGCTTCAAATGGCAGAGCATATCCGTCGATGCCATAAGAAACCAGTGCTCTGCCTACGTTTTTGACGTCGGAACCAACAGGTGGTAAACCAGCTGGTTGGAAGCTAAACTGCATCACTGTTATCAGTGTCAGAACTGCTCCGGCAACTGCAGCAAGTGCGGCAAGTGCCGTTCTTGCAACACTTGCCATCGGGGCACTTTCGCTTATATGACTGGTGAGAAGAATAGAAAAAATAATCAACACTACAATTCCTCCGGCATAAACAGTTAATTGAACCGCTGCTAGAAAGTTATAGTTTAGTTGGAAATAGAGCCCGGCAGTTGCAACCAGTACAAACAACAAGTACACTGCGGCTCTTAGAATTTTACGGGTGGTTACTGTCAACACGGAAAATACAAGGATGACAGCCGATAGCATAAAAAACATCAATTCATTATTCATTACAGCTATTCTTTTACTTCGGTCATGATTTCTGATCCTGGCTGATTCAACACTTTTGTCAATTTGGACCTATCCCAAACCGCGTGTTCAAAATTTTGTCCCATAACAATGGCACCTGTAGGACAAGCCTTAATACATAAGTTACATAATGTACACATTCCCAGGTGGTAGATGTGTTTATCGATCACTTTTTTCTTTTTCCCTTCAGGGGTTTCAATCATTTTAGTGATGATCTCAATACTTCCGTTGGGACAATTCATTTCACAGATTCCGCAACCCGTGCATCTATGATGGTTATTGGTATCATGTGGCATAATTACCTCACCGCGAAAACGTTCCTTCATTTTTAGCGTTGAACGGTTCTCGGGATATTGCTGGGTTGTAATTAGTTTCGGGCGGAAGAAATAGTGTCCGGTAACAGCCATCCCACTCACCAAAGTGGAGAGACCTTTGATAATATCATTTACATAATGGAAAATAGCTTTCATCTGTTTTTCTTTAAGTTATGTTAGAAGTGCCAGCCCATTAAGACGATGAGGGTCATTAACAAAATGTTCAGCAGATTGACTGGTAGCAGATATTTCCATTCCAAAGTCAGAATCTGATCAATTCTGAGACGGGGAAAGGTCCATTTAAACCACATAATCAGGAAGATTACGAACATAACCTTACCAAAGAACCAAAAGATTGGTGGAATGAAATCCATTACAGCGTTAAAACCATCTAATGAACCTACATGAAATGGCATCCATCCGCCGAGGAACAAAACGGTGGCCATAGCTGATACAATAAACAGGTTGACATATTCAGCCAGAAAGAAAAAGGCAAACTTGATGCCTGAATATTCGGTATGGAAACCTGCGGTTAGTTCTGATTCGGCTTCAGCCAGATCGAAAGGCCCACGGTTAGTTTCTGCAGTTCCGGCAATCAGAAAAACAATAAAGGCAATTACAGCAGGAATATGGCCGGTGAAGATGAACCATCCGGTTGATTGAGCCTGGATGATTTCAGATATCTGCATTGATCCTGCCAGTATAATCATTGTGATAAGCGACATGCCAACAGAAAGTTCATAGCTGATGATTTGTGCACCGCTACGCATCGCTCCGATCAAAGAGTATTTGTTGTTGCTTGACCATCCAGCGAGTAATACCCCGATTACACCCAATGATGAGACAGATGAAACATACAATACACCTATGTCAAAATCAATGGCTTGCAGTCCTTTGGCAAAAGGAATTGCAGCAATAGCCATGAAAGTAACGATGATAACAATGAAAGGTGCCAGGTTATAGAGGAATTTATCGGCCTTGTTGGGGGTGATAAGTTCTTTCATCAATAATTTGATGAAATCGGCTATTGTTTGTAGAAGTCCCCATTTGCCAACACGCATAGGTCCAAGGCGTTGCTGGAAGAGCGCACAAACTTTACGTTCCAGATAAACCAGTATTAATCCGAAAACGGCGACGAAAAGGAGTACCGAAATTCCAACGAGCAACCATTCAGCAATCAAAACGCCCACAGGTGGAAGAAAGGTTGCAAGTCCCTCATGAATGGATGAGGTCAGGCTGGTAAAGTCATAAATATCAAATGCCATAGATAAGGAAATGTTAACGGTCAATGTCAGGAATAACTAAATCGAGGGTTGACATTATCGCTACAAGGTCAGCGATTTTTGCCCCTTTACTCATGTGGTTAAGAGCGGCCAGATTACTAAAACCCGGTGAGCGGAATTTTACGCGGTAAGGATTCTTCTTTCCATCGCTTACAATGAATACCCCAAGCTCTCCACGAGCAGTTTCAACGCGTTGGTAATACTCTCCCTCCGGTAATTTAATAACTCCCTTCATCTTAACCTGATGATCTCCCTGGGGGATGTTGTCTATCAATTGTTCGATAATATCGAGCGATTCTGCCATCTCATCAACACGTGCCTGATAGCGCGCATAGGTATCACCTTCCGTACGGAGTATCTCATTGAAGCTGACACGGTCATACGCGCTATAAGGGTGATGTTTCCTTACATCACAAGCAAAGCCGGAAGCACGTCCGGAGGGACCTGTTACACCCCAGGCAATGGCATCTTCTTTGGATAAATAGCCGATACCAATAGTTCTCTCTCTGAATATTACATTGCCTGATAGTAACTGATTATATTCCGGTAACTTTGCTCTGAAGTATTTTACAAAATCTTTCACCCTCTTTTGGAAATTAGGATGAATATCGAACATGACACCTCCCGGTGTGGAATAATTCAGTGTAAGCCGGGCACCACAGGTTTCCTCGAAAATATCGAGTATTAATTCCCGGTCACGCAATCCATAAAAGAACGTTGTTAAGGCACCCATATCCATTCCCATAACACACCACCACAACTGGTGGGAGGCAAGACGTTGCAATTCGTCCATTATCGTCCTTATGACTTTAACCCGGTCGGGTACTTCGATCTGTAGTGCATTCTCAACACAAAGTGCAACAGCTTCATTGTTCATATGAGCGGATAGGTAATCCATCCGGTCTGTCAGGTGAGGAATCTGCGGATAAGTAAGTGATTCGCACATCTTTTCGATACCACTGTGGATATAACCTACCACAGGATCAACGTTATGTACAATTTCGCCTTCAAGTTTAAGTACGAGGCGTAGCACACCGTGCGTCGACGGATGCTGAGGTCCCATATTTACCAGGTATTCCTGGGTTTTTATGGTATCAAAATCGAGGGTGGTTGTTGTCATCTTTCTACAATCCTTGCAGGGTCAGTATAATCTTTACGAAGAGGAAATCCCCAGCTATCATCAAGAAACAAACGGCGTAAATCAGGATGGTTGTTAAAACGAATTCCTAAAAGATCGAATGCTTCACGTTCGTGGAATCCTGCCGTTGGCCATATATCGTTTACAGAGTCTATTACCGGATTCTCACGGTTAGATGTATGTGATTTTATAACTGCACAATGACCGTGTTTTGTTGATTCAAGATGATAAACAACCGACATATGATCAGATAGATCTAATGCGCTAAGACAGAATAAGTAATCAAATGTCAAATTGACATCATCACGCATCTTCAGACATAAAGCTATTAGTTTCTCTGAAGGAATTTCAATGGTTGGGAATTGAGACCCAAGGGTAATTCCGGCTTCAGGGAAAAGGATTCCTATATAATCTGCTAATTCAGTTTGGTTCATACAGTCTGATCATTTATTATCGGTTATTACCTTAGTTTCTTTTTTCCCGCTATAGTTGCGTTCCGATTTGATCTTCTTTTGTAACTGCATAAGCCCGTAAAGAAATGCCTCAGGTCGGGGAGGGCACCCTGGAATATATACATCAACAGGAATGACATGATCGGCACCTTTTACAATCGAATAAGAGTTATAAAAAAAAGGTCCGCCGCTGATGGCACACGCTCCCATTGCAATAACCCATTTTGGGTCGGCCATCTGATCGTAGAGCCTTTTAAGTACGGGTGCCATCTTGTAATTAATAGACCCGCTGATGACAATCAGATCTGCCTGACGGGGTGTAGCCCGGGCAACTTCTGCACCAAAACGGGCAAAATCATATCTTGAAGCACCTGCCGCCATGAATTCGATAGCACAACACCTTGTTCCGAAAGTCAAGGGCCATAACGAGTTTGATCTTGCCCAATTGATCAGTTCATCCAGCTTAGCCAGAATAATTCCACCACCTTCATGTTGTTCGATGATGGGGTAATCATTCATGTCAATTCCTCCATCCTTTTTTCGTGGTTTTATTCCCATTTCAATGCATGTTTTTTCCAGGCGTAGAAGAGGCCTAAACCCAGAATTGTGAAGAATATCAAAATCTCAATGAATGCAGTCATACCTGCTTCACGAATGATGGTAGCCCAGGGGAAAAGGAAAACGGCTTCTACATCGAAAATCAGGAAGAGAATGGCGAAAATATAATATCCGACAGTATATTGAAGCCAGGTTTCGCCATATGTCTCAATACCGCATTCGTATGGTTCAAATTTTGCCGGATTATTTGATCTTGGCGGAACTATACTGCTGAATATTAGTGCTGATCCTACAAGAACAACAGCCGTGATAAAGAATAAAATGAGTGATTCACTTGCCATAAACCTTAAAAATTTGTGCAAAAGTAGAATAATATTTAGTTTCTTACATATATCGTTTTCTATATAGAATAATTATAAGTAAGTGTTTGCATTGCTATGTTTTTAGCTGTTTTGGCGTTATTTTTTGCTCCCTGTTACCTGTTTTGAGAACTCAATGATGTTAAATAGCAGAAGCAGTTTCGTGATACCTTAATTTCGTATGTTTGCATCTGGATCGGAGTTCCATGTTTTCGAATATTAGGTTATGCTTTTTAGTGAGATTTTCGGTTACGATATATTAAAGAATAGACTCATAAGGTCAGTTCACGAGAACAGAGTAAGCCATTCTCAATTGCTATTTGGCCCTGAAGGGACGCCAAAACTGGCTATAGCTCTGGCTTACGCTCAGTATGTTAATTGTCTTTCACGGACTGAAAATGATTCCTGTGGCGTATGTGCTTCCTGTGTTAAATATAATCACCTGGCTCATCCCGATCTGCATTTTATTTATCCTGTTGCCACGACCAAAGAGGTTGATTCGAAGCCTAAAAGCAAGGATTTTATAGCTCCATGGCGGGAACTCGTACTTGAAACCGGGGCCGATTTTAGTCTAACTGACTGGTACGAGAAGATTGGCATGGCTGAATCAAAGCAGGCTATTATAAATGCTGAAGACGCAGGAGAGGTTGTTCGTACTCTTGCTTTGAAAGCTTACGAGGCAGATTATAAAGTGTTGATATTATGGATGGTGGAAAAAATGAATCTGTCTTCTGCAAATCGCCTCCTAAAAGTGCTGGAAGAGCCGCCTGAAAAGACACTGTTTTTATTAATAACTGAAGACCCCGATCAGATATTGAGCACAATTCTCTCAAGAACACAGTTAGTCAAGATTCCAGCAATGAATGAGGCAACCATTGCAATGCAACTGCAAAACAGGTTTGGGCTTTCTTCTTCTGAAGCCGGAAGATTGGCACTCCTGTCGGAAGGAAACTGGTTAACAGCAATTCGCATCGCTCGATCAGGAGGACAGGAAGGAGCCTCGGCAAGTGATTTTATTGAATGGCTCCGTGATATATTCAGGTTAGGAACCTCAAAGTTTTGGGCTGAAGCTAACCTGGCAATTTTACAACGTGCAGCCATTTTTTCACGATTAGGCCGTGAAAACCAGAAATCATTTCTGGTGATGGCAATGCGTATGGTGCGTTATGTCATGCTACAAAGGCTTGGAGCCTCAGGCATGGTAAAACTGGAGGGTGCAGAGGCCAAATTTACCGTTGATTTCAGCCCGTTTGTTCATTCCGGAAATGCTTCGTTGTATTATGACCTGTTACAGGAATCTCATAATAATATTGAACGTAATGCCAATGCTCAACTTTTGTTTATAGATCTTTCATATCAGCTTGAACGAGTGATGAGGATTCCTGCCCCTGCTCAGTGATTTTTTCATATAAAATTTATAAAGCGGATTTGAGATCGTAAATAAGTCTCAATAAATAGCAGGTTTCAGGTACAACTTCATTGACCTGGTGTTTTCTTGTAGGGCTATAACAGTTAGAAGAACTTGAATAGAGATGTATTTTTAAAGCTCTGGAAAAATAAGCGTACTTTTGCCAATGATCTCGTTGAATGTTGTTTCAGGTTACTGACATTTCCAAATGGGATTAATTGCTAATCAGTCAAATTGATAAATCGAGATGGATGATCTGAAAACCGACTATAATAACCCGTTTTTTACGCGTGGATGTAAAACAGTTCCTGATCCTGAAGAAAGTGTAGCTGATACATGTTCTGTTGGATGTTGTAAAATGGGAGCGCAGAATTGGATGAAGGCTATTCCGCAACCCTCGGTTTCGGAAGCCTCAGTTGAAATTGTTGAAGTTCGATTTAAGAACTCAAAAAAGGATTTTTACAGATTGTCACCTGATACAAGCCTTAACCCGGGTGATATTGTCGCTGTTGAATCTTCTCCAGGGCATGATATCGGAATTGTTACCCTGACCGGGGCTACAGCACTGCGGCAGTTTAATAATGCCAGACAGTCTAATGGTATTGACGGACTGAGAAAAGTGTATCGTCGTGCACGCTCGACTGATATCGAGAAATGGATGCAAGCAGTGGGAAGAGAGTTCGATACTTTGGTAAAGACACGTCAGATATCCCGGCGCCTCAACCTTAATATGAAGATTAATGATATCGAATACCAGGGTGATGGAACTAAGGCTGTCTTTTATTATACAGCCGATGAGAGGGTCGATTTCAGAGAATTAATCAAGGTTTTAGCCGAAGAGTTTCGGGTACGTATTGAAATGAAACAGATCGGAATTCGTCAGGAAGCCAGTAGGATGGGGGGGATAGGCAGCTGTGGAAGAGAATTGTGCTGCTCTACTTGGCTTTCAAAATTTAGAACAGTGTCTACTGCTGCTGCCAGAGCCCAGCAACTTTCGCTTAATCCTCAAAAACTTGCCGGACAATGCGGAAAACTTAAATGTTGCTTGAACTATGAATATGATTCATATGCTGATGCACTTAAAAGTTTTCCTCCCCCGGATATTAATCTTCGAACCCGTAAGGGTCAGGCAATCTGTCAAAAGGTAGATGTCTATAAAGGTTTAATGTGGTACGCTTATTTAGAGTCTCCCAACAATTTCATGGCGATACCAAAAGAGAGTGTTCATGAAATTATTGAGATGAATAAGGCTGATAAATTGCCTGATGAATTGGAAAATTATGCCCTGACTGAAGCTCCAAAGGCTGATTTTGGTATGACAGTCTCTCATGACGATTTACATCGTTTTGATAAATAAAAGAACTGCGTGACAATAATCGGATATCTTAGTCGCTTAATAATAGATATGAATAATCAGAAGGCTAGATTCTTGCAATCATCTCTGGTAAAAAAAAGTGTGACTTTGGCATTAGCCAGTATTATTTTGTCGTCATGTATTTCAGGGAAAATTGCGGATCAAAATGAGGTTATTAATCCTGATGGATGGTTAATAGCTGATTCAGTTGCTTTTACTGTAACGGTTGAGGATACTACCCAGGCGGTTGATTTCTTTGTTAATATCAGAAATCAAACCAGTTATCGCTATTCTAATCTGATTCTTTTTTTAGATACAAGGTTCCCTGATGGCCGTATCTCACGCGATACGCTTGAGTGTTTTCTTGCCAAACCTGATGGTGAATGGTCAGGAAGCGGAATTGGTAGCAGAAAACAAAGTTCGTTGCTTTTAAAAAGGAATGTAATTTTTCCGTTATCAGGTAGTTATATTTTCGTGTTTAGGCAGGCAATGCGAGATAATCCCCTTAAAGGGATATCAGACATTGGTATAACCATAAGAAATACAAAGGCACCCCATTGATTGTATGACTAGAATTAGCAATAGGAGAATGATGTATGGCTAAAAAGAAATCCAAAAATTCCTCTCAGGGACTTTTTAAGGCCTTCTGGGATACTTCAGCTTTCCCGGATGGTTTGAAGCAAAAAATCAGACAATTTTGGTTCATCTATATTGGATTTATCGCGTTTATTATTGTTTTTTTTGCTGCCATAACCTTTGGTGTACTGGGTCCGATGCCATCTTTTGAAGAATTGGAGAACCCCCGCAGTAAACTCGCTTCTGAGATTATCTCTGTTGATGGTAAAGTTTTGGGTACTTATTATATTGAGAATAGATCAAATGTCCATTATTCAGATCTTGCCCCTTCTTTAATTGATGCATTGATTGCTACTGAGGATGCTCGTTTTCATGATCATCCGGGTATTGATATGCGAGCCATGTTCAGAGTAGCTCTTGGAGTCTTTACAGGTGGAAAAGGCGGCGGAAGTACCCTTACTCAACAGCTGGCAAAAAATTTGTTTCCAAGGGGAGAAAACCTTGGATTCACAGGTCTTGTTTTTCGGAAGTTCAAGGAATGGGTTACGGCTGTGAAATTGGAGCGTAATTACACCAAGGAAGAGATTTTGGCTATGTACCTAAATACAGTTGACTTTGGAAGTCAGGCTTTTGGTATTAAATCGGGAGCCCAAACCTTTTTTGGAAAGGCTCCCTCTGAGCTTACTACTGAGGAGGCAGCACTATTTGTCGCAATTCTAAATGCCCCTTCCTGGTATAGTCCTGTCAGGCACCCTGAAAGAGCTATGGCTCGCAGAAATCTTGTTTTGAACCAGATGAATAAGTATGGCTATCTGGAGGATCATGTGTACGATTCTATCGTAAAGTTACCGTTGGATATGTCTAAATTCGGAAGAATGGACCATACACAAGGGCTTGCAACTTATCTGCGTGAATTGTTACGAAATGAATTAAAAGATTGGTGTAATACCCATTTCAAATCAGATGGTTCCCCTTACAATATATACAAAGATGGATTGAAGATATATACCACCATTGATTCCCGGATGCAGACTTATGCTGAATATGCTGTCAGAAGGCATATGAAAGATGAACTTCAGCCTGCTTTCTTTAAGCATTGGAAGGGGGTTAAGAATGCTCCCTTCAGTCGTGATCTTACTAAAGATGAGGTTAATAAGATTTATGAAGATGCGATGAAGCGCTCAGATCGTTATATCAGGATGAGACAGGCTGGTATTTCTAAGGATTCGATAAGGAGATCGTTTCACACACCTACCGAAATGCGGGTGTTTTCGTACAATGGAGAGAGAGATACCATTATGTCTCCATTTGATTCTATCCGTTACCATATGTATTTTTTGCATGCCGGACTTATATCAATGGATAGTCATACTGGTGCAGTCAGAGCTTATGTAGGAGGCATTGATTATAAGTACTTCCAGTATGATCATGTGAAAGTATCCCGGAGGCAGGTAGGCTCTACCTTTAAACCATTTCTGTATACGCTTGCAATGCAGGAAGGGGAATTCAGCCCATGTACAAAGGTACCTAACATTCCGGTGGTTTTTGATTTGCCTGAGGGAGGCACATGGTCGCCTAAAAATTCTGATGATAAACGTGAAGGAGAGATGGTAACCTTGAAATGGGCACTTGCGAATTCTGTCAATTATATTTCAGCTTATCTTATGAAACGATATCAGCCTGAGGCCGTTATCAAGATTGCGCGTAAGATGGGGATTACAGCTGATATCCCGCCTGTCCCTTCAATCTGTCTTGGCACGCCTGATATTTCACCTTATGAAATGACCGCTGCCTTCAATACTTTTGCCAATAAAGGAGTTTACGTTGAACCGTTGATGGTTACACGTATAGAAGATAAGAACGGGAATGTTATTGAACGTTTTACCTCCAGAAAAGAAGAAGCAATGAGTGAAGAGACCGCCTATCTGATGCTTGATTTGATGAAAGGTGTTGTAAACAGTGGAACTGGTGTCAGAATCCGTTACAAATATAAAATCGATTGCCCGGTAGCCGGGAAAACTGGAACTACCCAGAACAACAGTGATGGCTGGTTTATTGGTATTACACCCGATCTTACTACCGGAATCTGGGTTGGAGGAGAGGTACGGAGTATCCATTTCAGAAGCATTACGCTTGGGCAGGGTGCTTCAATGGCTCTGCCTATCTGGGCCTACTATATGCAAAAAGTATATACCGATCCCAGACTAAATATCAGCAAAGGTGATTTTGAAGCCCCGCGTACCCCTTTAAGTGTAGATCTTGATTGTACAGGAGCAGATGAGGAAACTGTTGAAAATTTTGATCAGGATGAATTCTAAATAGGTTTGAATAACAGCAGGGTAATTTGTAATTATGAAGTTTTTAAACAGATTTTTTATTGCAAAAGAGTTTGGCCTGATAACTAAAGATCAAACAGCTATTTTAAAGGGTATTGGAATTCTTGCAATTCTGTTCCACAATTATTTTCATTGGGTAATTCCATCTTTTGGTGAGAATGAGTTCGAATTCAGTGTTTCCAGAGTAGAAGGATTTCTGGGAGCTTTTCCTTGTTCATTTCCTGATGCCGTTAATCTGGCGTTCTCTTTCCTTGGCCATTTTGGTGTTCAGATTTTTATTTTTATCAGTGGTTACGGTTTGGCGCGGAGCGTTGCTGCTAGAAGAGTTGAATGGAGTGACTTTTTTGTATCAAGACTTCAGAAACTGTATCCTACTTATCTTGTTTCTGTGATGATACTCATCGTATTGATGTTTTATAATTCATCACAACTTCCTGATTCAGTATTTTTTCACCAGGTATGGCGAAAAATTGTTCTTGTCTCGAATTTGTTTCCCAGGGAAGCTCTTTCGATTAATGGCCCCTGGTGGTTTTATTCGCTGATTGTCCAGTTATATTTATTGTTCCCTCTGGTACTTTACTTAATTAAAAGATCACCGTTTCTTTGGCTTGTGGTTTTGTTGTCGGTTTCTTATATCTTGTTGTGGTTTGTAAATCCATTATTGGATGAAACCGGCCTCAATTTGTGGCAGAATGCTCCCGGACATATTCCTGAGTTCGCATTTGGGGTATTTCTAGCGACAAAGCCGAAAATTAGATTTGCCCCTGTAGTCTATATTATCGCGCTGGTAGTTTTTTGTCTGAGTAACTTTTACAAACAGTTGTGGCCTTTTGGATTTATTGCAATAACCATTGTTGTGGTGGGGTTTTATAAACTTTTATCCTCTTTGGGAACAGGTCATCATATATTACCTCTCAAAAAGACATTAATTTACTATGGGAACTTATCTATGTTCCTTTTTGCAATTCACGGTTTTCTGAGAGCTCCATTTGTTAAGACTGCCAATAATCTTGAGATTTCATGGTATACGTTTTTTCTGGCAATCGCGTTTTTTATTGTCTCTACAGTTGCAGCTGAAGGTGTTAGAGGTATAGTTAACTGGTTTGCAAAGTTTAATACTTTTGTTTTTAAGAGAAGTGGTGTAATTTATAAAATAGTATCCTGGCTCATAAAACCACAGATTGTAAGGGTATGGAGCCGTGAGTGGCTAATCTTCCTGATTGTACTCCTCGCGTTATGCCTTGGTGAATTTTTCTGGATTTATCAATCGCATGGTTTACCTATAGGTTGGGGCTGGCTGATTTATGATGCGCTAACACTGGATTTAGTTTTATCGTTCAAGGTTTTAGTTATAGGCTTTTTTCTGTTCCGACTTTTCGTTTTTGCTAATATAAAGATGGCTACGATTACTTATCGTATTCTCCTGGCTTTCTTTATGGTGATTTCTGTTTTACTTATTGCTTTCTACCGTTTTGCCATGGTTCCACTAGATGAAGTTGTACTTACGTATTCCTTGTCGGACATGTTTACCATTGCATCAAACTCAGTTAATGGTCAATGGGTAATTTGGGCGATTACGGCAGGTTCTTTGTTGTTACTCCTTGTTCTTTATAAGTATTTCAAATATGTATTACAGGTAAGTATATCGGTATGGTTTGCATTAATAGGGATATCTGTTTTCCTTTTTAATATACACTACCTACCGGAATCTTCCATGTATAAATCCGAGGGTAATTATCATCTTGTGGTTAATAAACTGGCTTATTTTGCTGATCGTCTTGATCAGGCACGGAAGGCATCGGTAAGCCTCCAGACGAGCGAAGAAGTTCAAAAAGCAATACAGGATTATAGAGCCTCTAATCCGGGAATTGAATACACTGACGATAAATATCCATTTTGGCATACGATCTCGAATGATGATGTCCTGGGCCCTTTTATTAATAAGAAGAGCGATAAGTTCCCTAATTTCGTTTTTATTATAGTTGAAAGTTTAGGTCGCGATATTAGTGGACCCGAAGCAGTTCGGGGCAACTTTACTCCGTTTATTGATTCATTAGCCGGGAGAAGTTTGTACTGGCCCAATTTCCTCTCTACTTCTGAACGTACTTTTGGCGTATTACCCGCTCTGCTGGGATCATTGCCATATGGCAGGGACGGATTTGCCGAAATGGGTGATATGATGCCGGATTTTTTCTCATTACCGAAGATATTGAAAGGCTTGGGATATGATTTGAATTTCTTCTATGGGGGGGATCCTGTTTTTAACAACATGAGCACCTTCCTTCAGAGAAGTGATGTGAATATTGCGTTGAATAATCAGGCAGTTATAGGGAAAGAGTCACCTACTCCTGATTCTCCCAATTCGTGGGGTTGGGATGATGTAACAATGTTTAGAAAAGCTGTTAATTATCTTGAACAGAAAGTGGGCACTACGCCCCGGCTTGATGTTTATCTTACACTCAGTACCCACACACCTTTTGATATCCCTGACCATAGTTTATGGAAGGAAAAGGCTGAAGCAAATATAGCTGCTTCTAATATTGAAGAAAGAGTTAAAGATGAGTTACAACATAATATTATCATACCCGCGTCATTCTTGTTTACAGACAGAGCTGTTGCTAACCTGATTGATTCGTATAAGAATTTTCCTGACTTTGATAATACAATATTTATTATCACTGGTGACCATCGGGAAGGTGACCTTCCTGCAGTGAACAGGTTATCAAATTATAATGTTCCGTTTTTGATCTGGTCTCCAATGCTTAAGTCGGCCCACACTTTCAATGGAGTTTCATCTCATTTGGATGTGACCCCCTCTGTCCTTGGCTTTCTAAAACAGAATTATCATGCTGTTGTTCCTAGTGAGGGACATTGGCTCGGTGATTACATTGATACTTCAGCCGCTTTTAATTGCAGAAAATCGTTGGGATTCATGTCAAACAGCAGAAGTATTGATCGTTACCTTGATTCGGATACATTATATGCTAATGATGCTGTATATCTCGTCGGAGAGTACCTCAGTGAAACAAAATTAGAAGATAAACAACTGTTGAAACGCATGAGCGACCGTTTGGCCGCTTTCGATGCCGTTGGAATTTTCGCTTGCGATTTTAATGCTTTAATTCAGGGTAAGGCCCTGGCAGGAAGCGGACGTATCCTTGAACTAAAAACGGTTCATACCGATTTTGAAGGTGGAGTTGATTCTTATTATAAGCCTCAATTGTCAGATGTAATGGCGTTTAGTGGTACATCATCCTTGTCGCTGAACTCATCAACAGAATATGGGGGCTTGCTTCAGGGTCTCTCGATCAGCAATAATATCAATAGTTTGTCAGTTAGTGTTTCTGCAAAGATGTTTATAAAATCTGCTCCGGGAGGAAAGTTACCAGGTCTGGTCATTTCTGTAATTGGCAAAGACAATGAGGTAGTATTTTATAAATTTCTTCCGCTGGCTAAAGCTACAGGACAACCACTTCCGATTGGCGAATGGACAGATTATTCCTATTTCTTTAAATATGATCTGAAGAAGCTGCAAAACCATGGCGGGGGAATGATAAAAGTGTACCTGTGGAATGTGAGTAAAGGTGATATGTGGTACGACGATCTTGATGTAAGTGTTACCGGTGAATAGGTTTTTCGTGAATACCCGAAGAAACCTGTGTGGGGAGGTAGATAGATGGTATTGTTTATCTGACATCTTCTATTTATTGATAACAGAACAGGCTGTTATTATGGTTATTGAGCTCCGAATCGTTTGATGATATTCAAAGCTACAGCCTGAATGGCTTTATCCCTGGAGGAGAATTAAATCATTGGAGTACTGGTTTTCTGGTCAATCATTAAATAATACAAACCTATCAACTGAATATGCTGTTTTTTTAACCAACCTGAGGTCTTGTTATCCAATAACTTTATTTCTTTCCCTTGTCGGGTAATTGTTGATAGCTAACTGTTAAACCGGAATGAAAAGCTACAAATTTTGGGACCGGGTAATATGAAAAACTACATTTCCTGAATGTATTCCGTTTTCAGGATTCTGGCTTGATTTTTTCGTCCTAAACAGACTTTCGCCGGTAAAATTTAGGTTGTTCTATCAATTCTTACAGCGATGTATAATCTTTAAATAGCGTGTTTTAAAAATCTGATGTTGTGTTTGTTGTATTCAGGTGTTAGGACTGATCCGCCTCAAATTCATACCAAAGTTATATCAAAGATATATTTTCATTATGAAAAGCCTGTGAATGCTATAATGTTCGAATGTCTTACATATGTAGTGGTAATAACTATTTGGTGATTTTGGCATAGTTCTGGTTCTAGATAACTGATTATTAATCCAACTGTCTGATTGGAGTATGATTTACCTGTTCATGTTATACGATCCTGAGACGGTTTTTGTTAAATAAAGGTTTATGAAATCAATTCTATGATGATTTTATTACCCGGGAGAACAGAATATAATTAATAAGTCTCGATAGATATACTGTATTTTCCGAGCTTCGGATTACCAGATAATATATGAAAACTATTCAGATAAACCCTATCGCTGAGTTGTATTGCGGTCTTATATATAAGACTTTAATATCAGCGATTCAGGCAGTAACAGTACTTTGACAGTTGTATCCTGATTAACCTGGTTAATAATGCTATCTAAAACCGCAGGGGAGGTATTTTCTGTCAGGAACCATGTTAGTTTAGCATGATAAGGGAAGTATTGCTGCATGAATTCAAGTTGCTCATAATAACCCGAGATTGCATTAACAGGCCAGGTGTTGATTGTAGTCCTGATATCTGCTGCCATCGATTCTGTTTCCTCGTCGGTCAGTTGTAAGGGGTTAAAAGTGGGAATATAATAACTGGTAAAATATCCTGCATTTTCAAAATTGCCTAAAGAAGAAGCATGACCTTCAATAATAAATTGTGATTTTTCGATGCCAAGCGAGTCGGTAACCCAGTTTAACCGGAGCAATGCGGCATATTGGTTATCAATGGATAGATTTTTGAAGTCAAGCCAATACTTCAGATCATGGGAATCAGTGATTCGTGTTAAGTATTCAGAAAGCAGCAAAGTATCTGGCTGCGTGAAATCATGTTTAACATAATAACGGTTGTTCATGCTATTAAAATGCACGTCAAGTTCCAATCCCTGAACGAGATGCATTAATCTTTCAGCCGTTTCAACTGAATTGCACCGATGAGCCCATATTTCAATCTTATGTAGTGAGGGTACTGGTATAGGCTCTTCGTAATCTTTAGTACAGCTTTGAAAACTTAAAATCGTTATAATCAGTATTCCCGTTACAGTAATAAAATTTCTGATAGACTTCTTCTTCATTAAATCTTTATATTGTGATGATTAAATTGCGTTAATCTGTCGAGAAATCTATTGAGTAGTTATCGATGAAAACAGGTTCAGTGCTGATCTTCCATAGATATACTTTAACATCGTCATCGGGAAGGTATTCTGAAAGATCAGCAGACAATTCTAAAAATCGCCATCCATTATCCTGAGAGTTAATCTGATCTGAGGAAACACTCTTGTAATTATATCTATAGCCTTGTCCGGTATGTATTACCAGAAGAATTTTGTTTTGCGAATTAAAATCTGACGATTTTACCCAGGCTGAGGCATGTAGTTTCCCCTTCAGGTTATTTCCCAAATCCTTCATTTTTGCATTTAGAATACCAACGAATTCTATGCTTGAGTCAGTTTTCAATGACCTTTTACCTGCAAAACTCATTTCACTTGTAACCCATGAATTAAATTTGGGCTCTGGCGATTCAAATCCCATGAATTTAGCGAAAACTATCGCTTCGTTATTATTGTAAGTTTTTGAGTAAGTAATATAGTTTGATAAGACATTGCTCTTATCAGCTAAAGTTTTTATAAACAGGCAAACCTCATACGAGTTGTTTCCAAGCACAGTAAATGGTCGTTCCGGCCTGATCACTTTAAGTAATTTTAAGGATTCATTCTTTAACAATACCTCAAGAGGTGTATAACCTTCGTTGGCTCCGAAATGTGAATCCCATACGAGGAGAGCCTCTTCAGGTACATTTTCGGGAGTAAGGGTTCTGAAATGAATCATCATTGAACCGTCCTGATCATTGAAAGGGTTTTCGTTTAATAAAACACCCAGAAAGATATTGTAATAATACAACCTCTTATTGTCAAGCTTGTTATTTTTAATCCAGTTGGCTGTTTTAATCATTACCTTTTCTTCATCGCTCTCCCTGACAGGATATTTATATACATTATTTGATCGTATTATTAACACAATCAGGATCAGGGCAGGAATAACAGGAGGAATTTTAATTTTCCACAACAATTCAGTCAGGTATGAATAACCTATGAAACTCAGAATTGCTGTTCCCGGAATTACCGCTGCCATCATTCTGATAAGACCGAGCGAATTACCGCTGCCAGAGTACCATGCATAACTGTGGGCTGCATAATATGCAATAGCACTACCCAAAACCAGGATCAGAATTTCAGATTCCCTGCTTTTAAGCCCGCTCGTTTTAAGTTGGAGAAAGAATCTGTAGGTTAGGAACAGAATCCCAATCAAAGAAAGGATACCCAAGGGAATTCCCTGGATAAATTCAGTTTTGTAAATGAAATGAAGTAAATTTCCCTTACCATATAATCCTGCTCCCCCGGATTGATATGGATTTAAATTAATAAGCCAGAGAATATCTTTAAATACTATCCAGCCGATGATGCTAAACAAAAGGTACCCTAAGGGGAGAATTAAGATATACTTATATTGACGACGTAAAATGAATGCAATTATGAAAGGGGGGAATACAACGAAAGCTTCAAACCGGGCAAAGGGAATGAAGCTAATGAGCAACGCGGCAAGAAAGTACCGCTTACCAAAAAAGGCCCAGATAGCTGCTATAAGCATCAATGCCATGATGGTTTCTGTCAATGGTGAAATTAATAACAGAAAGAAGATGGGTGCCAATAATACCATTGGGATTACCATCCAAGGCTGCGAATAACCTAATTTCTTAATGGTAAGGTATGCCAGCCAGCCAGATAAAAGCCCGGCCAGGATGGTATAGAATTTCATGGCTGTAAATCCCAGAATCGCGAAAGGAATTCCAAAAAGAGAAAATATTGGTCGTCCCCAGATGCTTAACAATAAATCAGGTTTCTGCAGAGCGTATCTGGAAATAATATAATGCCCCAATGTATCAGCACCACCATCATACCCTATACTGACTATAGCATAGTAACTGGCTATAACACCAATAATAACAATGATTAATAAAGCAATTGTATTGTTTGAAACAGAATACTTTTTACTTGT
>QKGM01000008.1 GCA_003250395.1 Bacteroidota bacterium | reverse complement strand
GACTGGTTGGCGGTTTGAGAGCTATTCCTGTTAATGATATAGATAATATAACTGTTTATACAGAAATGCCCCGAATTGTGAGAATTATAGAATAAAATACTACGGCCAGTAAATTGGACGCTGAGCGGTCTGCAAGATCCGGCAATGAGTACAGGCTGAACAACATCCCTCTACAGGCAACGTATTTACCGGCAGTTATTGGAATAAATCAGAGGAAAACCGGCGGTTGGGGTTGAAGGTGTTACTGAACTAATTGTTACTAAAGTTGACTTGTTGTGACAGATTAGTGCTGTAAATGAATGGTTTTGGTTTTTCATGGTCTGAGGACAAAGTTTTCCCCCTCTGCACAAACAGGCGGCTATTAAAAAGACATTTAGCAATTGCATGGGTTTTGCTTTGAACCATTCCAAACTCCGAATAAGCAAAATGACCTGTTCAACAAACGTAAAACCCGATTTCTTTCTTTTATCAGAATTTTTTTTGTGAATAATTCCAGAAGAACGGAAAGAATCGGGTATTTTTGATAGATATATTTATTATGAATTAAGAGATTCAAAATATCGAGATATATCAAAAACTGGTTGATTCAATTGGGATTACAATTGAAAGTGCACGTCAAAGAGCAATTCAAGCTGTTAATAATGAGCTATTAAAAGCCAATTGGGAAATAGGGAAGTTCATTGTTGAATTCGAACAACATGGAAATGAGAAGGCTGAGTATGGAAGTTCATTATTGATAAATCTTTCCAAAGACTTGAAATCAAGATTTGGCAAAGGGTTTAGCAAGAGCAACATCTATTTAATGAGACAATTTTACCTCAAGTATCAGATTTTCCAGTCAGTGACTGGAAAATTGACTTGGACCCATTACGGTGAATTACTTGGTGTTTCGGATGATATTGCCAGGGGATTCTATGAAAAACAAGCGGTTAATGATAATTGGAGTGTACGGGAATTAAAAAGACAAATAAGCTCGTCATTATTCGAGAGATTAGTACTGAGTCAGGATAAAAGCGGAGTTATGAAACTTTCGGAAAAAGGACTAATTATTTCAGAGCCGAAAGATATTGTAAAAGACCCTTACATACTTGAATTTTTGCAGATTCCAGAAGAATACAGAATGACAGAAAGTAAGTTGGAACAAAAAATCATTGATAACCTTCAAACATTTCTGCTTGAGCTGGGAAAAGGGTTTTCTTTTGTCAGCAGACAACATCGAATTACGTTGGATAATGACCATTACTATGTCGATTTGGTATTTTATCATAGAATCCTCAAATGCTTCGTGTTAATTGATTTAAAAACAAAACACGTTAAGCATCAAGATATTGGACAGATGAATATGTATTTGAATTATTTCAGGTCAGAAGAAAATACTGAAGGAGACAATCCCCCAATAGGAATAGTTTTAGGTGCAGACAAAAATGACATATTAGTAGAATATGCAATTGGAGGCATTTCAAACAATATTTTTGTTTCAAAGTATCAGATTTACTTACCTGACAGAAAAATATTAGAACAGAAAGTAAAAGAAATAATAACGGGATAAAGCCCTGTTGGCAATAAACAGGACTCCAACCCTTCTGTAAGACTCGGTGAGGAGTACAGGTTGAACAACATCCCTCTACAAGCAATGTACTTACCAGCAGCTATTGGAATAATTCAGAGAAAACCGGCTGTTGGGGCTGAAGGTGTTACTGAATTAAAGGTTATTAAAGCTATCTCATAAGGTTTCACCTCTTTAAAAGTATAGTGTAACCTGACAAGAAAGTGCTTCGAGATGAGCAACTATTCAAAAAACAACCATCAGAAGCAGTTTCAATTATGCAGAGAACACAGGACAACTTAAGTACCAATTAATGTTTATATTAATTTTAGAAAAGATTAAGATTTTGAACATGCCAACAGACAACAAATTGATTTATTATATAAAAAAATGGACCACCATTACAAAAGAAGATGAGTTAGCTATTCTTTCTTCATTCGAGTCTGTAAAAATCAAAAGAAAGAAAGAGCTGTTAATTTCGGGCCAAATTTGCAAATACATATACTTTATAACCAAAGGATGCTTACGTTCTTTTTATATTGACTCAAAAGGCACAGAACATATCTACCAGATAAGAATGGATAATAACTGGATTGCTGACATCCAAAGTTTTTTTTCACAAAACTCTTCAAAATACAATATTGAAGCTCTGGAGGATTCTGAATTGCTAAGAATTTCCCACAAACAATTTGAGCAGCTATTACTTGAAATCCCTGCACTTGAAAGATATTTTCGTGTCCTATTCCAAAAAGCATATATAAATGCATTGAGCCGGCTCAATGCAACAATGTGGGAAACTGCTATGGACAGGTATAATGAAATGCTAAAAGAAAATCCTGAAATTTTCCAACGTGTACCGCTTGTGTACATTGCCTCCTATTTGGGGATCACTCCTGAAAGTCTTAGCAGGATTAGAAAACAAAAATAAATACAGTATCATTTTAACACTTGACATACATCAGTTTCATTTCTTAACATAGGTCAAGTGTAAGCCTCTTAATGCCTGTCTACTTTTGTACCGTAAAATTAAAATTAGCGGTATGAAAGCAAATATAATTTTAGTCGCCCTGATTTTGACAGGAACATTATCGGCAACTGCCCAGATAAATGTTGAAAAGCATAAAGCAGAGAGAGAAACCCTGAGAAATGAATTAACCAGAATTGCTAAATCCAATGAAACAATCGCAAATAACCTCGAAACATTTGATGGTTTAGATTTTGTTGTATTTACGAATCAGGAATGGGTACGACTTCACGAGAGTCATTCAGAAGAAATACTGGTTCACTGGCCTGATGGGAGCACGGCAACAGGCATCGAACAACATATTGAAGACCTAAAAAAAATGTTCGTTTATGCACCTGATACCCGGATAAAAGAGCACCCCATAAAAGTAGGTTCTGGAAATTTGACGGCAGTAATGGGAATTATGGAAGGAACATTTACAGAACTAATGCCAAATGAGGTTGGCAAGTATATTGAACCCACAAAAAAGCTTTCAAAATAAACATAGTAACAATTGGCATTTGGAACAAAGAAGGTGTGATGATTGAGGAATACCTTTTCCGGGATAATTTAACCTTTATGAAACAATTGGGTTTAATGTAATTGATCAATTTATAGAATTTACCTTCCTGGTTCATGACAGGAAGGCATTCTGACTGCAAATTTATATGGACAGGAAAACATTTGTAAAAACAATATTGGCTACAGTACCTCTAACATTAACAGGAATGGACTTGAATACTTTAAATAAAATGACTGAATTCCTGAAAAACACACCAAAAATGCCTGTACTTTTTCTAGGACATGGCAGCCCTATGAATGCCATCGAAGAAAACGAATTTGTACAAGGATTCAGGAATATTTCCTCGCAAATAGAAACTCCAAAAGCTGTAATTGTTATTTCTGCTCATTGGGAAACCAAAGGAACACAGGTGACCGCTATGAATAATCCTGCTACAATCCATGATTTTGGAGGCTTCCCAAAAGAGCTTTACGAGATTCAGTACCCTGCCCCAGGAAAGCCTCAATTGGCAAAAGAGGTTAAAAACATGGTAAAAAGCACGGAAGTGTCCCTGGATGAAAAATGGGGCTTAGACCATGGCGCATGGTCGGTAATAAGGCATATGTACCCAAAGGCAGATATACCTGTTATACAATTAAGCCTTGACTATAATAAAAATCCGCAACAACATTACGATTTGGCAAAAGAGCTTTCAGAATTACGGTATAAAGGAATTTTAATAGTTGGGAGTGGTAACCTGGTGCACAACCTTAGAATGATTCATTGGCAAAAACTAAATGAAAACTTTGGTTATGATTGGGCTAATGAAGCAAACGACAAGATGAAAAAATTCATTATGGATACCAACCACCAGGCCTTGATAAACTTTTCAAAACAAGGCAAGGCATTTGAATTGTCGATACCTACTCCTGAACACTACCTTCCTTTATTGTATGCGCTTGCAATGCAGGAAAAAAAAGATGAAATAAGAATCTTTAATGATAAACCGGTTGGAGGGTCATTAACTATGACGTCAGTAAAAATCGGATGATGATAGTTTTAGAATATAGTTATGAACAATTTATAAATTTTAGAAAATGATGATAGGAATAACAGGAGCAACAGGTCAGTTAGGAAAACTGGTTGTTGAACATTTAATAAGCAAAGTTGGAAAAGACAATATCGTAGCTTTAGTTCGTACACCCCAAAAAGCTGTTGAGCTTGGAGTGACTACACGTGAATTCAACTATGATAAACAGGAAGAGATGGTTAAACAATTGAAAGGGATTGACAGATTATTGCTTATTTCGGCTAATGAAATCGGTCAGCGTGTAAGACAGCACAGAAATGTAATTAACGCAGCCAAAAAGGCAGAAATCAAATGGCTTGTTTATACAAGTTTGTTGCATGCAGAAATTACAACAATAAATCTGGCAGGCGAACACATTGAAACCGAAAAACTTTTGAAAGCTTCAGGCATTGATTACACCATCCTCAGAAATGGATGGTACACCGAAAATTATACAAGCTCGATTGAAGGCGCATTGGCTGGTGGTGCATATATTGGTAGTGCAGGTTCAGGAAAAATAGCGTCAGCCGCAAGAACCGACTATGCTGAAGCAGCAGCCGTTGTATTGTCTGACGACAGTTACAAAGGGAAAGTATTTGAATTGGCCGGGGACAATGCCTATACTCTTAGTGATTTAGCTGTTGAAATTTCAAAACAAACAGGCAAGTACATTCCCTACAGAAACTTACTTGAAACGGAATATTCCAAAATACTGGAAAATCTTAATATCCCGAAAGATTTATCAGCGGCAATAGCAAGTTGGGATATAAGTGCATCAAAAGGTGATTTGTTTGACGATTCAAAACAACTTTCGAGTTTAATAGGAAGACCAACAACTTCATTGGATGAGTCTGTGAAGCTGGCATTACGATAATACTCCATTACTTGACCAAATTCTGCTTTGTGCCAGTTCTAAAGATAATAAGCAGAATTTGGTTTATATGTTTAAGGGAAAATAAATCACAAAACCATCGCCAAATATGTGATATTAAAAATACCAAGGCAATTTATTATCAAAATGTTATAGCCTGTTTCAATTATTGTTACAATGATAAGTGGTCACCGGCTATCGGGCACCTGGCCTATGCTATACCTTGATAATTATTCATCATCCTTTTACCTTACGTCACCGATAAACACCAACAAACCAAACACTTACAGATAACCATTTTGAGAGCAAAACCCTGGTTAACAAACAATCAAGATCAAAAAGGCGGAAAAAAGCTAATCCATAACAATTCATTAACAATTGCTAATTGAACCAAAACTGTGTTTAGTGTATTTATTAATTGTATAATTGTGATTACTAACTAACATTCACGCAGATGAAACAAACTCTACTCCAATCAACCATGAGGCTGACTTTATTGCTTACAGCGCTTGTGTTTGGCGGCATACTTCAGGCTCAGCCTGCCACCAAAGATGAAAATGTACTTCACGATCCGATGATTATGCGACCAGATTATGTTGCGCCAGACGAAGATGCAGTAACATCATCTGTTGTTACCATAGGCAACTATGATAACTTTAAACTTGGTGTTGATTTTGCTGAGTGTAGCATTACAAACAACCCTCTTAATCCGCTTCAATATTTTGCAGTATGGAATTCTACCGGATCTGCCGGCGGTAAAGGTTACTATACACTTGACGGCCATAGCTGGAATGCCAGCAATCCCTCATGGTCTCAAATGCGGGGCGATGTAGTGGTAGCATATGACAGTTCAGGCAACCTTGCCTATCAGAATATGTATGGTGCCTCCAGCATCCTGGGAGTAAAAGTAGCTATGAGTTCGAATAACGGACAAACATGGAGTACTCCTGTAAACGCCAACTCGGGAGTTGACAAAAACTGGCTTGCTGCCGATCAGACCTCTGGGCCGTTTTCTAATCGGCTAATGGGAGTTATGACGGCCAACAGTGGTGGCTCAGTATCCCGAAGCTCCGATAATGGTGCTTCGTGGCAGAGTTCTCCTAACCTCAATCCTCAATCTTTACCCGGGATGTCGATTTGCATTGGGCCTAATGGTGATATCCAGGGAGGATCACAGTACATTGTGACCAATTCCGGAAGTTCATTTGCTTCAGTCTACACATTTTTTGAATCAAACGATGGCGGTGCTACATTCCAGCAACGCTCCACTCAATCATTTGCCAATACAGTGGGATCGCAGGTTAACGGACGGAACGCTGTGCTTAATATGCGTACTCGTCCCTACCCGAATATAGCTGCCGACAACAGTTATGGGCCGCACCGTGGAAGGCTATATCTGGTATACGCGTCGAATAACCCTTCCGGTAATGGAAACAAACCTGACATTTTCCTTCGCTATTCAGACGACCATGCCGTAACCTGGTCACCTGCCAAAATAGTAAATGATGACCCCAACTCACAGAATAATCATAACTGGTTCCCTGCCATTTGGGCAGAAAAAACTACTGGTCGTCTGTACATTTCCTGGATGGATACCCGTGATACACCAACAAGCGACAGTGCATTAATCTATGCCACTTATACCGATGATGGTATTACTTTCCAACCCAACCAGCGTATTTCCACGAAAAAGATGAAGATCAACTGCTCAACCTGTGGTGGCGGTGGAACTCCGATGTACCTTGGCGACTATAACGGTATTGCTGCAAATCCGGTTACTGCAATGCTTGCCTGGACTGACTTTCGTGATAATAATTTCGGAAGTTATACAGCCTATTTTCCCGATTACGCGATGCGTACCATGCTGGCTACCAATGATACGCTAATAGATACACTCTCAGTGAATGTTACGGTTCCTTCCGTTAAACTATATGACAACACGGTAGAGTTTACAGCTGAAGTTGCTCCGGCACCTGCATCCGGCAGTTTTGGATTTCACTTCCCAAATGGTAACATGCTCAGTACATATCCTGATTCATTGACGCTACAAGTAGTCAAACTTGGTGATGTTCCTAGTGGTGTTTATAACCTTACAGTTACTGGCCGTGGACCTAACGGGACTCCTGTCCACAAACGATCGATGACTTTCAAAGTGGTAAATACTGCCCCTGTAGCTGCATTCGCTGCCACAGAAACAGGAATCTGTACTGGTTCGTCAACAGATTTCAATGACCAGTCGGCAGGAGCCCCATCCCAATGGGAATGGACATTTGAAGGAGGAACACCCTCAAATTCTACCCAGCAAAACCCGACAGGAATCACTTATACGGCTTCTGGTTCATATAATGTAACGCTTAAAGTAACCAATACCTTTGGTACAAATACAAACACAAAACAGTCCTACATCACTGTTTCCGACCAGCCCATGGCTCCGGAAACTTCAAACGCTGAAGTTTGTTACGGGATGCCGGTTCCTCAACTTACTGCCACTGGTACTGACGTCCGCTGGTACAGTGATGCGTCGCTATCCACTCAGGTAGGATCGGGAAATAATTTTAACACGGAACAGGACTTACCAGGCGTCTATCAGTATTACGCAACACAATCAACATTTGGTTGTGAAAGTACAGCATCTATGGCAACCCTCACGATTAACCCTAAGCCGGTGGCTATAGTTTCCGACTTTGAACCTACCTGTTCTGCTTATCCGGCTTTTGACCTTGTAAACGGGAGCCCGGCTGGTGGATATTATACGGGTACAGGTGTAACTGATAACAGATTCGACCCCTCGGTTGCAGGTGTCGGAGAACACAAGATCACATATATTTATGTCGATGAAAATGAGTGCAGCGATACTGCATCTGCTTCAATTACAGTAAATGAATCTCCGGCTACATCACTGGAAGCTTTCGAAGCTGTATGCGCTAATGAAGCAACCTTTAACCTCACAGGAGGCCTGCCGGAAGGAGGTACATGGTCGGGCACAGGGGTTTCGGATGGACAATTTGACCCGGTAACAGCAGGCCCCGGAGAACATCTCATCACATATACCATAGCCCCTGTGAATGGCTGTAACGGGATAGCATCACAGCCAATCACGGTTAATCCGGTTCCTCAACCTATGCTGGGTAGCGACACAACGCTTTGTTCTAACCTTGCAGTAACCATCGATGGGAATACTACCGGTGGAACAACTTACCTCTGGACGCCAGGGGGTGCAACAACTCCCACGCTTGTAATCGACAGCACAGGAATTGGTATCGGATCAGAGGTTTTCACGCTAAATGTTACCAACGACCAGAATTGTACCGGTTCAGACGCCATTTTGGTTACTTTCAAAGACTGCACAGGTATTGATGAATTTGCAGGCGCATTGACCCTTAATATATACCCGAACCCTGGTAGTGGTAAATTTGCCCTGGAAATGAGAACAACTACTCCCCTGCTGCTCAATTTCAAGGTAATCAATTCGCTTGGTAAAGTTGTATACAACCATCAAAGTATAAAGATAACCGAAACCCTCAACTACACCCTCGATCTTTCAAATCAACCTGATGGTATGTACGTGTTATATGTTTATGATACTAAATCGTCTATCTCAAGGAAGATTGTTATTTACAGATAGCTATTCTCCTGTTTAATCCCTAAAAATAGGAGTTCTTACTAAAGAGCTCCTATTTTTGTGATAACAAAACAAATGTTCCGTATACATTTTTAATACTTTTGCCAGAGTTACCTAAGAAACCTGTTGTTTTTCATTTTGAGAACTAAACTCACCAGCCTGTTTCTACTGCTTTGCCTGTTGGCACCACTCGCTGTTACTACCATTTGGTATCAGCAGTCGCGCCGTGTTATCAGAAAGCAGGTAAAGCAAATGATGATCAGCGGCATTAATCCGGAAATGCTTTTAGTTCTCAGGTTCAGCCACACAGATGCATCTCGTTTGCTTAATTGGGAACATGAACTTGAGTTCGAGTTCAAAGGGAATATGTACGACATAGTAAAAGTTACCCGAACCAACGACTCAGTCAGTTATCTGTGTTGGCCCGACCACCGCGAGACATTACTCAACATAGAACTCAACCGGCTTGTTGATATGGCCATGGGAGATAACTCCGAAAACAAACAAAATAACAAGAGGCTAATCGACTTTCTACAACAACTATATCCTCCTGAACAAACAGAATCGTCACTTATTCCTGAATGGGATATAGGTTCCATCCTTATTTACAGGGAAAATATAGTTACCAGATTCCTATCCATTGACCTGCCGCCACCGAAGGTGATATAAAACAAGACGAATAACAGGATTTCCCAAGCCAACTACTAATTCTATAAGGAGGCTATTTACTGTACAATATAATTTTATCTTTTGTATTGTATCTGCATTTAAATTTCCCTCATTATATGTAAATGAATTACAGATAGCTGGCGAAAACAACCAGGCTAAATCGTCATTGATCAATATCAAATTTTATTGTTTACATTAATTTTAAAAATTAACATTCGGTGAAAAAAATATTAACACTAATTGTTATCCTGATAATTACTGTCTCAGGATTTTCGCAGATAATAACCATCAAGGATGCAAATACCGGGGAACCTCTGGAAATGGTAACCCTTATCAGCGACATCCCTCATGCCATTGCCACCACGAACGCCAAAGGGCAGGCAGACATCAGAGCATTTAAAGATGCGGAATTAATCAAAATCAGATCACTCGGTTATAAGTCCGCAAACCAGAGTTATAAAACGCTGGAAGCTGAAAAGTTTCAATTAAACCTCACTCCTTCAGCCATCAACATTGATGAAGTTATCATCTCTGCTTCGAAGTGGAGCCAGAGTAAAACTGATATCTCTTCGAAGGTAGCGACAATTTCAGCCCGTGAAGTTGCGCTTCAGAACCCTCAGACCGCCGCCGATATGCTGGGGATGTCGGGGAAGGTGTTTATCCAGAAGAGCCAGCAGGGAGGCGGAAGCCCGATGATCAGAGGATTTGCCACAAACAGATTACTATACACTGTAGATGGTGTCAGAATGAATACCGCGATATTCCGTGCCGGTAATATCCAGAACGTCATCTCACTTGATCCCTTCGCTACCGAACGTACCGAAGTACTATTCGGACCAGGTTCTGTAATCTATGGAAGCGACGCCATTGGTGGTGTGATGAGCTTCCAGACCCTCACTCCGCAGCTCTCAATGAACGACACGCCATTGGTAACCGGCAAGGCAGTTACTCGCTATGCATCAGCCAACAACGAAAATACCGGACACTTCGATATTAATGTAGGCTGGAAAAAATGGGCAATGGTTACCAGCATAAGTGCAAATAAATTTGGTGATTTACGTATGGGATCTGATGGTCCTGATGAATACCTCAGACCATTTTACGTACAACGCCAAGATAGCGTTGATGTAATTGTTACCAATAAAGACCCTCAGGTTCAGACCCCCTCTGGTTATTCACAAATTAACATGATGCAGAAAATTCGTTTTAAACCAAACGAAAAATGGGATTTCCAATATGGATTCCATTACTCAGAGACCTCTGCTTATGATCGATACGATCGTCATATCCGGTATAAAAAAGGCCTTCCACGTTATGGTGAATGGTACTATGGTCCTCAAAAATGGATGATGAACAACCTGAGTGTTGAACATAACGGAAACACCAGATTATACGACCAGATGAACATCAGGCTTGCCCACCAGTTCTTCAAGGAAAGTCGTGTCAGCAGGGATATTAATAAATCAAACCGTGAAATCAGAACCGAAGAGGTGGATGCATTATCGGGGAATATTGACTTCACAAAAATGCTCGGCGATAAAAACACGCTGTCGTATGGTATAGAAGGCGTATACAACGATGTGACCTCCACGGGGGTTGATGAAAACATCAAAACCGGTATAAGTAAACCCGGTGCTTCACGCTATCCTCAATCGAACTGGGGTTCATATGCAATCTACATTACAGATCAGTTTAAACCATCTGAGAGGCTGATGTTCAATGCAGGAGTAAGGTACAACCAATACATACTCAATGCCGAATTCGATACATCATTTTACCATTTCCCATTTACCAAAGCAGATATGAACAATGGAGCCCTCACAGGTAGCATAGGGACGGTATATCACCTTGTCAATAACACAACACTGAGTATTAATCTCTCGACCGGATTCCGCTCACCAAATGTCGACGACATGGGAAAGGTATTCGATTCAGGTGATGGCATTGTCGTTGTTCCCAATCCCGACCTGAAAGCTGAATATGTATACAGTGCAGAGGCAGGTATTGCACAGGTTATCGACGATATGTTCAAGATTGACCTTACTGGTTATTATACCTATCTTGATAACGCAATGGTTCGCCGTGATTTCACATTGAATGGGCATGACAGCATCATGTATGATGGTACAATGAGCAAAGTAACTGCAATCCAAAATGCTGCTTCGGCTACTGTGTACGGAATACAGGTTGGTGTTGAAGTAAAACTGCCTTCTGGATTTGGTTTCAGCTCTGATATTAATTATCAGCATGGAGAAGAAGAATTGGATGATGGCACGAAAAGTCCCTCGCGTCATGCTCCTCCCTGGTACGGAATATCGAAACTGATATATCAGACCAATAAACTCAATCTTCAGTTATATGCTGTTTACAGCGGTGAGAGAAAGTACAGCGATATGCCTGAGGAAGAGAAAGGCAAACCCGAAATATACGCGATAGATGCAGATGGAAATCCATATTCCCCAGGATGGTACACCCTCAACTTCAAAGCTATGTATCAGTTTGCCGATCACCTGACTGTAAGTGCAGGGCTTGAAAACCTCACCGACCAGCGCTACAGGCCATACAGTTCCGGAATTGTGGCTGCAGGCCGGAATTTCATCCTTTCGGTTAAAGCCACTTTCTGAAAATCTTCAAACGGTATGTCTTTAATTGAATAATAATTCCCTTGTAAGGAATTTATTCAACTTAAATTAAACCGAAAGAGGCTGCCCAGTATAAATGGCAGCCTCTTTTATTTCCGTTTTATTCCTTTCAAATGAAAAACTTAATGTTTTAACAAATCTGGTTTCAGTGGATATCTTTACAACAATTAATAAGGCACAATATGCAGGATAATGATCACAATTTCTGATTTCCCGGGATGAAGGATCAAAACTGAAAGAGAGAAGACTATATTTCCTTCAGGTCGACCGTCGGATCAAAAGCCATGCATTCAGTATTATGATTCTGATAATATCTGTATCTTCATCCCGTAGATCCGATCAGGTAATACCAAGAACTTCAAAAAACCATATAAATGAATTATTAATGAAAACAGCTATTTTCCTGGTAACCTTCCTCTCTTTTTCAATCGTCAGGGCTCAGGAATCAGATTCCAGCCTTATGATGAAACTCGATACCATATACTTCAGAGATCAATCGCTAAGAGAGTTGCTTCAACCGTCAATATCTGCAGAGAAAAAGTCAGAGATTCTCAGGAAGTTGGGTTATGACCTTCCTGCTTTTGACCGTGACATATGGAAAATCATCAGATATCAGGATAGCATCAACCTTGCTGAAGTAAAAAATATCATTTCCATTCACGGCTATCCGGGAAAATCAATGGTCGGTGAACCAGCAAACATCACTGCATGGCTCGTCATTCAACATTCAGATCAAATTGAAACTTACTTTCCAATCATCCGGGAGGCGGGTGAAAAAAATGAAATTGACAAAATGTTTGTAGCTATCATGGAAGACAGAATGTTGATGTACAGGAAACAGGAACAAATTTATGGATCACAGTGCGCGACGAAGTTATTAAAGGATAAAGTAACCGGTTCAGAGGCAGCAGTACTGTTCATTTGGCCTGTTAAAGACCCTGAACACGTAAATGAATGTCGCAAAATGGCTGGTTTTCCAGACACAGTTGAAGAATATGCTAAGTCGATGGGAATTGATTACAGAGTCATCGAGCTCGATGAGGTAGTCCAAAAAGTCAAAAATAACAGGTAAGATTATGGCAAAACTGATGATATTCTTTTATATAATCTGAGGTAAAGGATACCTAATCCAGATAACCTGACAGACACTGAATTCCTTCAAAATTACACGAGATAAACGAGTTTCATCATCTCAAAGCTCAACAGTATCCTCCTGCTTTCAGATATTTCTTTACATACTCTTTAACACCTTCCTCAAGCGAACGAAAGGGAACTAAAATACCGACATTGCGCAACTTCTCCATCGGGGCTTCGGTAAAGTACTGGTATTTATCGCGGATATCAGCCGGAGTATCAACGAAATCGATCACCGGTTCGAGATCGAGAGAAGCAAAAACAGCTTTGGCTAAATGGAGAAAAGCACGTGCTTTCCCGGTTCCAAGATTATAAATTCCAGATTGTGGCCTTTTAAGGCTCATTTCGTACAAAACCTCAACTACATCCTCCACATAAATAAAATCGCGCAACTGCATCCCATCGGCGTAATCCGGGCGATGTGAGCGAAACAGTTTTACCCTGCCGGTATCACGTATTTGATTAAAAGAATGCATAACCACCGAAGCCATTCGTCCCTTGTGATACTCATTCGGGCCATATACGTTAAAGAACTTAAATCCCGCCCAGAAAGGGGGAATTAAGGTTTGCTTCAGCATCCATTTATCGAATTCATTCTTTGATTCACCGTATGGGTTCAAAGGCTTCAACTTTTCGATCAGGTCATGATCATCGCTGTATCCCAATTCTCCCCCACCATATGTTGCCGCAGAACTGGCATAGATAAGAGGTATTGAATAAACTGTGCATTTCCGCCAAACCTCTTTGGTATAATTAAGGTTCAGTTCATCAAATACCCTTACATCAAACTCTGTAGTATCTGTACGGGCACCCAGATGAAAAATAAAATCAACCCTTTGATGGTTCTCGTCAAGCCAGTGGAAAAAATGCAACCGGTCAATTAAAACTGCAAGATTCTTAGCTTTCAGGTTCAGGTTTTTATCATCACGTGAAAAATCATCCACGGCAACAATATCTTTCACGCCAGCCTTCTCAAGCCTGCTTATCAAACAACTACCAACAAACCCGGCAGCACCAGTAACAACGATCATAGAATTCAGATTTAGGATGCAAAGATACATCCTTTCGTCTTTCACTGATTATACAGGCCTGGTTAATAATGACCTCATTACACGGACAAAACAGACCAATGCCTTATCAGTTAGCAATAACCAGTTTAAATAAATTTGATATAATTCATGAACAAAACTGATTATAAATTGTAATTATTACAATCAAATATTAATTCTGTTTTTAATCTCATTACAGTTTATATGGCCGATATCAATGATATAATTAGAAAACTGACCGGGAAAGGGATGAAAGTTACACCCCAACGGGTTGCTGTGTATGAAGCGCTGTCAACAAACTATCATCCGACTGCAGAGGAGATATACCGTAAGGTTCAGGAAAAGCTGCCAGGACTTTCATTCACAACAGTGTACAATATTCTTGATGTTCTTGTTGCCAAAGATCTGGCTCATAGAGTAAAAACCGAAACAGACATCATGCGATATGATGCTGTTACAGATCATCACCATCACCTATATTGCACCTCTTCCGATCGTGTGGAAGATTATTTCGACCCGGAATTGGATGAAATACTTCGGAATTATTTTGAAAACAAACACCCCAACGGCTTTATTATATCCGACATCAAACTTCAGCTCATGGGGCAGTTTAATTTACCGAAAGATGATATTATTAACTAATTACTATAATTAAATTACTATGAAAACGATGAATCAAATCGGGCTGGATGAAGCCCGTTCAAGCCAACTCATTGAAAAACTAAACGACCTGCTGGCAAACTATCAGGTATTCTACCAAAACACACGTGGATTCCATTGGAATATCAAAGGAGACAAGTTCTTCGAACTTCACCTGAAATTCGAGGAACTCTATACCGACCTCCAGCTTAAAATAGACGAAATCGCTGAACGTATTCTGACTCTTGGGGGAACACCACTCCACACTTTCAACGATTACCTTGCGCTGTCGCAGGTGAAACCAGTCTCAAACAGCACAGATGGCAAAGCCAGCGTTAGAAGCATTTTAGAAACCTTCACGATCCTGCTGTTAAAACAACGGGAAATTCTAACACTCTCGGCTGAAGTGAATGATGAAGGGACCAATGCAATGGCTTCTGACTACATCAGGGCACAGGAAAAACTAGTTTGGATGTACAGCGCTTTCCTTGGTTAACACGATGATTGACTGACTTTCCATGTCTGGTACAGAAACAAGAGATGCCCTGGTTGTCTATAACCGATGAGGTAATTTTACATATATTTGCGTAAAATATCCAAATCAAATGTAACCAGGGCATCCGCATTTTATCAGCAGCCCTGGCAAATTTTCATTCAAATAAACCAATATCAGAAATTATCCCATTATTAAATAAACTATTACCATGAAAGAAAAGAGTATAGAATTATTAAACAAAGCCATTGCTGATGAACTATCAGCAGTCCATCAGTACATGTATTTTCATTTCCGTTGTGATGACCTGGGTTATGACCTCCTATCGAATCTGTTCCGGAGGACGGCTATCGCGGAGATGATGCATGTAGAAAAACTTGCCGAGAGAGTATTGTTTCTCAAAGGGGAAGTGGAGATGAAGGCTGCAGAAGATGTACAAAAAATCCATGAAGTAGAAAAAATGCTTGTTTTAGCTACAAAAATGGAAACAGGAAGTGCCCGTGATTATAATAACTGGGCAAATGAATGTTCGAAAAATGCCGATTCAGTATCAAAGAAATTGTTTGAAGCACTTGTTGAAGAAGAAGAGGTTCACCTTGACCAGTTTGAGAAGGAGCTTGAAAATCTCGAGAAATTTGGAGACAAATATCTTGCCCTTCAGGCCATTGAACGGAGTAAAGCAGGTGGCTTGGGAGCTTCTGCAGAATAGCTCTTTGTGTTCAGCTTCACTGATATACCCTTCAAATCAGACACTATCAACTGCACTTAGTATGTAACTGCTGGTTTGAATCGTATTGATAGAATAAATTTCTGACATCTATAGAAAAACCGGAATATTCCGGTTTTTCTGATTTTTACACTGTCATAATAATATCCTGTTCTACATCGGAAGGAATCATTTGTCTCAGGATAACAGTCAGTAACGAATTCTGTCTATCCGAAACGTCAGACTATGGTAACTATCGAAAAAAACTGTTAGATTAATCACACATAATATTCTACCAGCATCAAACAGCAAGGCTTCATTATTGCATACAAAAATGACAAGGAAGAATCTTTTATAATACCCTTTTTATAAACCCTCAATCGGGGTTATTAACCGAGGCTCGTTATCAAGTCCATGTCAGGTTCAATAGTTAGCTAAATAACACCTAACATACTGTAAACCTATAAAAAAGATACCAAAAAGGGTCATCTTCCCAGTTTCCCCTATCTTTGGTATATCTTTGGTATATCTTTGGTGTTTTTACATCTGACAATCAATATATTACAAATGCTATATTTACGCTCATATTCTCCATTGAATGAACATCAAATAAATACCCGTTAAAATTACAGATATCCAATTCATCATGAAAGAAGTTCTAACGGAGATGATAAAATCGCGATCGAAGGTTGAAATCACAAACGTCACTGAAACATTTCATATCATTGATTAATTGATAGTTGTATCAGTCGCCAAAATAAATCAACTTTTTGGACTAACGCTTTTGAAAAAAATATTAAAAAAACATATTTAAACCAAAACAATAGTCTTACTTTGGCAAGGGTATTGCCAAAGATTCTTCGGCAAGATAGTTACTTTGCACGCCTTATTAAAAAAGCCGTTGATGTATAAGACCAGCAACAACGGCTAATGATCATCGGTCAGAAATGCCTTACTTGTTCACTTCAATTTGCGTTTGAGGTTTTATTTTATGAGGGGCATGCGGATGCCAGCCAACCATCCCAAGCATAATAAAAAAGCCCGCCAGATAGGCCAGAATTACATGCCAGCCATGCCTGACATACCTGAAAACGGACCTGGCCTCAGGAAACTTATTAGTTAAAGCGACACCTGCTGATGAACCAAACCAGATCATGGAGCCACCAAACCCGACTGCGTATGCCAATACGCCCCAGTCATAACCTCCTTGCTCAAGGCATAGCTTAGTAAGTGGGATGTTATCGAATACCGATGAAACGAAACCAAGTGAGAATGCAGTCTGCCATGAGGCAGCAGGTAGTTCATCAACTGGCATAAGAGAGGCAGTCAGTACCAGAGAAGAAAGAAAAACCGTTCCCTGCCATGAATTCTGTAATTCCTTCCAATGTGCTTTCCGGAAAAAATTACCGGTCAGGATCGCTACCCAGACGCCAACAGCAGGGAAACCGAGAAAGGCATTGGCAAGAATGGCAAAAATCAAGATTAGAGCTACAATAATCAGTTTCCCATGATCTATAACGAGGCCGGGTGTAGGATCAGACTGAATAGGCTGAAATCTGTGTTGCTGAATTGCACCAAACACCCCGAAGACTATAAATGCTCCGATAGAAGCAATAAAAGCATGGGTAACATAAAGTGGGTTCACACCATCGATCCACATTAAGGTGGTTGTAGTGTCACCAACAACACTTCCTGCACCACCAGCATTACTTGCAGCTACAATGGCTGCCAGAAATCCGATATGAACCCTACCCTTATAAACTACTTGTGCAATTGTACCACCAATCATCGCAGCGGCAATGTTATCGAGAAAGCTTGAAATTATCATGACTAAAAGAAGGAGTACCAGTCCTCCTTTCCAATCGTTGGGCAGGTACTTAGGCAAAAATTCCGGTACACGTGATTCCTCGAAATACTTAGCCAGAATACCGAAACCGAAAAGCAAGCCGATTAGATTGATTAAAGTACGCCATTCACCTTCAGTTCCTGCACTCCCAATGATATGCTCAGTCAGAGAAAAATCAGGGGTAAAAATGAATTTTGAAACCAGAACAAGGGCAAGACCTGTCAGCGCCACATACATGGTTTTATTATGAAACAATGCCACCCCGACCAAAGTCAGGGCAAAAAGGATGAATTCAAGTTGAATTCCTCCTATAGAAGGCATAGCGCCTGCTGCCATCAAATTTGAAGAACACAATAAAAAAAGGGGAAGCACAATAAGTGCTTTTCGAAATATTTTACCAGAAACCATAAATTTCATTATTGAATATAAACACTTTAACACACTAATCCTCTATAAAAGAGGAGGAATAACCGGAAATGAGACCGGATTCAGAAACACCTGATAGGTAGGAGTGTTCAACACAATAATGATTTAAGGGTAATCCACCGCGACTCATCACCATACAACTGCTTGATATCGGGCAATGAGGTAACCCCGGCAATTGGAGAGAAAAACCTGGCGCCATGAAGGCTAACCTGACGGATGATATCTGTGAAACCCTTAATCCTGACAGGGCGTAAGTCGACAACAACTACTACCGGTACAGAAACACAATCGTGACTTCCACCCGGTTCATTTTCACTTTCAATTAGTGATAAAATAGATAAGCTATGAGCAGGAATCTCATCGTGTGCTACGGATAAAACCGTTAACAGCAAATCACCTGTTGCATTCCGAACAACAGGAACACCTGATAATGAAAAGAAAAAAACTGAAAACAAAATAATCCGGATGAATCGTCTTAGCATGGTAGATCAGCCGTATTCACATGATAAAATTATCAAGGCAAATGTAACAAGTTCCAGCTAATTTTCAATGAGAACAGAGATGGCGTTAAAAAACTGTTTACCCTATAACACAATTATTTGTACATGCTTATCACATGCAATATACAATTTCATAATTAATCATAAAAAATGGAAAAATCACGCTGAATTATATTAGTTTTGCATCAGGAAATAGATACAAATGTTGCCGCAATTAACAACATACCAGACCCTATACCACAATAATGGCAAGGGGCTCTACGACTGCTGGATATGCTAGCATAGGATAACGATGCCTTCCTGATCGGTGAAATACCTTCCGTAGAATTATTTCCTTAACTTATCCCATAACACATAACTAACCTCTATGAATGGTATCGTATTCGATATCCGCCGCTATGCAGTACATGATGGCCCCGGCATTCGTACAACTGTCTTCCTTAAAGGTTGCCCATTACGTTGTTTCTGGTGCCACAATCCTGAGAGTCAGACGCCTTCAATCGGCTTCATTAATAAACGCCGGACTCTGGACGGCAGTGAAGAATGGTTAGCCACCCCTGTTGGCAGAGAAATGACAACAGATGAGGTGATGAAGGAGATCGTACGTGACAGGTTGTATTATGAAGAGAGTAAAGGTGGTGTTACCTTTTCAGGAGGAGAACCACTCATGCAACATAGATTCTTGTTGGAGTTGCTGCAGCTTTGCCATGAAGAAGGGATACACACGGCAGTTGATACCAGCGGGTACGCAAACCCGGAAGTATTCACAAGGATCGCTGAGGCGACAGATTTGCTCCTATTCGATATAAAAACTATTGATGAGCAGTGTCATTACGAAACAACAGGTCAGTCGAATCAAATAATTCTTAACAATCTTAGTTCGCTCGATGTACCAAACATGGAATTAATTATCCGAATCCCTCTTATTCCGGGGATAAATGACGGAATTAATTCATTGACCGATACAATTCAATTTCTAAAAACCATCAGACAGCCTGTCAGACGGGTTGATTTTCTTCCTTTTCACAGGTTGGGTCAACATAAGTATGAAGCACTCGGGCTGTCACCGTCTCCCAAACTACCAGACCCACATTCAATTGCCAATACTCCTGAAGCCCTTGCCCTGTTTTCAGCGGCAGGCTTCAGGGTAAAGGAAGGAGGATAAACATTATTAACCAGTTCAGAAATATAGAATCATCATGATAACCACACGTGTAAATAAACTCAGAAGTCAAAGCCTGAATGCCATCAATACTATCAGTGCAGAGAGGGCTCTATTGGTTACCCGTTTTCATCAGAGCGATGAAGCGAGGGAAGTATCAGCACCGGTAAGACGGGGGCGTTGCCTCATGTACCTGCTCAATAACAAAGCAATCTGCATTAACCCGGGAGAGCTGATTGTCGGAGAACGAGGACCAGCTCCAAAAGCAACGTCAACATATCCGGAAGTGACACTTCACTCACTCGACGACCTCGATGTATTGCATAACAGGGCTAAAGTTTCATTTAAATCGGATGAAACCGTGCGCGAGGCCTACCGTGATTTCATCATCCCGTTTTGGCAAGGGAAGACGCATCGGGACAAGATGATGGCCAACATGACCAGCGAATGGAGAGCTGCATACGATGCGGGTATCTTTACGGAATTTCAGGAGCAACGTGCTCCCGGTCATACAGTACTCGGAAAAAAAATGTGGAACAAAGGGATGCTCGACATTTTAATAGACATTGAACACAGTCGTTTCAAACTCGATTTTTATAATGATCCGCTCGCGTATGAAAAGCAGGAAGAGCTCGCAGGTATGGAGCTTGCCGCAAAAGCATTGATTCGATACAGTGAACGGCATGCTGAAGAACTTGAGAAGCTGGCACAAATTGAAAATGACGAAAAACGGAAGGAAGAAATTAAACATCTTGCCGAAATCTGTCGGCGAGTACCTGCCCATAAACCTGAGACCCTTCAGGAGGCTTTACAGCACTATTGGTTCATTCACTTAGGAGTGATCACCGAACTCAATCCATGGGATTCCTTTAATCCGGGACGGCTCGACCAGCACCTCCTTCCCTTCTATCAACAAGACATGGAATCAGGGCGCCTGACGAAAGAAGAAGCACGCGAACTACTCCATTGTTTCTGGATAAAATTCAACAACCATCCTGCACCTCCGAAGATAGGGGTTACTGCACTTGAGAGCAACACCTATACAGATTTCTCTCTTATCAATTTGGGTGGAGTCAAGGAAGATGGTTCCGATGCTGTGAACGAAATGACCTATTTACTGCTTGAAGTAATCCAGGAGATGAGACTGCTACAACCCAGCAGCATGGTACAGGTAAGCAAGAAAAACCCAGATCGGGTTATCCACAAGACACTTGATATTATACGTACTGGTTTCGGCCAACCAAGCATTTTCAACACTGATGCCATTGTACAGGAATTGATGCGGCAGGGAAAAACACCCGAAGATGCACGAAACGGTGGGGCTTCGGGATGTGTTGAGAGTGGAGCATTCGGAACCGAGGCATACATCCTGACCGGCTATTTTAACCTTACAAAAATTCTCGAGTTAACCCTCCATAATGGCTTTGATCCACGTACAGAGGTTCAGGTCGGTATCCTTACAGGAGATGCGACACAGTTCACTACATTTGATCAGTTGATGGATGCCTTCGGGAAGCAGGTTCACCATTTTGTTGATATAAAAATAAGGGGCAACAATGTAATAGAGAAACTATTTGCCCAGAATCTGCCTGTTCCTTTTCTTTCATTACTCATAGATGACTGCATCATTAACGGGAAAGATTACAATAACGGAGGAGCCCGTTATAACAGTTCATATATCCAGGGAGTTGGATTAGGAAGTTTGACAGACAGCCTGACTTCTATTAAAGAGCATGTTTATGATCGGAAGACAATTTCAATGAGAGGGATGATTCACGCCCTTGATAATAATTTTAAGGACTATGAAGAACTAAGGAAAGAATTGGTATTCAACACCCCAAAATGGGGAAACGATGATGATGCCGCCGACATACATGCTGTCAGGATATTCAACCTTTTTTTTAATGCTGTCGATGGAAGGCCGTCTCCTCGTGGTGCTACATATAGAATCAATATGCTTCCAACAACATGTCACATCTATTTCGGGCAGGTAACGGGAGCTACTCCTGATGGCAGACTATCCGGAATCCCGTTGTCCGAAGGAATCAGCCCTGTACAGGGTGCTGATCATTGTGGCCCGACGGCAGTTTTAAAATCAGCTGCAAAAATAGATCATATAAAAACGGGAGGAACTCTGCTGAACCAGAAATTCACCCCCTCTTTCTTTGACGACAGTGAAAGCTACAGCAAGCTTACAGCACTAATACGCAGTTACTTTCGGATGGACGGGCACCACATCCAATTCAACGTAATTAACGCGGATACTCTAAGGGATGCCCAGAAAAACCCTGAGAAATATCGCGATCTGATTGTTCGTGTTGCAGGCTATAGCGACTATTTTAACGACCTGGGAGAAGACCTGCAGGATGAGATCATACGAAGGACAGAACACAGCGGTTGCTAACGGAATAGAAATCTATTTGCACCATTCAATGTAATAAATTCACTTTTCTAACTTTGCTGACGATTTTCATTTAATGCCGATTCAATTAATCTGCTATTTACCACCCGCGACGTATGCGTTCATCTGATTACAGCCATCGAATGTTTCAGGGACTTCCTGAATTCATGTTATATAGTGTGACAGGTCAACCAGTAATGATCATTACGCTTCCTGAGACACAACCTGCTGTAAGCACAGAGAGGATCAACCTTGATGACTTATCGGCAAACCTTGTCATAAAATATCTGAAAGAGCATCAACCAGGTATTGGGCAAATGGTAATCATTATCAGAAGCGATGAAGAAAACAACCATATAATTGTCCGCGGTAATGTATCGGCTGAAATAAACAGCGAGCTAACTCTGGAAGGGGTTGCTGCACTTTCTGTCACACGTCATCTATTGAATATAGAGTCCAAAACTGAAGGATATTCATTCGACATGCCGGTTGGGGGTGTACGTTGTAAAGTTAACGCGTTGACAGATTATAATTTCGGATGCAGGCTTGAATCAATACCAGTTAAAGTGATAGCAACTGATCAGGAGGCCGGGATACCGGGTATCGGGCTGCTTAAATACGACATTGTATTTGCAGACGATTTATATATTCTGACCGATGCTAAATCTTTAGGGATAACCTTAAGTCCAGAGAAGTTAATGCTGAGAAGAATGGAAGACTATGGACAATGGATTCTTGGATGTATCTCTGCCAACCATAAACTGAACCATCCCTCAACAAATATAGAGACAATGCCTGCTGCCGTTGTATTCACCGGGTTGGATAATTACCCTGTTCTTCTGCAAGCCATAGTAAACAAGAACGGGGTTATAAGCCATTCTCCTGGGGCAGGAGCATCGTGCGCAAGACTTGTATTGCGGCATAATGATAGAAATATTCTGAAAACCGGTTTTATCGTCAGAGGATTATCCGGAGAGCAATTATCAGTTATGGCATCTGAAGTTATTGAGCCAGTAACCTCTGGCCAAGAAACATTATCCATAATTCTGAATGTTACCCTTATACAAAGCGGTTACCTGTTTATATAAATTGAATTAATAATAAATATAATACTTCCGAATGAAAGCCAGACTATTCATTATCCTGTTTCTTTCAATTGCACTATCAGCATTTAGTCAGTCATTGCAAGAGCAGTTAAATTCTCTTCCAGGGGTTAAAGTTGAAGCCAAAGTTGCAGCACCCGGCTTTTCTGAATCATATATACTTTCTATCACCCAACCACTCGATCATCATCATCCTGAAAAAGGAAGTTTTACGCAACGTGCATTCCTCTCGCACCGTGACTTTAGTAAACCCATGGTGATGACTACAGAGGGGTATTCAGCAGATTACGCCAACAACGCCTATTTTGAAGAAGAGTTGGCTGGCATTCTCCAAAGCAATCAATTGGTCGTGGAGCACAGATACTTTTCGGGCTCTAAACCAGAAGGTCAGCCGTGGGATTATTTGACTGTTGAGAATGCAGCTGCTGATCATCATCATGTTATTGAATTGCTTAAAACCATATACAAAGGCAAATGGGTTACTACAGGTATCAGCAAAGGAGGACAGACTGCAGTTTATCACAGGACTTTCTATCCCAACGATGCCGATGCCACAGTGGCTTATGTAGCTCCATACAACATCGCCCAGGAAGACCCGCGAGAAATATGGTTTCTGAAACAGGTAGGCGATTCGTCCACCCGAAGAAAGGTTCTTACATTTCAGCGAAGTGTATTGAAACAGCGTACAGCGATCATAGACTTGCTGAAAAATCAGGCTGAGAAACGTCAATATACATGGGCCATGAGTCCTGACAGCACATTGGATTACATGGTTCTCGAATATCCGTTTAGTTTCTGGCAGTGGGGAATAAAACCAGAAAAGATACCCGAAGCATCAGCCACGCCAAGAGAGCTCTATATGCATCTCACTGCATCAGTAGGTCTCGATAATTTCACGCACCCCGGAATGGATGGGACTCAGGCATTCTTCTATCAGGCCTACACTGAAATTGGATATTATGGTTATGACACCACTAACGTGGGTGATCTGCTTTCAATTAAGACAGGATACATCAGCAATAGCATCATGGCTCCCAAAGGGCCCAGGTACCAGTTTAACCCCCTCACACTTCAGCATGTACGAGATTTTATTGCACTGGAAGGCAACAATATCATCTATATTTATGGCGGCAATGATCCGTGGAGTGCATCAGCAGCCATGCCCACAACTGCTACCAACTCGCTTCGTATCATAGCACCGGGAGCCTGCCATGGAACACGTATTGGGACACTGGATAATAAAACAAAGGAAATAGTTCTGAACACACTGAGCAAATGGCTGGAAATCAAAAACAGTAGTTGTAAATAATAAAACACCTGACATGATATATAGCGACAAAACTTCTATTGCACTTAATTTGTTCCGTTCAGGCAACAATTGTGCACAGGCTGTACTGGGTGCATTTGAAGAACTTATCGCCGGGAACGACCGGCAAGCTATCAATATTGCTTCAGCTTTTGGTGGAGGAATGGGCAGGATGCAACTGACCTGTGGTGCTTTAACCGGCGCTTATATGGTTATCGGACTCCATTGCACCAAAGCGATAGAAAATGAAATCGCCCGTAAGGAAAAAACACGGGAACTAATTCAAGAAATAACGAGGCTGTTCTCTGAGAAACACCATGCAATCTCCTGTCGTGATCTTTTGGGACAAAACCTTAACACACCGGAAGGCCGTGAGAAGGTCGCTAATCAAGGACTTACAACATCTATATGTATACCATGCATAGAAGATGCAATTGAATTGCTTCAGCAAATGGGAATTGGGTGCTGATTGATTTATCAATTGTATTTTACAGTGCCACAGTAAGTATGTTTGGATATTTCATTACTTTTGCACCCTCCTAACCAACCGGCTGGTTTGTAGCAGTCGGTTAAAATACTTTTAATATGATAAATATCACGCTACCAGACAAAAGCGTACGACAGTACCCCGAAGGTGTAACAGGACTTGAAATCGCTCGTAGTATCAGCGAAGGCCTTGCACGCAACGTATTATCCATTAAAGTTAACGATGCCATCTGGGACCTCACCAGACCTATTACTACTGATGCCAACATCAAGTTGTTCACATGGGATAATGAAGAGGGAAAAGCAACATTCTGGCATTCTTCTGCTCATCTTATGGCTGAAGCCATTGAGCATCTATATCCTGGCGCCAAATTTGGAATAGGACCCGATATCGAAAACGGATTCTATTATGATATTGACTTTGGAGATCAGCAGATTTCATCAGATGATTTTAAAAAAATTGAAGATACAATGCTTCAGTTTGCCCGCGAAAAACAGCAATATGTTCGTCGTGAGGTATCGAAGGCTGAAGCACTCGATTATTTCAGTAAGAAAGGGGATGAATATAAGCTCGAACTGATCAGTGATCTGGCTGATGGGACAATCTCTTTCTACGAATCTGGAAAATTCACAGACCTTTGCCGTGGACCACATCTACCTGATACATCAGGGATCAAAGCCATCAAGCTTTTAGCTACTGCCGGAGCATACTGGCGCGGTGACGAAAAGCGTAAGATGCTAACCCGTATATATGGTATCTCGTTCCCAAAAGCAAGCCAACTTACCGAACACCTTGCATTATTAGAAGAGGCGAAGAAACGAGACCACAGAAAACTGGGAAAAGAACTTGAACTATTCACATTCTCTCAAAAAGTCGGACAGGGTTTACCAATTTGGCTTCCAAAAGGAGCCGCGTTAAGAGAAAGACTGGAAAACTTCCTTAAGTCGGTACAAAAAAAAGCAGGATACCAGCAGGTGATTACCCCACATATAGGTAATGTTGAATTGTACAAGACTTCTGGTCATTTCCAGAAATATGGGAAAGACTCTTTCCAACCAATTTCTACGCCTGTAGAAGGCGAACAATACATGCTTAAACCAATGAACTGTCCACACCACTGTGAAATATTCAGCCATAAACCACACAGTTACAAAGAACTGCCTATCCGGCTCGCTGAATTTGGAACAGTGTACAGATATGAACAAAGTGGAGAATTACATGGGTTGACAAGAGTGAGAAGTTTCACTCAGGATGATGCTCATATTTTCTGTCGACCTGATCAGCTTAAGACTGAATTTATAGGTGTTATTGATATCGTGCTCCATATTTTCAGGACTCTTAACTTCGAGAATTTCATCACCCAGATTTCAATCAGAGATCCCAAAAACACGGAAAAATACATTGGTTCTGATGAAAATTGGGAAAAAGCAGAACAAGCTATTATTGAAGCTGTCCAGGAAAAAGGACTTACGGCTACCATAGTGGAAGGGGAAGCTGCTTTCTATGGTCCAAAACTTGACTTTATGGTACGTGATGCCATAGGGCGTAAATGGCAGTTAGGTACCATTCAGGTTGACTATAATCTACCAGAACGCTTTGATCTCGAATATATCGGTGCCGATAATCAAAAGCATCGTCCCATTATGATTCACCGGGCTCCATTTGGTTCAATGGAACGATTTGTGGCTGTCTTGCTGGAACATACTGCAGGAAAATTTCCACTTTGGTTGACACCAACACAAGTAATGATTCTCCCTATCAGTGAAAAGTTCATCGATTACGCAAGAAAAGTTCAGCAGATTCTGGAAGAAAATGAAGTCAGATCACAGGTTGATGAACGCAATGAGAAGACAGGCAAAAAAATCCGTGACGCTGAACTTCAGCGTGTTCCATACATGTTGATAGTTGGCGAGAAAGAAGAAGCCGATGGAAATGTCTCTGTACGCAAACAGGGAGAAGGTGACCTTGGTAGTCGTCCTACACTTGAATTTGCAGAAATGATTCGGGAAGATGTAAAAAAAATGACGAACTGATATTGCAAACGTATTAATTTTAATACCTTTGCAGTCCCAAAAAAAATAATTGTTGTACAAACCTGATAGGAGGAAATTACAATAGCTGCACCAAATAACCGGCCTTCAAGGTTTCCCTCAAAGGGAAAAGAAGAGCCTTACAAAGTAAATGAGAAAATCAAAGCCCCAATGGTACGTGTTGTGGGTGAAGATTTTGAGCAAAGAATCGTCTCTATTAAAGAGGCTCTCGACATTGCCCGCAACATGGATCTCGATTTAGTTGAGATCAGTGCTACTGCCAATCCGCCTGTATGCAAACTCATTGATTACAGTAAATTTCTGTATGAGATGAAACGTAAACAGAAAGAATTAAAAGCTAAATCGGCCAAAATTGTGGTAAAGGAAATCAGGCTTGGACCAAATACCGATGACCACGATTTTGAATTCAAGCTCAAACATGCAGCAAGTTTTCTTCAGGAAGGCGCTAAGGTAAAGGTGGAAGTATTCTTCAGAGGACGTACCATCGTTTACAAAGACAAAGGTGAGATTATTATGCTGAAGTTTGCCCAGGCCCTTGCTGAATATGGTAAGGTCGAAAGTCTGCCCAAACTCGAAGGGAAAAGGATGATAATGATCCTTTCACCCAAGAAGCAAAGCGATAAATAAGATTGAAACCCATTAATTTAAATACTGCGAAGTAATGCCTAAGATGAAGACCAAATCCAGCGCTAAAAAAAGGTTCACCTTTACCGGCACTGGTAAGATCAAGAGGGCTCATGCTTACAAAAGCCACATCCTCACAAAAAAATCGACCAAGCGGAAACGTAATCTTACGTATTCAGCAATTGTCGAAAAAGCTGATGTTGCCAATGTTAAACGCATGTTAGCCTGTTAACAAATCAAATTATTAACCTTGCTTTCAGCATGCAAGATCCCGTAAAGACGGGGCGCTGAAGTAAAAAACACTGAATTATGCCAAGATCAGTAAATGCAGTAGCCTCAAGGGCACGCCGCAAAAAGATTCTAAGCCTCACCAGAGGACAATTTGGTCGTCGTAAAAATGTATGGACGGTAGCCAAAAACTCATGGGAAAAAGGTCAGCAGTACGCGTACCGCGACCGTAAAACAAAAAAAAGAAGTTTCCGCGCACTATGGATCACCCGTATAAATGCTGGTGTTCGTCAGTTCGGGATGTCCTATTCTGTTTTCATGGGAAAACTTCATGATGCAGGGATCGAACTAAACCGTAAGGTTTTGGCCGATATCGCCATGAATAACCCTGAAGCATTCAAAGCTATCGTTGATAAAGTAAAATAAACCAGCCTTATGCTGGTACATTTCAAAAAGGCTCCCGTACAACGGGAGCCTTTTTTGCATTTTGCATAACTTCGCTATTTAATCCATTTATTGCATGAAGATATCCGAACGATACAAAAATATCATTGACTGGTTTAGCATGAATATGCCGCAGCCTGAAACTGAGCTACATTATAAAAATCCTTTTCAATTGCTCGTGGCAGTAATTCTTTCAGCCCAATGTACCGACAAACGGGTTAATTTAATTACCCCCCCCTTTTTTCAGAAGTATCCGAGTGCCGATCTTCTTTCAAAGGCAACACAGGAAGAAATATTTGACCTGATCAGATCTTGCTCCTATCCAAATAATAAAGCCGCAAATTTATTGGGAATGGGAAAAATGCTGACCGAAAAATTCAACGGAATTGTCCCAGATGAGATTGACGACCTTACGCAACTCCCTGGTGTCGGACGGAAAACAGCAAATGTGATAGCATCGGTTGTATTTAATAAGCCCGCAATGGCAGTTGATACTCACGTTTTCAGAGTTTCAGCGCGCATCGGCTTAACCAGTGGTGCTAAAACTCCCCTTGAAACAGAAAAACAGCTTGTAAAACACATTCCTGCAGAATTAATTCCCAAAGCCCATCATTGGTTAATCCTTCATGGAAGGTATGTTTGCCTTGCAAGAAAGCCTAAATGCAGCGAATGTGGTATTAAAAACTGGTGCAGATATTATGCATCCAATACATGTCAAAACCTAAATCAATCCTGAGCTTGGAGATGCTGTGCTATTGCTGCCGGATCCATAACTGGTAAGGTAATATGAACAACTCTTCCTGTATCCCTTAATGCTAACCCACCTGCATAGGATTTATCGTAGTAATCAAGTGAAAGCCTGGCTACCTCACTCAAATTACCTGTAGCTAATGCTTCTATTGCCATCTTCAACCTGTCGCCACCAAGCCGTTTTCCAATTTTCACCAATGCTTCCCTTAACAAGGAAGTATCTATTGAACCATACATATCTACAAGCCTTTTCACTCTTTCATCTTTTGACACCTCTATTACAAAAGCACGTGCCAGTTGCATCTGTTTATAAATTTCTTTGGGAATAAAACAATTACCAATAGATAAACTCTCATCTTCAACCCAAATCACCTTATTTCTGTTTAATGATGACAGCCTGTGATAAAGCAGATTTTCAAAGTGCTCTGTTCCAGGTTGAGGCCCCATTCCCAACCCCCCGAAAGCTGAGCCACGATGATTGGCCAACTCCTCAAGATCAAGAACCTGAGCACCGAGCCCTCCCAATCGTTTAAGGATTTCTGTCTTTCCCGAGCCGGTAGGACCTGCAATCACTTTGAAGTTACACATCACTCCGAACGATCGCTGAACTTCACTTCTGTACGACTTATATCCACCCTGTAAGCGATTCGTGGAATAACCTATCAGTTTAAACAACCATTCCATCGCAGCACTGCGAAGACCGCCGCGCCAACAGTATAGACTGACTGTTGAACCAGCACGGGCAACTTTCAAAAGTTGCCGGCATCTGACTGTCAGTTCCGGTCCAATTAATTCCAATCCCAACAGAATGGCAGCCTGTTGACCTTTGCGGGCGTACTCAATACCAACCAGAGCTCTCTGTTCATCCGTAAATATAGGAATATTCACAGCACCAGGGATATGTCCCCTCATGAACTCACCAGGTGTCCGTACATCCACGATGGGAGTATCGGCAGATACCTTTAAAAAAGTTTTAACCGGTAATGGTTCATTTTGCATGGGCAGATAATCTATCGCAAAGGTAGTAAATGACTTTTTAAGATGTGCCAAAGAAACAGGGTGAGTCCCAACATGCAGAACCCACCCTCAATTCGAAAAATAATCTTAATATGAGAGACTACTTACCACCCGTAAGAATCATCAACGATCCCTGATAAGTTTCCTCACCAAATCGCCCGTAACATTTCAGAACATAGAAATAGGTACCGTCTGCATGACCACCTCCGTCCCAATCATTTTGATAATCTGCTGATTCGTATATCTTCCTACCGTTACGGTCATATACTAATAACTCCATACGATCATAAAAATCGCTGAGAGGCCATTCTTCAAGATCGGCATTTTTACTACCATGAATAGTAAATAATTCATTTTGCCCGTCTCCATTGGGGGTAAAAACATTAAATACCTCTGGCTCTGGTTTTTCTATTCTGACTTCTTTAAAAACACTGGTATCGCAACCATCGTTGCTGATGGCCCAGAGTTTAACCATATAACTTGTCGTTCCCGCCTCCAAAACACCAAAGGCTGTCTTAAAAGTGTGTAAAGGATCCGTTTCAACCGATCTCGAACTATCGGGTTCACCAAAATCCCATTGCCAATTGGGAATTGAATTATCGATCATATTTATTGAATCGATATTGGAATAGAACTGTACTTCGGGCTTCTGGACAATCACATAAGGGATGGGTTCCTCTGTTGACATCCTTATAGCCGGAGCTGGTTTAACCTTTACCTGAAAAACTGTATCAAAGCGGCACCATTTACTATCATAAATAGTAAGCCTGTTTGGCCCACCCTTTAATCCGAACACCATTGTATCTACACCCGGATTTAAAAATCCGCCATGCCAGTCATATTTATAGGGAGGAGAACCGTCAGTAACCGATACGGAATAACGCCCCTTTTTCTCCTTGACGCATCCTTCCATTATCTGGGCCAGAGTATATCGGATATATTTGGCATTTATCAGGACATTTGCATCAACAAATTCGGTAATGACCATTTGATGATCGGCATCGCGTAATACAGAAGTACCATCCCAGATGATGGCAGGATTACCAGCACTGATAGCTGAAAACTGAAGTTTGAACATGACTGCCTCAGATCCAATTGTCAAAGCTCTGACAGAATCCCAGGTAAGCTTGATAGTAGAAGGAGATATAAGATTAGTCTGGAAGTACCCTTTCAAAAAATTCATGGCATAATAGACACTATCGAACCGCATTCGCGAATCATCAAAGTGAACCAGAAGCTCAAAACTATTAACAGATGTTACTCTTGTGCCGGTAATGGCAATTTGAACAGTATCCGGGCTGCAGGTTGTATCGCCGATAAGTTTGATAACCGGTTGAGCCTGGATTTGGGTCAGGCTAAAGGCAGTAAGAAACCAGACAACCACCGTTTTAAAAAATGTATTCGAAAGCTTCATTTGACCGAAATGTATTAGCTTGAGTTACCATACCCTAAGCGGGCACTAAATTATGAAAATTCCCGGCGCGAACATCAATTGCCGGTTTTTTGATGATTAAAAACCTCCTGTTGACAGCATTACAAGTGTACAGTTCCAGATTACCTCTACACCCGCATCCTCCAGTCTTTTTTTCAGGTATAGGTTTTCGGCTCCGGGGTTAAAGATCACCCGCCTCACATTACCACTCATTAACCAGTTTTCATATGACTCCTGGTGTTCAGGACTAAGGTATACTGTTACTGTATGAGCTTTTAAATCGACAGGAAGACTTTCTGAGATATCAATATTTTCTACTCTGCCATTTTTTCTACCAATTGCAACAACATGATATCCACGGGCTGCAAGCTCCTTAACAGCAACATGAGAATACCTGAAAGGGTTAGTACTGGCACCCAACACGACGACGGTTTCTCCTGATGATGTTCTCATATACAATATAACTGATTACTAAAATAACGCTTACGAAAGAAAGGAATTGTATTGATCAAAAAATAGCCTAAATGAGTAAGGACAATTCCTCGTCTATAACCTCTTGGAGGGTAAAATGGTTTCCTTATCTTTGCCGGCAAACACTCCAAAAAATTGCATATGTTCTATTTGATGATTTTTGTCTTCATTTTAGGCTATACAGCCATCGCGCTGGAGCATCCGCTCAAAATAAATAAATCAGCCACTGCTCTGTTATTAGCTGTCGTACTGTGGGTTCTGCTCATGTTTGGCGGAAAAGAACTTTTGGTAAGCACCGAAGCCTTCACGAAGTATCTCTCGGAAATTCCCGGAGGTACATTTGCCGATTGGCTTTCACACCATGCGTTGCTTGAACATCTGGGAGAAGTCAGCGAAATTATTTTCTTCCTTATGGGAGCGATGACCATTGTTGAACTCGTCGATTCACATGAAGGATTCAGAATAATAACCGATAAAATAAAAACTACAAAAAAAGTCAAACTGCTCTGGGTAACAAGTATAATTACCTTCTTTATGTCAGCAGCTCTTGACAATCTTACCACTTCAATCGTGATGGTTGCATTGCTCCGAAAACTTATTGCTGATCGTCACGATCGTTGGTTTTATGCAGGAATGGTAATTGTTGCTGCAAATGCCGGGGGTGCATGGAGTCCAATAGGTGATGTCACAACTATCATGCTTTGGATTGGCGGCCATGTGACCACTGTTAATATCATGTTGAAGACTTTCCTCCCCAGTTTGGTGAGTATGTTGGTACCTCTGGCAATCCTTTCCTTCACAATGAAAGGAACTGTCAACAGGCCAAAAAGCGGGAAAGATCACGGGCATGGTACTCCATCCACTTCGTTCGAAAGAAACTTCCTTTTCTTCATGGGTGTCGGTCTTCTTCTCTTTGTTCCTGTATTTAAAACTGTTACCCACCTCCCCCCCTATTTAGGCATGTTATTTGGCCTTGGATTATTATGGTTAACTACTGAGATACTGCATAAATCTAAAAACGATGAAGACAAGGCACATCTTACCATTGTTGGGGTTTTACGGAAAATTGATGTACCAAGTATTCTGTTCTTCCTTGGCATTCTGATAGCTGTAGCTGCACTTCAGGTTGCCGGCCACCTGACCCTGCTTTCGGGATTCCTGAATGATAACGTTGGAAATCTTTACGTAATTAATCTTATAATAGGCGTTTTATCCAGTATCGTCGATAATGTTCCATTGGTAGCCGGAGCTATGGGGATGTATGCTACAAGTTTTCCTGCCGACCACTACTTTTGGGAATTTCTTGCCTATTGTGCCGGAACAGGCGGAAGTATCCTTATTATAGGATCAGCTGCCGGTGTAGCTGTTATGGGGATGGAGAAGATCGACTTCATCTGGTACCTGAAAAAAATTAGTTTACTTGCATTGACCGGATATATTGCCGGTGGCCTTGTATATATTGCTCAGGAAGAATCTGGCATATTACATACAGAAGCTCAGCAGATCAGCTCAATAGACCTGACCAACCGGAACAACATCAGAGATTACCTTACATCTGTTGAATTTACTAACAGTCAGGAATCAGGAACAACAACCCGCCATTTCTTTGAGTTCATGGAAGATAACAAGACGTTTACCGGAGTTAAAAACTTCATAAACAGCCCGGAAGGAAAATACGAATCAATTAAAATGATTCCAGCCTCAATGATCATTGAACCTTTAGGCGATAAAGTGAAATTGCATATCCAGGGTGTTAACTATTACCTGACAGGCGACAGAAAACTATACCAGGAAGATACCAGTGCTGTCAATGGATTAGGTATTGAATGGAGTAGCTCCCCCGGAGGTCATTAATATCGGATTGAATAATCAAACTAAAGAGTATACGTATTACCTTTTTATTGAGATTATCACCCATTAATAAAAGAATACCGGAAGTAGTTCCGGTATTTTTTTTATTGTATTCACCATTGAGCTATCACCGCTATTCTCTACCTTTATACCACCAATTCAATTTAATATGACTGAACTTCTGTATCAACTCTTTCAACAACATCCTGTTATCTGTACCGATTCCAGAAGTGTTATACCGGGATCTCTTTTCTTTGCTTTGCGGGGTGACAATTTCGATGGAAACCGTTATGCAATGAAAGCAATAGAAGCAGGTGCAATTTGTGCAGTAGTAGATAACCCGCAATATTCTTCCGACCACAAATGTTTATTGGTAAACAATGTCCTTTCTGAGCTACAGCAACTTGCACATTATCATCGTTTGCATCTCTCAATACCATTTATTGGTATCACAGGATCAAACGGAAAGACAACAACCAAAGAACTGATAGCCGCAGTACTTTCACAACGCTTCAATACCAGCTTTACCCGTGGAAACCTGAACAACCATATTGGAGTTCCATTAACCCTTCTATCAGTCAATTCAGATCATGAAATGGCCGTTATTGAAATGGGTGCAAATCATCAGGGTGAAATTGCCCAACTCTGTGCAATTGCCAATCCCGATTACGGACTCATTACCAACATCGGGAGGGCTCATCTTGGTGGATTTGGTGGATTTGAAGGAGTAGTAAAAGCTAAGACAGAGCTATATAAGCATTTGAAAAACAGAAATGGTAAGGCTTTCATAAATATCGACAACCAACTATTAGTGAATAATGCTGAAGGCATAAATCAACTAACCTATGGAGTCTCCAAAGAAGCTGAATTCAGAGGGCGGATATTGACAGATGGTCCGGAACTGACACTGGTTTTCAATTATCTTGACAATGAATACAAAATCAGGACCCACCTGATAGGTCACTATAACTTCGACAATGTAATGGCAGCAGTCGCTGTTGGGCTAACATTTGGAGTTACCCCAGAGAACATTGTATCGGCAATTGAAAATTATCTTCCCTCAAATCACCGGTCGCAATGGATAACTACCGAGACCAACCAGGTGGTTATGGACGCTTACAATGCAAATCCATCAAGTATGGAGGCAGCACTGGGAGTCTTTGCAGCCATTGAAACCAAAAGACCCAGGGTGTTGATACTTGGCGGCATGCGTGAATTAGGCAATGAATCGCAACAGGAACACCACAACATCCTTGAAAAAGCAAAGAATATGCAGCCTGACTGCATTTTTCTGGTAGGAGATGAATTCAAAGGGATGCATGAGAACTGGTTTGCCGATACAGATGCTCTTATTTCAGCACTGAGCTCAAAACCCATTACTCAATCGCTCATTCTGGTTAAAGGATCACACGGGAACCATCTCGAAACTATTCTTCCCCTGTTATGATACACAAGCCTGTAAGAGTACTGGGCCTTATGTCGGGCTCATCAATGGACGGGCTTGATATTGCCTGTTGCCGGTTCTGGTTTGATCAAAAGTGGCATTTTGAGATAGAAGCTGCCGAAACCTATACATACCCGGAAGGGTGGGCTGAAGAAATTACATCCCTGATGCAGGGAACTGCTGCTGAACTTGCACTGAGGCATGCTACCTATGGATCAGAAACAGGGAAAATGGTTAAAAAATTTATCAAACAGCATCAAGTAAATCCCTCATTCATTGCTTCACATGGCCACACCATTTTTCATGATCCTCAAAAAGGATTCACATTCCAGTTAGGCTCTGGCGCCTCATTGGCTGCCATAACCGGATTACCCGTGGTTTGCGATTTCAGATCAACCGATGTTGCTCTGGGAGGACAAGGTGCGCCACTCGTACCTATCGGTGATGAATGGCTTTTCGGACAATATACTGTATGCCTCAATATTGGGGGAATTGCCAATCTATCTTTAAGGATGGCAGGCCAACGTTTGGCCTGGGATATTTGTCCCGCCAATATGGCGCTTAATATGGTTGCCGGGTGGTTGGGGCTGACAATGGATTTGAATGGAACAATTGCCAGAAATGGAACTGAAATTCCCGGTTTGGCTGCCCAATTGTCAAATTTGCACTGGTTTGCACTTGCGCCTCCAAAATCGCTGGGGAGAGAGTGGTTTACCAATCATTTTTTACCATTGATTATACCGTGGCAATCTCAACCAGAAAACCTGCTTCACACGCTTACCAGATGGATTGCGCGAACCATCGCGGCTGCCTTCCCCGACAGGGAGCATGGAACTGTTCTGATTACAGGAGGCGGTGCCCTTAACAGCTACCTGGTTGAAGAGATCAGTTCTCACACGCAACTTACATTAAAGATACCCGACCGTCCTATTGTGGATTTCAAAGAAGCGCTAATCTTTGCTTTCCTGGGTCTGTTAAGGATGGAACGCAGAAACAACATAATTGCCGATGTAACAGGAGCCTCAAGGGCTTCATGCGGGGGAGCCGTTTACCTGCCATAAAAATTTTCAACACTCAGGCAACTTTATGCTAAAAATACAGTCTTTATATCAACATAAGCTTCACAACATTTTAGTTTAACAGACATCCGAATTTAATGTATGCGTCCTGCTAACCACGAAGCAGGGCGCTTCTTTTTTCTGTTCGTTTGATATAATATACCATCAGAGACACAGAATATAGAAGAGGTCTGTATTGAACCAACAGCTCATCCAGTCGATATATAACCAGCTAACCAGACAGATTCTAATAAACAGGTCAGGTTGTGACCAGATATCAAACATCCTTGTAATCTCCATCTTTCAGCATGCTTTCCATTCCGGATAAAACAACCCTGTGAAAATTAAAGGATTCCAGAGTCAGGCTGTTCGCTGTTAACCGGTACATACACAGAACTAATTCCCCTACATCTGGCCAGCTCAAATTATTCCCTGCCTTAACAAAATTTTGTTTATACCCTGATTATATCCGGTTCGAAACAGTTTCAATACTCCTTCGTTATCTGTTCGTATGAAAACGAAACTGCTTCGAAACTGCTTCGAAGCTACTTCGAAGCTACTTCGAAGCGACACTATGTTTAGCTACTGTTTTTCAGTATATTAAATATTTTGTGGTTTGTGGTAGAATAATGTGGTTTTTTTGTTGCTTTTCGAATTAATCCTCAGCTTACACAACCTGTAAACTATCATTATCCTGTTTTTCCCGAATTAAAGATCACGACAGAGAGGAATATTGAATTTCTTCAGGGGGAACATCTAAAATGATAATTTCTTAAATAATTTGAATTACAGGCAACCAAAACATATTTACAAAGTCTGGATAACTAAATACGACCAAGTTGACAGACACGAAACGTTGTTCATAAAATGAGACACCTGCTTTTTTTCCTGACAACCTTATTATTTTCTCTTTCCTTAAATGCGCAAAATATCTTTTGGATTGGAAACGGAAATTACGAGACCGAATACCCGCTTTACACAACCAACGGTACCCAAAAAGCAACTACCGTTTTAATCAAAAAGGAAGAGATCTTTGCTTCAGGAGGAACCGCTGGGTATATATCTGAAATCAGATTGTTTCTTTCTTCTCCTGCCAACACAGATATCACCTTGTCGGTCGAGATTGGGAACACAAATGCCTCAACAGCAGCTTCGGCCTATTTTTCTGAAGGGAGTAAGTCAATAGTTAAAACAATTGTTGCAGGGACACAGGGAGAATTGAGTATCCCATTCAACGGGAACTTTTACTGGAGCGGGAGTAAAAATCTATTGATAAATTTCTGTCCACAGGTAGCGATCCCAGGTTCCGCCTCCATGGTCAGGGCAACATCCGTTTCAGGCCAGACATCGCATCCAGTTTTTAATGATTGTTATTCAGGAGGAACGGTATTGTTAAACTACAGACCAAACATTGGAATTTTAATAGGTAACTGTTCTTTCTCAGGATTCGTTTACGATTCCGTTACCCATGCGCCTATACCTGGTGCCAAAATTTACTTTCCCGGAACAGGAAGTTTACCGGGCAACCCTTCAGTCTCAGAATGGACAACTCCCGATGGAGCATTTGCTTTCGGCAATATTCCATCAGGTCAGAATGAGGTTCGGATTCAAAAACCAGGTTATGAGGATTTGACGATCAGCCTGAACTTTCCCAACGGACAACCAGTAGCCCATAACTTTACCATGCTGGAATCAACTACCCCGTGCAGTTTTGGGTACGCAGCTCTTTCTCCTGATCAGGCAGAAGTCAGAACCAGTTGGAGATCGTCTGAAAAAGAGGTTGAATTCATTCACGATGATGGTACGGCCGAATCATATATAACCATGGAACCGGGAAAACTATATGCTGTTTTCTTCGACAGCCTCATCTCCAATGAGAAGATTATCCCGGCGAAAATCAGTTTGTTTCATAATGACAATTATAACCAGGAATGTTATGCTCATCTGCTCCCTATCGACAATTCAACAGGCCTACCCGTTAATCAAATGATGTTATCTAAACTATTTATTATAGGGATAGAGAAATGGCATTCTGTTATACTAAATAATCTTCATGAAGAATATGAAGGCGATTATTGTATAGCCCTGGAGGTACCCGCCAATTTTAACGTTAAAATCGGGGTGGATCATTCATCGAGTGGCCGCAGCTATATATATGACGATGTTAATGGCTGGCAGCCCTATTCAGGAGGAAATTTTCTTATCAGGGCAACCTGCAATACAACTGATTTACACCCTTCACCAGGCGGGAGTAGTCCGGTTGGGCCCCTTAGCTTCGAATATTACAGGTTAGAACAGGGAGATGAAGGCTATCCCGCTCTTTATACTTTTCTTGGGGAGTCGGATACCCTGGTTTTTGCAGATACCACCTGGCCACAGCTAACAGACGGTGGTTATCGCTGGGTAAACAGGGTAGTATATTCCATGAACAGAAAATCAGATTATTCATATTCATCGGTTGTGGGTAAAAACTGGCATGACCCGGTTACTTTTATATACAACAGGGCATGCAATTCCGATACTTCAAACTTTTACATTACTCTAATTAATACTCTTTACGATTCAATTTATTATCTAAGCTCATCGGGTAATCAGTTAACATTTCCGATTATCTGGAACGGAAACTATTTATTATACGCGTATAATATCAACTATGGCCTGATTACAGATACAATTGCTATTTATAACGATACGATTGTCAATCTCTTTCCACAGTTATTGAAGCTTTCGCCCGGAGAAATAAAAATTGATACAGCAACCGCCAGATTGGCATGGAATATTCCACCTTTATATGTTGATACCTTATTACAGGTGAACTTCAATTCGGGAAACTGGCCAGCATCCTGTGTCGACCATGAAGTTAACTGGAGTATTGAACAAACAGGACAAGATTCACTGTCTGCCAGATTTAGCTGGACACCTCAACTTACAAATTATGAATCAAGAATTAAATTTAAAGTCGATAATCCCGGCATTTATTTAAATATAAATAAAATCAGAATCAGCTATGACATAAAGCTCGATAATTACGCGACGACAAATGAGAATACAATGGCCGTAGAAATATACGGGAACAATACTTCAACATTGGCTACATATTCGAACCTAAACGGAAGTTTTGGCTGGCGTCATGAAAGTATTATTACCGATTACGAATACTTTACATACGATCTCTCATTCGTTGCACGGGGTGTCAATAGCAATGATATCAATTACTGGTACATCGACAATATAACAATTGATGCATATTATTTTGCCCAATCAACCTGTCTCGGGGGTTACAATGTTTCTCTCGACGGCAATTATATTCTTACTACTCAGGACACCTCCTGTATACTCCCGTCATCGTTGCTTGCCTATGGCACAGAACACACTGCCACGGTTTGCGCCATGTATCCCGGTGATTCAGCCTGCGCGTCGCTTACATTCACTTCCGGGTACCTGCCCCCGGTTGATCAGGCATGGGCAACCGCTACAGAAGGGACAGGGTATATCGGATGGATACCACCCCCTCTCCTTCCTGGTTCAACACTTAACAAAATTGGATATGAAGTGGTTAGAAATGATACTCTGATCTCATTTGCTGATCCGTCGGCCATTGGGTACACCGATGAAGGCATTCCCGATACTGCTCTTATATACGGAGTTACCGTCTGCTATAACACATCTCCGGGGGGAGATACACTCAGATCTGACATGGTACTCTGTGATACCGTTCAGAATTCCGATGCATTGGCAATTCCATTTTTGGAAGATTGGTCCGCAATGTCGTTCGAAGAAAACGAATGGGCATTTGATCCTGCACAGGGGAACTGGTCTATAACACCAACATACGGCAAGAGTGGGTTCTGTGCCGCCTTTAATGGTACACCTGTTTTCAACGATTATAGTTACGCCTTGGTAAGCCCTTACTTCACGGCTTCCAGATTCGATTGCGCTGACATCCTTCTTTCGTTCGACCTTAAGCTTCTCAGCAATGGATCGACTGAAAACTATATGGAAATAGATATCAATGCAGGTGGCCAGTGGATACCTCTTCATCAGTATCAGGCACAGGGATCGTTTGAATGGACACCCGTATCCGCAGATATAACCCTTTGGTATAATCAGCCGTTTCGTCTACGATTCAGAGCCTGGGGTAATAATTCGTCGTTACTGGGTTCCTGGATGATCGATAACATCAGAATAGATCCCGTTTGCAAAGCAGCTTCCGGACTAACACTGAATCAAAAGACAGATGGTTTAACCCTTCACTGGTACAGCCCTGAATGCCTTGCCGGAAAATCTCGACCCCTCTTTATCCACACGTGGAATGGAATTGCGACTGATTCAAGGGTGAACGAGGCCAGCATTCCATTAACTTCAACCGCTGAAAACAAACTTTCATCTTTGAAATTATATAATGCCGGCAGGGGGGAAAGCGAAAACTATTCTTTAATTGTATCATCTTCAGAAGATATTGACATACAGGACACGATCAACATTACAGTACCAATTTCAGAGGGCTGGATAGAAATAAATCCTTCCCATGGCACTGAATGGCGGGTTAATGGTAAATTAGCACTGAAGGCCATTCCAATTGGAGAAACAACAGGCCTGATGACCTTATCATCCGATTCCAATGTCATAATTCTGTCCGGAATTTCAAGCCATAGCATGTTACCCGATAATAATTCAATCTGGAAATCGGCTGATGATGAAATCCGATCTGTGATTGGATACAATGTATACCGTGACGGAGAGCTTCTCACCACTTCACCCGTTGCTGACACCTTCTATTTCGATGCACCCGGATTTGATCAGGTACATTATTATACAGTATCAGCAATACATGATGGGGATTGTGAATCTGATATGAGCAACGAAGTTCTGAGCGATATTACAATCGGATACCAGGAACAAAACGCAGTCCTTTTTTTCAATGTAAATCCTAATCCGGCAAATCAGTATACCGAAATCAAATGGCAAATTGCAGAAGAACAAGATGCCAGATTAAGTTTGGTTTCCACATTAGGCAACGAAGTATTCTTCAAAAAGCTCCGACAATCTTCCGGAGTATTGAAGTTAAATACATCAACAATATCATCAGGAGTTTACATCCTGAGACTTAAAACAAGCACGGGAACAACTTTTATTAAAAAACTTACCATAGCACGGTAAGGACTGGTGTGATTCAACCAGACCGCTCTGCAAACGATGTTTGCAGAGCGTTTTTATTTCCGGTAATCAGAAGGAAAAGCCGGAGCACCATATCAGGCACCTTCATTTCTTTTCCACAGTAGTAAGAAAGGTATAACACTCAGGCCGTCTGCTCTCTTTAAGTGTATTTCGCGGAGTGATATTCTTGTTACGGCTTAATGATAGGTCAATCGTATGGCTCCCGACAAATGGTTCTTCCACAGACCCTCTGATAATAGTTTCTCCAAGTGGAGAAACAAGAACCGATCCACCGGTAAAATGCAGACTGCCTTCACTTCCGATCCGGTTGGCAGTTGCAATATAAAAACGGTTACACAGAGCATGTACCGCTACGGCCTGTTGACAGAAAGGCAAAACAAGGTTTGAAGGATGAGCCACCAGATCAACATCCTTCAATGCAAGGATACGCCAGACCTCAGGGAACATCCAGTCAAAGCAGACCAATAGCCCTAGTTTAAGTCCGGCAACTTCAAACACCGGCAACCCCAGATCACCCGGCTCAAAAATATCTGATTCGTTCCAGAAAAGATGAATTTTACGATATTTCCCGATAAAACCTGAAGGTCCGACGAGTATGGCTGAGTTATACAAATTGTTCTCATCTCTTTCATTAAATCCCGAAACAATGAAACAATTCAGACTGGCAGCTTGCGAAGTTAAAAACCTGATGTAAGAAGAATTATCGACAGATTCAGCACATTGAAAAGCGTCGCTTCTATTGGAAAAAGCGTATCCTGTAGATGCAAGTTCCGGAAGAACAATCACATCTGCTTTTACAGCTTTCAGCAAATGACACAGACTATTGATATTTGATTCAATATTGCCCAGAAGAGGGGCAAACTGAACTAAAGCTACAGTTGGACTTAGGGCTTCAGTTCCTGATGATTTCAAATTCTCCATTAATATCAATCCGTATAATAGTTGAAGGGGATGCAGCTTTCAGGTCATCACGCCCCAGTATAACAGAATAATCAACCATCTGTTTAACCTCATCAGGGATTGCATGATATGAAGCCGGGGAAGGGAGGCCTGACACATTTGCTGAGGTAGAAGTAATTGGTTTGCCAAATTGAGAAATCAAACGGCTACAAAAAGCATGTCGAACGATACGAATGGCTATACTACCATCAGGAGCTACAAGGTTTTTAGGAAGATTACGGGCTTCCGGGTAAATAATTGTAAGAGGTCTGTCGTACTGTTCTACGAGATCATGAACAATTGCCGGCACAGACTGAACATAATGGGTTAACATCTCTTCACCATCAACCAAAATGATGAGACTCTTACCCTCATTGCGTTTCTTGATAGCGTATATTTTTTCTATAGCTTTACCATTGGTAGCATCACAACCTAATCCCCAAATCGTGTCGGTAGGATATAGAATTATACAACCTTTTTTCAAAAATTCAACCGACTGATCAAGGTCGGCATTGATCAGTTCCTCATTCATTATTTAATCTGCTTAAAAGTTTATTAATATCAATCGTTTTTGCACATCGAAAATGTTTCTCAGGGCACTCGGAATACCCATGCAACCCACAAGGACGGCAATCCAGAGATTCACTTGTTTCGATAATTAAGGAGTCTTCACTTCGAGGGCCAAATCCAAACCGGGGAACTGTACTGCAATAAATAGCCGTAACAGGAGCATTCATAGCAGAGGCGATATGCATTGGGGCAGAATCATTCACATAATTCATGACAGCATCCCGCATCAACGCGGCAGTATCCATCAACGATAGTTTCCCGGCAAGGTTAAGTACATTGTGCCCGTCGACTCCAGATACGATGGAATCACATAATTTAACATCAGCCTTACCACCAATTAATAAAACGTGATGTTCTCTTACCAGCTTAATAAAGTCAACCCATTTCTCCGGAGGAAACTGTTTGGTAGCCCATAACGAAGCTGGTGCAACAGTCAGATATGACCTGGTTTTGAATTGCGATACCCTTGCAAATGAATCAGGTTGTGGATAAAGTTTCATAGGTGCAGTTCCTTCAGGAACAAGTCCGGAAATCAATGATAGATTGCGCTCCACTTCATGTATTCCATCTGTTTTATGCGGAAAACGCTTAGAAAAAAAAACAGAGAACGGATTCTTCCGGAAACCTCTGGTCATTTCCGCACGACTGAAAGCTGTCAGAAATCCCGAAGATGCAAATCTTTGAAGGTTAATAATCAGACTATATCTTTCACTTTGAATAAAACGAAGTATACCAAGAAGGTTCCTGTATTTATCTCTCTGTTTTTCCCATGCAATAACATGCCTCAAAAAGGGATGTCCGGTAAAAAGCTGTTCATTCCCTTTTTTTACCAACATATCAATGGCATCATCCGGATAGTATTGATGCCATTTTTCGATGACTGGAGTTGCCAATATCACATCACCAATAGAAGCTGTTTGTATGATGAGGATTTTTTTCATTTCTTAATATAAAGCACCATAGTAACAAATTGACATCGCAAACGAAACTGTACTAAGACAATAATCTAAGAAAGAGCTTAATTTTAGTTACGGAATAACGATAATTGTAACAAATGCTCAAGCTTATTAGTTCGTTCAGATTGCAACGTCAAATTCACGTAAGGCATTATTCAGACTCGTTTTAAGGTCAGTAGCCGACTTTCTCTTTCCAATAATCAAGGCACAGGGAACATTATATTCACCTGAAGGAAATCTCTTAGGGTAGCTGCCGGGAATTACAACTGAACGCGGAGGAACAAATCCTTTGTATTCTACCGGATTATTTCCGGTAACATCAATAATATGAGTAGAAGCAGTGATAACAACATTAGCACCAAGCACCGCCTCTTTTCCAATATGCGCTCCTTCAACAACAATACATCTTGATCCCAGGAAACAACCATCCTCAACGATGACAGGCGCAGCCTGTACAGGTTCAAGAACACCCCCGATACCTACCCCGCCACTCAAATGAACACCAGCACCTATTTGGGCACATGATCCAACAGTAGCCCATGTATCAACCATAGTATCACAACCAATCCAGGCTCCAATGTTAATATAGGATGGCATTAAAATAACGCCTTGGGAAATAAATGCTCCATATCTGGCAATAGCATGAGGGACTACCCTAACCCCCTGTTTTGCATAATCCGACTTCAATGGAATCTTATCATGGAATTCCAACGGTCCGCAATGGGTAGTATGCATTTTTTGTAATGGAAAATAAAGCAGGACAGCTTTTTTAACCCAGTCATTCACTCTCCATGAATCTCCAATTGGTTCTGCAACCCGGACTTCACCAATATTAAGAAGACTTATCACCTTATTAACTGCATCGTGTACACATGATTCTGAACGATAAGAAGAGTCTTCCCAGGCACGTTCAATTGTATTTCTCAAATTATGCATAGTAAAAAATATTCCTGCAAAGTTAACAAAGACCAGGGGTAATAATATTGTTTCTGATATACTTTTAAATGTGCTACACATTCACCGGTGAAACCCAATAATAGTTAGGATTACTAATTTAATTAAATCTTATAATAATAACATAGATGTTCCTGATCAGAAAGCAATAATCAATCACCTTATCAATACCCTTTCAAAATTGAAAAATATCATGCCTGGCTTAAGACTGGTACTTCTAAAATCTAAGAACGTTAATGTAAGATAATGAACAAATAAAACCTTCAGAAAGATCCAGATACATAATAATACGAACGTTTACTATCGTTGCAATATTTATTTACTGGTTATTTAATAAACAAACAAAAAGGCTGTCAGGAAAACCTGCCAGCCTTTTCATTATTCTATGTAATTATCTTAATATGCCTGACCATCAAAAGATGTACCTACCCGATCCATAGCGCATCTGAAACCAATAAAGTCGGATGAAAGATTTTCCTCAAGAAAACGTCTTTGCCCGGGGCTCATGAAATAAGCTCCATCTTTCCAAGATCCACCTTTATAAACACGGGTACGATCAGTAATAAGTGTAGATGCACCATCACCAGCTATTCCTCCTGTCCAGTTTCCATTGTTATACATAAACTGAGTGGCTTCCTTATTATCACCCTGTTTCTTCCAGTCGTTACCTTGAAAATCAACATGACTAGCCCAATCTCCATCGAGGTAATTACGATTATCGGCAGTGCGATAATTACGACGGAAAGGCAATGTAGGATCAACTGAAGGATTAACGGCAGTTCGTTTTATACGACGATAATCAGGATTATATGATTTCTCTTCCTTATAAGTCTGAGTAGAAATATCATATACAGTTTTAGGACTAACATAAGTAGTATCAGGTTGACGACTATTGTCAATCTGTTGGGATCCACTACTGGTAGGAACAGGGGCAGTAAAAAGGTTTCCTCTGAAAGGATTCATATCAGAGACATCAAATGGAGATTCCCTGCGATAAACGTCAGCTACCCACTCTGCAACATTTCCTGCCATATTGTATAAACCATAATCATTAGGGTAGTAAGAGATCACCGGAGCTGGAACATCAGCACCATCATTAAGGCTTCCTGCAATACCCATATAATCACCTCTACCACGTTTAAAATTAGCCATAAAACGACCAATTTCACCATCGTTTGCATTACTACTACGGGTAAAGTTACCATCCCAAGGATAAATTCGGCGCTCACGGATATTCTCAAATTCGCTGTTCCCAAGGAGTCCAAGGGCAGCAAACTCCCACTCGGCTTCAGTAGGAAGTCTATAGGCTGGCAAGATAATTCCATCTTCTATACGCGCATGCCTTAGTGCTTGTTGTCCACCGCCATTACCGGAGTTTCCTTGTCCGACGTTGGCTCCTATATCAGGAAGACCCAGGCGTTCGTTAGTTCCTGGTTGCTGATCACCTTTAATAAACTGATTGGTCAGATAGGCATCAGTTGTAAAGAAATCATTAGCATCAGGTTGAATATCAAGAGCATAAATACCCTTCCCGAATAACCTGATCTCATTTACACGGTCAGTACGCCAGCGGCAAAATTCATTGGCCTGAAGCCAGCTTACTCCAACAACCGGATAATCCCTGTAGGCTGGATGCCTCAGATATAAGTTAACAAGGGGCTCATTATAGGCCAGCTGGGAACGCCAAACCAATGTATCAGGTAACTGGCTGAGATAATATTGTTGATAGTCCATGGTAGCCTGCGTATAGAATACCTTCTTCATCCAGTGAAGGAATTCAAGATAATGCAGGTTACTGACTTCGGTTTGATCCATGTAAAAAGATCTGACTGTAACCCGACGGGGCTCATTATCCTGTTCCATGATGAGATAATCCTGTGTGGAACCCATCAGGAAAGATCCGCCTTCAACCAGAATCAAACCGGGGCCATTATCTTGGCCTGTGAATTCAAATTTCTCAAAACCACCCTGCTCAGGATCGTTATAATTCCAGCCAGTCGCAGCAGACGACTCTTTGCCTTTCTTGAAAACGCTGCAGGATGAAGTAACACCTGACAGAAACGTCAGGAGTGTAAAGTACAGAAATAGTTTGCTCAATCGCGTCATTTTTCTCTGATAATTTTCAGGGTGCAAATATACGGTTCAATCAGAAACTGGGACAAGGGATCGGCCCTTTATTTTTACGGTTATTAAACCTGTTGTTGTCGAATTGGAAACCGAATGAGATTTCATGAGCTCCTCCGGTTACGTTTTTCAACTTTGACACAGTCACATCATAGCTATATCCAACTCTGAACGAATTGTGCTGGAAACCCAGCAGAAATATAAACGCATCTGGGTTTTCGATATTGTGGCGAAACCAAGTACCTACAACGAAAGGATACTTGTTAAAATATAATCCAATATTTAACTGCTTAAAATTCTGTTGTTGCTGATAAAGAATATTCGGTGAAAGGCTCATTCCAGTTTGTGACCTACGATTCCTTACTCTGGGCTCCAGATCGATAATTCCACCGGCATGAAAAGTAATTTTCATATTCATTTTGGAATTATTATCATTATAAAAACCGTCGAAAGGTTCGGTCAGGTGGTGAACAGCAAGACCAGCATACAAAAAGTCATCGTGACTAATTGCCAACCCGGCAGAGAAATCTAAAAAAGAAACACTAAGATTATCAGGTGCACGCTCGTTGGTTGGTTTAACAAATCCTCTGATAGGATCAATCTGGTCCTCGAATAAAAGGCTATACCAATCCAATTTACGTTGGTAAAACGAAGCCTGAAGGCCAGCATTTACAAACGTTTTTCGGCCAACCGGTAATGAATAACTGTAAATTCCACTAAAACTGGTAGTTGTCAAAATTCCATCACCAGCACGATCAGTATTAAACAATACACCAAAGCTACTGGAAATATTCGGCACATACTGATCGTAAGAGGCATTATATGTTACAAAGTTTGCAGGCAGGCTCGGCCATTGATTCCGATAGTTAAGAATAAGCCGAGGGGCAAAAGCTGCGCCGGTAAGTGCCGGATTAAGATAGAGAGGATTAGCATAGAACTGAGAAAATGCAGGATCCTGCCCTTTAACAACCGATACGGTGAGTGAAATACTCAGGGTTAGAAGAAATGTAAAAACTCGTCTTGACATAACGGTAGCTTAGCCGATAATAGGTGAAGATTCAAGAACAATATTACAACAATTTTTCAAGCCATCATGCAGAAGGATTTTGGGTCTGGTGACAATAATTCCCGCTATTGACCGTTTGCCCGAAAGCGATCCGCCGTAAGTTCATTTAAAATGTGAGTACTTATACTCGGCTGACAAATATAGGTTGCATTTTTAAACTAACCAAACAACCATTTTAAAATATTTATTGTCCGTCAGGCTCTTTTACTCCTTAATATACTTAAATCGGTATTGGATCGAACATACTTTATTTAGAAATTAGAGTACAAATTATACAATATGACCACTTTAAAACATTTTCGTACTTATCTCACAATTTTCCTGCTGATAAATACTTTTTTTTCTTTTTCATCGAATGAGAAGGTAACAAAACGGGTAGTTTTACGCTGGGAACCACAATTTCGTTACGACTCTGTACTAAATACTTCCCTGTATTACCTTCGGTTCATTGAAGGAGACGTTGATCAGGGAGGTCATAATCTTCCCCTTTATCGTTTTATTATACCTCTTCCCGAACAAGGCCTCAAACCCTTGGTCACTATAGAAAATGCATTATCTGAAGAATTTCCTCACTCAAATATTAGTGGATTTGAGTGGATTAGTAATAATTATGAGATCAATTCATCGACTTTTCTTCAAAAAGGGGAATGGTTTGTCGAAGTACTTCTAATTCCTGTCAAAATAAATACAATAAGTGGCTTCCCTGAATTACTTACCCAATTTAACCTATCCATAGACTGGCAAATAGATAAAAACTTTAAAATCGCTAATGAAGTGGCAGACTGGCCAGAAAATTCTGTACTTTCATCTGGAAGCTGGCTTAAATTTAATGTTACCGGACAGGGTATAGTAAAGGTTTCAGGAGCTGATTTACAATCAGCAGGCGTAGATTTGTCAACTGTAAATCCAGCTATGATCAGGGTTTTTGGTTCTGGAGGCGCACTTCTCCCAGAAGCGAATAGTAAAGTCCGAGATTATGACCTCCCTGAAAATCAACTATATATTTCGGATGGAGGTGATGGAAAGTTTGATGTTAGCGATTATGTATTATTTTATAATCCCGGGCATGAAAAATGGAACTATAATGCCTCAGCAAAACGATATATCAGAATCCAAAATCCCTATGCCGTTTCTTCAACGTTTTTCGTAACCTGGGATGGAGAAGCAGGACAAAGGATTTCGCAAAAAACTCCACCTACCAGCACCCCAAATTCTAATCTTAACTGGTTTGTTGATTTCTTTGCCCATGAGACTAATCAAAGTAATCTAATTGGGACGGGACGACAATGGTTTGGTGAGGTTTTTAGCTTATACAATGAGAAAGAATTTCCGCTTACAATTGTAAATCCTGTCATCCCTTCTCAGGCAATTCTCAGCTCATCTGTTGCCGGTAGAGCTTATTCTTCTAGCCGTTTCTATATATCATTGGACGATACCAGAATCCTCACACAACCAATTGGGATTATTACCAGCACTTCTCTCGAGACAAGTTATGCTCTCGACAGATTTGACACTTGCAAATTCTATCTCACCAGTTCTCAACCAACTCTGAAATACGAATACAATAGAGCATCTACATCTTCTGAAGGATGGCTCGATTATTTCGAAATCAATTACCGGCGTTTACTTTCATATACCTCCCCATGGCTTACATTCTCTAATCCCACCGGGGTGGAATCAGGAACAGTTGCCAGATATAATATTTCAAATGCATCCTCAGAAATACAGGTATGGGATGTAACACTACCTCAGAAACCAAAGAAGGTACCCTTACAAATATCAGGACAGACAGCCTCTTTTAATGATTTCTCTGATACTCTTAGAACCTATATCGCTTTCGATGGCTCTGGCTTCCTGAATGGTACAGGATGGCAAAGAGTAAACAATCAAAATTTGCATGCTACATCTGAAATCGATTACATTATTATCAGTTACCCAGGTTTCATCGAACAAGCTAACCAACTAGCTGATTTTCATCGTAACCAAGGATTATCTGTAAAGGTCACCACACCGGAATTAATCTACAATGAATTTTCATCAGGGAACCAAGATTTATCAGCCATCAGAGACTTTCTCAGGATGGTATATCAACGTGGTGGACGAGGACATCAACTCAGATGGGTACTCATGTTGGGAGATGCTTCATACGACTACCTTAACAGACTAGAAGTAAACCACAACTTTGTCCCTACATGGCAATCAACCATTTCGCTCAGCCCTTCCAATTCTTATGCAACTGACGACTTTTTTGGCTTATTTGATATTACAGAAGGACAAGACTGCAATGGTTATCTTGACATTGGTATTGGCCGTTTATTGGCCAAAAGTAGTGAGGAAGCACAATCGATGGTCAACAAAATTATCGGCTACCATGCATTGACCCATGAGAATATGAGGGATTGGCGTAATGTAATCTGTTTTGTTGCCGATGATCAGGACAGCGATACACATGTTAAACAAAGCGATAACATGGCCAAAATGATTGACACAACATATCGGCAGATGAATATTGACAAAATATATTTCGATGCTTATACACAGGTGTCAGCTCCAGGAGGGCAACGTTATCCGGAAGTTTCCGATGCAATTAACCGGCGTGTGGAAAACGGAGCTCTCATTATCAATTATACCGGACACGGCGGGGAAATGGGATGGGCACATGAACGGGTTCTTCAAATAAGCGATATTAACAGCTGGCGTAATCTCAATAATTTGCCGTTTTTTATCACTGCTACCTGTGAATTTAGCCGCTATGACGATCCACTCAGAGAATCAGCAGGTGAAAAAGTATTTACTAACCCAAATGGGGGCGGGATTGGATTATTTACAACCTCACGACTGACGTACAGCGGTTCAAATGAATCTCTTAACAGAGCATTTCTTTCTGTTCTGCTTACCCGTACATCTGAGGGATACCTCACTCTAGGTGAAGCTGTCCTTAAATCAAAACAGCTTAACGGAAGCAACCTGAATGGAAGAAAATTCATTCTTATTGGTGACCCTGCTATGAAGCTTGCATTCCCAGAATATTATACTGAAACTACATCAATCGAATATGGACGTTCTGGGCTTCCGGCCGATACAATCAGTGCACTTGATGAAATCGTTATCAAAGGAAAAATTACAGATGCTTCAGGTGAGACTATTACTAGTTTTAATGGTGAAGTGTTCCCTACCGTTTTCGATAAAGCCCAAAACATTACGACTTTAAGCAACGATCCTGATAGTCCTCACTATTCATTTTCTATTCAAAAAAATGCACTTTACAAAGGAGAAACCGATGTGACCAATGGAGAATTTGAATTTTCATTCATCGTACCCCGTGATATTGAATTCAGATATGGTACTGGTCGTCTGAGTCTTTATGCCCGTTCATCTGAAACTGACGCTACGGGATGGAATCACGATTTCGTCGTTGGAGGGTACAGCAAAAACTTTATCGAGGACGACCAACCACCAGTTATTTCTTTATTCATGAACGATAATAATTTCACCAATGGAGGAATTACCGATGAAAATCCAGTCTTGCTTGCATACATGAGTGACGAGAGCGGGATCAACGTTTCAGGGGCTGGAATAGGTCACGACATTACTGCCGTACTAGATAACAAGACTGATTCACCCTATATACTAAATGACTTCTACCGTGCAAACGTAAATACATACAAGAGTGGTATGATTAGCTACCCGTTGTACAACCTAACACCAGGATTACATACGATTAAAGTAACTGCCTGGGACGTCCAGAATAATCCGGCATCGTCAACGATCTCTTTTGTTGTTAATCCTTCCGGGACGCTTGTTATGGAAAATGTTTCAAATTACCCAAATCCTTTTACAGATATCACAAACTTTGTATTTGAACATAATAGCCAGAATTCTGATCTTAATGTAGAAATAGAGATTATTAATCTGACTGGACAACGCATGGCTCTTATTCAACGTAAAATTCCTTCTGGTGGATTCCATACTCCTCCTATAGAATGGGATGGCAGAGGAGAAAATGGACAAACTATCGCTGGCGGATTTTATATTTATCGTATCAGGGCAACTGCGTCTGATGGTGCTATCATTGAAGGCACTGGTCGACTGATAAAAACTGGCAAGGTATTCTGAGGAAGTCTTTACATTTTATATTGAACCTTATAATTATAAACCAGTTATAAAACCATATTCAATAAGAATGGAATACAACCAAATATTATAACCAAATTATTACCGGACAAGAAATCAGTATCTTTGAATCCATTGTTATAACCTATCTGTCATGAAAAAAATCTATCGGTACTTTTCTCTATTATTCTATATAATACTAACAACAGGAACTTCTGCTACTGAATTAAAAATCAGCAAAACACTTACCTGGAGTTATCAATCAGACGCAACAATTATTAATACAGAATTACCTGTTTTTACAGGATTTGTCGTCCGTGATTATGCGGAAACACTTCCCGTTTTCACATGGCAAATAGATAATATAGCACCACATACAAACTATAGCGCTCGCGTTGAAAACATTGTTCTGATAGAACCTGTTGCAAATGTTACCTTAACTCCAAAAGATTCTTCCCTTTTGTCTGATCATGTGACTCCCGTCATAAAGCGTAGTATTGAACGGGGTAACCATAAAGTGGAATTCGGATTCATTCCAATTATAAAAAATTCTGATGGAAAAATATTACTGATCAAATCATTTGATCTGGTCATTGATACTATTAAAAATGATGTTGAATTAAAACAAACAACCAGTGTCATTTGGAAAGAGCAGTCAATATTAGCCACTGGCACCTGGTATAAACTCTTAATCCCCTCTGATGGTATTTACAAAATAACTTACAATGATTTTGCAACCTGGGGTATTAATCCTTCAGTCATCGATCCTGCAAAAATAGGATTGTATAGCAATGGAGGAGAAACTATTAGTGAAACTAACGGAAATACATTCCCAGATGATATGATTGCAGTAGGAATAGAGATTATAGGAGGGGAAGATGGTCATTTTGATCAAGGCGATTACATTCGCTTTTGGGCGAACGGGCCAAAGCGGTGGACATACAATATCAGTTCAAAAAAGTTTAAAGAAAATAAAAACCCTTATGCGGTTCAGATTCCATATTTCCTTAATATCAATGATACTGCACCTTCAAGGGTAATGATCAGAAATAATGTAACGAACAGCCCTACACATCAGGTTACGACTTTCCCGGATTTCCAATATTTTAAACCCGACAGCGTATCGGTTAGCAGAACAGGACGAATTTGGGTTAGCAAGGTACCATTTAGAAGCACCGAACCCCATCATTTTGTTATGAATTTCCCAAATATTGTATCGACGTCAGCTGCTTCGCTTGAAATCTCCGTTGCTGGTTGGTCAAATATGGCCAGTTACTTCTACGCAGGTGTAAATGGGTCACAACTAATCAAAGCCTCGATCAGGAAACTGACAGGTAATGAGCTTATTTATAACACTGCAACAAAAACTACAAAGTCGCAGGGTTTCTTCCCTTCTTCAGACAACATCAACGTTTCAATCTGGTATGATATGGTTGGTTCAAATCCAGTTGGTTACCTTGAGTATTTTTCACTTCAATTAGTTCGTAAGCTTCAATATACTGATGGACAAATGCCTGTTTTTTATGGTCCGGAGCGTGAATCTTTAATAACACCGGAAATGATATTTTCCAACCTGACAGGCAGTCAACATATCTGGGATGTTACTAATTCTGACTCCACTTTCAAGTGTAATTACGTCTTCGACAATGACCTGAATTTAGGCCGTGTCAGAATGAATACTTCAACTTTTCACCGCTTCGTTGTTTTTGAAGATGGAGACGAATTAACTCCTGAATTCGATCAGTCCGTACCAAATCAAAACCTTCACTCACTCCAACCCGCCGACTACATCATTATTGCCCCTGATTCACTTATTAGTGAAGCTGAACGTCTGGCTGACCTGCATCGCAATTACAGCCATCTCACCTGCCACATAATATCTATTCAACAGATAATCAATGAATTTGGAGGGGGGATTGCAGACCCAATGGCCATCAGAGGCTTTATGCGGATGCTATACGATCGTGGACTTTCAAACGGAAGTGCACCAAAATATCTCTTGCTTTTTGGAGATGGAAGTTATGATCCGCTCAACCGAATTCCCAACAACCAGAATCTCATCCCGGCATACGAATCGATTGAATCATTCAACCTTGGTGCAAGCTATGTAACTGATGATTTCTTTGGCGTACTGGATTATGGAGAAGGTAATTCTGCTAACGGGACACTCGACATAGGGATTGGAAGATTTCCTGTATCAACGCTTCGCCAAAGTAAAACTGTGGTTGATAAAATTGAATATTATCTCACTCAACAACCTGAGACCTTCGGTGACTGGCGCAACCAGTTTACTTTTGTGGCTGATGATGAAGACAGTAACACCCATATCATTCAATCCCACAAATTAGCAATGGCTGTTGATACCTTACTACCGGGTCAGGTAATAAATAAAGTATATCTCGATGCCTTTGTTCAGACATCAACACCTTCAGGTAACAGATACCCGGGAGCGAAGTCATCACTTAATCAGTATGTTAATCATGGTTGTCAAATCGTAAATTACACAGGACACGGTGGGGAGTTGGGATGGAGTGAAGAAAAAGTTCTTGAGATCCCGGATATTGAAGCCTGGGAAAACTTTAACGGATTACCACTGTTCATTACAGCCACTTGTGAATTTAGTCGATTCGATGATCCCGGACTTCTCTCAGCAGGAGAAAGAGTCCTACTAAACCCTAATGGAGGCGGCATTGGACTTATTACAACTACCAGACTGGCATACTCGACCATCAACTTCTATCTGAACGAATCGCTCTACCTGATTTGGTTTGCCAACGGAAGACCAAATGATTATACATTCGGTGACATTATTAGGTTGTCAAAAAATGCCAATGACAACGACACAAAGATGCGCAATATTACATTATTGGGTGATCCGGCATTAAAACCAAGTTACCCTGTAAATCGAATCCGTATAACTAAAGTAAACGGAACACAAGTTAATGATTTCCAAAGTACGCTCAAAGCCCTGTCAGAAATTCATATTGAAGGAGTAGTAATATCGGCTTCAGCCAGTCTGCTCAATGATTTTAATGGTACACTCTCCTACAAGCTTTTCGATAAGCCAATGAATGTTACAACCCTTGTCAACGATCCTAAGTCCAAACCCTTTACCTTCCCGGTGACAAACCAGCAGCTACTCAACGGAAGAGCTTCGGTTGAGAATGGAAAATTTAACTTCTCATTCATAGCTCCCCGTGACATGCAAATGGCTGGTGGTTACCCACTATTAAGCCTCTACGCAACCGATTCGACGGTGGATGCTACCGGGTATGAAAAAGGGCTATTCTTCGAAGGCTCAGATACTCAGGGCCTGGCGGATGACCAACCTCCGGTTATTAAAGCCTGGCTTGAGAATCGTACATTCAAAAATGGAGACAAAGTCAGTGAAACACCATTGCTGATAGCTGAAATAAGTGACAATCTAGGTATAAATTTTTCTGGCTTAGGTTTTGGCCATGATATAACTGCTGTAATCGACAATGAATCTTCTGAAACAATCATACTGAACAACTATTTTCAACCTACCATCGATGACTCACGTTCAGGAAATCTCAGCATTATGCTCCCTTCTTTAAGCAGTGGAGCTCATACTCTTGTACTCAGAGCCTTCGATATTAATAATAATGCTGCCTCCATTACCCTAAGTTTTTATGTTGGTGAGACTTCTTCCGGGATTTCTGTTTCTGACATGACAGTTAGGCCCAATCCATTCACTGAATCAACTACAATTAGTTTCAATGTTACCAGTAACGATACTGAAATTAACGCCACATTGCAGGTATATGATCTATCAGGCAGACTTGTATACTCTAACTCAACTTCGCCGCAGTCCATTAACGGAAAGGTCGTTAGTATAACCTGGAATGGAAAAAACAATTCCAATGCACTGCTGCCCTTTGGTGTATATCCAGCACGTATCATACTGATTGACAAAGAAGGCAATTCTGTTTCTACAGGATTTAAACTCATTAAAGCTATTACACCTTAACCCCATCTTAAAGAGTGAATATCACTGTTAAAAACGATTTTTTCAAATTATTCCTTAGTTTTGCATACTTTTTTGAAATCACTACGTTAATAACCGTACAAACACATCTCTAAGAGGAAAACAAATAATCCTATGCGTTTCAAACTGAAATTTCTCTCATTGGCTCTGATAGCCGGTCTTTCCCTGAACAGCCAAATGGTCCGGGCCCAGGAATCGAATGTTTATCGCCCCCTGGCCATAACCACTGCAGTACCTTTCATGCTGATTGCACCTGATGCCCGAGGTGGCTCAATGGGTGAAACCGGTGTAGCTACTGATCCCGATGTAAACTCTATGCATTGGAACCCGGCAAAATATGCATTTATTGACAAACAAATGGGTTTTTCGGTCTCTTACAGCCCCTGGTTAAAAGAACTCGTCGATGACATCGGACTAGGTTATCTGACTGGTTATTACAAAATAGATAAACGTCAGACCATTGCCGGATCATTAAGATATTTCTCTCTCGGGGAAATTCAATTTACTGACGTAGAAGGACACAATAAAGGAATTTACAAACCCAACGAATTCTCTATTCAGGGAACTTACTCACGGTTGTTTACAGAACATCTTTCTGGTGCCGTTTCAGCAAAGTTCATTTACTCTAATCTGACTCAGGGTCAATCTGTAGGATCAGGAAATGTAGAAACTCATGCCGGAACATCCATTGCCGCTGATGTTTCTATTTATTACCGTAAACCAATTGACTTTTCATCAGGACAGTCAGGACAGTTTGCTCTCGGTGTCAACATTGCCAATATTGGTGAAAAGATAAGCTATACCAGCGATGTCGAAAAAGACTTTATCCCCACCCAGTTACGTATTGGCCCTGCTTTCACTTACAACATCGACTCCTATAATTCGATTACCGGAACAGTTGAATTCACCAAATTACTTGTCCCAACACCTCCTATTTATGATACAGGGACAACTGTTAATAACAAAACTCCTATCCTTAGGGGAATGGATGACAATGTTTCTGTTTTTCAGGGAATGTTGCAGTCATTTTACGATGCTCCTGATGGTTTCAGTGAAGAGTTGAAAGAAATTACCTGGGCTCTCGGTGTTGAATACTGGTATAATAAACAATTTGCTATCAGAGGTGGTTATCATCATGAAAGTGCCGAAAAAGGTGATCGCAAATTTTTTACTTTCGGTGCTGGATTACGCTACAATGTATTCGGACTTGATTTCTCATATCTTGTAAGTACTGATCAACGTAATCCTCTCGACAATACTCTGCGTTTCAGTCTCACATTCGATATGGATGCTTTTAAAGCTCAAGAATCAAAATAAAAGTTGTATCCCCGGATACAATAAAAAAGGCCGCAATTCAATTTAGCGGCCTTTTTTATTGTACGTTCTATTTATATCACATTCCGGGAAAACACACTTCAGGCATAATTAATCCTTAAACTGACTAGTTAAAGCTGTTAATAACCACACACCAGTTTATTAATTCCAAGATTTAATAAACACCTATATCCGTGAAAAGTGTCCCGGCTATAATTAAAACTATGTTGTATATCAGCCGGGGAATAAATAATAGTTTTTTGCCCGGTAGAACATCATCAAAAAAGTACTGAATCTCTTTATCCCGATATCTTCTCATCCAATTCTAACCAACGCAGTTCATATACATCTAACTCGGCAGTAATCTCTCCATAAATCATAGACCATTCTGTCAACTCATCAGGCGAACCGGTTCCATTATTCATCCATTCCGACAATTCTTGTTTTCTCTTTTCCAAACGCGCAATATCAACAGTAAGCTGTTCATACTCTTTCTTCTCAGCCCAGGTTGGTTTACTAACTTGCCGCACCTGACGAACTGCACCTGTCTCAGATTTTTTTAATTGAGTTTTCAGTTCTTCAGCAGCCAACCGCTCCTGCTCCCTTTTCCATTCACGGTATCCACTATAATTACCAGGAAAATCCTTAAGAGCGCCTTCTCCGTCAAGAACAAAAAGGTGATCAGCCACGCGATCCAGAAAATAACGATCATGCGATACTACCAAAACGCAACCTTGAAACCCTAAAAGAAAATCTTCAAGTAAATTCAGTGTCTGAATATCGAGATCATTTGTCGGCTCATCAAGGATCAAAAAATTAGGATTCTGCATGAGGGTAATCAGCAGGCTGAGTTTTCTGCGCTCTCCTCCGCTTAACTGCGAGTATGGTGCATATTGAACATCATAACCGAATCCGAAATAATTCAAAAACTGAGGAGCCGCCATTGATCCATCAATGGTTTTCACCTCCTCGGCTATAGCCTTCACGAGATCAATGACTCTTTCATGCGAAGGAAACTTCAAACCATCCTGTTCAAAATAACCGAAAGCAACAGTTTCTCCAGCTTCTATTGTTCCACTGTCCTGAGCCAGTTTCCCCATGATCATTCTCAACAAAGTTGTTTTACCGGCCCCATTACGACCAACAACACCAATTTTATCCCCGCGTTTAAAGGTATAAGAGAATCTATCGAGAATTACAAGATCACCAAAAGACTTACTCACACTATTCATTTCCAATATCTTGCGCCCCATACGCTGCATATTGACAGCGAACCCCTTGTCGGAATGCTTGTCGCCCTGACGCTGTAACTTCTCTTCCAGATCATAAAAAGCATCTTCACGCGAACGTGCTTTTGTGGCTCGTGCCTGTGGCATTCTGCGCATCCATTCCAATTCTGTCCGATAAAGATTCAATGCCTTTTCACGCCATGCAGCATCTAATGCCATCCGTTCTTCACGCCGGACAAGATATTCACTATATCCACCTTTATATCGGTATATCCTCCCACCATCCAGTTCTATTAAATCATTACAGACAGCATCAAGAAAATAGCGATCATGGGTGACAACCAAAATTGTCATTTTTTCACGTGTCAGGAAATTCTCAAGCCACTGGGTCATTTCGATATCGAGATGATTGGTTGGTTCATCCAGGATCAGGAATTCAGCTTCTGCCAACAAAACAGCTGCCAGTGCAATCTTCTTTCGTTGCCCCCCGGAAAGATTATCAGCCAATTGATCAAACTGAGTGATTCCTAACCTGTCTGCAACCTCCCTTGCCCTGCTTTCGAAGTCCCAGGCCTGATTAATATCCATCAGCGTAGTGGCCTCTTCGAGTGCTTTTTCAGTTTCTGGTGTATGCTCTTTACGGTAGAGTTCTAAGCAAATCTCATATCGTTGCATGGCTGCTGTTGCGGGGTGATCTCCTGAAAACAGATATTCTGCAACTGTTATGCCCGCAGGAATAGGAGGATTCTGAGACAAGTAGGCCATCCGAAGCCCATTACGTTTTGATACCAGCCCTTCATCCGGAGACTCCAATCCGGCAAGCAGATTAAGCAGCGTCGTTTTTCCGGTTCCATTTCGTGCAATCAATGCGGTTTTCTGTCCCTGGTCAATACCAAAGGTAATGTTTCGGAATAATGTTTTCTCTCCGACGGTATGTGTCAGATTTTCGGCCAGCAGAAGATTCATAAACTTGAAAATGATAAACGATGATAGTTCAGAAGCGCCAGGTGAAAGTCAGACCCTGAACCGGTGGAAGCGGCTGTGTAAAGTGGGGTGTCAGTACCTGTTGCTCCTGTGGAGTCTGAATAAAACGTAAAGAGAGATCATCAGAAATGTCGTAGTTAAACAGGTGGGCATCAACGGTAGCATCAACCAAATTGAGTATATAAAGCAGTGAACCTAGAATATAGGTAAGCTCCATATTACGTCGGTAATAATCGCTTTGGCTCTTGAGCTGCGCTGCATCATATTTATCTATAAGCTCATTGTTAATGGGATAGGTATACTGATTAACCTTATAAAGGTATGCCTCATGCCACTTCTGATACTCATTGCCATTCTGTATACCCATGTATAATAGTCCGCCAATACCCGTATAAATAACAGGTATCTTCCAGTACTTTCTGTTATAGGCCTGCCCCAATCCAGGCAAAACCATAGAATAGAGGGTTGCACGTTTGGGTGAATGTACCTTGACTACTGTTGTATCCCCCGTTCCCGAACCCGTCCTTTTACGTTTAATTACAACTGAGGACAAAGTACTGGTATCCTGAACCACCACCGGGGCTACCCCGCTGTTTCCTGCTGAGGAATCACCTTTTACAACTTCAGTAACCTGTGCAGTCACTGAGCCAGCAATCATCATCAGGACAGAAACAAAGAAAGGAATACAACGCTTGACGGTCATTGAAATAGTGAAAGAATGCGATTAAACTCATCGTCACTTCTGAAAGAGATGGTTATAGCCCCTTTACCACGCTGATTTCGTTTAATTTCAATTTTTGTACCAGTTTTTTCACTTAATCTGTTCCGTGCCTCAACAAACTTTTCAGGAAGCAGCAATTTATCAACTGGTTGCTTAAATGCCCTCAACGCTGGTTGATTTATCTCCTTCACTCTGCTCTCGATATCTCGAACCGACAAATCTTTTTCAATCACATCACGCAGCAGCATTAGTTGCTGCTCCATACTCTCGACGGTGATCAATGCGCGGGCATGCCCCATAGTGATCTGGCGGTCGCGGATGGCTACCTGAATTTCAGGAGGAAGTTTCAACAAGCGAATATAATTCGTGATAGTGGAACGATTTTGCCCGATCCGTTCTGCCATATCGTTAACAGAAAGGCTACACTCCTCCATCAGGCGCTGGTAGCTGATACCTATCTCGATCGCGTTCAGGTCTTCACGATGGATATTTTCGATCAACGCCATTTCAAGCATTTGCTGATCATCAGCAATACGTATATAGGCGGGGATTTCAATTAACCCGGCCATTTTTGAAGCCCTGAGACGTCTTTCACCACTAATAAGCTGATACTTGTCATATCCAAGCTTCCGTACCGTGACCGGCTGAATTATGCCCTGCTGTTTGATTGAATCACAGAGTTCCTGCAGCGCGAGCTCTTCAAACTCATTCCTGGGTTGAAAGGGATTGGCTTCTATTTTTTCTATTTCAATTGAAGCAACAGCACCAACTACAAATTCACCAGATATATCTTTCGAGGTGATATCAGTTTCGGGGCTTTCAAGGATGGCACTTAAGCCTCTTCCAAGTGCATTTTTTTTTGGTTTCATCGATGTCATGGTTCTAGTTCGGCTGTTTTGTATTGGCAAGATTATTTTTCTGAAGAATCTCGCGTGCCAGATTCAGATGATTAATAGCCCCGGTACTGTTGGCATCGAACATGATGATAGTTTCACCATAACTTGGAGCCTCACTCAAACGGGTATTTCTTGTTATCAGTGTATCAAAGACAATCTGCTGGAAGTGTGTTTTCACCTCTTCAACCACCTGCTTTGAAAGACGAAGCCGGCTGTCGTACATAGTCAGAAGAATTCCTTCTATATCGAGGGTTGTATTCAACCTTGACTGAACAATTTTTATGGTATTCAGTAATTTCCCCAATCCTTCCAAAGCAAAGTACTCGCACTGTACTGGTACAATTACCGAGTCGGCAGCAGTCAACGAGTTCACAGTAATCAAACCCAGCGAAGGAGAACAATCAATAATCACGAAGTCGTACTCATCTTTCACCTGATCAATCACCTTCTTCATCATGAACTCACGGTTGGGAAGGCCAATCATTTCAATTTCAGCACCAACGAGGTCGATATGTGCCGGAATAATGTCAAGATTGGGGGTGGTGGTCTGCAGAATTATCTGTTTCGGATCGGCATTGTCTATTATACATTCATAGATACTGGTTTTGATGTTTTTAGGATCAAAACCCACACCAGAAGTAGCATTAGCCTGAGGATCTGCATCCACAAGGAGTGTACGGTATTCAAGAACAGCCAGACTGGCGCCCAGGTTGATGGCAGTGGTGGTTTTTCCGACACCGCCTTTTTGATTCGCAATAGCGATTACTTTTCCCATAAAACAGTTTAATCGTAACTTCGGGACAAAGGTACAACTTTATAAAGCAGCCCTCATTCATATAACAAAAAAAGAACAAACACTTTAATCTCAAATTTCAAACATATTATACGTGATTCCATTAAACCTTAGCAGGTTCCTATCATTATTTCAGGCTTGATGAAAGATCTTCCCGAAAACTTACCCATGAAATTCAGGTTTCCGGAACTTCCTTTGGAAACAATGTAAATAACATCCTTCTCTTGCATTTCAATACACTAGAAACCAGAACAATACTCTAAATCCATAAATTAATTTCACCTTTCCGGTCGAGTTCGTATTGTAAAACAGCTCCGGGCACCTGTAATTTTCTTACTTTTGCACTCCATTTTATTAACGTTCCTTCGTCGCTTATGCTTAGTCGCCGTCATCTCCGAATCAAGGTGTTGCAATCTCTGTACGCCTTTATTCAATCAGAAAACGATCGTATGGATCAGGCAGAACGCCAGTTACTCCAAAGTATCGATCGGATTCTCGAACTGACTGTTCACCACTTTTCACTGCTTTTTGAAGTTGTAGATTTTGCAGAGAAAAGAATTGATGAAGGGAAACAAAAGCACCTTCCCACTGCCGAGGACCTCAATCCCAACCTTCGATTTATCGAGAACCCGTTCATTGGAAGCCTGCGTGCTAACAGAGCCATCAACAGAAGTATCGATCAGTTGAAAATTTCGTGGCGTGACCATGATGATGTAATCAGAAAAATATACAACAAATTACGGGAAGCTGATTTTTACAAAAAATACATGTCAGCGCCTGAGCCAGGGTTCAACGAACATCGTGATGTTGTCCGTCAGCTCTTCAACAGCATCATTTTCCCGATGCCTGTTGTTCAGTTTCTTTTCGAAGAAAAGAATATATTTTGGGCAACCGACAGTCAGACAGAGACTATTACCATCACCGGCAGTGAATCGTTTGAAAACAATGAGCTGTTCCGTTTTATAGACAAGGATGTGATAGGCAGGATGTACCATTATGTAGCCGATAACCAGGGTGAAATGGAAGTAACCTGTGAAGAATCAATCATGTTCCACGAAAGTGACTATTACATGGCTGCCTATGTTACCGACCGCTACCTGCGGGAGATGACTCCGGAATGGGATGAATTTGCACCCTTACCATCGATGCTGAAAACCGACTCTACACATCAGGATGATGACCGCGATTACCTCATTCGCCTGTTCCGTAAAGTATTGGTTAACCGTCAGTCTTATCTGGTACAGATTGCAGAACGTGCCGAGAACTGGGAAGCTGATCGCATCTCTATCATGGACATCCTTATTCTTCAGATGGCTCTGTGCGAACTTACAGAGTTTAACTCTATTCCGATTAAAGTTACCATGAACGAGTACATTGAACTCACCAAGATATACAGCTCGCCTAACAGTAAAATGTTTGTGAATGGTGTACTTGATCGTCTGGTAACTGATCTGAAAGCTGCCGGACAAATTACCAAAACTGGCAGAGGGTTAATGGAAGGTTGATTCCGTGTTCCGAAATATCTGTATTTCTCTATGTTTAAAATATCTTTGCCCGGAACAGGATCCCTTTAGTAATTTGTTTATTTCCGAACGAAACCAGGTATCAGGTTGGTAAACGGCACTAAATTTATACCATAAAAAACTAATCATCAACCCGATATGTAATATCAGCTAATAGCTTCGAGGCTGATGTTTCCCCGACCGGATGAATTAAGTAATCCTTTATTTCAAAGTACCTGCATATCTCTTCAGCTAAGTCAGGTCTCATGCTGACTACCATCGGCGCCTCATGATTCTTAACCAGATCAGCGAACAGATCATGCCATAAACCTCCCTTGAGCTCAATTGGCCCAATCTCATCAATCAGCCACAAGTCTATTTTATGTTCGCGGATCGAAGTCATTTCAATGATCCCGGCCTGAAGTGCATCCTGAGAGAAAAAAAAACGGCGTAATGGTTGCCAGCCCGGTAACTGTTTATCACGACAAAACGGAAACACGCGTCCCGAATCGATAAGCTGGAGATCGAAACCAGATCTCTTGTTACAATGCCAGTAGCCTTTGGCCAGAAACCCTCCGCAACGCAATTGTTGCAAGCGGGCCTCCTGAAGCAGTTGAACCATCAGGGTACTTTTCCCCGAACCCTGATCCCCTGCAATAATATGAATGGTTGTAGGGTTCATCCCGTTTTGACTGGAAGTATTAAATACGGGATAAAGGTAGTAATTTAGCGCCATTAAATACAGAAGTATCAATGCAGGTAGCATCAAACCGGCTTTCAGATGTCGTTTCCTATTATCGTCAGTATCTTCAGCCACAATTCGACAAGTCTGAATCAGCAACTCTTGTAGAATGGGTAATTGAAGAGAAACTGGGCATCAGCAGGCTAAAGATGCAAACCGAAGGTAATTACAGGTTAAGCGAATCTGAATTACTTTCCATTCATTTTGCTTTCAAGCGGATTGCCGGATTTGAACCTGTTCAGTATGTCCTTGGGAAAGGATGGTTCTATGGTCGTCCATTCAGCGTATCTCCCTCTGTTTTAATTCCACGCCGTGAAACAGAGGAACTGGTTTCCTGGGCCCTGGATCTGGCTGAAAAGGGCCATCGGATACTTGATGTTGGTTCAGGAAGTGGTTGTATAGCAATCACGCTAAAGCTTGAAAAACCTGACCTTTCTGTTGTTGCGGTTGATATTTCCGATGAAGCCGTAGAAACAGGTCGTCGGAACGCGGAGCTTCATTCAGCCGGTGTGGATTTCATCCAGGCCGACATTTTCCATCTCTCTGGTAGCAAGATGGAAAAACAATTCGATTTAATCGTTTCAAACCCGCCTTATGTCAGGGAAAGCGAGAAATTACAGATGCACTCCAATGTATTAAATCATGAACCTGGTCTGGCATTGTTTGTACCTGATGAAGATCCGCTCAGATTTTACCGCAGGATTGGAGAATATGCACTTGATGCGCTGAAAACTGGAGGGATACTACTATTTGAAATTAATGAAGCCTTTGGCCAGGCTACTGTTGAATTGCTCAATAATTTAGGTTTCTGCAATATTGAGCTTAGAAATGACATGCAACAACGAAACAGGATGGTCAAAGGGATAAGATAACCCGACCACCCGGCGACAGGAATGTTCCTGAAATTTCAAATTTACCTATATCACCTGCTTTGTCATATTATTGAACTTTCTTTTCAGCAGGCTTCAGTTCCATTGACAATGGAATTGACTCGGGGGAACATGGCTTTCAAACTCTGACACCAAAGATTTCTAAGAAACCAATTCTCAACCGGTTTTTTAAAAACAGGGGATCTATCATGGTACAATAGTTGTTGTATCAAGATATGCGAAGAATAGAACATAAAGCAAAAACCAACCGGGAATCAATCCTGAACCGACCCTGACCGTACGGTTAATCTACGGTTGAACTACGATTGAACTACGGTTTTTCTGCGGTTTGCATCAAATAGTGATACACTGATTCAAAATCTGAAAAGTAAAAGGGGCAACATCTGCCAGATTTATTAAACCATTCTATGGATTTGGCAAAAAGAGAAGAGAAGTTGAAAGGAAAGTAGTTTGTCGGGTCTGTCTGGTTGAGTTGATATCTGATGAAATATCTCCCTGCTTTTCCAGATACTAACCAAAATGCATTTAAAACTTGTAAACTATGGTATTAGAATCTCAACAATGATACCATATTCAGGATTGTTTACATAGCGTATTCATACTGAAGAACAACCGACCTTCAATTGGAGATTATTTCCCAACATGACAGAAAGAAATACCCGATAAAACACTGAGACAAAGAATCAGCCAATTACCCGTTGCCAATACTTTTTATCCGCGTCTAAAGTAAAACCGCATTTTTTCAGATATTTCTCGTGAGCCTTTGTCAATGCAATTGCCTGAACCAGACTGAAACCTTCGGCATAAAGGCCGCCATTTGCATAGCCAAAGGCATATACACCAGGCTTCATGTCACGATATGCAGCAATGGCATAATCAAGTTCAATCCGCAAAGTACCCGGTTCAGTACTATTTCCCAGAATGACTGAGGCTACTGTCATATCGCGAAGGACTATATAGGCCCGGTCATACATCTCAGGGTCAAAGCTGAATCCGGGGAAGAATTTCCTGATATCATCGTGATAGAACTCCAGGAATGCTTTTAGATAGCGGTTATTTAACCGGACAGGCAACAGGCGGAAAGATTCTTTTTTATTGTATAGCTTCAACAGATAATAAATATTTACCATCCCTATCAGTGTATTCATAAAACCGACAGGTAAACTGCCAATCAGGAAACCATAACAAGCAAACAGGACATTGCCACCCAGGTTGATCCAGCGCAGCCTGCGAACGGAGTTCATCGTCATCCCTATAAGGATCATCAGGGATGCCAGATAACCGATCCATTCCTGCATCGGTAAACCGGCGAAAGGGTGATGAAGTATATTTAATATCATTTTCTGTATTCTTTTATCTGATAAATTTTAGTTAACAGTGTAAATCCCTGGTGGCTTAATATCACCTGACCTGCTCATCTCTCCCTTGAGCGTAACTTGTTAGAGTCTGTTCAGCCTTACGCAGAAGAGGTTTCAATTCAGCCTTTTGCAATTGTATCGCGATTTTCAGGGGTTCAAGGGCATTAAAAGCACGTAACTGAACAAGGGCTTCGGCAGCAGCAAATACAACTTTTTGATCGTTACTGAACAGTAAGGGAACGATGGCATACCTTGCCACAGGGTACCGGTATTCTGCCAGCCAGTTGATTGCAGCAACCTGAGAAGATGGGGAACCAGTCAATAAGGTCTGAAGCTGGCCGTTAACCCGACTGATCAATAGCGAATCGAAAACAATCGGCAATATTTCAGATTTATTCATCAAGGGGAGAGGAACACTATCTTTGATGTTGAGCAGAATGTTCACCAGACTTTCTGCACCTGCAGTTACCTGAGGGCGGGCCAGACAGGTTATCAGTTTTCCCCTGCCTTTTCTCGTGGTACCAATGACAGGTAAATCACGGTTCTTTACCTTGACTGTTGCATTTATCTCCTCTCCGATTCCTGCAGAATCGATACCTGTCTCATTTATCCATAACACGGTACTGTCTGTCTGGCCCGGGAACTTCACCAAATAATAACCCTGATTAATCAAAGGAATATCTTTTGATGACACCGGCCTCTTTGGCACCATATTAAAAGTTAAAACCAAGGAGCCTGTATCAACCCAATTGAATAACCGGGTTATCACCGGGTCACCTATATAGTTCCAGAAATACTGATCACCGGCCGGAGGAACAACAACCTTCGCGTCAGGAGACAAAGGCAGATTCATGAAAACTTCCGGATCTATAATCTGTACCTTAAAAGCCGGCTGATTCTCCAGAAGAACAAACAGTTCATCAACAAATCTCTTCCCGTTATCATCCGGGTTGATAATGTATACGGTGCTTTGTCGACCCGACGACCTGTTGTCACCCCCCACGTTTGATACCATTAAATACAAAACACCCCGGATAATCAGGTAAAACAGCAACATAAATCCAATAATACGAAGCCAGGGATGTTTCATTAATTTTGTATGTAATTGCTAATGTTGAGGAGTTTAAATTCGAATGCCTGCTACCAGGAATAACATCAAACCAAACACCTTGCACCTTGTCTTATTATCCAATAATCATCACCTTTTCTCCTGTATGGCTGAAACCTCTGGTTCCTTTTCCCTCTTCAACAAGTTTCAGCAAAGTATTATTACCTGGGGCAAACCGGGTACCGAACAGGCGGGTCACAGGATATTCACTGAACATCAGCCGGCTAAAAGGAGCAGAAGGGCCAGTCAGCCACACTTCTGTCCCTTTACTGACTAACTCCATGAGAGGCACAAACGTATTATTGGTAATTGAGGTAGCTGTAATCATCAAAAGCTGGCAGCTGGATATAGCTTCAGCAAGTTCTTCCGGTGGCCTTACCAGTGTCTGGTCAGCAGCCGGATCAAATATCTTCAATTCAATCCCCGCATCCCGTATAGGTTTTACCAACGGGTAGAAGCAGCCAATCATTACCATCGTACGATAACCAGAAGCAACAATCGCGGAGCCAACATCCACCTGATCATATTCAAAGTCATACAGATTGAGCGCAGCATTCAAGGTAGCCTGCATGATAACCCGTCCGGCAGGTGTTCTATAATCAGTTGTAAAAACATGGGGAAGTTTCGCTGGAGGAGCGACCCCCAATGTGGCACATACCCCGCACCTTCCATCAGGCAGCATCACAGCACAGTACCTTTCTCCAAATACAATCCGGTTAAAAACCATACCGTTAACAGCAGCCTCTTCAGCTAACAACATCAAAGGATCGGAATAAACGTTTGTTTTCATGGATCAAAGGTACGAATTACCTCACTGGTGGCATTAATAGTAATGGGTTGCTACAACAGGATGCCACAGTTTCCGGTATGCTTCATCGGCTTCACCACGACATAAAGAAGTGAACAGGCATTTGTCGTGTGGCTGCAGGAGAAGGGTCAGTGTCAGACTACAGGGCTCCTTTGCACAATGATGCGAAACGCACATGGGCTCATCCAGACAGCAACTTCGTCCTAACATATAAAATACATCGTTCATCAGCAAAGGATTAAGGCCCGAAAAACCGGCAATAATCTTCATTGCATCGACTGAAGCCTCCCTGACTTCCTTATCATCAGGTAGCTCCCGACGGTTCGTAAGATTATCAAACAACATTCTGTCTGGAATCTCTACGCATCCTGTCCGAAGCAAAACTCTCTGCATATGGTAATCCATCACAGGGACTATATTCTCAACATCTGATACATTGAATAGCCTTGCATCGACGAGAAGCTTCAGCAGAAAAGTTGATTTTTTATAAAGGGGATCAGCAAATGGAGACACCTGTTTCAGTTGTTCATAATAAGCTTCCGGCCTGCCTTTCAGGCATCCTCCGGTCGAAGCCAGAAAATCGCTGAAAGAACCTCTGTAAAACTTATGGATAAAAAAGGCCGCCTGCTTCATTAGTGTAGCCCTCTCTTCTCTCCGGTCGAGAGTCGATAAATCAGACGAGCCGTCAGCACTGAAATACGGTGCAAGTTCATCGGCAAGTCTACTGGTAGTTAAATCAACCAAATAAGCCGGATCGAGAATTCGCGGATTCAACCCTGCCATTTTCAAAAATCCGGCTTCAAGATAATCCCAGCCATACAGGTTCAAAGCTCTGTTTTCAAGGGCATACGTCTGATGACAGATAGCAACTGCAAAATAGAACATCCGCCCGCGAAGCTCATGTGGCATGTACGAAACAAGAAAAGGTCGTCTGAGGAATTCAGGTCTGAAAGTAACCGTAGACAAATGTAATCCCAGCACACGACATTGGTTCAGGTTAACGATAGCCACCCTGTTCGCACTTTCCATTAGTCGGCTTTACCTCCCCCGCTAAAGAAGTCCTCCTTGTTCTCGAATAAAATATTGAACGTCGTAAAGGAGCCGTATATCCTGGTAATATATTGCTGAAGATTAACTTTTTCTTCGTCAGTGAGTACCGGATGGCTGTTGATATTTTGTTCAAGCACCCTAAGCCTGTCACGGGCCATCACGATTTTATGAAAAAAGACTTCTATCGGAACCTCTTTGGGCTTAAGGTTTAAATTGGCAGGTTGTAACAACATGGTACCTCCCTCCCACTTTCGTCCAAGCTCTATGTTTTTCTGGAGGGCTCCGTAACGCTCCAATACATCCTCAATAGCTGCAGCCAATTGCTGAACATCTATCTGGGATTCAGACTTATTATTACTCTCAGGTTGGCTAAGAATTTTGGCATTCAGATTATTTTTTGCCAATTCAACTCGCCCGCCTCTTTCAAAAAAAACTTCTACAGTTGTGAGATTCACTAGACTTACGACACCCAGGCCATAACGATCATGGTCAATCCGGGTTCCTGGTGATAACTGGTTCATGCTTCAACTTTATTTTCATTGTGAATGGGTAGGATAAAACTAAAACGGCTGCCTCTTCCGGGTTCACTCTCTACCCATATTTTTCCGCCATGCTGATTGATTAATTCATGGCATAACAGAAGGCCAAGACCTGAACCTGTTTCGTTATCGGTACCGGGTTGTTTTACACTTCGATCAATTCTGAATAGGTTAACCTGGTCTTCAATAGTAATACCAATACCATTATCTGAAATTTCAATACGGCACCAATCTCCATCATTGTATGCCGACATTGACACCACTCCCCCCTGGAAGCTAAATTTAATCGCGTTGGTCAGCAGGTTTCTAAACACCGTCTGAAGCATGTTTTCATCAGCCAATACCGCGGTATTGAACGGGATATAACTTATCACCTGTACTTTTTTTGCTTCAGCCTGCCCGGTTACTACTCTGATGGACTCCAGTGCTATATTACTCAAATCGATTACTTCAGGATTAAAACGGAGTCCGCCGGTCTGGGTACGGGACCACATCAACAGGTTTTCCAGTAAACGATAGGTACTCTGGGAGGCAAGACTTATGCTCCTGATAAAAGTATGCTTTGCCTTTTCATCAAAGTTATCCCATTCACGCGTCAAAACATCACTGAATCCCAATATAGAGCTGAATGGATTCTTAAGGTCGTGAGCAATGATACTAAAAAACTTATCCTTTGCCGCATTGGTTTCACGAAGCTGTTCCTCTCTCAGTTTCAACTGCTCCAAAGCTCTATCCCGTTCATCACGTTGCCTTGCAACTGATTCATAGTTTAAAGTATTTTGAAGGGCAATAGCCAGATAAATCCCGATACTATGCAGAATGGAAACATGGTGGTTGTTATAGACCCAAGGTTCATAGCTCTGGACTGTAAAAACGCCGATTCTGTTCCGGCTCACTGTTAATGGAATATATACTCTTGCCTGAGCAACAACAGATGTCTTTGGCTCTGTTAATGAATCGGAGGGAAACCATAAACCAACCTCCTCCCGCATGCTATTAACCACAATCGGTTTCTGGTTATTGAAGCAAAGTACCGGAAAGCTGTTTTTATCGGAGCTGTTATAGGAGAATACAGGAAGTATCTCGTTGTTCTCTATGGCATCTGAGAAGGTAAGCGAATCATCAGTTTGGTCATACATTCCAATAGCAAGAATATTGCAGGGCATCAGATTTTGAAGATGACTGTATAGGTGCCTGATGATATCGGAACTACCTGTATGAGAAATTATATCCTGACCAATCTCACTGATCCTGACAATATTCTGATTGGCCTCCTTCAGATCATCTGATGTCTTAATCAGTTCCCTGCTGGTAAGCCTCTGTTTTCGCAGTGCAACAAACATAAATACCGACAACACCAGAGTAAATACAATAATATAAATCAGCATATTCCGCGTCTGTTTCACTTTCTCAAGTGCCAGGCTATTCTGGAGTTGCCGGTTGAACTCCTTCTCGCTGATATCAGTCTTCTCGACCGATTCCTTCATCTCTTTCTCCCAATTCATTGCAATCAGACTATCTTTGATTGCACCGGATTTTTTCTCGAATTGCAGGGCAAGATCTATCCTGCCTTGTCGCTGATATAACTCCGACATAAAGCCGTAAATGATGGTCATCTGCTTACCATAGCCCTGCTCCCTGGAAACTACCAGCAAACTATCAAATGCTTTTCTGGCGGCAGGCATATGCCCCATGAGGGCTTCACATAAAGCCAGGTTAAGCGCAAGGTTTACTTCATTATAAGTTCCTGTGGAGAGTTTTAATGATTGCGCCAGTTTATAATACCTGTATGCTGAATCATATTGTTTACGCTGGAAAAGGATACCACCCATGTTATTTGCAATATCCAACGCAGCCTTCTTTGCATCTGCCCTAAGTGCCAGTGGCAATGCCTGTCCAAGAGTAAGAAGAGCCGAATCGGGTTGTTTCTCATCTTCCTGAATCGATGCTATGTTAAGCATATTAAGAGCAAGACCATTCAGATTGTTCTGCCCCCTGTTGATATGCATTGCTTTTAAGTACTCTCTTCTTGCTTCAGGCAGGTTTTTCATCATCAGATGGATATTTCCCAAGGCATTAAAAGACCAGGCAAGCTTTGTACTGTCATTCAATTTCTCAAGAAGAGGGATACTCAGCTTTACATTAAGAAGAGCAGAATCAAATTTTCCAGCCATGGCGTAACAAAATCCGATATCGTCATAAAAGTATGCCCTTCGCTTATCAGGAAAACCATCGGGAGCATTATGATAAATGAAGTTACCATATTGTATTGCCTCGGGAATTTCTGATTTTGCTTTGTAATGATAAAAAAGAGCAAGAGCAGCATAAGTGCGTTCAAGTGCCTTATCTTTACCATCACGTGTAGAATGAATAATCCTGAAATATCCAAACAACTCTTCCGTTAAAGGAAAGTTACCGCTTTCAACAAGTGAATCAGCCAGGCTAACTGTTTCTCCTGGTGACTCATTCTTTTCTATACCTGTACGGGATGTACAGGCTGCTATAACCAGAACCAGCAGGCTCTGGAAAACTAACCTGTAAAAGAGATGTCCGGGACGTGAACCAAAGTGCTGCATGAATGTTGAACTTGGAAATCCGGAAACGAAGATAGAGATTTTTCAGGGAGATAAACAATTTATTTAAAAACTAACAAAACGATTGCTCGGAAAATGATACCGAAAAATACGACTGATGAAGCGAGCAGAAAGTCAGTTATGACGGTTCTGATCATTGGAGTCTTGATGGGAGCACTTGATATTTCAATCGTTGGGCCTGCATTACCTTCAATAGAACGCACACTGTGGATGGATCCCTTATACCTGTCTTGGATATTTTCAGTATACGTACTGGCTTCCCTTGCGGGAATACCTCTCATGTCGCGGCTATCTGATGTATTCGGACGCCGTAATATATATATCACGGCAGTCGGCATCTTTGGCCTTGGATCATTGGTTGTTTCGCTGACGGATAATTATATTGTTCTTATGATAGGAAGAGGCATCCAGGGTTTCGGAGTCAGCGGAATACTACCAGTTGCTTCAGCAGTCATTGGTGATATATACCCCCCTGAGAAACGTGGAAGGATGCTTGGCTTAATAGGTGCTGTTTTTGGTGTAGCATTCATCATTGGGCCTGTTCTGGCTGGTACAGTTTTGCACTTCTTTCAATGGAATACCCTCTTCTTCATCAATGTCCCGGTCAGTATTATTCTTATACTGGCCAGCCTTCGAAGATTGCCTTCCAAAGTGGTAGCTTCTGCTGACGACATTGACATAAGGGGCATCATAACACTAACAGCCGGACTTATTTTTGTAACATTAGGGATCAGTAATCTGAAGCCGGAATTTTTCTTTCATTCGCTTTTCAACCCGGTCACGCTTATTTGGTTTGCCTCTGCAACCCTTTCCATCATCCTCCTGATCGCCATTGAACGACAGGAACCGTATCCGGTTGTAAAAATTGAATTTCTGTTCAACAAACAAGTTCGGCTGGTTGGCCTGATGGCTTTTGGGCTTGGCCTGTTTCAGGCATCGTTTGTATTCGTACCGCAATTAATCATTTCTCTCTTCAGGGTTAATGAATCTTCAGCAGGTTTTATGCTGATTCCAGTCATCGCCGGGAGTGCCATAGCGGCTCCAATTGCCGGCCGAGTGACCGACTGGAAAGGCAGCCGTGCAGTTATCCTGACCGGATTGATTCTTGCGGCTTCAGGACTACTTCTAACCGGAACCCTTCCTCATGAGAAATGGGTGTTTTACCTTGCCGGAGCGCTGATAGGAGTTGGATTCAGTATGCGTAGCTCTCTGAATTACATCATGCTTAGCGAGGCTGATCGACGCGACCGGGCATCAGCACAAGGCCTTCTAATGATTTTTATAAGCCTCGGACAACTGACAGGAGCCTCCATGATAGGAGCAATTGCGGCCTCTCCCTCTAAAACAGGTGGCGGATTCGGAATGGCATTTACTATTTGCGGCATCATCGCCATTGGACTTGCCGCGGGAGCTATCTTCCTGAAAGGGCAAACAGCCGAATTAGAAACAGCCAGACTTAATAACTCTTAACACATTGTAAAATATTAAATACAATATATTATCGAGACCTTACCCGTAAATCATTACAACATAAACTTATTCTCCAAACTGCGATTTTAACACTTCCAGCCTCTTCTCCCTTGTTTTAAGTACTGAGTTATATCTTACAGCCTGAGGCAACTGCTTTCGGGAGATAGACTGATTGAGCCAATATCGAGCCATTTCCAGATTACCAAGCACTTCGGAAGCAACTGCCATATTTAAGCAGGCCATGGCTGCACGTCTTTGATTTTTACCTTCCGTCAGTTTTTGCCATTCAGCTGCTGCAGTCTCCCAATGATCAGCTGCCGCTGCCTGCCGAGCCTTCTCCATTGCTTCACTATTATCGCTCAGATAAATGCGGCTGACAGACTTCCAATATGGGGAAATCTGGCTGCCATACCTTTCTCCCGCTGCAAGAGCAACCCGCCGCAATGACTCATACCTGTCGGGCAACGGACTCAGAGCACTACTCACTGTATAACCATCTCCATAAAACTGAAGGGTATCTATATAAATCCACCGGTCAATGACCTTTTTCTCTGTCAAATCATACATACGCCAGGCAGTTGCTGCGAGCACCGTAAGCTGCGCATTCACCACATCGTTAAACCCATAATAATAATCAACCTGATCGTAAGTACTAATACTTTCTAGTACAACAACCCCATCGGTCTCATCGGGTGTTATGAGATCCAGCATCTCAGGCATAAGTGGTTTTCTGATTTCAGAGGTATCCTTTAGCGGAACAATGACAGGTTCAGCCGACAAAGTATATCGCCCCGTTTCTGTAATTTTAGCAGCCAGCCCGTCAAGTGCCGACATCGATAACATTGTATCAATACGGGTAGTGTCGTAATAAAGATTATTCTGAAATCCATAATATGTTCCCATACTGTCAGATTGCGTAAGCAGGCAATTGTTTACAAGGGTAAGATGCCTGATGTTGGCAGGAACCTGCACTTTAGCGGGCCACATAACCTCAAAATCAACTTTATGAGTTGTAACACACGATGTGACTGAAATAGCCACAATGAAAATACAGAAGAAATTGCTTTTATGTAACATAGTTAGTTCACAGAAAATTAGAGTAAGACAAAATTACTCGTATTTACTTAGCGATGGCTAATCATACGACTATTGGAAAGGTAAACGGTTAATTTCTCAAAAACTGATAGCTATTGGCTCGAATTTCACTAACCATTCCGTCTATTTTACTTTGATCGACCTCATAATGTATCAGAACCCTTACGAAAATCTCAATACTGGTTTCGAATTCCTCCGGAATCACTTCATTGGCACCAAGCAGAAACAACGGTTTTATATTGGCAATAAACCGGGTCCGGATAATGATGTGTATACCTGTATTCATACGCCTTGCCAGGCTTGTAATCTGCCTGATACCATTTGGGTGAGCGATCGTAACAACAAGCACCCTTGCCCTCATGATACCGGCATGTTTGAGAACCCCTTCCTGAGTAGCATCTCCAAAGGCGATAGGAATCCCTTTTGAAGCTTCAACCCTTACCGTTTCAGGATTCATCTCGAGTACACGGTAACGTATACCCGCCTTTCTCGCTGCAGTTGCTACATTTCGCCCATTAATACCATATCCGATTATGATAAGATGATCAGACACTTCATCATCTTTATAAGGGATGTCTTCTTTTCTGCCGCCATTTTTCAACCACACAGGAAAAGGAAGCTTTACAACAAGATCTGCAGCATAGTGTGCTCTATTTGCCAACATGGGAGTCAATGCCATTGTTAGTACTGAAACACTTAGAAATAGTTGATAATTACCGGCAGAAAGTATTCCTTCATTTACCCCCATCCTGCTAAGTATGAATGAGAATTCCCCCACCTGACTAATCGTTATACCTGTCATCAACGCCACCCTTAGAGGATAACCCATCATCACAACCGGGATGGTTCCGGTCAATGTTTTGATCATCAAGACAATCGTTGTCACTAGTATCACGAGTCCAATGTTTGTCATTAAAAACCTTAAATCGAGCAGCATTCCTACCGAGATAAAAAAGAAACTCGTGAACACGCTTATAAAGGGAAGTATATTACCAAGGGCATGTTCGCTGAATTCTGACTCTGAAATAATAAGTCCTGCCATGAATGCTCCGAGAGCCAATGACAGTCCTACAAGCGAGGTAAGCCAGGCGACTGCGAAAGCGATCACGATAACAGTAAGCAAAAACAATTCGTTGCTTTGTGTCCTGGCCACTTTCAATAAGGTTAACGGCACCAGTTTTCGTGCTCCTACAATTACTACTACTGTCACGCTAATAACCTTAATAATCAGTACAGATATTTCTTTCAGGCTACCTGACGACTTTCCCGCCAGTATTGGTAAAACCAGGATCATAGGAATAATTGCCAGATCCTGAAATATCAGAATAGAAAGCGAAGTACGGCCCCGGGGACTATCAATGGCCCCCGATTCCTGAATCACTCTGATGACAATAGCTGTACTGCTAAGTGCCAGCAACATACCAATAAACCATGCTTCATTGTTCCGGCTTCCGGCAACACCAGCTACCAGAAATACAAGGCATACAGTGAGTACAACCTGAATCATTCCACCACCAAGTACCATTGCCTTCATTCTGATAAACTTCTGGAGCGAAAACTCGATGCCAATAGAAAACAACAGCAGAATAATACCAATCTCCGCCAACATGTCGATTTCATGGAGATTGTTCACAAGGCCTAATCCATGAGGACCTGCTACCATTCCGGTCAACAGGTAACCGATAATGACAGGTACCCGCAACCTCTTACTTATCAGAATCACCACGACCGCAATGGCGAATAAAATAATGACACTTTTCAAAATGGGGATATCCATATTACAGAACTTAATTCAGGCTTTTGTATCATGCCCGTTTATGACAGCAATATTAACCAAACCACATATGACATCTCTCACAATTCTTTGTCATTCTGCTTTGGCAGATAACTGGTAAATTTAGGAAAATTACTTCTAAGATATTTTGTATTGATTGCGGTCACGCATGATTAATACAACCAGATAATAATAAATCCAATTATTCCTGTATTTCTGATAGCACTAAATTATTCTGTTACAAAAATTTTACCGATGATGCAATAAAAACAGAAATCAAAAGCCAGGTTCTGCTATATTCAATTTTATATACATCGGGAAAAAACCTGGTCTGAGTTACTCTCCAAGACTATTGAAAATCAATCCTGCTCTTTGTTCAACCATTTTTTATCCGGAATTTTTGAATATTTTGCAATCACTGTTTGGTATTTTCAAAAAAAGAAGTACTTTTGCACACCCGTTAACCACACGGTAGTTCTTCAAAAAATGGCCCGTTCGTCTAGGGGTTAGGACGTCAGGTTTTCATCCTGGTAACAGGGGTTCGATTCCCCTACGGGCTACGTACTAAGCCTCCTCATAAGGGAGGTTTTTGCATTTCAACAGGTTACAGATTAACACACTTCCCTGCCAGGACAAGAATCACCGGACAATTAATACCAAAATTGCATCCAATCTGAAAATCTGATTTTAAAACAAACCTGCTATCCTGGATTACCCCTTTCTCTGTTTATACCATCTCAACACCCGCCAGGCAAACCATCCGGGGAAAAAACCGGAAACATTAGCAACTATGTCGTATATCTCAAATGAGCGGCCGTAATGGCCTAAATCCTGCAATATTTCCATAGTCATCCCCCAGAACAATACTAAGAATAACGGCAACCATTGTACGCTTCCCCGAAAGAAACGGGGCCACCCCCTCAACAACAAAAAAGTAAACCCGGCGTACATACACATATGCACCAATTTGTCGGCATGTCTGAACAATTTAACCGATGGTAAATCGCTACCGGGCAATAGACTTAACAGTGTAATCAACACCACATAAATAAAGAAAACCAGACGTTGTATGACAGTTCGCTGATCGAAAAGCGGGGACCTTGTAGGCTGCATCGTTAAAAATTAAGAAGGGTCAAAACTACTCATTACTATATCAGTTTTATTTTAAGCTCACTTCCTTTCCGTTATTCTCAAGCAGCAGAGACCTGTTCTTTTCAATAAATAATCAGGTTTTAATATTCGACGTACTGGTTTCCCGGGAGCCAATACTACAAAGTTTTTCAGATGCATTCAACTTTTGATTGATAAAGCGACTAAAAATCTCCCAGTTTTATTAATACATCCACGATACGTTCAGCAGTATTGCCGTCCCATAACTCTGGTATTGCCCCCTTCTTCCATTGTCCGCTGAAAAGGAGCTGCATGGCAGGACCAATAGCTTTCGGGTTGGTGCCGATAAGCTCGTTTGTTCCAATAGTGATAGTTTCGGGACGCTCGGTATTATCGCGCAAAGTCATACAGGGAACACCCATCACGGTTGTCTCTTCTGTAATTCCACCCGAATCAGTAATAACGGCCATGCTTCTCTCAACCAGATAATTGAACTCCAGATACCCAAGCGGTTCAATCATAAACAGATTAGAAGATTCTATGGTAGAGCGGGCCTTCATCTGATCAGCTTCACCTCTGCCATTGTTGGTTCCTGAAAGGATCGTCTGAATAATTTTAGCGGTACGGGGGTGAACCGGAAAAACCACCGGAAGATTTCGGGCATGGTAAATAATCTCTCCCAACAATTCGCGAAATTTCTCTTCTTCATCCACATTAGCAGGACGGTGAAGGGTCATTACAAAGTACGCTCCTTCTTTCAAACCAATCTCATCCCATACAGGTGGCTTCATAAACCGTGAACGGTGATGCAGCAGGGTGTCGATCATTGTATTACCTACCCTGAAAATGCGATCGTCTGATACTCCGGATCGGCGGAGGCTCTCATCTGCAATCGTTGTGGTGGTAAAAAAATAGTTGGTAATACTGTCCGTTACCATACGGTTGATCTCCTCAGGCATAGTCCAGTCACCTGAACGGATTCCTGCCTCAACATGCGCAACCTTTACATGGAGCTTCTGAGCACTGATTGCACAAGCCATAGTAGAAGTCACATCTCCAACTACCAGACAAAGGTCGCTCCTCTCCTGCATAAGCAGCCGCTCATATCCAATCATGATGGCGGCTGTCTGCTCGGCCTGTGTACCTCCACCAGCCCCAAGGTTTACATCCGGTTCAGGGATCCCCAATTCCTCAAAAAAGCTGCCGCTCATGTTCCTGTCATAATGCTGGCCGGTATGGATAAGCCGGTAGCTGATGTCAGCGCCATTTACCTGTGCTTTTCTGATCGCATCTATAATCGGCGCGATCTTCATAAAATTGGGCCGTGCACCGGCAATAAGATCAATTTTCATTTATTCAGAGATTCAATTATTAAATATTTCAATCAAAATTCAAATCCATACATGACTAACTAAGCCTTTATACTACAATATAAAATCAAGGCTAAAATTCTCTGGTCTAAATAACGAGTCATCATACAATACCCATGTTTAATTCCGAAATGTTTAAACAGATTTTGATAACAACATCAGGCCTTTTTCTTAAGCTGAAACTTTTCAACCCAGATAACCCAAAAAGCAAAAAGAACTGCGTAAAATAACGGACGAAGTATCCAATCGTGCGAAAAATGCCAATACTGTGGCTGCCAGATAACAATAACCGAAAGACTAATGATTCTGAAAAGGTTGGTCAGGTGCATGGCAAGCATGACCATAGGGATATACCAGAATTTTTGCTTCACCGGGCCGGGATAGAGCAGAAACAAGACCAAAACCTGGTAAAGCTGCTTAAGACCACTACAACCAGCTGTAACAGAAACATAACCTGCCCCGGGAAAAATCATTGTACGCGGATCGACAACATTAAACTCAAGTTGCAAAATGTGTCGGTTAAACCATGCAGATGAATCAAATACACTCTCCATCAACCCTTCATTCAACCACATTACGAATCCCCATGAATGTGTTGTTGAAACAGTAACCCTGTAAAGGAAATGAAATCCAAGGGTAATTACCGAAAACAAAATTACATTACGGACAGGGACCGGAATTTTATCATAAATCGCATTTAGCTTTTTAATTATCAACATTTCTATTTACAACTAAATTGTTTTGTCGTATCCATCTGTACACCTCAGGTTAAAAAGGGGTAACCTTCCGCATGTAAAGCCAATTATTCCCACTGTCTGATATCTGCATTATCAGAACCCCAGAGCAAATCCTGCATTGAACAAAGTATGATCACCTCTGTAAAACATGGGAGTAAATGTACTAAGGTTCTGCTCGGCAGTGATTCCATCTGCATCATACCCTTTCGTTTCCGACCTGCTGATGGATGCAAATAGATATCCATTATATACAAATTCCCAGTTCGCTTTCAACCCATAGGTAACCTGAGTCCAGGTAAGGTCGGCAAAGGGTTTGTCATCACTAGCATCAACCCGGTTGTTATACACATAGTTGTTATAATGCTTAGCATCAGTAAGCCAGGCAGTAAGACTGAGTCCCCTTACCGGTTTGTACCTTACAGCAAGATAAAGTTCCTTTGAATTATCTCGCAGATAATGCCCAAGGTTATAATCGTTGGAGGTAAATGTTGTTGTGCTTATTTTATGCTGATAAGTCAATGGTTTGGTAAGAGTATACTCCCCTTCCAGGCTAAGCCCGCTCAATGGCCAACCGTCAATCCTGAATCCGGGTTTCAGACTAAAGAAATTGTGAATTAGCCCCTCTTTGATCCGGCTAATGTGCAGCTCATCAAAATAGGCTGACATAAACAGGTGAAGGTGGTTAATTTGTCGGCTGCTTATATCAAAAAATAATTGCGCATTTTGTCCGGATTCTCCGGTTGAATTGGTATTATTGAGCGTGTGGTCGACAGATTTGTAAAAGAAAAACGGAATCAGATAAGCAGGATGAACACCCTGATCACTGTATATCACAGAATTACCAAAGGAAATATCGAGCCTTCTCAACGGGGTAATGGTAATCATGTTAGCCGCAATATATTTTGAACGCATGACTACCCGGTAAACATAGTCGTCCCAGAAACTTCGTGTACTATCTACTACATTACTCACCAGCCAGCCATGAATATAGTTAAGTTCTAACCACCTGACCGGCTTTACCTTCAACGCGATGTGCGCAAAGCTGGGGGAGTTACCGCTCAGGATATTGCTTCCGTTACGATTGTTCCCCCAGGTAAAGTGATCTTTCACCAACCCGAAACTGCCCCAACTCCACGAATATACAATTCCACCGTTCATCTCGCTGAAATCAACCCCACCCCCTGGATTATTCTTAAGAGGTACACCGGGCCTGTTGATGAAATATCCGGGTCTGCTGATAGCTTCACTCTCATGGTTATCGCGCAGGCTGGCCCATGCACTCCAATTCCGTCCAAAGGTGGCAGAAAAAGCAGCACCCCAATAGCTACGGGTCAGATTATCGTCAGAGTTTCGTGTTAACTGATAGCTGAGTATCGGGCGAAGGCTAAACCGGAAAAGAGAATCGGAATAGCTAACCGACAATGATGTCGGGTAAAGCGAAACAGATTTAAAATACCCCGGAAACAGTTTGTAGCGCTTTTCCTGCCATCCGGGTACAAACTCTTTAAGATAAAACTCCAGATCAGCCTTCTGTCGTGACGTAAGCCTTTGTTCCTCATTCAATGCAGTGGTAAGCCAGGCAGCTATCTGGTCTCGGCCGTATGGTTTAATTGCCGAATTGGGATCAATCAGTCCGATCGTCGCTATTTCATCGATAAACTCATAGATTCCTTCATTCGTTGTTGGCTCCGGCAGGTATTGCGACCAGCCGGCTATTGGCCATACTATACATCCGAAAATTATTGTTATCAGATATTTATTCATAGATTTCATCATTATTAATAAAAACTAATCCTGATAATCATTTTGGTATTGTCTACCATACATGATTTTGGATCGGGATTGTTGGACACATGGTATCATGAACATCAGGATAATTACCAGGAAACAGATTTTTCAACAACAGGCATTATTACAGTCTATTGTATTCATAACTTTAAACTAACGGCTTCGGGCTTTTCGAAAAACAATATTGAAAAAAGACTTCCAGAAATACTTCCAGTCGGTCAAAAAAGGATTTCTACCGTACGCCTCCAAATACCGCTTTTCTGAATCCATAATTTCATCAAGCGTATTTGGCATATCAACGTAGAAAGGAGGAATCAGCCCTGGTTTATATTTTACACGAAGCTCCTGCAATTCTGGTGTATAGAGGCTAAAATAATGCTTACTCAGGGGGCGTACACCAACCAGCTTCATATCCCCTTTCAACAGGTTAAAAATCATTGGGAGTTCATCCAACCAGAACTTTCGCATAATCTTCCCCAGCGTGGTTACCCTGAAATCATCAGCAAACTTACCACCTTCCTGCAAGCTATTTTGCTCAAAGACATACTTTTGCAGGTATTCTGAATAGGCGTGCATGGTTCTCATCTTGTATACACCGATAATCTTTCCGCCCTTCCCGATACGCTTCAAACGGATGAGTGGCCCATAGGTTGGATGAAAATCGTATGCAGGATCTGACACCTTTTTGACTATAAAATAGAATAACCCGTTGATAAAGTCTGTCTTTACAACCGTAAAACCACACGAATACAACCGCCCTAAAGTTTCAGCTCTCGAAATCAATCTATTGCTGCCACGTGTAATTATAAAATAGATATTCTTTGTTACATACAGCTTAGGACATATCCGGTTAATAATAAAATCCAAAGTGTAAATTATATAGTTTAATCCTGGTGGATACCTTCTCAAAATTCTTGTCTTTCGCATCACATATGTTTCTGCACAACCTGCGAAAAAACCACCAACGGGTAACTTTGTGTTGATGGTCTCGAAAAACTTATTGATCCTCTGAATATTATTGATTTTCCTGAGATTAATGATTGTAGAATAACGATTCTGAGGAATATTGACCAGATTAAATCGTGTTGTGGTAGCCAGCACAGTAGTCGCAGGATCAGCAATCTTCAGGTTCCCGCACAAATACTTCAACACTTTTTCTCCTGATTCCTCCAGAATAGCCTGAAAAATCACATCCTCAGGTAAACAATCAGACGTTGAAACATCCGGTGCTGGCCTAATCACATCGGAGCCCGAAACTCCCGGATCAATAAGAAGATCATCCGATTCAACCGAATACCCGCCTGCCGAAGTTTTTGATATTATACCCCTCAGAAATGCAAGCATCAATTCAAGTATGGTTACAAGACCCGTTGTCCCGAAAAAAAGATACCTTGAAATATCCATTTTCTCTACCAATACTAAAACTATGCTAATTAGCCCGACAATGAGAAAATTGCTGACAAGAACCGGTTTAAGATAGGCCTTCATCCCAGGCTTATCTTTAAAATTATATTTATCGAAATAAATACTTACAACCACCCAGATAGCAGTAAAAATCCAGAAATTACCATGATACGCCTCTAAAAGAGTCTCACGATGTCCAGCTTTCAAGTAAACAAACAGGTAAAATGAAGCCACAAGCAGCACCAGGTCTACCCCTACTTTAATCCCATTATTAAATCTTGTTTTGCTATTTCGCATTTTAAAGTTACATATTTCTCATTCTTCCTAAAGCAAGGCAAAGATACCAAAAACAATGGCTCATATTCAGAATAGTTACCGGTCCCTGAATTTTTCATCCTATACAAATCAGCTCAAATCTGTTGCATATGCTTAGGGACTTACACAAGAAAAACAATTATCCAGGAGTGCTCTTTTCATCATTATGGTATTGCCTTTTATAATAATTTAATTTGATAAACAATTATTTTACAAAACAGAGCATGTACTATTATATTAGTAACGATAAAAAGATATCAGCATGACATCGGGTTCTGGTTATAAAAATACTTCTAATTCAAACACATAATCTGGTACAGATAACTATAAAAAACCTAAATTCCACAAAAAGACAAAAAATTACCTCAATGGTGTCATAATCCAAAAATACAGATTATACAACAGTTCCGTAAAATGGTAGAGGAAAGGGTTATATATTTTATTCCAGCGTCCGGGATTAATCCACCGGCCTCCAAAACGGGCCTTGAAATCTCTCACACCATATGGCTTCCCCGGGACTCCCATTCCCATAAAATCAAATGTATGACACCCCATTTTTCCAGCCTCAGCAATTGCAGCCCAGGTAGCCATAACGGAGGGGTATACATGATTCTTACTCAGTTCCTGATCAAGACCTGTTACATACAGTTCATACAAAGTATCTCCGGGCGTCATCGGACATACAATTCCTCCAACCACCCTTCCCTTCCACAAGCAAACAATAAAACAACCTGGCAGGATACCCTGGGTTGTCATCGCGTTGAACGATTTGAAAAAAGAAAGCCCGGGCAATGGTTTATGAATTCCCTGCCGGTATCTTTTTTTCAACAAATCATAGAACGCGTATACCTGATCTTCTGTAGGACGGTTTGACGTGGTCATTCCTCCCTGTTGAGAACGCCTGACCTCCCTCCGCCTGCTGGGGCTCATCTGGTCCCAGGCTATCCGGGTATCACTAACCGACATAAGGAGATTTAATCTGTCAGCCCTGCGATAGCCATGAGAACGGAAAGGCACCTCCAGTTCAGGTATCTCTTCAGCCATTCGAAATTGGACAAACAGGGTGTACCAGGGTAAAGCCTTATGTAACCCGACAAGCATCTCATCAAAGACAGCCGGTGAAGGCTTTCCTGCCGGGCCATGCCAGATCACTGCCTTGGTGGTCAAAAAACGTGATACCCCCCTGCCTCCACTAAGTTGTACCAGGATTGAACTACATCCATCAGTAGCCTTGATCCTGAGAACCCTGTTTCCCATAGCTTCAGTAAAGAAGAGCTGTCCGTAAGAAGATTGATAGAAAGAAGTCAATATTTTACAAATTCACAGTTAACCTTGTTATCACACAGATAAATAGTACAGCCTGCAAAACAAACATACCGACTCACATCTTTTGATCGAGGCTTTTCCCGGTTTCTATATGATGAAAATTCGGGAGAAATTTCTGCATTACCTTGACTATGTCGGCTTTCTTAACTTCAGGAAGTAACAGAACGTTTTCCAGGTCACTGATCATCCGGTGTACATCTGCTGTCGAACGACGGGGAGCATTCCTGATTACACCCAGCGAGTGAAAAGTATCAAGGTCAAGGGCTTCACCTTCTGTGAAAAACTCTTCAAACGATTTCTCACCCGATGTGTCGGAAGTAAAATAAAAAACCGGCCAGAATTTCGTGTCCTCAGGCATCTTGGCGGCATATTCCCGGGCGGCCTGTTCCGAATCGAATGGTAACACTTCCATGCCTATCGACTTCACGAAAGCTTCTGTAATATCTTTGAATGAAGTTAACTGATGCTCTTCAAGTTTCGGGAAGAAGATCTCGCCTGTCTGTCCGAGCATGCAGGCCATCATACAAATCTGCCCCGACTCATCGGGTGATACAAAGTACCGTTTCACATCGGTGGGAACTGAAAATGGTTGCCTTTTCATCATCCGCTGGATAAAACCATCGAGCAGGCTGCCATTGCTGAAAGCCACGTTTGCAAAACGGGCAGTGGTAACCGGGAAACTGCCGGCATAAGCCATGATCATCTCCTCCATCATTTTCTTACTGGCTCCCATTATATTAACAGGATTTGCCGCCTTATCGGTTGAGACACAAAAAAAATGCTCAGGTGGATTCTTGGCCAGTACCCTCATTAGTTTCTCGGCCCGTATCACATTGTTCTCAAGCAAAGCTGTAATGCTGTAATGGTCTTTCTCGCTACGAACATGCTTGTGTGCCGAGAAATTCGCTACAATGTCGAAAGGCCCCTCCTTGCCCAGCATCCTGTAAAAAACATCATCGTTGTAATTGACAGGATAAGTTTTGTAATCATCGGGAACATACCCGCCCGACGTGCTGCGCAAATCACGCGTCAGCTCTGTCAGGCTGTTTTCTGAAATATCAACAACATAGAGTTTCGATGGCCTGTATTTCAAAACCGACCGGATATACGACGATCCGATCGTCCCAGCCCCCCCGATCACCAAAACAGATTTATTCCTGATGCTGCCTGATAACTCTTCATGAAATTTCTCTAAATCTGCCGAAAAGAAGCTGTCTTTTCTGTTTGTAATTGAATCGGAGATAAATTTATTAATGTTTAGCATAAGATTTTGACGTTGGAGTTGACTTGACTTTAACTTTGACTTTGACCTTAACTTTGACTTTGACATGAATAGGGAATATCAAATCATGGTTTGCTATGGGCTATAGATTCAATTAGTCCATGAATCTGTTTCTGAAGTCTATGAAGTGGCTCAATAAACTCTTCTTTCTCTTCATCAGCTACATAACCTATTTCAAAGGCAATCATCATTTGGGTTTCCAGTTCAAATGCGGAACCAACACTCATTTCCAGAAACCGAATAAATTCCTTCGGGGAGCTTCTCGATGCTCCTTCTGCTATATTAGAACCAATTGAAACACTTGCCCGTTGCATCTGACCTGCCAGACCAAACCTCTCATGAGAAGGGAATAACCTGGTTATTAAATATACAGTTCTAGCAGTATTAATTGCTTCTTTCCAAATATCGTAATCTCTGAAATTCCTCATAATATAACATCATAAGTCTGTAGGTCAAGGTCAAAGTTATAGTTAAGGTTAAAAACCATTATAAAACATGTTTACATCATTTTTCCATATCCTTCTATCACCGCGCTGCTGGGCAGGTTAACCACCCTGTCGGCAAACCATCTAGAATTTATCAGGTCATCATGCTGGCACTGTTCAAACATGGGCAGGTCGGTCATCAGTTCCCATACAGGTCGCGTCATGACACCATGATCATTGGTGTATTGGAGGATTTCGTCACGCTCTTCCCGATTGTTGGCAAGGATAACATTGAGCCAGTAATTGGCACGTGTTCCTTCACGTTCGGCAAAAAACTGCCAGGGGGCATCGTTAAACCAGTCCCTGTATTTATTAGCAAGATCTCTTTTCAGTCGAAGTATATGATCCAGACTTTCTATCTGTGCACATCCGAGAGCAGCAGCAAGATTGGTGAGGCGATAATTATACCCGACGAAATCATGCCGGAATTCCCACCTGTGAGGAACCTTTGCCTGAGTAGTCAGGTGTTTGGCCATTTTTGCCAGTGATTCATCATTGGTGAGTATCATCCCTCCGCCACCAGTGGTAATCACCTTATTACCATTAAAACTGAGAATACCGCACCTTCCGAAAGTTCCGGTATGGCGTTCGCCGATGAAGCTGCCCAGACTCTCGGCGGCATCCTCAATCAATGGTATGTTATACTGGTCGAGAACCAGCATCAACTCTTCAATGCGGACAGGATGCCCGAAAGAGTGCATGGGCACACAGGCAGCTATACGCCTGTTGGTATATTTATTATAAGCCGAATATCTTGAACCGCTGCCCGAAGGCGTGTTCCCTTCAGTTGCTCTCATCTCAGCGTTCTCAACAAGCCAGGCTTCAACAGCCTGCGGCGATAACCCCATGGTGTCACGGTCAACATCCAGAAATACCGGATGTGCTCCCGTGTAGCTGATAGCATTGGCAGTAGCAATAAAAGTGAGCGACTGGGTAATAACCTCATCACCCCTTGTTACACCATTGATGTGAAGCGCCATGTGCAGGGCAGCGGTGCCATTCATCGCGGCTACGGCATACCGCGATCCCGTATAATCGGCACACAACTTTTCGAACCGGCTGACAAACTCACCAACACTACTCACAAAATTTGTATCAATACACTCGTTCAGATACTTACGTTCATTGCCGATGAACCGGGGATCATGCAATGGAATGAATGCTTCAGGCAAATTATAGGTTTCCCTGACAAAATCGACAATGTTACTGTATGATTTCATTGTTCTAAATTTAGCAATGCAAAGTTAACAGAGTTTCTAAAGCCAACCTCGCCGGATTACCGTGAGAAGTAAAAGTTAATATTGTTAGCCAATGCCAAGGTTAATTACTACATTGGCGTTGGCATTAGCTTTGGCTTTAAAAGGCACCCGGGAAAAGCCAACGCAACCGACTCATCCGTATTACACTGAGGATTCTTTCTTAACTCTGTGGTTCTCTGTGGATCTCCATGGTTCTCGTTGAAACTATCATATGGCTAAAATCACGCGACAGCAAGCCAATGCCATAGCTAATGCCAAGGTTAATTACTACATTGGCGTTGGCTTTAGCTTTGGCTAAAGAGACCCCCGGGAAAAGTCAACGCAACCGACTCAGCCGTGTTTCACTGAGGATTTTTTCTTAACTCTATGGCTATCTGTTAAATAACCACGCTGACAACATCTTGCGTCAGCAAGCCAATGCCATAGCTAATGCCAAGGTTAATTACTACATTGGCGTTGGCTTTAGCTTTGGCTTTAAAAGGCTCCCGGGAAAAGTCAACGCAACCGACTCAGCCGTGTTTCACTGAGGATTTTTTCTTAACTCTATGGCTATCTGTTAAATAACCGCGCTGACAACATCTTGCGTCAGCAAGCCAATGCCATAGCTAATGCCAAGGTTAATTACTACATTGGCGTTGGCTTTAGCTTTGGCTAAAGAGACCCCCGGGAAAAGCCAACGCAACCGACTCATCCGTATTACACTGAGGATTCTTTCTTAACTCTGTGGCTCTCTGTTAAATAATCGTGCTGACAACATCTTGCGCCAGCGGTCAAGGTTAATGTCAAAGTTAATAAATATGGGGGAACTTTGGCTTTGGCGTTGGCTTTAGCTCCAGATAACCACTAATGGGTAAATATCTGATTACAAGCAAAATTACTTTTAACAATATGGTTATCTTTAAAATTATCAAGCGGCTAAAATCACGCGCCAGCAAGCCAATGCCAAAGCCAATGCCAATGTTAATGTTAATGTTAATGTTAAAGTCAAAGTAAAGCCATAGCCAATGCCAATGCCAAAGCCAATATTAAAGTTAATGCCAATGTTAAAGTCAACGTAAAGCCATCGCCAATGCTTCCCCTAACTTACTGAAAACCCGCCCAAAAGATACCCGCCAAAAGGCTCCGCTCCCTCTCAGATAAAACTTTGGTCTATCTTTGGTCTATCTTTCACTTGATTATCAGCCTGTTCTAAACGTGACTTCTTGTTACTATTTCTCCAATGAACGAATTTCGAACGAAATCTTTCAAAAAAGGAGATTCTTTCGGATTCATTGAACGAAGTTCGAACAAAAGGATAAAATCCATCTCAGGCCACAGAGTGCATTTATCTTTCATTCCGGGTGATAAATTACTTACATACTGATATTTATACCACACATTCAATTATACAGGTCATTTTGCCGTATGTAAATTTTTAAAGAAAATTGAACTAATCTTTGAACAGTTCGAACAATTTTTCCCCATTTGCCAGGAATTTGCCAGAGGAGATCCTGGGCCGGTGAATACCCGAAAGCCGGTCACAGAAATTCACTGAGTTATTCACCTCAAAAATTTAAAGCAATGGGTAAAATTAAAAAAAACATCCCCGGGGATGTTAAAGGTGAACCAGCCAGCGTGACTGTTGTGGGGATCGATATCCAAAGGGAGTTCCCTGCATCCTGTAACGAGGTTAAACCAGAAATTCAGGTGGCTTGTCGGCTCAGGTTCACAATTGTGAATAAATCCCTGCACCGCCCTTCATCTGCTGCTACAAAACCGGTATTAAGATCAACTTTCACCAGAGCGAGAATTCAGGTTAGCACGATTTTTGTATTGATTCTCAGTGTCGGTTATTAAAATCATAGAAGTATGATTACCCTGCAACACCTCTTTTACGGTTCTCTTGCACCATGGACGGATGTTTTCAAACCGGAATACAGGCCGCTTACCATCATCCGGCAACTCCCGTCCGACTTTTCGCTTACCGGGGAGATCTTTTTTCACGACCTTCCACGGGGAATGGCGGCCTTATCAATTCCTGCTGTACCGAAACTATTAGCCGAGTGGCATGCATTTTCGCTGGCACCTCCTTCAAAAAAAGTATCAGGGAAGCTTCGCGACCTGATTCTCTGCTGTGCCCCAAAGAAGGAATCGGAACGGCTCCCCTTTCTCATCATGGGCTTTACCATTGAACGAATGATGGCACACCTCGAATCGGCGCGTAAAGACATTTATTTAGGGGAACTCTACCTGCTCTACACCCACAGGTTAACCCGCCGGCTGATCCAATACCATCACGACCTGGTTCACATAGCCATACAACATCACGAATATCTGACCACCCTCACTTACTTCGATATGTTCGTCACATTCGCTTTGCTGTTAATCTCACTCTCCCTGCCGAAAGAACAAAAATCCACCGAAATGAAAGATGCAGCAGACGAGGCATTAAAACGACTCTACATGCCGGATTACTGGCCGGCAGGAGTCGAAAATACCCGCGAAGCACTCGCCGGTTTGCTAACCCTGGTCACTGCTGCTGAAAGCCGGTCTAGAGAGAAAAACAAAATCTGTTCGACAGAAGATTTTCTGACTATTGCCAATGAGGTTAAACTTGATCTGGCCAGACTGAAGGACGGGATTATTGAACTTGGCAGGAGCAGTAATTCAACTGAAACAACCACCCAATACCTGCGCCCGGGAGAAATTCTTAAACGTTATGGTATTGCCCGTACAACACTCACCTATTGGCGAACAAGCGGTTTACTGGTGAAATGCCGCCAGACAGGCCGAAGATTTGAGTATAATAAAGAGGAGGTGATTGAGGTAATAAACAGATTTAAAAAGCCTGAGAATTAATTCCGATTACCAATACCGAACTCAATGCCAACACCACTCCCTCCTCTCTTCAGCAACCAACTACCGTTCGCCCACTTGCAACACCTGATCAAAGTAAACCTCTTTGGGGAAAAAATCAAAAATGGTGTTCAATTAAACTATTCCTTTCTGCCCCATAGTATTCTGAAAGCATTTCCCAACCTCTCCGGGGCGACGCCTTTCATTTGGGTTGATTTTTCCGGTACACAGGAGGATGGCTTCCCGGTTGAATTTGAACCTGTCCATTATCCTGTACTGATGCGGTGCTGGTACCACAATAAAATCCATGAACACCTTGCCCCTTTGGTCAGGTTTTACAAAACCGACATGAACCACGGTAACGAATATTGGGTTGCAGCGGGCAAGACACCGGGTGCCCCTGATCTGCACAGTTTTCTCAGATTCAGGTTACAGGTTGCAACTGACTATGAACATGGGAAACCCCGTCTCAGGGTGATTTTCAAAGGGCGGACGTGGCTGGCAGGCATTAGTGTTGAGAGATTAGTGTACGAGCGGAGACTCGATCCGCGATGTCTCACGTGGGTAGTCTACAACTATGAAGTCCTCCGTTACGATGAGTTACCGGAAGAAGTGCGCTATAGTCTCAGGAAGGTGTTCCCGGTTTATAACCCGGGACTGGGAGAAGTAATGGGAATCAGTCCAAACGAAAACCCGGAGGATTCTTCATCTGCCGGGGTCGGCCGGCATCTTGATGATTTCTTCAGCAAATACCTCAACACTCAGGCTTTCAGAAATATAATTCCACACACCGGACACTGGCTGCCTGTACCGGGATCGCGGCAATTTATCCTTAAAAACCATGACCGAACGCTGTGGTTCGGACAGAACCATCCCGATACTGATATCCTCCACGGGCTAATGTCATACGGCCCTGCCTCTCTCCCGCCCTGCCGTCATGTTCGTATCTTCGTGATCTGTCACCAGTCAGATAAGGCAATGGCCGAAAAGTTCATCAAGATGTGTTGTTGCGCCGAAGGACAAAAGCAAATCACCAGGCTGACCCGGCTTCCAATGGTATGGGACCAGACGCTCAACCTCGTTCTTAGCGACCTGTTACCTCAGGAAGAAATACCAGCCTGGGAGGTTCAGCCAATGGTACCCGATCCCGCTCAGACCTACTTTGCAGTGTACCTGGCACCTCAAGTATCGCCAAACGGGAAAGACGGGGTATTTTCGTTCCGTTACGAACTGGCAGGACAGCTCCTGACAAGAGGTGTTACCTTGCACACCATCGAGATTGCATCATTAAACAGCACCCGCACCGAAGAGGTTCTCACAGATATGGCTATTGCCCTTGTTGTTAAACTGGGTGGAATTCCATGGCACCTGCCTGTTGCAGCAAACAAGGAAATAGTCGTAGGAATGGCATCCGGCACAACTTCATCAAATCCGTCAGCAAGCAAAACAGGGTTATCACAAACTGCCTCCACTGATGCAGCATCGGTCTTTGTATTTGAAACGACAGGTGTATGCCGGTCGTTTGATGTTTGGCCCGATCCTCCCGACTGGCTGTTACGTGCCTCGCTTCTTGAAGCAATTACCGATTACAGGAAGGAGTACCCGCGTTTAAGCAGGGTGGTGATCCATTACCATAAGAAGATCAAAGGGCGTATTTCCGACCTGCTGGATGATTTCCTGGGTGATGTTGAACATGATTTGCCGGTTGTGCTGGTTGGCATCAGCCATCCCCGCGGGAAAAAGATCCGGATACATAACCCTGCCCATGCTCAGTACCTGCCACCCGACGGTACGTATATAAAAATCAAACCCAACACCTACCTGCTGTTTGTTAATGGCAACGATCCGGGAAACCATGGTTATCAAACATCTTCATCTCTTCAGTTGAAGATAAAACTCATCTCAAACCGTATAGGTTATCTCGATAATAAAGTAGTCGGGGAGGTAATACAACAGGTTTACAAATTTTGCCTGATAAACTTTCGTATGAGGAACCAGGTACGGTTACCGGTATCGGTTGAGCTGCCCGACCTGTTATTATCAGTTTTTCCGTTCCTCGGCCGGTTAGCACTGGATGAGGAAATCGGCAGAACGAGGTTGTGGTTTTTATAGAGGGGAAGAGAGCAGATGGCGGTGGCGGTGGCTTTGAGGTTGACTTTGACTTTGACTTTGACCTTGACTATGACCTTGACTATGGCATTAGCTTTGGCTTTGGCCTTGGCTTCTGATAGCTACAATAGATCAAGATATGATTACAAGCAAAATTACTCTTAACTATGTGGTAATCTGTAAAATTATCATGCGGCTAAAATCACGCGCCAGCCAGCCAATGCCAATGCCAACGCCAAAGTCATTGTTAAAGTTAAAGTCAATATAGAGCCAAAGCCAATGCCAACGCCAAAGTCATTGTTAATGTCAAGGTTAATAAATATGGGGGGACTTTGACTTTGACCTTAACTATAGCATTAGCTTTAGCTTTGGCTATAGAGGCCCCAGGGAAAAGCTCACGCAACCGACTCATTTGTAACACACAAAGCATATTTTCTTAACTCTATGGTTTTCTGTTGTTCTCTATGAAACTATCGCGCTGCCAACATCTTGCGCCAGCCAATGCCAATGCCAACGCCAAAGTCAATGTTAATGTTAAGGTTAATAAATATGGGGGGACTTTGACTTTGACCTTAACTATAGCATTAGCTTTGGCTTTGGCTTCTGATAGCAACAACAGATCAAGATATGATTACAAGCAAAAATACTCTTAACTATGTGGTAATCTGTAAAATTATCATGCGGCTAAAATCACGCGCCAGCCAGCCAATGCCAATGCCAACGCCAAAGTCATTGTTAATGTCAAGGTTAATAAATATGGGGGGACTTTGACTTTGACCTTAACTATAGCATTAGCTTTAGCTTTGGCTTCTGATAGCAACAATAGATCAAGATATGATTACAAGCAAAATTACTCTTAACTATGTGGTAATCTGTAAAATTATCATGCGGCTAAAATCACGCGCCAGCAAGCCAATACCAATGCCAACGCCAAAGTCATTGTTAAAGTCAATGTAAAGCCAATGCCATCGCCAACGCCAAAGTCATTGTTAATGTCAAAGCTTTTTTACCTTGAGTTGTGCAAAGAGAGAATTTATATACTTCTTGGTTCTTCGTAGTTATAACCGCATCATCTGCTATAAAACTCAACACAACAAACCCATCTACATATATAATATGTAACTATATTACTGAATTCCAAAAGACAACACTTGACTTTCAGCCGGAATTGACCTATCTTTAGAGCCACTTCTAATTATGTGAGAATTCTATAGGTGATAGCTTCTTATTTTAAATGTTGCAAATCAGACAATTTAAACTGAAGCATCCATACTGCAACGGACAGATAATTCTTTATTGATGTCATACTTCTACATGGAGATACAATCCTGACTTCAGGAGAGATCAGCCTTATTCTACCATCCTTGATTCCAATATCTGACAATTCTTAAGATTGACTCAGCGCATGGGAAAAACTTTATTACATCTTCGCAAACCGATTCATAATTCCATGTATTGCAATTAAGAGCACGTGTAGATATCAACCATATTGATTAATCTAAAATACGATCAAAAAAAGGAGGTATTTACTTAAGAGAATACAAACTCCCGATTAAGTATAAAGCAACTTCTCACAGCTCTTCAGAACCATGGTTACCAGCAAGATGACATTCATTCTATTAGCAACCAGAACCTATAATGGTAGTCACCAACATTGAGCTCTTAATCAAATCCTTCGGGCAATCGAAAAGACCGGTAACAAAACTCCTAATGTAAAACCCATTGATAAAGGCATATATATACATCACGGCTATTTAAAGATCACTGATATACAAATACATATGAGAATCAATCTGATAATAGCTATTACCCTGTCCACCGTTTTATCGACCATCTGTATTGCCGATACGATACCCAATATTACCGACATAAGAAATAAGCTTACAAATCTGGGTTATGAAAATGTTTCGGCTGGTTTTGCAAACGACACACTGTATCTCGGCTACGAAAACAGGGTCTATCGTTGGGAAGCTGTCGCGATGGCTGAAATCACAGATCAAACCATGAGGCAACTATCCGACAGCACCATTCTATGTCTTATTGGCCATAAAAAAGGGATTCCTGTTATTACCTGTGTGATCAGCAAATCAGCTTACCTTCAGTATATCAACGGAGAAATAAACAGGGATGAATTCTCAACGGCAGTAAAAGTGAGCTATTATCAGCATCAATACTTAAGGACAACGTTGAAGAACCCGTCATTTAATAAATTTGATATAGTTGTTCATCCACAATTTCATGCTCAGTTTGGTAACTTTTCCGATCCTCTCGAATCACAGGTAAATATTGCACCAGCTTTGAATGTATCACTCTGGCACGGGATGAATCTGACCGCGCAGGTCATCATCCCTTTACAAAATGATCTGGAAAAAGCAGGTGACTATATCAGGCCGGGATTATTGACCCTCACCCAGACCTTACGATTGCCATTTAACATCTTCACATCGGCAACAGCAGGTTATTTTACCCGCAATCGTTATGGAATTGATCTGGAAACAAGAAAGTTTACCAATAATGGTAAGGTATCGGCAGGATTCCGAATCGGGTGTACAGGAGAAGCCAGTGTTATGGATGGACGATGGACTTATACAGAAGCAAGCCTCCTGACATGGTTTGCCGATGCAAGCTATCGTTGGGCCAGATACGATCTGACATTCAGGGCAGGTTACGGCAGGTTTCTGGATAAAGACAAAGGATGGCGGTTCGATGTGTACAGGCAATTAGGGGAAATCTCCATAGGATTTTATGGGATTCGGTCGGGCGGGGTTCTGAACGGGGGTTTTAATTTCAAAGTACCACTTCCTCCACGGAGGTATTCTACAAAGCACAGCATCCGTATACGACCTGCCGGCAATTTTGCCTGGGAATATCGGGGCAAGGGTTTACCCAGGGAAGGTAAGGTCTACGCGACGGATAACGGTATGGATGAGTATTCAGACAACCTGAATCCGGATTATTTGAAAAAATTGATAGTAAACAAATTAGTTCCTCAAAATTAAATATGAATTATGGGTAATAAATAAAATGATATGGAAACAAACCAAATCACAGAAATAATAATTGGTTGTGCAATAGAGGTACATAAAAACCTTGGTCCTGGGCTTTTGGAATCAGCGTATGAAGAGTGCCTGGTTTTCGAACTGAGGGACAAAGGATTAAAAACAGAAAGACAAGTAGCGGTTCCAGTGGTCTATAGAGATATCAAATTAGATTGTGGATACCGGATTGATATTCTGGTCGAAGATGCGGTGGTAATTGAATTAAAAACAGTTGATGGTTTTAATCCGGTTCACGAAGCGTAGATATTGACTTATATGAAGTTTGCCTCAAAGAAAACAGGGCTACTTATAAATTTTAATGTGACAATACTTAAAAATGGAATTAAAAGATATAAATATTAACCTCATTGGTTCTCCGTGAAACAATCATATCGTCAATATTCCGGGCCGGCAAGTCAATGTTAAAGTCAATGTCAATGTCAATGTCAAAGCCTTATTACACAGAGCTACACAGAGAAGACACAGAGTTACACAGAGAAGAAATTTTTCCACTCCTTGGTTCTACTTGGTTCTCCGTGAAACAATCACATCGTCAATATTCCGGGCCGGCAAGTCAATGTTAATAGCGTTGACTTTGGGGTTGGCTTTGGATAGAGACCTTAGATCCATATCTGATTTCAAAGTTCATTCTTTACTCTGTGGTTCTCTGTGGCTCTCCGTGGTACTCCGTGTAACTATAGCGATGCAAACATCACGCGCCAGCAAAGCAATGCCAATGTTTAAATCAAAGTCAAGGTTAAGGTTAAAGTTAAAGTCAATGTCAAAGCCTTATTACACAGAGTTACACA
>QKGM01000033.1 GCA_003250395.1 Bacteroidota bacterium | reverse complement strand
TTCAAGCGGCTAAAGCAAAAGCCAGGGGATATAAACTTGACTATACTGCCATATCCATTGTTTATCTGCTTACCGCTAAGCTGGATTACTCCAAAATTAACCCATTTTGCAGATGAGTTACCCACTGTTAATAGAAAAGAACCAAAGATAAACCAGCATTTTGCAGTTTATTCTGAATATCCACAAAGCCAGACATGATACCACTATTGCTTCAAAACTGAAACAATTCTATCAGGACAGACGCTGAAATACAATCCTCACTTATCACGACGACCTGTTAGGGGAACTAAAAGTATATTTTCAGGTTAAAATTACCATTGCTCACAGAAACTACCGGCAACAGAAAATTATTTCTTCAACTCCATAACTTCTCCTAGCAGAGGTGGTAAATCACCATGCTTTACATCGTCGGTATAATGACTTAATACACACCCGACATATTTATTCCTTACTTTACCCGCGATGTAATATGTTATCAAAACATTACTGCCACCCATAACTAACTGAGGTACCTTGAATTTGTAAGTTACCCTGGTTGCTTTTGTTTCTTCTCCCTCAAAAATTACATCAATTTCATTTTGCTCAAGAATCTTGACAATCGATTTATCATTATTGAGTTTTTGTTGTTTTTCAACCATTTCTTTTGCTCTCTCCAGTGTCCGAAACTCTCCCCAATTCATTTGCCCCAGATTTGGACATTGAATGTTATGGGTTCCCATCCAATTACATGCTGGCCCAAGAGAAATATATCGGCCGGCAAATTTTATGCTATCGATAATCATTGAAGTATAGACACTATTTGGAACCGTATTTTCAATAATTGATTTAACAAAGAAATTTTCCAATTCCTCATCCCGACTCAATAAAGTCTGAAGCCCAATAACTTTAATCTCACCTTCTGCAATCGGAATAAAATAGTAAACATTTGACTGCACAATTTCTTCATTTCGCTGATCAGTTGTTACAAAGTACATGTTTGTCTGCAACGTTGAGTCAATGAACCCGACATCGTCTTTCGGGATAGAATATTTCCGCTTTAATTTTTTGATCCCTTTATCGTTAAATTTGGTATTGTGAACCTGGATAAAAATTTCATATCCCTCAACTTCAAAGAAAGTCGTTTTTTCCTGTATAATTCCGTGAACATTGGAAAATATTAGCTCAGCATTTTCATTTTGGCCTATAGCAAAATGAAATGTTATCAGAGAAATTATCAGAATGAAAATTGTGTTTCTATTCATGGTTTTTTAAATTTATTATTACTGTAAACTTGGTTAAATAAACATCATATCGCACGGCTTTTATCATATAATGTACTTATCCTGGTTTCCATTTAACAATAAGCCAACCGCGATAGTATCATTCTTCTGGTATTACATTTCCGATATAACTTGCCCGCACTAAACTACCAGAAGAAGTCACCATTTCCCTATATCTTTTTAAATATGCATGTAATTCTTTCATTCTATATCAGAGGTAATTCGATCGGTTATAAACAACATTTATTGCCAATTAGCCTTGCTTTACCTTATTTAGAAATAACAATAAAACACAAATCAGCGGCATCTTTGAGGGTTGCTTTGTCGGGATTTTTAAAAGCGATTGGTAACTGGATAACCTGCTTCCCGATCAGCAAATCCATCAGGTCAAACATAACCTCATGATAAAAAACAACTACTGTTTCACTGCTATCTTTAAATCTGTATGAGTTTTTGAGTTGTTCTATCTCCGATTCTGCCATAAATGCAGCAGATAACTTGTCTGTGATTTTCTTTGACAGTATATATAATTCGTTGTTTTCTTTTTCGTTGATTACCGGAATGGTCAGATGTAAATCTTTATCAAAAAAACCATAATCAGCAAATTCATCAACTACCTCTTTGTCAGGTACTATATTTCCCTTCACTAAAGGAAAAAGTGCGTCAATGTTCTTATCCCATAATCCACCTGTTACCCTCTCTGCTTCCGACCAGTTCCAATTAAATGCAGTATCCATTTTTGATGAATAATTTGTTCCGCCACAATCAACAGGCCGCTTAGGTGTTAAAAACCAGTAGTTACCACTCCAGTATCCTGTTGTATCCCACTCTGCTACAACTCCTTCTCTTTCAAATTCAGCCCAGATCATTCCGTCTAAAACGTAAGAGAATAATATCGAATAGGCATTATTTAACCTGTTCTGGCTGCCTAAATATTTGACTAAATCAATACACTCCTTCTCTATTAAAGGATAAATCCTGCATGCAGCAGATTTCGACTGATTTCTTATTTGCGCAGTTTGCTCCACATCCAATATCGGGATGGAGGTTTTATAAACCCCATCCTCTTTATTTATAAGCCGGTATGATTCTAAAAGTAACAGTTGACTCCTAACGTATGAAACCCTCAAAGAATCCAGTTGTTTCCTTGTAAGTCCGTCTTTGAGTCTTAACAAAAGCTCAAGATTATTATCGGCACTTACAATAGTACTGGGGTGATATGAATTGTTCATCGTACAATAACAGATGTTTTCCCAATTGTCCCAGTTATTGTAATCCGTTATTTGGGCGAATAAACCGGTAGTGATTGAAAACAGTAGAAAGCTAATGGAAATTTGCCTGATGAATTTACAACTTTGATTCATTTCTTTCATAGTGTATTAAAATTCGATAATGTTCTCTTTGTTTGCCTTTCAATACGAATTGTATTATAATCATGAAATAACTACAAATTCTTTTTAAGATAAATCATATCAACGAGTTGTATTTCGCCATCAAACATTGGATGGTCGTAATTATCAGTAAAGAAGTTCTTTACCCTGTATGACTGTTCAAATCCGCAATGCTCATAAAACGATAAGATAGCTGGTGTTTCACCAGTCCCTACAAGCATCGATTTGTAGTCATTTTTGTAAAACTCTGAGATGCAGTTTATCAATGTTCTTCCGTACCCTTTACCCTGGTATTTCTCGTAGGTTGCGATGTTTTTCAGTTCGCAGGTATCATTGTTCACCTTTGCAACGACACATACACTTTTCAAATCGTCATCATAAAGAGTAAACAAGTCTCCTTCAGTCAGATACTTATCAATCATGTTTTCCTGCTCATCTGCCAGCAATAACAAGTCAAGAAACTGTTTCTTATTTTCACTAACTTTCTCTATTCTCACCATATCTCTTTTATTTCCTTATTTATCAGGGTATAGTTATTAGTATGCACTTTCATTTTACAGCGAAAGGAAGTCTTTACGATAACTTTAACTGAATTCAAATATCTGAAAATTTATAATAAAACAACCATCAGACAACTCAAAGAAGCCTTGAACAGACTAATGCAGTGGATTCAGGTGTTGTTTCTCAATAGTTGTATGGTGGAACTTAAAGCGGTCAATTAAACCCGATTATCACCAAACCGGGACAATAAATAATACTTTTTTAATATTACTCTGATTAATTAATATCTGGCACCGCAATCAGAACATTTTCCATCATGCAACGATATGACTCCTGAACAAATTTTACAAATCCATTTATCATGCTCCTGTGAAAGAAAATCATTTATCCCGTCTCGTTGCACCTTTTTGCTGTTCTCAATTAAACTGGTATTGTATCGTTTTAAATAACTCTTTTCTAAATTACTAATCAGCTTACACGGGAAATCAATACACTCATAGCAATAAGTTAATTCTTTCCCTTGCGCGCAACTATTTATTTTACAAATCCTGCAATGCGCAGGTTTGTTATTGTCATTATGAAGGCAACCTGGACAAGGCCTCTTTTCCTTAAGATGAGCATAACAGGCCAAACAGTTAATCCCACAGGGAGCGAACAGCTTAGCATCTATAATATCAGGCATTTTCATTTCCCGACTATTTTGTCAAATCTGCTATCCAGGCAAACACTGATATCTGTTGTTATAAATTTCCCGTTAAAGAATAAACTGAAAATTGTAGCAGGTGTTGGTGCTGTCTGCGCTTTCTCCATTGTATCGAGTTTGATAACCTTTAACGGCAAATTTCTTTTTTCAGCCGTTTCAGTCAATGAAGTTACTACATGATATTCTGAGAAGGGACATCGGTTTGAATAATAAACCACTAATCCATTCTTATCCAAACATTCACCACTTTTAACGGATTCTCTGAACTCAGGATTTCCAGCATCGTGATTAAGCTTTTTTACCAGCAGGCTAAATCCTGATGATAGTGTTTCGCAGGTCTCAAATCCCTGTTTTAAAAGCCATTTGGTATCACTCATGAAATGGAACTTCTTTGTCCCGACAACTGTAACCAGCCCCTCCTTTCCCTGAGCTCTGGCATCTTCAACTGCCAGTCTTAACAACTCTTTTCCATATCCTTGTCCTTTGTATTGTCCTGAAACCCAAAAGCAGTTTATCAACAAATAACCTGGTGCATTAACCGGAAGCCAGCCATTTTCTGCAGGTCCGTATTCAATAAAGACCTTTGCTCTCGCGTCTATCCTGCGAAATATGTAACCATTATCAAATTCCTGTCTCAGCCAGTCTTTTTTCAACTCGTAGCCATCCTTGCATTTTTTGTCTGAAAAAGCACAACAGATATGTTCTTTTCCAATATTTGATTTGTCGAGCGTGATTATCTTTTCCATTTTCCTGATTTCATTTCGAATTGCGTTAAATAAAGCTTTTGAAAGGGATTATCCTATTTCAATAGTAATAATTAACCCAAATAAATTCTTTCATTGATTGGCGGGACTTGTTTTGAATCGTACTGTCAGCCTGCATTAAGATTACTATATGGCAGTATGATCACTCAGGCAAGGTCATACTCCTGCAGAAATACCAACAGTTACGTATAGTAATTACTATATGATCCCTTTCTCAGCCATAAAAATTCCCATAAAGATAAAGCAAATTACAATTCTTAAATAAAATCTCAGATCGAATATTTTCGATTTATCCTGAATCCTGACAAAAAAAGATAAAATCAATACCAATAGCGAAGTTATGCCACCAATCAAAGCCAATGAATTGCCATTTTTAAATTGTAAAAGAAAGGCTAACAGCGATATTACAGCAACACTTAAACCATAATAATATAACCTGAACATAAATCTTATGAAAGCCAAAGAACCAAGTATATTTCCAGAACCCGGATTTTCAAACCCTATGGTTTTAAAAGCCTGAAAAAATAGGATTAATGATGTTGCCAAAATACCAATTTTCAAAATTGCACCTGAATCAGTTACTTCTAACTTATATAGAAAGAAACCTATTATGAGTACTGCAAATGAAATTAATTCCACTCTTTTGATCAATTCATAGTTTGTATCAACAAATTCAGTTACTACGGGACCTAACTTACTCTTTTCCATACCATTTAATTATTAAATTATTTTTATTCAAGCCTGTATACATTATCTGAGATTAACCTGTGGCGTATTTATTTAGGGCCAGTCGTTTACAATCTATGGGATATAGGGTTCCAATAATCAGATTAATTTATCAACTGCCTTTCTATATCGTTTATTGAATTATTTAATCCAGTCATTTCTTCAAATTTTGAAGTTGCTATATCAAACAATCCAAATTTCACCTTTTTGTGTTCCTCTTTTAAATCAGATCGTTCTTTATACCTGATTAACATCTTAGTACCTGAATTTACAAAAACAAAAAACTCAACATCAATACGGGTAGTTGCTTTTGTCAGGTTTTGTCCGTTTAAATCGGTTATATACAAATCATGATTATCAGAGGAATTTAATTTACCATCGTTATTTGTATCTTCAAATCCAATTAAATAGGCAATATTTTTAACAGAGGTATCAACCACCCTGTCAAAACGACCATTATCAGGCAATTCAATCTGACTTACCGATGCCTTTTTATCAACCAGTTTTCCAATTACATGGTAGTTCTTATCCATGAAAATTACATTCATAATATGATCATACGATAGACACATGTCGCCGGCTCTTGATGCAAGTTCCCTCAAATTTCTTGCTTCTTCATAAGTTGTTACCGAGATCGGCAGGCAATAATTTGTAGAATTACCTATCTCAACCGGAGAGTCATACGAAAGGCCCTGTAATGCAAAATTATCAGACTTTGCTTCTGATAATCTTTCATCGAGTATTATTCCTTCATCATCATCATCCAGTCTGCTAAAAAATGTTCTTGCCATCTGAAATATTATTATCGCTAAAACCAATGGTATCATAATACCATTTATTATGATCAATGATTTAACCAGTTTGCTCATAATTCTGTGTTAATAAATTAGCAATATCGAATAAACCCTGCAAATATAAAAAGCTGCGAGCTGTTAACCTATCAAATCAAACAATTTCATAGCTGAATACAACAATAAATAATCATTATACAACCATGCAATTATTAATATACCGATAGATAAACCTGTGACAGTCGCTGATTAAACAGCAAATCATCCAGTAGTTGTATTTTAACGAACAAGCTTAACTGAATCCTACTTACAACGCAGAGTATTTTCTACCATCAGACATATCTTCTACTCGTTAACAAAATCAAGCATTTTATAAATGGCCGAATTCATTGTTTTCCTAGAGAGCATCTGCCTGTGATAGCACTTGTTACAGACCTCTGTTTCAACATTTTTTGATCTCAGAAAATCAATTTCTGATTTGGTTAATCGGCCAACAGTACCATCTTTATTACCGTATTGGTATAACACCAGTTTGGATAAATCTTTTAATTCCAATGATTTCGTGTACCTTTCCTCAGTTATTGAAGCAAGTAAATATGATGAAGGTTTTGGATAACTGCCTTCCATTCTTGTATAAATCCTCTTATTCTTCCTGTAAGTTATATCATAGATGGTTTGGTTGAGGCTGCCTTCTTTCCAGATTTCTGCATCAATATCCAATCGCCCTGCAGCAATACTTATGGCATCAGCAGTAATGCCATATTCAGCTATATATTTCTGAATAATCCAGGCACCATAAGAAACACCCCATACAAGTACCTTTTTATTTCTGTCTTTGAAGTGTTGTATAACTTTATGGAGAATTTCTACTGAAACTAAATTTTCATTGTAAGCATCTGTCAGACTCAAATTATTCTCAGGAGGGAGAATTGTTGGATTGATTATTTGTGCCTGCTTTACGAAAACAAGGTGTAATTTATCTTTCCATTCATCCAACTCACCAGCGTATTGTATCCGATCAAACGGGCCTCCCTGAACAACTAATAAAGCTATATCGGAGCTTGTGTTCCCGTTTTCCTCATATAAGTCCTCAATGTTACCCGGAATTTCTGTTCGTTTGTACATTCCATACTCTATAACAGGAGTTGAATTAACGTTACTCCTTTTTTCTCCGGTTATGCCATATTCATTCGATTTAGTGGAAACTGTCCCCTCAATACTATTGCCATTTATTGTCAATGAAAATAGATCCTTATTCCTGATGTGACAGGAAAATGTTACTATTCCTTTTTCTTCATTAAATGTAATACTGTCAAGAGTTGTAATACTCCCGTTAACGGCGATATTTCCAAAATATCTGTTATAATCCTTTGAGTATTTTATATTTAAAACCATCTCTCTATTTTGCGCTGAAGAGATAACCTGTTTTAGCTCCCATGTCCCCTGAATTAAATTTTCAGATTGAATTTGCGAAAAAGAGACACTGTTAAAGAATAAGATTACTAATGGCACGATTATAAGCCGAAAATTAACAGCAGCGTATTTTAAAAATAGCATATTACGTTGAAAGTTATCTAAATACAAGATAACGATTTGTCTTACAAGATTGTTGCCTTGCCCGGGAATAAAGGCAGTTAAATGACATAGAGTTATTCGTTTGCGAGATTTTTACGCCAGGAAAAACCAAAGCAAACGGGATAGGTTGTTGAATATAATCTCTTCCTCGCAGATAATTGTTTACTATTTACATGATTCTGACTATTACAGAGATAGTCCTGATTGATTGCTTATTATTCAGCTAATTATCCGGAGGTTGTAATTCAGGACAAACTCTTTGCAGGCTTGCTCCGACCAATCAAAGTCCGGCTTCATTGGTGGTTGCATTTAGTTCATTGTATAAATCATTATAAAACTCATCCAGCACTTTTCGAAGTGCCATACCGATTGTTACGTTACCGCATTGTTCAATCGTCATCACTACACTACCTTCAAATTCTTTGTCAGTCCCATCTGTAATATAAAAGTATTCATATTTTTTATTAATAAGTTCTTTGTTTGCAAGTTTGGCAATCATGACCAACCGAACTTTGGCGAAGGATTTCACCCAAAAAAAACCCCGGACATCCGGATAAAATACTTCAACAACCGGAGTTATAATTATTTCATTTCTTACAGTATCTGTGCTATCCGAAGCTCCAAGCAATGAAAGATCATATTTTATCTTTTGTTGTATCCCGATCATTGTAGGTTTCTCAAAAAACTCATCCAACTGTTGTACTTTCTTTTTCTTGTACACGACCTCTCCGTAAAAATCACTACGATGGTCAACCGGCTCTTCGACGTAAATGGCAAAGCCGGATAAGTCAAGATTCTTTATCTGAGATGGACTATAAAACAAAGGAGGCTTTGTATGAAAAAGCCTTGAATTCAATCTGTTTTGTGCAAATGAAATATTGCCAAGAAATGAAACTCCAATGATTACAAATAAAAATTTCTTTATCATAACAAGCGAAATTTAAGTTTAATGATTCATGTTAAAAATTGTATCCAAATCTTACAGTGCCATTTTATCAGAGAAAAACCATACATTGACCTTGTCCCTAATTGTAACCTCAAATTCAATAATACTTTCAACCACATCAGCCGGTATTCCACTGAAATATTCCAATAATTGACAGTAAATACATAGACTTTTAAAGGATGTAGTTCGACCTGTACTCTTCGCTGGGTCTTGTATACTGTTTAGAGTGCTATTTATTGTGCATAGTATTTTATTTATTCTTCTTGTCAATGTCTTGGTAAGTTTGTTTTTTTATTTGATGAAATTTTCCCCAAACTTTTCTATACTGTTTCTTTATAGTGTCATCCCCATTTATATCTCTCATGACTCTATTAGCTTTATTCAAGTAGCTAATAAAATTTCCCCAATCAAAATGAGTTGAACGACTATAACCTGTTGGACTTTCAGGGTCTGGCAGCCATTTTAAATGCCTATGGGAACCTATATGTGTAAATTGTTTGTATAAACGAGTCTCAAATAAACTATCAGATGGAATATGAGCTTGGCTTGCAAAATGTTCCCCTCGTCTAAAAGACCGTTTCATTTTTCTATAGAATTTAGAGAAACCAGATGTTTTAACTCTCACTTTAGAGCCATCATACATAAACCCTAAATATTCTAATTGCTTATTAGGATTTATTGAATTGTTTTCTAAGATTCCTCCTTCAAATATTAAATCTTGATTTAACTCATATCTGTAAATATTTGTTTTTTTCTCTTGTATCTCAAGATTTGCCTTGTCTTCTATTTCTTCTCGAACTAGATTGTAAAAATATTTCTCATCTTTTCGTCCACAAACGATAATCAAATCATCACTATAACGTTGATAATATGCTTTTCTTGATGGTGCCGAAGCTTCTTCATTAACGTGTTCATCGAAATCAAGCATATAAATATTTGCTAATGTTGCACTAATAGGAGTCCCTTGTGGAATGCCTTTTATTTCTTCTTTGCCAACAGATTCTCTTACTTCTTTTTTATATGGTTTATCAACTCTAATAAGGTCAGTCGCTTCCTTGAAGAACTCATCATTATAGCAAAAAGCAACAACGTTTTCGCGTCGCATATTGTATATTTTACCAACGTGCTTTCGTTTTAGTTCTTTTTGAGACGTGTCATTCGGTTTGTTGCGCTCAATTACAAGTTTATTCTGAAACCTTTTGAATAATTCATTTTCATTAACATACTTTTTTGAAACAAGATTCTTATAAAGAACATAGTGGTCTTTGGGTAAATCATTGGTATTAAGAATGCGTTTCCATTGGGTATGTAATAATCTATGGTCTAAATTGTCGAAAAAAGATGTTACATCAGCAACAATAATTGATAACTGTTTATTCTTGTTGTTTTCAATAAACTCAAATGCTTCAAATGCAAATTCAATATTCGATTTATTACCACTACGCCCATTTCCAATGGGAATTTTCCTATATGCAACTGCAACAGAACCATACGGTTTATCAACTAAGTATTCTTCGTATTTAAGTGTGAGTAAATTACTATAGTAGCTATATATTATTGAATCTAAATGAGATGGAAAATAAATTTGTCTTTGTTTTTTGTCTCCTACCGAACGTTGACGTTTGCGGCTTTTATTTTTTTGAGCACCTTTGGCCGGTCGATATTTTCTTTGATTTAGAGTTCTATGAAGTAAAGGTACAAACTTATGATTAGCAATCATTTCTGGATTAGTAACATAGTCAATAATCCATCCACTATCATTTTTCTTTGTTAAAGGTTTACCTATGTGTGGGTACTTCTTAAATTTTAACCAATCATATTCCATAATAAAAAAATAAAAGCTGGTCGTGGCTTGCCTGTTAGTAGATACAATCCTGAAGTTGCTTCTTGCTTTCGCAATACACAACGCCACTCATTGATAGAATAAAGTTTGTAACTTTGCTAACATCGTTTATTATGACAACATCAACAGAAGCCGAACTTAAGATAATTCATCTCATTCTACTGGGCATACAATCTGTAATAATATGCCTCAGAGCTTGTGAGATTGGAATTGCTCTTCACACGTCAGCCAAAACCTGCGTGTGGAACACTAATGTGTACTTTGCATAAAACGTATCTACCGGTCTTAACCCAGCTTTTATTTTCTACGAGTACACATTTCATAAATCATTCCAATCCAATAATTCAAGCCAATTTTGCCTTTTGTATGTTGACAACTGACACATTGTCACAATAAGGTCAATTATATTACAAATAACTCAAACATATATTCCCCCAATATTGCCGATATTCCCCCCTATCTGCTCTTATCTCATCACATTCAGGTCTATTTTCTGTAAATAAATAACTAAAGAGTGTCATCTTGATTAATAACTATCTGAAACCTTTGCTCAGGCTTTTTCTATCGTTCCGCACGTTGACCCTCTGGCATCCGGACAACCATTCCTCTGCAGGCCATGCCTGGAAGAATTCTCCAGGCATCAATAACTATTTGCCGGGAAAGAACATCAGGAGACTCCTTTGTAACCAATAGTGCATGATTTTCTCTAAATTATTAACAACTTGGCTGCTGTTTATCTGACAACTTCTTACCGATAAACTCAGGGTAAACAACCAGGCCAAAAATAGATATTTTATCGATCTATCCTTATCATGTTTGAAAAAATCAAAGTGAGATAGGAATGATCTAATAGGATAGTTGTATGATTATGAAGGATTGCCTGGCATTTTCGGTTTTTCAACTCCTCGTCACCATCATACCCTCTTTACTTCCAAAGGTTTATTACGCCTATCTCCCTATCCCAATGCTTCGGCAGGTCAGTTACATCACAATTGCACTAACATTCTGGTTATGAGGCGAATAATTACAAAAACGTATGCATGGAATTTTACGGAAACGGTTTATTAAATGGCCGCTCCGGGTGGCTGCCATCCCGAGGTCCCGGACAATTGACAGGCCATTCCTGCAGTTTTCGTATTACCGGCGCGCTGCACTGCCAAAAATAGAAAATCATCCTGAAACCCCATCCCGGGAAGGAAAATATCTCGTGGCGGAGAATCTGCCGTCAGACCGGGTAAATATTACCAACAGCGTATAAATACAGTAACCCGTCCTTTCACCCGACGACGTTGTTTGGTATTCCAGATTTTAGATTCATTTCCAGATTATGGGTGTGTTATTGTACCCAATATTACATAATCACCGGATAATTTCGATCCTTTTTCAAATTTTTTCTGTGATATTTTACACAAAACACTATGTTTTCAACAAACTGATTACATGTTACTTGCGATCCGATTTCTAGCTTATTCGCCTTTAAGTTAGACCAAAGTTAGGCCAAATTCGGGTTTTTTCCATGAAAAGCCTATGTTTACTGTATATATGGCGTACTATACATATATACATTGCTTAACTATATGTAATTTTTGGCACATCTTTTGTAAGGCTGGTTTTAGGTTGTTTACATGAGTAAAACAAACGGGGCAAAAACTCATGCCAGCCCGGGCAGCCATTCAGGTAATAACTTCGTCAATCCTGAAAGAAGGGGTACCCTCCCGGCAACAGCCAATCGGTTGCATATCAATTATCAGGATACATCATCAATTGCCGTTACGGATCAGTTATACCTACCCGGCTAAACACTTATACTTTAAAAGTTTAGGTTGCAACAACCAAACGGGTTAACACTTAGAATATCTTTCATGCTTTTACGTACGGCCTTTGCCTCCAAATGTGATGCTGAATTAAAGTGCAGCCGTTACGATCCTCACTGCTCATCAGCAAATCCATAACATGGGATCACGGTGGTTCGCTTATCCGGACTTAAAGTAACGAGGTATCAACTGCATAGGCGTTTGCCATTTATTTATATCAGATATAAATTAAGATACTATAGTTAAAACGGGGGGTGAAAATTAGGCGCTTTGGGTTAAAATCAGTACTTTCGTGCATCTAAATAAAAATTACAGAGCACCTACAAATCACACCATTATGGCAAAAATCACAGGAGACATTGTAATTGACATCGAGAAATGCAAGGGATGCGAAGTGTGCAACACGGCGTGCCCTCAGGAAGTAATCGGTATGTCGAAAGAAGTGAATAGCAAAGGCTATAATTATGCAATCAAGGTAAACGGCAACTGTGTAGGTTGCGCCAACTGTGCTGTGGTATGCCCTGACGGGGTCATCACAGTTTACCGTGCAAAAGTTTAACGAGATTCAAACCAAAAAATCATTACAGGGATGAAAGAACTCAAATTAATGAAGGGCAACGAGGCGTTTGCCGAAGCAGTCATCAGGGCAGGCGTTGACGGCTACTTTGGGTACCCCATTACACCGCAGAGCGAAGTACTGGAGTATCTTATGGCCCAGAAACCTTACGAGCGCACCGGAATGGTGGTACTGCAAGCCGAAAGCGAAGTAGCAGCTATTAACATGGTTTATGGTGGTGCTGCCTGCGGAAAAAAGGTAGTAACCTCTTCCTCGAGCCCCGGGATCAGCCTTAAACAGGAAGGCATTTCATACATAGCCGGAGCCGAGCTCCCGGCCCTTATCCTCAATGTTGTACGCGGAGGCCCCGGTTTAGGTACCATCCAGCCTTCACAGAGCGACTATTTTCAATCAACCAAAGGGGGTGGTCACGGCGACTACAGACTTATTGTACTGGCCCCTGCTTCGGTTCAGGAAATGGCAGACTTCGCGGGTCTTGGTTTTGACCTGGCTTTCAAATACCGCACCCCGGTTCTTATCTTATCGGATGGTGTCATCGGACAGATGATGGAAAAAGTGGAACTGAATCCGCAGGTTAAACGCCGCTCGGATGAAGAAGTGGCTGCTGAATGCCCCTGGGCAACAACCGGCCGCCCGAAAAATGGCCCCCGTCGTATCATCACCTCCCTCGAACTCGATTCGGCCAAGCAGGAGATTCATAACATGAAGCTGCAGGCCAAATACAAAGAGATGCAGGAAAATGAAGTGAGGTTTGAAACCTTCGATACAGAAGATGCCGACTACCTGCTGGTAGCCTATGGCTCAAGTGCCCGTATCTGCCAGAAAGCCGTTCAGATTGCCCGTAAAAAGGGGATCAAGGTTGGACTTCTGCGCCCCATTACACTCTTCCCATACCCGACTGAGGCAATCAGCAAACTGGCTTCACAGGTTAAAGGAATTCTATCGGTTGAAATGAGTGCCGGACAGATGGTAGAAGATGTCAGGCTGGCTGTTAACGGCCGGGTAAAAGTTGAACATTTCGGCCGTTATGGTGGCATCGTCCCCACTCCCGATGAAGTTGTGAAAGCACTTGAAACTAAAATTATTGGAGGATAACCATGACAGAAACATTTGATAAACCCGAAATCAGGACACCAGAAAACCTCGTTTATTCAAAAACGAAAGTCCTTACCGACAACGTATTGTCGTATTGCCCAGGATGTGGTCATGGAACAGCCCACCGACTTGTGGCAGAAGTTATTGATGAGATGGGCATCCAGAACGACACCATTGGTGTTGCTCCTGTCGGATGTTCGGTACTCGCTTACAACTTCTTCGATATAGATATGCAACAGGCTGCCCATGGACGTGCACCTGCCCTGGCAACTGCCATTAAACGGCTTTATCCCGGCAAGTTTGTTTTCACCTACCAGGGTGACGGCGACCTCGCGGCCATCGGAACAGCCGAGACAATTCACGCCTGTAACCGTGGCGAGAACATCGTTATCATCTTCATCAACAACGGGATTTACGGGATGACCGGAGGCCAGATGGCCCCCACTACCCTGCCGGGAATGCCGACAAGCACCTCCCCATACGGCCGTGATACCCATATCATGGGGAACCCGCTTAAGATGACTGAAATTGTAGCTACCCTTCCCGGAACCTACATGGTTACCCGTCAGGCAGTGCATACCCCGGCTGCAGTACGTAAAGCCAAAAAAGCAATACGCATGGCTTTCGAGAACCAGAAACTCGACAAAGGTGTCAGTTTCGTCGAAATCGTCAGTAACTGCAACTCCGGCTGGAAACTTTCACCCGTGAAAGCCAACGAATGGATGGTGAACAACATGTTCCCCTTCTACCAGTTGGGCGACATCAAAATGAACGGTGAATTGGTAAAATAATTGAAAATCAGAAAAACGTAATACAATGACTGAAGAAATTATTATAGCCGGATTCGGTGGACAAGGTGTCCTCTCGATGGGAAAAATTCTGGCATACTCAGGCATCATGCAAGATCAGGAAGTAGCCTGGATGCCCAGCTATGGCCCTGAAATGCGTGGCGGCACAGCCAACGTTACCGTGATTCTGAGCGACGAACGGATCAGTTCGCCTATTCTGAATCAATTCGATACTGCCATTATACTCAATCAACAGTCGATGGACAAGTTTGAGAAAGCAGTGAAACCAGGTGGTATCCTGTTGTACGACCCCAACGGTATTACCAGGCACCCTTCACGTACCGACATCAGTATCTACAGGGTTCAGGCCGCTGAAGCAGCTACTGCCATGGGTTCTGCCAAGACTTTCAACATGATCGTACTTGGTGCCTTTCTGAAGCTTAAGCCCATTGTTAAAATGGAGAATGTTGAAAAAGGGCTTACAAAATCATTACCGGCCCGACATCACAAATCTATCCCCATGAACATGGAAGCTGTTGCCAAAGGGCTTGAAATCGTGGAGAAAGTATAACCTGATATTTAATATTATATGGAAAAGCCGGACCTGTTGTCCGGCTTTTCTTTTAAAACTTCAAAAACCATTTCCGGTCTTCCTGATTTCACCGGGAAACAATTATTCTTCACAGGTCATACTGCTGTAATCAACAGGTTACAATAGCTGGAACTGATAAACAGGAAAGTTAGAGAACAACAGGTGACAACAGAATATCATTAAACTTTTCAGGTGAATTATTTCTGCCATTTCAACATTCAAAGCAATCTTATGTTTTATATTAGCAGAAAATATATTCTCTCTCTTAATATCTTATCGCTGAATAAGTACATGCAGTGCAGGAAATTCGAAAAAAAATGGGAAAATGCAGAAAATTTCACAAACTTGCACCAAATGGGTTTTAAAAGAGCTTTCTGTAAAATATAACCTGAAAATCCGGGTATTGATTTAACTTTTACCCTTATTTACTGTCAATTAAGCTGTAATGAAATTTAACCGGCATACCAAGTATAAAAATCATGTTTTATTCGCGTTCATCAGTCTGTTTCTGAGCATAAACGCGCCATCAGAGTGTATGGCATCATCCTGGCTGGGGAAACTAAACAGGCATAATTATGATCCTGATTCCACCAGGCTGAAGATACTGCGTGAGCAATTCAAGAACAGGACCTATACCGGTGAGCCTACTACCCTACTGTTTGAAATACTGGAATGGGAGAAGAAACACGGAAGCCTTGAAGGGCTGGGGCACATTAACAACGATATTGGGGTATACTATCAATCGATAGAACAATATAGCATCGCGTTGAAATACCTGATGGAGGGATACAAGTTGTTTCATGAAGCCGGAAGTATTCAGGGACAGGCTTATTCACTCAGCGACATAGCCAACACGTTCTACGCCCAGGGTTTCTATGAAATGGCTTCGCAGGAATACAGGAAACAGCTTAAAATGTTCGTCCAGGCAAAAGACACTCATGGTACTGCCTTAGCTATGAACAACATTGGCCTTACGTTTCAGTCGATGAAACAACCTGATTCAGCCCTCATGTGGTTCGAAAAAGCGTTACGAATAAGGAGAACGATGAACGATCCTTATTTGATTGCCCATTCAAAAATCTACATAGGGCAGGTATATGCCAGCCTGAAAGATTATACCAAAGCAGAGGAGGTTACCCAGGAGGCACTTTTCGTGATGCACAACAAGAAAGTGCGCGATCGTTTCGATTCTGTACTCATGGGAACCGCTTTATATAATCTTGGAGTTACGGCAGAACGTTCAGGAAGTTATGAAGCAGCTACCCGTTCATTCGAAGCCGCGTTTAACCAGTATAATAAATGTAAACACCAGATGGGAATGTTATACACGAGCCTGCATCTGGCCGAATTTCTCCATAAAACGCATGATTACGAAAAAGCGGAGAAATACATGAACATATCGTTGAGTTTAAGCAGACAATCAAAATTAATTGAAGAGTATTATGAGTCGGTTAAATTGAAATGTCAATGGCTCATCAACGATACAAAGAGCGACAGTCTCGAATATTATAATAACGAGTTGAGTGCCGCTACCGACACACTGATAAACTCTTTCATATCAAACCGCACCCAGGAAGTGAAGTCGGCACTCGATGCCATGCAGCTTGAATACCAAACTGCCAAAACAATAGAGAAGGCGAGTAACCGGCTTCGAATTTTCATTGTTATTTCAATTTCGGCAATCGTCGCCCTCATACTGATTTACCTGCTTTATTGGTACGAAAAGAGAAGTGAGCACCGTTTCAGGGAGTTATCCGATTCTACCTTCGAAGGTATCATCATACATCATAACGGGCGTATCCTGATGGCTAACAAGGCATTCAGAAACCTGTTGGGCATTTCCGAAGCAGAACTTGAGACAAAACAAATCGCTGATTGCTTCCCTGAAGAAGACATTGTCAGGATGTCTCTGGTGTTTTCTGAGAAAGCCGAAGGAGAATTTCAAACCAACCTGATATGTACAGGCGACCCCATTCAGGTTGAAATACTCAACAGGCCGATGCAGTACAAAGGGCGGATTGTGAATATTACGGCAATCAGAGATATCACGCGGCTTAAAAAAATCCTGTACGAGAATATCCTGCTGAGAACAGCAGTAGAGCAAAATGCAGTCGTAGTGGTAATGACAGATGCGTCAGGAATCATTACATATGTAAACCAGAAATTCACTCAGATTACCGGTTACACGAGCGAAGAGGCCATAGGTCAGAAACCCGCAATACTGAAATCAGGGCGGCACAATGAAACCTTCTACAAAAATCTATGGCGTACGATTTCAGGAGGTGAACCATGGAAAGGTGAATTCCTGAACCGCCGTAAAAACGGGGAGCTTTATTGGGAAAATGCGCTGATTACACCTGTTAAAAATAACCTTAACCAGATAACACAATACATAGCTGTAAAAGAAGATATCACGTTACAGAAACAAACAGAGACTGAGTTACAGCGCAGGAAGAATATGTATCGTGAACTGGTCAGGCAACTACCACAGACTGCGGTATTATTATACGACAGGAGTAAAAAATACATTTTGATAGAAGGGCCGCTCGTTTCCGAAATGGGAATACAGCCAATGGCCCTGGAAGGTAAATACTTTGGCATCCTTGTTCAATCTATGGAAGATGAGAAAACCATCTCGGATATGATAAACAAGTCGTTCGAGGGGCAACACCCGATGGCAGAAATGTTCATTAACAATCGCCTATGCCAGATACAGGCAGTTCCGGTAATAGAGCCCAACCAGGAGATTACGCTTGGGATGTTAGTTATCAGGGATATTTCTGAAGAACGTGAATCGCAGAGGATGTTGATCGACAGCGAAGCGCAACTCCGGAATCTCAATGCCACGAAGGATAAATTTTTCAGCATCCTTGCCCATGATCTTAAGAATCCCTTCAATATCATTCTTGGCTATGCAGATATTCTGTCGCATGATTATGATGAACTGACCGACACCATAAAGAAAGAATACATCGGGCAGATCGAAATCGGAGCCCAGAGTGCCTTCAGATTGCTCAATAATTTACTCGAATGGGCGAGATCGCAAACAGGAAGCCTTCAGTTTGACCCGCAGCCAATTGATATCAGCATTCCTATCAACAACAGCTTACAGGTAATCGAACCGCAGGCTCAAGCTAAAGGGATAAAATTTGAAACCGACCTGAGTAATAATTACTGGGTATTTGCTGATCTGAATATGGTGAGAACTGTTATCAGAAACCTTCTCACGAATGCAATCAAATTCTCTTATCCGGGATCTACTGTCAGGTTAACACTGGAAGAACTGAAACCAGGGCATCCCGATCTTCCAACAGAAGCCACAGAGAACTATCTGAAGGTAACTGTTGAAGATCATGGTATTGGTATCGGCTCTTCAGATCTGGCCAAATTATTTAAAACGGGAGAAAAGGTGAAAACCGATGGGACAGCGAATGAAGTTGGAACCGGCCTTGGTCTCATCCTCTGCCACGAGTTTATCATCCGGAATAATGGACGCATCTGGGCTACAAGCCGACAGGGAGAAGGAAGCCGGTTCATGTTTATCCTGCCAACAACCCAGGTCAATAATTAGTTTTTTTTTGAACTATTCTTCTTATAATCAATTTGTCACCGAATTAAACTCCAGATTTGCATGAGAACATCTATTGTTACAGTACTGGTAACAGTACTGATCCTTATCAACCCGATATCAGGCATCAGCCAGGATGAAAAAGCACATAAAAAACCAACTGAATGGCTTATTACCGGACCAGCAGGCGTTTCGGTGCCTCTGTTCGATTCGCTGCCTGATATAAACGGGAAGAAGTTCAACAATAATATACTTCTGAACTCTCTGCAGCTTCCTTCCGATACTTCTCTACCGGAAGAAGGACGTGAATCGCCAATAGGCAAACAAGCATGGCAGTCGCTCACTGTTGTAAAAGGGAGGCTAATTCCGGCTGATGAAAACGGCAAAATGATGACGCTATGGCTTGGTGCTGTATATATAACTTCACCACGCTATGCTTCCGTAGAATTTGACATCAACAGCAGTTATACATACGAATTATGGCTTAACGGAGAGAAGATTGCTTCAGGAAGCCCTTCCGGTGGCAAGCCTGCTACTGCAAAACCTTCGGCAAAAATTACCCGCGGCAAACATCTTCTTCTGGTAAAGCTGTTGAGCAATAAAAGCGCTGAAGCAGTAAAACAGGAGGGCTTCATGATTGAAGTTACTGGAAATGACATCGCTTTCACTACCAGCCCAAAGCAATCAATCGACCTGTCGCATGTGCTCGGAGGTACTTCAGTTACCGGTTGCGATATAAGTAATTCCGGTGATTTTTACCTGCTGAACTATGCAACCATATACAAAGGTGAAGGGAAAACTGAAAGAGAATCCCGAATTTATTCCTTTAGCAATCACAATTTAGTTTGGAGTAATGCAAACGAGAAAATAAGCGGTATTAGTTTTACACCCGACGGACATTCAATCAGTTACCTCCAAAACAAAGGTGAGGAGAAACAGTTCGTGATAGAGAATCTTCTGACCGGCAAAAAAAGTATAGCCGGAGGTTTTGAAGATGTTGATTACTATACCTGGTCACCAGATGGTAAATTCCTTATTTACAGCATTAACGAGAATGGACCAAAAGATAAAAATTTTGCCCGGCATATTGAAAACCCGAACGATCGATGGCCATGGTACCGCAGCCGATCCTTACTCGGGAGGTACACCTTTGAAACCAAACTACACGACCGGCTTACATGGGGGTATCTCAGTACAGATCTGCAATCAATAGCGCATGACGGAAGTTTCATCCTGTTTACAACTTCTGAACCTGATTTCACAACCCGCCCTTATTCACGCCAGCAATTGTATCGTCTTGATCTTATTTCGGGTGAAGTGACCAGAATATGGGACTTTGCAGGTGGAGCAGGTATAACCCTCTCCCCTGACGATAAAACAATACTCGTAACAGGTGCACCGACTCTTTTTAGCAACGTTGGCAATATATTGCCGGAGGGCACTATACCGAATGAATATGATACACAAGCTTTCCTGTATGATTTATCATCCGGTAAGGTAACTCCGCTGACGCGTAACTTCAAACCAAAAGTGAATGAAGCAGTTTGGGCATCCAATGGTCAACAAATTGTTCTTCTTACCGAAAACCAGACCAGGGGGGATATCTTCACCACCGATCTGAAAGGCTCTTCCTTCAGAAAGATTGCCGGAATGGCTGATGTTACATCAGGAATGGCTGTATCGCCTCTCACAGGAAGGATTACCGCTTATGGTACTTCGGTTAGCGCCCCTTCAGTCGCCTGGACAACCACTTTATCTGAAAACCTCCCTTCCCTGGCGGCTAATCCATCTGAAAGCTTCTTCCGGAATGTCGTTTTCGGAAAGGTAGAAGATTTCGTCTTTACCACCGGAAAGGGAGATTCAATTGATGGCATGGTCTTTTATCCTCCCGATTTCAAACCTGATCAGAAGTACCCCGTCATTGTATATTACTATGCAGGAACAAGTCCTATTAACCGGTCGTTTGAGGGAAGATACCCTAAAAACCTGTTTGCTGCCATGGGATATATAGTCTACACGCTCAATCCAGACGGATGCACAGGATATGGAGCAGAATTTGCATCCCGTCATGTTAACAACTGGGGCATTACAACTGCGGATCAAATCATAGAAGGGACGAAAAAGTTCCTGCGTACTCATCCTGCTGCCGACAGTACCCGTGTAGGGTGTATTGGAGCCAGTTATGGAGGGTTCATGACTATGTTGCTTCAAACCCGCACCGATATCTTCAGGACAGCCATAGCACATGCAGGTATAAGCAACCTAAGCAGTTACTGGGGTGAAGGTTATTGGGGATATTTATACAGCAGCGCCGCAACTGCCGGAAAATTCCCCTGGAATGATCCCCTGTTTTATACTGATCAAAGCCCGCTCTTTAATGCCAGTAAAGTCAAAAGCTCTATCCTGTTGTTACATGGGAACAAAGACACCAATGTGCCAACAGCCGAAAGCCATCAGCTATTCACTGCCTTGACCCTGCTGGGCAAAAATGTGGAACTGATAGAATTTGATGAGCAAAATCATCAGATATTAAGCTATAAACCAAGAATCGAATGGCAAAACACCATCTTTGCATGGTTTGCCAAATGGCTTCAGGATGATCCGGCTTGGTGGGATGAATTGTATCCTGATAGAAAAATGTAGTATTCGAAAACTGTTCAGGGGTATTTTTAACAGAGATGCCCCTGAACAGTTATTAGACCTTACAATATTTTTTCAAAAAAAGTTTACTTAGTTAATTCCGGAGTCAATATTGTAGTATATTTGCAGACCGGGAAGTCGGTTTGTAAATTATACAATGATGATTGAATCCAAAGAACGAATCCTTAATATCGCGCTGTACTTTTTCCTTAAAAAACCTTATACAGAGGTAACAATGAATGAGATACTCAAAGCCTCCGGCTTATCAAAAGGTGGGTTCTATCATCATTTCGAAAGCAAAGAAGCCCTTTATCATGAGGTTATTGATCATTTTATTCTGGGTTCATTTCTGACAGAATTAAGACATTTTTCAAGCAATCCGTATGATTTATCGTTTAGAGAATTCATCCCCTTTTATATTAAATCGTCGTTAGATCATCTTATCGAATTGGCAGACTCTACATTGAAAGATTCCAGGTTGAAGATTGATGATGTCAATTTATATATGGTATTGTTTGATATGATGAAGCATTACAAAGGTTTTAATATTATCCTTGAAAAACTGCATGAAAGCGAAATTGTAATGTTTGAAACAGTAATTAATAAAGCAAAAGAGAACGGAGAACTAAAAAAAGAGTTGGACAGTCATTCATTGGCAAGCCATGTACATACTTTAATGCATGGTATCAGTGTTTTATCTATATTCGATGAGAAGTTTGAAGACATTGACAAAAAGGTTACGGAGCACTTCGATAATTTATATCAATTAATTAAGGCTTAATTTTTTTCTTTAATGACAGACCGGGAAGTCGGTCTTTTTCTATAATCAGACAACCGATATTATGAAATCAAGTAAAATCAAAGCATCCCTTCTGCTAATATTTATTCCAATAATTGCATGCGGGCAACATCCGAGCGATTCTGTTCTTTCTTTAAAGAAATGCCTGCAGCTGTGCATGGCCAATAATTTGAGCCTTAAACAATCATATCTTGAAACAATCAAAAGCAGGCATCAGATCCAGGAAGCAAAAGGTGAAGGGTTACCCCAAATAAGCAGTTTCGCTTCTTTCACCGACTATTTTGATATTCCGGTAAATATGGTTTCAGGCGATGTTGTCGGGCAACCAGGGATAATGGTTCCCATCAGGCTCGGTACAAAATATAATACAATTGCAGGAATCCAGGCCGGGCAAATGATCTATAATGCTTCTCACTTTGCATCCGTAAACCTGTATAAAAAGGCAAGTGAAATCAGTGATCTCAGCCTGGAGCAACAAAAGGAAGAAATGGTTTTCAGAATAGCACAACTCTATATTCTTGTTCAAACTATGAACAGGCAAATAGTTCTTCTGGACTCAAATTTATCTTCTTTCAGAAAGGTGTATGCCTATTCACAACAACATTTGAAAAACGGATTGATCTGTAAGGCGGAATCAGACAGGATTACAGTTGCTATCAACAACACAGCAGCTGAAAGAGACGACTTAGTCTTAAAAAGAAATCAACAACTGAACTTGCTGAAATATCTGGCAGGTATCAGACAAACCTGGAAAGTTACACTTCCAGACGACAACATTGATTTTGGCTTTTCTCGAATTCAAACTGACACGACCTTTGAGAACCTGACTGAAATGAAGATCATGAAACAGAAAGAGAAATTTGCAGAAATCAACCTTTTGTACGCGAAAGCCGGTTCTTTACCAACACTTACCGGGTTTGCTGAATATAGTTTCCAGGCACAGGTCGAACAAATGGATGAAATAAACAAAGGCAGCAATTGGTATACAACATCTTATGTAGGTATTAAACTTTCTGTGCCGGTTTTCGAAGGAAACAGAATCAGAGGCAAAACAAACCAAAACAGAGTAGCTCTTGAACAATCCAGATTAGCTCAGCGGGATTTACAAAGTGGTTTGGTTGTTCAGCTTGAAAATGCAATGGAAGCAGCTTTAAATAACAAGTTAACCGAATTCAGGTTAAAAACCAATCTTGAACTGGCCGCTAATGTTGTAAACGTTACAGAGGATCAATATAACCAGGGAATAAAAACATTTACGGATGTACTTAATGCCAGGTCGGAATACAATACATCGTACTTATCGTGGCTGAATTCAAAACTACAGATCGACTTATCTCAACTAGAAATCATAAGACTAAACGGAACCATCAATTCACTTCTTCTTTAATATAAAACCAATAGAATGAAAACATTACGAAAAATAAGTATAGCTATCATTGTGGTGGCAATTGCAGCTGGTATTCTCTATAAATTGACAGACGTGAAACAAGAAAAAAGCGAAAGTATAGATCTTGTAAACAAATCAAAACCAGATATCCCTGTAACTGTAGTTACAGCTCATTTTAGCAGTCCATCATATGAAATCAGATACCATGGTACATTTGAACCAAACTATGAAATCAGCATCATTGCTGAAGCACAGGGTAAAGTTGAAGAATTGTTTATTGAAGAAGGAGAATTTGTGCCTCAGGGTAAGATTATTGCCCGGCTGGAGAATGATATTGTATCTTACCAGTTGGAATTGGCGGAGGCAACTTACCAAAAAGCCAGGCAGGACTTAAATCGTTATCAGAACCTCTCACCGGGCGAGGCTGTCTCTGTGCAACAGATAGAAGAGGTGAAGCTCTCATTGGTAAATGCAAAAAGTGCTTATCAGACTTTAAAAAAGCAATACGGAAATACATTTATTAAATCACCTGTATCAGGTACTGTAAGTAAAAAATACATTGAACCGGGATCATTCATAACATCATGTGCTCAGGTTGCCGATATCATTGATACTCATAAAATGAAATTTACTTCCTGGTTCAGTGCCAATGACCTTATAAAAATTTATATTGGTCAAAAAGTTAAGGTGGTTTCTGATCTTTTCCCTGATAAGCTATTCGATGGGGTAATTAAGGTAATCGGCATTAAACCTGACGAATCAAAACGTTACCGCGTTCAGGCAGAAATAGTCAATAATCCAGAACAACTATTGATATCAGGAATCGATGGTACCTTGACTCTTAGTTTTTCACAGAATGAACAAAAAATCATCATTCCAAATAGCTGTCTGATCGGAGGTGTTGCAAAGCCATCAGTCTATGTAGTTGAAAATGATACCGCAAAGCTGAGACAAGTGTTAATATCTGATTTTATTAACGAGCAAACTATTATCCTGAATGGGCTCAAAGAAGGGGAACAAGTTGTTCTCAACGGACAAATAAATATCGATGAAAACACAAAAGTCAGGAAAGTGAACAACAACTTATAGTAAAATCATGAATATAACAGAATTATCAATAAAAAGACCAACACTGATTGTTGTTGTATTTATCGCGTTATCATTCCTGGGAATTTATAGTTACCAAAAACTTAACTATGAATTGCTGCCAAATTTTGCAATGCCTGCACTAACCATAGTAACGACTTATCCCGGGGCTTCCTCTTCAGAAGTAGAAAATTCCATTACGAAGAAAATTGAAGATGCAGTTTCAACTACTGAGAACATTGACAATATCAAATCCTATTCACAGGAAAACATCTCTTATATTATGATGCAGTTTAAAGCATCATCTGATATTGACAAGATCACACAGGTTGTTCAAAGGAAAATCAATAACATTCAGGCACAACTGCCCGAAGAAGCATCAACGCCCACCCTTTCAACTTTCGGAATGAATGATTTTCCCGTTATTCAGATTGCTGTATCTGCAAATACAAACCCTACAGAGTTATTTGATCTGGTGAAGCATCGGATAAGTCCTGAATTAAGTGGTGTAAAAGGGGTTGGTGAAGTTATAATTGCGGGAGGAGAAGAACGTGAAATCCAGGTAAATGTTAATGCAGCCTCTTTAGAAAAGTACAAATTGTCACTGCTTCAGATAAGCAATACGCTTCTCTCAGCTAATATAGATTATCCTACGGGGAAGATTAAAAATCCGGAACAACAGATTCCGGTCCGACTATCAGGAAAGTACAAAAAGAAATCAGATATAGAGAACCTGATAATCACCAACAGCCCGGACAATTCTCCCATCCGGATCAAAGATGTAGCATCTGTTTCTGATACCAGAAAAGAGGTGTCTAACATAAACCGGTATAATCAGACCAATATAATAGGTCTGAAATTAAAAAAACAAGGTGATGCCAACACAGTTGAAGTCAGCGGCCTGGTAAAAAAGAAACTGGAACAACTGGAAGATATATATGCCAAGTACGGGCTTAAACTCAAAATCGTCAGTGATCAGTCCATATTTACACTGGAATCTGCGGATGCTGTTTTAACTGATCTGTTATTGGCAGTATTACTCGTGGCCATAGTCATGCTGGTATTTCTTCACAGTCTGAGGAATTCATTTATTGTAATAGTTGCAATACCTGCTTCTATTATATCTACATTCATCGCAATGTATTTGCTCAATTTCTCACTGAACATGATGTCGTTACTTGCATTATCACTTTCGGTGGGGATACTGGTGGACGATTCAATAGTTGTTATTGAAAATATATACAGGCATATTGAAAAGGGACAGAAAAAGGCAACTGCTGCAATTATCGGGCGTAATGAAATAGGTTTTACAGCCCTTTCAATTACACTGGTTGATATATCAGTTTTTTTACCCATGTCACTGGCCCATAGCATTGTCTCTGATGTAATTCGTCAGTTCTCATTAGTCATAGTTGTTGCAACACTAATCAGCCTGTTTGTTTCATTCACCCTTACACCCTTACTGGCATCAAGAATATCAAAATTAGAGCACATTAGTAGCAATACGTTATTAAAAAAGCTCATTACAGGATTTGAATCATTTATCAATCGTTTCTCTTTATGGCTCGAATCGTTTTTAAAATGGTCGTTTAACCATAAAATTATAGTAGTGGCATCTGCCCTTATGTTGTTTATTTCTTCCATATTATTAATTCCCTTCGGGTTTATCGGCAGCGAATTTGTAGATATGGGTGACAGGGGAGAAATAATCATTCAAATGGAAATGCCAAAACATGTTACAATTGAACAAACGGATGCTTCTGTCCGCAAGGTAGAAGATATTTTATCGAAAAAGCCCGAAGTATCTGAGATACTGGTACAAGTCGGAGGAACATCTGATTTCACTGACATCTCTTCTGGAGCAAATAAAGCAGAAATAACCATCAAGTTAGTTTCTAAACAGAAGAGGGTACATTCTGCATCATTGTATGCACAATTGCTGAGAAATGAACTGGCATCAAGGATTCCGGGGGTAAAGTTTGTCACCAGCGTAGTAAGCCCAATTGGAGGATCAGATCAGGTACCAATCCAGATTGCTTTGAAGTGTGCAAATCCTGATACTTTGTCAAAGTATGCCCAAATCTTTTTACAGGAGGTAAAAAAGATATCCGGGACATCTGATGTCAAGTTTTCAACAGGGGATCCAGGCCCTGAGCTTCTGGTTTCGATTAATCAGCAAAAAATGGCTGATGCAGGACTTAACATGACAGTGGTTGGCCCTACAATGCAAATCGCATATAGCGGTAACAGAGATGCAAAATTTAGGGATGGAGAATATGAGTATGATATTAATATAAAATACGATCAGTTCAACTGTCAAAATGCATCAGATGTTGCATCACTTTCATTTATAAATAAATACGGAAAACCTGTCCGGTTAGATCAGTTCGCCGATATTCAGAGTTGCACAGGCGCATCAAAGATTGAACGGGACGACAGGATACCCAGCATAACAATTCAATCGCAGGTCTTTGGACGCGCACTTGGTGATGTAGGAAACGATATTAAGCAAAAAATACAAATGATTACATTTCCCCGGGAAATATCAATAGCGTACGAAGGAGACCTGAAAGCACAATCCGATTCTTTCGGGAGCCTGGGTTTCGCGCTCCTGGCATCCATTGTTTTTATTTATTTGTTGATGGTTGTATTATATGAATCCTATCTGCAACCGCTTGTCGTTTTATGTACTATACCGCTGGCTATGATCGGAGCATTACTGGCATTGGCTTTGACCGGAAACAATTTAAGTATATTTACGATCATGGGATTAATAATGCTCATGGGGCTGGTAGCTAAGAATGCAATACTGGTTGTCGATTTTACCAATCACAACAAAAAGGAAGGACTCTCAACAAAGAATGCCTTATTACAGGCTACAAGGGTAAGATTACGTCCTATCCTGATGACAACATTTTCAATGATCATTGCTATGCTTCCTATTGCACTGTCTAACGGACCGGGATCCGTTTGGAAAAACGGCCTTGCATGGGTACTTATTGGCGGCTTATCCAGTTCACTTTTCCTTTCTCTCGCTCTGGTTCCGGTAATCTATTATATTGCTGAACGGGGTAAAGAGAGAATAATAAATATACTTCAGCCGAATAGGTTCAAAACAAAAAAAATACCAGCAGGCGAAACTTTAATATAATATGCCACTCCAAAATATTCCGGTACACGAAAGAAGAACTGGTTTTATTTAATCTCTCTATGATATGGCGCCACAACTTCTTTGAAATAAAAACACAGAATTTGACAATAATTTAAATCCATGCTGAAGTTATTAAATTTCTAAACACTATATCATTGACTTCCAGACTAAAATTCCTTTTAATCAATCAACAAATATTGACTATATCCTTTAGGAAATAATAAAATCTGGTGAAGTGATTATAAATATAATTCCAGAGATTCTATATAAGAGGATCGAAGAACAAATATATTATATCAGGAATATTACCCGACTATATTATCATCAGTTCAACATTAGAACACCTTAAACAAATGGCTCTAACACACCTACAAACAACTGACTATGAAATAGTTCAACTTTACAATTATTTAACAGAAATATCTGTTTCCATTCAATATGTAAATGAACTATCATCAGAGTGGAGTACCCGCCTTATTACTCCTTTAAATGAATTGATATATGAATTGTCATTGTCTCTATCGCTTGGACTGCTATCAGAAAGGAAGAAACACTTCATCGGGTTTTGGGTTTCATTTGAAAAACTTTCCGAGGAAGCACAAAAATTTCCTCAAAATCACCCATATTCATTAAGGTTTGCAAAAATTTCATCAGAAATAGACAATAAAGTGATAGTAATTAAGAATCTGACCAGACAATTATTATCGCAGATATATGTCGATACAACTTGCCAGATGTCATTATGAGCACCTACAGAAAATCTGCATTTCAGTAACTAAAAACACAAATAATCAACTGGTAAATTTGTTACAGCTTATCATTTCGCCACAAGGAAAGCACATGATTCCCTATCTCTATTCGATGAGCCGATTAACTAAAATATCAAACAAGAATCCTTTTGTAGTTTATATCAGAATTTCTCTGTAGATCTTTTAAAATAGTGCAATTATCTGTAAAGGTTAAGACACAATACAATCATTTTCCGCAAAACTAATTATCACGATTTTAAACCACGACCTCCGGTCAGAATGCTATATACTCCCGGGAGGCTTCGTCTAATCAACAGGGAGGTTATAATTGCAAGAGAGATCAGAATAACAGGCAAAATGATGTAGGATACCATCCGGTAGCCAGGATAATGCGGGATATAGGTAAAAATAGCCTTTGATGCATATACGACAGCCGGAGCATGCATCACATATATCATGAAGGAAAAAGCACTAAGCCATGTAAACCAGGGTCGTTTCATCAGAAAGACTACCAAACGGTCACAACCATACCAGGCTGTAATCAGTCCGCTAAACACTACTATTTTATGCATTATCATCAACACCAGCTCAATACCATGGAAAGGCTGACCGAAAGCCAGCATTGTCTTAACTATTGAAAAGGCAACAAAGATTAATACCCAGTACCGGGGATGTAGCCACTTTACCGGTGTATCAATATTGAAATTGGTTTTTTGAATCCAGACGCCCAGGGAGAAAAACAACAACCCTTCACCTTCTATAATAAACCAACCACTTGTTGTTAACCAGGCAAGAAATGCAAAAGAGAAGAAAAACCATCTGGCAACAGGATGTGTAACGCACCACCGGATCCAGGGATACATCAGATTATAGAAAAACAATACTCTCAGAAACCATAGCTGATACGATGCAGGTGATACAATCCAGGAGACCAGCATTTCATACCATTGAAACTGGGAGAAAAAATGCCGCGACTCATCGATCCTCATCATACCGGTAGAAGCAATCAATTCACCTGTGTAATGATTAAGTTCCAAACTTAAAGTAAAAAGAAGCCCTACGGCGCTCCATATGAAATATGGCACTAAAAGTGTTCTGATCCTTTTACGCGTACGCTGTCCATAGGGACGGCTATCATGAATTGCATACAGGTATCCTGAAATTATAAAAAGCATAGGAATGCGAAATCTGAAGATACCGTTTGCAAGCCAATATTCGGTAAAGGCAGTTATAGTTACTGGCTCACCAGGAAGAGTCCAGGGCTGTAAATATCCAATATTGAGATTATAGCCATGTACGAATACAAGCAGCACCATTGAAAGAAACGACCAAAACTTAAATTTACTGGAATTAAAATCAGAAAGCATTGTATATATGGATCAGAATCTGTTAGTCAAAGATGCAAAAAAAATAATTCCATACCCACAAACCTGTCAGTTAACACCAAATTTATATTCATAGTATTCACTTAAATGTAAATTAGCCTAAACCAAATAACTATCCATTGAAACTTTTTATAAAAACATTACATTTGATGCAGATTTGGCCATTTTCTATCGGGAAAATTGAATTACGGCCAAAAGATACTTTATCTCTCGCCTTTTTGATATTCCAAAAGAAGGCAGGTAATCATCAATATTCACCATCTGTAATAAACTCTTATTTAGAACCCGATTGAGCAAAACACGAATAGAATCGCTGGATTGGCTTAGAGGTCTTATGGCCTTGTCGATTATGTTTTACCATCTGACAAACTGGTTATTTCATCCACTCGACTCCTCAAATACTCTTGGCAGATTAGGTGTATACGGTGTTTCTATCTTCTTTATCCTTTCAGGATTAAGTATGGCAATCGTATATAACAAATACCTTACTACTGTTCAAAATACCTTCATGTTCTTTATAAGAAGGATATTCAGAATCTGGCCGTTATTCTGGATTGTATGTATAGTAATTACCTTTCACCAACGAAGCATCACCCACCCGGTTGACTTTCAATCGTTAATTTTAAATCTTACAACACTATTCGGGTTCTATACTCCGGCTGATTACATCCCTGTGGGAGCATGGTCAATAGGAAATGAGATGGTATATTACGCGTTAACACCATTTTTTATTGTCGCCTATAATTACAGGAAATGGTTTGGCAATATCGTTCTTTCGCTCACCATGATTATTGGCCTGTATTTTGCCTTTTCCCTTCTTGATGCCAATCACGATATAGCAAGTCAGTGGAGTCTCTACGTGAACCCCTTCAACAATCTGTTTCTGTATGTAGCCGGGATTGCTATATATTATAATCTGCATGATCTCAGGATAAAGCCAGCTGTTGTAAATCTGGTACTTGTTGCAGCAATACTGATTTTTATCATTGTACCTTTTAAAGGAAATCATATTGTTATCGTAACGGGACCGGGAAGGATAGTTTTCGTATTACTCTCGTTGATCTTTGTCATCATGTTTTACAAAATGCGGCTAAACCTTCCGAAGGTAATTACTATCAGCCTTGAGAACCTTGGGATTGCCACCTATGGAGTATATCTGATTCATCCTGTGATCTATTTGTATCTCAGGCCATATTTTCCAAAATTTCCTGATATAACCAGTCTTTACCTTCTGTTCTGTACTGTCTCTGTTGTAACCGTTGCTTTCTCAATCATATTGTACAGAACTTTTGAATTCCGATTTATCAATATGGGAAAAAGAATTACCACGCGAAATCATATCAATTTAAAACCTGATACTTTAAAATAAACATTTCAAATCATTCTGTTTGATCAATGCTATACCAAATTCAAATAGCTGTTGTTTAATGACCGGTTCTGTTAATATAATAAATTAATCTTCGATGTTAAATATTTAACTTTGACGATGATAAACCTGTTTTCTTGCCAAGTTAAAAGAATGAATCCGGCAAAACACATTTAATTTTTGAGTAAAACAGGTATGAACAAAAGCCCGATTTCCAATGTTTGAGTGACACAAATTCCTAAATCAGAAAACATGACGATAGGCATTCTGAAAGAAAAGAAAAATGAAAGGAGGGTAGCATTATTACCCGAAGCAGTAGCTGAGTTAATTAAAGGGGGTCACGAAGTGCTTGTAGAAACAGGAGCAGGTGATACCGCATGGGCGTTTGATGCAGATTACCAGAAAGTGGGGTCGAAAATCACATCCCGTACTGAAACGCTGGAGGCTCCTCTTCTGATAGGTATTCATGCCCCGGACAATAGTGAATTAAGCAAACTTAAGGCAGGTCAGATTTTTGCAGGGGCAGTAAACCCTCTGGGAGATACAGACCTTATCAAGGCTGCAGGTAACGCAAAAATATCTCTCTTCAGCCTCGATATCATTCCCCGAACCACCAGAGCCCAGGCAATGGATGTACTATCAAGTATGGCCACCGTCGCGGGATACAAAGCTGTGCTGAGTGCTGCTACCATTCTCCCCAGGTTCTTCCCTATGTTTATGAGTGCTGCCGGGACCATCAAGCCTGCCAAGATGTTAATTCTTGGAGCAGGTGTTGCCGGTTTACAGGCTATAGCAACAGCAAGAAAACTTGGAGCAGTAGTTGAAGTATTTGACGTTAGATCAGCAGTCAGAGAAGAGGTAAAAAGCCTGGGTGGTAAATTCATCGAGGTTGAAGGTGCACGGGAAGATGCAGCTGCCGGAGGTTACGCTGTTGAACAAAGCGATGAATTTAAGCAAAAACAGCGTCAACTGATTCATGAAAGGGCTTCTGCTGCCGACATAATAATCGGAACAGCCCAGATTCCGGGAAGAAAAGCTCCTATTTTGATTACCAAAGAAACTGTTGCCGCAATGCGTCCCGGATCACTTATAATTGATCTCGCAGCTTCTACTGGTGGAAACTGTGAACTTACACGTAATGGAGAATCATACGTGAGCAATGGAGTTACAATATTGGGCAAATCTGATTTTCCATCAGATATGCCAACAGATGCCAGCAGAATGTATGGTCGCAACATGTTAAATTTCCTGAAGCTGATGCTTCAAAAAGACGGCACGCTAAAACTTGATTTCGATGACGATCTGATTAAGGGAACATGCGTAACGCATGACGGGGAAATTGTAAGCGACCGGATAAAGCAATTTATGGCATAAAAAAACAGAGTTTTATATCTGTTTTCCGGCGAGAAAATTCAAAAATTATTTTCTGAAATTATCCCCGGGCAATTCAGGCGTAAAGCAAAAATTAAAAATTATGGAAAATATATTATCATTCATTTTCGAGTACCGTGAAGCGATCTTCATTGTCATACTATCCGTCTTCCTGGGTATCGAGGTAATCTCGCATGTCCCTGCGGTTCTTCACACCCCATTGATGTCGGGAGCTAACGCCATCCACGGAGTTGTAATTATTGGAGCTATTATCGTCATGGGGCATGCCCATACAACAGGATCTCTGTTATTGGGATTTCTCGCTGTAATTCTGGGCACGCTTAATGTTGTCGGAGGTTTTGTAGTAACCGACAGAATGCTTCACATGTTTAAGAAAAAACCTAAAAAATAAAGCAACATGGAAAATCTGACAAATAACATAATGCATCAGTTTACATTGGGCAACTCTATACTTGAAATAAGTTACATTATTGCTTCCGTGTTGTTTATAATTGGGCTTAAAATGCTCAGCCATCCTGATTCTGCCCGCAAAGGCAATCTGCTTGCAGCGTTTGGAATGGGGCTGGCCATTATAGCCACTCTGCTTTTTCATACCAAGGATGGGGAACCTATCGGAAATCACCTGCTCATACTTATAGCCATAGCTATCGGTACTATTATTGGATGGATGATTGCAGTTAAAGTAAAAATGACTGCAATGCCACAACTTGTTTCGCTGTTCAACGGGATGGGAGGTGCAGCTGCTGCCCTGATCTCGCTCATGGAGTTTCCACACATTGAATCCTCACTTATTGCAGAATCAGGACTGGCTAATGGTCATGTTCTGGCAATTCTGTTAGGGTTACTGATCGGCAGCGTTTCATTTGCCGGGTCGATGGTTGCTTTTTTGAAACTTGATAGCAGACTGGGTGATATCAAAGCTTCGTGGATCAGGTATATAAACATAGTTTTATTGGTCGTTCTCATCGGCTTCCTTATTGGAATCATGATCTTTGGAGAAACACCTGAAGCTTCTCAGATATACCTCTACCTGATGTTTGTAATTGCACTCGTTTATGGAGTCCTGTTTGTCATGCCAATTGGTGGTGCAGATATGCCGGTGGTTATTTCGCTGCTCAATTCCTTTACAGGTGTTGCAGCGGCTATGGGAGGATTTCTATACAACAATCAGGCGATGCTGACAGGTGGTATCCTGGTAGGCTCTGCAGGTACTATTCTGACAATCCTCATGTGTAATGCCATGAACAGATCTCTTTTCAATGTTATTGTAGGTGCCTTTGGTGGCAAGGCTGCAGGAGTATCTGATGCAGGCGGAGCAATCAAGGAGATCAGCCTGAGCGATACCGCAGTATTATTAAGCTATTCCCAGAAAGTGGTAATAGTACCTGGTTATGGGCTTGCAGTAGCCCAGGCACAACATCTTTGCCATGATCTTGACAAATTACTTGAAGATAAAGGTGTCGAGGTACGTTACGCAATCCACCCTGTCGCGGGCAGAATGCCTGGCCACATGAACGTCTTGCTGGCAGAAGCCGATGTTCCTTATGACAGGTTAATCGAAATGGACGATATCAATCCTGATTTACCCAACACAGACGTACTCATTGTTATTGGAGCAAACGATGTGGTAAATCCTGCTGCCGAGGATGATCCTTCCAGCCCGATCTATGGCATGCCAATCATAAAGGCCCGCGATGCTAAAAACGTGATCGTGATGAAAAGAGGCATGGGTAAAGGATACGCTGCAATAGAAAATAATTTATTCTTCGCCGACCGTACAAGAATGTTGTTCGGTGATGCAAAAGAAACTCTTCAGAAATTATTGGCTGAAATTAAAAGTTTATAAATTCCATTTTTAAACCATCCGAAAGGCAGAGCGATATGCTCTGCCTTTATTTTTATTACTGTTAACAACTCTTTATAATTCAATACAAACAGGCCAATATACGATTGACAATAATACACTACTGCAAGCCCATGTTCCTACAATTCAGCCCTGAATGAGAAAATTTTCGTATCTTTGCATCGGTAATCGTACAATGCTCCCGGCTATACGCACGATCTTAAGTCCTGCCCAGACTGATAATCAATTGTTTTTGCCTTTGGTGTGTTGATGTACCCGCGGTTGTTCAATCGGACAACTTTATATGTTTCACCCTTAAATAAATACCGAATGGCACGATCGCAGGAGTCTTTCAACAAACGGGAAAAAGAAAAAAACAGAGTAAAAAAGCGCCTGGAAAAAGAACAAAAAAAAGAAGAACGCCGGCAGAATGCCTCCGGGGGAGATTTTGACAGCATGATTGCCTGGGTGGATGAATATGGTAATATAACCGATACCCCGCCTGATCCTGCAAAAAAGGAAAAAATAGATGTTGAGGACATCGAAATCAGCGTACCTCGTCGGGAAGATGAAGTGGTTGAAGCTGTCAGAAAAGGAAAAATCGACTTCTTCAATACATCAAAAGGATTCGGATTTATCAGAGAACAGGATACGCAGGAACGCTACTTCTTCCATATCAATGGATTACTGGAGGACGTGAGTGAAGGCGACAAGGTTACTTTTGAAATTGAACGTGGATTTAAAGGACTCAACGCCATCAAGGTTCAGAAATTTATAAAACCTGCCGCTACTGAAGAACCACCGGCAAAGGATTAACCTTTTTCGGGTAAAGTGCCTGAACTGAGCATTTCAGCAAAATCATCCTCAGATATTATTCTCACCCCAAGTTTTAAAGCCTTTTCAAGTTTGGAGGGGCCCATCTGATCGCCCGCAACGATAAAATCTGTCTTAGAACTCACCGAGGCAGATACTTTGCCCCCATTCTTTTCAATCAGTTCCTTCAGCTCTTCACGATTGAACCGGCTAAACACCCCGCTTACTACAAAAGATTTGCCTTTCAGAACATCACCGTTCCCGGCAGCTGGTTCTGTGTTTTCCAGTTTTACTCCGGCAATTTCCAATCGTTTTAAGAGATTCTGATGCTTTTCCAAGGCAAACCATTCCGTAAGGCTACCGGCAATTTTCACCCCTATCTCATCAACTTCAAGCAAGGTTTCAGTTGATGCATTCGCTATATTCTCTATTGAACCAAAATGAGCTACGAGCTTTTTGGCAACAGTTTCACCCACGAATCTGATACCAAGAGCAAAAAGCACCCTCGAAAAAGGAACTTCTTTCGATTTTTCTATTGCACTGAGAATGTTCTCTACAGTCTTTTCACGAAATTTTACAGTACGTTGCCTGACCATGGCAGTTGACGGATAATTCTTTTCAAGCCCCAGTAGCTGGTCATAGGTCAGATCATAGAAATCAGCGACATTTGATACCAAACCAGAGTCATAGAGAATCTCGGTTTTCCCTTCACCCAATGAATCTATATTCATTGCTTTACGGCTGATAAAATGCTCCAGTTTCCCTTTAATCTGGGGCGGGCATCCATCTTCATCGGGGCAATACCAGGCTGATTCTCCAGGAGTGCGTACAAGAACGGCTCCGCATTCAGGACAGTGGGCAGGATAAGCCACACTTGCAGCCGATGGATCACGTTGCGATAAATCAACACCCATTATTTTTGGTATAATTTCCCCGCCTTTCTCAACGAATACTGAATCACCAATCCGAACATCCAACTGGGCAATGATATCGGCATTATGAAGTGAAGCTCGCTTAACAGTTGTACCGGCTAATTGAACCGGTTCAAGAACTGCAACAGGAGTTATTGCACCAGTCCGGCCAACCTGATATACAATATCAAGTAGTTTCGTGGTCACTCTTTCAGCTTTAAATTTATAGGCTATTGCCCACCGTGGCGACTTAGCTGTAAAACCAAGGACCTGTTGCATAGGGTAGCTGTTAACTTTTATCACCACACCATCTATATCAAAAGGGAGATCGTGGCGGGCAGTATTCCATTCACCTATAAACTCGGCAATCTCTTCAACACGATAACACTTCCTGATAAACAACGGAATATTGAAACCCCACTCCCTTGCTTTCATCAGGTTATCATAATGATTGTCGAATGGCATATCTCCAATTACAAAATAAAGAAAACAATCAAGCTTTCTCCGCGCCACTTCTGATGAATCCAATAACTTCAGGCTTCCTGCTGCAGCATTACGGGGATTGGCGAAAGGTGGCTCACCAATCTCTTCTTTTGCTGCATTAAGCTCATTGAATGATTTGTGTGGCATAAAGACTTCTCCCCTGATTTCAAACTCCTCAGGATAGTCTCCTTTAAGTCTCAACGGCACAGAATGGATGGTTTTCACGTTGGCTGTCACATCATCACCCTGTATTCCGTCACCGCGCGTTACTGCCTGAACAAGGATACCATTCCTGTACCTCAACCCGATTGCCACCCCGTCATATTTCAATTCACAGATATAAACAACCTCATCGCCGGTAACTTTCCTTACGCGTTGGTCAAATTCCCTGATTTCCGCTTCAGAATACGTATTCGACAGGGAAAGCATAGGAGTAAGATGTTGTACCGTTTTAAATTCCCTGGCAATCGTCCCCCCTACCCGTTGAGTAGGAGAATCAGCAGCAGCAAACTCCGGATATTTTAATTCAAGATGCTGAAGCTCCTGCAATAAAATATCAAATTCAAAATCAGAAATTACAGGGGATGCCTCCTGGTAATACCGCTGGTTATGATTATTGATCTCAGCTGTCAGCTGCTCAATACGTTGCCTGGCTTCATTTGTAGTCATACTGTTCAGGGATTGACAGAGGCTTCCGGATAAAATTTCCGGTTTCTGAATATTACTATGGTCTCATTGGCATTATACGGATTCATCCAATGTAAAACCTTATCAACAAACGAAGGTTCAATCGTAGTCTCATAAGTAAGCTGAGGCATAAATTTCCTTACCATATTCAGGCGCCCCGGCATATCTTCATTTGAAAAGAAAAGGACAAATCTGGGTTCAGCATGAGGAACCCTTGTAAAAAAGAAATCAAGGGTATCGGCATTATCCTGACCATTCATCTCTAACTGGAAAAACCACTGTTTTGCATAAAACATAGGCATCTGTTTAGGTGCATTGGTGGCTGTTCCTTCAAGCAAAACACTTGTTAAATCAGGATAACGGCCAAGGTATTCCATTGATTCAACACGTGCTTTCTTGCTAAACATTGTGGAAACAACAGGAAGAAGAATCAGGTTAATAACCCAGAAAAATGTCCACAAAGTCTTATGAAGCCCGCCATTGCGAAGCCAGAAAACAGATTTATCACGGAATGCAAACCACCCTATGGTTCCAGCAATCACCACGAAAGGGAGTATCGGAAAAATAAACCTCTCCTGTTTATTCGGAAACCACATGTGAAACAAAAGAAAGACCACAGTAGGCAAACTGATCAGCAACAAGCGCCTGAAACGGGCCATCAGCCCGAAAAACAGCAGAAAACTTACCGGGGGGATTAAAATCCCGAGAATTAATAACAGGTAGTTGTACCATTCACCCGTAAAATAGGAATAGGCATTTTCGGTATTGTACCGTATATACTCGGTCAACTCAGCAAACGGTCGCCCCCAGACATATAGATCGATCCCCCCCTGTACCACTACTACTGATATAATAAATGCCAACCCGTAGAACAGGCCATATAACCATCGTCTTTGCAGCAAGAGGGCAAGCCCGATGCCAAAAGCGAAAAAGATTACCTGAAACCTCACTGAGAAAGCCATTCCAGCCATTAAACCGGCAAAGAGGGCATTTCTGACCAGTTGCTTGTCGTTCCTGATAAGCCACCATACAGCCATTATCAGGAAAGGTATACAGGCCGTCTCTACAAGGTTTCGAACCGATGACCAGGGAAGAAACCAGAGCAAAGCCAGCAGTAACCCGGTTGTAGTGGCTGCGTTTCGCGAACCATATCGCCGGGCTATCCTATAACCCAGAACTACTACAACAATTGACCAGGCAGCATGAACTAAACGGATGATCAGCATGATCAGCCATGGTGCTGTAATACCAACGAATTTAAGAATCGAGATAAGGAAGTAATGAATACCTACATAAAAAAAACTATGGCCTGATGGAACACGCGACGGATCGCCCATTGGCAGCCAATAGTTATAGTTGTATCCGTCGGTCCAGGCAGCAGCAGGTTCAATAACTAAAAAATGGTCGTCGAACATACCAAAACCCCTGGCAAAAAAGGCGGCAACCAGACGAACTGAAACCGCGAGGACAATAATGACAGATAGGGGTTTATCGTACCATATTTTACGGATCACATTCATCAACAGCAAAATAGATTTTACGATAACAGTTCGTAATAAATAGTTCCGTAATCGACCGGGTTAAGGCAGAGTACCGGTATCTGTGCCGTGTTAAACATAATTTTCTCTGACCAGGTATTGAAGAAGAAACCAGGCATCTCCCCATCCGCGAGGCTCATTACCAGAATCAAATCAGCACTTTCGACAGCAGCAAAACTAATCACATTGGCAGCAAAATCACCCTCTCCGGCGCGGGTTAATTTGTATTGTACCTCGTAGCGTCGCAATTCTTCAATGATCTGCTGGGTCTTAACGTCAAGCTGGGCTTTAAATCGTGGCTCATCCTCAAAATCCTGAATTAAAAGCAGTGTAGCATTGAAGCGCTTCTGCAAACTAATGGCCAGGCGTACCATCTGCCTTACCTCCATGTCGTTCGATATAGGGAAAACAATCCGCTGATAACCTTCATTGAAACCTCTTTTCTGCACAACCAGCACAGGTACTGGCGAATCTGTCACCACCCTGAGGGCATTGCTTCCCATTAAGCGTTGAAAACCGCTCTTGCCATGCGTTGCCATTACCATCATGTTTGCACCCATCTCGGTAGATACTTCACCCAGCGCGGTAAAAATTTCACCTTCCCTGATATGGGTAGTAACCGTAACATTATAGTCTTTAACTAATTGCCCGGCCAGTGCAGTTAATTTACTTTCCAGGGCAATCTCATCCAGACTGTTACTCTTTAACCAATTACGGGTATTTCTATCGATAATGTGTACCAGGCAAATTGAGAAATTTATTTTCCTGGCAATCCCGGCAGCATGGGCTGCTGCATTTGCACACACTTCCGAAAAATCGGTTGGGACAACAATCAAATTTTTGTAGGCTGATATTGCAGTAGTTTCCATATAAGATAATTGAAATATTTTAGTGAAAAGATTTCGTAAATTTAAGACATATCGAACCAACTAATTACGGAACAACTCTCTAACCATTTCCAGGTTTTTCTGCTTGCCCGGCTCTCGTAACTGTTGATTGGAAAATGTATAATATTTGTGGTCCTCAAGAAACCTGATCTGAAGCAGATACCAGTCTTTCAACGATGTAACATTCATCCCCATGTTATTCCATTCAAAACGAAGCCGATGGGCAATCATGAAAAAATCATCACGACCAAGGTAATCGAGATCAGCATCGCATAGAATCCGTTCTCCTATTTCACTGGCAGTTTGCGGTAACTGGGTAGTCAGAATCATCCGGCAAATGTATTTCATCTCTTCTTCAGTGTATCCAAACTGCGGTAACCACAAATGCACCAGCGAACAGGCTGCTTCTTCATGCCCCTTATATGTCCTGAGCATGCCTGAATCGTGCATCAATGCTGCTGTTTTCAGTGCAATAAGTGTTGACTGGTCAAGCTTTTCAGCAGCACCAATCCTGATGACTGCCTGGTAGACATCCATCACATGCTCAAGGTTGTGATAGAACAGGTTGGTCGGGAGACCATGTCTCAATTTGTCGAGTATATAGGCGCTTGCGCGTTCAAAATCCATCTATCAAAGTGATTTGGGTAATTCAGGGTAAAAGTAGGAAGAAAAAGCAAGCCCTCCATTTTTTGGTATTGAAAAAGAAAAAAAAGTATCTTTGCAGCACAGTAACCTCGCGGGAATAGCTCAGTTGGCAGAGCGAAAGCTTCCCAAGCTTTAGGTCGCGGGTTCGAGCCCCGTTTCCCGCTCAAAACCAATAAACACCGGTATTTAATACCGGTGTTTTTATTTTCTATAATACTGGAAATGCTACCTGCTGAAATTTTACTTTCAGCTTTTAACCCGGATAAGAGACATCACATATCGCGCCCCGGCAGGTTTTATATCAGCAACATAGCTTCAGATACAAGCAAACGCCCGCGACTTAATAGTTTTGTAAAAAAAATAATTGAGCCTCATGATGTCCCAAACTATAAACTTAAAAGTCAGCACAATTAATTACAACCTTCTATTCCACTTTTCTCCTTTCCGGAAGCGGAAGAATAACACTGCTGAATTATCTGCATTTACCTGTCCCGGAATGTGTTCACAGAGAAAAAGATTGCCGACTTTCCATTCCGCCAGGATGTGTAAGGTGCTATCATGATTTCGAAAGCCTCATGGAACCTGAATCATCATCCCCGGTTTGTTAAAAAGCTATGGCCGACAGGAACATAATAAAGAGCCTGATACCTCCATTGTATTTACATAACCTGACAATATTGGACATAACCAAAATTGTGCCACAAATTATACATAGTTAATTTTCTTACATATATATAATATGCCATAATTACAGTAAACATAGGCTTTCTATAGTAAAAACCCGAATTTGTCCTAACTTTGGTGTGACTTTGATAGGAACAAGCTGTTAAACAGGCCTGCAAACAACACGAATTCAGTTGATTAAAAAATCACAAAAAGTAACTCATTATCACTTATAAACTTTGATTTTAGTGAAAATAATCCTAAAAGAGTGATTAAGATTCACATAAAACAAAGACCAATATATGGAAAACAAGCCAAAAAATGGAAACTATCAACAGGTAGCAACTGTTCTCATCCTTAGTATTGTAGAATACAGGTAGAGATATATTGGTTTCAGGTAAAGGTTCTTTACGTTAAATACCCCCTGGCTTCAACAAAAACAAGCCGGAGCTTGATGGTCGTATCAGAACCTATTAAATCCCACAGCCATTGGCGACTGAGTATCAACAATAAATACAAATATATAAATATTAAATATTTATTAAGTTAATTTTTAAAACACTTTTAATCGTCACTACTAAAAACAGTAAAATACTGCAGTTCGCTTCGCGGGACGGTGATTATAAAATGAAGGTTTGCCCTGTATGGCATCAGGAAGGAAGTTCTCAGGTACCAGGGCGACATTGTAAGCCGTGATAAATCACTAAAGGTAACACGATGTATTAAAAAAGACTGCTAGTGCCTAATTAGATTAACTTCAGAGAAACTTATCTCTACGATCAGGATGATAACGAAAATATCTGGTAAAGATCACTGCCGGTTTTACGGAAATATAACCGTACTCCCTCTATTTCAAAAACAAATAACCCCGGAATATCTTCGCCTGCAAAGCAAAAACCTTTCATTTCCAATTCTGAGCGGCTGAAAGATTTATCTCGTGGAACGAGTTCTTTATGATTGTTTTTCAACTATTTATATATCGTTTTCAGTTTATATGGAAACCTACTTTCCAAAAAACGGGCAAAGGTAAGCCAATTTTTTTGCAGAAATATGGGGAGCTGATGAAAAAATGATGAAATTTGCAATTCAAATCAACACCATGAAAATAGTTGCTGATAGTAAAATTCCATTTTTAAGCGGTGAAGCCGAATCGTTCGGTGAAATCACTTTTATGGATGCAAAAGACATAGAACCTCCGGCGGTTGCCGGAGCTGATGCGCTCCTGGTAAGAACCCGGACCCGATGCGACGAAAATCTACTCAAAAACAGCCCCGTTAAATTTATTGGTTCTGCCACCATAGGTTTCGATCATATCGACACCCGCTGGTGTGAAGAGAATGGGATAAAATGGACCAATGCGCCCGGATGTAATGCCAATTCGGTGCTTCAGTATGTTGCCTCAGCCATTGCATGGCTACACCAGCATACAGGGTTTGACCCTGACGGGCTTACATTGGGTGTTGTAGGAGCCGGTAACGTAGGAAGCAGAGTAGCCAACCTGGGACGCAGGCTCGGGATGGAAGTTTTACTGTGTGATCCTCCCCGTGAGGCGGCCGGTGACGATGAGAAATTCGTCAGCCTAGAAGAAATAGCTGCTACGGCTGATGTCGTTACTTTTCACACTCCTCTTAACACAGATGGTGAATACCCGACATTCCACATGATTAATAAGGAATTACTCGATTCTTTCCGGAATGTTCAATTGATTATCAATACTTCCCGTGGTGAAGTGGCCGATTCTTCTGCCTTGAAGAGCTGGTTAACAGCCCATCCAAACATTATGAGCGTGATAGATGTCTGGGAGGATGAGCCGGAACCTGACCTCCAGTTAATGCAGCTTGTAACCATCGCAACGCCCCACATTGCCGGTTATTCGACCGATGGCAAAGCCAACGGAACAGCCTTTGTTGTAAATGCTTTGCGCGATCATTTTAACCGGAACGCGCAATCAAAATGGTACCCGAAACACCTTCCCGAACCTGAAGTACCCCTCCGCTACATCGACTGCGACGAACTGAACGATAATGAGGTCTATTTTAATGCCTTTCTTCAAAGTTATGATATTAGCCGCGATGATTTCCTGCTACGGCACGACCCTTCAGAATTCGAGACTTTTCGAAGCAATTATCCTGTTCGACGTGAATGGCCTGCTTACCTCTTCCGGCTACGTGACTCTAACTCGACACAACGTGCAACGTTGAAAAAACTAGGTTTCAAAATCAAATCAATTTAGTAAATCACTCGTTAGAAATATATACACAGAGCCCCCTGATCCGGATCAGGGGGCTCTTTCTGACTATCCCGTTGTTCAAACAAATAACCAATTGAAACCGATATAGAGATCTATCCTTGTTGACGAATAATTCGCGATTCAGCATAACCCTGTACTCTGTTCCGTTGCTAGGGATAACACTTCCATTCCGCCAAACCGGAATCAATTTCTGAAAGTAAAAACATGATACCTGTCCTTCCACCCCGCTTCCCAGCCCAATAAAAGAGAAATGCAGGCTGGTTTAATCATGCATTATTTTGATTCTTACAACCAGACTAAAAGGATGATAGACAATTAATTAAAACGTAATTGAAACTAAAAATCGAGATACTGCTGAAAAAGGACCTGAAGAAAAGCATAGCCTTCCGAACGAATACTGTCGGCACGCTGTGGCGGTAAATCCTCAGCAAAAGTTTTACGAAACGCCATCATCTCGATAAAATAGCCATCAGGCCTTTTCCAACCAAGTACACCATCGTCCATCGCGTGGTAAGCAGCTTCATCATAGCACTTGTTAAAAACATCGCGACTCCATACAAAAGCTGTATCGGGCAACCGTAGCTGATGAAGAAGCGTTGCTGCAATATCAGTCTGGCTCACCAGCTTATCAAATCGTTTTCCACGCCATTCAGGTTTGATAACATCGCCAATCCACAGCATTGGTATATGATGGTATTCAAAAGTTTTTGGATCCCAGTTACGATAGGAATTATGGCTATGATCGGCTACCAGGATAAACAACGTATTAGCGTACCAGGGTTTCGAGGAAGCTTCATTGAAGAACCGCCCCAGACACCAATCGGTATAGTTTGCCGAATTGATATAATGACGTTCATTACCGCCCCAGTTCAGCTTCTCTTCCATTGGCTGATCATAGGGCGAATGAGTACTCAGTGTAAAAAGAGAGCTGAAAAACGGTTGTTTTTCCTTATCCAGGTCGGTAAGCAACCGGTCGAGTGTATATTGATCATGGATACCCAGTTTACCACGAGGGACAGATGCATCGAAACCATCCATTTCTACGATCTTATGAAAACCGGTAAACATAATATAGCTCTTGATATTACCATAAATCAGCTGCCCCCCGAAATAGTAGGAGGTTGCATAATCAGCTTTATTCATCACGGCAGGCAGTGAGGCTAACCTGGAATATTTATCGGGCTGGACTGTTATTGAAGTGAACGGATGCGGAGGAAAGCCACTAAACAGGGCAGCCATCCCCTGTTCCGAACGTGAACCGCCAGCATACGCCTGTCCAAAAAGGATCCCTTTCTTTTCAAGTTTTGCAAATTCGGGAGTAATACCCGGATCACCGCCTAATGATTCTATCAGATCGGCCGACCAGCTTTCGAGAATAATCAAAACGACATTGGGTCGCCGGGTTGTAAGAATAGTTTGCGTGGAATCGCATAAAGGTGTAAAAATACGTTTTACAGCAGCTTCAGCTTTTTGTCGCGGCATAATCTCGTAAGGGTTTTTATCGAGAAATGCCCTGTTTTCAAAGATACTGATATAAAGATTAAACGTAGTGTTTACCGATGCAGCATTCAGCACGCCATGTGTTGAATAAAACGAGGCACTCTGGTTTATAGGTATTTCCTGGATCCCACCACGTAACCCCAGGCCGATGCAGGGAGCTGCCAGTACAATAAAGACTGGGATATACCACCACCTGCGTTTTAGAACATGAATACGAATAGCAAACCAACGGCGGTATACCTGCACAACAAGAAACATAAAAAGGGCGATGACCACGAACCAGAGAATGAACTGCCAGGTACTGATCGAATTAAACACCTCAGACGGGTGGCGGAGATACATCAGCGCTTTATAATTTAGCTTTGTCTTCCATTCACTGTACAGCCCAAGTTCACCACCCAGCATTAAAGCAATAGCCAGACTAATAAAACAGGAGTACCAGAAGAGGAAATGACGAATCCAATTTCCACTGATGAGAAGCCAAACAACCAGAGAGAGGAAGGGTATAATTACCAGGTAACAGGCTGTAGCTGCATCAAGGTGTAACGCGTAAACAAAAGCAGACAACACCTCTGTCAGTCCGGCACCTGTACTGATAATCATACCGGAATAAACCACCATGAAAACCAGGCGTGCCATTGCAAACAGTAAGATGAACCAGAGGAATTGTTTAATAAGTATTATAAATGCTTTCGCCAGTGAAGTCTTCATTATCCAGGAAATAAGATTGCAAAAATAGATAGAGTTCGGTTACCAGTCGTGAATAAGCTAAAAGTTAATCCCGGGCATGGCATCAGAAACCATTCGACAAACAGTTTCAAACTGAGATGGTTTAATCCATCTTATCGAGGTATCGCGTTGAAACCAGGTTAACTGCCGTTTCGCGTAACGTCGCGTGTTGGTTTTGATATCTGCAACGGCCTGTTCTAAGGATATATCACCGTCAAAATAGCGGAACAATTCGCGATAGCCGACAGTCTGAAGGGCATTAAGGTGGCGGTAAGGCAACAGGCACCGGGCTTCATCGACAAGACCGGCAGCTATCATAGCATCTGTCCGCTGCTCAATTCTGGTGAAGAGCTCGTGCCGTGGCATATCGATCCCGATTTTCAGAACATTAAAATCACGCTCGATTGTTTTAGCTGTTCTTTGAATAGAATATGGTCGTCCGGTAATCAGACAAACCTCTATGGCCCGTTGCAGTCTTTTTGGATTGTCCATATCAACCACCTTACAATATTCAGGGTCAAGTTCTTCCAGCCATTTCCCGAGCGCAGCTATCCCTCCGGCATCGAAACGCTTTTGGATATCAGCCCTGATTACCGGATCAGGGTCAGGCAAGTCATCCATCCCTTCACAAACGGCAGAGATATACAATCCGGAGCCTCCTGCCATGATAACCATTTGGTGATCTTTAAAGAAGGATTTGGTAAAAGATAACACATCTGATGCAAAATTTGAAGCATTGTATGGCTGACTGACAGATAGGTGCTTCACAAAATAATGGGGAACCCCATCCTGTTCCTCTAAAGAGGGAGCGGCAGTCCCTATATTCATCTCGACGTAAAATTGCCGTGAATCGGCCGATATAATACTGGTTTCAAAGTATTTCGCGAGCTTCACGGCAAGCGCAGTTTTGCCACTGGCCGTTGGACCGCACACAACAAGTAAAAGTGGTTTAAGGTTAGATTCGCGCATTACTCAGGTCAGAAAAAAGCCCGGAAGAGAACTTCCGGGCTATATGTTTAGAGGTACAAGATTTAATAATCATCATCATCGTTATTTCCACCAGAGATCTCGAATCCGCTACCAAAGTCGTCATCGTCATTACCATAGGTTTCGGTGCCGTAACTATCCTCTTCTTCATCAAGATTTCCAAGTAAGTCATCATCGTCATCATGATGTGCCCTTGGTTTACGACCCCCACTTTGTTTTCTGACTTTTGGTTCGGGGGATTCTCCGGCGAGAATTTTGCTGAAAGTATCATCTTCAAGCATCTCTTCGATGTCTTTTCCAATGCTTTCGTCATCTACATCATCCTCTGTGTCGTCAACGAGTGAATCAGCATCTTCTTCTTCATCAACATCTTCTTCTTCAGCATCTGTTTCATCATCAGAAACCAGAGGAATCTGTGCTTTTGCCAGTTCCTCAAGCAGATTTGTTGATCTTTTTTCAGCAGGTTTCAGAGGCATCACAGGGGCAATATATTGAACCTTAACCGGCAAATCACCTTTGCTAACAACACAGCGTGGATAGATGACACCATCGACTGATTTACTGATCTTTAGCAATTCGATATAGAACAAACGCACTTCACCCCCAGGGTGCTCAAGAATAAGCCTTTGATGGGGATCTTCGATATAGTCGCGTAAAAAAGCATCGGTCATCAGGATAAACGGAAGTTTACGGCGGCGTTCATCTGCCCGTAATTCTTCATCGTCCTCAAAATATCTTTTGGGGGCAGGTCTTTCATTTAAACCGATCTCTTTCAGCTTGAGCCAGCGGATATTCGAGATATAGAATGAAACCTCACCCGAGCGCTCAAGAGTTGTACAATCATAGAGGGCATACAGAAAATTCAGAAAGGTCTGCTGACTTCCAACTTCAATTTCCCTAACGAAGTCATCAACCCCATCGCATAAAACTCTAAACCTGTAAACGTGCATCCGGTTTTAATTTGATTCAGATATAAAAATACAAAAAATTACAGCCTTTTATTGGCCTTGTTAGCCACTACAAAAAAACGAAAAAAAGAGATTAAAAAATGCAAAAACAAATAGTTCATTCAATCAACTGCTAATCAACATACATCAAATCAGAAATAATAGAGTCTGAAATGAATAATTTCCGCGGGGGTATGTATACTGTTTCACCTTCAACAACAACATCTCCCTGTTTAACAGACACATGACACATTTTCTCAAGATATTGGCGCCAATGTATCCCAAGCGATTTTTCCACTTCCCTCAGATTTAAACCACGTGAAGTACGCAAATGAGTAAGCACCATTTCATTATATCTCTTTTCAGGGGTAATAGATTCTTCTGTGTAAGCAGGAATTCCCGAAAGGGAATGATCAGTCCAGCCCTGAAGTAACGAAGAATTCCAACGACGCATGGTTCCATTGTAGGAGTGTGCAGAAGGCCCCAGGCCCAGGTAAGGCTCACCATTCCAATAAGCCTTATTATGTCTTGACTCACATCCTGAAAGAGCAAAATTACTAATCTCGTAATGATCAAAACCGCTGCTAATCAACTTTTCACGAAGCAGATAATATTGTCTGAATGCAGCCTCTTCATCCGGGGCACCTGTCCTCCCCTTCCTTATCTGGAATTCGAGCGCAGTACGAGGTTCAACAGTCAGGGCATAGGCGCTGATATGACTTACCCCGCTGCCGGCAAGCCTTTCTACATCTTCAATCCACGCTTCATCCTGCAGCCCGGGTACGCCATAAATAAGATCACCACTTAAATTTGAAAATCCAGAATCAAGAGCCATTTGCACGACGGTCAAAGATTTACCGGCTGAATGTCTTCTTGACAAATACCTAAGCGTTTCATCCCTGAAGGACTGAATACCAATACTTAACCTGTTAACTCCCAATAATCGCCATGAATTAAGCAGCGCGGGTGTTACATCATCAGGATTAGCTTCAATGGTAATTTCAGCGTCAGAATTCCATGAAAAGTTTGCTGCAAGAGAGTCGAAAATTCTGTTTAAATCTTCCGGCGAGAGCAGAGACGGAGTTCCTCCCCCTAAATAGATAGTATCTACCCTGGCAGAGCCGTTCGATTGATTAAAAAAGCCATTATTCATCCGTATCTCAGCCTCCAGAGCATCAATAAAAGAAGCTTTACGGCTTAAAGAAGTCACAGAAAAAAAATTACAATAATTGCACTTTGTAGTACAAAATGGGACGTGAATATATATTCCGCTCATGGTTTGCGTAGAGTGATACGAAAGGTCGTTCCTTTATCAGGAGCTGATGCCTTGACAAATATTTTCCCGTTATGGTAACTTCGCACGATACGGCGTACAAGTGTCAGCCCGAGGCCCCACCCTCGCTTCTTGCTTGTATACCCGGGTTGGAAAATAGTTTTAAATTTACTACGGGGAATTCCTTTCCCTGTATCGGTAAAGTCTATCGAGATGTGGTGATTTGTTTCAGACAGGTCAATGGTAAGTCGTCCTGCTCCTCCCATGGCATCCACGGCATTACGCACCAGGTTCTCAACTACCCACTCAAACAATTCAGGATTAAGTGGAATAATTACCTCCTTGTTCTCAGGAATATTAATCTGGTATACGACTTTCCGCGAGGTTCTTTTACGAAGATAGTCTATTGACTGGTATATTAGTGTAGTAATATTTACCGGTTCAAGCTTAGGCACTGAGCCAATCTTCGAGAATCGCTGTGAAATAGTTTCAAGCCTTTTGACATCTTTACCAAGTTCCTCGATGGCAGCATGTTCGATTCCATCCATTTTCATCAGTTCAAGCCAAGCAATCATGGATGAGAGCGGGGTACCAAGTTGATGGGCAGTTTCCTTTGACATTCCTACCCATACCTGATCCTGTTCAGACTTACGGGCTGAGCTGAACAACACATAGGCTACCAACAAAAAGAGCCCGATAATCCCAAACTGCACAGCCGGATAATACCTCAACTGGTTTAGTAAACCAGAACTCAGGTAATAGATGTAAGTAGCGCCCTGATCACCAAGTTGAATGATAATCGGATCGTTCTCATCCTTCATGTGAGCAATGAGCGATTTAATACGTGCGGTATCGGCAGGCACAAGGGAATCAATATTACCGGAAGCAATCAGGACGTCAAGGCTATCGGTAATAATAACCGGGACTGATGCCGAATTGGTAACCACCTCGTCGAGGAAAGAGCGGTTGAGATCATTAAGTACTTCACGGAGTTCTGTAAACAATCTGGATTCTTTATAATAAAGCAACCTGTATACATTTCTATCCAGATTAACTCTGATTGGGGGGTATACGGAAAACTCTTCCAATAGTGAATCGCTTAAATACAGCGTTGAAGTTGTATCAAATGAAACGTTCTTGGAGTTGATAATTCGACGTCCAGGATCAGTAAGGACAACAGGGATATTGGTGTTTTTATTAATAATCTCAAGGTAAAAAGTGAGTTCCTCATCAAGCGAGGAGTTAATTAAGGCATTATAAGCATGAGCGAGTAATTCAACACGTTTTCTCTCCTCGTTTTGCAATTGTTTAAAAAACGCTTCAGTGTATTGTACAAGGGTGGCTTTCCGATGAACTGCATCTGCCCATAATTTTACATTTTTACGTTCTTCAGCAGCGACCTTTTGCACCATTGAATTGGTAAACCAGAGGGTACTGGCCAATATAACAACGGCAGCTACCAACAACAACCATTTCCATCGCTCTTTTCTGGCGTACAGATTCATTTTGTTAAGTTTATAAAGGTGCAAATTAAAGGATTTTTCGATATCCGTCTAAACGATCCATCCGGACGGTTATTGTAAAAAAGATGGAACTTCAGTACCACTTTAAAATACACCGTGTATTATCCTCCCGCAAACTGAACACTTGTTGTGTTCCAGTCCCCTTAAAACAGTACTGTATCCACTTCTTTCGATCAATAGAGATCCACAACCGGGGCAATAAGTCGATTCATATACATTACCCGGCACATTGCCCATATATACAAAATGCAGAATATCACCGGCTTTTCCTGTTAATTCAACCATGAGATCATAAGGAGTTGCGGGCATCCTGTATTTCCAAGCAGGATGGTACCGCGATATATGAAGAGGAGTTTCATCGCCTAGCTGGTCGGCTATCCATCTGCACATAGCATCAAAATCGGGGATGAAAGTATTAAGATTTGGAACAACGAGGAAAGTCACTTCAAGATGCTTCCCCGCTTTTCTGATCAACCTGAGTGTTTGTAAAACGATGTCCAGCCTTCCCTTCGTGCAGGCACCATAAAATCCTTCCGTAAACCCTTTAAGGTCAACATTAAATGCATCTACTACCTCCAATATCGCTTCCAACGGATCAGGGTTAATAAAACCATTTGTTATCATAGAACATTTCATCCCTGATTGTTGGAAGGCACCTGCTACATCAAGTAAAAACTCAAGATTTACTGTTGGTTCATTATATGTAAAAGCTACACCAATGTTACGGGGTTCTCCTCTTGCAACTGACAAAATTTCCGGAACAGAAAATGAATTCAATGTCAGAGTACCAGACGTTGCTGGTTGTGAGATAGAATAATTCTGACACCAGAGACAACTGAGGTTACATCCAATCCCGCCAAGACTTAATATTGGCCTACCGGGATAAAAATGAAAAAGTGGTTTCTTTTCAACCGGATCGAAACCAACAGAGCTCAAACGGGAAGCATAAGGATTCGCTATAACATTCTTTTGAGCAACTCTTACACTGCATAGGCCTGTCTCTCCTGGCAAGAGGATACAACCGTTAGGGCAGATAAGGCACTGTAACTGCCCTCCTGATAGAGTTCGCGACCAATTTGTAACGTCAGATTTCAAATAAATATCCTTTCATGACATGGCATAGTTCTGATAAAGTCACCTGAACAGAAAAGCAGAAAACACAAATTTAGTTACCTTTGCCTAAAATTCCGAACCAAATCAATGCAAAAAATTCCTGCATCCTGGATGGGTGGTCTGGCCATCAGTTTTGCGGCCATCCTCTGGGGTCTTGATGGTGTAGTGTTAACACCGGGACTCCGTCCTCTCGATACCGGTTTCGTGGTAATGATGCTCCATTTTATTCCCTTTGTAATCATGAATATCTTCCTCTACAAAGAGTATGGGGTAGCCAGGTCGTTCACTGCTAACCAATGGATGAATTTATTTTTGATTGCTTTGTTTGGAGGAGCAGCAGGTACACTGTTTATAGTTAAGGCTTTATTTTTGCTAGAGTTTAAGCCTCTGACCGTGGTTGTTCTTTTGCAGAAGCTTCAGCCTGTGTTTGCTATCTCGTTGGCTGCTATACTTTTAAAAGAGAGAATAAACAGGAGCTTTATCATATGGGCTTCACTCGCTATATTCGCGGGTTATACACTTACTTTTGGGTTGGCATTACCCGACTTTCATACGAATGGCAACACTTTAAAAGCTTCGGGGTACGCAATTTTAGCTGCTGCAGCTTTTGGCAGCTCTACAGTATTTAGTAAAAGGGCAGTTGGAGCAATGAGTTTTCGTACAGCAACCTTTTTCAGGTATGGGCTTACTTCAGGTATTATGTTAGTTTATGTTGCAGTAAATAACTCTTTCGCAAACCTGACTCAGGTAACCACTCTTCAGTGGGGTATCTTCCTGATAATTGCCTTCACCACAGGTTCTGGAGCTATATTCCTTTATTATATGGGGCTAATCAGGGTAAAAGCCATGTTAGCAACAATGTGCGAGTTGTTTTTCCCAATTTCAGCTGTCATTTTTGATTACCTGATTAATGGAGCTGTCCTGACAACTGTTCAATGGATAAGTGCCATCATCATGGTGGGAGCCATAATAAAACTCACTATTTCAAATAAATCTTCTGAATCCTGATGATGACTTCTCCCCTCACCGGCAGTAATAAGAAAGACGTAGAACAGATCATCAGCTGGTTGTCGAATGCTGAAGTCTTTCTTGATGCCGACAAAGAAGTCCTGTTGCAGGTTGCAGTTAAATCCAGAGTAATTGAGTTATACCCTGAACAAACACTATTTGAAAAAGGCGAAAGTGCTTCTGCCATGTATATAGTTGCACAAGGCAGGCTTAGTGTCCATATTGACGGTTATGAGTTGTCGGAGCTTACTGAAGGTCATATTTTTGGCGAATACGCCCTTGTTGATGAACTGCCCAGATCCGCCTCTGTCCGGGCTAATACCAATGTTACCCTTATAGAACTAAGAAAAAATGATTTTCTTGAGGTTCTGCAGCAAGATACCAGGTTATGCTTTGCTGTAATGAAAATGATGATCCGGCGTAGCAGAAGGATGAACGAACTGGAAGAACGACTTGCATCGAGTATCAGTGAGATACAGAAACAAAATGGCGAATTGGTTCAACTTAACAACGAGAAGAATGTACTGATCGATCTGGTAGCTCATGATTTACGAAACCCTCTCACCAGCAGCCGTTGTGCCGTAGAGATGCTTCGTCAGGAGACATCAGGTTTTTCGCCCGATCAGATTGACTCTATCAGGTTAATTGATAATGCCCTAAACCGGATGAAGAGCATTGTCAACCAGATATTGGACACGGAAATGATCGACTCGAAACGCCTGAAGATAGCTCCTGAACTAATAGATTTTGCAGCAATTCTTAAAGAAGTAACCGATAGCTTTCTACCTTTTGCCCAGCAAAAAAACATTGCTATCGTTACCATGGCCGAAGCTACTATAGCATTAACAGACCGGAATTTTCTGGCTCAGATTTTTGATAATCTCATAAGCAATGCCATCAAATACAGCCCTGTAGGTTCAGCAATTATTATAAGTCTTAGCAGGAATCCCGGGTTTATAAGGTTTGAAGTACAAGATCAGGGGCAGGGAATAGAACCAGATGAGATACCTCTGCTGTTCAACCGTTATCAGCGCATAAATGTTAATCCCACGGGAGGGGAATCCTCCACCGGGCTGGGGTTGTCTATCGTTAAAAAGCTCGTTACTGCACTCAATGGTGAAGTTTTGTGCGAAAGCCAAGTTGGTGAAGGAAGCAGGTTCATTGTTTTATTTCCCTCATAAAACGCAGGAGAGCCGGCATTTCGGACCGGCTCTCTTGCATTTATTTCCAAAACTATCATTATTTCAGTTTTGCATCAATCTCCTTCACTTTATCAAGCATGCTCTTACGGGCATATATTTCTTTCAGAGTAACCATAGTATTTCTATCATTAGGGTCCATTTGATGAGCCTGTTCGAGATAAGGCAATGCTTTATCGAGTTCGGCAAAAGCTTCAGCCTTCTTCGCATCATATTCCTTTACTTTGTCCGGAGGAATTGAGTTTGCTTCAGCCATAAGCGCTGCGGCATGATTCACATACAAAGCTCCCAGATTATAGATTGCATCGAAATGGTCTGGCTTAATCTCGAGTACTTTTTTATAAGATTTAGCAGCTTCTTCAATATTGTTTAACTCTCCATACTGTGTACCCAGAGCATATAAAATGGAAACATTCTGTGGGTCTTTTTCAAGAGCAACCGTCAGATTATTGAGAGCTTCCTTGACCTTACCTGTCGAAAGGAAGATATTGGTTTCTGACAGGAGAAGACTAAGATCAGCCGGATAAAGTTGACGTCCCTTAGCTATAGTTACAACAGCATTGTTTGTGTCTCCTGATGCTTTATATGCATTGGACATTGAAGAATAAAGGCCTGGACTTGAATAGCCCAAAGAGAGTAAACGTTGACCGATTTCCAAAGACGCTGCTGAGTTTTTGGCAAGGTCAGCAGCTGATACAGCATTCACCAAAGCCACAGTATCAATAACACCCAGTTCATTCTTTACATCTGCGGCTTTCAGAAATGATGCAGTAGAAGCACTGTAGTTTGACTCTTTATATTCCGTAACGCCCTGGTTAAAATATTTCTCAGCTAAAACATTCATATTGGTCATGATATCAGGCATATAATCCTTAGCATCTGGCAAAGAAAGTGCCTTTTTATATGAATCTAATGCAATTTGCATTGGATTATCCGATAACGATTTATATTGCGGTTTATCGGTTAAAGCAATCTGCAGGTATATATCACCACGGAAAGCCCACGTTTTGGCTTCGTTCATGGTTGATTCATGAGTGATTGTCTTCTCAATGTACTCCATGGCCTTATCATACCTTCCGTTACGGTAATAATTATAGGCAGAAGTTCGGTCTTTTTTCTGAGCAAAGCCCATTGTTACCAACAAGGCAAAAGCCAGCATAAGTGAAATGCGTTTCATAGAATTTAACTTTTGGTTTTCTGAATTTTTAGTTACAAAGATAATAGATATATATTGATCAGCTAAAAGCGGGCTTAAAAGGGGCAGGAATAAGCCTGCCCTACACCGGATATTTATTCACGATCAATAAACTCATTCACTAACAACAGCATCATCTGCCAGCGGATTATCCTGTGGAGGAATAACAGGCTGCTCCCCGATACTTTCATCGTCAGGTTCATATCCATCAACTTTTGTGATGGCGGCAATAGAGTCACCCTCACGAATATTGATCAGTCGGACACCCTGGGTAGCACGGCCCATGAGGCGGAGATCTGATACTGGCGTCCGAATGATAATTCCACTACGGTTAATAATCATAAGGTCTTCCTGATCGTTTACATCGCAAATGGCAATGAGTGCACCTGTTTTATCGGTAATATTCATCGTTTTAACACCCTTACCACCCCGATTAGTCTCACGGTAACTATCAAGCAGGGAACGTTTCCCATACCCATTCTCAGAGACGACTAAAATATTGGATTCGTTGCCATCAACGCAGATCATTCCTATTACTTCATCATCAGAACCGGCAAGACTTACACCCCTTACTCCTGTGGCAGTTCTTCCCATCGGACGTACACGTTGTTCATTGAATCTGATAGCTCTTCCCGAACGAAGGCCCATAACCACGACACTATTACCATTGGTCATTCGGGCTTCCAGTAATGTGTCATCATCCTTAATATTTACGGCAATAATGCCGTTCTGTCTTGGTCTTGAATAGGCCTCAAGAGAAGTTTTCTTAATTGTACCAAGCCTGGTACACAGAATAATGAAATTATTCTGGATATACTCTTGATCAGAAAGACTTTTCACATTTATATAGGCTCGAACTTTATCATCAGGATCAATATTGATAAGATTCTGAATGGCTCTTCCCTTCGAAGTTTTGGCTCCCTCAGGAATTTCAAATGCCCTAAGCCAATATACCTTTCCCTTTTCGGTAAAGAACAACACATAGTTATGATTTGTTGCAACAAAAAGATGTTCAACAAAATCATCATCACGTGTTTCGCTTCCTTTAGATCCCCTTCCGCCACGGGCCTGAACCCGATACTCTGAAAGCAGCGTACGCTTAACATACCCGAAATGAGAAATTGTGATCACAACACTATCATCAGAGATGGTGTCTTCAATTTTAAAATCATGGGCTAGATATTCAATATCGGTCTTAGGTTCATCCCCGTATTTATTACTCAATTCACGCAGCTCGGTCTTAATCACCTCCATACGAAGATCTTTATCGGCTAACAATGAATTGTAATAATCAATAAGACGCTTTAATTCTTTGTATTCGTCTTCAAGCTTTTCCCTTTCCAGTCCGGTAAGAGCCTGAAGTCTCATAGCTAATATAGCCTTTGCCTGTTCGTCGCTCAAGTCGAATGTAACCACTAATCCCTCGCGGGCGGCCTCAGGAGAACGACTTGCCCTGATCAGGGCAATAACTTCATCAATATGGTCAAGGGCTTTTAGTAATCCCTCGAGGATGTGCGCCCGCTTTTCAGCCTGCCTCAATTCATATTGTGTACGGCGTACAACAACTTCATGTCGGTGCTCAACAAAATATTTAATAATATCCTTTAGATTAAGGGTAACAGGACGACCATGAACAAGTGCGATACTATTTACACTGAAACTGGTCTGTAGAGAAGTCATTTGATATAACTTATTAAGCACTACATTCGTATTTGCATCGCGCTTAAGTTCATATACGATTCTCAGACCATCGCGGTCAGATTCATCCCTGATATCGCTAATCCCTTCAATTTTTTTCTCATTCACCAGGTCAGCAGTCTTCTTAATCATTTCAGACTTGTTCACCTGATATGGAATTGAGGTTACAATAATACGTTCCCGGCCGTTATCTTCAGGTTCAATTTTGGTTTCACCCCTGATTATAATCCTTCCACGACCAGTTTCATATGCTTCCCTGACACCATCATAACCATAGATAATACCACCGGTTGGAAAATCCGGGCCCTTGATAAACTTCATCAACTCAGCAATGGTAATCTCGTTGTTATCGATGTATGCAATTGTACCATCAATCACTTCTTTCAGGTTGTGTGGCGCCATATTGGTAGCCATACCAACTGCGATACCACTTGTGCCATTTATTAACAGGTTTGGAACTTTTGCGGGTAACACCGAAGGTTCTTCCAGGGAGTCATCGAAATTTAACTGAAAGTCAACAGTTTCCTTATCAAGATCATCAAGCATCTCTTCAGCAAGCTTCCTGAGCCTGGCTTCTGTATAACGCATAGCTGCAGGTGGATCCTGGTCAATTGACCCAAAGTTTCCCTGTCCGTCAACCAAAGGATACCTCAACGACCAGTCCTGAGCCATGCGTACCATAGCATCATACACCGATGAATCACCATGTGGATGATACTTACCCAGTACTTCCCCAACAATACGTGCCGATTTCTTATAGCCCCGGTTCGACAAAATTCCCAGATCATACATGCCAAATAATATTCGGCGGTGAACAGGCTTTAGTCCGTCGCGGACATCAGGTAACGCCCTGGAAACAATTACCGACATCGAATAATCGATGTAGGCTGTTTTCATCTGGTTTTCAATATTTACCGGGACAATTTTTTCTTCAGGTAATTCCATGAGATTTTATTAACAAAAACTAACTGATAAACAATAGTTTATATCTATTACAAATAAGGTACGAAGGTACGGAATTTTTAGTTACAAAGCCAGTTGCAGATTATCAGATTTATCAACAAACGATTGTTGATAAATAATTGATATCTGATTGGCATTGTGTCTGAATGTGCATTACTTTTGAATGACATAATTTCACTTTAGAGAGCATGGCGCAGTTTTTGACTGTTGAGGCAATCTGTTAATATGGAAGCAATTTAAAGAACCGGCAAACGTTTTAACCGGTTACTTGTTAAGATTAATGAAAAAGATTCATAAAATAAATGGAAGCAAAATTCTCGCAAAGAGTTAAAGATGTGCTGACCTATAGCCGCGAAGAAGCGGTCAGGCTTGGCAACGATTATATTGGCGTTGAGCACCTGTTCCTCGGCATCCTGAGAGAGGGAGAAGGGATGGCCGTGCAGATCATGGCCTATCTAGGTGCAGACCTGGGTGAAGCAAGGCAGGTTATTGAAAAGGCCATTTCCAACCCTAACCCGAGGGTTATCAGTTCAGAAAATATACCACTCGTCAAACAAGCTGAACGTGCTCTCAAATTAACCTATTTAGAAGCAAAACAATTCAAAAGTGAGCTGATTGGAACGGAACACCTGATACTTGCAATCTTAAAAGATACTGACAACGTAGTAACCCGTACCCTTGAACGGTTTAATATTTCCTATGATTCGCTATTGAATGAAGTACGAACCATGTCGCCTGAACCAAACCGCGATATTCCTCTAAAATCTGATGATGGCCCCAGAGCAGATATTTCTCCCCGGGGTGGTTCTGAAGAGGAACAGGATGAAGAAAAGGATATGAGTTTCAAAAAAGCTACTGATTCTAAATCAAAAACTCCGGTTCTCGATAACTTTGGACGTGATATAACCCGGGCTGCAGAGGAAGGAAGGCTTGATCCAATCGTAGGCCGAGACAAGGAAATGGAACGTATCGCCCAAATTCTCAGTCGCCGAAAGAAAAATAACCCAATCCTTATTGGCGAACCAGGTGTTGGGAAATCTGCCATAGCAGAGGGGCTTGCGATGCGCATATCTAATCGACAGGTTCCGCGGTCACTATTCAGCAAGCGGATTGTCACCCTTGATCTTGGCTCATTGGTTGCCGGCACGAAATACCGTGGTCAATTTGAAGAAAGGATGAAGGCCGTACTCAATGAATTGGAAAAAAACCCGGATATCATACTTTTCATCGACGAAATCCATACCCTTGTAGGGGCAGGTAATGCCAGCGGATCGCTTGATGCTTCAAATATGTTTAAACCAGCACTGGCCAGAGGTGAGATTCAATGCATCGGGGCCACTACACTCGATGAATACCGTCAATATATTGAAAAAGACGGTGCCTTAGAGCGTCGTTTTCAAAAGGTACTGGTAGATCCTACTTCCTCTGAAGAAACTTTGGAGATACTAAACCGGATCAAGGAAAAATATGAGGATCACCATTTGGTAAGATATACTGATGAGGCAATTCAGGCTTGTGTCTCCCTTACCAACAGGTATATATCAGACAGATATTTACCCGACAAGGCTATTGATGCGCTTGACGAAGCAGGAGCCCGGGTTCATATCAAAAATATCCATGTACCTCAGGATATTCTCAGTGTTGAAACCCGTATTGAAGATGTTAAAGTAAAAAAAGGGCTTGCTATCAGCAGCCAGAAGTTTGAAGAGGCTGCAACTTACAGGGACCAGGAACGTAAATTACAAGCCGAACTGGAACAGGCGCGTAAAAGGTGGGAAGAGGATTCAAGGCTTAACCGTGAAACAGTATCTGATGAGAATGTTGCAGAAGTCGTAGCCATGATGACCGGAGTACCAGTACAACGAATCGCGCAAAACGAAAGCGACAGACTGGTGCATATGGAAGAAGAACTTCAGACAAGTATCATTGGTCAGGATCAGGCTATACGGAAAGTAGTTAAGGCTATACGTCGCAACAGAGCAGGATTAAAAGACCCTAACAAGCCCATTGGTACTTTTGTTTTTCTTGGCCCTACAGGGGTCGGGAAAACACATCTGGCAAAAGTACTTGCCCGGTATCTTTTCGATTCTGAAGATACCCTTATTCGCGTCGATATGAGTGAATACATGGAGAAGTTTGCAGTATCAAGGCTGGTTGGAGCTCCTCCGGGATATGTAGGATACGAAGAAGGAGGACAACTTACAGAGAAAGTTCGGCGCAAACCTTATTCTATTGTATTACTCGATGAAATTGAAAAAGCCCATCCGGATGTATTTCACCTGCTTCTTCAAGTACTGGATGACGGTCAATTAACCGATAGTCTGGGACGTAAGGTAGACTTCAAGAACACTATTGTCATTATGACCTCCAATATAGGATCACGTCAGTTGAAAGACTTTGGTCAGGGAGTCGGGTTCAGCACTTCGGCCCGCCAGGCTGCTCAAAGTGAATATGCCAGGGGGGTAATCGAAAACGCGTTGAAAAAATCATTTGCTCCTGAATTTCTGAACCGGATTGACGACATTATCATTTTCGAGAACCTAGAACGTGATGATATTCATAAAATCATTGACATTGAACTCAAATCTGTTGTAGAAAGAGTATCCAAGCTCCGATACCTGATTGAAGTGTCTCCGGAAGCCAAGGATTTCATAGCTGAAAAAGGATGGGATCCGCAATTTGGTGCCCGTCCGCTGAAACGAGCTATCCAGAAATATGTGGAAGACACTTTGGCAGAAGAAATAATTAAATCTCATATTCATGAAGGTGACCAGATTGTGGTTGATTATGATAAAGAAAAAGATGACGTTGCCATAAGGATTATTCCTGCCTCCGGCGAGAAACTGCTTGAGACCTCTTAAGAATATCTTCTTTTTACTGAAAACAGAAATGGCCGGATGAGAAATCACCCGGCCATTTTACTTTTCAAAGGCGCTACTTTGGTAACTTTTTAATCCATTTTTCAATCAGGTTGTAACGTTCAGAATTGTCCTGAGTAAAGAATCGCAGGAAAAATTTACCACCTTTACGTTCGGCATAAATAATACTTCCTGTTTCATCCTCAATGTAAAAATTCTCTTTCACATTCATTTCAGACAGTGTATACACTTTGGTAAGCATCGAAATGATCCTCGATTGGTCATCGTCACGCAGGTTAAACTGGTATTCACCCATTACTAATGAGTTGTTGAGGAAAAACCAGGCAGATTTTACAGCAAAACCATTAAAATCAGCAGGATACCCGAATACACGCATTTCATACTGATCAAGCATAAAAGCACTGAAGCACACTGGCTCATTTCTGCTTTTCAGAAACGATGAAAGAGAAGTCTGGAAAGGGATATCACCAAAATGAATATCCTTTTCGGTCTGAAAGAAAGCCGAATTTTTCGGCTTCTGAAAAAATGGGAGCAGTAACGCCTGAATCTCGCTCTTCACACACGGTGATTTTGGAGTCCAGATTTTACGGGATTTGAAATAGTTTAAATAACGATAACTATACTTCCCGTAAATCCAGCCAATGAGCGTTGATTTGATTTTGTCAGGCAAACGCATAAAAGGTGAATTAATAACCAAACATAGAGAAAAATCCTGTACAATATACTTCTTGAGCAGCTTGTACAGAATTTTTCACATTGATAAATTAGGCTTCAAAAACCGCCTTGAACTCACCGAGCTCTTTGGGGTTGAAGTTTTTGATATAGTTTTCATGCTGAAGGTTTTCAGCATTTACCTTCGTAATAAAAATGTTGGCTGTCCTTTCAAATGAACCATCACGCTGGCAATCATCAAGCAGCAGATACCCCATGACGATATTACCAGCAAGTTCAACTAACCGACGTGCATGGAAATCAGTATATTCGCCATCCTTAAACTCCTCAATATAACTCACCGCCTGCTCATACCTGTCGGTCATACTAATGAGCATTTTACGTAGTGGTTCCTGTTCAGGATGGACGGCACGTCCTTCATAATCACGGAGCACCTTCAACAACAACCCGCTGGTAACGCCACGAATAGCTGCCACCACCTGTAACTGACTCGTACCTTCATAAATCGTGGTAATACGGGCATCTCTGTAAATCCTTTCGATCGGAAAATCCTTCATGAAACCAGTACCACCATGAATCTGTAATGAATCGTAAGCAATCTGGTTGCAATATTCCGATGAAAACAGTTTCAATAAAGGCGTAAAAGCATCAGCCAGTTTCTGGTAATATTTAGCCTCATTCCGTTCATCTGCATCCAGTTTCCGTTTCTCGGCTATAATGTTGTAAGCTTTATACACATCCACAAAACGTGCCGTTTCATATAGCAGACTTCGAATGGCATCAGTACGAACTTTCATCAGGGTCAGCATCTCGTATACTGCCGGGTAGTTTACAATAGCTTTGCCAAACTGCTCCCGTTCATGGGCATATTTAACTGCTTCACGATACGCAGCTTCTGCAATACCCACTGACTGGGCACCAACACCCAGACGGGCTGAATTCATCAAAGACATAACATATTTGATAAGGCCCATCTTCCGGTCACCAATCAGATAAGCCGGAGCATTGCTGAATACCAGTTCACATGTGGGAGATCCTTTTATCCCCAGTTTATTTTCTATACGTCTTACTGTCATTGCCTGGCTCGAGCGATCATATACAAACAAAGAAAGGCCACGTGCATCTGATGTCCCTTCCTCTGATCTGGCCAGTACTAGCGACACATGAGCATCTCCGTTTGTAATAAAGCGTTTCACTCCATTAAGCCGCCAAACCTTAGCTGTTTCATCCCATGTAGCCTTTAACTGAACAGCCTGTAAATCACTACCAGCATCAGGCTCGGTAAGATCCATGGCTGCAGTTGCTCCCTTCGGAAAACGGGGAAGAAATTCACGTTTAATATCTTCAGAAGCAAATTCGTGAATAGTTTCAGCACAATCCTGCAATCCCCAGATATTGGCAAATCCGGCATCTGCACGTGATACTATCTCCGCAGCCATCACATAAGGAACCATTGCAAAATTAAGGCCACCATATTCACGGGGCAGCGACATGCCAAAAAGTCCGGCATTTACAATTGCCTCTAAATTCTTCTGGGTACCAGGCGCGTAAACCACTTCATTGTTAACGATCTTCGGGCCATCGTGGTCAACTGATTCGGCATTGGGGCCAACGATTTCACCGGAGATTTCACCAACTATCTCCAATACTTTATCATAACTATCGAGTGTGTCTTCATAATCAAGCGGAGCATAATCATACTTCTCTTTGTCAATGTAGTTCTGCTCTTTCAGGCGAACAATTTTCTCCATCAGCGGATGCTCAAGATGGAAACGTAGATTTCTATTGTCGGTATAAAAATTTGCCATTTTTCTTCGATTTTTTGATAATAACGTCAGTCCACCCGTTACTTACTGTTTTGCCTGTAATATTTTATCATTCTTGGTACCACTTCATGTACCTGGCCAAGTATAGTATAATCGGCAATCTGATTGATCGGAGCGTTGGGATCAGTATTGATCGATATAATCATCGAAGCCTGATCCATCCCTGCACGGTGCTGTACAGCGCCACTGATACCACACGCAATGTAGAGTTTTGGACGTACTGTAACGCCGGTTTGCCCTATTTGTCGCTCATGTTCAACATAGCCTGCATCAACTGCTGCCCGGGAAGCTCCAACCTGCGCCCCCAACACATCAGCCAGGTCAAACAACAAGTCGAAGTTCTCTTTGGAGCCAACTCCATAACCGCCGGCAACTATCACCTGAGCATTCTTGATATTGATTTTTTGCGACTCAATATGCCTTTCAATAATCCTGATAACAAACTGTTCGTCATTTACATATTTTGAAACATCAAGCCTGTTAATTTCAGGAACGGCTACCACAGGCCAGAGTTCTTTCTTCATAACACCTTCGCGAACAGTAGCCATCTGAGGCCGGGTATCAGGATTGATTATCGTTGCAATTATATTCCCTCCAAATGCCGGGCGGATCTGATAAAGCAGATTCTTATACGTGGTATTAGTCTTTGCCTCTGTATGGTCACCAATTTCGAGACTTGTACAATCGGCTGTCAATCCGCATCGCATCGCAGAAGCAACCCGTGGAGCCAGATCACGGCCTATGGATGTTGCTCCGAATAATGCAATTTCAGGTTTTATCTCTTCAAAAAGTTTCAACAATATTGCTGCATGAGGAAGCGTGGTAAAAGGAAACAACCTTTTGTCATCGGCAATATGTATTATGTCTGTACCATAAGGGAGAATTTCTTTCTCAATATTCTCGAGTCTATGGCCAATAGTAACGGCCTCGAGCTTAATGCCCAAATCGTTAGCTAATTTCCTTCCCTTGGAAAGAAGTTCCTGACTCACCTCGGCAACATGGCCCTCTTCGGTGATCTCACAATATACTATGACGTTGTTCACAATCTTTCTGGTTTTAAAATGTTTATAGGAAGATTAGCCAATCACATGCGATGCCATAAGTTCCTGCATCAAAAGATCAATATCTTTATCGTCGGCTGTATATGCTTTCGATTCTTTACGCTGAAGCACCACGTTTTCAATCTTCTTCACCTTGGTTGGCGATCCTGACAGTCCCAGTTTCTCTGTCTCAGCCTGGATGTCTTCAACCGACCATTCCTCAATATTTAAATATGGGCGATCGAGCCTGAGTTCGGTGTAATCTTTGGTTTCTTCCTGTAATTCCGTAATAGTACGGGCATGTTTGAATTTCATTACCAGCATTGCATTACGGGGACGGCATACGGGAGCAGAACTATGAACAGTAATAGCAACCGGCATTGGTGCTTTCACCACTTCAATACCGCGCTCAAGTCTGCGCTTGATAATAATTTGTTTCGAATTTACTTCAACCAGCTCTTCGGCATAAGTAATCTGAGGAATGTTCAACTTTTCGGCAGTTTGGGGTCCTACCTGCGCAGTATCACCATCAATTGCCTGACGGCCGGCAATAAGCACATTAAAGGGAGCCAGCTTCTTCACAGCCAGCGACAGGGCATAACTTGTTGCAAGTGTATCGCTTCCGGCAAATTTTCGGTCAGTTACCAGAACACCGCGATCGGCACCCCGGTACATAGCTTCACGAATGATTTCGGCAGCCCTGCCTGGACCCATACTTACAATTACAATTTCTGCATCTTTAATCTGATCCTTTATTCTAAGGGCCAGTTCAAGTGCATGTAAATCTTCGGGATTAAAAATGGCAGGCAATGCGGCCCTGTTGACAGTCCCGTCGGCTTTCATGGCATCTTTGCCCACATTGCGCGTATCGGGTACTTGTTTGGCAAGAACTATTATTCTGAAAGGCATACAGTTAATGAGTTTGTTCTTTTCAGGTACAATATTTAAGGCGCAAAGGTATGAAAAAAGGTAATTGCCCCCACTCCCGGCCGAGATGCCTCTAATAGATCGAATATAAATAAATATAATAAAACTGTTTGCCAGATTCAAACGAATTTTATACTTTTGCCACCGGTTTTAGCAAAACCCTGCCGATGTAGCTCAGTTGGTAGAGCAGCTGATTTGTAATCAGCTGGTCGGGGGTTCAAGTCCCTTCATCGGCTCAATGAAAATCAGCCCGTTACATAAAATGTACGGGCTGATTTTTTATATCAATTCTGTCTGCCAACAGCTCTCCCAGTCTTTTTTATCCGGATTCATCTGCTTCCTGATAATCCCTGCCACATTATTGAGATATTTTTCCATCATTGCCGGAAATACCTCCTGTCACCTAATTATACAATAATGTTGTGGCATGAATACCTGTATTGAATGACTGACATCTGAGCGTGTTTTTTATATCTTTTCAGAGAACAGCCGTATTGCATGACTTATAGTGCAACAATTATCAATCGGAATGGAGTCAAAAACAGCAAAAAAACCACAATATTCTACCACAAGCCACAATTTATTTAAAATACTGATAATTAGTAACCAAACATATTGTCGGTTCGTTCTCGCTTCGAAGTGGCTTCGAAGTAGCTTCGTTCCAGATTCGTGATTTTACGAATCCAAATCGAAACAAATCCGAAGCTGCCAAGGATCAGATATAATATTGTAATAACACAGATGAAAAGATCGTTGAACGATAACCGGGACAACAAACAATCAGGAACTTCGCAAAAGCAATACAGGATAAAAATAAGAAGGCGATCAGATCAGGGTAATTTCTATACCTTATTATATTGTCATCATATATTAAATTCCGGCATTTAGCTCCTTCTATACCGCTTCATCCTCTTCTATATTTCTATACCTCGAGAAGGGTTTGCTATATCTTATGCGCACCGTTGAAAATCAATATATACAGAGAAAATAGGGAAAAATGAAGATAGTTCCGGCCAATTCCTGTTCCCAAGAAATAGAATAACAGCTACATTTGCCAATTCCAAGATGGAGTTATGACGATAAGAAAAATCAACCTGACGGAAAAAATGGTGGTTTACACACTGATACTGGCGATGCCTGCCATGATCTGGTTTGGAAGCTATGTCTGGATCAGTGCACGTGATGCCATCATGGAGCGAACATTTCAGCAACTGATAGCCGTGAGGGTTGAAAAACAGCAATCTCTCGAACATTATCTTCATAATCTGATCAATGAAGTGGAAAGGTTTTCAAAGAGTGAGAAAATCGGGCCACCACCTGAAGGTGTCAACGAACTTCTTATCAATAAATGGGATGGTCAAAATCTTCCATTTTTTGATACCGGAAATGATACTATCCTGCTTTGGGAAAAACCGGTTCTACCCGTTGAAAAAAAAGCTCCTTTATATGTATTGGTAATTAAACCGGGCAAGGAGATAATGCAGTTTGCTGTCGATAAAAACGGGCTTAACCAACTTATGGTTAATAAAAATCCATACAGTGGACTGGGGAAAACCGGCGAAGCATACCTTACCGGTTCTGATACGCTAATGCGCACGACATCACGATTCCAGCAACATTCAATCCTCCAGACTCTGGTAACTACCAAGGGGATTTCCGATGCTATGCAGGGAATTACTTCAACCGGCGTGTATACCGATTACCGAGGAATAGAAATTCTGGGGTCTTATGCTCCATTTGTATTTAACCATCTCAGATGGGCTATAGTTGCAGAGATCGATAGCCAGGAGGCGCTTATGCCTGTTGTAGCCCTTGGCCGAAACATCCTGTTACTGGGTATCTTTGCCATGCTCGCTATCTTTATGGCGGTATGGATTGCTGCCCGAAAAATTACCAGGCCACTTATCAGGCTTAGAGACGCGGCAGAAAAGATTGCTGAAGGCGATTATGCACAGGTTATTGAAAACAAATCCGGAGATGAAACAGGAGCCCTCACCGAGAGTTTTAACCAGATGGCGCATGAATTACTTATTCAGTCACGACAGTTAAATCTGGAGCGACTGAACAGAATGCAGGCCATGATAGATGGACAGGAGATGGAAAGGAAAAGGCTGGCACGCGAGATACATGATAGTTTGGGACAGACACTGTTGGCAGTAAATATGTTGCTCGACCGCACAAAAGAGTGCCAACCAGATGAAGTGCACCAGTTTACACTTCCAGCATCGGGAATTGTTAAAGATGCTGTAGGCGAAGTGAGAGCCATTATTAATAACATTCGTCCTCCTGCCCTTACCGAGCTGGGATTGGCAGAAGCACTCAGAAATCTTTGCCGTGATGCTGCCCTGACAGGAGATATGTCTATCGAAACCCACTTAAATCCACCTCCACTGCCTGATAATGTCGCTACCTATTTATACAGGATCGCGCAGGAAGCCTTACAAAACATTCTTAAACATGCAAAGGCAAGTCATGCATTGCTCCGGTTAGGGGTAAACGATAACCTGCTTACGATGACCATTCAGGATAACGGTCGCGGATTTAATCAAACGCATCTGCCTTCAGGCTCAAACGGGCTAACCAACATACGTGATCGTATGCAAATCCTTGGAGGCGATTTCGAAATAATAACTGCCCCTTCCAATGGAACAACTCTGACTGTCAAATTATTTTTAAGCCATGAATAGTATAGAAAAAATAACTGTAGCAATTGCTGATGACCACCTGATTTTTCGAAACGGGCTAAAATCACTTTTATCCGCTGAGCCTGACATCGAGATAATCGGTGAAGCTGCCAATGCGAGCCAGTTGATGGAATTACTCATGGTTCAGGTTCCCTTGGTCACAATTATCGACATTTCAATGCCCGGGATTTCGGGAATTGAAGCCACACGTAGCATCCTGGGTGCTTTCCCTTGTACGTCTGTACTTATCCTCTCAATGCACACCGCCCCTGAATACATCATGAATGCAATACAGGCTGGCGCTAAGGGATATTTACCAAAAGATGTTTCCAAATCTGAGCTTACTGAAGCCATCCGCGCATTAAGCAATGGCGGCGATTATTTCAGTCGTTCGGTTTCGGAAACAGTAATGCAGGGGCTTTTACAACAACGGAAGGATGATGCTGAACTTGCATCTCTTACCTCACGTGAAAAGGAGGTACTCACTCTTTCGGCTTCCGGATTGACTAACAAAGAGATTGCAGCAAAGCTATTCATCAGCCATCGTACTGTGGATTGTCATAAAAACCATATAATGCAGAAACTATCGCTGAAGAGCAGTGCTGAGCTAATATTATATGCTGTAAGAAATGGCTTTGTAAAACTTTGAACTGTTTCCCACCCCTGGGATATAATCTCCAATCTGTTACAACAAACCTGACCACAGGAAGCTTTTATTTGTCATTCCCGACAAAAAATAGGTAATATACCTATTCACCATTTCCATAATACCTATTCAAAATTAAGGCCATCTGCGTATTTCATACGTATCTGGTCTACTGTATTTTTGCCATATTCACCAATAAATAAAATACAGTCTGTTATGAAACACACCTTTCATTTAGTTGCATTTTTTGCAGCCTTTTTAATGTTGAACACGCAAATCTCAGCTCAACAGGAGAGTACCTTCAAATTTAACGCTGGTGCTGATATCATGAGCCGTTACATCTGGCGCGGTCTTGATTATGGTTCTTCACCATCAATTCAACCAACGCTTTCAATAAGCGGAGCAGGTTTCGAACTGGGTTACTGGGGTGCCATCTCAACTTTGGGAACCTATTCAGAAGTTGACCTCTACGCAAAGTACACTTTTAGCGGTATATCTATCATTGCCACCGATTATTTTTTCCCGGGTGATGCTGTTCCAGTGGCCAAAAGCCAGAAATATTTTAACTGGGAGAAAGAGACAACAGGTCATTTGATTGAAGGAGCGGCTCAATACAAAAATCCTGAAATCATGCCTTTTTCATTTTTAGCAGGTGTATTCGTGTATGGTGCCGGCGATCTGAACGACGAAGGCAATCAAAAGTATTCCTCCTATTTTGAACTCACCTATTCCGGAAAACTTGCTGAAAACAATTTCGACATCTTCGTTGGAGGTACTGCCACCGAAGGCCTGTATGGCTCTTCAGCAGGAGTTGTAAATGTTGGAATAACAGCCTACCGGGAAATAAAACTGACAGATAGCTTCACCCTACCGCTGAAAGCGTCTGTTATTGCTAATCCTCAGGCATCCAACATCCATTTTGTACTTGGAATTACCCTGTAAAATCAATAGTAGTTCAGAAATTATCGAGCTTTATCAATATTATACTTAAATCAAGACCAATATGTTATTAGAAATCTCAACAATTGACACCGGTTCAACTGGTTTCATGCTATTAGCCTGTAGCCTGGTAATGCTTATGACACCAGGATTGGCTTTCTTCTATGGAGGGCTGGCTACCAAACGTAATATTCTGGGGATTATGATCCAGAGTTTTGCATCACTTGGCTGGACAACAGTATTATGGATCGCTTTCGGGTATTCCCTGTGCTTCAGTGGCGGAGAAGGTGGCATCATAGGTAACTTTGACAAATTCTTCCTCAATGGTGTTGCGCCTGATACCATGTATTCAAATGGAAAGATTCCTGAAGTAGTATTTATTGCTTATCAAATGATGTTTGCCATCATTACACCTGCTTTGATAACCGGTGCTTTCGTAAACCGCGTAACTTTTAAGTCGTACATTATTTTCCTCACAGTGTGGCAGATCTTTGTTTATTACCCGTTTGTTCATATGATTTGGGGAGGCGGCTTACTGGCACAATGGGGAGTACTTGACTTTGCAGGTGGTATTGTTGTTCATGCCACTGCAGGTTTTGCAGCACTTGCATCTGTTTTCTACGTGGGTGACCGCAGAGTAAAATCGTCGGTACCTAACAGCATTCCACTGGTAGCTATCGGAAGTGGATTATTGTGGTTTGGATGGTATGGCTTTAATGCCGGCAGTGAAGTTGCCGTTGATTTCATCACTTCTACTGCCTTCCTGAATACTGACGTTGCCGCTTCTTTTGCAACCATTGCATGGGTTATTGTTGAGTGGTGGAGAGAAAGGCGCCCAAAACTTGTAGGATTGCTTACAGGGTCGATTGCCGGATTGGCTACTATCACCCCTTGTGCAGGCTTTGTGCCTTTATGGTCAGCGCCTATCATAGGTATTGTGGCCGGGCTTGTATGCTATGTTGCCGTACAGTTTAAAAATAAAATGAAATGGGACGATGCTCTCGATGTATGGGGCGTCCACGGCATAGGTGGTGTAATTGGAACCATCCTCCTGGGTGTGTTTGCCTCTTCTGCTGTAAATAGCGCTGGTACCGATGGTCTTTGGTTTGGTAATGGTACCTTCTTAGTTAAACAGTTTGTAGCTGTTGTTGTGGCATCTGCATATGCTTTTGTCTTTACTTACCTTATGCTGGCTCTAATCAATCTGATTACTCCGGTTCGTGTATCTGAATCAGATGAAACTCTTGGACTGGATATGGCATTGCATGGCGAAAAAGCTTACGACGAAGGAACACTCTAGTTTTTATTGTTGGTGATCCATAGCGCAGCCGGGAGGTTGTGCGTGACTACCTGCCGGTCAGATGACCGGCAGGTTTTTATTTCAGACAATTCAAAAGGTATTTGATTTCTCAACAATAACCGATAGCATAGTTCAAAATACTAAAGAAGCGTCTAATTTATTGTATGAAACCCAAAAGTGATATCTATATTTTTAACAAACCTAAATGAAGCTTTATCTTCTCCATATTCCTTCCCGTGAACGGACTCGCCGGTATCGTATTGCAATTTTTACAGTTTATACTATAGGGTGAATTAATGACACCACATTCTTTACAAGTGTAATCAGTTATCATTTTTTCCTCCCATTCAGTAATGGTATGATTCTTTAAAAAATCCAATGATTCAAACAATTCAGCACGATGAGGCATCTTCGACTGAAATGACTTTAACTCATCACAAGGATAATCACTGCATTGTGAACAAAATTCAAGTCCTTTCGAAATGGCACAATCCTTCAATACACAGTCAGCACAATGCAAACTCACTTTATCTGATCTGCAACCATTACACCTAGTTTCCTCTATGGTCTGATTCAACCTGTTAGCAATGCCCTGAAGTTTTGCAGGATCCTCCTGCGAAAAACTATAGACTGAACATGATGAACAATATAAGCCACAGTAAGCAAAAAGCTTATGGTTTTTGAATTCTTCCAGTTGCATAAATATTTTTTAATAAAATTGGTTAATTATAAAATTACATTGCGGCCAACGATTTTTTGCAATAATTAGTATCGGCAAAAGAGACAAGATTAACCCAATAGAGTGTCATCCAATAGGTTATATTATTACAGGAAAATAAAACCACAAAATGCTGGCACTTACATTTCAATACCATGTATCCAGTTAATGGAGTGAACACTATTCAATTCTTATCAGAGTTTATTAATGCCGAAATCTCTCCCATATGGAGTTTAAAATGCCTTAAATAATCCGATATCATAATTCTTAATGCTATTTTTTCACCAGTTCCGGATATCCATTCATTATCCAGTCCTTTCCGGTTAACATTTCTAATCACATGAATCAGGTGCAGGTGTGAATATTTCCAGTGGTAAATCAAATCAGACCAATTCTCAGCCTGATAATTTTGTATGGCAATCCAACGGTCATTATTCCCATGAGTAGCATAATCAGGAAAAATCAAGGGACTTGATTGGTATTGCATGTGAATTATCCTATGGGTATTATTTGAAGCAGAATCTACCAGATGTCCGACTATTTGTTTTATTGTACGGTTTTGGTTGTTACGTCTGTTCAAAACTACCTCTTCGGGTATCGAAAAAAGAACTGGTATCCATTCATCGATCAATTCCAATAAAATACGGTTATTAATTTCAAAGTCATCCATAATAAGTAAAAATATTCTTCATCTTTAATACCTAAGTTATCAACAGCATATAAAACGAATCCCGTAATTATTCCATAGTATTTAGCAGGAACTTAACGACAACTATTACTTCAAATCAATGGGTAATTCATTACCGGGCATTAGCATAAAAGCTCTGGCGAATTCAACTTTCAATTCTCCGGGTAAATAATGCTTTCCCTGAGGTCCAATTAAAAAAACACTTTTAGAATTAGCTCTATTAAGACGCAAAGATATTGAATATGCCTACATATTTCAATGATATGTTAAAAAAGCATAAAATCACAACATCCTTACTTATTAGTAAGTATATTTGCAGGCAGGTTTTAAAAGATACAAGAATGTCAGTAACCCGTGAAAAAATAATTGAATTGGGTGAGAACCTCATTCGAACCAGAGGATATAATGCTTTTAGCTATCAAGACATTTCTTCAGAACTTGGAATTAAAAATGCTGCTGTTCACTACTATTTTCCCTCTAAGGAAAATCTTGGAACAAGTATTGTTAAGACCAACATTCAACGGTTTGAAGAGATGATTGACAATATGCATAGTCGAAAATTTGATGAATGGCAACAACTGGAGACATTTATTAAAATATATATTAAAAGTCACAGGGAACATAAATTATGTCTTATTGGGTCCTTAGGCCCTGACATTAATACCCTGAGTGAAAGCACAAAAGCTGAGCTGGCAAAGATGACAGAAATAATTCTTCAATGGCTGACAAACCTTCTTTCATCCGGAAAAGCCAATAATGTATTCGTATTTGAAGAAGAGCCCCTAAACAGATCTACCCTCATTTTATCGAATCTGATTGCCAGCCTGCAACTTTCAAGAATCATTGATAGGTTTGATTACAAAGCTGTTTGCCAGTCAATTATAGAGAACCTGAAACCCAATCCATTTCAATAGTATATGTTACTTACTAACAAGTATAATAATCATTAACTACTCATATCTAATATATAATTATGAAAAGAGCCGTCATCACAGGGATAGGAGCAATTACCCCCATAGGAAACAGCGTAAACGATTTCTGGAAAAACCTTGTAAACGGGACAAGTGGAGCCGACATAATCACAAAGTTTGATACTACCAATTTCAAGACAAAATTTGCTTGTGAGGTTAAAAATTTCGATCCTGCTCAGCATATGGAGAGACAGGAGGCTCGTAAGATGGATTTATACACCCAATATGCCATAGCAGCAGCAGATGAGTGTATTAAGGATTCAGGGCTTGATGTTAACACCGTAGACCGGAGCAAGATAGGTGTAATCGTAGCCACTGGCATCGGTGGACTACAAACACTTGAAGATGAGATAGTAAATTATATTAATGGAGGATGCATTCCCAGATTCAGTCCTTTTTTTATCACCAAAATGATTGCAAATATCGCAACCGGGCAAATATCAATAAGGTATGGATTCCAAGGCATCAGTTATACTATTTCGTCGGCTTGCGCTTCATCTAACAACGCAATTTCCAATGCACTGGATCTTATAAGATTAGGTCGTGCCAACATTATACTGGCCGGGGGATCAGAAGCATCCATTACTCCAGCATCAATCGGAGGCTTTAACTCTATGAAAGCTTTATCGACACTCAACGAATCGCCGGTAACTGCATCCCGACCTTTCGATAAAACCCGAGATGGGTTTGTAGCCGGAGAAGGAGCCGGGATACTAATGATTGAAGAACTAGAGCATGCACTGAAAAGAGGAGCCAGAATTTATTGTGAACTGGCAGGCTATGGGGCAGCATCCGATGCATATCATGTCGCAGCCACCCACCCAGAAGGTCAGGGAGCAGTAATGGCGATGAATGAAGCCCTTTCCGACGCAGGAATATCTCCTGACAGTGTGGATTATATCAATGCTCATGCCACATCAACACCAGTTGGCGATATCAGTGAGTGTATTGCCATAGAAAAAGTTTTCATGAATTCTCTTTCAAAAATCAACATCAGCGCAACCAAATCAATGACAGGCCATTTATTGGGAGCAGCAGGAGCAATTGAGGCAATAGCATGCATTAAGGCTATAGAAAATGCAATAATCCCCCCGACGATTAATTTTGAAGAAAGAGACCCGAACCTGAATAAACTGTTAGATTTCACACCTCTTAAAGCAATTAACAAACAAGTTAATGTGGCATTGAATAATACTTTTGGTTTTGGAGGACATACATCAACAACTGTTTTTAAAAGATTCAAGCATTAAGACAATTAACAATGTTGCATTTCCATGATTGAAATGTATAGGCCGGTATAAAGCGGTATTTTTTTGAGGACTATCCAGAAATTAAATATTTGGTGATTTAATTGAAATGATGGCGGATAATAAATTAAAACTGGAATATTCCGGAGAGAAGGGTGTGGTCTCATAATAAATAACAGGACTACAGAAATATAGAACGAACTTGCAATCTCTTGTATCGATCCATTGAATTTACTTTTGACATTACGCCCCAAATTAGCAACTAATAACACCTTTGTATAAAGACTGTTTTCATTGATCTATGCCAATCGTATAAAAGGATTTATACGATTGGCATTTGCCGCAACTAAATTTCAAATTGAAAATACAATCATTAATAAAGTATTCCAGCACCTATTAAATAACTGGTTAACCGTCCTGCTTTCAACAATTACCTTCGTATTTCTTAATCAATGAGTATTCTTTTTCAGGACACCTCTGGCTATTGCAAATACCTTATTTGAGAATGATGTTTTGTTCCTAAATACGTTTAGAGGAATATTGGCAATATCATGCATATCTTTTTCATCAAGGTTTAATCTTGTCATTATACCGCTATAATTCACTGGTTGTATGTTCTCTTTATCATTTCTGATTATTTGCAAAGCTTCCTCCCTAGTCATTTCATTATTCCTGATCATATTACATAATTGCGGTAAACGTCTTGAGCTTTTGAGCCTCTGTTCTCTCACGTAATTTGTGAAAGGCTCTGCAATACAGTCGAAATGCCGGGTATACTTAGATAATTGAGGTTCAGTCCAGTTCATTTCCCTCTTCAGAATCTCTCCGATTTCCTTATCAGATGGTGTTTCAATGTAATACAGAATATTCACTTTCCTTCCAAAGCGACCTGCCTTCGTGTAAAGATAGCTACGAATAAAATCCAGATCGGGATAGACCAGAAATCTTTTAACGAACTTCTGGCTTATATTCGGATTTGTTCTGAAAATTGCTTTTAATCGATTCTGATCGTATATATTCTCCGACGTAAATGAGTTTTCCTCAGTTGCAGAATGACCTAATAAAATAATCGGAGTTCTCCAGGCTTCAGATACCTTTAACATACTTCTTTCAATACCAACTCCGCATACTCCGCATATTTCTCCTGATTGCACGAGTGCAGTCCGATATAACTCATCAATCATCAATTCATCATGTTTTACCCAGATATGATCTACATTACAGGTTCTGACCGAAGATTCTATATTTTTTTTTGCAAAATCGCTAACGAAGCCATTGTCATAAGTATAAGTAAGCACATTCAGTTTATACTTCTTAACTGCAAGATAGAGTACATAAGTGCTGTCTTTTCCTCCGCTCAGTGGAACCAGAGCATCATACATCCTTTTTTTTCTCTTTGCTTTTTTAAAGATTCCAAGGAGTTTAGATTCCCCGTATGGAACAAAAGGCTTATAGCTCATACAATAATTACAAACCCCTTCTTCATTAATAACTACTCCTTCAATTTTATCACTCAAAATGCATTTCCTGCATATCTTCTCTTCTGGTTCCATCATTTTCAGATCAATTTTCATTTTATTCTCATCAAGATGCACCAAAAATACAACTGTTAAAGCAATAAGTCGAGAACTATTGCTAAAAGCCTGGAACTTGAATGCTAAATATTTCCTTTACGGCATTATTTTTCAACAAAATATCAACTACCCAAAACTCTCTTCAGTCTGAATTTTCAGGCATGATAAATTGAAAAACAGGGACACGCTTTTTATAACAATATCCAAATCTAAATTATACTATACTTATCGATTCCAATTTTTTTTTACAATTAATCAGCTAATAATCTGATGGCAAGCTTTAGGATACCAAACTAATGTTCTTGCTCCTACCTGTTATTCACAGAAATTATTCAAGGATAGATTTCTCCTGTGGCAAGGTTATTTCGTCAAAAAAGAAAAAAGTCGTATTTTTGCACCGCTAAACTGGTCCGGTAGCTCAGCTGGATAGAGCAGCAGCCTTCTAAGCTGCGGGTCGCGCGTTCGAATCGCGCCCGGATCACGAAAAGCCCAACCGTTTCCATGGTTGGGCTTTTTGCATTTCATAAGAACTAGTACTAATTACTGATTTACAGCGATAAAGTATTATGGTTGATAACCTTTGAAAAACTTCCATGCTGATCGTTTCCAGAACACAACCGTTTGACCTATCTTTGCGAGCAATTAATGGCAGGTATGACTTTTGAATCTGTTTTATTTATATTATTTATTGCATTTCAGGCAACAGTATTTATTCAATTACTGTATTACTGGCTTATTTTCAGCAGGCCTGTATTTACCAAACCACGCCCTTCCCTAAACTCGCCTCCTGTTTCGGTAGTAATATGTGCTAAGAATGAGGGAGAAAACCTGAAGGCAAACCTGCCTTTGTACCTTTCTCAGGATTATCCTAATTTTGAAGTAGTTGTGGTTAACGATGCTTCCGACGATGATAGCTTCTACCTGCTGAAACTCCTGGCCGAACAGCATAAGAACCTGAAAGTATTAAACTTGATCGAGCGTCCAAATTTTTTCGTAGGTAAAAAATTTCCGTTAAGCATCGGTATTAAGTCAGCTTCCCATGAAATACTACTGCTTGCAGATGCTGACTGCCGTCCTGCTACCGATTTATGGATCAAACAAATGATAGACGGATACGGAGAGAATACCGAGATAGTTTTAGGATATGGAGCCTATGAAGCGACACCAGGCATGCTGAACAAGCTTATTAGATTCGATACCCTACAGACAGGAATGCAATATTTATCGCTGGCAATGGCAGGAATACCATATATGGGAGTTGGACGAAACCTATCGTATAAGAAAAGCCTCTTTTACAAAGCAAACGGATTTATATCTCATTATCGGGTAATGTCGGGTGATGATGACCTGTTTATCAACCAAACTGCCAATTCAAAAAATACACGAGTTGTTACAGGAATAAACAATCGTACAATAAGCGTCCCAAAATCATCATTTACGGAGTGGGTAAAACAAAAACGTCGTCATCTTTCAACAGGTGAATACTATAAAACAAAGCATAAAATTGTTCTGACAAGTTACAGCGCTACCCAATTTCTTTTCTATGGCCTATTAGTGTACTTATTAACAACACTTTACCAATGGCCATTTGTAATCGGGGCTGCTGTTCTTCGATTTGCCAGTCAGTTATTCCTGACGAAAAAATGGATGAAACGCCTCAATGAACGTAATTTCTTGCTATTTTCGCCATTCCTGGAGGTCTTTACTATGATTGTAAACCCCTTCATCATGTTCACAAATCCGATGTTCAAGCAGGGAAAATGGAAATAAATCCGAATCTGACCGATAAAGCCGCTCGTGATTACCAACTTGTTTTGGCAGCCCTTCACCAGGGCGACCAGAAGGCTTATGCCGAGCTGATGAAGAACTATCGGGATTCACTTTATTTCCTCTTGTTAAAAATGACGAACGACCCGACCGATGCTGAAGATCTTACAATTGAAGCTTTTGGGAAAGCCTTCAGAAATCTGCACCAATATGCTCCCAGCTACGCGTTCAGCACATGGTTGTTTAAAATTGCCAGTAATAATTGTATCGACTTTATCCGCAGGAAAAAAATGAACCTGGTTTCATTGGATCAACCTATTGGGCATGAAGGAGACGATGATTATTCTATTCATCATACAGTAGCAGCAGAAACGCCTGACCCTGAAGAATCTTACATCATAAAACAGAAGATTCAGTTAATGCGGGGAATAGTTGAGAGACTCAAACCTCATTACCGAACTCTGGTAGAGATGAGATATTTCAAAGAATTATCTTATGAAGAAATTGCAGATGAGCTCAACCTGCCATTAGGTACCGTTAAGGCACAATTATTCAGGGCAAGAGAATTTCTCTACCAGATTGTGAAGAAAGCTTCTGATAGTATCTGACCTTCCTCTGCCAGTTTTCATATTGTTATTAATCACCAATTTTAAAGTCAAATGGAATTAACAGAATTTCAGCACGCTATACTTCAAGGCATTCCCGATATCCTTCCCGAAGTCCGTCACTTCGATCCGAATGTCAATCACGCACCAAAAAGAAAAGACATTTTAACAATGGAAGAGAAGCAGCTTGCATTGCGCAACGCGTTGCGGTACTTTGATCCAAAACATCATGCTGATTTAGCACCGGAGTTTGCCAATGAACTGCATAAATATGGCCGTATTTACATGTACCGTTTCAGGCCTGCCTATAAAATTTACGCCCGCCCGATAACTGATTATCCAGCCAAATCGAAGCAGGCAGCAGCCATTATGTTAATGCTAAGCAACAATCTCGATGATGCCATAGCACAACATCCTCATGAACTAATAACCTATGGGGGTAATGGAGCTGTCTTTCAAAACTGGGCGCAATACCTGCTAACCATGAAGTACCTGGCAGAGATGACAGATCAGCAGACGCTTGTACTTTATTCAGGCCACCCAATGGGACTCTTCCCCTCCCACCCTGATGCTCCTAGAGTTGTTGTGACTAATGGAATGGTTATTCCTAATTATTCTAAACCTGATGACTGGGAACGTTTTAATGCCCTTGGAGTATCTCAGTATGGCCAGATGACTGCCGGCTCATTTATGTATATTGGGCCTCAGGGAATCGTACATGGCACCACTATCACTGTATTAAATGCAGGCCGCATGCATTCAAAACAGGGAGAAAGTCTGGCGGGAAAGCTTTTCGTCACTTCCGGTCTCGGTGGTATGTCGGGTGCTCAACCTAAGGCCGCTGTGATAGCAGGTGTTGTAGGTGTTGTAGCAGAAGTGAATCCCAAAGCAGCACGGAAGCGTTTTGAGCAAGGTTGGGTTAATGAACTTCATGAAGACCTTGATAAACTTCTTTCCCGCATCAGATCGGCCGTTAAAGCCAAAGAGGCGGTTTCACTGGCCTATTTAGGCAATATCGTGGATTTATGGGAAAGATTGGCTAAGGAAGATATCAATGTTGATATGGGCTCTGATCAAACTTCATTGCATAACCCCTGGGCAGGAGGTTACTACCCGGCAGGACTGACCTATGAAGAATCAAACAGGATGATGGCAGAAGAGCCAGCATTATTCAGACATAAAGTTCAGGAGTCCTTAAAAAGACATGTAACGGCGATCAACTCACTAACAGCCAAAGGGATGTATTTTTTTGATTATGGAAATGCATTCCTTCTTGAAGCAGGTCGTGCAGGTGCTGATATTTTCGGGGAAGATGGAAAATTCCGCTACCCCTCCTATGTACAGGACATCATGGGTCCGATGTGCTTCGATTACGGATTTGGACCTTTCCGCTGGGTTTGTACATCTGGTAGTCCCGATGACCTTAAACTGACCGATATGATTGCCGGTGAAGTGCTTGAACAAATGTTAAAAAGTGCACCTGAAAGGATAAACGGGCAAATTGCTGATAACCTTCATTGGATAAGGCAAGCAGAAGAAAACAGACTGGTCGTCGGATCTCAGGCCCGTATCCTGTATGCCGATGCAGAAGGGAGAATTCGGATTGCCGAAGCTTTCAATAAGGCTATTGCCGAAGGAAAACTTAAAGGCCCGGTAGTGCTTGGCCGCGATCATCACGATGTTTCGGGAACTGACAGTCCATTCCGTGAAACATCAAATATTTATGACGGTTCATGCTTTACCGCAGATATGGCTATTCAGAATGTTATCGGAGATTCATTCAGAGGTGCAACCTGGGTTTCTATACACAACGGTGGCGGTGTTGGTTGGGGTGAAGTAATCAATGGAGGATTCGGAATGGTACTCGATGGTTCCGCTGATGCAAACCGCCGACTTAAAAACATGCTCTTCTGGGATGTAAATAATGGAATTGCACGCCGTTCATGGGCTCGAAATGAGGAAGCCGTATTTGCAATAAAAAGAGCTATGCAGGCAGAACCATTACTAAAAGTGACGATTCCAAATTCTGCTGACGACTCCCTTATCGAAAACTCTATTACAGAAGAGTTACTGAAAACCAATTAGGAATCAGCCGAAACTGATTAAGCATCCGTGTTCTAAAAAGCGACTGGATATAAAAGTAACCAATAAGGGTTTATCCTTTGAAAAGTTTATAAACCCATGAGCTAAACTATCAGCACATTTCGGTATTCAATATCAAGACAATTCTTGTCTTGATATTGAATACCGGAGAACTTATATGGATTATTTAATCAAAAGCCTGATACAACAAACTCCGGTCTCTTCTATTCATTTGTATTGAACTTTTTAAGTCAAATTACGTATCATTATCCGTGCTATCCAGACCGGCCGTGATTAATGGCTGTCTGACATAGTCATTCTTTAATAATCAAACAAGTGAAGAATATAATCGCCTTATCTTTCGCTATTTTATCCCTTTTGATGGTCGGAACAACTGCAAATGGACAATCTTCAGATCATGCCGTGCTTTTTAATATGACGGGCCGCAATCAGGAAACTGATGACAGCCAGCTTTACTCGGCCAGGCATATGCTTGAGATTGCGGGAATTCCGTTCATCGAGACTGATCAGTTTAATGAAGTAATTAACGGTGCATTAATACTGTTTTCTTCACCTGTAATAGATCAATCATTTTCTGCCGAAGAGCTGGCAACCCTTACCAACTGGGTGAATGACGGAGGAGTAATTATTTCACCGGCCTGTAAGAAGGAAAGTTTTAGCAGCCTGTTTGGATATGGGACATACATTCAAGCCAAAAACCGGTATACTCTGATTTGGATTGACACTCCCCTTCCTGAGTTTGAATATTTTGACGAACCTGAAGAAAAAGCCATAAGCCTTGGAAGATCTACCTATTCATCTGTAATTAAATCATACGGATATACACTTTCTGATGGCTTATCTATTGCAGTATTCGACAGCGGAGAAACTGCGGTAATTAAAAAAAAGACGGGCTCTGGTATAACATACCTCTTCGGTGTAGAGTGGCGCGATGTCATTCAGCGCGGACAACTTAACCGCGATTTTGAGGCTCAACGTATTTACAGCAATGGCTTTGAACCCAGTGCCGATGTATTCCCTCTTTTTTTAAGATCAGTATGGAAAACTATAAACCCTGTTATGGTGTGGAAGTTTACCATCCCACGGGGTTATACAACTGCCCTGATCCCAACTCATGATGTCGACGCCCGTACCTCGTACGATACCATGTGGCATATGTCAGCCTACGAAAAATCAATGAACTTCAGTTGCCATTATTTTATGACGACACGATATTTCAAGGATGATTATTTATCAGCATCCTATAACAGCAAATCGGTATTGAATATTAAAAATGTGATGGCCGATGGCCATACCATAGGGAATCATTCCGTGGGGCATTTCCCCGATATGGATAATGATGATAATTTCCCGATTGGAGAGCCGGGATTAGACACAAGCACTTATAAGCCATTTTATGACAGCTCGTTGGAAAAAACACTCAACGGCTCTACTTATGGCGAAATAGAAGTTTCGAAAAACCTGCTCACCAACGATCTGGGAACTCCGGTAATCTCTTTCCGATCGGGTCATCTGCTCACAAATGAATCGATGAATACAGTACTTGAAGCAACCGGACATCTTTATAATTCATCTTTCCCGGCATGTGACGTTTTAACTGCTTTTCCCTATTTTGAACGTGAGGGTTATACATGGTCAGGGACATTGGGTAATGTACTCGAGATACCTATGATGCTCAGCGATGTTTTCAGTGCTGACCCGATAAGCCAGACCAACTATCCGGAAAAAGTAGCTATATGGAAGGAGGTAGTAAGGTGCCAGGCAAATAATTATGCCCCGAATGTTATCCTGATTCACCCAACCCGTAAATGGAAAACTGATGCTGAGAAAATGTTGATCGACAATCTTAATCTATCATCATGCGGTATTCTAAACTTTGAAGATTATGGCAGATTTTGGAGACAACGTTTCGATTTTAACTTTAACCAAACCTATAATCCCATTGATTCAATACTTATTATCTCTTCTACTTCCGGGGCTCTAACGAATGACTCATTGGTTTGTCTGATGATCGAAAAACCGCAACGTGTAAAAGAGATAAAGTTAACTGATGAAAACCAGCAATTATACACTTTCACCATAATTCCGCATTCCGACACCTCAGAATTATTATATATTAACGGTTCAACGTTATATACAGGTATTGAAAAAGTTGCCGAATATGATAAACTGTTCATTTGGCCAAATCCAGCCAGTGATTTCATACAGATCAGATTACCTGAACACTACGGTTCACAATCGGTTATTACCATTCATGACTTGTCAGGCAGAATTATCTTATCGAAGATTGTCCCGTCAGGAACTGAATCTTTCAGGTTGGAACTGTCAAATATTCATCCCGGACTTTATCAGATTTCAGTATCAGGAAGCAGATATTTTGCCAAGGCAACACTGATCAAATTACGATAGAAACTATATCTGAGACTAATTGAGGCTAATCCGGTTGATAACTATTTACATAGTATGAATATTTGATTTCTGACCTTTATATAACATGTACTGACTGCGACAATTTATACGATGCAATAAATCTTTTCCCATATATGCTTATTAGGTCGGAAGCGGTCAAACGCATTTTTCATTTCGATCGCTTAAACCAACAAGAAGAAATTTATCATCGCCTATGAACGACTAGTTTTAATTCTATTCTGAAACTGGATAAAAAAAACATAACCCATATCATCGCTGAAATAAGTTTCTGACACAGGAGTCAACTTTATACCGAATTAATCAAGAATTTCAAATGATCGCAATTCTATCACCTGCCAAACGTATAGCAAATAGCCGCCGGTTTTCAGATACAACATTCTCTGAAATAAGATTCCCTGCTGAATCAAAACAACTCATCAAGTTCCTCAGAAGCCTCTCTCCTGATGACCTAAGCAGGCTGATGAAAATCAATTCACAACTTGCAGAGGTTAATTACAATCGGTTTCAGCATTGGCATTTCCCGTTTGGCGATGATGCTCTTCATGCAGCAGCAGCCTTTGATGGAGAGGTGTATAATGGACTCAAAGCCATAACACTATCAACGGAAGATATTGCTTTTGCTTCTCTTCATTTGCGTATTCTCTCAGGACTGTACGGCATTTTAAGACCTACCGATGGTATACTCCCCTACCGACTCGAAATGGCGACTCCTCTCCAGTTGAAAAACTCTGTCAACCTTTATGAATTCTGGGGAAAAAAGATTGCAAAAACACTTCAGGCTGATCTGGCTGATCAGGGTGATAATATCCTGATAAATCTTGCCTCTGATGAGTACAGCAAATCTGTACTACCTCATTTAAACAGAAAAACAAAAGTAATAACTCCTGTCTTCAAGGAGTTTAAAAACGGGAAATTAATAACGGTCATAATCTTTACTAAAAAAGCACGTGGACTGATGAGCCGGTTTATAATTGAAAACCGGCTTTCAAATCCTAAACATCTAAAAGCATTTGATACCGAAGGGTATATTTACAATACGTCAATGTCGGATGAAAGCCGGTTCATATTTGTCCGCGGCTGAAATTAGTCGGCCTCAACTTTAAATGCCACCAGTAATTTATCACTTGCCACCTGCATGGCGCCATGGAAACAAGCATCAAAAATCTGTTGATCAGTCCAGCCAACATTCCTGACAGGGACCAAAGAACCTTCATCTATTTGAGAAGGATCATTTACTACCGCCAACACGAACAGAAGAAGCTTGAGTTCATTCGCTGGTAATGGAGCAGTAGAAGGATCCTGGCGAATACCTACAATCTGTTCTGGTAATACCCCGTATTGCATCAATATACCCGTATTCACACCAATGCAATAGTCGCACTTTTCATTGTGAGACACAAGAAGGCGGATGAATGCAAGCAATTTCCCGCTCAGGCCACTTTTTGCCATATAATAAACAAGTCCTTCATATTGCTTAACCAGAAGTTCTTCACTTACACTGAACATCTTAAATGCGTTGGGAACTCTTCCCATAGCATTCATCATCGAATTGTAAATATCAGCAACTTTTCCGGTAGCCCCATCAAGATCAACATGTTGTAAAAGCATAACTACATAATTTTGAATTAATAATTTATGAATCTGAGTTAGAATACAAAGATAGTTGCAAATGATAAAATTAGCAGTTGTTTTACCCGAAAAACAAAACAGACTTAAAACCCAAAAGATTTTATAAATAAATCAGTTACTAATGAAGGAAAAAGGAATCAGTTGTACTCCCGGCAGAAATTTGAAGACAGAATACCGGTATATCAGACATCTCCGTCCGGAATTGTTTAACAGAGCAACCATGACGATCTGAAATTCCTGTTTTTCTATTGAATTAAATCTGCTGAATTAAAACTTTAAAGTTTTCTTGTAATCGTGTCCGGGAATTTTTAATTAATGTGACAGATAATTACCCTAATTGCAAGAACTGTTTCTATATAAACGTCCTCTTTCTGATAGCTATTGTAAAAATTGCCTGAATGTGTACCTATCCATAAAATCTTCCGGGAGATCAGTTGATATAGCAACGGTATTAAAATAAGCTTTTCACCTGCCTGCCTTTCTTTGCTATTTGATTAAGATCGCTTGCATTGGGCTTTTCCAATTAATCCCTGAAATTTATTTGAAAAATCCCTTCTAACGGGTTTTTCAAGAACATCCCGCCGATAACGGATATTAGCACCGAAAGCCCACCAGGAGGCAGTAAATGAACCTGTAACCCACCAAGTTCTGAACAGCTTATAAATTATAAACGGCCGGGAATATATTTTATGCCATGCTCTCTCAATTTCATCAGCCATAACTGTTGGTTCCATTTGCCTGTTAAAGTAGGCAAGATCCATAAACCTGAAGTGGTTCCAGTCATCGGGGAAATTATTACATGCTATCTGTCCATTCTGTTTAAGACGTTCATATAGCTTTGTTCCAGGAAAAGGGGTCAATATGGAACATTGTACTGCATCAACCCGCGACTTAACAATGAATTTAGCTCGATTGCGGATATCTTTTGCAGTATCACCCTCAAGACCAAGAATAAAAGTTCCCAGTACAGATATCCCATGCTTGTTAATAATATTGAAGGCCTTCTTGTAATAGCTGACTCCTCCCTTCCTCTTGTTCACTATTTTATTCATGGAGTCAAGCCCCTCAGATGTTTCGGCTTCAATACCTACCAGCAATATCCTGCAACCGCTCTTCCTTGCCCAGAATAACAATTCAGGATATTCAGCGACATCAACTGTTACCTGTGAAAACCAATCTATTTTAATTCCTCGTTCAACGATTCCTTTAAAAAGATCCAATGCCCGTTGTCGTTGAGCAGGAGTGTTACCAATCAGATTATCATCTGCGAAGATAAAACTAGAGTATCTACCTTTGTGCTGCTCAATCTCGTCAAGAATTTGATCGACAGGACGGGATCGGTAGATCCTTCCGTTAAAAGCAGTTACAGTACAGAAATCACAATCATACGGACAACCCCTTGAAGTCTGGATGATCCTGTACCAATAGGATGGATGGAACAAATCATGACGGGCAGCCGGAAGGATTGATAAATCGGTGTAGCCTTTGGCACGATAAACCTGTTCCATTCTGCCCTCTTTAAAATCCTTAAGCAATTGGGGCCATGTTAATTCCGCTTCACCAACAACGACTGTGTCAACATATTGCAGAGCCTCTCCTGTACACATGGAAGCATGAATCCCTCCCATCACTACCGGAACGCCATGTTCACGGTACATGGCTGCTATCTCATAGGCCCGGGAAGCATTCTCGGTGTATGCGGTAATACCTACCAGATCGGCATTCCTAACCCATGCTTTATTAAAATTTTCATCGATCAGGTAGATCTTCCATTCATCAGTCGGGGTAGCAGCTGCCACCATACCCAATGCCAGTGGAGGATACTTTGAGGTAAGATCCTGCGAGAAACCTTTACGAATTGTACTGACCGGATTGATCAGCACCAATGTCTTTTTTTCCTGTTGGCCCATGATAAGTTCGTTAATAGAGCCGGCCGGGCATGATTCACCTACAGCAACATAAACGAACCTGAAAAAACCATAACCAAATACCCCTACCTGGCAAAACAGATAAGCAGTATTAACATTAAAGTAAAAACAGGAGACTAAATATGCTCCAAAATCACATCCTTCACGACTTTCCCATTGCAGCTTCTACCTTGCGTTGGGACTTTTTCCAGAAGCAAAAGTAAAAATAAGCATTCAACAAAACAATACCCTCATAAATTAATCTGATTAAGCTGTAAATTGAATTACCATACATGATTTATTAGAATTTAACATGCTCATCTTTACACTCCGCAAACGTTTGATTTTTGCAGAACCTCCTTTATTCTCCGGAATATCTCTAAAGCAGAACCAGAAAATGCTGATTTAAAAAACAGGCATGACAACCCACGAAAAAGAAAATAACTTCATTGGCAAAGAGTTGCATCACACAGGGGAGCACAACTGATAAGACAGTTCATCAAAACAATGTTTCCCCAATACTTTCATTTCATTATTCAATACTTATAATATCTGTTTTCAGAACATCTGTGGTAATGGCTGAATCAACGATATAATCATCTAAAGCATATTGAGAATGGCCGTAAATCAACCGTAGATTGACCGTAGGTCGACCGTACATTAACCGTATGGCAAGGGTTGTTGTACGATTGAACTACGAATAATATTAGATGTAGATGTGATTAAAAACATACTAAGGAAGAACCAATATATACCAGGCATTTTAATCCAAGATTGGGAAATGAAGTATGGCATTTTTTTAAAGACGAGGTCTGTACTCAATTTCAAAGCAAACAATCACTACAAAACGGTAATATTCAATACAGACAGTCACAAAACAGTAATTACAGACACATTGTAAACATGTACTTCTGTAAAGCAACCATAAAGAAATAACCAGTATAGCACTCAACCATGCCGGGAAAAAAGCATAATCACCAGGCCGAGACATAATAATAGGATACCCAAATCATGTAACAGCAATATTTTTCCTGATTTATTTCCAAAGATTGTATCTTTACAAGAGCAGAATCAAGATGTTGCAAACGTTTGCAGCTATTTTTTCACTTTACTGCCGACTTTGATTGATTTGTATTATCGACAGTAAACCAAACACATAGAAGTTAAAAAACCACACAAAATAAATGTGATGAAAAAACCGAATTTAAGCTTCTGGCAGATATGGAACCTTAGTTTTGGCTTTATGGGTGTTCAGATCGGGTATTCGCTTCAGAATGGGAATACCAGCCGCATCCTCTCAGCATTGGGAGCCAACACAGAACATCTTGGATTCTTCTGGCTGGCTGCACCGCTTGCCGGTTTATTGGTTCAGCCTATCGTTGGTTTATCTAGTGATAAGACATGGACACGACTAGGACGCAGGGTTCCGTTTATTCTCGCCGGAGCCATTGTGTCAGCGCTTGCAATGTTCTTCATGCCTAATGCCGAATATCTTGCGTACCTGTTCGCTCCGCTATTTTTTGGTGCAGCAATGTTGCTCTTTATGGACACCTCTTTTAATGTCACGATGCAACCCTTCAGGGCACTGGTTGGTGATATGGTAAATGAAGACCAGCGAAACCTTGGTTATTCAATCCAGAGCTTCCTGATCAACAGTGGCGCAGTGGTTGGTTCATTGCTTCCTTTTCTGCTCACATGGCTTGGGGTTGCCAACATACCAGCCGAAGGTGATAAGGTAGCCCCTACAGTTATCTGGTCGTTTTACCTGGGGGGTGCTGTTTTACTCATTACCGTGTTATGGACTTCCTTCTCTACAAAAGAATATCCGCCCAAAGAGTATGAAGAATACAACAATGTCACCGAAGAGGAAAAAAGTCATACAAGTTTTAAATCACTCATACAGGATATACCGGTAACTATGTGGCGACTGGCCATTGTTCAGTTTTTCTCATGGTTTTCCCTCTTTCTGATGTGGGTATATACAACAAATGGCATAGCCGAAAATGTGTGGAATATTTCACCCGGAGACAGCAGATCGGCCAGTTTTAATGAAGCTGGCAACTGGACAGGTGTCATTTTTGCTTTTTACAGTTTATGTGCTGCCCTCTATTCAACCTTAATTCCGCGCCTTGCAAAATTGATTGGCAGAAAAAACACATACCGGTGGTCGTTAATTTTGGGTGGCTTAAGTCTGCTGTCGATGGTTTTCATAACCGACCAATATGTACTGATCGGAGCCATGGTGGGAGTAGGTATTGCATGGGCAGCCATTCTGGCTATGCCCTACGCTATTCTGTCGGCATCACTTCCAGCGAGCAGAATGGGTGTTTACATGGGCTTGTTCAATGCCACCATCACTATTCCGCAGATTTGTGCTGGTTTACTGGGTGGACTGCTGCTCACAGCACTTGGAGGTGCTTCCATTATGATGCTGGGCGTTGCAGGAATTTCAATGATACTGGCTGGAATATCTGTAATATTCGTGATTGAACAAAAACATTCCGAAGAATAAAAACAACATAATCACGTATAAAGAATCTAATTCAAACTATCCAAACATGAAATCAGAAAGAAGCAGTGGTATTCTGCTACACGTGACATCACTACCTGGCAAATACGGAATCGGTTCGCTCGGTTCCGAGGCTTTTCGTTTTATTGACTGGCTAACTTCTGCCAGGCAGCACATCTGGCAAATACTTCCTCTCGGACATACGGGATATGGTGACTCCCCTTATCAATGCTATTCAGCTTTTGCAGGCAACCCCATGCTGATAGATCTTGGCACCCTTGTTCATCAGGGTTTTCTGCCTGAAAAAAATCTACCGATAGGAATTCCTTTCACTGAAGATTTCATAGATTTTGAGACGGTAAATCATGTCAAATGGCCGCTGTTAAAAAAAGCAGCCACAAATTTTCTATATCAGGCATCAGGTGATTTCCGCAGAGACTATAATCATTTTTGTGATACTGAAGCTCACTGGCTCTTTGATTATAGTCTGTTTATGGCCGTCAAGGAGAAAAATGAATTACGTCCATGGTGGGAATGGCCGATAGAACAAAAACTGAGATATCATGATACCATCAATCAGTTGTGGAACGAATTGAATGTCCAAGCTGAAGTGTACCGGATTATTCAGTTCTTTTTCTATTCACAATGGCTTTCGGTAAAAAAATATGCCAACGGGCGTGACATTAAAATAATTGGTGATATCCCTCTTTACATAGCCCATGACAGTGCAGATGCATGGTGTAATCCGGATATATTCATGTTTGATGATCACCGTAACCCTATAAGGGTAGCGGGTGTTCCCCCTGATTATTTCAGTGAAACAGGACAGCTCTGGGGCAATCCGCTTTACAACTGGGAATCGCTGAGATCAACCAATTTCCGATGGTGGATCGACAGGGTAAAAGCCAATTTAAAGCTTTATGATATTCTCCGAATCGATCATTTCAGGGGGCTCTGTGCATATTGGGCAGTGCCTTTCGGAGAAACCACCGCCATAAATGGAGAATGGATCAGCGCCCCGGGAAAAGAGATGCTCAGTGCTATAAGCCGAGAACTGGGCGAACTGAACCTTATTGCCGAAGATCTTGGTGTTATCACCCCCGATGTTGTTGAATTACGTGACGGGAATAACCTTCCGGGGATGAAAATTCTACAGTTTGCTTTTGATTCTGCTGACAGTAACGACTTCCGTCCACATACTTACACCCGTAATTGTATTGTGTATACAGGGACACACGATAATGACACTACAGTTGGATGGTACAAGAGTGCAAAAGCCGAAGACCTTCAATCGATGCGAGATTATTTTGTTCCTGATGAAGAGCATATACACTGGGCATTTATCAGGCTTGCATGGAGTACAGTAGCCGGAATAGCCATTGCCCCGGCCCAGGATATTCTGGGACTGGATACTGAGTGCAGAATGAATCTTCCCGGAAAACCTTCAGGGTATTGGCGCTGGAGACTTTTACCAGGACAGTTGACAGATGCACATGCCAATCAGCTTGCTCGGTTAACAAAAATCTTCGGACGTTAAGCATTTTATTTGAATTCTGCGATCAAACAAAATACAATCACTCATGAAATATGTAAAAAACGCTTTATTGATTTTGGGAGCAATGACAATAGGTCTCTCCCTTCTCACCGGAGGTTGCACTCCGAAGCGGGAACAGGCAGCCCTCCCGGCTACACCGTTAAAAACGCCTGAATGGGTAAAGAACGCAACTATTTATGAAGTAAACATCCGGCAATTTACCCCGGAAGGGACTTTTACTGCTCTTATTCCACATCTCGGAAGGTTAAAGGAGATGGGTGTTGATATCTTGTGGTTGATGCCGGTAAATCCGATCGGGGAGGTTAACCGTAAGGGCTCACTTGGTTCCTATTATTCGGTAAAGGATTATCTTGCAGTGAATCCTGAGTTTGGTAATATGGATCGGTTCAAAGAGTTTGTAACAGTAGCACATGATTACGGAATGTATGTTATCATCGACTGGGTTGCCAACCATACTGCATGGGATAATCCCCTGTTGACACAGCACCCTGACTGGTATACCAGGGATTCATTGGGAAAAATTGTATCCCCTTATGACTGGTCTGATGTTGCTGACCTGAACTATGATGTACCTGCTGTGAATGACTATATGATCGACGCTTTGAAATACTGGGTTAAAAACACAGATATTGATGGGTTCCGATGCGATGTTGCCGGCCTGGTTCCTACCAGATTTTGGAATCGTGCCCGCATCTCTCTCGACTCAATCAAACCGGTCTTTCTTCTTGCTGAAGCCGAAGAACCTGCTCTTCAGGATTCTGCTTTCGAAATGGGGTATTCCTGGAGTACACACAATGTAATGAACAAGATAGCTCAGGGAAAACTCACTGCCAATAGTCTTGATTCCATTATCGATTCCAACGCGCGCCGTTTCCCTTCTTATGCCATTCTCATGCAATTCACCAGCAACCATGACGAAAACTCATGGAATGGAACAGAACAGGAACGTCTGGGAGAAGCTGCCAAAGTGATGGCAGTTCTCACAGCTACCATTCCCGGTATGCCACTTATATACAGTGGTCAGGAATCTGATTACAACCAAAGGCTCCTTTTCTTCGAAAAAGACCCGATTAACTGGGGAGATTATCCTTTGCAAAACTTCTATCGCTCGATACTTACCCTCAAGCACAACAATCCGGCTCTGGGCAATGGAATATGGGGTGGTAGTTACACCCGTATATCGACAACTGACGATCAAAAGGTGCTGGCCTTTTTCAGAGAATTGAATTCAAACCGTGTTGTTGTTATTGCCAATCTTTCTGCTGATAGAGTTTCTGTTAACCTTACCAGTAAAGATGTCAATGGTGAATACACCGATTACACTGCCGGGATGCCCTATGCTATTAACAGTGACACCAAAATATCGCTGGGGCCCTGGGAGTATAAGATTTACACAAGATTATAACTTTAAAGTTGTGAGCCTTTGCATTTTGATAATGCAAAGGCTGCAGACCCGGATGCAATGCCTTCAGGTCTGATACTGCATACATATTCGTTTACCCTCAAGCATAATCATATGATCAACAGGACATCTCTCTTTATAATCATCTGTTTCATCAGTTCATTTTCTCATGCTCAACCTGATATTAGTAGGGCTGAACCTCCTTACTGGTGGATTGGCATGAAAAATACCTCTTTACAGATATTGCTGTACGGGAGAGATCTTGGCGGATTAAAGCCGGAAATCAGGCATCCCGGCATTCATATTGACAGTATCGGACAAGTGCCCAATCAAAACTATCTGTTTCTTTACCTAACGATAAATGATGACACTAAAGCCGGAAAATTTGATATTGACCTGTTAAACCAAGGGAGAAAGATCCTTAAAATTCAGTATGAATTAAAGGAAAGGCGTAAAGGCTCAGCTGCCCGCAAGGGCTTTGGCCAGGAGGATGTTATATATCTTTTAATGCCTGATCGTTTTGCTAATGGTGATACAACCAATGACAGTCATTCCCTGATGCTTGAAAAATCAGATCGGAGCAACCCTGATGGAAGGCATGGCGGCGATCTGAAAGGGATAGAGGATCACCTGGGGTATATTGCTGGCCTTGGAATGACAGCCTTATGGATCAACCCCTTTGTTGAGAACAATACCCCGGCTTATTCATATCACGGTTATGCCATTACCGATTTTTATAAAACTGACCCCAGGATTGGCACCAACGAAGAATATGTCAGGTTGGTGAAGAAAGCTCATGACTATCAGCTAAAGATTATCATGGATATGGTGTTCAATCATTGCGGACAAACGCACTGGTTTATCAATGATCTGCCTTCACCCGACTGGATTCATAATTTTAATAATTATACCCGGTCAAACTTCAAAGCTCCGGTCATAATGGATCCATATGCTTCGAAAGCAGATAAAAGCATAATGCTTGATGGTTGGTTCGATACGCATATGCCCGATTTAAACCAGAAGAACCCGCATCTTGCTGTCTACCTGACTCAAAACAGCATCTGGTGGGTTGAATACGCCGATCTTGACGGGATAAGAATGGACACCTACATGTACCCTGACCCCGGATTTATGGCAAAATGGAGAATAGCGTTGAAGAATGAATATCCCGATCTGAATGTGGTTGGTGAGATATGGATTGAGGATAAAACACTCCATGCCTACTGGATGAAAGATGCACCTAACAACGATGGTTTTAATTCAGAACTGGAATACCTTACCGATTTCCCGTTATTTGATGCAATCCGCAAATCGCTTAACGAGAGCACAGGTTGGAATAAAGGAGCTGAACGGATTTACTATTGTCTGGCAAAGGATATTGCATATAAATATCCCGGGAACAACCTGACTTTCCTTACCAATCACGATGTATCTCAATTTTATACCATTGCAGGAGAAAACTTTGGCAAGTTCAGGTTAGGAATTACCTTATTGCTGACCTTGCGTGGTATTCCACAACTATATCAGGGTGTGGAAATTCTGATGGCCGGCGACCAGGAAGAAGGCCATGGCAAAATGCGTAAAGACTTCCCCGGCGGTTGGATTAATGATACACTGAATGCTTTTACACCTGAAGGAAGAACTCCACTACAGCAGGAAGCCTTCAGTTATGTTAAAACAATTGCTGACTGGCGAAAAGGTTGCACGGCAGTTCAGACTGGGAAAACCCTCCAGTTCATCCCGGAAAATGACGTCTATGTTTACTTTCGCTACAACGAAAAACAAACGATCATGATCGTGATGAACTTCTCAGATAATGAACGTACTATCACCACAGAACGCTTCTCAGAAATAATCAAAGGTTGCCGCACCGGTAAAGAAATTATTTCAGGGAAAAACATCTCCGACATAACCCGGTTGACAATTCCGGCCCTGACATCATTGATTATTGAACTTGATAAATAATAAATCAAACGATTATGTTAAATTTTCAAAAGAAATTAACCAACTCATTTTATGTGGTACTGGGCTTACCTTCCACAGCAATGGGATTTGGACTTTCAATCCAGATCGCAGTATTAAGCTGGATACTTTCAACAAAATTCAACCTTGATATCCATCACATAGGCATTGTGTGGGCTGCGGGGCCTGTTGCAGGTATCCTGGGTCAGCCGCTTATCGGCCTGATCAGTGATAAAGTTTGGCTATTTGGTGGTCGCCGCCGACCATTTATCATAATAGGAGGAATTCTTACAGCACTTGCTGTTCTGGCCCTTCCCAACATAGGTACTATTAACGATTTTCTCGGAATCGGCAGTCTGATGGCTGTAGCCATTACTGTTGCACTAACACTCGATTTAGCAATTAACATCAGCTTCAATCCAACCCGTGCCATCATTGCGGATGTAACCCCTGACGGAGCACCCCGTACGAAAGGATATACCTGGATGCAATCCACTTCGAATCTGTTTGGCAGCCTTGCCTATCTGGCAGGAGCACTCCTGGGAAATTATGTATTAATATATATCGGTGTAGCTGTTATTCTCGCATTCTCAATTATTCCGATGTTTTTTATTGAAGAGCCCCGCGAACTTATCAAAACAAATGAGAATAACGAAATCGTTGAAGGAACCACAACCCAATGGGGCCAGCTTTTCCGTATATATGGTGCTCACTTTTTCTCATGGCTTGGTGTACAAACCATGTTTGTATACATTATTGCGTTCCTTCAGCAAAAAATGTTCAGCCCTGATATTGTTGAAAAATACAAGATTGTTCAGATGCTGAAACAAAAAGGGACGACCCTGACCGATGATCTAGCTGCCGTAGATAAACTTATAAGTGATGACACAGGGCGAATGATTGGAATCGCTTTCTTCCTCCTCAATGCGGTGAGTTTTCTAATGCCCGCATTCCTTCTGGAACCCCTTGCAAGAAAAATGGGAAGGGTAAAAGTACACGCCGCAGCCCTGACAATAATGGCGCTGGGCTATCTGGTTATTGCTATGTTTGTCCGCACACCGCTAATGCTATACATCATGATTTCTGTGGTTTGTATTGGTTGGGCTGCTGTGGTAAGCCTGCCTTTTGCCATCATGTCGGAAAAAGTTGATAAAAACAGAATGGGGTATTTCATGGGAATCTTTAATCTTTCGGTTGTCCTGCCGCAATTAACAACCAGTCTGTTTATCGGTTATTTTATAAATATAGCCGACGACAAATCCATTGTATTTTATATCAGCTTTGTCTCGCTGGCAATATCGGCATTGATGTGGTTGCTTGTAAGCGATAACAAGAGTATTCGCAAGGAGTAGCTATTGTAGAAATTTGACAGTAAAAGCCCCGTAACCGGGGAAAAACCAACCTTTACCAATAGTGATTATCTCTTGAGGGAGATCAGTCTATGTCGTAATATATTTTATTCCATCACGTATAAAAAACAAGGCAAACGCGAAGAGAATAACTCCCAAGACCCGCATTATCAACACATAGCCCCTCTGCCTGAGTAACATCCTGGACCTGGCTACTAACAATACTATGGTGATTTTTGCACCTATCAGCATAATATAGAAAGCTACCAAAAATAAAACCATTGTAAACAAACTGATTCCAAATGCCTGCAATATCAAGGGGGCCCCTATCGTACACCAGAATATATAGGGGTGCGGATTCAGGAGATTTGCTGTAATGCCCTTTTTGAGCGATCCGGACTTTAACTGTTGATTGTCGACACCAATTCCCTTTATCTGCATTGTTTCATATCCCAGATAACCAACAAACAAAGCGCCGGCAAAGGAGATTATTGCAAGTAGAAGCTGGTATCGGGAAATCGTGTCCATAACCAGCAATGAAAATAGGATGACAGGCAAATCTGTAATCAGAGGGGAAATAGCGACCCTGATGCCAGCCTGCCTGTTAAGCCTGATTGTTTCTGAAATCACCAGTGTTAATAACGGACCAGGTGATAGACCGGCAGATAATCCGAAAACAGCACCTAAAGAAAAATATTTAAAAGCAGTAAGAGAATAGAGCATCATTTGACAGATTGATTTATCTGTTTAAGTCTGGACAGGTTAAAAGCCTTCAATTCGTTAAAAGTGGTATTAAACTATAATACTTCAGGCGAACTATGATCTGCCAAGTATCATAGCCGAAATGCCAGCCACTTTCAATTTCACCTTTTGCACACAATCCTTCCCCTCTTTGAAAACATTATCGCCATCCAGATAAACCTTCCAGTTACCTTCCGGCATATCGAATTCAACTTGATGACGATTCCCGTTAAAAACGATGAATACTTCTTTCCAATCATCAACTGTTCCATCACAACTAATTGTATAAGCAATTGTACATTCGCGTGAAGGAAGAAAATGTATCTTCCCGGCAATCTCTCCGGCTGAAGAAAGGTGAAAAGCCGGATGCTCTTTTCGCAATTGAATCAGGTCAATATGGAAATCCACTATTGATTTATTAGTTGATTTCCAACTCCAGTCAATCTGGTTAATACTATCAGGCGATTCAAATGAGTTTTCCACACCCTGTTTCGTTCGGAGCATCTCAACCCCGTTATGCAGAAAGGGAACTCCCTGGGAGGTCAATACAATCGCACTGGCTAACTTATTCATCCTGATCAACTCATCCTTTGAGGCATCGGGACACGTAAACCTGAATTTATCCCATAATGTGTGGTTGTCATGGCAAGAGACATAATTGATGTTTTGCGCAGGTTCCAAAGCCCATGGTTCTCTCGAATAATTAACCCTGTTATAATCAACCTCCGGATGTCTGACAGCCCCAACAATTCCAAACATTACGCTTGCTTCAAGTCCTGGTCTCCCTGATGCAAAGGCTGTCGCCCCGTTATCATTCCAGGGCCCTTTTACACCATCACGCAATTCATCACCAAAAACTGCAATTCGCGGCATCTTCGAAACATTCTGTTTTGTGGCTCTTAACTCCTCATTCAATGGGCTTCCACCAGCAATCCATCCTTCGCCATATATAAAAATACCTGGATCTATATTATCCAGCTCTTTCCTGATCAGGTTCATGGTTTCTAAATCATGAAGCCCCATAAGGTCGAAACGGAAACCGTCTATATGGTATTCCCTCGCCCAATACTTTACCGATTCTACCATAAAATGCCTCATCATAGGTCTTTCAGAAGCAGTTTCATTACCGCAACCCGATCCATTTGAATAGGTGCTGTCAGCATTCTTCCGGTAAAAATAGTCAGGAGCTGTCAGGTTAAAATTCGACAACTCGTTGGGTCCTCCGGTATGGTTGTACACCACGTCCATGATCACCCTGATACCGTTTTTATGAAAAGCCATCACCATTTCCTTAAACTCTTTGATCCGCGATAAAGGGTCTGATGGATCAATCGAATAGCTTCCCTCCGGAACATTATAATTCTGAGGATCATACCCCCAATTATACTGTCTGTCGTCCTGATTACCTTCATCCAGGGAGCGGAAGTCAAAAACCGGTAGCAAATGAACATGGGTAATTCCCATCTCTTTCAGATACGAAAGTCCCGTGGAAAGGCCCTTGTCATTTTTAGTATTCAGTTCAGTTAAACCAAGAAATTTACCTGCATGTTGTATCCCTGAGTTGGAATCTATACTCATATCACGTACATGCAATTCGTAAAGAACAATATCATTGAAACTTTTTTGATCCGGTGCTTTGTCGTTAAGCCATCCATCAGGATTAGTCTCCGCAGGATCAATAATACATGCTTTAAGACCATTGATTCCAACTGCCTTTGCCCAGATTCCCGGAGTTTCAGCAAGCCAGCCACCATTAAATTTTATCCTGAATGTATAGTATTCTCCTTTCAGATCACCCTTTGCTTCAGCTCTCCAGGTTCCCTGATCGGAACGCTTCATAGGTAAGACACTGTATGGTGATTCATCATGCTGGTCTTTATATAACCTTACCTCGGCATCCCCGGCGCCAGGTGACCACAGGCAAAATTTCGAAACTTCAGGCGAATAGGTTAATTCCAGATCATCACCCATATATACCGGATATTCGTCTGGCGAGTTGTAAACAACCTGAGTATTATTGCACGCAGAAAGTAATAACAACAGATAGGCAGAACCCACCATTGACCTAATGCTATTATTCATGTTTTAAATTGATAAAATAAAATCAAATGTACAACATATATGTCATTCATGGAATTGAAGTCAACTCCTGACATCTCACTACCAGTCTAAGATAATCAATTTAAAGTCACCCTGTCTACGGAAGAGCCTCCCCTTTATAACCTGCCTCTTTCAGGAGGTCAGTTACCAATGATGCATCCACCTCTCCTTCCACGGTAAGGATCCGCTCGGGATGCTCCAGGTCTACCTGCCATTTTTCGATTTCCGGTTCACTGTTTAGAAAAGGGGTTACGGCCCTAAGGCAGTTACCGCAATTGATATTGGTTTTAAAACGAAGAATATTCATATCATTTTTTAATTAAATAGAATACAAACTTTTACAAATCATCGATGATCAATAACCAATTAAAAATACAATCTGGCTATTAT
>QKGM01000024.1 GCA_003250395.1 Bacteroidota bacterium | reverse complement strand
ATTACTTAATTCCCAGTTTCTTTTTGACAAGAGCAGTGATGTCGTCGCTTTCCTGAGCAAACAGAAGTAATCCTTCAGCACTGTTAAAAATGTAGGAATAGCCATGTTCTTTGGCAACCTCATTGATAGCTTTACGTGCTTTTTCAATGATAGGAGTTGTAAGTTCAGATTCTTTGGCAGCAAGATCCTGTTGTGCCTGAGTGTTGAATGCCTGAATACGTTCATTGAGATCAGACATCTCTTTTTCTTTAGTCTGTTTGATGATAGGAGACATATTGGCTACATTGGCCTGGTAGTCTGCATATTTATTTTCCAATTCGGTCTGCATGGTACCAATCTGTTTCTTTAACTGTTCAGCATAATCTTTATATTTAATCTGAACGGTATCAAGACCGGGCATAACGGCATATAACTTGGCAAAGTCAATATGACCTAGCTTTTGAGCTTCAGCATTGAACGAAAAAGCAAATAAGCCAAGAATCAGGATCAGTTTAGAGACGGTTTTCATTTTTTGGGAATTTCGGTTTGTTTATAATTTTTGCAAATTTATCTAAAAAATGGATATCTGCAACATGGTTTCATCACGACAACAAAGGGTTAACAGAATTTAACACATCTGGTAGAAAGGCCAGGATTGTCGATTAATTACTTATGTTTCTTGCTGATAAAAAAACGTTACTTGTTCCTGCGGGTGTTGAAACTATATCCCATTTCATCAAGTACATCGTCGGAGATATCATATTTTGGATCTGCCCACATAACTGTTACCGATCCTGATTTATCAAAGATAATTGCATAATTTTTAGCCTGAGCAACCTGTTCTATAGCACTAAAAACTTTATCCTGAATCGGTTTGATAAGTTCCTGACGTTTTTTGAATAGATCACCATCTTTACCGAAACGTTTCTTTTGTAATTCTTTGGCTTCCTTTTCAGCCTTAATGATATCATCTTCGCGTTTACGTTTCATTTCATCGGGTAACAAAACAGATTCAGCCTGATAATCTTTATACAGTTTATCGATTGCCTTAAATTTAGTTTCAACTTCACCCTGCCATTCAGTTGAAAGTTCATCAATCTGAGCCTGGGCATCATTGTATTCAGGGATATTCTGCAGAATGTACTCTGAATCAACATAAGCGAATTTCTGAGCCATTGCAGGAACAGCCGTAAGAATTACAATTGCAAATAGTCCTAAAATCTTTTTCATAATTATGTCCTCCAAATCTTTATGTTTACAATGTGTGATATTAAATAAATAGCATGCCGCAATTTAGTCGATACTCTGGTTAATCGAGAAATGGAACTGCCCGCCATTTGCAGTTGGATTCCCGGGGACCTGATCCAGTCCATAACCATAATCCAGTCCTAATATTCCGAACATAGGCAGATATATACGCATTCCAACACCGGCCGATTTATACACGTTAAACGGGTTGAATTTGCTGAATTTACTCCATGTATTGCCACCTTCCATGAATCCGAGGGCATAGATGGTTGCGTTGGGGTTAAGGGATAATGGGAAACGAAGTTCAAGTGTATATTTCGAAAAGATAGTACCACCAACTGTGTTGTCAGAGAAATAATCGGGTAAGATTGATTCATTGGTATAACCTCTCAGTGCTATGATTTCCCGGCCATCAAGATTATTGTAGCCTGATAATCCGTCGCCACCCATGTAGAATCTTTCGAAGGGAGTAATTCCAATGTCTGAATTAAACATACCGAGGAACCCAAACTTCGTTTTAGTTGCCAATACCAAATCTCCCACGATCTGATTGTACCATGAAGCGTAGAATTTCCATTTATGATATTCAATCCACTCGTATTTGGTGTTCTCATCCATGTTCTTGTAATTTCTGCCACTAAACAAGGAGTAAGGAGGAGTTACTTCAAGACTCAGGTTTAAATCAGAACCTTTTCTTGGGAATATCGGATTATCATCAGAACGGCGACCCAATGCAATTGTATAACTCAGGTTATTGAACACTCCGTTGCCATTGCCAAAGCTGAAAATGGAGGAATAGTTCTTAAGTGAGTATCGTTGCAGATTGATAGACTGGTATAATGTAAAAAAGTCATCAGGCCATTCAAGACGTCTACCCAGGCTGAATCCTATCCCATTGATGACGAAGCTTGCAAAACTTGCATCACTCGATGAGAGACCGTTTGTATATCGGGAGTAGTAGTAAGAGGTTGTGAAAGCATTTGCCTTTTTACCTCCCAGCCAGGGTTCTGTAAAAGATGCACTGGCACTGATATAACCGCTTCCATAAGTTTGGAAACGCAGCGATAGTTTTTGTCCGTCACCACTTGGAATAGGCCTCCATGCCCCTTTTTTGAAAAGCCTTTTCGCTGAGAAATTGTTGAATGAGAAACCAAGAGTTCCAACAATACGACCATAACCCCAACCTCCTGATAATTCGACCTGATCGGCTGAAGTCTCTTCAACCTTGTATTCAAGGTCAACAGTACCGTCCTGCGGATTAGGTGTGTAGTCAATACCAAGCTTTTCGGGATTAAAATACCTTAGCTGAGCAAGTTCGCGTTGGGTTCTGATTATTTCTGACCTGTTAAACAGCTGACCAGGACGAGTCCTTAGCTCACGAATGATAACGTGGTCGTTTGTACGTTCATTGCCCATTACGCTCACCTTGTTAATTCGTGCCTGTTTGCCTTCGTATATTCTGATTTCCAGATCGATTGAATCGTTTTCAACTCTTACTTCAACTGGTTGGGCTGAAAAGAAAAGATAGCCCTCATCCAGATAGAGGGAGCTGACATCATAACCGTTAGGATTGTATGACAGATTGGTTTCCATCAGTTCCTGGTTGTATACATCGCCTTTTCTGATCCTGAGTACATTATTTAGAAAATCGGCTGTATATTTTGTGTTCCCAACCCAGGAAATGTTGCGATAATAATATTTATGCCCTTCATTAACCCATAGGTCAATATTTACTGAACGACTGTCATTTTTTGAAACGGAATCCCGCTCAATATACGCGTCACGATACCCCTTAGAATTGTATTCCTTGATAATGCTAAGTTTGTCTTCCTCATAACTTGACCTGATAAACTTGGAAGACTTGAAAATTCTTAATCTTACATTGTCGGCATACCATGATTCGGCATAATCTGATATGCCATTCATATTCATTTTTACTGCATTCTTTGCAGTGTTATAAATTAATTCATCAAGATTTCGGAGTGGATGGAAAACAGATCTTTCTCTCGTTTCGGCCAGTGTGCTTTTCAACTTGTATGAGGCAAGTGCTTTATTACCATGAAAGGTGATGTTTCCAATCCTGATTTTATTGTTTTTTCTTATATTAATCTTCAGGATAACATTGTTGACTCTGGTTGTATCACGTGTCTGGGCAATATCTATGTCCGCGTTTAGATATCCTTTTTCATGAAAATACTTCTTAACCGAATTCTCTGTTCTAAGAATAAGGTTATCGGTCACAACATCACCCGACACAAGTTTAATCTGTTCGCGCAGGTCGTCAGCTTCTGATTTCTTAACACCCGAAAATGAAAACTTGGATAACCTGGGACGTTCTGTAAGCTGAATTTCAAGGAATACAACCTTATCATCAAATTTTGGAGCAACAATCTTAACATTTTCAAAAAGTCCCTGCTTCCATAGTTTTTCAATAGCTGCGGTAATCTGCTCGCCCGGAATTTTAATGACCTGGCCTACCTGAAGTCCGCTGACCATTACCAGAACATTCGGGTCAAGGTATTGTACACCGGTAACAGTAATTCCTCCGATCGAATACTCTTTCGGGTTATTGTAGTCGATGCTTTCGTCGGAGCCTATCGTTATTTGCGCATTGGCTGGTAGCGTGAGTGCGATCAGCAACGGGGCGATTAGCAGCAATATTTTTAATTTCATCCGGAAGATTAGTGTATCGGGTTTAGTATTTTCTTGCATTGTATTTTAGGGCTTATGGCCTTGCCAGTCCGGCTTTAATCTGATCACTTGTTTTGCCGAATCTGCGTTCACGTTTTTGGAAATCTATGAGGGCTTTGTAAAAATCTTTACGTCTGAAGTCGGGCCATAGTGTTGAGGTAAAGTACAATTCCGAATAAGCAATTTGCCAGAGAAGATAATTGCTAAGCCGGAATTCTCCACTCGTTCTTATCAGCAATTCAGGATCAGGCATTGTAGCAGTGGCCAGTTGGTTTGCAATTGTCTGATCTGTTATTTCTTCTGCTTTAAGATTGCCATTTTGTACTTTTTCAGCAATTTTTCTCATGGCATTGGTTATCTCCCACCTCGAACTATAGGAAAGAGCCAGCGTCATGACCATTCTTTCATGATCTTTTGTTTGTTCTATGGCATTGAGAAGTTCCGCTTTCGTTCCTGGTTTTAAACTGTCCAGATCACCGATTGCATTTAACCTGATATTGTTTTTATACAGGGTATCCATCTCACTATGAATAGTATTAACCAATAAGCTCATCAATGCTTCTACTTCATCAGGTGGCCGGTTCCAGTTTTCCGTACTAAATGCATAGAGCGTGAGAAATTCAATACCCAGTTCTGCAGCAGCCTCTGCCGTTTCCCGAACAGAAGTAACGCCGTTTTGATGGCCGAAAACACGTTCCTTCCCATGAATAGCAGCCCAACGGCCATTTCCGTCCATTATGACGGCTACATGACGGGGAAGTTTCTTTAAATCAATTTGATCTTTCAGATCTATCATCTATAGCAATTGTTGACTATCGGGGTTTAACAATACCTGTTCTGCAGACACGCTTTGTCAAAAGCACGGCAAATTTACCATATATCGCCAAATTCACTGACATATTTATCTGAACTTTTGAACATTTTTAAAATCATTACAACGAGGTTCCTTCTGAAGGCTGAACCTATAAGTCAGAAAACCTACTGCAAAACTGTACCAGTCATTGTTCTGCGAATTGCCCCTTTGCATCCCCGGAGTATGGCTCATAGTTGGATCAGAGAGGTATTCTTCAGCTACTTGCGGGTTAATATCTTCCCCCTGCAGGTAGTAGGTTGTACTCACATCATCAAGATAGTCGGTAAAAGTTTTTCTCAGTCCCCATTCCAGTCCTATGCACCAACGTTTTCCCAGGCTGAGCTTCATTCCAAGCCCAAATGGGAATGCAATGCCTGCAGTAGCATAAGGAGACCGGTCAGGATAGGCCTTTGTATCTTGTCCTTCAGTATTCAGCGGTTGAAGCTCAACCCAACTCCCATTGTACAATGCCTTAGGATTAAATATAAATCCTGAAAGGCCAGCAAAGATATAGGGTGTAAAAAATTCTTTGGAACTACCGGTAAAATAAGGTAAAAAGTTCAGCTCAACCTGAGCTGAAATTTCTGTAAGTGTGCTCTCAAAACTTAGGTTTCTGCCATAAAACGCCTGATAATCTGCATCTGATGCTTTGATCTTTCCTATGTTTATTGCCCCTTTAAGAGTCCATCGGCTTGTGTAATTCATCCGGGCTACCAGACCAAAAGCAGGTGAGACCCCTGAAAAGTGCTTGGATGGATTGATATCACCAATATAATACGACACACCTGCAACAGGACCTATCTCAAGATATTGTCCCATCGCTAAAATATGAGTGGCGATAATTAGTATTGCCAGAGCCAGTTTTTTCATGTTAGGGATAACTCCAAATTGCTTTGTATAGTATCTGAAATATCCAATGATTGCACTTTTTAACCTTTTTAAAGGCCAAATCAGTTATTATTTTCGTGACGTATTAATTAATTCCTCAGATCAAGTCCCCATGCCAGTTTTCGACGGATCGTTGTGAAAAAATGATTCCCCGGTAGCCTTACTATTCTTGCTATAGCCTCTGAACGACTCACCTCAAGGGTTGTATCTGCAGTGGCAATCTGTGTTCTTGAATCAAGTCCCAGGATGAAACTCGATTCTCTCCCTTCAATTATCAGGCTTATCCGACTGGTGTCAGGAACAACTATTGGGCGAACAGTCAGGTTGTGCGGAGCAATTGGTGTAATAATCAAATTTTTGCTGTCAGGGGTCATGATTGGTCCGCCACAACTTAAAGAATATGCTGTACTACCTGTGGGGGTGGCAATCATTATGCCATCACCCCAGTAAGAATTTAGATATTCGCCATCAACCGACACGTTAATAGTCAGCATAGTAGTGGGGTTTCTTTTTTGAATGCTAATTTCGTTGAGGGCAAGATTGAAATCACCGAAAAGGCTAAGAGCTGGTTTCAGCTCAACAAGGCTCCTTTCTTCAATCTTATATTCATGGTTCATAAGGCAATCAAGCGCTTGATCTATCTGGTGTGGCGAAATCGTACTGAGGAATCCCAATCGTCCTGTGTTTATTCCCATTATTGGGATATTATTTGGAACAGCATAGCCAAGAGTGTCTAATAAAGTTCCATCCCCGCCAATAGAAAAAATAAAGTTATATGATTGATCAATATCACTATGTCTTTCAAACGTTTCCGCATCTATTTTCAACCCGTCTTGTAATCGGTCGAGTAATGGTTTATAAAACACCGGAGTGACTTTAAACTGTCCAAGCAGTTTTATGAGCTTTTGAATCAGGCCGAAATCTTCGGGATGAACGCTCCGGGCAAACAAAGCAATTTTCATGTTTTTCAGTATAAATCAAGGAGGCTAATGGCAAAGGTATGAAATTAAAGCTTATGCTATGTTTCTTTGTTCGTTAGAGATTTGTTGGAGGATGGGTGCTGACAGATTCAACAGTTGTTTAAATTGAGGTGGTAAAGTGAATAAAAATTCCCGATTCCCCCATTTGGTTAAAACTGTATTCAACTCTCAGAACTTTATCATAATAGGTCACCAAATCACATCCCAGACCATACCCAATCAGCCATTTGTTGCTGAGCCTGCTCAAGAGTGTCTCCAGATCATTGTGCATGATGCCTGCATCAACAAAGCCCCTGAGATATACTGCATAGTGTATTCTCCCAAATCTTGGATTATGGACATAGGGGAGCTGACGTTCGATAGGTTTGATCAAAGCAAAGGTTACATTCGATTTTGCAAGAAATGTTTTTTGCCCATCAATCAGATAATATTCATAACCCCTTACAAAATAGCGGCTGTTACCCAATCCCTGCATGAGATAATAGGATGCTGGATTTGCCGAATTTAACCTGCCATAGAGCCCCCCCGACAACCACCATCCCGTATAGATTGGACGATAAAATCTTGCATTGAATTCTGCTTCGGTATATTCAATTTTCCGTCTGGATGCCTGAACAGGAATATAGGTAGCCAGACTAAAATCCAGGTATCTTCCGTTCAGAGGATAGTGGCGATAATCACGCTTATCGTGTTTGAACTGGTATCTGATACTTAAATATTGCTCCGTTTTGTTTGGCCATAATTCCTGATTGAATTGAGTCAGGGTATCTTCTGAAGTGTTTAGCGACCATCCTATGCCTAATTCATGACTGTTGTGAATAACAGGCCGATAGACAATCGCGTTGTAGAAACTGAGATAGGTACGGATCCAATTGTTGTCGCTTTTTACAAAGATTACATCGTTTTCATGATTCGTAGAAGCGGCAACTTCATGATTTCCCATGAATTCACCCTGTAGAAGAAGCCCAATGGTCCGCGATTTATTCAAGTATGGTCGGTAATATTCTGCCTGGAATTTCTGATCGAAACCCCATTTTGCCAGTAGTTTTAGTCTTTCAAGTCTGCCTCTGAAGTTTTCTACAAGAAGATAACCGCCAAAATTCAGCCTGTTCATATTTTTGGCTCTCCACCATGCATTAAAATTTCTGTCTGCTACCTCGACGATAGGATATGGCCAGATGTACCAGCGTTCGGTGAAGATGAACCTGACCACTGCGTTTTCCATGGAGGTGGTGTCCTGATCAATTACTGTCTCAACAAAATTGAATAACGGAATGTTGAGCAGGTTTTCCCTGCTTTGCTCCACTTTGGCCTCCAGAATTGCAGGATCGAGGGTATCACCGGCTTTAAAGGTAATTTCCCGCAAGATGATATAAGGCTTGGTTTTATAATTGCCAGTAAGGATGATTGAGTCAATCCTGATATTTTGTTGCGCTGAAATATCAGGAATAGATATAATCAGAATTAGAAGGTAAAATATTAAAGAGTTTACCTGCTTTGTTCTAATGCCCATCAATCAGATGCTTAAATAATTCATAAGTGAATCATAGCGGTCGCGCAACAGGTCGTTATAGTCATTCTGTCCAAAAGAGGCCGATACAGTGTAATTAAACCTGTAAAATGTCTGCAGAATGGGTGTAATATCCAGTTTGTTCACTTTAATGGTGATGGTCATTTTAGTCGTATCCTGCATGGAATTGGTCAATAGCCCCAGAATTGTCGAATCGTTCGATTCAATAATCCTTACAATTTCGCCAGCTGAATAATCACGGGTATTAATCTCGAGTACAATGATACCTCCGGGATTCTGAAATAAATCGAATTCCCCGATCTTAAACATCAGGTCATGCAGGGTTATGCTTCCCACGTATTTATCATTCTTATTGACAACAGGAATAAGTGTCAATCTTTGCAGATATATTATCCTGAAAACCTCCAGAATATGCTGGTGGTCTTTTACATACTGCCTCGAGTGACTGATGGGCATAGCTCCAACAGGGTCTTCAGGGTTTTCATATTCTAGAACATCGTCTTCTGAAATAAGGGCAAGTAAATCAGAATCATTAACAATCGGTAGATGATTAACCCGGTACTCTTCCATCATCTGGATGGCCTGGATGCCGGTATCTGATGTCTTCAGTGGTGAAATATCCTCTGAGATGAAATCGTTTGCTAGCATTCTTTTAATTTTTAATCATGTTCATCATCGAATTCTTCCCCGCCCATTATACTAAGGTAGCTTTTATACCTCGAGATGTTAATCTCTCCAGCATCGATCGCTTCTTTTACGGCGCATCCGGGCTCATGAATGTGTGAACAATTGAAATATTTGCATTTATGTAGCAGTTTGAAAAATTCAGGATAATACCCCGCAATTTCTTTTTTCTCAATGCTACTAATTCCAAATTCCTTGATGCCCGGAGTATCAGTGATGAATCCACCATTTGTTAGCAGGTGCATCTCGGCAAAAGTAGTCGTATGTCGGCCTTTCTGGTTGGCATCACTTATGTCGCATGTTTTAATTCTTAACCCCGGTTCAACAGCGTTGATCAGAGCACTTTTTCCGGCACCGCTATGGCCGGCAATCATACTTATCCTATCGTGCATAAGATCTCTGAGTTCAGTAATCCCGTCTCCCTTCAAAGCCGATGTAATCATGCATTGGTGCCCAATTCTCTTGTAAAGATCAATTAGTGTATCCACGGTCTTTCGGTCCTCAGTAGTATATAAATCAGATTTATTGAAGATTATTACCACCGGAATATCAAATGCATTTGCTGAGACCAGAAATCGGTCGATAAACCCTGTACTGGTTCTTGGTTGCGATGGGGTAACCACAAGCAAAGCCTGGTCAATATTCGCAGCCAGCACATGACTACAACTCGACAACTTGGTAGCTTTCCTGATAATATGGTTTTTCCGTTCCTCAATAACAACTATTGTTCCGTTTCCTTCAGAATCGTTGCCCGGTTTGAATTGAATACGGTCACCTACGGCAATAGGATTGGTGGATCGCAGATTCTGTGTCCGGAATTTCCCGGCCAGTGAGCAACGAACATTATTTCCATTGTTTGTTCTGACAATGTACCACTTCCCGGTGGATTTAATTACCAACCCTTTTTGGTTCATAAAAGGCAAAAATCAATCTGTAAGATAATAATGAAATAATAAAGCTGGGATGAAATGACAAACCGGGATTGTCTGGCCAATAAATCAACAATAATCGGGTATTTCCCTGGCAAAGTATGCCATTCTTTAATTAACACAGAGAAGAATTGAATTGCAGAATAAAATCCAGATGTTAAATTATCCCATGATTTGTATTGAGGTTTCTGTACCATAAACTGAGCCCCGGCCTTTCTAAAGGCTTTGTTATGATAGTTGCTCATTTCGTCCCGGATTGCTGTACACATCATATTGGATAATTCATGTCGTCAAAAGTACTAAAATTCACTCTGTAATATCCGTTATTTGAATGATCATTCTGTGAATATGGCTGATAGGGAATCATCTGTTGTAATTCAACCTGACTGAAAAAGGCAAAAATACTATCTGTTATTTTGCATCTTATCATTATTAATGGCTCATATTTTAATTCCAGGGTGCTCTTATATTCAGTAATTTATTGATCAAGCCTGGTGAATTGATAGTAGCTACCTGAAAGAGGTATTACAGCCGACCTTACCAGGGAACCATTACAATGCTGATTTTTTGCTAAAGCTATTACATCTGATATCAGATGCGAATAACGTGCTCCAGAATAAACCGGGATTTCAGGTAAAGAAACTGACTCTTGCGTTACAGTTTGTAGTTTTTCCTGGCCCTGATGATTAACGCAATTTTGTTGTGTTGTCTTTTATTGGGTTGTAATTTGATCTGTTACAATCATGATGTCAGCAATAATTATACGAAAAAAGAACGTGGTTCTATATCATTCTCTACCCGGGTAAATGGGTTTGTCCTGACAGAAATCCCGGTTTTTGGTTTACAATTTTAATAATTGTATAATCCATAGTACTTGATTTTTTGGTTTATCACTACAGTTTTTCCCTGTTTTAGGCTCTTTATAAGTAATATAAGTTATAATACTATATTTTCTGGTTGGTTAATTACGTGTGTTTTATGTGTTAATTCTGTACCTGATTTGCTTTTAAAATAGGTCAAAGGTATATCAAAGATATCTTTTTGCTATAAAAGGCATGTGAATACAGTAATGTTCAGTTGTCTTACATATGAATGAGAGATAACTGTAAGGAATTGATGACCCAATTTTAGCAATACCCATTTGTTATCAGTTCGATTTTTGTGAATAGACAGGTAAGAACCTGCTCATTTGTTCGTTTATATCTCCAATGATTTGGGTTTGAATCCGGTTACCGGTTAAATAACAGGTTCCTGAGAGTTGTCATCCTGGGGTGGGGAAGCCGGCATGAGCACAACAGGAATGATTTAATGAGAAATTGACCCATTACCGGTTTTGATGGCTAATACCTCTTTATCAGTTAAGGGGAGGGAGTAGTAATAATCGGTATTCCAGTGGTAGACCGGTTGGGCAATGTCTCTTGTTAAAATACCAGCTAATCCTGGCTTATTCAGAATATCATGATTCTGGTGAGTCTTAAATAATTCTGGAACTGACTACGGTTTTGGAGGATGAAAAATCATCATCTCATTATTGTATCGATTTGTTTTTTAGAACCTAAAAGGTTGTTTCCTCAAGGGTGGGGACGGGTAAAAGAATCTTCTGACTTCAGAGATAGACTGCTGAATTTATTCGTGTAAATAACAAGTGTATTAAATAATTCATAATTATTGATTTTTCAAGTAAACTATTTATGTAAGCATTACATATATTTATATCTTTGTAACAAAACTTTCAATTATGTTATGGGAAATGCTGTATGAGTGCTTACTACCACTCTTCATATTTATAATACTTTATTTATACCTGCATTATCGTTATCCTAAGGGTAACATGTTCCCGTTTTTACGTTCATTTATTTACGGGGTTGTTATTTCATTTCTTGTCGTTGCATTTCAGGTACTTGTTGATTCGTTGGGTTACGCTGAACTGAAAAATTTACGCCGAACGGCATTTCACGCCTTCGTTGTTATTGGTTTTGCGCATCAATTAGCGGTCTTCGTTATAATGATTATTTTAATCAATTCGAAGAAACTTATTCGTAACCCTGCTGATGGCATTGTTTATATTACAGCCATCTCGTTGGGTGTAGCCCTGATAACCGGTATTCATTTTGCTTCATTTTATGCAGATCAGAGCTTTTATTTTGCTTTAATATATAGTTATCCACTTGCGATGGTTATTACGGCGGTGCCAACAGGCTTTTTTGCAGGCCTTGCAATCCTGAGGAGTAATACGATCATTGTGGACTTGGTTACTGGTTTACTTGCCTCATCTTTCTTCCTGGGACTCTATATCTTTTGCCTCTACACTCACGAATATTCATTGTCTTTCCTTTCGGGAGCAGGACTGGTGGCAATTGCCTTATTGTTTGTATATAAAGCAGTTAATACAAAGTGGGATATAAGGAGGATGTAACGAGACGTTGTGTTATTTAACTTCTTTCCAGGGTCCTTTTTCTTCATACCATGAAGCATAGGTGCCATAACTTTGTGCTATACGCATAATTTCGCCTTCAAGCAGCGCGGTATCCGTTTTTTTGATTTTTTTCGCAGGAATTCCTGCCCAAACTGTTCCTGATTCAATAATGGTACCTTTGGAGACAACAGCTCCGGCAGCGATTATCGAATTGCTCTCTACTACAACGTCATCCATGATGATGGCACCCATTCCAATCAGAACGTTGTCGCCAATTGTGCACCCGTGTACGATAGCACCGTGAGCAATTGAAACATTGTTTCCGATGGTTGTAGGAGACTTGAGGTAGGTGCAGTGAATAATAGCCCCATCCTGTATATTTACATTGTTACCGATCCTGATGGTATGGACATCGCCCCTTACCACGGCATTAAACCAGACAGAGCAATTATCGCCCATCACAACGTCGCCGGTAATTGTAGCGTTATCGGCAAGAAAAACATCGCGGCCAAATTGAGGATAAATCCCTTTAACAGCTTTTATAAGTGCCATAATTAATCATTTTATTAAATAACACACTAATCCTCGTAGTGTTTATCATCTACCAGATTGCTTACACGCGGGTAGTCTATAGAGTAGTGTAAACCACGGCTTTCTTTCCGTTCGGTGGCAGCTTTAATAATCAGGTAGGCAGTATTGATGAGATTTCTTAACTCACAGATGTTTTGAGTAAGGATAGATTTATTGTATAGTTCCTCAGTTTCACGATGAAGAATCCTGAGTCGGTCGATGGCACGCTTCAACCGTAGGTTACTACGCACGATCCCGACATAATGACTCATGATTAGCTGCAATTCCTTCAGGGTATGTGTTATGAGAACCATCTCTTCATTTAATACCATTCCTTCTGCATTCCAGTCAGGAACTTCATCGCAGTAATCAATGTTTTCTATCATTTTAATTGCATCGAGAGAGGCGCGGTGCGAAAACACGAGTGCTTCAAGCAAAGAATTTGAGGCCAATCTATTAGCCCCATGCAATCCTGTTGAGGCGCATTCTCCAGAAGCGTATAAATAATGGATGGATGTCCGGGCAAATTCATCGACCTTAATACCCCCACAGGTATAATGGGCAGATGGTACGATCGGGATCATATCGCGGGTAATGTCGATTCCTATACTCAGGCATTTGGCATAGATTGTTGGAAAGTGACTCAGTAAACCTTCTTTATCGAGATGTCTGCAATCGAGGTAAAGGTGCTCAGTCCCGCTAAGTTTCATTTCAGTATCGATTGAACGTGCCACGATATCCCTGGGAGCCAACGAACCCCGTTCATCATACTTTTCCATAAAAGCTTCTCCTACCTGATTCCGCAAAATCGCTCCAAATCCTCGTAATGCTTCTGTGATCAAGAAGGATGGCTTTTCTTTCGGGTTGAAAAGTGATGTAGGATGAAACTGAATAAATTCCATGTTTTCCACTTTGCCTTTTGCCCTGTATACCATAGCAATACCATCACCTGTAGCTACAGGCGGGTTGGTAGTGCTGCTATACACATTACCAGCTCCTCCTGTTGACAGCATAGTTACCCGGGCAAGAATTGTATCAATACTGCCTGTATTGGTATCGAGTATGTATGCCCCAAGACAGTTGATGTCATTAGATCGACGGCAGACAGGTTTTCCAAGGTGATGCTGGGTGATCAGTTCAACAGCAAAACAGTGTTCTAGAAATGTGATATTTGGATTGTTTGCAATTTTACTGAGCAGGGCCCTTTCAATTTCCAGACCGGTTTGATCTTTGTGATGAAGTACTCGGAATTCAGAATGGCCGCCTTCTTTTCCGAGGTCGAATCTACCGGTAGCAGTACGATCAAAATTTGTTCCCCAGTTAATTAATTCTTTGATTCGTTCTGTTGATTCGGTAATTGTGATACGAACAATCTCCGGGTTGTTAAGTTCGTCTCCGGCTACCATTGTATCCCTGATATGTTTTTCATAATTATCAGGCGTATACATTACAGCTGCAATGCCACCCTGTGCATACCTGGTAGCGGTATCATCGGCACTACCTTTAGTGACAATTGTTACGGTGCCTTTATCGGCAACTTTCAACGCAAAGGTGAGGCCGGCAATACCTGAGCCAATCACCAGGAAATCGGTTTTTCGACGCATAAGGTTTTGTGATAATCTCCCGCAAAAATAGATGTTTTTCGCAGGAACAGAGAACCGCCGGGCTGGCTATTCCATTGTTTTGGCTTCATTCCAGAAACTGTCCATTTCAGCTAGAGTCATTTCGTGTAAAGGTTTGCCTGATTCGCCGGCCCTTTTTTCGATGTGGTTTAGACGTTTTCTGAACTTTTTATTGGTTCTTTCGAGAGCATCTTCCGGGTTTACATTAATAAACCGCGCATAATTTACAAGTGCAAACAATAAGTCTCCGAATTCAGATTCAATTTTTTTATCATCAAGGTTTGAAGCAAGTTCCTGTTTTAATTCATCCATCTCCTCCAGAATTTTACCCCAGACCTGATCTTTGTTCTCCCAATCAAAACCCACTCCAGCCGCTTTTTCCTGCATCCTGTATGCTTTAATCAGTGCCGGCAGACTCTCAGGAACTCCGGAAAGTACTGATTTTTTGCCTTCTCGGGCAATCTTAATTCGTTCCCAGTTGTCTTTAACTTCGTTGGCATCTTTCACAGTGACGTTGCCAAATATGTGAGGGTGTCTGATGATAAGCTTTTCACATATTCCATCTATTATTTGTGTGATGTTGAATTGGTTTGTTTCAGATCCTATCTTGGCATAAAATACCAGATGCAACATTAAATCACCTAATTCCCCTCTTATTTCATTAGGGTTGTTCTCTATGATGGCATCTGAAAGCTCATAGGTTTCTTCAATAGTCAGGTGCCGCAAGCTTTCAATAGTCTGACTTTTATCCCATGGGCATTTGGCGCGAAGTTCGTCCATTATGCCAAGCAGGCGTGCAAAGGCATCTGTTTCTTGTTTATAAGACATTTTAATTTAGTTTTCGTAGTTATTTAAGATTAGTAGAGAAGATAAGGAAGAATATCAGTTGCTTTATAAGGTTTCTGCAGGTATCCGTCGAAGTCTGATGTGAGTTCATCCTGAGCTGAGAAAGCAGTCACTGCAATAATTCTTGATTTCCTTCCTGTTCCCGATTCCTCTTCGTATGTTCTGATTGCCCTTGCGGCAGTAACTCCATCCATTATAGGCATTTGAATATCCATTAAGATCACGTCAAAAGGTTTAATCCGGAATTTCTCCAGAGCGATTTTGCCATTCGCTGCAATCTCAAATTCGCAATCAATTTTCTTCAGATGGACAATTGCCAGTTGCTGGTTGGTTGGATTATCTTCTACAACAAGTATGCGTGTTCGTTTTACATTTGAAAGGCCTTTTTCCCTGGAAGGATCTTGCTCAGATTGTGGATCTGTATCAGTTTCTGTTAATGGAATGATAAACCGGAAGGTACTTCCTTCTCCTGGTTTACTGGTAGCCTGAATAGTCCCGTTCATGATACCGACAAGCTCTTTTGAGATAGCCAGCCCAAGCCCTGTCCCTTTTTTTTGCATTGATGAATTGCCAACCTGCAGGAATGGTTGAAACAATCTTGGCAGATCTTCTGCATTAATTCCAATGCCTGAATCCTGGACGCTAACACCCAGTTTATTGTCAATTACTTCAATTGAAAGAACAATACCTCCTTCATTGGTAAATTTTAAGGAGTTGTTAATCAGGTTAATGATTATTTGACGTAATCTTAATTCATCACAGTTTATTAATTCAGGTACGTTGTCTGCAACCTTACAATTAAAGGTTAATCCTTTCTCTTTGAAAGCATAAGAGAAGAGTTTTTCTATCTCAAATAAAAAGTCAGTAAGCACAAATGGAACGTTATTTAGCTTAATCTGCCCGGCTTCAATTTTTGAAAGATCTAGAATATCGTTTATTAAATCAAGAAGTTTTCTACCCGCACTGCTGATTACCTGAATAAACTCTGTTTGTTCACTATTGATTGTTGTTTCTTCTAATAATTCTGACATTCCAATTATGGCATTCATAGGTGTCCTGATCTCATGACTCATGTTGGCAAGAAATGCTGATTTGCTTTTAGTTGCTTCCTCAGCAATTTCTTTGGCTTTGATCAGTTCCTGTTCAATTTTTTCATGATAACTTATGTCGTGCATCAAACCAACAATGTATTTTTTACCGGAATGTTCGTCGGTAAATAATGATTTGTTGATGAGGAACCGGTTGGGTATAGATTTATCGGGATTACTGTGATCAGCTTCATATATATGCTTCTGCTCATTGATGACTATTCTGTCGCTGGCAATATGTAATTTTGCCTGTTCTGCTTCAAAAATATCATGGTCAGTTTTACCAATCAAATCTGCTTTTTCTTTCCCGGTAAGTTTACAGAAAGCATTATTTACTAAAACCAGTTTGTGGTTAATATCTTTGATAAATACCGGGTTAGGGTTAGTGTTGAGAATCTCCTTGAAAAAATGAGTTTCATTACTATTTACCTGTGGGTTATTATCATCTGCCTGATGTTCTTCGATTTGAGTAGACTGCGATAAGTCGCATTGAAATTCGTCATTTGTTTTTATTGTGATAAGTATGGTAGAGACAGAATGCTGATCGCTGGAAATAATGAATTCTATATCGTTTTTATTTGAGGTAAGGCCTGTTTTGTATCCAATTTTAAGCGGTGGGTTGTCAATTAGAATTCTTGTTTCTGAATTAAAGAGAGCAATTGAACTCTTTATGGGAAAGTGACTTACGATAATTGATGCTGCTTCACTAACGTAGGTTTCGTGAATTGGATTGAAGTCATTCCGGACAAAAAGAATTTCATTTCTTTTTTTTTGATTTTTTGATATAACTGTTCCAATAACAATTCCGGCTAAAAGGGAGCCAACAAGATATCCGATTAAGGAATAAGGAGTTAACTGAATAGTTTTGTTTTGGTTTTGAGAAACAGTAAACAGCACTACAGGTTGTGGTAGTAATTCTCTTAATGCTATTCTGTTCAAAAATCCTCTTGAAAAATAGTTTTCGACAAGATCCAGTGTCTGTTGATCCTGGCCATATTCAAGCATGAGCTTAATGGTTTTCTGGGCTATTATCAGACTGGTGCGCACCCCAGTATAATGAGTCAGCCAGTTTTCCTGTGAGGCAAGAATATTGAATGCAGAGTCAGGATTCTTTTGAGAAGCATATATTGAGGCAATGGAGATTCCCGCAGATAGAAAAGCAGCAGTATCAGAATCAAATTTTGAAATTGATCTTACATACCGAAACCATTGCAAAGCCATGTCTGTTTCTCCTGCCTTGTAGTATTGGTTTGCAAGCGACAGGAGAGAATTTGATACGACAAAACTTACACCATCTTTTCCATCCGTGGTTTTTAAAATGTTTTCGATCAATTCTTCCGCAGTACCGGGATTATGCCGGGCCAATATATTGCATTGTGCCAGTTGACTGCGGATGTTAAATTGCCATAAAGATGTAGAAAAGAGTTGGGCAGAAGTGAAATGTCCGATAGCTAACCCTTCCTTATCCTGACTCTCTGAGATATAACCTTTTGAAAGAGAAACCAAACACATCAGCAGGCTGTCGTTTTTATCGGGGTTCGATTTCGAAATAAAAGTCAGAATTTGATCACCTTCATCATACTGATGATTGTCGATATAAGTTAATGCAATTTCAGCCAGGATTAAATTGCTGATATCATGTTTATTATTTGAGATAGCGATATGTAATGCTGAAACCATATAACCCGAGCTCTTATATGGTTGGTCCTTTACCCTATATGCCCTTCCAAGTAAAAGATTTTTACATAAGAAATATTCCATCTGCTCAGATTCAGTCTGAGGAGGGTTCGAGTCGGAAAGTGCTATTGAGATAATTAAATCAGGAGAACTATAACTCCGAATAAGTTTCTCCTGTAATTTGCAATTGTTGTCTGGTTTGATGTCAGGCGCTCCGCCAGATGTTGACAGGGCTGCAGCGAAAGACTGTAATCCTCCTATGACTGTTGCCTGAAAGAAAAGGATGACAAATAATTTTTTCAACTTCAACTGTAATGAATTGATTGCAAAGTTATAGAAAAATGTAGTAATTGAATACAGTGGCAACTTCGATCAAAACAGTAACTTTGTAGCTCACTAATCTATTGGTGTAACTGTGAATAAGAATATTTTCATCTGCCTGTTGTTTTTGCTTATTCTTCTGATGGGCAGAAGTGTTTGTGCAAATAATTACGATACGACTTATAGAAAGCCGGTTTGGTTGTCCATGAAATATTCCTATGGATTTATTTTACCTCATCACAAATCTATGGAGCGATTTACCCGTAATCATGTTTCGCTTTATGAAATATCTGTCTGTTTAAATAGTGAATTTTCCGAAATAGGTAGTGGCTTTCATTTGAAATCAGGTGCAAGCTATCTTTTTTCCTCTCTAAGTGAAACCAGAATTCTTGGAGATGTTCATGCATTTGTTCCCTGGTTAGAACAAGCTTATTATAAGAATTCATTTAGCCTTTCCCTTAGATTGGGATTAGGGCTTGGTTGGGTGACCAATCCGTTTGACCTTGAGAATAATTTTCAGAATACAGCCATCGGATCACATCTGAATGCAGCAATTCTGATAAATAGCGGATTAAACTATAAACCAGATGATCGCTGGGTTTGGAGTACAGGGCTTAGTTTTATACATTTCTCCAACGGATCTACAAAACAACCAAATTATGGAATAAATCTCCCGATGGTTTATTCCGGTGTATCATTTAACATAGTGAAAAAAAGGGGGAATCGGAGAATGGGAAATAATGATAGTATTGTCAACCATTTTTTTATTGGATTTCAGGTAGTAGGTGGAAAGAAGCAGATATTTCCGGTTAATGGCCCCGATTATTTTACAATGCTTGCTGCTCCATATGCCGGCTACCGGTTTTCAAGTGGCTTTTCTACGATGATGGCTTTTGACGTCTCATACAGTGATTCTGATATTGATTATCTTAAATGGAAGGGTGTTTTTATCAGCAGTAAAAATGAAGTAATTAAAACCGGTCTTAGCGTGGGATTTTGTCAAAGTTACGGTCCTCTGGGCCTTTCCTTCAGATTTGGATATTATTTACATCAGCTTGAAGACTCTGATGGTCCTTTCTATGATATCCTGTCGCTTTCTTATAAGTTAGTACGAGGACTGGAAGCCAGAATTTTGTTGAAAACACATTTTGCCCGTGCTGATTTTGTGGGTGCAGGGTTATCCTATACCTTTGATATTTAAAAGTAGAAGAAAACTATGTTTAAATCTCTTGTTAATCAAATTGTTTTCGTCATAATACTTGCTGTTTTTGGAGGTTGTTCAGGTGAGGAGTGCTTTCATACAAAAGGAGAATTAATTACTGACGAAAGGGAGGTATTACAGCCTTTTGACTCGATAATAATAAGAGGTGAGATGAATGTTATCATCAACCAGAGTTATTCCCCCCGTGTTGTATTAAAAGGAGGATCAAACATTTTGCCTTGGATATCAACTTCTTTTAATGGACATATACTTACCATTACTGACCAGAATGAATGCGCATTTTTGCGGGACCTTGGATTCGTGGCTGATGTATACCTGACAGTAACTGATATAAAATATCTTTCTATTCTCTCCTCTGGTAACATATTCTCAGAAGGAGAGTTAAATGCTGATACATTGGCTGTTGAATATGTTGATGGAGCTGGGGCCGTTGATCTGGCTTTTCATACTAAGGATTTACGATGCCAAATTTTTAACGGAGCGGCTAATGTGAGATTATCAGGAGAGACCCAAAACTTCTATCTCTATGGTGACGGGTTTGGTCCTGTGAATGCTGAAAATTTGCCAGCAGCCTATTTGTTTGTTGCACATCATGGAAGTAATTTAATCAAGGTAAGGGCAACAGATCATGGAACATTGAATACTGAGTTTTTCTCCAATGGAAATATCGGTTATATTGGAAATCCAGATAATATATCAGTCAAACAATTCGGAGATGGAAAACTGATAAAGCTTTAACCTGTTTATACTATGCAATTAATTTTCAATCAATCTTTGAAGCCATACAATACATTTGGCTTTGATATTTATGCCAGATCTTTTGCCATGGCATATACAGAACAGGATATTCTTGATTCAGTTGATGCGTCACATGAATTAAATTTGCCCTTAAAGGTTTTGGGAGGGGGAAGCAACCTTCTTATTCGCAAGGATATGGAGGCTTTGATTTTAAAAATGGAAATTGATGGTATCACAAGTTCTGAATTGCCGTCGGGAGATGTATTGGTTCGTGCCGGAGGAGGATGCGATTGGGAAAAATTGATAAATTACGCTGCTGATAAAAAACTTTGGGGTATTGAAAATCTGACAATGATCCCTGGAAAGGTGGGAAGTGCTCCAATACAAAATATCGGAGCATATGGCGTTGAAATTAAAGATGTATTTCATTCGCTGAGAGCTTTTGATTTGCAAACCGGACGTTTTAATGAGATGACTGCTGGTGAATGTCGTTTTGGATATCGGGACAGCCTCTTTAAACATGAAGGAAGAGAACGATATATCATAACAGAGGTTACAATACGATTAACAAAGAGACCTTCTCCTTCAATCCGGTATGAACAAGTTGAAGGTACATTGAAACGCAAAGGAATTCAAAGCCCTAACCCAATTGATATCGTTCAGGTAATTCGCGAAATACGAAGGTCTAAACTGCCAGAAATACATGAAGTTGGGTCAGCAGGTAGTTTTTTCAAGAATCCAGTATTGTATGGTGCCGAGGCGAAAAGATTCACGGTTGAAAATCCACAGGCACCCGTTTATCTGATTAATGATGTCATGTCAAAAGTTGCAGCGGGTTGGCTTATCGAGCAATGCGGTTGGAAGGGGTTTAAAAGAGGTGAAGCAGGAGTATGGCCCTTGCAGGCTTTAGTCCTGGTGAACTATGGTAAAGCAACCGGCGATGAGATTATTGCACTTGCTGATGAGATCATTACTTCCGTTCATAAGAAGTTTGGTGTTACACTTGAGCCTGAAGTTAATTTTTGGTAAGATATGGGAAAAAGAGCAACTATCTGGATGTTTATCAGGCTTTATTCAGAGATGGTTATATGGGTTTGTATACTCGTGTGGTTGGCCTTTTCTTCAGTAGATTTCTCAACGCATTCAAGTCTTTGCCCTTTGAAGAGTCTTGGTTGGTCGTTTTGCCCGGGATGTGGTCTTGGCAGAAGTATAATACTGCTTTTTCACGGTGAATTTAAAGAGTCTGTGATGATGCACTGGCTGGGAATACCTGCAGTACTCATTTTAATTTGGCGTATTGTAACCCTGTTTAAAAAGAATCGTCAAATTATCAAACATTTGAAATAATCTTAATTTATTTAATCATGATTCATCCATTTTATAATCTGTTGCCAGAGCTAGAACCAGATGAAATGGCATATGCTCAGTCTGTTAGTATGGGTTTTAATGATGCAGATTTTCAGTTGTTTGCCAATATGTATAGATACAGGAGGAAAGACCCTCAAATGATTCTGTTTACTTGTTTGATTGGTTTCTTTGGGTTTGCTGGTATTCATCGTTTTATCCTCAATCAGGTAGGGATGGGAGTTCTTTATTTTTTTACTGGTGGGTTATGCCTTATAGGTACAATTGTTGATCTTATCAATCACCGGGCGCTTACATTTGAATTCAATCGACAAATGATGAATGAGGTGGTAGCTATAGTGAAGGGAATGCGTGGGTAACCATTTATCCCCTTCACTTTTGGTTAGTTAATAGATTGGTCAATTGTCTCTAATGCGATGTTTTATATTCCGACCTCTACCTGAAAACCGATTTGAAATTCGCGTTTGGTAGCTGCTTGATAAATCTCCTCACAGTGGCTGAGGTTAAGTTGAAGTTTTACTTTGTGGTTATTCAGATACTTGTTAATACCAATAGTCGCCATTGATGACTCAGGCTCACGACTTTTGATTTCCTTATCGGGTATGATCTTTGAATAACGTGCAGCTATCTCCCAATAACGTCCGATGAGATAACTTATTTGCCCGTTTACACCGTGTCCTGTTAAAACATAGAGGGCTTCAGAATCATCACTATCAAAAGCTGTCCCTTTCGTGCTTCTGCTCATGAATTCGGCATACAATGCACAACCATTATATTTCATAACAATATCAGCGAATACCGACGTAATATCATGAGGATTGACCATATATGAGCCACGTTGTCCCAATGTTTTTACTGCTCTCTGGTTTAAGCTCATCCCTCCACCAATACCGATCTTTAGCGTTTTTTCACGATATAGGTCACCTTCACTAAAATCACCATCGCAGGCAAATGATCCTAACGGGAGCCATTCCAGACGACCTGTATATGCGAAACCGTTATCAGATGATGGACTATTTCGCCCCTCGCCACTCGAAATCGCTGCTTTCAGATTAACAGGCATTGTTTTATTGAAGAGGGTGTAATATGCAAATACACCAAAATCACGATCAATATTGAAGTCATTGCTGCTAATGCTTCTATCAAGGAATTGTTGCTGTCCTGAACTTGTAATCCGCTGCCTATTTCCTGGTAATTTTCCCTGTCCCATACCAATATAAAAGTTACTATTGAACCTGTAATAAATCATTGCATCACGAATGAGGTTTGGTTCATGACTTCCTTCCCAATCCTGATCACTCCTTGTAAAAGCCAATTGAAGATAATATGTGAAATTAGGCCCTCCCAGGTAACCGTCAAACCTGAGCCTTAGTCTTTTGACAAGAGCTTCAGCCTTATCAATTGAAAAGTCTTCATCACTTTCGGTTGTCATCTGGATTCTGTTTTGCATTCTGAAACGAATGTTAATACCAAATATCGAGTCTGGAGCAGTAAAACCAAGCCCTTTATCAAAGTGTATATAGGCTTTTTCGTCTGTTTCCACCTGCGCTATGGCAGGAATAATGAGTGTAAGACAGGCAATGGCTGTCAACACTAGTTTCAACGGTTTTTTCAATTTGATTTGATTAATTTGTTAATTTAGTGTAAAAATTTCGGCAAATTTCTGAACTAATTGGAATTATGCATTAAGTTAATGTTAATTATGCTAATGCTTTTTTTAATACTGAAAAGTTTTTAAGCGGCCGGTTTTTTTGATTATGTGCATATCCGATATATGTATAATATAGTTATCTTTGATCCACAATTCTATACTTAATTTAACATCTAATACTTAACTTAACACTCAAATTCTATGAAACAAGCAATTTATTTTCTGCTTGCAATGACAATTCTATTTGCAGGCTGTAGTAAAGATGAAGATTCAGGCACTTATTCGCTTACGGGCCAGGTTAAAAATGTCTCTGATCGTCTGGTGAAGCAGGGTACTGTTAACCTGATGTCGGAGTCGACCGTTGCCTATACTGCCACACTGAACAATGAAGGGAAATATTCATTCTCAGGTGTAAATAAAGGTTCTTATACATTACAGATAGTAGTACCCGGATATGAAACATTTGAAGAAGCGATCAGCATTTCGTCCGATGCTTCTAAAAATACTGTACTGACTGGTGGAACAATCATGACAGGTACGATTATCAATAGTCAGACCGGTACAGGACTGGCTAATGCAACAATCGCATTTACCTCATCAGGGGCAAAATCAAGTAATGGTATCGCAACGGATACTACGCTTGTAAATGCTGATTTCGTTATTGTTACTGATGAATACGGTAACTTTGAAATTAATGGAATGGCCTATGGTGTATTTGTAGTGGTAGTCAGGGCTTCTGGTTTTACTACCCGCATTATCTCAGAAGTGACAATTACGAGTGGCGAGTTTATCATGCCTCAGATTACTCTGGTGGAGAACGTGGGTATTGGAAGTCTTCGTATTATCCTTACCTGGGGTGAATCACCTTCTGATCTCGATTCTCATCTGACTGGTCCTCTTAATGAAGGTGGCAGGTTCCATATGTACTATGTTGATAAAGACCCTACCGGAAGTGATGTTAATCTTGATGTTGACGATACACAAAGCTATGGACCTGAGACTACAACAATTGAGTCGTTCCACGATGGTTTATACCGTTTCTCTGTATACAACTATTCAACCCAGAGTACAGAAGGTGGACTTGGTATAATGAATTCACCTGCAAGGGTTGAGGTATACGATGTTGCTGGTCTTGTATCCTCATTTACTGCTCCTACATTTACTTCTGGTTCCGGGAATACCTGGAGAGTTTTTGATTTAGAGGTTTCAGGGGGTAATTACAACCTCATTCCTGTAAATACTTATGCTTACTATCCTGGAAGCGGATCAGTTGAAAAAAAGGCAATCCCTGGGACGAAACCTGCATTAAGTTTCCGCCCTACTGATTTTTAATAAAGTTATGGAGATAAAAAGGGGGGGCGTCCACGTATGGACAGCCCCCCTTTCTATGTACTTACACTTCGTTAATACAAGATTGAATAATGGCTAGTTAATATTTAAACCACTTATCAGCGATTTAATATTATCAATGCCATGTCTTATCAAGTAATCTTCAATCCCCTCAATAATCTTTGGACAAACAGCCGGATCTATAAAATTAGCTGTTCCTACCTGAACAGCAGTTGCTCCTGCCAAAATAAACTCGATGGCATCGGATGCTGTCATGATGCCCCCTAATCCAATAACCGGAATTTTAATCGCATTGGCAGTTTGCCATACCATACGCAATGCAACAGGTTTGATAGCGGGTCCTGACAGACCTCCAGTGACAGTACTGAGTACCGGCCGACGAGTTTCTGCATTTATTGCCATACCCAATAAAGTGTTAATTACGGATACAGCATCGGCCCCTTCACCTTCAACTGCTTGTGCAATTTCAGCAATACTGGTGACATTGGGAGAGAGTTTAACGATTAAGGTCTTTTGGTAGACTTCCCTTACTGCTCGGGTTACCGCAGCAGCTGAAGGGCAACTTGTTCCAAAGGCCATGCCTCCTTCTTTGACGTTTGGGCATGAGATATTGAGCTCAATTGCCGGAACATGATCCAATGAGTTAATTTTCTCGGCTACCTCAATATATTCCTCTATTGTTGAACCACTGACATTAACAATCAGGTTTGTGTGATAGTGCTTGATCCTTGGATAAATATCGTTGATAAACCCGTCTACTCCCTTGTTCTGGAGGCCAACTGCATTAAGCATTCCCATTGGAGTCTCCGCCATCCGGGGGTATGGGTTTCCCTGGCGTAATTTTCCTGTTGTCCCTTTAACAAAGATACCTCCTAAAGTGGAGGGATCGAAGAAATCTTCAAATTCTGGTCCATAACCAAATGTTCCTGAAGCAGTCATGACAGGGTTTTTCAAAACCAGATTATGAATTTTGACTTCTAGTGATGGTTTCATATAAAAGGTAGTTATTATAACCAGTTAATTAAATTGTTCGGGTCAAATACCGGACCATCTGTACAGGTGCATTTATTCCCCTCATTTGTCTCAACCACGCAACAGAGACATGCTCCAACACCGCAAGCCATTGTCTGTTCGAGGCTTACTTCACATGGAACGTGATGCCGGGCTGCCAACCTGGCTACTGCTTTCATCATGGGGTCTGGCCCGCAGGTGTATACCCTGTCAAAAGAGAAGTTACGTTCTCTCCAGATTTCATGATGGATTACATATCCTTTGGTTCCAGCTTTCCCATCTTCGGTCGTGATTAACAATTCGCCATATCTTTTGTAGAGTTCAGCCTCCATGATGTATTCTTCTGTCCGGGCACCCATAAGTGTAGTGACATGGATGCCACTTTTTGCTAATACTTTCCCTAAATACAAAAGAGGAGCTACCCCACATCCTCCACCTACAAGCAAAGCACGCTCACCTGATGATCCGATGTGGAAACAGTTTCCTAGCGGATACACCAAATTCACAGTTTCTCCATATTTCATTGATGCAAGCCGGTTAGTTCCATCTCCTTTTTTTTGTACAAGGAGGGTAACTGTATTGGCTTTATAGTCAACATCATGTATGGAGAGTGGACGACGTAAAAATGTATTTGCAGATCCATCTACTCTAACCTCGGTAAATTGCCCTGGAAAAATAGGGGTCAATTCAACATCAGGTTTAAGTGTCAGCACAAAATGTCCAGGATTCAAATCCCTGTTTTCGACGACATGGAAATCGTGAATGAATTTTCTCATAGCACGGTAAAATTATAAAAAAACCGCTCCAAAGAAGTGGGGCGGTTTTTTGATTTATTATTCAGCAGCTTTTTCCTCTGTTTCGGTTTTTATTTCATCGGCCGGCTCAGTAAAATCGAGCAGATTCTTGTCATGCAACTGGTTGTACCAGATTATAACTTTCTTAATATCGGAAATGTATACGCGGTCTTTATCAAACTCAGGGAGAATTTCTTCGAACCAACCGCGAAGGCTGTTACTGTCAGAACCAATTTCAGGAATTCGTCCGCCTTCATACTTTTCAAAAATAGTTTTAAAAACGTCTTTCAGGGGCTTGTCTTCTTCTCCGGTGGTGAAGATGCTTATTTCTTCAAGGCTGCTCAGTTTGTCGTGCAGAAATGCAGGAAAACGTTTTCCATCGGTCAACGATTCAACTATAACACCTTTTTTCGCCTGCGAAACCATCTTGAACAGTCCGCCTTTCCCTGATATGGCAAGGATTTCTTTCAATTCCATCATTTTGTTTTATCAATTGGTTTTAAACGGTAGCAAAGATAGGAATTATATTAATCTGTAGTTTTTGTATTCTCCGATTCTGATTCCTGTGAGTTTTTCGAATTGCCATAGAACCCATGTTTTAAGACCAAAGTTTTTACGCGTCGGGTCGAAGTCAAATGTCCAGTTCTGCATTTCAATCCTGGGGTGCATGACCTGAGGATGAGTCCCCCTGAAGAGCGCGAGACTGTCAATAGATGAATAATCAAAGAATTCAGACTGAATAATGTTTCGTTTTACCCATTCATCGTTGTGCCATAGCTTATGAAAATCCTGCTGTTTGGCTTGCTGTTTTTCCGGAGGTTTTACCCAACCATAATGATAGATTGATGCTCCTGATGATTTTACTTTCAATCTTCTCCCTTTCAATCTGAAGCCCTGCGCATCCCGATAACTCGATATCCCTTTGCCGGGACGAATAATTCTTACTTCATTTCTATACCATCTCCTCGAATCACCAATATAATCATATGATCCATAGAAATGCAGGTAGTTAAAAAGCAGTCCTTCCACGTTTGGGTCATTCTGGTACTTTTGCATTGCGTTTATAACAACCTGTGCATATTTTTCATGCAAGATTTCATCAGCCTGAATGTAAAATGCCCAATCGGCCTGTGGAGAAATGGACTCCATCGCTTTATCCGTTTCAATTGCCAATACACGTCCGCCTTCCCTTAACTTCATATTCCATTCTGACTCTACAATCCTGATCTTTGGGCTACCGATTCCTTTAATCAATTCAATGGTCTGGTCGTCACTTTGCCCAACGGCAACGATTACTTCATTACAAACCGGTAATAATGAGGTTACAGCTTCAACTACAGGGTAGTCGTATTGGATTGCGTTACGAACAATGGTGAAGCCTGAGATGAACATGTATGTTTAATTTGTTTCAGGTAAATCGATATGGTTCATTTATTCCAGAAAGTACATTGTGCCCTTGTATATCTATTCAGGTTCACTATAAAATAAATATGAGAAATAATACCAGCGCTCTATATTTTGATTATTCCTATGTAAGATTCTGGTGTTATTGCGAAAAGCTCGTTTTTTATCGTAATGCTCACGTTGAGGCTTGAAATAAACTGATGAATTGTTTCTCTGTTAATATGTCCTCCTGTACGCGTCAACTGTTTCAATGCCTCGTATGGGTTGGGGTATTTCTCTCTCCTCAGAATAGTCTGAATGGCTTCAGCTACAACAGCCCAGTTATCTTCAAGGTCAGCCTTCAGTTTCTCATTATTGAGCACAAGCTTACTCATTCCTTTAATAATAGAATCGGTTGCTATAAGTATGTGAGCCAATGGTGTACCTATGTTACGGGTAACTGTACTGTCGGTCAGGTCGCGCTGAAGTCTAGAAACAGGCAGCTTTGCAGCAAAATGTTCAAACAGCGCATTTGCAATGCCAAGATTCCCTTCAGCATTTTCGAAATCGATCGGATTTACCTTGTGAGGCATGGCTGAAGAACCTACTTCACCAGCTTTAACCTTCTGACGGAAGTACTCCATTGAAACATAACTCCAGATATCACGGCAAAGGTCAAGAAGAATGGTGTTTATTCGACGAAGATTATCGAACAGAGCTGCCATGCCGTCGTAATGCTCTATTTGGGTGGTATATTGCTGGCGTTCCAACCCGAGAACCTCATTAACGAAAGTATTGGCAAATTCAATCCAGTCAATTTCGGGATAAGCCACATGATGAGCATTGAAATTGCCAGTCGCTCCTCCGAATTTACCCATATGCGGCAGAAAACGGAGCGTTGAAAGCTGGTTCTCTAATCGTTCGGCAAATACTCCCAGTTCTTTTCCAAGCGAGGTGGGAGATGCCGGTTGTCCGTGTGTACGCGCCAGCATTGGTATACATATCCAGTCACTTGTCTTTTGAACCAATTCTGCTTTTATTTTGGTAAGTGCCGGGACTATAATATTGGCAAGTGCATCACGAAGCATCATCGGCATGGCAGTGTTGTTGATATCCTGCGAAGTAAGCCCGAAGTGTATAAACTCTTTGTAGTCTGATAAACCAAGCCGGTCGAATTCTTCTCTCAGAAAATATTCAACCGCCTTCACATCATGGTTGGTTATTTTTTCGATGTTCTTTATCCTGGTGGCTTCTGTTTCACCAAATGACAGGTAAAGTTGTCTTAGTTCACCAAACATACCCCTGTTAAAATCTGCCAGTTGAGGTAATGGTATACGACAGAGCGCGATAAAATATTCAACTTCTACTTTTACCCGGTAGGCAATCAAAGCCTGCTCCGAGAAATAGCCCGATAATGGGCTTGTCTTTTGATGATAGCGCCCGTCAACAGGCGATACAGTTGTAAGAGGTGAAAGCATAACTTGGTTTTTTCTGACAGCAAAGGTAGGAAAATTGGATAAGGGTACATTTTCTGGAAATATCAAATCAGTAGTAGAGGTTCTTACAGTTCGGTTTATTTGAATTACCTTTGCCCCTTTTTTCAAGCAGTCTATGATCTCAGTTGATGGCCTGACGGTAGAGTTTGGCAATACCATTCTTTTTAAAGATATTTCATTCGCAATTAATGATAAAGACCGGATCGCACTGATGGGTAAAAACGGTGCGGGTAAGTCAACCATGTTGAAAATAATTGCCGGTAACAGGGCTCCTTCCAAAGGACGAATATCTGCACCTAAAGATGCGGTGATTGCATATCTTCCTCAACACCTGATGACAGATGATCATCGGACTGTCTTTGAAGAAGCAGCCCAGGCTTTTGCCCCGATATTCGAGATGGAGAACAGAATCAATGCCCTTCATGAGGTACTGGCCTCCCGGGATGATTATGAATCACAAGAATACTACGCCATTATCGAAGAAGTATCTGCCCTCAGCGAGAAATTTTACTCGATCGAAGAAATAAACTATGATGCCGAAGTTGAGAAGATACTTATTGGGCTGGGTTTTGAAAGATCTGATTTTATCCGCCCAACCAGTGAGTTTAGCGGCGGATGGCGAATGCGAATAGAACTCGCGAAAATTCTTCTTAGAAAACCCGACCTCATCCTGCTCGATGAGCCTACCAACCATCTCGATATCGAGTCGGTTCAATGGCTCGAAGAGTTTCTGATTAACAGCGCGAAAGCGGTTATCGTTATTTCTCATGACCGTGCTTTTGTTGATAATATTACCACCCGGACTATTGAGATAACCATGGGACGGATATATGATTACAGGGTGAATTACTCGAAGTACCTTGAACTCAGGCGTGAACGCAGAGAACAACAGCAGAAACAATTTGATGACCAGCAGAAAATGATTGCTGATAATCAGGAATTCATCGATCGCTTTAAAGGAACATATTCAAAGACTAATCAGGTTCAGTCAAGGGTAAAGATGCTGGAGAAGCTTGAACTTATTGAAGTCGATGAGGAAGATACCTCTGCGCTTAGGTTGCGTTTTCCACCTGCTCCCCGTTCCGGAAGTTTTCCGGTAATTTCTGAGTCTCTCTCAAAAAGCTACGGTGACCATCTTGTATTTGCCGATGCTTCTTTCTCTATTGTGCGAGGCGAAAAAGTCGCTTTTGTAGGGAAAAACGGAGAAGGAAAATCTACCCTGATAAAGGCCATCATGAATGAGATAGATTACGAGGGGAAACTGACTCTCGGGCATAATGTTATGATCGGTTATTTTGCCCAGAACCAGGCATCGCTTTTAGATGAGGAAGCAACTGTTTTCCAGACAATAGACGATGTAGCAAGGGGCGAGATCAGAACGAAAATAAAGGATATTCTGGGGGCTTTTATGTTTAGCGGTGATAGCTGGAATAAAAAAGTGAGGGTGCTGTCAGGAGGTGAACGAACACGGCTGGCAATGATTAAGTTGCTGCTCGAACCAGTGAATCTTCTGATTTTAGATGAACCTACCAATCACCTTGATCTGAAGACTAAGGAGATATTGAAAAATGCACTGCTGGATTTTGACGGAACGCTCATCCTGGTTTCTCACGACCGTGATTTTCTCAATGGACTGGTTTCAAAAGTCTATGAGTTTGGACAAAAGAAAGTGAAAGAGCACCTCTCCGGTATTCAGGAATTTCTTGAAAAGAAAAAGCTCGAGCACCTAAAGGAACTCGAGCGCAGAAGTTGATCTTTGTGGTTGTATATCCTGATACACTAACTAATTAGGATAACGACCTTTTCAATCATTTGTGATACGTTGATTATTATATTGTTTCGAATAATTCGCTGACAGGTTTCCTTACTTTTGCCCAATGACCTGTAACATCTTCTTCAGAGCGATAGCCAATGGTGGCAATCATCTCAGCGCGCAATCCCTGTTTGCTCAACCCGAGGATCTCATCGTATTTATCGGGATCAATGCCACCCATAGGACATGCATCTATGTTCATCATTGCGCATGTATTGAGTAGATTTCCCAAAGCAATATAGGGTTGATGAGCTGCCCATACGTGGTTTTGCTCAGAGGTATTGTTACTAAAGGTATTTTTCATTGAATCACTGAAGCCTTTCAGTTCCTGCGGGTCAATATTTCTTGTCTCTGCAATCAGTTTTATATAGTTGTCGATGTGCTCAGATGTGAGATCCAGATAAGCACAAAAAACAAACAGATTCGATGCCTCAGTAACCTGAGGCTGTCCATAGGATGCAGCTCTCAGTTTTTCTCTCACCTCTTTACTTTCAACGTTAATCACTTTATATGGTTGTAAACCAAATGATGATGCAGAAAGCCTTACAGCCTCTTTTAATATTTCGAGGTCGGTTGAACTGACCTTTCGCGTGGTATCGAATTTTTTGGTGGCATATCGCCAGTTAAGGTTATTAATAATGTCCATTTTATTAAGATTAGATTATTTCTTTAAGTTAATTGTTAATTCATCGGGACTTCCATCAGAAGGATTCTGGCATTTGAGGTGAAATTTATTGTTACCTGAGCTGTTTCCCAAATACCATAACCATCCCTTTCTTCCAATGATTGTCCCTCGATATCGGCCTTCCCCTCAAGCATGAAGATATACAGCCCGCTTCCTTCACGTTTCAGGTTATAGGTAGCTGATGCTCCCTGGCTGAAACTTCCCAGATGAAACCATGCTTCCTGATAAATCCATACCCCCTGATCATTCATGTCGGGTGACAGAATCTGGTAAAAGGCGTTTTCTTTCCGGATAGGCATCAATGATATCTGCCCATACCGGGGAGGTACGTTCTTCCGGTTCGGGATTACCCATATCTGAAGAAACTTAACATCAGATTCTGTCAGATTGTTGTATTCGCTGTGAAAGATTCCTGACCCGGCACTCATTACCTGCACTTCGCCCTGTTTTATAACGGTTTGATTTCCGGTACTGTCTCTGTGTTTCAATTCACCCGATAATGGGATGGATATAATCTCCATGTTGTCGTGCGGGTGAGTATCAAATCCTTTTCCAGCGGCAACGCAATCGTCGTTTAAAACCCTTAGTGCCCCGAAATGAATTCTTTCAGGGTTATAGTAACTACCAAAACTAAATGTGTGATGACTGTTTAACCACCCAAGGTTTGTGTGTCCCCTTGAGTTTGCCTTGTGAAGAACTGCTTTCATCGTATTAATATTTTCAGATGTATTATAGATTCAATTATCCGGCTCTGCCCCTGTGTTACCATTCTGTCCGGACCAGCCGGAGATCCTATGGTTATCAGATTGGCAACAGAACCTCTGCTTCATCGCAATTTAACAATTTACTATCCCGAATCAGGACACAAAGGTATTCCTTCATTTTCAGGTGTTAGGTATGAAAAGACAGTGAAAGGATATGAAAATCCTGCATTATTTGCCTGCCCTGAAATCTGAAGGGGAAACCCCGGTATAGTTTTTATAAAATGCACTGAAATTCGCGGGTTCATCAAACCCAAGCCTGAACCCTGTTTCTTTGACCGAAAGGTCGGTGAAATAAAGAAGCCTTTTTGCTTCTGAGATGATACGTGATTGGATCAGATCTCTTGCCGTGGCGCCGGTAAGCGCTTTGATGACTCTGTTCAGATGATCGGCAGAAACACCCAATTCCCGCGCGTATTCAGAGGGGAGGTGCCATTTGGTATACTTCTCGTCTACCATTTTTTTGAAATTTTGCAGGATTGAATGTCTCGCCTCAAGGTTTTGTGTATGATCACTGTTCAGCCCGCACAGGTTGTTACACTGGATCAATACAAGGTTTAGAAGCGACGAAATAGCCTGGTCTCTGAATTTCAATCCTGATGTATAAAACCTTTCAAGTTCATCACAGTATGATGTTAAATGGTCTAATTCAGACTGATTCATAACCAATGGAGGTGATCCTGCAAATGCATTGAATAGTCTCAAATCGTCGATGAAACGTATCGGGATATTGTTTTCTGCAAGAAATTGATCAGAAAAGGCGATGATAAATCCAACCGACTTTTCTTCCTCAACTATCTGGTGTGCCTGCCCCGGGCTCAGAAAGTAAATTTGCCTCTCTGTCAGGGTATGGGCAGCAAAATCAATGTAGTGCTTTCCTCTTGCTTTCTTGATAATCAGTATTGTATAATAGCTGTGTTTGTGAGGAATATCAGGTAGTCCGTTTCTAATCTCATAAACAGCCTCCATCCTGGTTATTCTGAAAGTGACCTCTTCGTTCAATGCGTCAACCTGAGCGTATATTTTCATGGAAATCTACTTTTGTTGTTAAGTCTGATGCTGAATAAATATTACAGGTGTTTTTAAATAGTTTTAATCAGGATGCAATCTGTCCGGATTATAGCAAACAGGCTGGTTTAGCATCGGTTGTTGAGATTTTTTCAGGTTTAACAACTGCCTGACTATTTCGACAGGCATATTCGCCCTCGGTCGGGTGGCTAATCCAACCGAGGCACAAAAAAGTGATATGTTTTGTGATACAATTCCTGCATCTTCGGCTGCCCAGACCATGTGCATTGATTCATCACCGGTTGGGAATCTTGATAAATCGGAAACTAAAAGACAAATTACAGGGGCGATCTGCTCTTCCGGATTCCTGCCCGCGAATAGTTGTCGATGATCTCCTTTTACAACTGGCTGCAAAGTGTGATCTGCAGCATTATAAAGATAAATACCCTTTTTCAGAACAACATAAACATCAATGTCTTGTGCGTTAAGTGCTGAGGGGGCAGTCCTTTTCCCTGATTGAGGACGGTTGATGCCATTAGCTGCCCATAACAAATCTGACAAATCCTGCTGATTCAGGTTGGTTGTGTCAAATTGCCGGGTCGATGCTCTGCGTTGAAGTGCTTTCATTACAGGTAATCCTCTGTTGGTATCCGGAGGGCTGAGTATAATGCCAGTTAATCCCTGTGCATTGGCCGAACAATTCAGGACGAGGATGATCCCCCAGAAGAATAAATTTCTTATTGAGAATGATTTGTTTAACATTGTCTGATGAATGTTGTAAAGATTAACTTGAATTTTAAATATTCTTTGGCCCTTTTGCGTGAACTTCATCAAAGGTAATCAGAATCCACATCGTTACCTGTCGTAGCATAGCATAATGACTGCCAGAATCAGAGTCTGCCAGTTATCCTGTTTCGCCCCATTGTATCTGCTGCCAGCATAGCTTCTAAAACCTTTTCCGGAGTTACATGCGTTGCTTCATGATGTATTCCTTCGGTGGGTGCACAGCTTTTTTTTGCCACTGCCATCAATTCTTCCCGGTCATTATTTAGAATACCGATACCACGCAGCGTGGTAGGCAAGCCTATTGTTTCGCAGAAGGAATAAACTGTATTTAATTCATCATTGCCTGTTCCGGTGAGATACAGGCCGGTTAGTACGCCAAAAGCCACTTTCTCTCCATGATAGAAATTGTGGGTCTCTTTTAACACTGTGAAACCGTTGTGGATTGAGTGGGCAGCAGCCAGGCCGGAGCTTTCAAACCCTATCCCGCTCAACAGTGTATTAGCTTCTACGATATAATTTAATGCCGGGGTAACCATTTGATGGTCGTTCGCTGATTTTGCTTCAGAGCCATATTTGAGCAGTGTGTCATAGCATAGCCTGGCCAGATGGATAGCAGCCATGGTAGTATAACCCCCGCATTCATTTTTTGATCCGGTTAGCTGGCACGACTTTGCCTCGAACCAGGTTGCAAGTGCATCACCCATTCCCGAAACGAGAAAGCGGGTAGGCGCATTCGCCATGATGGTCATATCGACAAGCACAACCTGAGGATTCATTTTTTGATAATACACCGATTCAAATACACCAGTTTCAGAGTAGATGACAGCGCATCCGCTGCATGGTGCATCGGTTGAGGCAATGGTTGGAACCACGATAACCGGGATACCTGCCCTGTCTGCAGCAATTTTCACCGTGTCTATTGTCTTTCCACCACCCATACCTGTGAGTACATCTACATGGTTTGTCGAGATTATGTCCAAAATCCGGTTTATCTCGCTTTCGCAGCATTCACCATTAAACAATTCAATGTCGGGCCATTCCGACCTATTGTTGGCAATGTAGCCAGGTAAGATTTTATTTTTAGCTGTAGGTGACGCGAGTATAAGCCCATTTTTGCCAAGCAGGTTTACAAGCCCGGGTAGTTCGGCAAGTGCGCGTTCTCCCTGTATGTATTTGCCAGGAAAAACTGCCTTGTTGAATATCCTCCCGGGTAATTTATCTGATACTGTAATTATTTTCCGGTTCATAATTTGATGTTTTGCTTTCAATTCTATTTCGGGTTACTTCACGACTGGATCTGAGGGTAGCTGTTGCCATAAGTCACGTTTTATGTGTGATTCACAACTTGTTTTGTTATGCAGATTATCTGTTTGTCATTTTTGATTTTAGGAGTCGTCAGCCGGGGCAAAAGAAGAAAGACCTGCCTGACCGCAACTCCTGATCTTACAGGTGTTTTTTTTGTAAAATTAACCAGGTTAACACGATGCAGGTCATGATTCAGGAAACCATTTATTTATGAAATGAAATCGAACTCAATAAACTTGAACATCAAAGTTAGAATTATTATGGCTGATCAGCGACGTTGAAAACTATTGTTTGAACCAGCCACCACTAAAATTGTGCCATAAATTACAAATAGTTACTTTCTCTTCATATGTAGGATACTTAAACGTTACTGTATCCATAGGCCTTTCATAGAAAAAAGGCAAATTTCGTACGAATTTGGTTCCTTTTAAGTGGGTCTTAGGTGTAAAAATGATTGTTAAAATATTGGGAATAAGCGTGTTGGTAATTGATGTTTTGTGATGCAAAATCACAATAAAAATTCTAAAAAAATTGAAAACAGCTAAAGTACAGATAAATTTAATGTGTATTATATTACCCATTTATTGGAAAATGTGTTTATAATTTGGAATTGTGATGTTAGGATTTCAATGTTTTAATTCCTTAAGAGAAAGGTTTGGTTGGATTTGGATAATGCAACAGTTCTGATTGGTGAG
>QKGM01000013.1 GCA_003250395.1 Bacteroidota bacterium | reverse complement strand
AAGGTGGGTCTTTAATTCACGCCAATCGTAGGAGGCATTGTAAGTAAGCTCATACAACCTTTCCCAGCCTGCTCCGGCATCACAATATACTTTCAGCAGAGGCCATTTAGTGCTGTCGGGGTTCATCAGTTTATAATCGAACCTGAACAGAAGGATTCCTTCAGCAACATTGGTGGCATCCAGGAGCGGGGTTTGAAGAACCACCGAGTCGATACCTGTTTGCGATGAAAGGTGTCCTAATTTAACAGCTTTCCCCCCGCTGATCCCTTCATTTGTGATCAGGCACTGGCCACTGCCCTGTGTTACTGTCCACCCATGGGTGGTAAATTGTCCCGATTCCCAGGTTTCGGAAAAGGGGAGGGTGGTTTGGGCGCAGAGGCTAAAAGGAAACAGGAAAGAAACAACTATGGGGAAAAACACGAAGCGACAGGAGTGGAAGAATTGTTGCAGATACATAATCGGAGAATTAAGGTTATTTGATTTTCTTGCCGGCAAATTTAGAAAAGAAAAAACAAAATACCTCCCGGAATGCAAGACAAATGGCAAGCCGGGAGGCAGAAGTAATATACAATAATAGAAAGATTACGTTACCTGACAACAGAAACCTTCCTGCTGATGGTAGTCCCGTCCTTCAGCAGCATTTTCACGATGAAGTGGCCGTTTGTCAGCATGGATACATCGATACCTTCCTGACGTGCATCGTTAGCGGAGGTTTGCAGCAGGCACCTGCCAGTCAGGTCATATACCGATGCGAGAACGATCTGATCGGCATTGCTGAAGCGGATCTTGTTGCCTGTAACAGGATTTGGGAACACGGCAGGGTGTGTGGTAACCGTCTCCTGAATGCCGATACCGGAAGGCATCTCCACGGCAACGGTATCTGAATGTATGGCAGAACCATCTGAATAATTGGCTTCCACGAAGTAGCTGTACCAACCCTTTGTAACGTCACTGTCGAACCATTCGGTGGAGGTACTGTCGGTGGTTGCCATCAGGTTGTAGTTCAGAGGGAGGCTCTGCTGCCAGCGGTGGACGTTGTAGGATGAAGGATCGACTGTAAATTGTTTCCCTTCAGGGGTGAGAAGGGTGAGACGCAAAACAGGCTCTATATTGTTCATATAGAATATATAGCTTTGGTCATAGAGACTTAATGCTATATTATGGTCATGGCCAAAATGATCTCCGCTATTAACAGAAACGCCGGGCATACAAGATTCAGGATTGTATGTTAAAGGTTCGATCAGCACGGCAAGTGTATCAATTCCGTTGAATTGGCTGAGATTTAAAGGCAAATGTTCTTCCCAGCCTACTGTACATGTGGTAGTAAAGGGTCCTATTGTTTTTACAATCTCCCTCGTGTTAAGATTCATTAATTGAATATTATAACTCGAACGCCCTGTGAAGCCCAACCAAGACTGGTGGTGGAAACTTAATTCATATAAATAATCATTTTGCCATTGATTGTACTTAACACGAATTCCATACCCGCAATTAAGCATCTGAAGGTAAACATTATAAAATATTGAATCACCAAAGTAGTCTATTGTATCATATAAAAATGCCCCCGTTGTTCCATTTACCTGTGGTTTTTGCCAGTTTAGCTTTGCCTGGTATTGGTCGACTGAGTTTTCTGCCACGGCAGTCAACGGGAAAAAGGGCTTGTCAGATGGGCCAGAGATGGTGATGTTGTCTATCAGCCATTGCCCGTTGACTGAATCGGCCTCCCTGCTGGCTACCCACATCAACCTGAATTGATGCCCGACAGCCATGGTAAGGTGGGTCTTTAATTCACGCCAATCATAGGAGGCATTGTAAGTAAGCTCATACAACCTTTCCCAGCCTGCTCCGGCATCACAATATACTTTCAGCAGAGGCCATTTAGTGCTGTCGGGGTTCATCAGTTTATAACCGAACCTGAACAGAAGGATTCCTTCAGCAACATTGGTGGCATCCAGTAGCGGGGTTTGAAGAACGACGGAGTCGATACCTGTTTGCGATGAAAGATGGCCTAATTTAACAGCTTTCCCCCCGCTGATCCCTTCATTTGTGATCAGGCACTGGCCACTGCCCTGTGTTACCGCCCACCCATGAGTGGAAAATTGTCCCGATTCCCAGGTTTCGGAAAAGGGGAGGGAGGTTTGGGCGTGTGAAACGATTGGGCAGAAAATACAAAGTAAAAGCAATTGCATGCTTGTATTGTGCCTACGCACATGAAAAAACTGAATAAGTTTCATAATCTGGAAAGAAAAGGCTGAGGAGGTTTTCATGTCAATTTTGATTTTGATAATGATGCGAAATTAATAAATTGTTCTGTCACTTGTTAAATTATTTTTTTTGATAATTACGGGCCCTTGTATTACAATCTATTAATTCTTAATTGATTCTGCTTCTATTTGTCCTGAGATCATTTTTATAGTTTAATAAATGGTTAGGGTTTAAAATGAGGTGAAAGAATTTTCTGGTAAAATTTTATAAGCAATAGACCACCTCTTATTGTATTTCAAATTTATTTGTTTTTATTTGCACCAGAAAAAGATTTAATAATCTCAAATCAACACCATTCAAAAAAATTATGAAAAAGTTTCGTTTTATCTCAACTGTCGCCCTCCTTTTAGGTGCGTTAACCTTTGTGTCTCAGACAGTACTTGGTCAGGTACATAATCAGTTGATCAAAAAGTATAATAGTGGTTATGCAGGGGCTAACCTTTTTGAATATATCCCTTCCGTAGGAAGCGCTAGTCGATTGGTATACCCATATAATAGTAGTACGTTTAATTCGACTGATTTTCTCCTTGAACTTAGGGTGGATGGAACATCTACTTTTAATGGTTTTAAAATATCCAGACCAACAAGCGGTTATGTAGTTGAGCTTTTGAATAATAATGGCTATGGTAT
>QKGM01000004.1 GCA_003250395.1 Bacteroidota bacterium | reverse complement strand
TTATAAAAGTCACGAAGTACTGGCGTTACATCTTTCCGGACTACAAAATATTAGCTTTTTCGAAACAAAATGAAGCATGGATTTTGGAAAGAGTCTTATATAAAGGAATAGCAGAAGCTAGTTCTTTAATATTGCCTACAAGAGAGATGAAGCAATATAATGATTCCATTGCATTAGCAATATTTCCGAGATGTGATACATTAAACGGGCAGACATTTAATTGTTACGACTTAAATGGCTTAAAGCAAGGTTATTGGAAGCGCCAGGTTAAAAAAGTATTGACAAGTTGGTCGAGTTACGGGTCAGATGGTGATAATCATGGAGAAGAAGCGATATACCTTACTAATCATGAAGGCAACTATAAGGACGACGAAAAAATTGGTGACTGGATATATTATGATTTATCAAATTGGGGGACTAATTTGTACAAGGAGAAAGATACAGTAAAGATTATTTCATACACCAATGATGGAAACATAGAAGAGGAAAATTTTGAGTTAAACTATCATTTAAAGATTAATGCTGATTCTTCATTGATTTCTGGACAAATTAATTACAGGCTTGATACCATCAAAATTGCATGTTTAAATTCGGAATGTGTGTTTACAACGAGTAAAGAGATAGAATTAATTAGATTTAACCAAGGTAAATTGGAATATGAGATATTCGGACTGACGATAGGACTATATGATAGGGAAATTAAAATAAATAACTCTCACTAACAATGTATAAAAATAATATCCGATATAGTAGTAAATTCAGGGGTTGTAGCCCGCTTCAACTTTTTTGGAACTTGATAGGAAAGTGCCACGCAGTCGACTACTATTCATATACTAAACGCTATAGCCAATTTTAATGACTCACTACATGACTGACAAATATCGTATTGACATTTTTGCGGACCAGACTATTACAAAAGGTACTGAAGATAATGTTAATCAATACGACTTTGCTTACTTCGACAAATCTGAATATGTTTTTCCCTCTGTTTTTGGAATCAAAATCTATCAGGGCGACCTATTATTAAAAAGTGCAGTTATTGGCTCTATGGGAGGTGGAACAGTCATTCACGACAGTTCAACTATAATTGAAAAAGACCGACTTTTAATTTGTTGCTCAGACACCATTTTTTGTTTATCAATTCCTGACTTGACTCTAATGTGGAGAACAAAAGCTGACCAAGCAACTTGTTTTGAAATTTATAAATATCAAGACAGTTACATTATTCACGGCGAGCTTGAAATTTCACGACTGGACAAGGACGGAAAAATACTTTGGCAACAAAGTGGTGCAGACATTTTTACAACATTAGACGGCCAAGACAGTTTTATAATTACTGACAATTATATCTTGGCAACAGACTGGGAAAACAGAAAGTATAAATTCGACTTTAATGGAAACTTATTATAAATTACAAAGCATATGACAGATAAATCCTTTAAAACAGCAATCAATACTTTGGCAATTATTACAATGTTTGCAGGACTTTTTGGAATGCTATTTTGCTTTCCTTTTCTTTGGTCAGCAAGAATGGAAGATTTAGTAGGTGCAGGTTTTCCTTTCGTTGGAGGCTCAATTCTTTTTGGAACGGGACTTTTAACGCTTGGGCTATTTAACCGACAGACTACAAAGTAAAAAACTGGCTATAACATTGTGGAGCATTAATGGCTGGTGAAGCACGATCCGCAAGGTTCGTTTCCCCGCTGGTCTGGTACTGTAATAAAGCTTCAGGTGGTTCGGCTGAGGCTCATGCCTCAGTCGAATGTATCTTTGTAGGCTCTGCCTATACTAAAGCAATGAAAAGTAAAAGAATAAATTTTAATACTATTTTTTAAGGTTAGAAAAAATGCTGAAAAAGGAACAAGAAAAGCCTGTAGACATAGGTTTGATTGAGACAGGAGCCACAGCCGAGCAAAGCCGAACAGTAAATGGCCTGTAACAAACACGTAAATAGTAAATGAATTACAGATGCTTATGTTTTTCCCACGATGATTTATACACTCATCACACCAAAAGCTACCCTAAAAATCGTAAGCTTGCTCGATCAGCTTGTAAATCAATACAATGATAAATCAGGTCATGATTAAAAGTGATATATTTATGGTGATATATACTAGTTGTAGCGCATATTACCAAACCCACAGCATATAGGATAGGAAATAAAAATGATAGTTGAATTAATACCAGTAATAGAAATAGGATATCATAATCAAGGGATTGAGAGCCCTAACTTTTCTCCTTATTGGAAATATCCCGATGATTGGCAAACCTATTCAGACAAAAGCTATTCAAAGGCAGGATTTAAGGATAAATTTACTCCATATTCTAAAGGTTCTGGATTTTATCGACCTAAAGACATTACAGATAATAATCTAATTAAGGTAATTGAAGACCACATGAATACCTTTAAAGATGGAGAGACTGAAGAGGATGATTTGTGCCCACTATTCGGTGGATATGTACTAAAAATAGATAATCAAGATGCATTGTTTCCTCAATGCTGTTCTGATTTAGGAGATTGGATTTATTGGCATTCAATCGTTAAGAATAAAAAATCTGTCTATTACAATGGACATCCAGCTCCCATTGTGGAATTTGATTTCAATAATGTTATTTTTAATTGCAAAGATGATTACGAGGATTTTGTTCCAACGACAAATGAAAAGATTGTAGTTGACTTAAATGCTCTTGAAATTGCATATGATGGATTGATTCTGGAGTTAAAAGAGTTTGCGACTAGAATTTCAGGATTATCGGACAAATTTAGCTTTAAAGTGACTAATGATTTTATTGAAAATATTTTGATATTTAGGAATCTAGAATTGGACATAAAAGCACTTGTAGAATAAAATACGACACTACAACAATGTGTATAGTGCATAAGGGTTTCATAGGTTTTCGAGCGTTATCACACGCATCAATTTTAGGTGGTATCTTGATAGGCCTGAAGCTCGCAATCCCTTACTAACCATACACCAAACGTTGGCTGCAAGCTTAAAAAAGAGACAGAACAGTGGATAAACCAATAATCATAACAAAAAAATCATTTGGGACGCTGATAATCCTGATTTTAGGATTTATTGGTGCCGGAATAGCTGCATATTTTCTGATAAAAGATTCATTATTACTAAAGTATTATCAGATTGGTGGATTAGTAGGTGGGGTAATCTTCGGATTATTTAGCCTTTTAGCCCTTATATCTATTTTCTTTATTGACAATCTCAAAATATACAAAGACAGATTAATTGTGTTCTCAGGATTAGGTTTTAAAAAACAGACAATCTATTTAAAGGATATAAATAAATGGACGGAAATTGAAAAGCAAACAAAGCATACAAAGTGGAAAGATTTGATTATTTATTACTCTGAAAATAAGTATACGATATCTTCGTCGGGTTATAAGAACTATGAAAAAATTAAGTATCATGTTACAAAAGGAAAAAGAAAAGATGAAAAGGAAATAAAAAATTGGTTAGATAGAGTTTCTTATAGATATTCAATTTTTTTTATTCTATTCGGATTGCTTGTACTTTACGGAGCGTATTGGTTGCAAAATGATAGGATTGACAAAACTGATAAAAGAACAATATCAATCTCTGGGATAATTGATAATGAGCCTAAAATAGAGAAAGGTTCAAAAGGTTCAAGATATATACAAGTTAGATTAAAGGAATACCCTGAGTTTAAATTCTCAATTTCTGGTGTTGCTTTTTCAGAAATGTATGCTTCTGATTATGTAAATTCTGTTAAGCAAGGAGACTCAATTTTCTTAACTATTGATGAAGGAGTTGCTAGGAAAAAACTTTGGCAGACTTCTTCGCTTGGATATCTAGATAAGCATTATGGATGGGATAGAATTAGTGTTTACGGACTTAGAGATATGAAAAAAAACTATCTTTCACTTAATGACTATTCTTTTAGAGATAAAAATGAAGCGACAATATTATTTTGGATATGTATATTTGTTGGTGTTGGATTTATATTTTATGGATTATATGAAATAAAAAAAATAAAGCCAACTGCCAACACACAATATAGCCAATAAGGGTTTCTATGGTATGCGAAGATTTGAAGCCCGCAGTAGGCAACTGCATATAGTCCCGTCCGTTATTTGCAAGCTGACGACAGTAAAACGAAAACAATAAGTAACCGGAAAATAAAACGCTATTGAACAATAAATAACCAATACAATGTAAATTGTAATGAAGTTTACAAAATGAAAACTATGCTTTATATAATATTTGGAATAGTGGTTGTCTTGCTGACAATTTTAATTTTAGGACTGTTGCTTCCCCAAAAACGAATAGTAACAAAACAAACCGTTTATAATGCCTCGGTTGAAACAGCTTATAACACTGTAACCAATAACAAAGATTGGAAATACAGAACGTCATTAGAAGATTTGCGAATTATTGAAACGAACGGAGACTTTGAAATTTGGGAAGAAATTTCGCAAGGAAATACCATTCGATTTAAGACGAAGGAGAAAAGGCCTTTCATGTTTTATTCTTTTGAAATGAATAGTAACTTCTTTCAAGGAGAATGGTTTGCCGAGTTTGAACCTATTGAAAATGGGAAAACTCGTTTTACAGCAACAGAACTAATAACATATAAAAATCCGCTGATACGAGTAGTTGGATATACTTTTATGAACTTAAGCAAATTTATGGAAACATATCAAAGCGAATTGAGAAGTAAGTTAGAAAATGCCAGCAGGTAACACAGGCTCTATGCAATAAGGGTTTCAGTGGTTATTAAAACATTCTGCCCCGCATAGAAATTTTGTGTCGGCAGACAGAAAAGAAATCAGCAATCCATTACTGTATATAGCCTTAACCATTATGGGGCATTTAAAAGACAGCAAATCATGCGACTATGCAAGAAATAGGAAAGCAATATTCAAAAGACGACAGGACTGACCCAAGCGGTTTTCTCAGACGGGCAAGACTTCATCAATCAATCTTTAGGGCAAAGTATCTTGACTTACCATTTGACACTTATGGTAACTATCTGACCAGAGAAGATGGAGAGAATGGTAGGAATTTTTATGACGACTTCGGAATTTTTGATGCAGTTAAAAAATATCGCAAGTACAACAAACCACTCTATTCGAACTTGCTTAGAAGTGAACATATTCCGTTCAACATATTCATTCCTTTAGACAAAGACAGAAATTTTTGTAAAAACGTTATTGCCGACATTTTAAAATCACGCATCAATTCCATTGACAAAATTGTAATTGAATATGCACCAAAACCGAAAGAGAAATATCTTAATGACGGAACTTCGTTTGACACATACATTGAATACACAAATTCAGACGGGACAAAAGGAATGATTGGAATTGAAGTAAAATACACAGAAAAAGAGTATAAACTTCCGACAAAATCCAAACAAGAGAAAGACGTTAAAGATAAAAACTCACCTTATTATTCTGTTACCAAAAAATCAGGACTTTACAAACCAGATGCTATAAAAGATTTATCGACTGACAAATTTCGGCAAGTATGGAGAAACCACATTCTTGGCGAGAGCATATTGCTTGTTGACAGTGATAAATTTCAGCACTTCACTTCCTTAACCTTATTTCCGTCTGACAATTCACATTTTATAAAGACAAGCAAAGAATACATTGACTTGCTGATTCAAAATGACAATAGATTTATTGCTTTGACTTATGAAAATTTCTTTGCTTTACTTAACAAATATTGCCCTGACGACAACTTCAAAAATTGGATCAAGTATTTGACAACAAGATATATCGTAATAAATGACTGAAAGAAAAACGCCCGGCTATTGCCACCGTTGGTACCCATTAAATGAAAGACACTGCAAATGTTAACCAAAGGATTTATAAAACCAGAAATATCGATTGATAACCTTGGCAAAAGACAATTTTGGACTGGTACAATTATCGGAATTCTGATTGCTTTTGTTTTGAGTTACTTTTTCAATTATTCGAGAGAATCGTTGAGAATGATAACTTTTATGGCCGACCCATATATTCTGACTGAAAAAGAATTCAGACTTTATGATTTGTTTTTTGCATCCCTTGCAACAAGCCTTGGATTTGGATTTACTATTATTTATTGGTTACGAGGTAGAAATAAAAATATCAGAAAACGATACTTAAAAACTTTCACAATTTCAAATGCTTGTTTAATCACCTTTGTTACGTTGATGTTAGTCGCAAGATTTGGTTCGATTTTGCCTTTAATCGTCTACGGTTCGCAGGGATACGATGGACACCTTGATTTATTAAATGACTTCTGGTTAATATTTGTATTAATTCCGATTTATGTGTTTTTCGCACATTGGAATACGATTCGAATGATTTTTAGAACACGTTATTGGGTTTTACTTTCAATTGTATTTTACATTCTAACAACTTTTTACTTATATAAAACCACTTACGCAGACAGAGATATTTTAAATCAAAGTTACTACTCTCAAAACAAACAACGATTTGATTACATTGACTCAGAATTTGACAAAGCAAAAATACATGGCATATTTTTCCGCGATTCAACCAAACAGATTTTAAGAAAAAAGTATGCCGAGCGGACAGCTGATTTAGTGCTAAGCTTAAAACATGCTTTTCAAACTGAAAAGATTGTTCCGCTTGATACGTTGATACTTGAAAAGATTGTAATACATAACATGAATAAACACGGATTGTATTTTTACGGTCGTCATCAAGACAGAGACAAAAATTGGTCTTATGCTTTGCCTGAAAACATATACGAGCAGATTCTAAAACATGACGTTGATAGTAAAGAAACAGAATTGCTTTTCGAGATTTTATCGGAACAGATTTCTTTATTTACAGCTCCACGGATTAACTGGAATGAGCGGGAACATTACACAGAATATGAAAGAGAAAAATCAAATTTTAGGAGAAATTTAATGCATAGCACAAAAACAATTCAGAGCCGATTGATACAGGTAGTTGATAGATTAAAGTCAGACAAGAGATACGAGAAGTATCATTATCTTCTGCAAGACATTGAGTTTAATGATGATATAGGTAGGCAAAAACATTGTGAACTAAAAATAACGGATGCCGGCATTTTGTATAAGTAATGGCAGGTAAAGTAACTATTATCAGGGGTTGTAGCCCGATCAAATTGTGTAGTAGTTTTACAGGATATTGCCAAGCAATTGACTACTAATCATTCAGTTTACCGTTTGGGCTCATTAAGATGGAAAACAGACGCATACATATAACCCCTGGATTTTTGTTATTCTTATTAATTTCCGATATTGGGATAAAAGCGATTAATCAGACAACCTGTATCGGAAATTCTAGGGAATGCAACCATTAATCTTTTGAATTTTTCCGACACAATATCACCAGGATTATTATAATTTACTATTCGAGTTAAAATTCTGCTGGAAGCGGGTAAGAAAGTGCGATCGTGATTCCTTTTTCGCTTGGTATAAAGCTGATACCGATTGCAATAATTGATATAATGATGAGTTATAAATTCTAATGGGTTTATAATTTTAATACTGGATTTAGATGAAGAAATTAATAATTGCCGTGTTCCTTTTCTCATCAATAATTATGAGTAACGCACAACAGCGTATCTCATACAAAATTAATACCTATATGACCACTGAAGATAAGGTGTATGCGCTATCGAAAGTATGGTCAGAGGCTAAATATAATGCGGCGTTTTTGGACAATATAGGAGAGAAAGCTTGGGATAGCTTATATCTGACATTGATTGAGACTGTTATGGAATCTAAAAGCGATAACGAATGCTATCGTTTATTAAGCCGTTACTGTGCTATGCTAAGAGATGGGCATTCATATGTTTATTACGAATACAATCCTACTGTTACAACCTTTTTCGACAAGTTTCAGATTGTTGTTAAGCCGGTTGAAGGACGGGCTATGGTCTCTCAAATCAGCAGCAAACAGAGCGATTGGATACCGGTTGGTAGCGAGATTGTTGAAGTAAACGGTATGCCGACTGCTGAGTATATTGAAAAAATGGTTGAGCCTTACATAAGTTCCTCAACCAGGCACCATTTACTTGATGAGTCAATAAGTAAAATTTTCACTTCACTGAGATATGACTCTTATGATATTACTTTTCTGACGCCCAATGGAGAGGAGATTAGAACACATACAATTCACGATATTCTACCCGAATTTAAAAATGACCCTTTAGTTCCTGCAGATAAGGAGTGGAAATTTGTAGAGCTAAAATGGTATCCTAATGATATTGCTTATGTTGTTATCAATTCATTTAACGATAAACAGACTGTTGATGACTTCGAGGCTATTTTTCCCGAACTTGTTAAACATGCGAAACGACTTATCATAGATATTCGCAACAATAGGGGAGGAAATTCAGGTTATGCAGCACAGATACTAAGCTTGTTGTCTCCTGATAATGACCTTGTTGGTGCAACATGGTATACTCGGGTGCATAAACCCGATCTTATGTCGTGGGGACAGAATATTAATCTGAAGGATACTATTGGAAATGCCGAAAATGCAATGCTATATAAAATTGCGAATCATAAGTATTTTGAGAAAGGTGGAGAGGCTAATTTCACTTTTAATGTCAATCGCGAACGTCTCGTTGTGCCAACAGTGATTCTGATAGGTCATCAGACCTATTCTGCAGCCGAGGATTTTCTGGTATTCTGCGACAATCAAAAGCACATTACGCTGATCGGAGAAACAACAGCCGGCAGTACAGGAAATCCTGTCGTTTGGAATCTCCCCTATGGGGGTTATCTGTCAATTTGTTCAAAAAAAGATATGTACCCGGATGGCCGCGAGTTTGTTGGTAAAGGGATAAAGCCTGATATAGAGTCGCATCTTACCCTGGATGACTTTCGTAAAGGTAAGGATACAGCACTCGAGACAGCTCTTGTTTTTTTGAAAGACAAGGGCAACTGATTTCCGATAAAGAATGCTCTATCTGTTGATAAACTGAAGGCAATTTGCAATAATCGCGATTGTTCTATGTATCTCAGGAATGATTTTCTTTGCAGATAAAGGAAACCCTATGAGAACCTCAACACCTTACAATACCCCGTGCAACGAATCCACTCCGGCAAGGGGGCGAAGTGTTATTTACAAGGTAAAATGGCTTCATAGCCGAGCGATCAACGCTCCCCAGCTGGTCTGATGCTGTAATAAAGCCTCAGCCAAACAGGAGTAGCTTGCCATGGAAATGACACAGAAAAGGCAACAAGCCATATCTCCATCGTCACCGGTCATGTAATGCCATCCTGCAATTCGCGTAAGATATACCCGTTATTGAAGTTGCTCTGATCACGATGGCTTCAACGGCTAATGGAAAGATAAAGTGTTGTAAATGAAGGTTAAGGCTCTGTCTCTGATATGAGATAGGCGTTGACACTAAAGTGATACTAGGTGCTGGCACCTATTGCTGTCTGGAAGAAAATAGCAATCAGCACCAATTGCATGGAAGTATAATTTGGGTTTACTTTGTCGCCATTGTATCATTTAATCTCTACTTCATGAAAAAGTTAATTATACCCTTATTCACTTCGTTGCTAATCACGGTTTTTGCCTTTATAAACAATGCTGTTTCAGGGCAAACCGTTATTTATAGCGAGGGTTTCAATTATCCAACAGGCCAGATTCCTCCTGACTGGGTTCTTGATGCTATTCAGGCACCGCCCTGGTCGGTGAACAGTTCCCAAATGGCAGGGGGTGAAGCACCCGAGTTAGCCCTTGGTTATAGCATGGCCGCGGGCCTCAGCCGGCTTATTTCCGCACCGGTTAACGTTGAAGGTCAGACCGCTCTTATGCTTAAGTACAAGCAATATCTCATTAATTACCAGATGGATTGGGGCGAAATAATCGGATTGGATATCACTTTTGATGGTGGCACAAATTGGGAGGTACTCTGGGAACAGCCCCTCGGTACGATGAACATCCCACAGAATGAATTTAAATACTACTTCAACGTTCCGGCAGGTGCAACCGAAATGAAGTTTGCCTTCCGTTACGAAGGAAACTCCAATGCCATTAACTGGTGGCTTATCGATGATATCAGCATCGAAACAGTGGTAAATAATGACCTTATCTGTACTAATTTTACAGGAATGGCTGTTCCTGTTGTTGGTACAGAATCTGCCTATTCTGTTGAAGTGACCAATGGCGGCAAATTATCGCAGGCCAATTATACCGTTAAACTGATGAAAGAGGGAGGAACCGAACTGGCAACAGTAGCAGGTGAATCCATCGCTTTTGCCGAGAAAAAGGTATATCAGCTGTCGTGGACACCTGCTACAGGAGAAACCGGTAATAGCTTTATCTATGCATACATCGAATTTGCCGGGGACGAAAAACCTGAAAATAACCAGTCAGAAAACCTGAATGTTACGGTTCAGCCCGACAATATTGTGCCTGTTTCAATTGGTTCTGGTGTATTACCGGTAGAATCTTTCCCTTACAATTTCTTCAGTATGTTCAGCATTACACAAACCTTGTATTATCCTGAAGAAATTGGTTCGATTGGTGATTCAATCACAGCTATCCTATATAATAATCAGTTTGATGATGATTTGCAGGATGTGCAGATTCAGGTTTTAATGGGTGAAACATCTCAGGCGCAACTTAACGGGGAATGGATTGATCCGTCGCTATTTACCACAGTATTCTATGGTATGGTTAGTTTCAACAAAGGGCCCAACCAGACTCTCATTACGCTGAATACTCCATACAAATATCACGGTGGAAACCTGGTAATTTATTCGAACAAGAGTTATGATGTCGGATATATTTTTGGACCGGTCTTTATGAATTCGTTCGATCAGGACAGAAACCGTTCACGTGCTGCTGAAACAGACGGAGGGCCTTTTGACCCGATGATCCCCCCTTCCTATGGCTATGATGTAGGATATTACCCGAATATCACCTTATTCACTAAATCAGGGGGAACTTCTGTTGCTAATAGGGAAGAATCCGGCATGGTAAATCTGTTCCCAAATCCTGCAAACGACGTGATGTTTGTACAAGCAGATGAAACAATTCTCGGGATAAGGATGAGCAATGTCCTCGGGCAGGAAGTTTACAATGCAACTGTAAATGACGGAAGCGAACAGTATAAAATAAATACCGGCAGTTTTGAACCTGGTTTGTACCTGGTGCAGGTGCGCACTGCAAAAGGTATTACAACCCAAAGAGCTTTGATTTCAAGATAACCGTAGGTTAACTAATATAAGGGCTGCCTCGATATTGTTTGAGGCAGCCTTTTATATTTTCCCCTTTAGCCGGTAACCTACATTGTGGATACTTTCGATCCGCAGATCAGGGTCTTTTTTGAGTATTGACCGGAGGCGGGAAATAAAGACATCGAGACTACGGCTTGAGAAGAAATGATCGTTACCCCAAACCTTTTGAAGGATCTCTTCGCGTTTTACTACCTGATCCAGGTTTTCTGCTAGGAATGACAACAGTGTACATTCGCGAAAAGTAAGCGATGATTTCTCCTCCCCGTCATACAATATCAGGTTGTCACGATCAAGGATCAAACGGCCTATGCAGAGGCGGGTACTTCTGTTTTGATCTACCACTATTTTCCTGCGCCTGAGGAATACCTCTATTTTCAACACCAGTTCTTCCAGGCCGAATGGCTTGGTAATGTAATCGTCTGCTCCAAGACGTAGGCCGGTAAGGCGGTCTTCCTGGTTTGAACGTGCTGTCAGAAACAGGATGGGAATTTCGCTGTTCCCTGCCCTTATATGCTGAGCGAGAGTAAATCCGTCGATATCAGGGAGCATGACGTCGAGCATACAAAGATCAAATTTCTCGTTCTGCATCACCTTTAATGCTTCTTCTCCACTGCTGCAGTGACTGATTGAATAATCAAGCATTTCGAGGTTATCTTTCGTGATGAATGACAGGGTTTCATCATCTTCAACGTATAGAATTCGCGCTTTTATCATGGTCTGATCATAAAAAGGTTACACCGGTATTTTAATCAGAAAACAAGCCGGTGAAGGGGCATGGGTCTCGAGCGAGATACTCCAGCCATGGCATTTGCAAATTATACCCACGTAATATAGCCCGAGTCCGAATCCTTTGGCTGTTTGGCGATGGCCATCCTGTAATCTGAAGAATTTTTGAAAAATCTTTTTTCTGTATTGTTTCGGAATGCCTTTCCCGTTGTCGCTGAAGTGCAATAAAACCACCCTGTTTTTATACTCGATGAAAATTTCTATTGCAGGCTTACCGGGCCCGTATTTTATTGCATTATCGGTAAGATTGTACAGGACATTGGTCAGGTGAACCACATCGGCCGAGATGGCTACCGGGGTGCCGGTTGTTCTGATCGAGAATACTGTCTCTTTTGACAAGCTGTTTCTGAAACTCCCGGTGACTGATTCGATGAGCTCTGTCAGATTAATCTGTTCAGGCAATATGTGGATGTTGGATGTTTCCAGTTTAGCAGTTTCAAGCACTTTGTCGACAAGCTGGTTTAGTCGCTTGTTTTGCTCGCTGATGATGGTGCCATATACCTGTAACCTTTCGGGTTGGTGAATCACCCCGGGATCGCTGACTACGTTGGCCGCCAGAGCAATGCTTGAGATGGGTGTTTTAAATTCATGAGTCATGTTGTTCATGAAGTCTTTCTGCAACTCTGTCCAACGTTTCTGTTTGAAAATAATAAAAAGGGCATAGGCAAAGAAAACAACCGACAATAGAAGTATGATTGTGAAGAAAATCCATACGGTCATATCGGATGTAATGGCGTTGTTGAGTGAAAGAAACCTCACCCCGAAATAGTAGGTGTATTCACTGTATTTTGGAAGTTCCCTGCCCAGATGCGCATCGCTTGAGAATCCATCAGCCGGTACAAAGTCGCCATAGACCATCCTGTCGGTGTGGCAGTCGTAGATTCCATATTCATAGGCAAGGTGCAGACTGAGTTTGTCGAATTCAGAGCGTAAGTAAAACTCCAGAATATTGGCATCGATGACATTATTTATGTCGACAACGAAATAATCGTGCGACAAACGATGAACCGGATTAGTTGCCGGAATTGCTGTTTCATTCAGCTTACTGAACCTGTATGCCGTATTCTTCAGGGCTATTTCGATCGACTGTGTAAGCTGTTTCTCTTTAATCGACCAGGCCTGTAAGAGAAAATACGTCTGCACGGTGATGATCCCCAGAATGGACAAGGCACCCAGCAAAACTACGATCCTGATTTGTTTTCGGTTCAATCTACATGGAATTTGATGAGCCAAAGTACTTAAAAATCCCCTAAAGCAGCCTGCTTTACATTTTGTTTACACACTTTTACTTTTCATTTACATCCTTTTACATCCTGTTAACCTGACCCAGGCGAATCAGATTGCATCTTTGCATAGTAATTCGATTAAAAAATATTTAAACCTTTTAAAGAGATGAAAAGATTTCACAAAGCACTGGTTCTCATTTCAATGGTAATGATAACCGGAATCGCTTCGGCTCAGAGCCAGCCGGCAACCTCAACCAAGACTGCTGCCCAGGAACAGGCTGTTAATCCTGATAAGCCTGTTGCCACATTTGAACAAACAGTGATAGATATGGGTGAAATACCTCAGGGTATTCCCAAAAGTGTTGAATTTAAACTGACCAATAGCGGAAAAGAACCCCTGATGATTTCTTCGGCAAAGGGCAGTTGTGGTTGTACCAATCTGAAATACTCTTCCGATCCGGTGCTTGCCGGTAAATCGACTACTATTTCAGCTACCTATAACGCTGCCGCAGCTGGTGGATTCAGCAAAACCATCACCGTTATCACCAATGCTGATAGTAGTCCTGTAAAGCTAACCTTAAAAGGGAAAGTGATACCTAAGAACGAACCCGCCAAAAAGGCTGAATAAGCCGTTTTTAGAGGGGCCTTTATATATCTTAACCTTTGTCTATGACCCTGAAGTCCTGCTATCGCTGATGGCAGGACTTCTGTATTTTAGCGGGTTTGTGAACTGTTAAGGCAACTCACCCCATTTTCCCGCCGGCAATATTTTTCCCATTGGCCGACAAGAGCCGGCTTTGCCCGTATGTGATATCCGCCGGCTGAAGGCGGGTTTTTATACCTCTATGAGGAAGTATTGTGAGATCCATTTCGTGTTTGCTCTTCCCGTTATTTACAAGTATGGGATTCATATCATCAGATGTGAGGTTATATTTTCTTTTGAGAATTATCATTTCTGGTTTGATTTTTGTAGTTAAAAATCTATAAGTCAGATAGAACTTCAATAGGATTACAGGCGTATATTACCCGGGCATGAACCAAATGCAGACGATGAGACTACGATGGATCTACGGTGGATCTACGGTTCATCTCCGGTTATAAGTTATGACTGGTGGTATGTAGTGACCTTCGGGTACTGTTTGAGCTAAAAATGAGTTCCTGCAGGATTAATGCAATTTTGAATTAACAGGGGTATTCAAAGTCAGCTGTTTATTATTTTAAGAAAAACCGGTATGCGACACCTGAATCCCTTATCTGTAAATCCTTTCTTTCTTTCATTGAACAATGAGCCCCGATATCCGGTTAGGCTTGAAAACAGAAAAAAATGACAAGTTTGCACCACCTGCGTAATGAGTTTCAATTATACCACCTTGATGAGGGTAACGTGAAATCAAATCCGCTCGAATTATTTGAGTATTGGCTCAACGAGGCAATAAGGTCAGGTGAACCAGAACCTGCCGCCATGACACTTGCAACCAGTGATTCTGAGGGATCTCCTTCGGCCCGGATAGTTCTTCTAAAGGAGGTTTCAGAAGAGGGTTTTGTTTTTTTTACAAATTACAGGAGCAGGAAGGGGTTAGAAATAGAGTCTTCAGGCAAAGCTGCCCTGGTTTTTTTCTGGCCATTGACTCAGCGACAGGTAAGGGTTGAAGGAGAAGTAGTAAGGGTGTCGGCTGATAAATCGGATCACTATTTTCTGGATCGGCCTGAAGGAAGCAGGATCAGTGCCATAGCATCGCCGCAAAGCAAGGAGATAGGTTCACGGCAGGATTTGGAAATGCTCTATTTCGATGTTGCCAGCCGGACCGAGTTTCTGAATCAAAGGCCTGATTATTGGGGTGGTTATAAGGTAAATCCTGTTACGATAGAATTTTGGCAGGGAAGAGAAAACCGGTTGCACGACAGGATTGTATTTACTGCTGACGTTGAAAACGGGTGGAATATGAGAAGGCTGGCGCCTTGAGCCAGGTTGTTTTTCTTCGACTTAAATCAATGGTAAAGCCAGAAATTGAGCCGGTCTGAGGCTGTTATTCGTTTTCCGGTTCAATAATTATCTTCAGGGGATATTTCAATTTCCAGTTCTTCCGCTGTTTGGGCCACCAGCCATATAATCTTATTCAATTCCAGGGCAGGGCAATTGGCATCTGCCTTTACCGTGTATGTAATCAAAGAACTTTCATTACCTGATATCATTTGCCAGGCTCCGATTTTCTTGTTATAGTTTTCTTCGAGCAATTTTTTCAGGAAAGGGACCGAGAAATCGGAGGCTTTTAGCAAAGCAGCCGGAGAGAAGATCTCCCTGATTTCAATATCCTGAAAATTCTGTGTTGAGGAATTGATGAATACAACCTGTGTCCTGTCGTCCCCAAGACGGCAAATCAGCTTAAAGTCTCCTTTGTCGTTTACCGTGTATTTATATCCGAGCGAATCGAGTTGCTTACTAATCCTTTCGTCGGCTTTTGCCGGGATTTCAGGTTGATTTTCCACGTTCTCCTGGGCATCCAGTGTTGCCGCTGACAACATGAACAGCAGGCACATCAGTCGAAAGTACAGTATTCTCTTCATCGTGGTCAGTGTTTAATTATTCAGGAAACAAATGGGTCTGATCTGCTGCAAAACTACTTAAAAATACAACAGAGGGAAGGAATTTTCCGTAGGATGATGCTCTGTGTGAGCGAAAGCGTTAATTTTGTCATTGATATTACCTTGTGATCATGGTGAGGATAGTGGTGTTATTTTCTTTCATCCTTTTATTGTCATATTCAGTTCATGAATCTGAAACAGCCTATACTGTAGGGATGACGTTGATGGTTGACCGGCATCCTGGTCCTGACGATTTCAATCAGCAATATGAGCAATTTCATACCCATGATATGGATCACATCCCGGGAAGCAACACGAAAACAGTATTTCCTGCTGATTTGGTGCTCACCGGTATAGTAGCCGTAATTCCCTCGGTGTTTTATTTTCAACATTGGGAGCCGCCCGACAAGCATTAAGAATTGCAGTCGAATTTTTCCCAATTATAAATCTTAAAATATTCAGGTATGAAAACATATGTTTGGACTTTACCTACACGGCTGATCCATTGGTTAATAGCGTGTTTTATCGTTGCCGCTTTTTTGTTGGGTGAGGAGGATGAGTTAATTGATTGGCATGCTCTTGCAGGGTTATCAGTAGGGTTTTTGTTGTTGTTTCGTATTATTTGGGGTTTTGCCGGACCCCGTTATTCCCGGTTTAAACATTTTGCATTGACGCCATCAATGGCCTCAAAACTTAGTACTCATAAGCAGGGAGAAAAGAGAATTTATGCAGGGCATAACCTTGAGTCTTCCTGGGTAATGCTGGCCATTTACCTTACACTGGGCATAGTTGTGTTATCGGGATTTATAGCATATTCAGGGCAGGAGGGTTCACTTTCAGTTTTCAAGGTAAGTGAAACAACAGCCGGTTTATGGGGTGATATTCATGAGGGGATGTTAGCTGCGCTTTGGATTCTGATCGCAGTTCATCTGGCAGGTGTGGTAATGTCTTTTTTTAGTGAGCGTGAGTTGGGTGCCTTCAGATCAATTTTTACTGGTTACAAGAATGTAATCGCCTCGGAAGCACGATTGAATATCGGCCAGAAGATACTATCGGTAATTGCATTTCTGCTGTTGATTGTTTTTATATTGGCCGGAATCAGAAATGTAAATAAAGTGGTACGCAATGACAGTCATGAAGTAGAAATGTCAAATGATGACAACGATGACTGAATCAGCAGATATTTCAGGAGTCGTTGAGGCTGGACGGGAAAAAAGGCAGGTTGCCATGTTTTCGGTTGTTGCGGCTGTTTTTCTAACCGGGTTTAAGTTTTTAATAGGATTTCTAACCGGGAGTCTGGGTATTTTGAGCGAAGCACTTCATTCGGCTCTTGATCTGGTAGCCGCCGTAATCACCTGGATTTCGGTCTCAATCAGCGATAAGCCTGCCGATAAGCGGCATCCGTTTGGTCATGGAAAAGTTGAGAATTTTTCTGCTCTCGCTGAGACTGTTTTACTGGTTATTACCTGTGGGTGGATTATTTATGAAGGTATTTCGCGATTGATTTCGGGAAATACTGAAATAGAGGTTACCTTATGGAGTTACGTGGTTGTGGTTGGATCAATCCTCATCGATTATACACGTTCAAGAGCGTTATCACGTGCCGCGAAGAAGCATAACAGCCAGGCGCTGGAAGCTGACGCCCTTCATTTCAGGACTGACATCTGGAGTTCTTCCGTCGTGTTGCTTGGGCTCATCTGTGCGCAGTTAGGTTACCATATGGCCGATGCCATCGCGGCTCTGGGAGTAGCTCTGATAGTCCTTTCGGTTTCCTTTCGGCTTGGGAAGAGAGCTGTGGATGTTTTGCTTGACAGCACCGATGAACAATCAATGCAGAAGGTTGAAACTGTATTGAGACAGATTGAGGGAGTCAGAATGTGGCATGATTTGCGCCTGAGAACATCCGGCCCTGATACCTTTATTGAAGTAACCGTACACCTTAATTCTGAATTGACTTTACGCCAGGCGCATAGCCTCACCGATTCAATCGAACAGAAACTTGAACAGAGTTTTACCAGGTGTCATGTCCATGTGCATGCAGAACCGGACGAATAAGCTAACCTGGTGATCTGGTCATCGACAGTGTTCCGGTAAACTATTCGGGCCAGGCACCGGTTGCAGAACTCTAATCAGATGGGTACAGGCTGGTGCTTGTCTTTTCACTTTATTAATCCATTTTGGAATGGCTCTCAATATGGGTATCCCATTACGCCGTATGATCCGGCTTGTCATTGTCATAAATGATTAGCGACCCGGGGGGTATTTTGACTCAGGCTGAATCATGCTCCGACGCTGATTTGGATATTAATTCGGTGTTGCAGATTTCCTCTTTCACAGGCTTAGACTTGCTAAATTCATTTATCAGGCATTTTTATTTTCTGAAAAGTATCAAACGTTTCAATCATTAATAGGCTAACTGAAATAGCTGATTGATTTATTTTCTATGCATGAGAAGGGCTAAATATTTGATTATAAATAAAGAGAAAAACTATTTGCGGTTTAATTAAACATTGCATTAGTATATTATTAAACCACCTGTAAGGGATAGAGGCAGCTGTATTCTATTGTGAGTTTCGCACAGATAATAAACCGGATAATTTGGACCGTATCAGATTAACAGCTGTTTTCTATCCTGTTAAGCAGCCTTGCCTTGATCACTGTATCTGGCTGGTAATCTTAATTATAGAATAGACTACCTGATCGTTAGTGTGACTCTAATTACCTGATAATGCATAAATTAACAGGTCGTTAACAAATTTTATTACAACCTAACTGATATAAAGATGTTCTATTAGGTGTATAACCAGAATAAGTGGTTATTGATTAGTATTCAAACAAAAACAGTGCAGATTATGAAGAAAAAACTTTTACTCCTTATTTCCGCAATTATGATTGTAGTGGCCATGAGTGCATATGAATCCTTTTACCCTACAGGAGCACCGGCCGGATATACCGGATCGCCAGGGGATGGCCACAATTGTACCTCATGTCATGGTGGTACTGCTTCAACCAGCCCGGGCTGGATAACCTCTGACATTCCCGGATCGGGTTATGTTCCAGGTGAAACCTATCAGATTACCGCTACAAACTCATTAACTGGAGATGGCAAGAAGTATGGTTTCGAGGTTTCTCCTCAAAATGCTTCCGGGACACTTCTCGGAACCCTGGCGGCAGGTACTGGCAGCCAGCTTGTAGGTGGTGGTAAGTATGTGACCCATAGCCTAGCCACGCTTACAACTAATTCCTGGACCTTTAGCTGGACAGCTCCGGCTGCCGGAACAGGCAGTGTGACTTTCTATGGCGCATTTGCCCGTGGAAATCCGGGGTTGGTTACCCTAAGTACACTTACTGTTAGTGAAGCATTGAGTGCTCCTGCACCTGCTGGTCCTATCTCAGGCCCTGCTGTTGCTTGTGTAGCATCAACCCAAAACTATTCAGTAGGCACCATTGCAGGAGCTACTAATTATGTCTGGTCTGTACCAACCGGAGCAACCATCGCTTCAGGGCAAGGGACAACTGCCATCACTGTTAATTTTGGTGTGAATGCCGTATCCGGCAACGTGACAGTATACGGGAGCAACAGTGCCGGAAATGGTGCAGAAAGCAATCTTGGAGTTACTGTGAATCCACTTCCTGCTGTTTCAGCTACGCCAACAGGGCCACTGAGCGTCGATGTGTTTACTGTTATCCAAAGTGAATATATTACCACGGGTGCTTCGGGGGCTGTCTCTTATTTATGGGAGATTACGCCTGCTGAAGCTGGTAGTATCACTGGTACTGGACTCACAGCAACAGTTATATGGAACAATTATGCAGGCTCAGCTTCAATCAGGGTAAAGGCAATGAATGAATGTGGCAGTGGCAACTGGTCACAGTCAATTGCAGTTGAAGTATACAACTCGGTTGGGATTGGCGAATCTGCTGAACAGAATAAACTTTCGGTTTATCCGTCACCTTCTGATGGCAATATAACAGTTGACCTGCGAGCCTTTACAGGTGATGTTACTATACGGGTAGCCGATATGACTGGTAAACAATGGGTTCAGCGTATTACCAGGGGAGGAGAAGAGATATCAATGAAACTTGATCTGCCCCGGGGAATATATATGATGCAAGCTAATGACGGTACCATTAAATCCGGGAAAAAACTGGTTATCAGGTAAGAGCCTATCAGTAAGAAAGAATAATAGCTAAGGATTTTACAAAACCCCGGGAGAAACTGTTTCCCGGGGATTATTCTCAGATGGCAATTCGTTTCGTAATTTCCATCATCAATTTTCAATATCTAATGAATTCAGAAATAAAAAGAGTTGCCGGTATTTCCGGCAACTCTTTGTTATAAAATGGTGAGATGGGAACGTATTAAATTTTCTCCATTTCTACAGTGAAATGACGCATGATCGGAGCTTCATACCTGATGCGATATCCGGTAGAAATCTGATCACGGCGATCCCAGACATTTTTCATAGCAACAGCAATCACGTCCATGTGATTGTTTGTATACACCCTGCGTGGAATAGCCAGCCGTATCATTTCGAGGGCGGGATAACGGTTTTCACGGGTTTCAGGATCCCGGTCGGCAAGGAGCGTACCGATTTCGACGCCCCTGATACCGGCTTCAAGGTAGAGTTCGATAGTCAATACCCAGGCAATGAACTGTTCTCTGGGCACCTTGGTCAAAAACCTGGAAGCATCGATGAAAACGGCATGGCCTCCTACAGGACGTTGTATAGGAATACCAAATTCAATCAGGCGATTGCCCAGGTATTCAACCTGTTTAATTCGTGTTTCGAGATAATCGAACTCGGTGCTTTCCATGAGACCTACAGCAAGTGCGTTCATATCGCGTCCCGACATTCCTCCGTAGGTGATATACCCTTCAAACATGATATTAAACACCGTTGCTTTACGGAATATCTCTTCTGAATTCATAGCGATAAATCCGCCCATATTGACGATGCCGTCTTTTTTAGCACTCATCGTGGCCATATCGGCATAAGAGTACATCTCTTTAACTATCTCTTTGATGGTTTTGCCGGCATAGCCTTCTTCACGCATCTTTATAAAGTAGGCATTCTCGGCAAAACGAGCAGAGTCGAAACAAACAGGGATACCATAACGATCTGCAAGAGCCTTCACTTCACGCAGGTTTTGCATTGATACAGGCTGTCCTCCCGAAGAATTACAGGTAACGGTTACGATGATCATCGGGATCTTTTCCTTCGGGTATTGCTTCAGCACAGCCTCCAGTTTGTTCAGGTCGATATTTCCCTTAAACGGGTGAATCAATTCTGTATGGAATGCTTCGTCGATTGTACAGTCGATAGCCTTGGCACGTCTGAATTCGATGTGACCCTTGGTAGTATCAAAATGCGAGTTTCCCGGTACAACATCCCCTTCTTTGACCAATGCGCTGAAAAGTACGTTCTCAGCAGCACGGCCCTGATGGGTGGGAATGAAGTATGGAAATCCCATAACAGTTGTAATAGACTCTTTCAGGTTGAAATAACTCGTCGCACCGGCATAACTCTCATCTCCCAGCATCATTGCTGACCACTGACGGTCGCTCATAGCTCCTGTTCCTGAGTCGGTTAGCAGGTCGATATAAACCTGATCTGAACGTAGTTTAAATACGTTATAACTGGCTTCTTTGATCCAGATTTCACGCTCTTCGCGTGTACTGCGGCGGACAGGCTCCACCATTTTTATTTTGTAGGATTCAGCAAATGGAAGTTCCATTGAAATTTCGTTTTAAATGAATAATTAATTAATGCACAATTAACTGTGCCTGGAAACGGAATTTCAGGAGCAAAAGTCGTCGCGACGTTTAATGTTCAAAAAGCGACGAAGGGCCAGTACCGATAGTAAGGATATCATCCGTCTGCTACATTTATGGCGCTAAATTAGAAAAAAAAGGCGATCGTTGTTACTTTTAACGATGTGAACTGTGAATGTATTGCACCTAATAGGTTGAGATACTGTGAATAATACGGATGGTACAGAAATGCAGGCTTTGGATCATTGGTCAGAACCGGTATAAATAGAGCAACCGACAGGTTGAGCCGGGCAGGACTATTATGAATTCGGGTTGTATCATTTAATGCTCAGTCATTTTCTATTTACGTAGATAAAGGGAAATCTATATCTCATCATCGTTGCCAACTTCCTGGTTCATTTGAAATAATTGACTCATATCCCATTATTTCTGGCTTCATGGGTCATTAGTTATTTTAACCAGTTGGTCTGTGTTTATTGAATTTTTCGAATACAAATTTTATGTTAAGATTATTTTTCCTGATAAAACGAAAGGTTTAATTATTGGTTTCTCAGGCAGAGCCTTTGTGCAACTATCCGATTTCTTAATAAGAGATTGTCTGTCACTGACTGCAATAATTCAGGTTGCCGGATGAACCGAATTGTTCTATCTTTGCAACCAGTTCTTTTGAAAGATTTGCTTATCCAGAAAGGTTGAGGGATTAGGCCCGTCGAAACCTTGGCAACCTGCCCGAGCGGCAAGGTGCCAACTCCTACCCGTAAGGGACAGATAAGTCATTAAATAGTTCCGGCTTTCGTTGGTACTCCTTCACTGATGCATCTCTCCTCCGGGTTCGGTGGAGATTTTTTTTTAGCCTTTCCATAGCATCTTTTGAATTAATATTGTTTAAATATTGTATGGAAAGAATAATGAAACCAACCATTTACGATGAAATAGCCAGGCGGGTACTTGTACTTGACGGAGCAATGGGAACCATGATTCAGCAGCTCAGGTTTACTGAGGCTGATTTCAGAGGGGAGTTATTTAAGAATCATCCCATCGACCTGAAAGGGAATAATGACCTGTTATGCCTCACACACCCCAAAGAAATACAGTTGATTCATGAAGCCTATCTGGAGGCGGGAGCAGATATAATTGAGACCAACACCTTCAATGCTACTGCTATCTCACAGGCAGACTATCAACTGGAACCTCTGGCTTATGAACTTAATCTTGCTGCAGCAGGAATTGCCAGGGTAGCTGCTGACAAATACACTGTTATAAATCCTGATAAACCGCGTTTTGTAGCTGGAGCCATAGGTCCGACCAATAAAACGGCCTCAATGTCACCAGATGTTAACGATCCGGGGTATCGGGCAGTCAGCTTTGATCAACTGGCTGATGCTTATGCTGTTCAGGTAGCCGGATTGCTTGATGGTGGTGCAGATCTGCTCTTAATTGAAACGATATTTGATACACTGAACGCGAAAGCTGCTCTTTTTGCAGTCGGCAAAGTGTTACAGGAGAAGGGACTGGAAACTTTAACCACAGCTTCAGGTGAGATTCGCCGATTTCCGGTAATGATTAGCGGGACAATTACAGATGCCAGTGGAAGAACATTATCAGGCCAGACGTTAGAGGCATTTCTTAATTCTGTGGCCCACTTTGAATTGCTAAGTATCGGATTTAACTGTGCGCTGGGAGCCGGTGAAATGCGTCCTTACATCGAGGAACTGGCACGTAAGGCACCCTTTTATATCAGCGCCTATCCCAATGCCGGTCTTCCAAATCAGTTTGGCGGATATGATGAAACGCCTGTAGAGATGGGGCACCACATCAACGAATTGTTGCAACAGCGAAATGTAAACATTGTTGGTGGATGTTGCGGAACAACCCCTGAACATATAAAACACCTTGCTAAGATGGCCGCAGATGCCCGGGTACATCAACCGGTAAGGGCTGAACCTCACTTAACCCTGAGTGGGCTGGAACCGTTAACAGCTTTTCGCGGAAGTAATTTTATCAATATCGGTGAGAGGACAAATGTCAGTGGTTCCCGGAAATTTGCCCGCCTGATAAGAGAAGAAAACTTTGAGGAAGCCCTTTCGGTGGCCAGACAGCAGGTTGAAAGCGGTGCACAAATTATAGACATCAATCTTGATGATGCAATGATAGATGCTGAAAAAGCAATGCCCCGCTTTCTGAAACTTCTCATGGCAGAGCCAGATATTGCCAGGGTACCGGTAATGATTGATTCTTCGAAATGGAGTGTGATTGAAGCCGGATTGAAGTGCTTACAGGGCAAGCCAATAGTTAATTCAATCAGCCTAAAGGAGGGAGAGGACGTCTTTAAAAACCGTGCGCGAATAATCAGGAGTTATGGTGCGGCAGTAGTGGTGATGGCCTTTGATGAATTGGGGCAGGCTGATACCTTTGACCGACGTACTTCTATTTGCGCCAGGGCATACCAGATTCTTACCGGAGAGATAGGTTTCCCTGCAAGTGATATCATTTTTGACCCAAATGTATTAGCTATTGCTACAGGAATGGATGAGCATAATAATTATGCTGTCGATTTTATCCGGACAGTCAGTTGGATCCGGGAAAACCTGCCCCATTCGCATGTGAGCGGGGGAATCAGCAACCTCTCTTTTAGCTTTCGTGGTAACGATTATATAAGGGAGGCCATCCATTCAGTGTTTTTATTTCATGCAATTAGGGCAGGACTGGATATGGGAATTGTTAATGCAGGAGTAATTCCTGTATACGATGACATTGATCCCGTTCTCTTGAAACTTATTGAAGATGTAGTTCTTAACAGACGCAGGGATGCCACCGGACGTTTAATAGCCTTTGCCGAGCAGATCCGGGATGGAGGAAAGGGTGAAGTGAAGCATGAAGAATGGCGCGATACATCTGTTCAGGAACGCCTGAAGCATGCTTTAATAAGGGGTATTACTGAATTTATCGAAACAGATGTGGAAGAAGCACGTGCATTCTATAAAGCTTCAATCAATATTATTGAAGGGCCACTGATGGATGGTATGAATATCGTGGGTACGCTATTTGGTGCAGGGAAGATGTTTCTTCCCCAGGTGGTGAAAAGTGCACGTGTGATGAAGAAGGCTGTTTCTTGTCTTACACCATACATTGAAGCTGAAAAAGGGGTAAAGGGAGGCCAGGTTTCAACTGCCGGAAGGATTCTTTTAGCAACTGTTAAAGGCGATGTACACGACATCGGTAAAAATATAGTTGCAGTTATTCTTGGTTGTAACAATTTTGAAGTTATCGATCTGGGAGTTATGGTTCCTGCCGCTAAGATACTGCAGACTGCCATAGAGCGGCAGGTTGATGTTATTGGTTTGAGCGGACTAATTACTCCTTCTCTTGATGAAATGGTTCATGTTGCTGAAGAGATGAAGCGTATGGATATAAAAGTCCCTTTGCTGATCGGGGGTGCTACAACTTCAGAAATCCATACCGCTGTAAAAATTGAACCTGCAGCTTCAGGCCCTGTAATTCATGTCAGGGATGCTTCTCTGGCGGTTGGCATCATGAGGCAACTTCTTTCTGTGGACAATAATCCGGCATTGCTTGAGTCGGTAAGTTCAAAATACGAGCTACTCAGGAGAAAATATAATAAGTCAGGCAATGAAGAAAAGTATCTGCCACTGACTCTGGCGCGCCAGAACAGGTTTTTATTTGATACAAAAACCGGGGTTGAGATAAAAGCACCTCAGCAAGTCGGGATTTTTAGTTTGTCAGATTTTGATTTAGGAGAAATAGCCGGTTTTATAGATTGGACATTTTTCTTTCACGCCTGGAAACTGGGTGGAAGGTTTCCTGCTATCCTGAGTGATCCTGTTAAAGGTGCTGAAGCCAGAAAACTATATGATGAAGCAGGGGTTATGCTGAAACGAATTATTAATGAAAGGATGCTGAGAGCAAATGCAACATGGTTTCTTCTTCCCGCGAGGCGTGTAGGTGATAGTGTAGAGGTCTGTTCTCCTGATGATTCGGAAAAAGTATTAAAAACTTTCCATTTCTTAAGAAATCAGGAGATAAAACCTGATGGTGTACCCAATCTCTGTCTGGCTGATTTTATAGCTCCGAAAGAGGGAGACCTGAAAGATTATTTTGGTGGATTTGCTGTCACTGCAGGGATCGGCATAGAGTCATGGATCAGCGAATTCGAAGCCTCGCATGATGATTATTCAGCTATCATGCTCAAGATACTGGCCGATAGGTTGGCAGAAGCATTTGCCGAATTGCTTCATTTCAGGGTTAGAACCGAATACTGGGGTTATTCTCCAGCAGAAAACCTAACTATTCATCAGATTCTCAAAGAAGAGTACCAGGGGATCAGGCCTGCTCCTGGCTATCCTGCCTGCCCTGATCATTCTGAAAAGAAAGAATTATTCGAATTAATGGATGTACAGGCAAAGGCCGGGATACACCTTACCGAAAGTTTTGCAATGTATCCTGCCGCATCGGTCAGCGGGTTCTATTTCGCCCATCCTCATTCACAATACTTTGCACTGGGAAAGATTAGCCGTGATCAGGCAGAGGACTATGCCTTAAGAAAAGGTGTACCGGTTTCCCAGGCAGAGAAATGGCTGAATGTAAACCTGAATTACGAGCCTTCCTCGATGATAACTGCTCAGGAAAAGAAATCCTGAGATTTAAGTTTATTCTGTGACAGATTCCCTAACATGAAGAAAATGTATATAGACGAAATACTCAAATCTGCTACCGAAACCCTGTTTTCATTTGAAATATTACCCCCACTCAAGGGAGGAACCTTTGAGGAGATACACAGGAGTATAGAGCCGTTGCTTGAATTTAACCCACCCTACATCAATGTGACTTATCATCAGGAAGAGGTAGTGTATAAGCATCGTGCTGATGGTTTGCTCGAAAAGAAGACTGTCAGAAAACGACCCGGAACGGTGGGCATTGCATCAGCCCTGCAATACAATTGCAGGGTTAATGTAGTACCTCATATTATTTGTGGGGGATTCACCCGGGAAGAGACAGAAAACGCGTTGATTGACCTTCATTTTCTTGGAATTCATAATGTGCTGGCTGTCAGGGGTGACCCTGAACGATCGCAGAAAAAGTTTATTGCCGAGCCGGATGGTCATTCACATGCAGTAGACCTTGTCAGGCAGATAATTGATCTGAATCATGGACGCTATCTCGATGAAGAGCTTCAGAATTCAACAGCCACAAATTTTTGCGTCGGTGTGGCAGGTTATCCTGAAAAACATGCTGAAGCCCCGAATCTGCAATCTGATTTACGCTACCTTAAAGAGAAAGTGGATGCCGGTGCCAATTATATTGTAACACAGCTCTTTTTCGATAATAGTAAGTTTTTCGATTTCGTTAACCGTTGCAGGCTGGCCGGAATAAATGTTCCTATTGTGCCCGGATTAAAACCGATAGCCACCAAATCACATCTCATAGGGTTGCCAAAGACCTTTCACATCGAGATACCAGATGAATTAGTCCGCCTGGTGGAACAGTGTAAAACTAACGGGGAGGTAAGGCAGGTTGGTGTTGAATGGGCAGTTAATCAAACAAAAGAGCTGATCCGTGCAGGTGTTCCTGCGGTTCATTTTTACACGATGGGAAATCCTGATAACATTTGCCGGATAGCAAGAGCCTGTTTTTAGATACGGTTTATTGAAGAGTGTAATTTGCCGGTAGCGAATACAAATCATATTTCAGCACGATTGAGAGAGATTTATATAATTGAATGTGTTTTGTGTGAGATGGATACAAAGTTGTCACCCCGGCTGCGGAAACAAAAAGCCAGGTTTTACTGGCGATTGAAAAAACTGTCTTTTGATGAATTATTTCTTTTTTTCCAGCGAATGGAATAAATTTGCGAGGCAAAAACTTATTTCGCGCTTCGCCAATAGGGATGTCTTTGCTAAACTGATGTAATATTAATAAACTTCGGGGTAAGACCAGGTAATACAACCTAAACTTTGTTCTTTGTTGTCTTAGTGTTGCCTTTCGTCGGTTTAAGATATAGCGGTAACGGTGAATTCAGTTATCAGCTAATTTGATAGATGAACCAATTAACATAATCTGAAATATTAATGAGCGCTATTATACAACGGGTCAGCCTAACAATTTTCATCTTTCTGAATACCATTATTTTGTCAGCGCAATCGATGTCAGATAGCCATTCTGACGTGATACCTGTTGGAGGGCATTCGTTTAGCGGGAGCAACGCACCTATTTATGGTGGTATCGCACTTCTTCTTGGTCTTGTTGCCGGTTATGGATTTCGCAGATTGATGGTTCAGGGGAAATTTGATCATTGGAATCCATTCAAAAAGTCTTAGTATCAATTTTCGTTTATTTTGTTGATAGAGTGGTGTTTATTTGCCATTAACCGTTTGTATAAATTGCCTGACTAAGGTTTAATAACTAAAGGCCGGTTTATTAAACCTCTGTCAGCGGTACTGGAAATCTGTTTCCCCTAATGAATTATCAGGTAAAGGAGGATTAAAAAGACGGAAAATATTAATAGTCCGAAAGACCAGGATATCATTAAGAAAAATCATTTACCTTTGCTTAAACTTCAAATTCAGGTATGCTGATTTACCCCGCGATTAAAGAAAATAAAGCAGCAGGACGTAAAAGCTTCGCACTACTGGTTGACCCTGATGGCCATGATACTGCTTATTTCGAGCATGTATCAGAATTAGGTCTTGAGGCAGGTATCGATTTCTTTTTTGTCGGTGGTAGTCTGATTGCCGATGATGTACTTGAGCTGTGTCTTTCAGTGATTCGAAGCAAAACGAATATTCCTGTTGTAATTTTCCCGGGGAGTAGTATGCAGATTAATCCCAACGCGGATGCTATTCTTTTCCTGTCGCTCATATCAGGACGTAATGCCGAGATGCTTATTGGCCGTCAGGTTACTGCCGCACCATACCTCAAAAAAAGTGGATTGGAAGTGATATCAACGGGTTATATGTTGATTGATAGCGGGAGGTCAACCACAGCGCTATACATGAGTAATACGCAGCCCATACCTGCAGATAAGCCTCAGATTGCCGCCTGTACAGCACTCGCAGGTGCGATGCTCGGATTGTCGGTTATTTATCTTGATGGCGGGAGTGGAGCCGACAATCCTGTTTCGGTTGATATTATCAGCGCTGTAAAGGAGATGGTGGAGGTTCCAATCATTGTAGGTGGTGGAATCAGAACGCAACAGCAGGCTGTTGATGCCTGCAGGGCTGGTGCAGATGTGATCGTGGTTGGTAATGCTGCGGAAAAAGATCCGGGATTACTCAAAGGTCTTGTACAAGCTGTCCACAATTGCTGATCCTGTCGCTTATTTTGCCTTCAGGGTTGGTGATTCTTGCTAAAGCCGCCTAAATTTCTTCTTTTTTTCGTGGTTTCGGTTTGGTGCAGATATATGTTATTGTTATTGATGTTTTCAACAAATGATTATCAACAGCTCTCAATTGTTCGTGATGGTATAACTGAAATTTGTACAATTTTTCGATACAGTGTTTTACAGGCTAAAAGTATTATTGTTGTTGGAGTGTAACCCGTAGAAATTCATAATTTCGACCCATAGGTTTACAGGTTTCTAAGTTATAACCTTATAATATTTAGCCTGAAATAATATGAAATGCCAGGCAATTGAAACAGATCAGTAATGATATGACCTCTTTCTGGTTGGAATAGTACCGATGCCTTTCTGCGATTTAGCCTCGTTGTACTTTCCTGAAAGGCAAACGATTCAGCTGATCGTCTTTTTTCTTTATCCTGGTGATATACAAGACTTCATACTTGATTACAGGATAGCCCTGGTAAATAAATTCTTCAACGATTGATACTACTGTTACGTAACAGACCAACATAATTGCCCTTGGCACTGGTCCGTAATGAGGTGATACAGATATCTGATTTCTAAAAGATGCCTCCCGACAGGTTACTGGTAACCTGCCTGCAGTCAGTTGCAACTGTCTGTATAGCGGGTATTTCAGATCAAGTCCTGCTGCCGGAATTGTGCCAGGGATTTTACACATTCAGGTTTTTTTTATATGTATGATATCGAGACGTTACTGTATTCATAGGCATTTCATATCGAAAAGGTATCTTTGATATATCTTTAATATATCTTCTGGGTTTCACCGGTATAGAAACAGCTTACAGATAACATAAAATCAGTTGGTTATAAAACGGGTTAGCTTGGCAATGCATCATGCAAAAAAGCATGCAAAAAGCTGAAATTTTCTTTAAGAGCAACAGAATTGGTCATGAAAGGATGCCTGGGATGTGGGAAGTTGTTTAATGTCCGAAAAAAATCAGAGCTGCAGGTATGCTCTCCGGGAAAGCGCTGATAGGAGAAATTTATTGATTAAACCAGGCAATTGAATCTAAATTAGAGGGAATCAGAGAACAGAGACTCACATGAAGATACTGGATGATTTGGATGAATGTGTTGCGCTGTTTTAATGTTGAACAACCTGAAGGAATATTTGTCAGGCGTATAGTGGGTTTATTTCCATGATGGCAGATAACATGTTCGCATTTATTGCTGATTTTTTATTTAGATACCCGAAAATTCGTTGAAAGGGGGGGTAGTTTAGCAGAAGAACATGTCAAAGTTTTTTTCTCATTGTAATTCAATTTTATATAAAATGAGTTAATTTTGTTCTTGAACTTTTAATCCACGATCTGACAATCTGAATAAGTGTGCATTACTCTCATTCCGGTTATCGGAGTTTTATCAGAGCGCAGAACTTTTAACCCTTCGATAAGAGAGGGGTGACGACTAAGTCCGGAGCATACAGCAAAACACCGGAAATACTTCTGAGAACATCAGGACAGAATTTCTTTGGAACTCCTGTCAAGATAGGTGTAGAATACAAATCCATTACCTAAACCCTTAATTGTTTTGAGATATGGTAGCAACATGAGATTAGTGTATCATTTGAATTAACGAATGGAAAATTGATTATTCTGGGCTGCAACCGGACGGCAACAGGCAAGCATTTTATCATCTGACATGAATTGCCGGGATCACGGGGCAGCCATTGCAACAGCGCAACGGCCACCTTTTACTAAGGAGGATCAGATACGAGTCGGGCAAGCATGGGAGTTTGCCTGTTATTCAACCCGGATACGGACAAACCAGCGGTTCTGTCAGGAAGAGTAGTTTTCAGGATAATTCATCGTGATTGACAACTGCCGGAATATTAGTTACCGGTAAATCTGAATGGTTTACCATATTAAAATTCTAAAACCAAATTTCAATGTGTAATGAAAATGTATTATTTGCGTACATTGCTTGTCTTCATCCCCGGACTTGTAATGCAACTGGGTTGGGGGCAGCATTCAATGGCAATGGTTCACAAATTAAGAGAGGAAGATAAAAAAAGTAGCCGTTCTTGTCTTGCTCCATTATCTATCAGTCAAATCTCAGTATTTAGTAAGGATGGGTTTGCTTTCGGGCAGGATATTACAACCACCGGAAAAGCTATAGTTCAAACTTATGAGTGGATTGGAGTAAGCTCTGCTTCATGGGTGGATCCCGTTAACTGGAATCCGTCACGTGAATCGCCTGCCGAAACGGATATCCTGATTTTCAGGATAGGGTTCCCGCGTGTTATCACGAATGTACCATCAGAACGGGTAGGACAGATTTCTATTACGGGAAATACAAGTATTACCCTGATGCCGATCAGTACTCGGACTTTGACATTGACTGGTGGTTCTGGAGATGATCTGGTGGTAGAGGCAGGATCACAGTTAAATATTATGGGATCATTAGGGCTGACCATTGCTCTTGAACACAATGCAACAGCGGTAATTGGAGGTTCAGTTGAATTTACCAATGGCACTCAACGGATTGTATCGGCTGATGAAAATGGAATATTGTTTCAGGCAGGATCATGCTTCACAGCAGGTACTGGTTTCAATGGCAATCCCTTCGGAAAGACTACTCAGAATTCAGTTGTTTTTCAGGCGGGCTCCTGTTACATATCGATGACGGGGGAGGATCCGTTTGCTTTGGCTTCGCCAGGAAGTGTGATCGTTTTTCAGACCGGGAGTTTGTTTAAGCTGACAACCGACCTTTCAATTAAGTTTTCAGGACGCACATTTGCCGACATCGAGGTAGATGCTTCAATGAAGACTCTTTCGCCCAATGGTGATAACCCTTACTCAATAGACAACCTGACGATTACCAATGGCACATTGAATTTGAAAATGGTTGGGACAGGAGGTCATTCAATTAAGGGTAACATATCAGTTGCCTCAGAGGCTGCATTAAATTTTGCACCTACCAGTTCAGGAACAATTTATTTAAATGGCCCCGCGCAACAAACCATTTCAGGAGGTGGCACCATTACTTCAACAGGGTATGCAACCCTGGAACTACAAAACCCTGAAGGGGTGATTTTTAATGCTACAAATGCCGTTCTGTCGGGAGGACTGAGGATTTCATCAGGAACACTGACTCTTCAGACAGGCAGCAACCTGACAGTTATGGGAACTCTTTCGACCGGGGGAATGGCGGAAGAGTTGAAGATCGAGCAGGGCGGATCGTTGATATTGCTTACCGCGGGGGTAAATGCCACGATAGAGCAAACCATAGAAGGATGGAGCGAAGGGGGAAATGGCTGGCACCTGATGTCCTCGCCGGTAGCAGGGCAAGAGATTAATGCAGATGGAGGTTTCGTTACTGGTGGGGTTGGGAACGATTTTGATTTTTTTTCATGGTCGGAGCCCTATTCTGTTTGGGTTAACTATAAGAATACCACGGTTTCACCCACCTTTTACGAGGTGAACGGCGGGACAACGGAATTCAGGACGGGACATGGTTATTTGGTTGCCTATGAACAAACGGGAATGAAGCAGTTTAAAGGTGTGATGACTGTGGGTAGTTATGCGATCACGGGTCTTACCAAAACAGATGCCTCTGTTTCACAGGCTTGGCATTTGCTGGGCAATCCTTACCCCAGTGCCCTGATGTGGGATAATAGCTGGGAAAACTATAATACAGGAGCCGTATGCCAGATATGGAATGAAACATTGAATGATTATTCTGCTATTCAAAATGGGCCGATTCCTTCGATGAATGGATTTATGGTAGAGGTATTGAACAATAACGCTTCGGTTGCAATTCCTGCAGCAAAACGAGTACACAGTGCTCAGGTTTGGTATAAAGCATCGTTAGAGTCCTGCCTTAAGCTCACAGCGATGGCTGCCGATCGTTCTTCGGGAAAAGAGACAGTTGTAGAGTTTAGCCCGATGGGAACTTCGGGATTTGATTCATGTTGTGATGGACATTTTTTGAAAGGGAACGGGCCTGTATTCTGTTCGGTTGCAGGTGAGGAATGGTTGAGTTATAATACCTTGTCAGATGCGATCCAACCTGCAGAGGTACCTCTTGTTTTTATTAAAAATGAGTCAGATGCCTATACACTTGAAGTTTGCGGCTTGAAGTCCATTCAGCATGATGTGATTCTTTGTGATTTGAAGACAGGCGTAAATCAGAATCTTTCACTTGATTCGGTCTATAATTTCACTTCATCTGAAGCCGATCTGCCACTACGTTTTAAGCTGTTGGTGGGAGATGTAGGGATAGGTACACCTATTACTGACCGGATTCATGTATATACTGTTGGCAACGTACTACATGTATGTGATGCCGGGGAATCCGGTGTAGAAATTATTAATATGGCCGGACAGGTAATGTTAAGGTATGCTATACATGATGAACCCGATAACAGTTGGTTGATTAATCTGCCAGGTGGTATCTACGTGGTTCGGATCGTGGCACGGGATGGTATTTATTCAAGGAGTGTTGTGTTTTATTAACCAGTTGTTAAGCTACAGTTATGAAGAGTTTTAGCCTGAAAAATATAATATTGTTGTTTTTGCTTATGAGTTTTGTTCTGACAGGAAGAGTAAAAGCAGATCCTCCACCTCCACCTCCTCAGCATAGTCAGACCGATAATCAGACTGGAGGAGGCGGGGCACCATTGAATGGAGGATTGTTCATGTGTTTAGGATTGGCATTAGCCTATGGTATAAGAAAATATATGATTAATAATGAATTACCCGAAAAGAGGGATCAGTCGGGTTAAGAATTTACACCAGATTCCGGACGAAAACCGGGAGGTGAATCCTGAATACGGGCTGGCTGCTACAGTTTCTTAGAACATAAGTATTACCTCAGTACCGGCCCCAACGGTAGAGTGTATATGGATCGTGCCTCGGTGCAGTCGCATAATTTCGCGTGATATGCTTAAACCCAGGCCCGAACCCCCTTTACGGGTGGTGAAGAAAGGTGTGAAAATTTGTTCGAAATGGGCTGGTTCAATTCCGTGGCCATTATCTTTCACCCTAATGCGAATACTTCCCGATTCTGATTGTGAGGCCGTGATTTGCACTCGTGCATCATGAATTGTTTCGGTTGCATACATCGAGTTGAGCAACAGGTTTATCATTACCCTTTGGATCATTTCCTGATCGGCAAGTAATGTAAGGTTGGCAGGGGCTACCTGAAAAGTCAGGTTAATATTTCTTGATGTAAATTCTGAGTCAAGAAGGTTTTTCAAATAGCGCATCAGATTGGTAAGCTGATATGGTTCAAAGTTTGGTTTTGGTAGCCTGGATAGATTTTTATAGGTCTCGGCAAATTGTTGAAGTCCCTTACTTCTGAACCGGATGCTGTTAATACTGTCGGATAGGTCAGTGAAGTCGGTGGCCGGAAGTGTGACCGAACCATCGGCATCGGGTATATAGTTTTCAAGCATTTGCTGAATGGCTTCGCTTAAGGACGAAACAGGCGTTGTCGAATTCATGATTTCATGGGTGAGAACCTGTATGAGCTTTCTCCACGATTCTGATTCATTTTCGTCTAGTTCCGATCCAATTTCACGAAGAGATACGATAGAAACAATTTCCTGATCATAGGAGATGCTGGTGCCACGTGCAGAAAGCCTGTAAAGTTTGTCACGGATAACCAGTTTAATGATTGGGTTGTTTTGTTCAGGTGCCTGAATGATGTCGTAAAGGGCTTCGCTTACACGTTTTATCTGTTTGATTTCAGAAATCAGAGCCATTCCAAGCAGGTCGTGAATAGCCTGATTGGCCAGAACGACTTTCCCGTCGGGATGGAAGCAAATGATGGCAGTACGAAGATGCTGGGTCAATGCCTGAAGGAATTGATAATGCCTTTCTTTTTCGAGCCTTACTGCTCTGAATTCATCGGCAATAGAAGCCAGTGTTGAACGGTAATCGTCGGGTGCTTCGCCTCCGGGGGCAAATCCGGAGTAATCGCGGTGACGGAGAAGTAACAAAAATCGGTTCAATTCGCGACGCCACCGCTCCATGAACCAGATCATTTCCAGGACCGATAATATGATGAAAAATGCGAGTACGAAAGAGGTTACAAACCATCTATCCTGCTGCAGGGAGATAGTAAGCAGAATAATTAGTGAGGCCAGGAGCAGAACCCGGAAGATCAGTTTGAAATGGTGTTTAAAGGCCATACTTTTCCATTTTGCGGTACAGGGTTGTACGGCCAAGCCCAAGCTCCAGGGCTGCCTGGGTAAGATTTCCTCCATGGGTAAGCAGTGCTTTGCGAATAGCTTCCTTTTCAAGCATCTCGAGGTTAAGGGAGCTGTTACCAGTTATTGAATCGTGTTGAACAGGAAGGCGAAGATCAGCTATTGTAATTTTTTCACTGTCGCACATTATGACAGCCCGTTCGATGATATGTTGAAGCTCGCGTATATTTCCAGGCCATTCGTATGCGAGGATACTTCTGATGATTTCATTTCCAATTTTAAGCGTGGGTTTTTTATATTGTGAGCTATATCGTTCAAGAAAATGATTAACAAGAACAGGGATATCTTCGCAGCGATCGCGAAGGGGAGGGAGAGTGAGTTCAACAGTATTTATCCGGAAGTACAGATCGTCGCGAAACTGCCGGGTTTTTACCAACTCGCCTAACTGGCTGTTTGTAGCGCAGATTAGCCTGAAATTAATATCAATCTGACGATTTGACCCTAGACGGGTAACCTTCCGGGATTGCAGAGCAGTTAATAATTTGCTTTGCAGAGTGAGGGGCAGATTTCCAATTTCATCGAGGAACAATGTCCCCCCAGAAGCTTTTTCGAAAGGTCCCAAACGCAATTCACGAGCATCTGTAAAAGCACCTTTCTCATGACCGAAGAGTTCGTCCTCGAACAGTGAGGCAGCAATAGCACCTAAGTCGATGTGGATGAAAGGTGCTTCAGCACGTCCCGAAAGATTATGTATTTCGCGGGCTACCAGTTCTTTTCCTGTTCCGTTTTCGCCCATTATCAAAACGTTTGCATCGGTAGGGGCCACCTTTGCTACCATTTTCCATAGTGCTTCCATGGTTGGGGAGCTACCTATAATCATTCTGGATGGCTCTTGCTCAAAGGTTGTGTTGTCAGGTTGGTAGCTTCGGGAAGTATCCAGCCTGCGGGCAGTTTCAACAGCAGATAGTAAGTCCTGGTTTGCCCACGGTTTAACAATAAAATCGGTTGCTCCGTTTTTCATTGCCTTCACAGCGAGGTTTATATCGCCATAGGCCGTCATAAGGATAACCCGGGCTTCAGGCTGGGTACTTCTTATTTGCCTGAGGACATCCAATCCTTCTTCACCGGTAGTATTACCCGGCAGGAAGTTCATATCCAGGAGTATCACATCGTATTTCCTGACAAAGAGTTTAGCCGTGAGTTCTTTGGGCATTGTCAGGATATCGACAGAAAAGAACAACCTTTTAAGCAAAATTCTGGTTGTAATCAGGATGTGTTCGTCATCGTCAATAATTAACAGATGTCCGGATGGAGAAGAAAGATTCATATTTGATATGGATGAGGCTATAAAAGTAAACATTGTTCGGATGTGTTACAGACTACCGTTTCATTCCGAAACAACAAAACAGGGTGTCGTCCTTAGGGTCTTTAATTGTAAATACTAAATATACAGGGTGTTGTAATTTAAGGCACGATCCTTGAGTGTATCATGAAAACTGAAATGATATGTTGAAGAATTATCTTAGTATAGCCATGCGCAGTATTATGCGTAATAAACTGTTCACTGTAATTAATGTTATAGGGCTTTCAATCGGGATTGGTGTTGCAGTGATGATTTTTCTTTATGTTGAATATGAAAGAGGCTTTGACCGGTTTCATCAGAAAGCTGACAGAATTTACAGGGTAGTTCAGGAGAGTGTAAATGCCGAAGGAACAGATCAGGATGGTTCAGTTCCTTTTCCTGTAGGAGCAGCATTGCGAGCCGATTATCCCGGGATAGAGCTCACACGCTATTTTAATGATGCTGTACAAGATGTTGTTGCCGAGGGGAAAGTATTCCAACTTAACAACATATTGTATGTTGATTCCTTGTTTTTTGATATATTTGATTATCAGTGGTATAAAGGTAGCCCGGAAAGCTGCCTGCGCGAGCCGTCTTCGGTAGTTTTGACGAAAAGTACCGCGATCAAGTTGTTTGGTAGTATTGATCCCATAGGTAAGGTAATAAAGCTTGAGAAAAATCGATATGTTACAGTAACCGGAATTTTGGAGGATCCTCCAAAACAAAGTAGTAATCCGTTTTCAATAATAATTCCGATCAGGTTCCTAAATCGGGAGTATATGGGTTTTGAGTATGACAGTTTTTCTACAACACTGTCGGGATTTGAGTGTTGCATTTTGCTAAGAGAGAATGAATCGACTGCAGAGACAGATTACAGGCTTGCCCAGGTGCAAGCTAAGAATAAGGATAATGGTGCACACGATAACCGGCGCTATTTTTTAATGCCGCTCTCCAGCACTCATTTTGAACCTGAATATTCGAGTATCTCCGGTATATATAGTACCAGCCGTATGACTTTACGGGTATATATTCTGATCGGGATTTTAATATTAGGGGTTGGTATTGTCAATTTTGTTAATCTCGCCACAGCTCAGGCAATGCGCCGTTCAAGAGAGGTAGGTATCAGGAAGGCTGTGGGTGCTTTGAAAGGGAATATTTTCAGGCAGTTTATCCTTGAAACAAGTGTTATAACGTTGATGGCAGTAATAGGTGGTCTTATTCTGGCTGAAGTTTTCCTTCCCAATTTAAGTACCTTTTTGGGAATCAATTCAACCTTATCGTTGTATAACAGTCGGTTTGCCATTGTATTCATTCCCCTGCTTATTTTTGTAGTAGTAATACTTACCGGGTTTTACCCTGCGATGATTCTTTCGGGATTTGATCCTATCAAGGCTTTAAAAGGAAAGAGCTATGGCAGGCGGAAGGGATTGGTTTCTTTAAACAGCAGTCTTGTAGTATTTCAGTTTGTTATTTCAATCGTTCTAATTATTTCAACGGTGGTTATCGCCCGTCAGATGAATTACATCCGTAGCAAGGACCTTGGGTTTGCAAGAGAAGGACGGATGATGATTGGATTGCCGAGTAGGTCAGAGGATAAATTAGATGCTTTGCGTAACGATCTGATGGGAAATACTGTGGTGATTAGTGTAAGTTATGGTATCGGAGGCCCGGCTTCAGGGAGAAACATGACTACAAACTTTCAGATGCCAGGTCAGAAGCATGAGGAGGAGATGAGGATAAATCTCAAACCTTGTGATTCGAATTATTTAAAAACTACCGGATTGAGACTTATTGCAGGTGAGTGGTTCAAGGAAGAGATTAAAAAAGCTACAACTGACAGTGTTGATAAACGACCAAATCACATGAGGGTTAAATCGGAGGATGATTTCTGGGGAGTGGTTGTCAATCGGAAAACTACTGAGATGATGGGATGCAAAGACCCTGCTGATGCTGTAAGGCAGAAAATACTAATCAGTGGAAATGATGCGACTGTTGTTGGTGTAATTGAAGATTTTAATCTATATTCTCTACATGATCCGATGATGGCTACAGCATTTTATCATGAACCTAAAAGGTTTGTAACTGCTATAATTCAGTATGTTGATAATCAAGAATCAAAAGTGATTGCACTTGCTGAAAGCTACTGGCGAAGATATTTCCCGGATACCTATTTTTCTGCCCATACATATAAGGATGAGTTGTCAGATTATTACGAAAGCGATGCCAGAACATTGGGTTTGGTGAAATTTTTCTCAGTGATTGCTATCCTTATTGGTTGCATGGGGCTTTTCGGATTGGTTTCCTTCATGGTGGTACAGCGGACAAAGGAGATAGGTATCCGGAAGGTACTTGGGGCATCTGTTTCAACTATTACCAGTATGTTGTTACGGACGTTTTTGATTTGGATAGGTATAGCTAACCTCATTGCCTGGCCATTGGCCTGGTATACCATGAACCGATGGTTACAAAATTTCGCATACCATATTGAATTTGAATTTTGGATTTTTGGTATAGCCGCAATTGCTTCGTTACTGGTAGGTTCCCTTACTGTAGCCTGGCATGCAGTAAGATCTGCCATGACTGATCCTGTCGAAGCGATCAGATATGAATAATATACTCTAAATGAAGGTTACCTTTGGTTGAGAATAGGATGGCTATTATTGTCCGACGACCAGCGTTATTTTTGAAGCAATTTGCTTGGAAGGTGTCGTTGTTTTAGGATTTGTTTGCAGAATCCTGGTTTTCCCTGTTTTATCGCCCAATCCAATTGGTTTCATTGAAATTGAATCGGGGAGAATATGTGGGTCGACAACAGCCTCATAAATAATTGATGGTTGTGCCGAGGTGAGAGGTTCGGGTTCGCCTGAGTGATGACCATACTGGTATTTATCCTTATAATATATTTGATTGAGTTCTATCAGAATTCTGCAATTACCAGCGGGGCAATTGGAAAGGTGAAACGAGAGATCGAAACTGCCACAAGGAGTGGGCCGGACTATATCTTCAGCACTGAGATTGTTCTGATTTGATACCAGAAGTCCGTTGGAATTATTGTTTTCGCACTGATGTATCCAATAAGGAAGAGCAGCGAGGAGATCGGCCGACTCTTCCTTCCCCTTTTCAGATGATATGTTGGCTTGTTTATACATTTCTTTACCGATTGTTTCAGTAACAAATAGCGTTTCAACGTATTCTCCATCTTCTGTCTCAAGCCATACAACGATTAAAGGATGATTGTAAGCAGAACCTTTTTCAAGTTTTAAGGTCATAAGCAACCCTTGTCCCCCTGGATTGCTTTCAATTTTTTCAACAGGTGGTATTTCATTCTGGGCTTTGAGTTGTTGGGTTGAAAATACAAGTAAAAAAGTAACAAGTAACAGATTGATAATGATGTTCGTTTTCATGTTTTAGGGGTAAGGTGTTTACAATTCTACGATAAGACCGATAGTTGGCAAAGTTTGTCCGGCTGTATTTGGTATTGAACGCAATAGGTATTTATCAGGATTGTTCGGGTCAGGCATTGGCAAACCGTCAACCGACAGGTTGGTAAGATAATCGGGCTGCTCGGATTTAAAGTTGTAGAGATTTTGAATGTCCAAGTATATACGTAACGACCATTTGTTGAAGAAATACTGCTTATCAACCCTCACATCGAGTTGATGGAAGCTGTTAAGTCGAAGTGTATTAAATTTTGAATAATCGAGGTAACCTCTTCCCCTGGCATCCCATGCCTCACGCTGTGAAGAAAGCGTCAGGTCGTAAGGGGTATATGGGGCTCCTCCGACGAAGCGCCATTTTAATCCGAGGTTCCAATTCCTGTTGAACTGTCGGGTAGCCGTCAGGTTGATGATGTGTTTATTATCCCATGCAGAAGGGATATAAACCTTGTTTTTATCAGTGAATTCACTTCGAACCAACGTATAACAGAAGATGATGTTAAATCCTTTAAGGTCGCGTGATCGGGCAAGGAACTCCACCCCATACGCCCTGCCTTCAGAGCCGGGGATTACCTCTTCATCACCATATACGCCAAAGTCAATCGATTTACTTGCAAGGGAAACAGAATCAGAGATAGAGAAAGGGTATTTATTATACATTTTATAAAAACCTTCGACCGTAATCTGACTTTTTTCATTAGGCCGATATTCAATTCCAGCCACTATATGATTGGCCTGGATGTAGGTAATACCATTGTCACGGTTAACTAATTGCCCTTCCTGATTACGGTAACCAAGAGTAGTGTAAGAAGGGAGTTGATAGAAACGCCCTATATTGAAGTTTGCAGACCATTTCTCTGTTAATGAGTATGATGTAGAAAGCCGGGGAGAAATCTGTTTGAGCGGGTTGTTCATCTCCCTGCTGTAATCGGATGCATCTATCCGGGCTCCAAGGCTGAGAGTCAGCCGGTCTTCGAGAAGCATTCTTGTCGCCTGACCGAACAGACTTCCTTTGAAAATTTCAAGTGTAGTTTCATAGTTGAAGTCGAGTACCTGGTCTGAGTCCGTGACTATTTTTTGAAAAGTCTTGTTATAATATCGGGCATATTCACTACCCAAACCAAAGTTAAACCTGTATGGGCCGTGAAGGATAGTGCGTTCAAATCTGAATTTGTTTTCTATCTCATCAGATGAATAATCAAGAGTCTTTTTCGAATCGACAGATTCGTCATTGTCGCGGTACTTATCAGATGAATTTCTAAGCATATTTCGGCTGATTACCCAGGTATCATATCCATTCGATCTGAAATGTTTGTATACCGCTCCAACTGCATAATTCCACTGCGAGGTTTCGGGTAGGTAACCCAGGAGATAACGCTGTTCTTCATCCGGATTTTTAATATTCAGATTCAGAACCGATTGGTCAAGAGCTCCAATACTTATGATACTTAATTCATTGTGTCGATTAAACCTGATTTTGTACTTTAACTGATAATCGTTATAAGTAGGTAAAAATGGCAAGCCAATGGCACCGAACAACAGTTGCAGGTAAGAACGCCTTAGAGAAAACACGAAAGAACCTTTCTGGGTTAACGGTCCTTCCATAGCAAGTGCTAAATCGGATGCACCAATTGTTGCCCTGAACCCGATTTTATCCGGATTGCCGTCCATTTGCCTCATCTCGACCATTGAGCTTAGTGCATTGCCTCTGTTAGCGGGGAATGCACCTGAATAGAAATCTACCTCCCGGATAAAGTCGACATTCACAATCCCGACAGGGCCACCAGAGGCCCCCTGAGTGGCGAAATGATTAAGATTAGGTATTTCTATATCATCGAGGAAAAATCGATTTTCAGATGGGCCTCCTCCCCGGACAATAAGATCGTTGCGAAAAGCAACCGAAGAGGCAACACCCGGTAGTGCCTGAATGACTTTGGAAATGTCACGGTTTCCTCCCGGATTTTTCTCAATTTCAGAGATATCGAGCTTTCGCATTGAAAGAGGGCTTTCTGCCCTTTTTTCAAAAGGAGAGGCTTTAATTTCTACCTTCTCAAGGTTTACAGAAAGAGGTTTCAGCGGGATATCAACAGTCACAGTTTTTGCCGTTGTGACTTGAAAATCCTCCCCTACGAATACGGCATACCCTATCATGGACGCCTGCAACCTGATAAATCCCGGTTCAACACTCTCGAATACAAAGTTTCCTTCTGGATCGGAAACTGTACCGATTGCCGTTCCATAAATTATAATATTTGTAAATGGGAGTGGTTCGTTGGTGTAAACATCGAAGACACGCCCTTTAATAACTCCTTTTTGTGCAAAAGCAGAACTGCCGGAAATAAATATTGCTATGTATGCAAATGTAAGACTTACTTTGCTAAATGTTTTGGCCAGTTGATTCAGATTATATTTTACTGAAGGCATAATGTACAGTTTCAATGAGAATAACGATTCAGGGAATAAAATGAAGTATATAAATGGCAGTTCCGTTATTATCGATCACAAATATAGCCAGATATGATGGTATTACTGCCAACTTGTTCAGGTCTTTCATTTTTGGAGAATCTATTTATATGAATTGCTGATAATTATTCAATTGGATAGTGTTTTCTCGCTGATTGGGAAAGATATACATCGTAACTACCTTGTTGATAAAACAAATGATATTCACATTTGGTAAGGTAAATGCGATTCTACTGCAAATGAAAAGAGTTTCATGCATGACATTTCCAATGATCTCTCTTGTAGTTAATAGAATGTTACCAAGATTTTATATCCATTCATTGCATTGAGGTTCATTTCTTTATGTTCACGAATGGTGGAACTTAAAGTAACTGTTACTATTTACCAAGAATATGTAAATGCCATAACAGTTATTATTTATTTGATAGAAGCAATATAACAGGCAACAGATTCAGATTGTTTAATGTTTTTATTGTGAAGGCTGATTAAGGAATTTGCGGAAGACAGATATTACTCTTGCACGTGCCATTTCATGGTTTACGATTGGTTTTGGGTAGGACGGACTATCATATTCAGGGATCCATTTGTGGATATAATCAAGCCTGGGATCAAACTTTTGCTGTTGTAATTGTGGATTGAATACTCTGAAGTAGGGAACTGCATCGCAACCACATCCCGTAGCCCATTGCCAACCACCATTGTTACTGGCCAATTCATAATCCAATAATTTGTCGGCAAACCAAGTTTCTCCCCATCGCCAATCTATCAGCAAATGTTTGGTCAGGAAGCTGGCAACAACCATCCTGACCCGATTGTGCATCCAACCGCTCTTTGCAAGTTGCCGCATGCCTGCGTCTACAAGTGGATAACCAGTTTCACCAGCTTTCCATTGCTCAAAATGGGTTTCATCGTTGATCCATGGAATATGATCATAGGCTGGCTTGAAAGCTGACATTGCTACCTTTGGGAAATGCCATAGGATCATTTGATAAAAATCTCGCCAAATAAGTTCATTAACAAATGTCGGACTGATTTGTAATGCTTTTAAAAGTAAATGCCGGATGCTGATAGTGCCAAACCGGAGATGTATTCCCAATTCCGATGTCCCTTTATGAGCTGGAAAGTCTCTAAATTCGGCATAGTGGGAGAGAATTTCCTCCTGAATAATTGATGCAGGGAACTTAATTCCCCCGGGACGAAAGCCTATCTCTTTGAGTGCCGGAAAGTTTAAATTCTGTTGATACCAGTTACCCTTGGAATATTCAGGGAGCAACCTGACTGGCATTTGAGCCAACATGCTTTTCCATTTTCGGCTGTATGGAGTATAGACAGAATATGGCGCACCGTTTTCTTTTGTTATTTCATTTTTTTCAAAGATTACCTGATCTTTGAAGGTGTGAAACGGGATACCATGGGAGGCAAGTATTTCACCTATTTTCTCATCTCGTTTCCGTGCGTATGGCTCATAATCATGGTTGGCAAAAACTGCACCAATTTCATAATTTTGAATAAGTTCCCTCCATACCTTTTCAGGTGAGCCATGCTTGATTAGTATGGAAGATCCGGATTCTTTCAATTTGGCATCGAGTGCTTTCAAAGCCATGAGAATAAATTCTACCCGGGGATCTGTATCCGATCGGAGTTTTTGAAGAATTTCATTATCGAAAATAAATACTGGTAAAACCTTTCTGCCATCGGCCATGGCCTGAAAGAGGGCCGAATTATCGTACAGGCGAAGGTCACGACGAAACCAAATAATTACTATAGACATAATTGAGTAGATTATTCGAAATTAACATTTTGAGGCAGGTAATGTTTTTCAACAATGCCATCTGGGTATATTCAGGCAACAATTAGTCTAAGCTATTGTCCCATCACACAACTGGTTACTGTTTTCTTTGAATTATTTAAAGACAGTCTAAATTATTTCTAAAGATTTTGAAATGATTGAAATAATGATATAATCGGATACTTTTGTAACAACAATCATCATCGGGTATTTAAATTAAAAGAGATTTATGAATTATTTATTTCGCAGAAGTTTATTACTGGCAATAGGTCTGATGGCAACACCAGTTTTGTGGGCACAGGATTATGTATACAACGATTCGCCTAATCCACCGGGATTGCATATTGCGACATCGGATAACCAGAATATGAAGCTGACCTTTTCTGTTGACAGGTTCTCACTGGAAAACATAGAAATAAAAGGTGAAGCCATGAAAAATATTGTTTTTTCCAACGCCTTTGTACCTGCTGATGAAGGAATGCCAAACGTACCTTCGGTTAGCCGTTATATAGCTATTCCAAATGGATCTCATCCTGTCGTTAAAGTTACATCGGGTGCTATCGAATATATTTATGACGTTGATATTGCACCAGCTCCTAGATTACCACTTGACAATGATCCCTCCCCTTTGTTTTATGAAAAGAATGTTTCCGTTTATAGCAAAAATGCATATTATCCTGAAAGCAATGTAATTACATCAGAAGTAACAACAGTGCGTGGTGTTCAGATGGTAATGGTTGCGGTGACACCCTTCCGCTACAATGCTGTAGCCCGTCGGCTTGAGTTGGTTCGGGATCTCACTATTGATATCACTTTTCAGGGAGGTAATGGTCGTTATGGTGATGATCGTCTTAGAAGCCGGTGGTGGGATCCTATTATCAGCGATATGGTTCTTAATCCTGAGGTATTACCTGAAATTGATTACAATGCACGAATACAGGAAAGCCTGAATAATCCAACTGAAGAACAGGGTGCTGAATATCTTATTATTCGTGGCTCTTCTTCAACTTATGCGCCATGGGCTGACTCGATTAAGAATTGGCGTGTTAGGCAAGGTATAACGACAATGGTTAAGACCGTCGATGAAGTAGGAGGCAACACAGTGACCGCTATAGAATCATACCTTAACAATGCGTACAATACCTGGACTACGCCTCCTGCTGCCTGCCTCCTTATTGGGGATTATGGAACTGATGGTACTATAAACATCATGTCACCAATCTGGAATAACTACTGTGTATCTGACAATATATATGCTGATGTTGACAATGACCAGATGCCAGACATTGTGATGGCCAGAATTACCGCAAATAATGAAGCTCAGTTGGCCACGATGGCAAGTAAGGGTCTTAACTATGAGCGAAATCCGCCAACAAGTGCTTATTTTTACAGTCACCCTATAACTGCACTCGGTTGGCAAACAGAACGCTGGTTTCAGATATGTTCGGAAACAGTTGGGGGCTATTTTCTCCATGTTCAGGGGAAGACCCCGGTAAGAATCAATGAAATATATTCGGGAACACCTGGTTCAGTCTGGAGTACAGCTACCAATACTAGTACTGTGGTGAACTATTTTGGACCTGGTGGATTAAACTATATACCTGCCACTCCTTCAACGTTAGGTGGATGGAGTGGTGGCAACGCTACTATGATAAACAATGCTCTCAATGCCGGAGCATTTATCCTTCAGCATCGTGATCATGGAGGAGAGACAGGTTGGGGTGAGCCTGATTACACCAATACAAATATTAATGGTCTGACCAATACAGATCTCTCTTTTATCTTTTCGATTAATTGTCTGACAGGTAAGTATAACTGGAGCAATGAATGTTTTACTGAAAAGTTTCACCGTTATACATACAATAACGTAAATTCTGGAGCTCTTGGACTATTGGGTGCCAGTGAGGTATCATACTCCTTCGTGAATGATACTTATGTTTGGGGAGTCTTCGACAATATGTGGCCAGATTTTATGCCGGCTTATGGAACAACACCAGCTTCACGTGGTGTTCTTCCTGCATTTGGTAATGCAGCCGGGAAATATTTCCTGCAACAGTCATCATGGCCATACAATACTAATAATAAAGAAGTTACTTATAATCTATTTCATATGCATGGGGATGCCTTCATGCAGCTTTTTAGTGAAGTTCCACAGAACCTTACTGTAACACATGCCCCTGTGCTTTATGCTGGAGTGACTACTTTTCAGGTAACAGCGCCCATAGGTTCATTCATTGCGCTGACAGTTAACAACACGATAATTGGTACTGGAAATGGAACAGGGTCTCCTGTTAACATTACTATCCCGGCTCAGGTTCCTCCTGATCAGGTTATTGTGACAGTTACCAAACAGAATTTTCGCCGTTATACAGGGTATGTTAACGTGGTTCCTGCAGCTGGACCGTATATAGTGTACGATTCTCATACTATCAGCGATCCGACAGGTAACAATAACGGACAGATGGATTTCGGGGAAGCCAATTCATTGAATGTTGGGTTAAAGAATGTTGGTGTTTCATCAGCTGGCAATGTAGTAGCAACAATAACTTCCAGTGATACCTATGTGACTATTACAGATAATAACCAGTCATATGGTGACATCGGAGCAGGAGCTACTGTTGTTCAAAACAATGCCTTTGCTCTTACTGTTGCAAATAATATTCCTGACCAACATGTTGTTAATTTTGCAATGTCGTCAGTCAGTGGAGCCAGTACATGGAATTCCTCCTTTTCTGTTACCGCCAATGCTCCTGCCCTTACCATAGGAGCACTGTCAATTGATGATTCCGGATCTGGATGCAATAATGATGGGATTCTTGACCCAGGAGAAACAGCTAATATTGTGGTTTCAACAACTAATTCAGGACATGCCCTGGTAGGCAATGTGGCTGCTACCCTCTCCATTAATGGCGGTACAAGTCCTTATCTTACAATCAACAATACCTCAAGTTCAATTGGTACATTGGGTATAGGGCTTTCCGGCACTGCCACCTTTAGCGTAACAGCTAGCTCATCTACACCTCTAGGAACTCCTGTTGACCTGACTTTTAATGTCACTGCAGGGGTCTCTTCACAGTATTCTGTTTCTGATGTTAAACAGGTTGTCATTGGTCTCATCCCCACTTTCATTATCGGAAATACCACAGTATCTACATGTACAGGTTATTTTCTTGATTCGGGAGGCGAAACAGGAAGTTATCAGAATAACGAGAATTATACAATGACCTTTAATCCAGGCACAGCTAATGCGAAAGTTAAAGCCACATTCCTTTCTTTTTCAACGGAAGGGGGCTATGACTACTTGTATATATACAACGGCCCCAATACCTCATCTCCACAGATATCTGGTAGCCCCTTCAATGGTAACACTTCACCTGGTACTATTCAGTCCACTCACTCTTCTGGTGCCTTAACATTTAGATTTACTTCAGATAACACACAGGTTTATGCTGGATGGAAAGCCCAAATACAGTGTATTGGAGGAGGACCCTCACCAGTAGTGAATTTCTCGGCAAGCCAAACCTCTTTTTGTGCCCCAGGAAATGTCACTTTTACTGACCTTTCAAGTAATACACCAACCAGTTGGTCCTGGAGTTTCCCTGGCGGAACTCCCGCCACATCCAGCCTGCAGAACCCTTCGGTGACCTATCCTGTAGCTGGCAGTTATGATGTAACTCTGATCTCCACTAACCAATATGGACAAGGTACACTGACAAAGACATCATACATCCAACCAGACGGTACCCCGGCTGCACCCTCTATCCCCACAGGAAATACTGACCTTTGTCTGAATCCAGTCAATACCACTTATACCACAAATTCCATTACGGGAGCAACGGGGTATACATGGCAATTGTCACCCTCCAATGCAGGTATTATGACACCCAGTGGCACAACAGTAACCATTGACTGGGATAATGCATGGACTGGCCTTGCGCAACTATCGGTGAAAGCTACGGGTAGTTGTGGCGATGGACCCTTTTCACAACCGTTGAACATTTCGGTAAGCACTATACCTTCTGCACCAATACAACCATCAGGACTTGCAGTGGTTTGTCACAATACCTCTACACAATACAACACTTCAGTAGTAAATGGTGCTACAGAATATATTTGGACGCTTGATCCGGTTTCATCTGGGACACTTGTTCCCAATGGAACTCTATGTACAGTAAACTGGGGTGCTGGATACACTGGAGTAGCTTCTCTGGGTGTAAAAGCAGTCAATACCTGTGGAGAAAGTCCAGAATCAACACTGCTCGATATAGATGTCTCGGCTGGTCCGTTGCTGTATACTATAACTGGTGGAGGATCTTACTGTGAAGGGGCTTCTGGTGTTGAGATTGGTCTTGATGGATCGGAAACCGGTATCAACTATTCATTATTACTTAACGGTTCGCAAACAGGTAGTATCGTAACAGGAACCGGGAATGCAATTACATTTGGCAGTCAGACCTCCTCCGGGACCTATTCTGTAATAGGAACTTCGGCATCGTGTGAGGTGCCAATGAACGGATCATCCTCAGTATCGGTGAAGACAGCTCCTCAGATGCCTTCAGTTCCCATAGGCCCGGATTATATTAATGCTACAGAGACACCCACAACCGATTTTGAGACGACAGGTTCCCCTGAAGCAGTAACTTATGCTTGGAAACTAGAGCCTGCGGAAGCTGGAAGCATTGAGGGTAATTCAACCACCGGAACAGCAGTTTGGGGATCGAGCTTCTATTGTGGCTTGACTTACATATCTGTGAGCGCTGTAAACGAATGCGGTGAAAGTGGATATACCGAGGCATTTGCCCCTCAGGTAGATAACTTTGTGTCGATAAACGACCTGACTCTGTCAGGTTACAAAGTATACCCCATTCCTGCTCAAGAGCTTATTACAATAGAAACGGTAGTTAATGAAGCCAGATATGATTTGATAAGTTCTGTGGGTCAAACAATCCAGAACGGTAGTCTTAAATTGGGAAGAAATACAATGACTTTATCAAATCTGGCATCGGGTATTTATCTATTGAAGATTACCGGAAATGGAAAAACAGTAGTCTCCAGAATAATGGTTAGCAAGTAGATTTTGATTACATAAATTTTTTAGTTGTGATACTTTACCGCCTGGTTTTGATAAAAAACCAGGCGGTTTGTATTTGTATATATAGTTTTGTATATCTTTGGTTCGGAATTTTAACTTATTCGTAATAAACAAGCCATGAAACACATTTATCTATTATTCGCCGGACTTTTTATGTCCTTTTCATTAATTGCCCAGCAGGTGCCACGAGAAATGGTCATTCTTGAAATTGGAACAGGTACCTGGTGTCAATATTGCCCTGGAGCAGCAATGGGGGCTGATGATTTAGTTGAGAACGGTTGTCATGTCGCCGTCGTTGAAAACCATAATGGTGACTCATATGCTAATCAATACAGCAACTCGAGAAATTCTTTCTATGCTTTGACAGGTTACCCGACTGCCATTTTTGACGGTGTTCTGAAAGTATCTGGTGGTTCACATACACAAAGTATGTATTCCAACTATTTGCCAAAGTATAACCAACGGATAGCCATTCCGACTGATTTCATTATGGATATGGTTGTCACTAATGTTGACTTGGATTATACGGCTGTCATTACAATTGACTACCTTGGTACTTCTGCTCCGAGTGGATCAAAATTGCAGTTTTTTGTAACCCAATCAAACATTGCTCAAAACTGGCAAGGACAAACGGAATTGAATTTTGTGAACCGTTTAATGGTACCGGATCAAAACGGAACGATACTTGATTTCACAGGAACAAATCAGGTTATTGTTACACTTAACTTTACAATGAATTCTGCTGTACCTGTTGAAGATGTTGAGTTTGTTGCTGCTATACAAGCAACCAACAAAGAGATGTTAGGGGGAATAAAACAGGCAGCAATTGATCTGACCGCTGATTTTACAGCTGCATCAACCCAAGTAAGTCTTAACAATTCCGTGTCTTTTACCAATAGTACTTCTGGTGGATATATGCATGCCCCTGAGACATATAAATGGTATTTCCCCGGCGGAGATCCAGCAACATCAACCGATGAAAATCCTACGGTTACTTATAATCAGTGCGGAGCATTTGATGTAAGTCTTGTTGTTGATCGTGGTGGTCAGATTGATTCAATAGGTAAAGAAGCTTATATATCAGTTGGCGATATGACCACTGTGAATATGGTTGTTACTCCGAATGATACTGTTTGCGTAACAGGAAGTGTTTCGTTGGATGCTACTACTCCTGCAGCTTCTTCTTATCTCTGGCAGCCTGGTGATATTACGACTGCTGAACTTGTAGCCGATGGCAATGTTTATGGGGTTGGTGAACATACTTTTACGGTTACCGTTACCTCAGAGCAAGGCTGTGTTATTTCAAAAACTCAGAATTTGTATTTTGATCCCTGTACATCAGTTGGTAATATAAATACCAAAGAAGTAGCTATTTATCCAAACCCCGTTCAGGATATACTTACTATCCAACGTAAGGAGGATGGTTTATCCAATTATACTATTACCTCTGCTAATGGTAGCGAGGTAATGAAAGGTTCTTTCTCAACCTATAACCAAATCCTCAATGTCAGAAGTTTGAGTAATGGGGTTTATGTGCTTAGGATTGAAACAGGAGAGAAGATAATTGTAAAAAGGTTTGTTATCAATAGATAGTATTTTTTGACTCTACAACGTATTTTCATAACGAATTGTTAATGTGAAATGTAATATGTTGTAATGATATCTATACAACTCCCTGATTAAATAGGGTTCGGTTTGGCTATTCGAAATTGGTCGAACCGAACCCTTCCTTTTTTACCTTTGACCAATTATTATTTTTAACCATTTACAATATGCGAAAACTTTCACTTTTAATCTTTGCTTTTTCATTTTTTAGTTGGACTATTGCCCAACAAGTTCCTCGACAAATGGTTGTTCTTGAAATCGGAACAGGAACCTGGTGTCAGTATTGTCCTGGTGCTGCAATGGGAGCTGATGATCTCATTGCCAACGGTTACAATGTAGCTGTAGTTGAATACCATAACGGCGATTCTTATACCAATACGGCATCAGATGCGCGTAACAATTATTATAACCTAACAGGGTATCCGACAGCAAATTTTGATGGTACTCTTACTGAAGTTGGAGGGAGCCATACGGTAAGTAAATATCCCGATTATATTCCTCTTGTTGATGCCCGCAATGCTGTACTCTCGTCTTTTACTGTTGGAGTTACAGGTACCTCGTCTGGCAATGATTATAATGTTACATTGAATATTAATAAGGTAGCCGATTATTCGGGAACCAATCTGGTTGTTCACCTTGTGCTTACAGAGTCTGAAATATCTCAGTCATGGCAAGGTATGACAGAGTTAAACTATGTTGAACGGTTAATGGCTCCTGATCATAATGGAACACCTATTAGTTTCGCAAATGGTAATTTTCAATTTATTAACCTTGCTTTTACCAAAGATCCGGCGTGGGTGGCAGCTAACTGTGAATTGGTAGCCTTTATTCAGGATAATACCACAAAAGAAATCTTACAGGGAAGTAAAGTACCTCTGACTGCCTTGCCTGCTCCGCTTCCAGTGAATTTTACTGCTAACCAGACTACTTTTTGTGGTCCGGAAACCATTTCCTTTACGGATCAGTCTACCGGTGCAACCAACTGGAGCTGGGAGTTTCCTGGAGGGAATCCTACTACATCAACACTACAAAACCCTTCAGTAACATATTCAACACCGGGTAATTATGATGTTATCCTTACCGCCTGGAATTCCAGTCAGGGGAACAAGGAAGTTAAATCAGATTTTATTCATGTCACAGCTGCTCCCCCTGCTGCCGGGACTATATTTGGATCCACAGGAATGTGTCAGAATTCCCCCAATTCATCATATTCTGTTTCGGTAATAAATACAGCATCTACATATGAATGGGTGCTTACACCTGCTACAGCAGGGACACTCACTCCCGGAACCAATAATGCCGTCATCGACTGGGATCCGAGTTTCTTAGGTATTGCTACTTTAAAGGTAAGAGGTGTTAACGATTGTGGCCCCGGGTTGTGGAGTCCAGCACTTTCAATTTCCATAGATTCAGAACCATCCCAGGCTGATACACCTACAGGACCTACTTCCTTATGTATGGATGCTCCGGATACTGAGTATTCTACAACCGGAGCTTCAAATGTTTCTGGATATTTATGGGAGATTTCTCCTGCATCTGCAGGAACCATTACCACTTTCTGGACGACTGGTACAGTTGATTGGGATCCAGCATTCAGTGGTACAGCTACTATTACCGTTAAGGGGTTAAATGGTGGATGCGAAGGTCCTTCCAGTAATCCAATTATTGTCACAGTTAATCCGGGGCCTGTAGCTTTTTCAGTTACTGGCGGTGGAACATCATGCGAAGGGACTAATGGAGTACCTGTTGGCCTCGATGATTCAGAGAGTGGATTAAGCTATTCATTGTATCTGAATGGTGTTGTAACCGGATCACCGGTTGTCGGTACGGGAAATGCGATCAGTTTTGGTAATCAGACTACCGGAGGAACGTATACCGTGAAAGGGTCAGGAAATGGTTGTGAAGCTAACATGATTGGTTCCGCTAATGTGGTAGTGAAAGCAGTCCCGGCAATTCCGACAACACCAACAGGACCAACCGAAGTTATTGCTACACCTGGTATGCAAACTCCTTTTACAACCTCTGCCGTTACTTATGCTGAGACCTATGAGTGGAATATTGAACCGGCAACCGCTGGTTTGATGTTGGGGGATACTACCACGGGTAATGCCGTTTGGGGTAATGTTTGGTTCAATGATAACGCGCTTATTACGGTAAAAGCCGTTAACGAATGTGGAACATCAAGCTTCTCAGAGGCTCATACTATTGCAGTTGAAAATTTTGTCGGAGTTGAAAATCCTGAAAACGGACAGTTCCGCATATATCCTAATCCTACTCACGATTTTGTTAAAGTTGAAAATACAGGTGATGGAAAAACTACTGCAAGAATCTTTAATCTTGCAGGACAGCAGGTTAAGGAGTTTGAATTGAATGCCGGAGAAGTTTTAAATGTCGACCTTTCTCAATTTGGTTGCGGTGTCTACCATGTTATGATTTCTGATGGACATTCTACCAACACGATTCGCCTGGTGGTGGATTAGTCTTTAATATTTCCATAATATGTTTCCAAAACCTCTGCCTCCAGGGCAGAGGTTTTGTATTTTTACATTTCCTATACTATTACTTTTAGCCATGAAGAATACTTTTTTCGGTGTTATTGCATCTGTATTATCTGTGTTTTTATTTACGGGATGCAGTGAATTTAATTCAGGAAACAGCAATATTATTCCCCCGATAAAAATTGCAACTGAATTATACCATAAATCTGAAAGAGTGTGCGGAGATATCAACTCTGATTCAATAACCATCGATATCTTATCTTTCAGGCTGGAATCGTTACCTAATGGTCTTTTGGCTGATTCGGTTAGAGCGTACATCGACCAGTTTGTATTTGCTACCGACAGTATTGGTATTCTGGAAGCCGATCCCGATTCTCTTTTCAGTTACTTTGCCGGGACCTGGCATAATGCGATGAATTATTATGAGGGACCATGCCAGGGTTGGTCAATTAGCCGAAAGGTTGAGCCGTTATTAAATAATGCTGGTTTATTTAGTTTGAGTGCACTCGATTTTAGCTATATGGGTGGTGCTCATCCCAATACGAGAATCTGGTTGAAAACCTTTGATCTGACTACAGGCAGCCCCATCGATATAAGGCAAATTGTAAATAAAAATCAACAAGAGTCATTTCTTAAGAAGGTTGAGATGTCTTTCCGACAGGTTCATGAACTATCAGATACTGCCTCATGGAGCTATAATGGGTTTTGGTTTGATGATGGATTCCAGTTACCTCAGAATATGGCGCTTACTCCAAATGGACTGTATCTCCTTTATAATCAGTATGAGGTTGCACCCTATGCTTTTGGAACAACAGAACTTCTTATCCCGACTAATGAGCTTTTACCTTTTCTGACCCCTGAATGGCGTGATCGTGTAGCGTCGGTAAGATAATAGCAGAAAGGTTATTAATGATTCTTTTTTAGAAATTGACCCGATACATACTCGATTGTCTCTTTAAAGGGGGTAAAATTGAAACCAATCCGTTGTATAAGTTTCTGAGAGGAGTAACTATATCGTTTCTGGGCTGATCTTGCTGTTTCTTTTGTGATCAATGGTTTTTTCCCCGAAAGTTTTGATTTAATCGCGAACAATCTCCAGGCCAGTTCTCCGGCCAGGGGGGTTACCATCGTCGTCGGAGCGGGCTTACCTATGCTTTGTGCTATTGCATCAAAAAGCTCCTTGTAGGAAACATTCGCACCATTTATAACAAACCTTTCATTAGTAATTCCGGCATTGGCGAGACTTACCATTGCTCTGGCGACATCCCTTACATCAACATACCCGTTAACTCCTGTTGTTGTATATTTTAATCCATTCCAAACGGCTGTGAAGAGTTCACTGCTTCCTTTCGACCAATCTCCGGGGCCAAGTATAACCGACGGATTAACAATAACTGCCCTGAGACCTTCAGCCATTCCTCGCCACACTTCACGTTCCGCTGAATGTTTCGATATGCTGTAGGCCGATCCTTTTGGATGGGATTCCCAGGGTGAACCTTCAGATATAGGATCACCGTTTAGGGTATTTCCCAATGTGGCTATGGAGCTCACGTATACAAAATGCCGCACACCAGCATTAATGGCTGCATTCACCATATTGGAAGTTCCTTCAACATTGATCTGTAATAATCTTTGCCTGTCTTCAGCGGCAAATGAAACGAGGGCTGCACAATGATAAACCTGTTCAATATCTGACATCGCATGGAGGAGGGATTCAATATCCAGAATATCCCCTTCTACCCATTCAATCATCGACAGCAAACCGGAATTACCCGTTGAAGTGGCGAATACAGAGTCCACAACGTGTAGACTGGAGCCAACCCGACGTAGTGCCCTAACATGATTCCCATGTTGGGTCAGTTCGAGTAATAAATGTGCCCCCAAAAGGCCAGTTCCACCTGTAACAAGTATCATGAGGCAAAGGTAAAGGAAAGTTTTACTGGTGGCATCTGTCAGGGAGTATAAAATCACGCGACAAACAAATGCCAGCAACAAGGACTGATGCCGTCTGAGATATCATTCCCGGATTGATCGCCAGTAACCGACCCTTTCGGTTTGCCAGGCTTAGGTTAATTGGCTGATGGAATAGGAGGATCTTATTGATCAGCCTTCCTATACATGCGTTGGATTCGTCTGCCATTGTCTCCCGAAAAAGAAAAGCCCGCCTGCATCCCAAAGAGGTTCATCGCTCAATGATATCCATGAGATATTTTTCTGATGTAATAACAACATTAGTTGCTCACCTTCCTTCAGGTAGCCCGGATGACCTGCAAACACTAATATGTTACCATTCCACCCGGCAGTGCCTCCGATAAAACCATGGTTAAATCCTTCCAGTTTTATCCCTTCCGGGCTAATATGATATACTTCAGTTCCGATGGAAGTGAGTGCTTTATGAATACCCCAGTCTGAAGTGATGAAAGATCCATCGGGGAGAGGCAGAAGATTGCATCTCACATAACCCTGCCTGACATGTATGAGCTTAAGATTACCGGTCGCATTCAGCAAAACCGGATCGGTGTGCGACAGGTTATGGATAAATAACCCATTTGCTGCCAAAGCATTGTAACGCGCTGTGTCGGGATAGGAATACCCTGCCGGCTTTTCTCCGGTTATAAATGGTATGGCATGTTGCTTGAATCCGAGCACTACCTCTTTAGGTGTATTGGGAGCTACTACAATTTGTGGGTATATCTGACACAGGAAGATATCGGGATGACCGCTGATGGCGTTGTAAACATCGGGTCCCTGAAACCACACTACTTCTCCTATGGCCTCAAGAGCAAGTTTCATCGAAGCTGGTAAACGGTTGTCACAGATAATCAACATACAGCATCGAATCTGTTAAAAGTGGATCAGGATAGAATCTGATCTGTTCAAAATAACCTTCCAGAAGCTTACGATTATAACCATTGAATCCGGCTACCGAGTTGATCTGTTTCGGTGTGCAATAAATAGCAATTCTCTTGTGGGGACTATTCAGGTTTATTTTTTGCATTAGCCGTCTGCCCCATTTTTCAGTGGAAACCAGTTCACTGAATGAAGGATGGTATGGACCTGCAATTACTTCATCCGCAGCTGAAGGGTGGAGCCCGACACGCAGCACTTTCACACCCCTTTCCTCAAAGATTTCAGATAATGTTGCCGCCAATACCACAGCCTCGTTAAGCGTTTGAGGTTTAAATTTCCCCTCTCTGAACTGCAGTTCAAGGGGAGAGCCCTTCATAACCAGACAGGGGTATATCCTCGTACCGTCAGGTTTCAGAGAGATGATCTCATGAGCGGTGCGGATGGATTTTTCGGGTGTATCATCTGGCAGCCCTGTCATCATTTGGAGTATTACGCTGATCCCTGCCGCCTGTAAAAGATTTGTTGCCTGGATTACCTGTGCTGCCGTATGGCCACGTCCTGCTGCCCTGAGTACAGTGTCATCCATCGACTGGGCTCCCAGTTCAACGGTACTCACTTCATAGCGTTGTAATCTTTCTATACATCCGTAATCAATATAGTCGGGTCGGGTGCTCAGCCGGATCGCATGGATGCTCCCCTCCCGTTTCAACCTCAATGCCTGTTTAAGGTATTCTTCCTGTTTCTCTGGAGCTATACCTGTGAAGCTGCCTCCGAAGAAAGCCAGTTCAATTCGTGCCCCCTCTTTTCTGAAACGACTTCTCCATTGCATAACGATGGCAGGAACCTCATCCGGGGCGGGTGGTGAAGAGGTATTGGTTATACCAAACTGGTTGCAGAAGATACACCTGTGCGGACAACCCTCTTCGGGAACAAATATGGGAATATTATAATGATGCGTCGACATCGGCTTGTGAGAAATCAACAGACCCTCTTTCGATATACCTTTCTATGACAACAGGAAACCACTTGTGCTCTAAAAGGTGAATACGGGAAGCAAGGGTTTCTGAAGTATCATCCTTCATTACGGGACAGGTTGCCTGAAACAGCGTCTCCCCATGATCGTAATGATCGTCGACAAGGTGAATTGTAATACCCGACCGGCTTCGTCCTGATTTAATAACTGACTCGTGTACATGATGTCCGAACATACCCTTCCCTCCAAAGTCGGGTAGTAGTGCCGGGTGGATATTGATAATCCTGCCGCGCCATGTCTTTACCATTAAAAGGGGAACCAGCCACAGGAATCCTGCAAGTATAATCCAGTTGGTACCCCGCTCTTTTAATTCCCTGATAAAAGCCTCACTTTGAAAATCTTTTTTACTGAATAATACAACTTTAACACCGGCAGCCCTGGCTTTCCCGATAACAGGGGCATCCTGACGATTGCAGTACACTGCATCGATGGCTACTGATTGATGGCCTTTAAAATATTCGATAAGGTTTAGGGCATTGCTGCCGGCACCTGAAGCAAAGATGGCGAGTTTATTCATGAAGTCTGTTTATTCGGGTTTTACTGTAATCCTTTTACACTTGGTTTACCTGCAAGAAACTCTTTCATGTAAAAAGGTTCGAAATAGGCTGTGTCAGCAAAATCTTTCTCCTGAAACTTTAACCAGGCAAGACGGGCAATGCTTTTTGCTGACGGGTGTACCTCACCTGTAAGGACAATATGATCTGTAACTTCTGCAATCGGGACACATTTGGCTACTCCATCACCTGCCATGATGATTCTTTTGTGTCCCGGAAGATTCCTGAAAAACAACTCATCAACAATAACTGGGCCCGGTGCGGCGAGTTCATTCAGTTGTGTATCGTACACAGCTGTATAGATTTCCATTCTTCTGGCATCAATGGCCGGGATCAGCAGATCGCCATCGGTCGATTCGTACTGCATGGCTAAAGCAAGTGCCTTAAGTGTACTTATGGCAATCAAGGGCTTACCTATAGCATAGCAAATGCCTTTGGCTGCCGATACACCAATCCGCAATCCTGTGTAGGAACCTGGCCCTTCGCTTACCGCGATGGCATCCAATTGGGTTGCCTTTATTCCGGCTTCATTTAATATTTCATCAATAAATACTGTGAGAAGCCTGGAATGGGCATTTTTTTCATTGGTTTCCCGTATGGCAATGATACGATCGCCTTCGCTTAGCGCAACAGAACAAATGTAGGTGGCGGTTTCGATGCTTAGTATTAACGACATGCAACTTCTGTTAATGTTCTGGCAAAGGTAGACAGATTTATTTTTGGTGCAGCGATTTAATAAACTGTTTGCATAGGCATTGCCTTTGCCATCGTTATTTAATATTTATTAATGTGGTTTTCCGGATGGTAACCAATCCCGATTCCTGGTCTAAGTAATTGCCATGACCAGAGAACTGTACATGATTAGAAAATTATTGTTACGGAATTTTCTTGATGGTATACCTCGATATTCACTGTTTATCAGACAGGTTATACACAGTTTGTTGCTGCTCTGGTGAATTGTTTCATTTATTGTATTATGCTTTTCTGGTTTCCTGAAAGAGTATGAAAAGGAAATTGGACCGCAGGATTTTTTAAGGTTTGGGGTGATTCTTCGATCCTGATCAGGTTTATGTAGAGCAATTTAATCCCCGGTTTTTTTATTTTGTAAATGGAATTTGGTTTTCGACCACCAGGCTGATCTACTGATTGAAAACATCCCGCTCCCGGGTTACCGGGATGCGGGATGTTTGAATCATCGGATAATTGCCAGCCTGCTGTATAGCGCAGATTTTAAGTTCTGTCTGTATCTTTCTTTAGCGTTTTACACATTTAGCAATCTTAATGCCTTCATTGGATGATACTTTAATGAAGATTGTACCCGAAGGAATTTCCTCCAGTCCGAGTTCAATCTTTGAATCGTACTCACCGGCAGAGAAATTGGTTTTCTGTATCATAGCACCAAGTGAATTTAAAATTTCTACCCTTACAGGACCTGTTGCCCCTGCCATGTCAATAGTCACCCGGTCAGTAGCAGGATTAGGATAAGCCTGAACAAATAATGCCACCGGCAATACTGTAGGAATGGCAGTCAAGAAGGGACTTTCATAGGCTCCGATATCAACAGTTTGACCCTGGATCCGATCGTTGCCGGCAAGATCAAATTGGTCGGTAACTACGTTGTTTTCGCCTGTATTGACACAGGGGGAGTTTTTGGTAAGGGCGAATACTCCAGAGCCGGGATCCGTAAACTGAGGTCCATCGGGATCGTCATTAACCGCGTCAAGATTAATGTTATCGTGAAGTTCAGTTGAACCGAATATGACCTGATCAATGTCCTGTATAGCACAATTGGAGAGCGAAATGTGCGAATTTCCTCCATTTAGGTTGATTTGCTGACCGGAACCGTTGGATGAATTATTCCAGAATATTGAATTCGATATCCTCAAACCAATTCCACCCATCTGGTTGTCGTATTCGCCATACATACCTCCGCCTGATTGATGGGAATTATTGTTTACGAAAGTACAATTGACAAGGTCAGCTCCAAAAGAGATACAAACTCCGCCTCCTATGTAATCGGCATTGTTTTCCCTGAAGAGGCAGTTTCTGATATATCCACCGTTTTCGCAGCAAATAGCTCCACCCAATTCGGCTGAATTGTTTTCAAGAATACTGGCGGTCATCTCTCCTCCGTAATTAAAAAATGCACTTCCACCTATTAGTGCAGTGTTATTTGCAAGGGTACTGTTTTGTATTATTCCCCCTTCCTGAAGGTAAACTCCGCCACCTCTCAACCCGGCAGCATTGTACTCAATTTTACAGTTTTTCAACACACCGTTATTCCTGATAATGGCAGCACCACCTTTACCCGGAACATTTCCGTTTATTAGCGAGAACCCGTCAAAAGTTGTAGCTCCGAAAAAATCAGGATATTGGATGATTGATCTCCTGATGGCTGATGAAGCATCAGCATTAAGAATTGTTTCATTAGCTATCCAGTTTCTTTCTTCAATTGTACTCTCGTTACCTGTAAAGCCTCCATATACCGAGATAGCTTCTTTCATCTCGACAGAAGTAGTTAGTGTATAAGTTCCTTCAGCAACCCAAACCTCGATGGATGTCCCTGGAAGGATTGTTTCCGCCGCGGAATTTAAAGCCGCCTGTAGCGTTAATTTTGCATCAGACCATGACGATCCGCTATTTGCATCATTACCCTGACCTGAAACATAATATCTTTGATGTCCCGTCGGGGGTGTTCCCTGATCAGTCTCGTTAGCACCAATGTCTATTCTCCCTTGTCTGATTCGTGAATTGCCGTAAAAATCGTTCTGATAAAACAATGCATAACTGTTGTCTCCCATATTGATACAAGGTGAAGAGGCAGTTAAGGTATAATCGGCTAAAGCCGGATCAGTAAATCCCGGGCCATCAGTTCCACCATTATCCGGACCAAGATTGATATTGTAAGTATTTTCAATATAATCCCAGGTTATTGACCCAATATCCTGTATGGCACAATGGGCAAAATTGGTTATCGCGTAATTGTCCGTCCCCGAGAAAGATACCTGAGGATCAGAACCCGAAGAAGTGTTGTCCCAGATAATAGTGTTAATCACGGAAGAAGGAGGTCCCCCGTATTGTGTGTAATTTGACCAAATGCCGCCCCCTGTCGAGCTTGCGTTATTACCTGTGATAACACTATTTACGATTGTACCGCCTCCGGCCAGATAAACTCCGCCTCCAAATATTCCGGTATTCCTGTCTATGATGCAATTAACCACCTCGCCACCACCGTAGGGAACTACACCACCGCCTGACATCCCCTCGTTTTGGGTTATACGACAATTTATTACTGTACCTCCATTGGCCAGGAAGAGACCTCCACCATTATTGGCATAATTATTTGCAATGTAGCAGTTTTCTATCCGGGCCCCTTTTCTGGTGTAAATTCCTCCTCCGAAATCGACTGCCTGATTGTTGATGACCTTACAGTTGATAATTGTCCCTCCCCGTTCTAAATGGGCTCCGGCACCTGCATTATTTGCATCGGATACCCCGTTCTGAATGGTAAATCCATCCCAGACAGATTCGGAATAATCACCTTCTGTACTGACCTGATACAGCACTACTACCGAATAGTTGCCATCAAGTATTGTTTCATTCGTTTCCCAGTCGCGTTGTTCGAGAGAGATTTCTGTCCCATCGAATCCACCATATACATTAACCCCCTGTTTCATGTGAAGAGTGGCGCTCAGGATATATGTCCCTTCTGCTACCCACACCTGATCACCTGGTGATGATGAGTTGACCATTGCCTGTATATCGCCCGACGCTTCCTGCCAGGAGATGCCATTGCCTGTCCCTCCCACTTTAACATACCTTATGTTTTGAGATATGCTTATAAACGACAGCGCCATAAAGCAGGTAGTCAACAAAAAATTCTTCATAAAAATTCGTTTTAATGGTTTAACAATTGAGTCGGGCAAAATTAGGCGGACAACCTGAGATAATGCAAGTTAATGTATAGGGTATTACTACTGCAAATCGAAACAGGGACTACCAGATTACTACTGCATTTTGCTTTTTCCAATGCGCTATTCACATTTCAGTAAGGTGATCTGGTTGAATCATCAATCGACGGGATCGTTAGTTAATTTCTTCTTAAGCCAAACGGTAAGTAGTACAGTTACGCTGATGTGTCTGGTGTTTTTATGGAAGAATAAATCAACCAGTGTCGCAGATTCATCTCTGCTTAACCCTGTACACGAACGGTGCAGTATTGACGTTTCTTCTAACCCTGAAGTTGGCTACCCTTATCGTCTGATTGTATAGGCTAATTTGCTTCTCAGCCTCCCCTGTAAAATGTAATTACTGTATGAAAACCATGAAAATGTAATCATTTCACCGTGATACTATTGCCTGGCGTCAGAAGTGTGACAGAAATTCATTAAAACTGGTATCAGATGGCAACCTGAACTTTTTTCTTAATCTTGCCCGTGATGACTCAACCGACCTGATCTCTCTGCTTGTAATGGCAGCGATCTCTTTGGTGCCCAGGTTTAATTTCAGGAATGCACATAACTTCTTCTCGTTTCGGGTCAGGTCTGGAAACTGTTGTTCAAGTTTTATAAAGAAGTCTGAGTATACATTCTCGAAGTAGAGCCTGAACTCTTCCCAGGAATTCCTGTTGATGGTTTGTCTGATCTCGCTAATTACCTGTCCAATACCGTCTGAATATGTTAAGGGCTCTCTGCCTGCTTTCTCTTTCAACTTTTGTAAGGCTTCTACAATTTTTATCTTGTTTTCATTTTCCCTTGTAAGAGCCATTGTATAGCTGACCAGCTCACGATTTTTGTGTTCCAGTTCTATCCTGAATTTCTCTTCCTGATCGCTCAGGATTATTTGCCTTTGCTCATCAATTACCTTTTGTTTTTTCTCCAACTGGTCATAATTTGTTTTCTCTGTACGATATTTCTTCATAAGAGCCAGCGAAAGATAAATCAGCAGGGTAATAAAGATTAGCGCCCCATAGAGCAGGTAGGTTTTTCTTGTACTTCTCAGGTGGTTAATGGTCAGGCTGTCAGCGAGGTTTGCCTTCTCTCTCAGTATTTTGTTCATGTCAAGCCTGAACTGCATTTCGATGATCTTCTGTCGATTGTTTTTCTCATCGATTGAGTCAGTCAGATTATGATAATCTCTGAAAAGAGCAAGCGATTTTGACAGAAGCCCTTTTGTTTCATAAATCGTCGAGAGGCTTAACAGGGCATCGGCTTCCAATTGCGGAAGGTCGGTTTTCATCGCGTAATGGTAGGCCTGGTTTGCCATATTCAGAGCCAGATCAGGTTCTTTATTCCCGAGGTACATGTTTGAAAGAAGAAGATAGCATTCGGCAATAATATCCGGGAATTGCAGATACTTTTTCTGCTTTAGCAACTCTTTGATGTATACTTCAGCCAGTTCGGTTTTCCCCTGATGGTAATAGACCAGCGCCTGGTTCTTTTCGGCAATTATCTCCATATAGATGTTTTGGCTGTTCTGACAGAGTTCATGCTGTTTGCCGGAATAGATATCTGCATTCTGGTAGTCCTTATGCTTTATATAATACTTGAATTTCTCGTTATAGATGTCGAACTGAATTCTTTTATCCTTGAATTCTTTGCTCAATTGAAGCGCTATATCAAAATAATAGTCGGCCTTTTTGTATTCGCCAATCCCCCAGTTAATAATTCCAATGCCTTTGTAGATAAGAGCTTTATCGTAATTTTCTTTCGTTTTTTCAATCAGCTTCAATGCTGCCAGATAACTATCCAATGCCCTTTCGTAGTCCTCGGTTTCATCAAAGATGATGGCCATCAGGCAGTAAATCTTTGATTTGGCAATATTGTAATCGAATGACTTCGAGTAAGTCAATGAGTCGTTAGACAATTCCGTCAATAACGAGTCAAGGATTTGATACGATGACAGAAACTTACTCTGGTAGAACTCTGACAGGCTTAGGTTAAACGCCGCGTGGATGATTCCCTTCTTATAGTCAATCTCTTTGGCAAGGGTGAGCGCCTGTTCCGATACTTCGCGCATCCTGACCGGGCCCGAATCCATCGACTGACCTATTATCAGCAATGAGTCAATGCCCGGAATTCCTTTTATTTCCTGTTGACGGTTGTTTGATTGGCTGATAGTAATCACCGCCCAGATAATACATGTAAAGAACAGAAATAGTTTTCGCCACATTTCCCCAACTGGTTCAGTTAAACAATCGTTGTTCAAATATACGTTGTTCGGGCAACCTGTGAACAATTTATTGAAAAATGCAGGGTGGTTGTATGTTTTTCTATGACGGGAGGAGTGTCTGGTATCTGGTATGTATTATTTATTAGGTGTGTTAATCAGGTTTGTACGATAAAATGCATACCAATGTTAGTAGCCTGTAAATCATGAAGTGAAGTCTAAGTTGACCTGTTCAAAAATGGAATACCTCCCGGCTCTTTTCCTGCAATCCCTTGTGGTAAGATACCTGTATTGAAATCACTTGTTCCTTTTAAACGGGATATTCATTTTCAATGTTTTTGAGTTTGTCGCTACAATCGGTTTTGCAGGTAAATGATATCTGCCTTTACAGCACGGTTTGCCCGCTGCTATGTGGATACAATTCCTGATACATTTACCTGGATTTCCTCTCCTGGGAGCATGGCAGAGTCCACCGGTTTACAATCCGAAGGTTCTTTTTGAATACTTCGTTGCTTTGGGCTATCAGGATCCGGATTCACAGGTTTTATCCCAGGCATTTTGAATTGTCGGAATTCAATTTCTATGATCATCATGGGTTAATTCAGTAATCTTTATTTGATTAATGGTTCTTCCTGGTGAAACATCTATGTTAATCTGATTATTCTACATCGTAAAAGAAACCATTAATTTTATAAAGGGGGATGAGAAGTTTGCTGTTCAGAATGTGATGCGTAATCACTAACCACCCGGTATTTTCATGATGTTTCAAGTGACCCGGGTCCCGGTTTTCTATTATGACGGATTTGAAAACGGCTCCCACTAAAATTATGCCAGAAAAAATATATAGTTATGTTTTGTACATATGTAAGATATTCGGAGAATACAGTAAACATAGGCTTTTCATAGGAAAAACATATCTTTGATACGACTTTGGTCTCTCTTTACTGTGACTTATGGGTTAAACCGGGTTATAGATGACGCATAATCAGTGGATTAAAAAATATTGTTTTGGTGATAAAATCACAAAAAAATTGCAATATTGGATGAAATTTTTTTAAAAAAGGTGAAATCAGGCGTAACGTCGTGTCTAAATTTTGGAATACGGTTGGAATAATGGGATGTGGGTCCCGTTTTCGATCGTTTATCACGACGTGGATGTAGGGAGAGTGTACCAGGCCGAATGTAGTCAGTTTATAGGGTTATATGGGTAAGATAAAATATAACCAGAATTACAGGATAATTATTTTTTGATGATGATTTTGGATATATTCCGGTGCTTCGAGGTAATTATAATCAGGTAGCTTCCCTTGGTTAACGTGGAGACATCGATCGGTGCATCAGTCTGTTGAGGGGTATAAGTTTGAAGTACGCGCCCGTCGATACTTCGTATCGTGATGGTTTCAACCGGTTCGGAAAGGTGTACCCGGGCGATATCGTCAACAGGGTTAGGGTAAACACTGCAATCAGCCTCTTTTGGGTCATTCCCGGTTGCCGCGATAAAGTCGCACTCATGATTCCATGCGGGATTGATAAAGCTAAAGCCGGGTTCATCGTAACAGCGAAGCAAGGATGGATAAAACTTTGGCATTATAAATGTTGTTAAGCCAAAGAAATACAACTGGCTGCCGATACCATTCAGAATGTATGCATCGGCACCAAATTCCGTGAACCCCCAGGCTGTGGGGAAAGACTCGACTTTTTGTCTTTTAACCCATCGGTCGGAAATAAAAACCGAATCAACCTCCAGAACTCTGTAAATGAAGCCATCGATACTATCCTCCCCATGAAAGAATGCTGGAGTAAGTTTCGTGTAACTGTCATGTACTACAATCGTATCACCGGGAACGGCCGAGAAGTTGTACAGTAAGTAAAAGGCATTGTTGTGTGAATTGAAATAGAACACGCTGTCACCATGCTGGTGAATATATTCATGGCTCACAGGTGTTACACCGTTTATTGTTACCTTTATCACGCTCACATCCTTACCATTGATCACCGAATCTTTGATCGACTCAAATAAAACGTAGCTGCCACTCGAAGAAAAGCTTGGTCTGTTGAAGTACCATGTAGCACCCACCGGAGCCCATTCTGTTTGTGCCTGGGCAGGGGAAGTGAGCATGAAAAGAGAGGAACAAACAGCTATAATTACACCTAAGCGTTTGATAAGATGTGTTTTTCTCATGTTATGTCAGATTTGATGCTGTAAACTGGTTATTTCAGATTAGTCCATTTACCCGATCAAAGATAAGAGATTTATTATTTTCTTAAAGACGATTCTGGAAATATTCCGGCGAACCGGAGTTTTTATCACCAGGCAGCTCCTTTCATTTTGGTAATGTTATATATGGAACCAGATCCCCTGAACCCATGACGGAAACAGATAATCAATGCGTGGCGGAAATGGTTACCCTGATCGTCGGGGGGTTGTTATAACCCACTTTGAATGGGCGGTAGCCGCAGTTGTTGTGGAGATATTTTATGATTTAGTAGGATGGCCACGTTTTCATGATTCTATTTTCCGAAACGATGTAGAATTACAACGTCTATGAAGCGGCATTGTCAACAACCCGCCCAATCGGCTACATGATAATTTTAGAAGATTCTGCCGGTATTGATATCCAATGGGGTGTTATATTGTAATTAAAAGGAAAGCGGGAAAATGGTAATAAGTAATTTGCTGACAGATAGCATAAGAAATTTTCCAAAATTCTATCTTTATTGCGGAGGTTACCCTTGAATCGCTGTATGATATTAAACTCATTACAGCGTGTTACAGCAATCTGTTTCTTCCAGCTTTACAATTTTTTATTTTATAAATCCTCATATCTTTGCTTTTTACCTGATACAGTCAATTCACCTTATAACTGAAATTATGAAGAATCTTTCCTTAACATTAATTATCGTAGTTTTTTCCTTAAGTATCAATGCTCAGACAGACTCCTGTCAAGTACTGCTTGAGAAAATTTCAGGGATATATACGGGGAAATGTGTAAACGGTTTAGCAAACGGAAAGGGTAAATCAATCGGAGAAGACACCTATGTAGGAACTTTTAAAGACGGGTTGCCCGACGGGAAAGGAAAATACATTTATAAAAATGGTGATACATTTCAGGGGTCGTGGAGTAATGGACAAAAAAACGGGAAAGGAAAATTTGAATATACATTGGAAGGGAAAAAGTATACGTTGAAAGGATATTGGGAGAAAGATGAATACGTTGGTGCAACAGACCCTGATATTGCGTATAGAGTTTCATCTGTATCGGGCATTATGAATTATGATGTGAAGAAAAATGAGTCAATTAGTGAGCTTGATAAGATGATTACTTTTTCTATTAAAAGTGCATTTTCGGATTTTGCTCCCACCGATTTGAAAATAGATATTTCTTCAGGTCAAATTATTCAATCAGGGAAGAAGTTCAGCATATTTCAATATTTCTGTCCGCTTCACTGCGAGATAAGTTATACCATATTAGTCAGCGATACCAGAAAACAATGTCGGTTCATTATTGATATATATAAAGAAGGTAGCTATACAATTACCTTGAGTAATGACTGAATCATTGAATACGTGGCAGGAATTAGCAACACTCATCAAGGTCCTATGGATAATGGCGTTGCTTTTAGAAATATAGTTAAGCCATACCATAAATAGTTTGCCTTTTTGGTTGTGCTGTTTGATTTTAACGGGGTGATAGTGTCAGGAAGATAGCAGTCCTGCAACCCTGTAAAAGGATATCAGGCATTATCTCTGCATTTTAATACTAAGTTCATATTTGTCGAGAGAGAATTTTCCATTTTGATTCAGCACTAACTCAGCGACATTGATGCTAATACAATTTTGCCGACGGTAGATTGAACATATCTGACATGTACAAAAGCTGTTCGGTTAAAGGTGCCTTTGACAGATATAAAGGCAATGCGAAAATTAACAGTAAAGTTTTAACGCGATGAAGGAAAAGAAGTAAGTTTGTGGTGATTTTGACGAATTGAGAGGTCGATTGAAAGTTAAGCTATCGGATCATGTATAAAATATAGTAAATGAGGAATATTGTAAAAATAGTATTGATGACCACAGTTTTGATAAGTTGTAATTACAAGACTGAAAAAACAAATAGTATGGCAGAAAATAAAAATCAGAATGAGAACCCATCTTTACCATCCGACACCATAACACCAAAGGTGACAGGTATAGGTGGTATTTTCTTTTACTGTGATAATCTTACCGACACGAAGGAATGGTACAAAAAACATCTGGGAATCAAGATCAATGACTGGGGATCCTCTGGTTTCGAATCCAGAAGTCTTGAAAATCCTGATAAGATAAATTCGCTTCAGTGGAAACCGTTCAGCAGGGGAGATGAGTATTTTTCCCCCTCGAAAAAGGACTTCATGATTAATTATCAGGTTCAGAATATTGAAGGGTTTGTTAATCAACTCCTGAAAGATGGAGTAACCATTCTGGATAGCATAATGATGTATGAAGGTATCGGGAAATTTGTACATATTATGGATGCCGAAGGCAACAAGATTGAACTTTGGGAGCCTGAAGATTAGTGCTTTCACTTTTATTGAATAAGATAGGAAACCAACCTTCGGGAAAGTAAATATTCAGGTCGCGATGTTTTGATCTGGACTTTGCAATGTATTTTTCATAGAATCTGAATTTAGCAGGAGGATACTTTCAGGTGGATTCAGCTTCCCGATGATGATAGTTGCCGGTAATTACCTCTTCGATGGGCATTGGTTTTCATGACCAACTCAGGTAGTGGAAGAGTACAATACTGTTTAACAGGTAAATCAAAGTTGATTTACTGATTCCGGGACGCATGAAAAGAAATGAGGCTATACACTTACTGTTTTGCAATCTGACAGTTTTTCCGCGATATGAATGAATAACCGGAAAATTAAGCAGGAAAGTTTTTCAGGGAACAATAAACTGAAATTGAGTGTCTTCCATCGGCGATGAAATAAATGAAGCATTATTTCTGTGTGTATTTTAGAATGAATTAGAATTAAATCTCCGATATTTACATACCTGTTTACGTTCAGGTTGTTCAGTCAGACCAGAATTTATAAAAAATAGAAACAATCTTAGCTAATTTAAACAATACAAATGAAAATGAAGTTGGATTTTAATGAACTGACTGCGAAACTATTAGTTGGTTTATTTATAATAATGTTAGGTGTAGAAGTTGTGGCTCAGGAAAGAGAATCGACAGGCTTAAAGGATTTCAAAATTGTTATAGAGAAGACCGACAGTGGTATAAAACTAAAAAGCATTAAGGGTAGTGCCTGGTCTGAATTATCGTTCACTATTAGAAATGACAAGCCTCAGGCAATAGATGAATATGGAATGACGGAGTTGACATCAGCTTCTTCAGACAAAGACTTAAAACTTGCAGATTTCCTTTTTACCATAACAGAGACAGAGGATGGAATTGAACTCAAAAGCACTGAAGGGACTTACTGGACAAAACTGAGTTTTTCAGTTGCTCAAAACCAGAGAAAGACTATCGACCAGTATGGTATGTGTGAATCGAATTGAACTTAATCGTAATTTGCTGATAAACTGTTGTTTGTGTGGCTTCTTCAGTTATGAAAACTTTTCATGTAACAGGGTTAAGATTACGAAATGTTTGTTAAGTTGAGAATCCAATGTTCAGTATTAAATCTTCAGTAGTTATGGACGGCTGTGTATTTGTGCAGGTAAGTTCACCTGTATTATGTTGAATGTTAAAATGAAATCAGAAAGACTTTATCTCATTCAACTTAAATATAAATTTGTGCAACGGATTTTAGTACACGGCAAAAAGTCAATAGCATAAAAATGACCAATTTATGTTAATAACTTGGTGATAACTTCTGCTGATTTTACTCCCTATCGGTGCGTTTTTTAATTCTGGTATCTCATTTCAGGACTTTATGTTAAATATACTGAAACCCAAACTTGAAATTGATATTTATGAGTAAGTCATAGGTCAGTTAATTGCTGTGTACTTGTTTTTACTCTTTGATGCTTGGTGCTTTTACGAATGATATATATCCCTTGTCCCCGTTTTAAATTATCAGTGTTGGTTGCGAGAATATTTTAAATCATAATAGCGCGCGGGTATTGAACTCCCCTAAATGCAAAAATTGATGATTAGCAATAATATCAGAAGAAAATGACGGTTTGAACTATATAACCTTGAATCAATGAGATATTATTCCATAACAGTGTTAACTTTATGCCTGTTAACAAGTAGTTTAAGAGGGCAGGTTGAAAGTAGAAGGAGCTATTTTCCGATTTGGAGTTTTCATGCCGAGAGGGCAAATATTAATGGAATTTCAGTTGGACTTTGGTCTCTTTACTATAATAGTAAACCAAGATTTACACATACAAACGGGATAAAGTATGAATTAATTGGTATAGGAATAGGAATACCTTTGGCTCCCAGAAGCCCGGTAGTTGAGACTGATAGTGCATTCAATTTGCTCAAAAAGAACCCTTTTTCGGAGATAGTAAATGGGCTTAACTTATCAACCTCAGGAACCGCATGCCATTGTTTGACAAATGGGCTTACCGCTGGTATTATCGGTCAGTTGAATTCTCAGGTAAATGGTGTATCGTTGTCTGTTTTTATGAATTTTACTCAATGCCATAACGGAGTAATGATGTCCTTGTTAAATGATGCATATTATTTGAAGGGGCTGCAACTTGGCTTTGGTAATCATGGATTTAAAACAAGAGGGATTCAGATCGGCCTTCTTGGTAATAATGCAAAGGAGATGAAAGGGGTTCAAATTGGGGCTTTCAACAGATCAGAAAATTTTAGTGGTTTGCAAATCGGCCTTTGGAATGTAAATCAGAAAAGAAAGCTGCCTTTGTTGAACTGGAATTTTGGAAGCGGTAAGGAGTGAAAATGACAACTTCAACATTTTAAAACAGTCCGAACCTCATCATGTATTACTATTGTATATTTAACGTTAGAATGGTCGTCACGATTTTATTTGTCACTTCTTTTATTTGGTAAACTATTAAACTAATAGGCTGATTGCTATGATACGAAGTAAAAAAGCATTATTGATTGTACTGATTATTCTTAATTCAGTGGTTTTAATTGGTCAGATTTATCCTGAAGGCGCCCCCCCTTTTGCCAGAACAGTGAACATTATTTTTCTCATCTCGAGTCTTATATATTTCATTATACTGGCAAGACAAAAGAAAATCTGAGGAAGCATAACATCATTAAAGTATTGGTAAATCAGCAATCTGTAGGATTGAACCCAATACTTAAGTATAAGTTATACTGACCGGGCAAGTTAAAAGGGTCAGGCAAAGGGGGTTTTAAGATAATCATGGAATAGCCGGAAAAAAAGAGACCTGCAGGGTAGGGCAGGTCTCAATAGAAAATCTGATTATTATGAAAAGCATCGTAAGGCAGATGCAATTGCTATACCGAAGTTGTGCAACTGATCTATCAATAGATGTTTGCTGTATTCCTGTAGCCGGCTTTATCCTGGAACCAGTCGGCATATTGGGAGCCTGAGCTCTCAGCCCACGTTGCGAATTTCAGATGAGCATCGGTAATTTGAGTTGATTCAGTCGGGTAATCGAAGGATTCAATCACATTGATGGCCCAGGGAAGATTGTTTATTGTTTTGTAGTACCGACCCTGAGAGACGTTACTATTATCGTCGCTTGTACCAAATAAAGAAGGATCGGCCAATGAAGTTGGTGGCTGATTGGGTAAGTGTACCTCACGCCCCCTGATTTTATTTGAGATGATGAATGCGTTATAGGGAGGATAACCAAAAGCCTCAGCAGTAACAGGTTGACTAAGATTGATGTCAAGGGTTAAAGTTACTGGTTCAACTGTTGGGCCGCCTGGTGTAGTATTGATCCCTTCTCCCGATCCGGGATATTGTAACACGGTAAAAGCATCGTCAAATACCATCACGGTTGCTTTTGATTGCCCTGATTCTGTTCCGTTGGCATTCTGACTGATATAATTACCTGTGATATGTTGGCCTGTAATACTGGCGATTTGATTGGGGGAGATATTGAGCTCAAATCCAAAACCGTTTCTGTAGGTAGCACCGGTAGCTCTGAGAATGAATGTCGGTTTTACTTCTACAACCTTGTTGTCGGCGTTGGTAATCTGGTTAATGTTATAATCTACCACTACATCATTAAAGTCATAGTCGCCTTTTGCCGGCCAAAGATCTTCAAATGCCAGGGTTCCGTATTGACCCTGTGAGGGATAGTAGTTGTTGAAAGCACGTGCGGGATCAGTAGGATAGTCATCCAGATTGTCAGGGATACCATCACCATCGGAATCGTTACCTGTATAATCAGGAACCGGGAAACCACCAGTCTCAACGTTTTCAATTGGGTTAGCTTTTACCAGGAATATTGCATCGTTGAAATCTTCATCGCTGCCCTGTAATTGCCTGTGAAGGTCTTCAAAACCCATAAGGAACAAATCGCGGGCATAATCAACCAGTACAACATTATGCTTCCTCTTGCTTGCAACCGTCTCAGGATTCAGGTCAGGATCACTGTAAAAGGTGTAATAACCATTACCCACGGTGCCATTATTTCTCCATGCATCAGATTTCAGGAAAAACCCGATACCTGTTCCACCGGGAAACTGACCCAGATAAACCTTGTTACCCGTATTCAGTCCACCGCTGCTTCCTGTTGCTGATACATTCGGAAAAATAAAAAAGGCAGAATCGATATCAGCAGGTGATTGGGGAGGATTATTCAGATCATAGGTATAATATCCCAGAGTATTTCTGTAACCTGCACCTTCACTGACAAAAACAACCCAGACATCACAGGCTTCGGTAAGCTTAAAGTCGTGCTCATTGCTCAGAAGCAGGTATTCAGCGTTCATTTGAACTCCTTCCGGAAAAGAATTATTGATATCGGCCAGGAACACCGGGTCAATTACTTCGTTGGGTGCCTCGAGATAATTAGGAACACCTAAATAATTGTAGGTTCCCATATAATAGAAATTAACCATTGCAGCTTTGAAAACCCCAATTCCTGATGATTTCAAGACCTGGGTTATTCCCCCAAATGTATAGGCTACTCTTCCATCAAGAACCGGAATCTGTACATCGTGTGGTAGGCCAATATAGGGAGTAATTACAACCACATTTTCGAGGTAAGCCGGAATGGGATAGTTGGCAATAAGCCTGCCGTCATTTCCGGTTACGCCAGTTACCATCAACTTTCCTCCGTTATCAGGATAATCTGTATAGAGGCTGAATTTTACCCCTTTGAGCGGTTGTCCGTCGTTTGCCAGTGCTACCAGATCGACAGAAGCTAATACATCGGTATTAAAGTTGAATGATGCGCTGACTTTTAAATCATTAATTGTTTTGTTTTCAGACAAAGGAGCAGGATTCACTTCCTCTGCGTCTTTACGGCAGGCTGTAAGCCCGGCTGCAAGTATAAAACCAAATAAGATAAACTTTTTCATAGTAAGTAAGATTTCCAAGACCTAATAAAAAATCATGCCAAAAGTACTTTTATGTTTTTAGTATACAGATTAACAGTATTTTAATGCTAGATAGATTGTGTGGGTAAAACAATGGGTACGTTTATTATTCCAAAATCAGGACGAGTCAGACTATTTTGGTACTATAGTACAATACCGAAATGCCAGCTTTATATTAAAAAGGCCGGGAGACCGGCCTTTTTAATACACTAGAAAAGAAGGAGCTTAGTGTGAACTTCCGTGATACTTCAACTTATCTCCGGTTTCCCTGATCAATCTGCGATTCCATTCTTCGCCATATCCTGGTTGGGAAACCTTAGGATTTCTGTTGTTACCGTCTTTCTGTTTAATATTTCCATCCATAAACCGGGTAAACAGGTAGCCGTAAAAAGCTTTCCAGTCGCGGGCGAGATCGTCTCCTGTTTTACATGAGAAATCGGTAAGATACTTAACCGCAGCTTCAGGATTCGTTTTATAGAGAGCCTGGGCTTTTGCATCAACGTCGGAGATATGTTTCAGATACCCCTCTTCATATTGATCAATCTTCCTGCTGATCTCAGGATGAATTACATTATATCTGGTATAGGCAAGGTTACTTACCTGGTTGAATACCCAGAAAGCTGCGTCGCCATTAAATTCCATCATGGAACCAAATCCGGCAGACCAAAGTTTTGGAGTGGCAGTAGAAGATGAGTACATTGGGAAATAAACGGCAGAGGCAGCATCATCGACACTGAACCAATGAATCCCGCCAATTTCGTTGGGAAGCCAAGAACGCATCTGTGATACAAAAGAGAAGCCTGTCTGTTGCGTAGCGGTAGCGCGTTCGTTAAGGTATTCAACGCCATCAACTTTAAAAGTCAATGGACGCCAGCGGTATGGATTACCGAACGGACCTGCACCAAAATCTTTACTCATATCGAGTTCTGTATTCTCAAGGTGATCACGCATGAACTCCATCATATCACGGGGACTTACCTTTCGTTCTGGCTGAATCCAAAGCGGCATACGATTATTCGCATAACCTGTACGTGCATCGTGCCTGATATCTCCTTTCACGTATTCCCAATACTGTTTCATCCCCGAGTTTACTTTGTTGAACATACTCCAAACGCGGATTTCGCTGAAACGGGCTGCACCGAATTCAACAGGGGCATAGGTATCGCTGAAACTGAATTCTTCATCTTTAACTCCCTCTTTCACGAGTCCGCGTGAGCGGGCAAAGCTTATTACATCTTCTGCATAAACTGTTGTTATCCCTTTATTAAATATGTCGCCAAGATTTTTGGAGCTGAGAGAGCTTTTATTATTATCGAGAGGGAAGGTTGTGATTCTTGCCTGATTGGCATGACCAGATACCATGCCGTCGGGGATCATGCGGGCAACCCAAACGCCTCCTTTTTCACCTTTCTGCAAGGTTTGGATGAGGGCTTCGCAATGTTGTTTTGCAAAAGGCTCTCCGGCAACTTCGGTAACAGCTTTGGTAAAGTCAGCATCAGTAAAATAGGTCTTGCCTTCAAGCTTTTTTATAGCCTTTCGCACTTCAGCGGGATAGCTTTTCAGTAGCTTCATATCTACTTTAATAGACTTTCCTTTACCAATAATCTCCATAATCCATACTTCATTGGGATCGGCAATAGAGAATGATTCGCCAGTAGAGTAGTAACCATACTCAGCCATGAGCTCGGCAATCACTTTTATGGCCTCACGTGCTGTTTTCGATCTTTGCAGCGAGATATAAATCAGACTACCATAGTCCATAATCGCACCAGGTTGTTCCCCCAGCATCTCCAGTCCGGTATATGTTGTTTCGCCAACAGATACCTGATATTCGTTAATGTTACCAATAACATTATAGGTTTGTTCGGCTTGTTTAATCTGACCAAGATGTTTTCCCGTGTCCCACTCGTATATTTCGAGCATTGAACCGGCAGGCCATTTAGCAGCCGGCCAGTGATAGAGTTCGCCGTATAGTACATGGGAATCGGCAGCATAACTAATCATCGTACTTCCATCAGTCGATGCCCCTTTGGTAATGAGGTAGTTTGTGCAGGCGTTTGCAGCTGGAATGCTCAGTGCAAGTATGCTGGCTGCCAGACCTGTCAAGAATTTATTCTTCATGGGTGATTCAGGATTTATGTTAAAATTCAGAGGCCAAAGATAGGAATAATGTACAGACGTGTAAATACGTGGGGTTTTGATTGATTAAACAGGCCAGACTGTTATTAATGCCACTGACCGGGAGGGAAGGGTAGACTTGCCGTTATCCTGATTACGATAAAATGTCGCGATGAAAGAAGTTTTATCGTTTTAAATATGTGGGTTTTGCAAACGGATTCTTAAATCAGGTCAAATTTTTTTCAGAAATAGTTTCAAAATGGTTCAATTGATGCAACCATTAAAGGTAAAACCTACAAACTATAATAAGAAAATGAAAATCAGACACCTTCTTCTACCGGCTTTATTGCTGGTTACTTGTGTAATCACCTCTTGCAGTAAGGATGATGAAACCGAACCCCAGAAAGAGACTAAGACCGTTTATCTGGTAAAGTCATTAATTACTAATAATGAAGCATGGGGCACTTTCTCGGATTACATGGTTTATAACAACAACCTGCAACTCACACAGACTATCAGTTCATGGGGTTCAGTAGCCGATACTTTTAACTATAGCTATGATGCTTCAGGCCGTATAGAGATTATTACCAAGAACGGAGATGATTACAAGACATATGAATACCGGGAGATGGCAATTCTTGAAAAAACATGGTCTGCTTCTACCGGCGAATGGAGTACCGTGCAATTCAATCTGAATGCTGATGGTAAGGCTATTCGCGAACAGGATATAAATACAACTGTTTACGCTGCCTATGAGTGGGTAAATGGTAATCGGACAAAAATGACTACATACAACGGTTCTGATATTGTTGAAGTTAAGAACATACTTTTTAACACAACCGTTAAAAACCCTCTTAATGAACGTTATGCCGGAACTCTGTTGGCTGTTACTTCAACCAATATGCAGGCAGATGCCGGAGAGTATGGAGACATTATATACACAACCAACAGTGCCGGGTACCCGCTAACAATATCCACCCCGACAGCGTTTGGCGATTTCAATTCGACTTATACTTATGAAACAAAAATTGTTGAGATAAATTAATCTGATTGTTTAACTAATACAAACACCATGAATAAGTTCTTTGCTTTTGTAATGTTGTTGATTCTGGCAGCTTCAACTACTGCTGACGCTCAAAACTGGCGGGATGAGATCAGTTCAAACTATTTTTATATCAGGGTAGCAGCCAATGCTGTTCAATACTGGGATTTGCCTGGTCATCATCCACAGACTGCCAACAAGGACATTCAGTTTCAAATCTGGCAGATGGATGAAGATCCTTACGAAAGGACTTTCATTTTCCCTTCAATCAACGGATCGCAAAACTTTGCTATAAAAAACAAGGCAGGTTATGTTGTTGATGTTAGTGGAAAGACTGGTCTGAATGCTAAGGAGAAGCTCCAGCAAAAGACGGGTAAGAAGTTCAGGATGAAAAAGGATAATGGTGCTGAAATACAGACATGGACACTTGACGGAGGGGTTCCGGAATGGCAGCAGTGGCGTCTGATCATCGTTGATAAAAACACGGTAATGTTCGAGAATGTTTATACAGGCAAGGCTATCGATATCAAAGGTGGCAATATTTACCAGAACGGTACAAAACTTCAGTCATACGATCGTAACAACAGTGATTCACAGAAGTTTGTGCTTGAATATGCAGATGGTCCGCGTAAAGGCCAGTTACTAAGTTTTGAATAATTATTAACAGATTTTTCCGGTGCATCTGTTTTAGGGCAGATGTGCCGGTTTTTCCGTATTACTAACGATAATTAACCTGATTAATGAAACAAACAATATTGATTTGGATTGTGGCTCTTGCCACCATTACGGTAAGTGCCCAGAATCTGAAACCTCAGAAAGACAAGGCCACAAAAAAGTACGGCTATGTTAACGGGGAAGGGGAATGGATAGTACAGCCTGTTTACGATGATGTGGATAAGATCAAGGATGGTTTTGGCGTAATATACAGTTCGAAGAAACGGGGCCTGATTGACGCTACCGGTAAGGTAATCCTGGAACCAAGGTTCGATGACATCGACAGGTTTAAAGATGGCTTTGCACAGGTTGAAATTGATGATAAAAAAGGCTTGATAACTACTGACGGGAAAGTACTGTTTGAACCCCGTTTTGATAAGATTGACAAGTTTTCGGAGGGAGTAGCCGAGGTTAAAGAAAACGACAAGTATGGTCTTATTTCCAACAGTGGCCAAATATTATTTGAGCCGGTTTTTGATCGTATTTCATCCTTCGACAAGGAAGGAAATGCTGATGTTGAGGCTTCAGGGAAATGGGGTTTGATTAACCGTAACGGTAAAACGCTTTTCGAACCTAAATTTCAGGAACGTTTACGTTTTGAACGTAATGGATTAGCTATAGTAAAGCAAGATGGCTCTTTTGGTATTGTTAAAAATACGGGAGAGATTGCTTTTGAAATGAAAGCAGAACTAATCAGTTATGAGCAGGGGATATATGTGATTGGCTTTGCGGATGACTGGCGCCTCTATGGTGAGAATATGAAACCAATTTCAGGTAAATATGAGGGAATGGATGGTTTCTATGGTTTTGGTTCAGGCAAGAAATTTATCCGTGATAATAAAGTGGCTGTAAGAAAAGATGGAAAGTGGGGATTTATCAATACGTCGGGAGTCGAGGTGATTAAACCTGCTTATGATGTTATTCACCCGGATGGGTTTAAATGCTCATTTTGTGCAGTCAAGGTAGGTGATAAATGGGGATACATCCGCCCCGACGGATCATGGTTCAAAGAACCGGAATTTGATAATGCCGACGGTTTTACCGGGATTGGGAACGTAGCAACAGCAAACGTGGTAAAAGACGGAAAACAGTTCAGGCTGAAAAATGATGGCTCTTTAACCGATATGACTCCGCCTCCTGCTCCGGTTGTTGAAAATAAAACAACTGCTTCAACAGTAGCAGCTACTGCACCAAAAACGCCTGCTTCATCATCTTCTGGTAATCAGTCGATACCGGGTATTGCCTCCAAATCTGCTCCTGCTGCTGCACCTGCTGTTGATGAGTCTGCATGGATCAATGGGACCTGGATAGTTGAAGAAGAATATATGGGATCAGGGAAAGTACGTAAAGTAAATCATACCACTTATTCCCGTTTTGAATTCGATGCCAATAAGACGGGGGTCATGGTACAGCGTGACCAGATCACAGGAAAAGATTCCAAGAAAACAAGTGGTGGCTGGAAAGTGTCAGGTAATAAACTGACCCTTTCATCGCTTAGTTTTACCATAAGTGAAGTTTCGCCAGATAAACGGACGATGAAATTAAAGGGAATGTTAGGTACCTGGTGGAAGGTAAAGAAAAAATAATCTGTGATTCAGATTGGTTTTGACAGAACGCCCCCGAGCCTTGTAGCCGGGGCGTTTTTTTTATCAGGGTCATTCTCCGCACCGTAAGGTTAGTGTTGTGAATTATCGTTCAATAAGAATGAACCCGGCCCAATCGATTGGAAGGAAGCCTTTGGCCCGGCATTCCATTTTTGATTTCTGCAATGCTGTGGGATAATCATCTCCGTGAAGAATATTCCGATAGAACGAAACCATTAGTTGCTTGGTTGCCATATCGTTCACATTCCATAGCGAAGCAACTACATTCTGTGCCCCGGCAACAAGCAATCCCCTGGGAAGCGCCATGATACCGTCACCACGTTCCAGCTTGCCAACACCGGTTTTACAAGCACTCAGCACAATCAGCGAAGGATTTGCATTCAACCCGTACATTTCTCCCATATAAAGCATCGCATCACTTTTCCCTGTAGAATCGGCGGCAAACATCAGTCCTGATTTATCAGGGTTTGTGCTGTTAACCAGTCCATGGGTGGCTATATGAACGATAGTCGCACCCTCTAGTGTTTGTTTAAATGCTGTTTTTCCTGCTTCAGATCCTGCAAAAACTGTTGCACTGATTCCCTGCTTACTGAACAAACCGGCAACCTCCTCAACTTCTGCCAAAGAATAGGGTAATGATGCAAATGACCCTGCTTCTCTGTTTATTATGGTCTGGTCGTCAATTTCATCACTTCTTATACCTGTTGACACCAATGGGGTAGTACCGGCGTCTGACATTGGTGCAAACGCGACAAGGGGTCCGAGCAGGGGTTTGCTGGATGGTAACTTGTAGAGATGAGATGTGTATCGGTAGGCAATCTGATGGTTTTCGGTAATCATTTTCCGGTTCCCAGGGTAAGAAATCAGCTCAAATGGAATATAATAAAGCTTTTCATCAGGAATAATCGTTATCCTTTTCTTGTTTTTCAATTCTTTCTCACGATGGAAAAGAAGTGCCCCCATTAGTTTTGCATAGCGCATCGTTTGTTCAGTATCACCCGATTTGACAGCCCTGGTAAATATTGTACACATCTCATCGAAATCAGAGGGAAGAGGCTGAAACAAAGCTTTGAATTTGTCTGAAGTAATGGTAAACCGGACAATAAATTTCGAGGTGGTGTAAAAGTCGTAGAGTACCTCACCTGGCTCTATCCCCTGCTCCGGCCGGGTGTTTTCTGAAAGGAGCATCTGGGGTATAAGCAACCGGGCAGAAGCTTCATCCTTTTTTAATGATTGCTGGTAACGGTCAATAAGCAATTCTATTTCTTCTTCCTTTAACCGGCGATATGTTTCAGGTTGGTTCCCCGAATTCAGATTTAATAATGTCTCGTATATCCGGTTAAGCTTCATTGTTTCTTTATCAAAGGTAGCATTCCCGGCACTGCCAAGTGAATAACTCCGGCAGATAACCGAATACGATTGGGAACGGGCTATGAGCGGATAAATTTTTCCAAGAATGGGGTTGCTGATCGCAGCAGGCTGACCAGCGAAGAAATCGACCAGATGATCGGTAAATAAACGGTATCGCCGGGCAAGATCAGCCAACCCGTCAGGAGTTTGTGCAACTCCGGCCTCTGTATCGATCATGGTTAACAGGTATCGCATATTGTCGATAATGGCATCGAGATAGCGCGCCTGTTTCGTCTTTTGGTAGAGGGCCGCCAATATTTCACTTTTAAGCCCGATTATAAAACTCAGTTCACGTAATTCCGACCGCAGTGGTGACTGATGACCATAATCAGGTATTGAAAGCATATCAGTTGTATCAGAACAATAGGTCATCCGGCATATTTGCCGGTGTACCTGCTCAAGTGCCTCTTCAGGTAGGTTGGAACCCAGCAGGCTCCGACTGTATTGTTCAACTGCATTTGAATAGAAGGAGGCGATTTCGGGAGAAGTATTTTCCATTACTTCACTGTTGATAACCAGTGCTGTATCGAATCTCCCCAGCTGATTGAGCAACTTTCCTTTCATGTGCAGTAAGCGGTAATAACTACCACGGTTTACTGCTTTCAACGTCACATCAAAATTCAACGATGAATCGATATATTCAGCTGCTTTGTCGTAAATCAGCATATTCTTGTAACAAACACCTGTATAATAATAGAGGTAACCTTTCGGCTGGCTTTTATCATCAGGGAATTTTTCTGTCAGTTCCAATCCACGCTTAAACCAGCGGAGAGCACTGTCAGGACGGTCGTTCGCAACCCATGCTGAGCCCATGCTGATACAGTAATACGGATCATCAGCAAAGCCTTCTGTTGGCTTATGCTGTTTTAGCCAGTCGGCGAACCGCATACATTCAAGACCCAATGGTGGTTGATAGAATTTCAGGATATCTCCCATCAACCGGTAGGTGTTAATCTCGTAGTAAGAATAACCGGTACGTTTGGCAAGCGCAAGAATTTTTGATGCTATCTCCAAACCGGGTTCTGTTTGCCTCAGTACAAAATAATTGGTCATCAGGTTGGTATAGGCATCCAATAGCACCGGATGAAGGGTATCGATCGATTCGAGAATTAATACTTCGTGTATCGCCGGTCCAATGGCTTCCTTCATTTTCATCTGATCCCTCAACAGGGTAGCACGACAAGAAAAAAGTTGCGAAAAGGCAAAATTAAGCGTGTCGCCTTGCTGCCGGGCAGCAAAAATTGTCCTGTTCAGTATATCGTCCTCAAGGTCAAGCCTGTGTTCGGTATTCAGCTTCCCGGCAAGAATTACGATGTTTGAAATGGACTCCTCCTGAAACTGGTGCAGATTAATACGGTTGATCATCCTTGTGCATACAGAATCGTAGAATTTGTCGGAAGCAGACAGCGGAATCCCTTTTATGGCGCTGCGAGCCAATGTATCGGCAGGTGCTTTCCAATATCGGGTTTTATCGATACGCTGAGCCTGAATGGCCTGGGTAATAAGGATAAGGACAATGAGAGTCCGGGTGACTTTATTCATGTTTCTGGTCGTTGATCCCTCAGAAGAGGCGTCATTAGATGGGGCCGCAGTGAATAATCGGTTTTTGACTTTCCGGACAACAAACAGCCATAGGCTGCAAAAGTACAAAATATAAGACTCCTTTCGAAGGGATGCTATTCGGGAAATGAGCTTAAAGCAGGAGAAAACTATCGTCCGTAATGTATTGTAACTAGCAGATAATGAAATGGTATTCAGTTAAATAGTGAGGCCTGATCAGGTTATTTCTGTTAACCCGATTGTTTTTAGTAATGTGACTCGCCCCGGATAATTGAAAATGGTTTCAATGTCTTCATCTGCAAATTTTTGCGGAAGTTTTGAGTCCTAATATTTTACGGAGCTATCAATTTTTACTGAAGATGTCGAGTAATCTAAGCTCGCCCGGGCTATTCATTTGCAGATGCTTCCTGTTTTGTAAGAAATTAATCGGTGTAATTGAGGGAGAATGGTGTCAAAATACTCCAAAAAACCACACTATTCTACCACAAACCACAAACTATCAATTTATTGATTTACAGGGGTCAGATATAGTGTTCCTTCGAAGTAGCTTCGAAGCAGCTTCGTAGTGCTTTCGTTTTTATTCGAATCAATATCGAAGGGAGACCGGATGAAAACTGATTTTGGTTTTAATGATATAATAAATCTGAAGAAAAGGAATTTGATGGGAGGCCGGTTCCACATGAGGTGATTTAGTGTTAAATATTTAATATGCAATTCGTTGTTGCGTGATATGTAATTTGTTTTGGCAACGAATTCTTTCCGGGAATTTTGGCAAAAGACAGATTAGAGGTGTTAGAAACGAGTTAATCGATCACATAGCTGGTAGGGGTCGGGGACGCCGTGATAGTGGAAATGCCGGAAAAAAGCTTTTTTTTTGCAGAAACTTTTCAGAATTGGAACAAAATAGCAACCAATTAGCAGACTCTTTGAATGTTGAACAGGTAATCGAACTTGCCCGTAAGGTTACAGGTCGATATGTTGCACGAGGAGTTATACCCCCGCGTGACTCGGAGGATGTGACATCGGCTGTGCTTGAAAAATACCTGAAGAAACAGGATCAGATTCTGAAATCTTTCGTAGGCAATGCTTCGCTTACGACATATCTCACGGCAGTTTTTAACAGGATGTGCTGCGAGGTAATACGTAGTGAAAGCCGCCACTGGTATGCTGTTGGTGATAATGAAGACTGCCTTTCCAATGAAGACAAGGGGTATCATCAGGCAGAAATTGAAACTTTTATCGCCAGTGAGGTGGCTCTTTTGTTTGGATTGATTAAACGGGCTGGCATTGAAGGAGCCAAATTGGTGTTGTTGGCTCGTTACTTTTACCAGATGGTGATTAGTCCTGAGGATGTGTACTGCTGGACAGGTAGTTATGAGGCCGGAATACTGAATCAATTACAGTCAGGAGGGCAGACAACAAAGGGAGATCGCTATGCTGTTATGGCTGCGGTGATAAATAATGTAGAAAAAAAGAAGATCAGACCAGATGCTGTAAGGATGTGGTTTAATAAGCAGATGGAAGGACTTCTGGCTAAATTGAACGAGGATGCATCGGTACTTCATACACGTGAAACATTGGTGTTACTGTTTGAAAGGTTACCACATGCAACAAAGATGGATAGATCCGGTATTTTGACTAAAAATGATAAGGCAAAAAGATGAAGGAAATGTCAACATGTTTATCTGAGATGCAGGTTGCCGAATGTGCTGAGGCTATTCGTGACCACGGGCTTGAAAGTTTGCCTGAAGAAATCAGGGAGCATCTTCGTATTTGCGACAAATGTGCTTCAGAGGTTTTAGCCGTTTCTGATCTTATCAGTCTGCCTGAGGTGAATGCTGAAAGGAAGGCCAGACCTCTTTTCCCGGTATGGGTAAGATGGGGGGCAGCAGCAGCTGTTGTAACGCTTTTTATAGTTGGGAAATTTGTAATGCAGCGACCCTCGGATCAGACCGTATATAGTCCTGATCAGACTTCTTTTGGCATGACAGCCATAACCGATAGTCAGACGGTAGCTCATTCATTACCCGAAATATCCGGGCAGGACTCAGACAACGACAGCCTGATAATTAATACCCGTCCTTTACCTGAATCTGAAGGTTTAATTGCTTCCTATACTCCTGACCAACAATTGGAAAAACTTAGTCAACGTTCACTGACAGGAGAGCGGTCTGATGGATTTATTGAAGTGTATTCTCCCAATAAACTGGAGGTACGGTCTGATACTGCACATTTGAGATGGAGAAATATTGATCGTATTCAACTTACCGTGGTATGGTATAACAATAAAGGTGAGTCGGTTATGCAGGTGTCAACAAATAAAAACTCGATCATAGTCCCAGAGTTTCGGGGCGGGTTATATTACTGGAAACTATTTAACGGTGAGTCAGACTTGCTCTATTGCGGTAAAGTTGTTGTAAGGTAGGCTTGATACCAGATAAAAATATAAAATTTGAATTGCATCCGGAGCAAAGTAAATTGTCAACCATTTATTAAGGTTTGTTGGTTTTATTCAATTTGGTAAGGTATTGGCAGTTTTTCAGGATAGGATAAAACAGAAGCGAACTGTTTGATCTGTTACCCGTTAAGGCAGTAAAGTCTCAATTTATTAACCCCTGCCTTTAGCCTGTTATTTGTGAAGGTTACATTATCAGTAATCTGAATTACCATGTAAGGTGGTCGATCAGGTGACACCCTGATCACCCTGTCAGGTTTTATATCAGCCCTTCTTTCATCGCGAATTTTATAAGACCCACAACAGATTTTGTCTGTGTTTTGGTGAAAATATTCCTCCGGTGCGTTTCGACAGTCCTCTCACTAATGAATAGTTTCCCGGCAATTTCTTCATTGCTCATTTCCTGGGCAAGCAGGTTGAGTATTTCTAATTCACGACCTGATAGTTTTGCTTTCGGACTGACAAAAGACTCGGGTTTTTCATGCCTGAGCTTGATACTTTCCATTAAGATAGCCTGAACAGCGTTGCTGAGGTATTTTTCGCCACGGGCAGCCGTTCTGATAGCTTCTATTACTTCTTTCATACTTGTTCGTTTAAAAATGTAACCCGAGGCGCCGGCTTCTATCATCTGTGTAATCATCTGGATATCTTCATACATCGTCAGGGCGATTATACTTATGGATGATCTGATCTCTTTAATTTTCTTTGTGATTTCAATTCCTGAGACCTCGGGCATGCTGATGTCAACCAAGGCAACATCTACTACATTTTTTTCAATAATTTCAAGAGCCTGATGCAGGCTGTTGGCACCTCCGGCGAACACCAGGTCAGGTTCATCCTGGAGAAGTGATCTGATTCCGTCAATAATCAATTGATGGTCATCAATTATCATAACACTAATCTTATTTTCCATCACGTGTTGGTTAAAGGAATTGTTACAGTAACAATGGTACCTCTTTTCGGCGTACTATCAATAAAGAGTGTTCCATGGAAGTTCTCAACTCTCGATTTAAGGTTGTTAATACCGCCGCTTGTTAATTCTGAAAGGTTGCTATTCAGATCGAATCCGTTTCCGTCATCTTCTACCATCAGGTTAATATCATGATCGCTCTGTACCAACTGAATAGCTACATGTTGAGCGCCGGCATGCTTAATCACGTTATTAACAAGTTCCTGAACTGCCCTGTATAAGGTATTCTGGATTAACTGGTCGAGGTTGTCCTTAATTCCATAAGATTCAAATTCAGCTTTAATTTTCATGCTTTTATTTACACGTGCTACCAGTTCAATGATAGCACCTTCAAGTCCTATTTGGGTCAGTACTGAAGGAGCAAGGTTATGAGAAATCTGACGAAGTTCCTCGAACGCGTTATCAATACTGCTGATAGCGGCTTCAATCAATTCTGCCTGACGTTCCTTTGACATGTCGTTGCGTTGGTTGATTGCACTGATATTTAGCCTTGTAACAGAAAGTATTTGTCCCAGGCCATCATGCAGGTCGCGGCCTATTCGTTTTCTTTCAAGCAGTTCTGCCTCACTTGAAGCTCTTGACTTTTTCTCGTTCAGGCTGATAATTATGTTATGTAGTTTTCCGGCTTGCCGGTACTTATAATTACGGAACAGGAAAAAAATGCCCAAAAGGCTAAGGATAAATATTATTGAAATTGTAAAGCTGAGCAGGTTTTTCCTGCTTATTATCAAGCTCTTTCTGTCAATTTCAAGTTGTTTAACCCGGTTATCCTCATTAAGCATAGTAATCTCCTGATTGTAAACCTGACGCAGTGAACTTTGGTTTACGTGCTGGTCTTTTAACAGGATATACTCCTTAAAATAAGCGAGGCTGAGAGCAAAATTGCCATTTTGCTCATAAATTTCCGAAAACAGCCGGTTACATTCATAGAGTAATACCTCATTTTTTAAACGGTTAGCCACTGCCTGGGCAGCAAAAGCATACAACAAAGCTTTATCGGGCTCTACTTTTCTGAGCATTATACGGGCGAGACCCATTACAGCGTATGCTTCGCGGTACGGATCGTTTATTTCCATAGCAGTTTTTCTTGCCTTTTCATAATTAGTAATAGCCCTCTCAGCGTCATCAATAGAAAAATACAAGTCGCCATAGGCGTTACAAACCAGACAATAGGCGAGTAAATTTTTGGTATTTAAAGCAATAGTATTAGAAAGGCTGAGGTATTTAATTGCCGAATCAGATTCTTTTCGCGTTATAAAAACTGTACTTAGGTTGTTGAGAATCGTTGACAGAGCTACACTATCTTTCTGAGCAAGACAAATACTGTAAGCTTTTCTCAGATACTCCTCACCCTTTTCATATTCTTCGAGGCTGAGATAAACGGTACCAATATTATTTAAAATGCTAACCGATAGATCCTGATTATTGTCCAGGCGAAGTGCTTTAAGCAGAAAACCAATAGCTGCTTTATAATTACCTGTACGTTGGTTCAGATCGCCGATATTATTATAAATTGTAACCATTAAACTGCTGTCGGACAGAGAAGGCGACAATTGCAACGCCCTGTAAAAATAGTTTAAGGCCTGCTCGTAGTTATCCTGAACCTGATATGTTGCTCCGATGAAGTTTAAAAGTTTCATTCTAATCTGGGGAGACCCTTCTGGTAAAGTCGCCATACATTTTAACACAAGTTTTCTGGAGCTGTCTGTATTAATATAAAATAACCTGCGGCCAACACTTAGAATAGAATCCATGTGATTATCCATTACTGTCGTATTTTGATACTCAGCAGGGTTAATAGCAGCAGGGGTATCCAAATGATTGAGAATAACCCTCATAACCAAGGCGAGACTAAAAACTATCGTGAGAATCAGAATGTATTCACGGTATTTCGAAAAGAGCCTGTATGAAGTTCTAAACATTGAGAATAAGTTTCATATTACACATGAATCTATCAGGTTTAATCGGTTCATGTAAAGGGTGAGAATTAAGTATGAAGGCTGTTTATGTACATTAGAAAACGTATCTCTTTCAAACGAAGTGGTAAGTGTTGTACTGTTGCCAGATGTTTCACCTTGCCAGGGAAGCACAACATCAGTTGTTGATTTGCAGTATTGTAACCGGGTATAGAACAATAGGTCTGAGCTCTTCTTCATAAAAGGATTACATCGCTATAATTGTAAGGACAAAGTTAAATTATTTAATATCCCCGATTTTTACCAGATTGGTTGGTCTATATACCTTATCTTTTTCCTGGAATTCCCGACCGCGGCTTCAGATGATAGGAAATTCAAATCCATAATTGAATGTGTAAGTGTAAATGTCTGTATAGTAAATGTATATAAATGATATCGATTTTGTCATTAGTGGTTCATATGGCGTGTTCTTTTGCATGTTCTTTGTTGTAATCAGTGCTGGCACTGATAGATAATTAAAGTCAAAATGCGCACCGGCACGGATTGATACCTTGCTGTGTGTCTATACTTTTGCAATCATTAATTATCAAACCCTTTTGACGAATAAACTTAAATGAAATGATTACTAATTACAAAAGATTCGGGCATTCACTTCTGCCCTTGGTGTTTTTGGTTTTGTTCGGGCTCTCAGCTCCGATAGCTCAGGGACAGATAGTGGAGGTGCTAAAGGATGTATGGCTGGGAGACGGGAGCAGTTCGATATACAATTGGATGGCTGTAGCTAATGGAAAGCTGTTTTTTTGTGCAGAAGATGATATTAACGGGACGGAAATGCGGGTTTCAGATGGCACAGATGCAGGAACTACCCTTCTTAAAGATATATATCCCGGATTAACTGGAAGCGAAGCCGGGTGGTCGGGTAATTTTGCTGAGTGTAATAACAAGCTTTTTTTTATTGCAAATGATGGCATACATGGTGCTGAATTGTGGGCTTCCGATGGCACTGAAGCAGGAACCTACCTTGTAAAAGACATAGGAATAGATATTGATCCTACATGGTCCGGTTTAGGAAATTATGGTCAGTCAGGTCAGTTATTTACATACAACAATAAGGTATACTTCGCGGCATGCGATGGCAGGACATCAGCCGGATATCATGACTATGAGCTATGGTGTTCAGATGGCACTGAATCGGGCACCTATATGGTAAAAGATATTCGTCCGGATGAGGGCAGCCAACCTTCTGAATATTGTATGTTTAACGGGTTACTGTATTTCAGTGCTTATGATGGCGGACAACTGATGGGTGCTCATGGCCAGGAGCTGTGGGTTACTGACGGAACAGAGGCCGGAACTCATCTTTTTAAAGATATAGCACCCGTACCGTCGACAGAAGGACCGCAATACCTGACTGTTTGTGGAGAAAAGATGTTTTTTACTACAGATGATGGTGTTCATGGCAAAGAACTCTGGGTTACAGATGGCACAGATGCAGGTACCCATTTGGTTAAAGATATACGAACAGATGGAAGTGGAAGTTATCCCCGTTACCTGACTGTTTTAGATGGAATTTTGTATTTCAGAGCTAATGTGGACAACGATAATATGAATTTATGGCGCAGCGATGGAACTGAATCAGGAACCTTTATTGTTTCCTCTGCTATTAAAGACCCCGTTAACCTTAAAGTATATAACGGGAAGCTTTACTTCATAGCAGCCAACACATTTGCCGGTGGTGGAATTGGCAACTACGAGCTATATTCTTTCTCTGAATCTACAGGGATTCAGCTCGTAAAAGAGATTAATCCAAGCCCTACAGGAGGTATCGACTTTAATCCTGGGTCAAACTTCCCGGAAGGGTTTGCTGAATACAACAATTTACTCTATTTCAGGGCTTCTGACGATATGTATGGAACCAAACTTTGGCAAACCGATGGAACGGAAGCAGGAACTATTGCAACTCCCAATCAGGTATCCCCTTACCCCGATCCCTTGTCAGCACAGATTATAATGCAATTCACATTTATGCCCTACAACGGTTCTCTCTATTTCCCGGGAGCCTTTCAGGATAATCCGGCAGTTGAAGTGTATAAGTGTACAGCAACACCTGGTTTGTATCAGGTTATGGGCAGTGGGAGTTATTGCCAGAGTGGAACTGGTTTGCCGGTCGGATTAGCTGATTCGGACATCGGGGTGTACTATACCCTCTACAGAGCGGGTGTAATCATGGCCAATAATGTACCCGGAACAGGTGAAGCCCTTTCGTTTGGCAATTGGTTAGAGGGGACCTATACCATCGAAGGGACGAATGCCCTCGGAACAGTTTCAATGATTGGTTCAGCAGTGATTGTTGCTGAAGATCAACTACCTGTAAGTGTTACACTTCAAGCCAGTCAAACAAGCGTTTGTACAGGTCAGAGTGTAACTATTTCAGCAACACCTGTCAACGGAGGTTCACCAACTTATGAATGGTATTTAAATGGTGCAGCTGCCGGAGCCAACCAGCCTATCTTTACCTTTGTCCCTGCCGATGGAGATCAGGTGTATTGCGTGCTGACTTCCGATATTGAATGTGTGAGTGGTAATCCAGCGACTTCAAATACGATTGAAATATCGGTTAGTTCTGAGTTGGTGGCTTCAATAACCATAGACCAGCAACCTGAGGGTTGTGACGGAGAGCAGTTTACAGTTACTTCAAATCCTGTTAATGGAGGGGATGCTTTGTATGAATGGAGAGTTAACGGCTCGGTTGCTACAACTTCCACACTTCCCAGCTATACTTATTTAGCTGCTAACGGGGATCAGGTTTCAGTGGTTATGACCTCTGGTTTAAACTGTGCTACCGGTAGCCCTGCAACCTCAAATACCGTGGTTCTTGTAATAAACCAGCCTGTAACTCCCGAGGTCAGTATCGTAGCAAGCCAGAATCCGGTATCAGCAGGCACTACCGTAGAATTTGTTCCTACTTCTGTCAATGGAGGTTCGCCCACATATGAATGGTATGTTAACGAGACTTCGGTTGGGAGCGGAAGCACCTATTCATATATTCCTGTAGATGGCGACAATGTAAAATCTGTTATGGCTTCTACTCTTGAATGTATTACCTCACCAACTGTAACTTCGAATACAATTGTAATGGATGTATTCACTGGTATAGATTATCAGTCTGATCATAAGCTGACAGCCTATGCTGAGAGAAATTTAATAATCATCGAAAGCCCTGTTTCGATTACCGGTACTGCTACCTTGATAGGTTTAAGCGGAGACGTTATCAACAGGTTTGATCTGAATGGATCAAAACATTACGAGTTACGTCATCAGGTGGCTAGCGGAGTTTATTTATTGAAGATTGAATCAGTAGATTGTCGGGCAGTTGTGAAAATAGTAATAAAGTAATCCATATTAGAATATAAGCCAATTAGGTTTGAGTAATTTATGTACCAATTCAACCTTCTTGTGTTAAAACATATTATCCGGGTTGAGGTAACCTGATTTACGACGCTTTAATTTTCTTGTTCAATATCCGTTAGGCAGCCATTCTGATTTTCAGATTTGGCTGCCTTTTATTAATTAATGTTTAAAGGATACTAAAGCAAGGATGACCGATACTGTATTAATGAATTGAATAAGGGATTATCAAACCATGTATTTAACTATATAGGTTCAGATAAATTGAACCCATTGTTGTTGAGTTTATTGAAGTCTTTATTACTTTTCGTATCTAATCTTTTTTACCCAATTAAAGCACAACAGTTCCATTTCCTTTGAAAATCGTAATGGATATTTGATTACGGACAGCAGGGACAGTTAATTAAATGGATTTTATTCAGTTAAAATGTAAAAGATGATGATTCCTGAATTATATAATTTTGATTTTTTAAAATAGAATGATATTACGGAATATGAAATAGTTCATTTGATTATGATTAAGTTTTTTTGTTCATAAAAGACATTTTGTCGTTTTATAACGAGATTTATATAAATTTGCAACAACTAAAAGTTGTAGTAAATTTATGATAGAGAAAAAGCTTCAGGACAATGGATTTTCGAAATATGAATCATTGGCCTATATAACATTGTTGCATAATGGGCAGCTTACTGCAGGAGAGGTAAGCCGGATGGCAGGTATTCCGCAGGGTAAGATATACAGTGTTCTTGATTCTCTGGAAAAAAGGGGATATTGTAGTGTTATACTTGGATCGGTGAAGAACTATCGCCTGGTTAACCCTCAGTTGGCCTTTAACGATCTGTTGCAGAAACAGAAAAATTCACTGAAAGAGCTGGAAGAATTGCAGAAGGAGCTTGAAACTTCCTACATGAGCGAGGAGAGAGCATCTTCTGATTTTTTTCAGGTACTCACTTCTAAGGTTGGGCAGGTTGAGAAGTTTGATGACCTTATACGCCGTACAGGAAAAAATTTATACTCATTTAACAAGAAGCCATATGCAACAGGATTCACCCGTACATTAGATGAAATTAAAGAGGCCAGTCGTCCGCTGGAAGATCTTATAAAGTCAGGCGCGAGGGCTCAGGCAATCTTTGAAGCCGAAACAGGTGCCAACCGACAACCATTTATCAACATGGTATCTTATTACCAGGAAATTGGAGAGGAAATCCGTATCTGCGATAATCTTCCACTGAAAATGCTCCTTATCGACGGAAATGTTGCGATGGTATCTCTGCGTAGCAACGACACAACAAAGTTTAAACTGACTTCAATGGTGGTTGAACATACAGATCTGACCAATGCTCTGGAAGAGATTTTTATGCTTTACTGGTCAAAATCGAGAACACTTGCCGAGTACATTGCAGAAGAGGAGTTGCTTTAAAATTACAACCTGATCTATATGGTTGATACCTCCCTTTTTCAAAATATTTTGTTATATATTAATTCTAACATCTTTAACCCTTCTACTTATTATGACTAAAAAACTAACTTTCCTTTGGATAGTACTTTTTGGGACTTTATCGCTACATGCGCAGTGGAGTTCCAATCCTGCTGTCAATAATGTTATTTGTAGTCTTGCTGGTGAACAAGCCATCCCCAAAGTGGCAATCTGTCCAAACGGGGATATTTATGTGGGCTATTTTTCAAACGAATCGGGCAATTATAACGTGAGGTTGCAACGACTCGATGGTCTGGGTAATACACTTTGGGCTACTGACGGAATTCTTATCAGTAACAATCAGCAGGATACATGGCTGACAGATTGGGATATGACTGCCGATCCGGCTAATCACGCCATTCTTGTTTTCAACGATATCAGAAATGGGAATACCAATGTATATGCATACCGTATTGCACCTGATGGTACTTTTGTTTGGGGTGCTAATGGGGTAGCATTATCTAACAACTCAGCATTTAATGCGGCACCAAAGGTAATAGCCACAAATGCCGGTAACATAATAGCTGCCTGGATGTCAGATCAGGTAATTGTCATGCAGAAGATAAATCCTGCCGGCGTTGTACAGTGGGGACCGGCAGGTATCACTATCAGTGGCACCAATAGTAGAACATGGCCACAAATGATGCCGGTGGGTACTGACGAGTTTATTATGAAATACTACGACGATAGTGGTGCCGGGTGGTCTCCGACCAGGCATGTGTATGCTCAAAAGTATAATAGTTCGGGTACAGGTATCTGGTCAACTCCTGCAGTGATTTCCACCGCCGGAGGAATTTCTGCCCAGACCCAGATACTTCCATTTATAAGCGATAACAATGGCGGATTCTATATAGCATGGGATGACGACCGGGACAATAATCTGCTGGCAAACTCATGGGTGCAGCATATAAATGCTTCAGGGCAGGCATTGTTTCAGGCTAATGGAGTGGAAGTTTCGACAGAAGGAACAATGAACCATTGGTATCCTAAACTGGGATTGCCTTCTGGGTCTCAGGAAGTATATGTGTTCTGGAATGAAATTAATGGTAATCAGGATCAATGGGGTATAATGGCGCAAAAGTTTTCAGCTTCAGGGTTACGGCAATGGACTGACAACGGATTGACGTTAATTCCGGTTTCCTCTACCAATTACCATCCAATGGCAGGAAGAAATACCGATACTGATATGGTGCTGTTTGTTGAAGAATATTCCGGGAGTATAAATTCATTTATCAAAGCAATGCGGGTTGGTACCGATGGCAGCTTTATCTGGACACCCTTCCTTAAACCGGTTAGTTCGGTAAACTCTCAGAAAATTCATACAAGTATCTCGACTCTAAGTAATGCACAGTGGGTTCTTGCCTGGGAGGATACCCGAAACGGAACCTCTGATATATATGCCCAAAACCTTAGCCTTGATGGGCTACCCGGTCCCGTTGAGTTTGGAACCCTTTCGGGTACAATTACTTTAAATGGAGGTTTCGGGAATGTTACGGAAGCTACAGTTCAGGCCGGGAGCCAAACTACACATCCAAATGCTTCCGGGTTTTATACATTCAACCTTCCCGTGGGGAACTATTCTCTTTCGGCAACACTCAATGGCTATAATACCGCTTCCCAATCAAACTTGGCAGTCATCATGAATCAGACAACTACTGCCAATCTTACCCTGAATGCTATCCCCGTCGGGAAAATAGAAGGTGATGTTACAATCCTCAATGGATCAGGGAATGTGTGGAATGTGACCATTACAGCCGGATCTGTAACAGCTCATCCTGATGTTTCGGGTCATTATTCTATGTTGGTATCCCCGGGAACAATAGATGTGATCGCTTCATTGCCGCTATACACCAACGATACCGTTCAGGATGTTGCAGTTGTTTTGAATCAGGTAACTGGCAATGTCGATTTTGAGTTAGAGTTAGCTCCAACTACAGGTTTTATTGACGGGCATGTAACTCTTAATGGAGGCTCAGGTGTAGTTACTGAGGTAGTGGTTAACGCCGGAGGTTATATTACAAATCCCGATGTAACCGGATTTTACTCCATGGAAGTTCCCGTTGGCAATTACGATGTAATGGCCTCCCTTGCTGGTTATGCCACCCAGTTTCACCTGGGGGTTCCAGTGCAACCTGCCCAGACTACTCACAATATTGACTTTATACTTACTCCTGCAGCCGATATAGCCTATATTACCGGGAATGTGTCTGTACAGGGAAGCATCCAGAGTATCACTGATGTGTTGGTTTCATCAGGCAACAATTCCTGCCATCCTGATGCATCAGGTAACTATGTTCTTGAAGTAGCCTCGGGTACCTATGATGTTACTGCCAGTCATGACTATACCGATGAACAGACGATCACCGGTATTACTGTTCTGCCGGGTCAGACAGCGACTGATATCAATTTCTCGCTGAATGTAATCCGTACAGATCTGGTGTGCAAGATATTTGTTAATGGTTACCCTTTACAGGGGTATCCTGTATTTGTTTCAGTAACAGGTCCTGAACAAACTTATACAGGAACAACCTCAACCGATGAGATCATTTTCGAAAAAGCTCTTTATGGTGTATATGATGGGGAAGCTGACGATGGTTTCAATATTGCCATAGCCCATGATACTATCGATGAGGAAAATAACATCCTGGCATTTGGCTTTGTAATCGGGATCTTATCCCCGGAATCAAAGGCTTTCGGTATGAAGGTATTGCCTAACCCGGTAAACCTGCAAGGAGAGCTGGTATTTACGCTTTCTGCCCGGGAAGCAGTTGACCTTTCTCTCATAGATATGAACGGACAACAACGTATCCTTTTTAATGGTGTGCCTTTCGAAGCAGGAGAAAATATAATCCCGCTTAATTCATGGCTTCAAAACCAACCTGCCGGTGTATACACGCTCAAACTCACAGACGGGAAGACCTCAGGGATATGCCGCCTGATCATGGTGAAGTGATGAGCAATAGTTAATCAATATAAAATGGAAAAAGTGAAGAGGCTGTCCCGGTATAAGAGACAGCCTCTGTTTTATTGGATATACTCTTCTTTAACTTATATCCTGAAAGACTAAATCTTTTTTTTTCGCAAAGTCACCGTTATAGCCAGAAGTAAAAAGAGCATGGCTGTAAATCCGGATAATCTTCCGATATAATCACCATACATTACATAAAAAGTTATTTCAGAATTGGCATGCATGGTTCCCCTAAGTACATCCTCTTCCCAATATTTGCTCTGTTGGGTAATGATTCCCCGCTGATCTATAAAAGCTGAAATGCCGGTATTGGCAGAACGGGCAACATCACGACGGGTCTCAATAGCTCTGAGCGATGAAAAAGTGAGGTGCTGGCGATGTCCTGCTGTATTTCCCCACCAGCCATCATTTGTTATGACAAAAATTAGCTGAGCACCTTTCCTGATAAAACCATTAACAAACTCACCATATATCGATTCGTAACAAATTGGTGCACAAACCCACAGGCTGTCGAACCGTCCCCCCATTATTACTCTTTCTTTCATAGTTCCCAGGCTCCCGACAGTACCCCCGAGGTCAAATGCCATATCCTGAAGAGGTCGTGTAAGTGAAGGAAATGGTAATCGTTCCGGACCCGGTACAAGTTTTGACTTGTGGGAATAATCGTAGTGCCGGGAAGTATCAATACAAATAGCTGAGTTAAATGTATCATACCATTCGCCAGTATCGGTAAACCGACGGGATGTCTCTGTTGCTTTTATTTTTCCATAATACTGGTATGTAGATGCACCTACAATAAGTGATAATTGCGGATGTTCTTTCACGAATGTGTGAAGTCTTTGCATGCTTTCCGGCTTGTCGATGTTATCGAGCCAGATGTCATCGTAAATAACTGATTCGGGAAAAACCATGTAGCGAAGCGTACTATCGACTTTACTATCAGCTAAACGGATCAGCTTATCAACTACCTCTCTTGCAGGAAGTCCGTACTGTTTACTCCAGGGATCATTGTTGGGTTGTACAACGACTACTTCCACCGGCTTTCCTTTTTCTTCGTAATGGTTGAACATTAAGAAAGAAATGAGAAGGGGGATTACAATCAACATCCCGAATGCAACTGAAGGTCCCGTCACTCTAGAGTGCTTTTCAGTCATCATCCTTTTAAGGATATTAAATGCCAGAACATTGGCACTGATAACCCACAGGCTCCCGCCGAAAACACCCGTGTATTCGTACCATTGAATCCATTTGGGGTAAGCTGCGAATCCATTACCAAGATTTAACCAGGGCCAGGATAGGTCCCAATCGAGGTGAAGGTATTCAAATCCAATCCAGAAAGCACTTAATAATAATGCACCTGCCGGCATAGGGCGCAGGTTTCGCCTGACAAAGTGATAGATCAGAAAGATCGTGGCCTGAAAAAGAGAGTTAAGAATTATGGCCATCACGGCACCGAAGATTGTTGAATTCCATATCCACCATGTGGTTAATGCATTCCATAAAAAGAAAGACAACCAGGCCCAACGGAAAATGTAAAACCTGCTGTAGCGTTCACGATGTTGAAGAATTTCGTCTTCTATAACGAAAAGGGGGACAAACCCAATGAACAACAATCCGGGAAAACCATATTGCGGCCAGCCCAAAGCCAGAAGTGCTGCCGATAAGAAACTGAGAAGTAAGAAATGAACTTTTCGAAGGCTCATGAAAGGAATGTTTTTGACAAAGGTAGGGTAAGTTTTTATGACGGTACCTCTCTGATGTTTACATGAGGTTAAATTATTCTTTAGCGTAGAAAAAATCTATGCTTGTGGAGGCAGTAAAATTGTATCATGTTGAATCGTTTGATCTTGAATTATCTGCAGAAGGATAGGTGCGTGATGACTTGTTAAAAAGGCAAAAGTTTACTATCTTTGGCCAGTCTATCAGCTAATTAGCTGCTTTTATCTGATTATCATCAGGATACTTTGCCAAATAAAGCCTTTCTGTTTGTCTGACCTTACCAGATTAGTATTTAAGAAAGAGAAAGGGTTACTACAATGCGCGGGAGCGGGATTTGAAATCACTATAAGAGATGAAGATCTTAACCTGTCAATGTTTTGTGACAGGTGAATAATATATTTAATAGAATGAATTATAAGGCATTTACATTACAAAATTTTAAAGAAATTCCCCAGATCGGCAAACTGTCGGATGAAGTTTGCCGTGATATGACTACCGTGGGGACAGTACTACCATTTAAATCGAATAATTACATCGTAGACGAGCTTATTGACTGGACTCATTATAAGGATGATCCTATTTTTCATCTTACCTTCCCGCAGAGGGAAATGTTGTCTGATCAACATTATAATAAAATGAGAAATACGCTGGATTCAACTACTGACCATGAACAGATTAAAAATGTTGCCAATCGGATCAGGTTTGAACTTAACCCCCATCCTGCAGGTCAAAAGGAACATAATGTACCAGTATTCAATGGTGAAAGACTGGAAGGAATTCAGCATAAATACAGGGAGACTGTTTTGTTTTTTCCAAGTGCAGGCCAAACATGTCACGCGTATTGTACCTTTTGTTTCAGATGGCCTCAGTTTACAGGAATGGATGAATTCAAATTTGCAGCCAGAGAGTCAGAGAACCTGGTTAGCTATCTGAAGGAACATCCTGAGGTCACAGATATACTGTTTACAGGTGGTGATCCAATGATTATGAACCTCAATACCATCGAGAGGTACCTGAATCCCTTGCTTGAGAACATTTCTGCTACCAATATTCAGACTATCAGAATCGGAACAAAGTCGCTTAGCTATTGGCCCTATAAATTTACAACCGATCCTGATGCTGATGGTTTGTTAAAACTTTTTGAACGTATTACTGCATTACGAATAAATCTGGCCATCATGGCCCATTTTAGCCATCCCCGTGAACTTGAAACCAATGTTGTACAGGAAGCAATCAGGCGAATTCGTGGAACCGGGGCTCAAATCCGGACTCAATCACCCATTCTGAAACATATCAACGATGATCCTGACGTTTGGGCCGATATGTGGCGTAAACAGGTGAACCTAAACTGTATCCCCTACTATATGTTCGTTCCCCGTGATACCGGGGCGCAACACTACTTTGCGCTTCCTTTGATTAAAACATGGCAGATTTGGCAGCAGGCCTACCAGATGGTTAGCGGAATTTGCCGTACTGCCAGGGGACCTTGTATGTCGTGTACGCCCGGAAAGGTTCAGTTGCTTGGTCCGGCTAAGTTAAACCATGAAGAGGTTTTTATCCTTCGATTTCTTCAGGGTCGGAATCCTGATTGGGTACAACGGCCTTTCTTTGCCCGCTATGATGAGGATGCCATTTGGATGAATGAATTACAACCGGCATTTGATAATGAGTTCTTTTTTGAAAATGAAGAGATTAAGGTGTTCGGAGAGCATTATTCAGATGCATTCCCCAATGATTTTGAGTAATTTAAAATTGCTACTTCTCCGATCCTGAAAACGGTGTATAGCTATAGCCTGAAAAGTCCTATTTTTACGACACGATAACCGCGTTTTAACAATCGATTGAAATGGCCGTTCATGTTTGTAGAAAGGTTGTTTCCCTTTTGTTCAATGAGTAACATCATGAACCAAAGCGGTTGATTATTATTGCTTCTAATACACGGTATCATCATGGTTTAATAACCGACTTATCATTCTTCTATGATACATCTTATCAGGAATGCGCTTCAAAGAGTCTTCATTTTCCTCCTGTTAATACTTTCAGGCCATTACTCACATGCTTCTCTTCTTCTTAAATCTGATACTTTAAATGGTTATGTGCGTTTTATTACAGATCAGGGGACTGTTTTTATCAGGCCGTTTACAAATTCTGCCCTTGAGGTATGTTTTATGCCCGATGGAAGTCTGCCGGCAGATTCTTCCTACGCGGTAAATCTCAAACCCGGGGCAGTTGACATCAGATCGGAGGTAGTGACAGGAGGTGTTGTCTATGTTGTTGGGGATTTGGGTGTACGCGTAACGGAAAATCCATTTTCATTGACTTTTATCTACAAGGGCGATACCGTTCTGCGTGATGCAGATGGTTTTATTGTAAAGCCGGGGTTGAGCAGCGTGAGTTTTGCCCTGGCGCCTGATGAGCAAATTTTTGGAGCAGGAGAAAGAGCCATTCCACTAAACAGGAGAGGTTATGAACTACCTCTGTATAACAAACCGAATTACGGTTATGGCATGGGGGTAACATCGCTCAATTATTCAATTCCACTGATATTATCATCGAAAAAGTATGCCCTGTTGTGGGATAATCCGCAGAGTGGGTCAGTCGACATCGGTAAGGCCGATACGAATATTATGACATGGCGTGCCATAGGAGGTACTGCCCGTTATTTTATTATGGCTGCTGATAACTATCCTGACCTGATGGAAACTTATACTACACTTACCGGGAGGCAATCATTGCCTCCCCGTTGGGCACTCGGAAATCTTCAAAGCCGTATGGCTTATCGTACTCAGGCTGAAACCGACAGTATCATGAACCTGATGCTCAGCAATGATTTCCCTGTCGATGCTGTTATCCTTGACTTCTATTGGTTTGGAGACAGCATAAAGGGATACGTGGGTAACCTGGATTGGTACAGGAAGAATTGGCCTGAGCCTGAAAAGATGATCGCTGATTTCAAAAAGAAGGGGATTAAAACCATCCTGATTACAGAACCTTATGTAATTGACTCGTTAAAGAATTATAGCGATGGACTGGCACATAATATCTTCGTTACCGACAGCCTGGGGAAACCTTATCTTGATACCAATTTTTATTTTGGGCATGGCAGCCTGATCGATATTTTTAAACCAGAAGCCCGAGACTGGTTCTGGAAGCGTTACCAGCAACAAATTGAGAAAGGGGTAGCTGGCTGGTGGGGCGATTTGGGTGAACCTGAAAGTCATCCGTCAGATATATATCATGTGATTGGAAAGGCCGATGAGGTTCATGGTATTTACGGTCATTATTGGGACAGGATGGTATTTGAAAAATATGCCCGGTATTATCCCCGAACCAGGCTCTTCCATTTGCAGCGCAGCGGGTATGCCGGTTCCCAGCGCTACTCAGCCTATCCCTGGACCGGTGATGTCGGCCGCTCCTGGAGTGGTCTGAAGGCACAGTTGCCTGTTCTGCTGTCGATGAGCATGAATGGTCTGGGATATATCCACAGTGATGCCGGTGGATTTGCTTTGGGCGTAAAAGACGATGACCTCTATACCAGATGGCTTCAGTTTGCTGCATTTACACCTGTCATGAGGCCACACGGTTCAGGGATTCCTTCAGAACCGGTATATTTTAGTGAGGAGACCCAAAACGTTGTCCGTGACTTTATGAAACTCCGGTATTCTTTGCTGCCATATAATTATACTTTGGCCTGGCAAAATACTGTAAAAGGTTATCCCCTTATGCGACCACTTTTCTATGCATATCCTGATGACACTACTGCTGTGGCTGTGAATGATGAGTATCTCTGGGGTGATGAGCTTCTGATTGCACCGGTTCTCGATTCAGGGGCTGTTTTCCGGAAGCTTTATCTACCGGAAGGCGAATGGTATGATTACTTCACGGGAAAGAGGTATCCTGGAAAACAATGGGTCGAATTAGCCGTTACCCGGAAAACAATTCCCATCTTCGCAAGGGAAGGGGCATTTATCCCTGCAACAAATCCTGTAAAATCAACCGATTTCTATCGCTCCGACAATTTTAATGTCAGGTATTATCCCAAAGGTAATTCGGGTTTTACTCAATATGAAGATGACGGGCTCAACAACCAGGCTCTGATAGAAAATGAATATGAGCTTATCCATTACAGGGGCAGCACCGATGAAGGTAAAACAACTTTAACCATTACGCGTGAAGGAAGTTGGGATGGTATGCCTGAGATCCGTGCAATGACAATCGAGATAAAAGCAGAATCGGCTCCCCGGTTGGTTCAGTTGAATCAACTACCTCTGAAGTCAGGAAAAAGGAATATGAAAGGCTTTTGGTTTGAGGATGGCTTCATAAAGGTTCGGTTTGATTGGGATGGGAGTCCGGTGAACATTGTCGTGAATTAGAGTTATTGGGATAGATTGTTCCTGCCTTATGATTAACTGACTGAATGTGCGGGGTAAACTAAGGCTGTTGTCACTGGCGCTGACATTGCCTATGTTCGTAGGCAATGATAATTTCAGATTTCACTGTAAATATTTTTCCTCCTATTATTCAAATCAGGGTGCTATACTCTGGTACATTTTTTGTTGTTCTTTAGTATGCATATAAACGAACATAAAATGAAGACCGAGCGAAGTTCAGGCGTAGATTGACCTTAACCATACGATTGATCTACGCTTGATCTACGGTTGATCTACGGTCGAACTTTTGTTCTGTTTAAAACGAGACTGGTAGCCCTTAACCGGAATTTCTCCTGGGAGTTGAACGTAAATTCTGATTGATTTCAGTGATACTTATCATGATTTTGATGCGAGGGGTATTTCAGCCAGAATGTTTGGCTATAACTGAACAACCGAACAGGGTCACAGGCTGACTAAGATCATAAGATTCAAATACCATCTGCGTTAAATACGATTCAAAGCAGAAAGGGCTAATTTGGAAACGAAAATGATTTTAACCCACCGGCAGGCATGTTTAGCTTTATCTAAAAAAGAAAAGCTGACCTGTTATCGGTCAGCTTTTCCGGTGTGGTGAAAGATATTCTAATATTTAATACGCGTCACTTGTGTTGCTTTGGATGACTCTCCCTGCCGGACTACCAGTAATGAATTTCCTGCCGGCAGGAAGCCAATTCTAACCTTCATCCGTTTTTCAGCATTTCGTTTTTCCGAACCCAACAGTGCCCCGTCGGTGGAATACCACTCAAGGGTAACCTGACCAGATTGATAAGGGCTTTCAACAATGATCCAGTCAGATGCGGGGTTGGGAAAGACCCGGAGTTGATCAGTGGCGGTATTGTTGTTTACTACCCCGGTAGTTTCCGCTACAATGATATAATTTTCGCGAACAATGGATCTGTTCAGGCCGTTTTCCCATACGGTCATCTTCACAGGGTATGTTCCAGGTTCAGTATATACCGTTTTGGGATTCTGCTCAGTTGAGACCGAAGGTGTTCCTCCGGTAAATTCCCACTGCCAGGTTGTAATATTGCCGAATGAGTCGTCATTGAAAAAAACCGTGTCACCTTGATTTACTCTTCGGTCAGATGCATGAAACAAAGGTTTGATCCCTGAGGTATCAACACCCAGAAATGAACAGTAATAACTCACTAATTTTCGCATCGTGAGGGGGTATTTGGGTGACATGTTACCAATTTCTGCCATGCTTCCAATCACCTTATACAGCGTATCTTTTGTATAGATAATTGGCTTTGAAACCAACATATCAGACTCGAAGAGGGGCTTGCTGTTACCCAGCATTCCAAGCGTGTAGGTTGAAACTGTATTGCCGGCTGTCATACGGATGCGGTTACCGGCCATGAAATTATCAGATAATCCAGCCAGACTGTCGAAACGGCTGACCGGGGTTGTGACAGCAGTGTATTTCAGGCATTTGTTCAAAATGGATTTAATGCCATAACGCCAATAGTTGAATCCTTCAATATATAAGCTTTTACCGGTGCTAAGATAACCTGCATATCGCCCTCCTTCTTCAGCATCGAGGTTATACGAATTGGACTGACTGCCCAGCAACAGGAAAATGGCAGTTGCATTGTAGTCGACTATAGCCGAATTTACAGTACGCGATGGAATTCTCATCAGGTTAAAATACTTCTCGAGTGTATCGGCCGTATTAGATTGTTTGGCAACATCTGCTATCAGTACAATTGTCTTTCCTATACTCAGGGTTAATGAGTATTGTTGATGATAACCGGATGTATCGGTCAGATAGATATTCAGGATATGATTTGAGCCATCTATCGCCTGGCGGCTGGCATTTAAAGTGAAAGTATGTTTCCCGTAATGTCCCGGTTTCATGGTTGTTGGCACAGTGAAAGCAGTATCGAGAACCCTGATTGCAGAGTCATTGGAGACAAGTTTCATCTGCAAATGATCCAGGCTGATATCCGATACATTAGCCAGCGTAATATCTAAATCAGCAGTTTCACCTGGATCAAGACGATTGTTGTGTCCATCATCAATACTGAAACTAATAAGGTTTATCTGCGGGCGGGTAATTATAACAGGAATAAAAAGGTTCTGATTGAGTCCTGATCCTTTCAGAGACACCCTGAAGCTTACGGCTTCTTTATTCCCAAGTCGATCATCAATGCTAAACTTAATTAAATCATTCACCGCGATGGTTTGTCCAGCTGAAATCATCGGGAGCAATACTGAGTTTGAATTCATTACAACTCCTGGGTGATCAGTCCCTACTGAAACTTCCACATTTTCGAATGACTGGGCCGAATGATTTACAAGATTTAGCTGCAGTAGGAATGAAGTATTTGAGTTTACATCATTTGCAACTGAAGCATCACCCGAGAATTGGCCGAATACACTGAATTGTTTTTCAGTATACTGTCCCAGGTAGTCAGTAACCTTAATGTTAAGGTTGTATGCAATTGTATCTGTCGCCGGATTAAAAGTGAGTAACCCATCCTCATCAAGAATAAATCCGGCATCAGGTTGCAGTGGCTCAAATATCATGCAATGATTAGTATGGATATTGGACTGATCATAGTTCCAAAGTTGGAAATTTTGTTGGTCACCAGCCGAAATACCTGTATAAATCCTGGAAGGATAGGCTCCGTTGAAGGGGGGGCGATAGATCTCTATACGGCCTGAAGGAAATAGTTTAACAGCGGGCATGATGGTATCGCCTGTTAGTCCTGATACAATGTGCCATTGTATCAAAACAAAATTGTCGCGAACTTCAGCCATGATCAGGTCACCTTGCGGACGGTAATAGGTTCCGCTCATAGAATAACCCCCGACAATACAAAAGCGGTCTTTTAGGTAGGCTTGTGCATCGCGGATATACGAGAATGGATACGACAGGCTGTCGAAATTGATTGTACCGTTATCTCCTATATATAATTTTGTATATTGTTTACCGTAGAAAGGAAACCCGAACGGCAGTTCAAGCACGGCAAGCCTGGATCTGGTATTCGCAATCTGGAGAGGCCACATATTGCCTGAATGGTAGGAGGAGTCGGTTTCAAAGTGCTGGTATCTGTTAGAAAAGCTATACTTATAGGGGGCTGTACCTCCCGTGGCTTCCAGCAATACTGAATAGGGGATATTGTTGGAATAGGGCGGTAGTTGTTCGTTGGTAAAGGATGGATTATCGGGTTGAGATGAATTGACGATTACTGAAACAAGCGATCGTTCAAGATTATCAATTACAACATTTTCATCTGGGCTGATATATTCCACACCGTCTGAAAAAACAGAGAAACTATGGATGATACCCTTAGCCTGACCGTCTGATAAATCCCGCTGATCAGCAATCAGAAATACCTTGAAGGGCTGCCCTGTCCTGATCTCCGATAACAGAGGGGTTAGATCAAGTCCGGCTTCCAATTCTGCACCATTAGTGGCTGAATCAGATCCCGAGAGTAGATGAGCCTGTCCCAGGTAATTAAATATTTGAAATTCCCTGATTATTTCCGGGTAAACACGCGCGGTATCATTGCTTATCCCGGCTTTAAGACTAAGCCTGTTTCGAATATTATGGCTGATCCTGAATTTTGCCGTCAACCGTGGTTCGTAATTCTCTTTTACCGTAACAGCATACGCGCATTCATTTTGTGCTCCCCAGTTCTCTATCCCTTGAGCAAAGGCGCTGTAAAGCAGGAAGAACGTGCCGCTATCTCCCCATTCCACCCCATAGCTGTTGACAACTTTATATCCTCCTATCTCCCAATCTCCAAGATCGACTTTGCCATCACCGTTTATATCAATATCGTTTGTAAATTTCCCATCATTGTTTATATCGTACCTGATAGAATCCTGATACCCCACGATTGTCATTCCGTGCGATGGCGTTGTGGTGATTCGGGGCATCACCTTTGATCCGGCAAATGGTGATTCAGGGGGGAGAAATTGTTCGGAGTATGGGGGGTGGGCACTGTATACTGCTACACCACCCCATTCTGACCCATCCAGATGATCAAAAAGCCATTGGCGCATGAGGTTAAGTCCTTCCACTGTGTTGACAGGGATGCTGTATACCTTATCGATGCGGTTGCGCATCGCGTGGAGGTATTTCTCGTAGCCGTTCATCCAGTATAGCCCTCCAACTACATGATCATCCCCGAAATCAGTGATGGAAGGATTTCCGGCTTCTTTTATCAACTGGTAACTATGAAGAAAACTTACCCCGTCCTGCGATTCCCCATCGTAGAAATTAAAAGTGAAATTGGCAGCCATCTGGTGATTTGGTGTGTTTGCTGTATCATGCCTTGCTAAATTAATAGCGTAAGTATAAGCATGATAAACTCCTGAAGCCTGTTGGCAATTTGGAAACCAGAGTTGTGAATAGACCGGAGGAAACCAAGGGGAAACAAAATTGTCAACGCCTTCCGGTAATGTTCGGCTTTTTAGAGCTTCAGGAAGCAGGAGGGGAGTTACATCAGTGACACTTTGTGCTACGACACGAGGTGTGATAGAAAGAACTCCTGAGAATAAACTTGCCAGCAGCAGCGGGAAAATTTTCTTCATAGCATTAATTTGGCTGAAAAATAAGAAATATTTGTGTGTTATGATCCAGACGCATATAATTAACAAATAGTTGGTGCCTGATTTGATATTTTGTCTATGATTTTGTTGATGCTTTTTGAAAGTCAGGTTTATCGAGTAGTATTAATATTATTAAATAACTGCATTTTATGTATAATGAAGATCTCAATATTTATAAGAAGTTTTTATACGGAAAATCATGCTGAAATAAGCAGAAAGAATCTGCCAATCTGATTCAACTCCGGATAGTGGAAATACTGTGAAAATTTAAAAGGTTGGATACTGAAAGGACACTTATTGAATAGGACTCTTTTCATAATAGAAAAGGGAGCCCATATCTGGCTCCCTTTTCTGTAAATTTTGTTTCATCCATAATCAGGAATTCCTTATCTGGATGCTCTGACGATTTTTCTGTTTATCACATTGTTATTGGAATCAAAAATACTCAACATGTAAACACCATCCTCAAGCTCTGACAGACTAAGGGTTTTAAAGTCCGAAGTATATTCACGAACTTTTTGACCCGATAAATTATATAGCTCTGCCTTTTTCACAGTATAAAAGGAATTCTCAATAACAGAGATATAGTCCCTGGCCGGATTAGGATAAATGGAAATAGCTTCTAAGGGAGAGGGTTCCCGTACAGATACAAATGAGCTGCATTCAGCAGTTATCTCATAAAGGCCCTCGATATTAATCATTTGAAACCATTCAAAATTATCAGAACCCATAGCAACGGATTCTCCAACAACACCTGCACCCGTGTCGAAATGTGCGGTAGTTGCCCAGGCATTCGCATCAGCAATTACTCCCATCCAATAATGTCCCTGTACGAGATTTCCTTTTAATATAATCGGCTCGGGCAGAGTGATTGTAAGGTTGCGGACATAAAACTGGTGCATAGGTTCATAACCTACTACCACAAAAGTGTCTATTTCGGTGGCAGTTACATCAAACATCACAGCGCCGGGAATTTCCTGGGGAATTTCACCGGGTTCTTCCGGGTTGGTCAACGTGTCGTTGTAAAAACGAAAATGAACATAAGTAGGCGGGTTCATACTCGACAGGGTTACCTTAATTCCTGTTATAGTCATTTGAATATCTGATGCTATCGGAATATCAACTGCCGCTTTCTGTCCTGAAGTGCCAGTTATAAAGATGCCATTCTGTTCTTCCGTATCATTTATTACGACAACATTACACGAATCTGATCCTGGCATCATCCAGGAAGCTATGCCCGACACATTGCATCCAAGCATTAATAATGTAGTAAAGAGTAGAGCGTTTTTCATTGTGTGGTTAATTTTATCAGTCTGGTAGTAAAAATGAGTAATTGTTTAGTGCAACAAATAACGCTATGGAAATACTAACCACCAAATTTTCGGATAGGACAAATAGTGGGACTTTTTATTATTTATATTA
>QKGM01000032.1 GCA_003250395.1 Bacteroidota bacterium | reverse complement strand
CTGACCCTTGCTTTCCATCCTATCCCTTCTTTAATTTAAACTATTATTAATAGTAAAGATTATCTCAGAAATATGACGGGGTTTCGCTTCAAGCTTACATTAATTCTCAATATCTTCAATGAACTCGTTGTATCTATTAGTCTCCATTAATACGGTAAAACCGTTTTGGGGGTGCAAAGATACGAAGTTTTTTCAAACGACTAAACTTTGTCAGAAAAAAAACCGGCGCCATTTACATTTTGCCGTTTGATCTTTCTTAAACCTTATTCGTGATAAGAACGTTTGTTTGTTTGAGGCTGCAAAGATACGGGCTAAATTTTGGTTAAACCAAATCTTTATTCAACTTTTTTTTAATTATTTTTTAAAACACTGGTAACCTGAATACAAATACAGATCTAATTTAACTACCAAATTTATCTGCGTGAACATCGCACATTTTGAATTAAGAAGACAAAAAGTTCTCAAACAGCTCAATAACATTAATTTAATAATAAAGGGTGGCTTGCCATAGCAAACTACCCTTTATTTAGGTTGCTTAATTATTGTTTCGAATTGAACCAGAAACAACAACTAGCACCAGAAACAGTTAAACCATTATATTAAAACAATTTATACCTGTTTTGGAGGAATTGTTGCTAAAACTTCCAAAAGTAAATCATAGAATTTGACAACCGTTCCAATGTGGATCTTCTCATCAGGGCTATGCACTCCACGTAGAGTAGGGCCAAAAGAAACCATGTCCATTGTTGGGTATTTCTCAAGGAACAAACCACATTCTAATCCGGCGTGAATTGACCTGACGATGGGTTTAGTTCCAAATAACCTCTCGTATGTTTCAGCGGTATGCTTCGCAATAACAGATTCAGGATTGGGCTGCCATCCAGGATAACCATCTGAATGTTTAACATCACAACCTGCCAGATTAAATACACTTTCGACCATGTTGGCAATATCAAACCTTGAAGAATTGCGATCACTTCGCTGGCTGCTCGTGATCAAAATCTTGTTGTCGTCAATAAATTTTACAGAAGCAAGATTCGTACTCGTTTCAACCATACCAGGCATTGAATGACTCATACTATAAACGCCATGAGGACATGCATACAGGGCATTCAACAGCCGATCCTGAGCCTTACGATTGATTACAAACTCAGGAGTTCCAATCTTCTCTGCCAACAATGTCACCCCTTCGTCTGTCAAACTTAGTTCGTTCTTAATATCGGATGTATATCTTTCAAACCGATCAAGAAATGTCTGCTCAAAATCGTAAGGTATAACAATCACTGCACTTGCTTCCCTGGGAATAGCATTTCTTAGATTTCCACCGTCGAACCATGCGAGCCGGAGGTCAAGGTCCAATGTATTAGCCCAAAGGAAACGATTAATTATCTTGTTGGAATTTCCATAACCCTTATGAATATCATCACCTGAATGTCCGCCCTTCAGTCCTTTAACACTGATCCTGTATGTATGCGAACGTTTTGGAACAGGTTTCTTTTCATATGAAAGAGTTGCGACGGTATCTATACCTCCAGCACAACCGATAAACAATTCACCCTCATCTTCAGAGTCCAGATTTAAAAGAATTTCCCCCTTCAAAAATCCAGGTTCAAGAGCGTTAGCACCAGTCAACCCTGTTTCTTCATCAACTGTAAACAAACATTCAATAGGGCCATGTTTCAGATTATCTGCTGCAAGAACAGCCATTTGAGCGGCAATCCCTATACCATCATCAGCTCCCAAGGTAGTCCCTCTGGCTTTAACCCATTCTCCGTCAATCAATGGCTGGATTGGATCGGTGTTAAAATCGAAAGTGATATCACTATTTTTTTCACAAACCATATCCATGTGACTCTGCAGGATAATTACCGGCCTGTCTTCATATCCGGTAGTGGCAGCTTTACAGATGACAACATTACCAATCGCATCACGCCGGGTGTCAAGATTCAACTTTTTCCCGAAGGCTATCAAAAAATCACGAATCTTCTCTTCTCTTTTCGATGGACGCGGAACCGCTGTAATCTGTTCGAAATAAGCCCAAACATCTTTGGGTTCCAAATTATTAAGAATTTTCATAAACAAAATTTTATAAGGTTAAAAAAGATATTCTGGTTTTCCTTTATAAACTGAGATACTGCAAAGGTATAAATGTATAACACAACGACCCTATTAAAAAGGAAATTTTATATCCTACAAAACAAATCCAAAGCACTTCAGCTACAAGCACTTTCATCTAACAGCCTTCCTCAGCTAATTCTTATCAGTCTATGTCATTGTAAAAATTGGTATCAGATTATGCATCAATGAAGTAAAGTTTTGTAAATTCGCAGCCGTAATGTCAACTTTGGATTTATGTAACCTCAACTTTTTTTACTTTGAACTTTCTCACCAGTTGAAAGTTACTTTAAACGGATCTTTTATTTTTCCTTTCTCCTCATTTACAAGAACGCACAATATAAGCTGATTTACAATAACCTGTTCAATCTATGAATAAATTTACACTGATCCTCGGGATGGTAATATTATCCTCCCTGAACCTGTTTTCACAGGACTTACAAGACCGTATCAAACCTGAATTTTCGGCAAAGGCTATTTACTCAGATGTTTCCATTCCGCTGAGAGACATGGTACCAATGACCCCCACAACAAGTGGACGCCCCTGGAAAGATGGTGTTGTAAAAAATATCTTCAGAGCACCAGAACCCGAATTAAAGAATGTTCCCGATGCTATTGCTCAGAAAAAAATGGGTTCAATAAGAGCCCTCAACTCTGTTGGCCCTAATTTTATGGGAGTTGGGAACTCCAGTAATGTTATGCCTCCTGATACCGATGGAGATGTGGGTCCAAACCATTATTTCCAGATGGTCAACATGTCGTTTCAAATCTGGGATAAAACTGGTAACTCAGTATATGGTCCTGCGCTTAACAAGACTATCTGGCAAGGCTTTCCGGGCCCCTGGGCAAACAGTAATGATGGTGACCCGATAGTCCTTTATGATGAATATGCCGATCGTTGGCTGGCAAGTCAGTTTGCTCTGCCTAACTATCCCAATGGCCCTTTCTACATTATGGTTGCTATCAGTCAAACTCCGGATCCTACGGGAGCCTGGTATCGTTATGGTTATCAATTTGCTGATATGCCTGACTACCCAAAATTCGGCGTTTGGAATGATGCCTATACTATGACTGTCAACCGATTTACATCAGGATCTACCAACTATACAGGAACCGCTGCTGTTGCTTTTGACCGTGTTAAAATGCTGGCAGGCGACCCGAGTGCAGAAATGATCTATTTCCCGATGTCGGCCAGTCAGGAACCATACAGCATGCAACCAGCTGATGCTGATGGCACTGCGCCACCAGCTGGTTCTCCTGCCTATTTTGGTTATATTAAGAGTCCTTCAAAATTTGTAGTTTACCGTATGATCCTTGACTGGAACAACACTTCAAATTCAGTTTTTGAACTCGATACTAATATCCCTGTTACTTTTTGGAGTACTTCTATTTCTGGTATTCCACAACCGGGAACAAATAAAAAACTTGATGCCATTACTGACCGTCTCATGTTCAGACTTCAATACCGGAACTTCGGTTCCTACCAGACAATGGTAACCAATCACACGGTCTCTGTTAGTGGGGTCGCAGGTGTCAGATGGTATGAATTTCGTAAGACCGGTACCGGTCCCTGGACTGTATACCAACAAGGAACTTATTCTCCTGATAATGTTAACCGTTGGATGGGCAGTATAGCTATGGATGCCAATGGTAATATTGCTCTGGGCTATTCTGTTTCCAATTCCAGTGTTTATCCTGGTATCCGGTTCACCGGACGAATGGATGGAGACCCACTCGGCGAAATGACAATTGCTGAGGAAGAAATAATAGCAGGAACCGGAAGCCAGACCGGGGGATTCCTCGGTAATGGTCGCTGGGGAGATTACAGCGCGATGTCAATTGATCCTTCAGAACCCAACACTTTCTGGTATACAACGGAATATATGCAAAATACCAGTAGTCAGAACTGGAAAACCCGTATCGCAAAGTTTAACTTTGATGAAGTATTCGGTATGACAATTACAGCATCAAACGATTCGGTCTGTGAAAACGACAGTGTTAAGCTAATCGTTACCGGTGTAGGTGGCTCAGGGACTTATTCGTATAACTGGTCATCAACTCCATCAGGCTTTTCTTCTAACGAAGATACCCTGTGGGTAAAACCACTTTCCGACACATATTACATCTGCGAGATCAATGATGGTACAAATACTGCACTTGACAGTGTGTTGATTACCCTTGTTTCACCTGCTTCATCTGTAGCAGGTGCAGATCAGGTTACCTGTAGTAACCTTCCCGTTTCATTAAACGGTACAGCAACTAATGCTAAATCAACCCTGTGGTCCAGTTCCGGTGATGGTACCTTCAGCAGTCCGGCTTCTGCTGCTACAAATTATACACCTGGTTCTGCCGACATTAATAACGGAACAGTAATTCTCTCTTTCACTGCCTCCAGTTACCTTGACTGCAACGATGCTACAGATCAGCTTACCCTTACTGTTCATTCGCAACCAGTGGTAAATGCAGGAGCCGACAGTATCATTTGTATTAACTGGCTGCCTTTCGTTTGTACACCTGACATCTCGGACGGAAATAATATTATGTGGACAACCCTGGGTGACGGTACTTTCACAGACCCAACCATTCCCGCCGCTGTTTATACACCAGGCACTGAAGACCTCGCTCTTGGTGAAGTTGAACTCATTGTTTCTGCTGATGCAATTGCACCATGTACCGGAGCAGATGCGGATACAGTAAAATTAACATTCGATCTTTGTACCGGAGTCGAGAATCACCTTAACGGAGCTAAATTGTCAATCATGCCTAATCCAACTTCAGGCTTGTTCAACCTTGTGGCAACCGGATTAACTGCTGGAAAATCGACTATTCTAATCAGCACTACATCTGGAAAAGTCGCGTGGAGTGAAACCTTCAGCCACGATTTGTCCATTATTAAAAAGCTGGATCTGCGACAATTAAACAAGGGTATCTACATTCTGAAACTTACCAATGAAAGTGGCAGTATCAGCAAGAAAATAATCCTTAACTAGAAAGAATCAATATTTTCTGACGGGGTGCTGCGAACTGGCGGTGCCCCGTTTTTTCATCTATAAACCTCTATCTATGGATCAGGAAATTGAAATCAGTACATTGAAAGAACGCCTCGATGAAAAGGTAATCTTTCATTATCTTTCTGAAAAAGCATACTGGGCAAAAGGCAGAACGCTGGAAACTATCCGCAGAACAATTTCCAACTCATTGACATTTGGCGTATATAGACAAAGTGTACAAATCGGTTTTGCAAGAGTTATAACTGACTACACAACCTTCTACTACCTTTGTGATGTATTTATCATACCGTCTGAAGCAGGCAACGGGTATGGAAAAGCACTTACAGAATATATTGTAAACCACCCTTTACTCGCAGGTTGCCGTGGATCGCTCATGACCAGTGATGCCCATGGCCTTTATGAGCAATTCGGGTTTAGAACCGATCCTGAGATTGGGTCGAGATACATGGTACGCAAACCAGATATTTTAAACACACCGTCAGGCATAACTGGTTCTATTTACAATAACAGCCACGAAATTGAATAATACCATGCTCTATCCCTGCACCGTCTTAAAGAATGAGTCGGTGGCTCCAGGTGTCCATTTGATTTCATTTGAAAAGCTTTTTACGTTCAATGCAGGTCAAATGGTTAGCATTTCCATGTCAAAGAACGGGCCAAAACGTCTCTACAGCATAGCATCAGGGGATTCTGAATCTATATTGTCTGTTATTTTCGACATCAAACCGGGTGGCGCATTAACCCCTGTGTTAGCTATGTTGAAACCAGATGATGTGATATTCTGCAGTAAACCACAGGGCTCATTCACTGAATCTGTAGAGCCCGCCTTCTGGATTGCTTCAGGAACTGGTATTGCTCCATTCCGATCAATGTTTCGCAGCGGATTATCAAACAACAAAACTCTGATTCATGGTGGCCGCTTTCTCCACTCTTTCTACTTTCAAAACGAGTTTATAATAATGAAAAACAACTATATAAGATGCTGCACCCAAGAAACAGGTCCAGGAATATTTGAAGGAAGACTCACCAGATACCTGAGTGAGATATCTTTACCTGGCCCTGATTTCAAATATTATCTTTGCGGAAGTGCAGAAATGGTTGTCGATACCCGCGACCTGATCATAAGCCGCGGCGTCCCGTTTAAAAATATCATCTCGGAAATATATTTCTAATTCATGGAAAGCCTTTTTGGAAAAACCCTTGATCAACTTACAAAAATAGCACTTGACAATGGTCTGCCTAAATTTACCGGCAGGCAACTAACTGAATGGTTATATAAGAAACATGTAACCAGTATAAGCGACATGACCAATATCGCGAAAAAAGGGCGCGAACGTTTAGAAGAAAAGTATACTGTTGGTCTTTCTCAACCTATTAAAGTACAAACCTCTTCCGACGGGACGAAGAAATACCTCTTTACTCATGGTTCAAAACGATTTATTGAAGCTGCTTTCATTCCCGATGATGATCGTGCTACCTTGTGTGTTTCCTCGCAAGTAGGATGTAAAATGGGCTGTCTGTTTTGCATGACCGGGAAGCAGGGATTTCAATCCCACCTGACTGCAGGTGAAATTCTGAACCAGATTCGTAGTCTGCCGGAACGCGATCAGTTAACCAATGTTGTTTATATGGGTATGGGAGAACCGCTTGACAATCCTGATGAAGTGATGCAAAGCCTTGAGATACTCACTGCCGGATGGGGATATGGATGGAGCCCGAAGAGAATAACCGTATCCACTATTGGTATCATTCCCGCTATGAAAAGATTTCTAAACGAAAGCGACTGTCATCTTGCCATCAGCCTGCATTCACCTTTTGAGGAGGAGCGGCGTAAACTCATGCCCGTAGAAAATGTTTACCACCTTCACGAAGTTATTGCCACAGTGAAAGAATGGGACTGGACACGCCAGCGAAGAATATCTTTCGAATACATTGTTTTTGGAGGGCTCAACGACACTCCACGTCATATAAATGAACTGGTTAGAATACTTAACGGAATCAAATGCCGGATAAACCTTATACGTTTTCATCCAATTCCGGACACCCCTCTGCACGGAACTAATGAAGAAACACTTCAATACTTCAAAAACAGATTAAACGAAAAAGGTGTTCTATGCACTATAAGGGCATCAAGGGGGCAGGATATATACGCCGCTTGCGGGCTGCTCTCTACGAAGGAGCTATTGTCTCATGAACAAAAAGACTATTAATCCTCCTTTTTTTGTACACGTGGTAAACAAACCTGTTATTAATTCATGAGCTATTGCCTTTCACCACGAATTCTTCAATAAACCCGGACATATACCATCTGAATTAATCCGTGCTTTCGGTAATCGGCTTTTCCATTCCTGATTCATACTTCAACCACTTTCCGGGTCTGAGTTCCAAACAAACCATACCGTGTAGGACAAAACTGTACAGATGAATAACTTTAGCCTGAAGGTTACTGGTGTCATATTGTCCATACATTGTTCTTCCATTGATCCATTTCATACCAGATGCAGATTTTCTCAGACACACTGAGATAAAAGTTTTATAACAAAATGTACCATTTCGTGTCAAAAAAGATTTGCCGGGAATTACCATTTTCGCTTTTCAACCGAAGATCGACCGTAGATCAACCGTAGCTTGACCGCATATTGACCGTATCATTTTGGTTGATCTCCGGATTATTTCCGGTTCACTTTCTATGAAAAGGCGGTTATAGACTAACTCCCGAAATGCAGATCATGTACCCTGTTAGAAAGATACTTCCTCAGGTTGAATTACGAAAGACCAAGAATAGAACTGATTAGGATCAGGGAAATCACTTACATAACGAACGGATAGAATACCGTTCCTGCTTCCTCAGAATATTATGAAGCAAAGCCGATGAACAAGAAATTACTATTGTCCGGAATTCAAAGCTTTAAAGATTAATCCATAAAACCAATCATAAGATTTAACTGTCACTATTTATTTATCAGGGTATTGTAAAAGTATGCTGTCAGATTTCCGGCTCAGGAGATAAGGAAATAGTAATTAATACAACACTGAATGTCTGATTTAACCAAAACCGATGATGCGTTGATGTTTTACGGCTGATTGAAACCGAAACCTGTGCAAAGGCAGATTACTGTAATAATCAGAAAGTTGAGAAAAAGAATACTGCCCTGATAACTTCAATATTGATTAAACAATATCAGGTAGCGCATTCACATTTTCTTCGGCTATACACAACTGCCACTCATGAATTAAAAATGACCCTGAATTCTGTAATTCCGCCTACAGTTTGAAGTGAGAAACCAAGATTATGACGGGTTAGGATTTCACGAATCAACATCAGACCTATACCCTGCCCTGAAGGTTTTGTACTGTAAAATGGAGTAAAAAGTTTTTGCTGTATCTCGGGTGTTATTATCTGACCGGTATTACTAATAACCATCCTTACCGGATCGGCATAGGTCTTGATTGAAACAAATCCCTCATCTTCTGAAGCCTCAATTGCATTCTTCAGTGCATTAATAAAAGCCTGTTCAAGCAAGGTTACATCTGCCTCAATAAGAGGTAACGGGTTTGTGAATTGCGTCTCTATTCTTATTTTCCTGGGAGCACTCCATGAAGTCGCCACGAGAACTAACCTTCTCATCATTTCGTTCAGGTCACAAGGGCTGAATACAGGTTGCGGGATTTTAACCAGACCGGCAAAATTGGCCATAAACCGGTTCATATTTTCGTTTCGGCTGATTGCAACATCAAGCGCATCGCGGTATGAACCGGCACCCGGGAACTGTTCATTAAGATAGTCGTTTACCGAGCCCATGATAGAATTAATGGCACCAACTGTATTGTTTACTTCATGCGACATCATCCGGATGATTCGGGTGTAAGATTCCTTCTCAGCACGGTTAATCTCATCAGTCAATTCTTCTATCATTATAAAAGGATGTTGAAATCCTCTATCGGTAAACATCATTTTAAGAAGGCTGAATTGTCGTATACCATCGACCCGGACTGTTTCAGCCCTTCCCGGATTGAGGGTTGCCATGGTATGTGCCAATTGCCCTTCGATATCTGAAGGTATCATTCCTGCAATTTCCTGATCAGTCAGCCCTAAATACTTGCAGGCGGCCGGGTTTGCTTCGGAAATCCGATGATCAAAATCGAGTATTACAATTCCCAGAGGTGTTGCTTTAACAAGCAAATCGAGGAAATGGTTCTGGCTCCTGATATGTGCGCGTTCACTCCGGAGCTGTTCCATCATCCGGTTGTAAAATAAAACCAGCCGGTCAGTAAGAACATCACCAGTTAACTGTAACCTGGCAGAAAAATCAGATTCATCAAGACGGTTGATACTTTCTGATATCTGACGTATGGGCCTCGTAATCCGTCGAAATGTGATTGACATAAATACCAACGAAATCAATACTACGGCCTCGACGCTAAAAAACACCAAAGGTTGGTGTCCGAATTGCATGTATACACCTCCCAGAATGATAAAGTGCAAAATAAGAACCCAGACAAAAAGGCTAATTCTTGGATTCATGTGGTATGTTGTATTTCTCCAATCTACGGTACAGGGCACCACGACTGATACCAAGTGTCCGGGCTACACGTGCCAGATTGTTAGGGTATGTTTCTAATGCTTTCATGATCATTCTTTTCTCGGTTTCATCAAGCGAATGAACAGTGGCCGTGTCATTAGTTTCCGTCCTGACAATATTTTCTGCATTAGCTGCAAAATGATCCGGAAGCAAAACAGATGCTCCTGCCAATATCGCAGTTCTTTCTACCAGATTTCTCAATTCACGAACATTACCATAAAAATCCTGCCGACTGAGCCACTCAGTTGCCTCACGGCTGATAACTGTTGGACCGACAGTCCCGTTTTGAACAAGAGAATCAATAAATGTTGCTGCAAGTACACCAATATCAGATCTTCTTTCGCGCAACGGGGGGAGATGAATACCAATGAGGTTTATACGGTAATACAAATCCTCACGAAATAATCCTTTATCAATTAACTCCTTGAGGTTCCGGTTTGTGGCACAAATTACACGAACATCAACCTTCCGCGAATGGCTATCTCCCAAAGGTTCAAAAGTTTGATCCTGAAGCACCCTGAGGAGCTTCACCTGCGAAGTAAGATCAAGGTCACCAATTTCATCCAGGAAAATAGTTCCTTTATCGGCCAGTTCAAACCGTCCTTTACGGTCAGTAATTGCATCAGTAAAAGCACCTTTTCGGTGACCAAACATCTCGCTTTCGAACAACGACTGAGATAATCCGCCCAGGTTAACCTTCACAAAAGGACGTGTTGCCCTTCGGGAATTGGCATGAATTGCATGCGCTATCAATTCCTTACCGGTACCACTTTCTCCGGTAACAAGAACTGATGCATTCGTTGGAGCTACCCGTGCCACCAATTTAAGTGCGTTAAGCATAGCTGGCGAAGAACCCATTATCATTCCAAAATGGTTCGATTTATCCAGATCAGCTCTAGTCTCATTAATCTCTGATTGATCAGTGGATGACGCAAGCTGGAGCGTTGTGGTAATGACCTCAATTAACTGGCGGTTGTTCCAGGGCTTGGTAATAAAATTAGCGGCACCACCCCGCATCCCTTCTACAGCCAGCTGAATTGAACCCCAGGCTGTGATCAATACTATTGGGACATCAGGATGAAAAACCCTGAGCCTTGCCAGTAATTCAAGACCTTCCAATCCTGTAATTCCCAACGAGAAATTCATATCAAGCAGTATTAAATCAGGACGTGTACTACGTACCCAGGCAAGTGCTTCATCAGGGCCAGGCATTGCGGTTACTTCATATCCTGCCCTTGTTAAGAGCAACGAAAGGGAGGTGCGAATAGCAACATCATCATCAATAATCAGAATCATGTGGCAGGTCGGTTTGTCGTATACAAATGTAACAAACTGTTTGAAGTTTCAGTTCTACGGATAAAAGCCAACCATAAGGTGACCATCCAGGTGAAAACACTACCCGGGAAAAGGATTTTATAACAAAACTCTGCACCAATTACCATTATTCAATTTAAAAAATGTATTCCTGCCCTTGCCTGCAATGATGTTACCCCCTGTTTCTTCTTCATTGAAGCCTTATAATGAAGAGCCGCTTACATGGTAGCTGAAAACAGGGTTAAAATCTATTCAGAATGAAGTGCAACAGCCGGACTGATTCGAGAGGCTAAACGACCGGGATACCACGCCGCAATTACCAAAAGGGATGGCAAAACGAGGAGACTAACTGCCAGAGAGAAAAAGAAAACATTGGTTTCAAAAGGAAATACTCTCAATAAATAAACCTGTAGAATCAAAATGATAGCTGGTACAATTCCAAAGAAACCGAGTACCAATGACTCTTTAATCAGCTGAGTGCTTATTGCCCTGCGGGAGGCCCCCACTGCCATTCTTAGTCCGGTTTCCTTTAAGCGCAGGTTAATATTGTACCACAAGACACCAATAAACCCAAGCAAAATGTTCAGGATGACGATAGCACTAATCAATGTTCTGGTATAAAACTCAGTATGTTTAGAGGCATTGGCAGTTGCCCTCATATCAGCCAGCGTATTAACCCAGAATAAAAACCAGGAATCCTTGTCAACCACTTTGTAAATTTCCGTTTCAATGTGTGAGAAAAACTCAGCCATCCTCCCCCTTTTCACCTTAATAATTATGCGTGATGCGCTATTCAGTGCTTTGGGATTTCCGACCGTAAAAAGTCCAGGTTCGGCATTTCCATAATCTGACTGTTTATAACGGGGTAACACTCCTGTCACAACATATTCTTTCTTGGAACCGGCATCTCGACCAGACTCAATTTTCAAACCTAAAACATCCTTTTCCCCGAAAAGAATTTTGCCTGCATCCTCGGTTATCACCACTGGCCTGGGCCAATTCTCTGCCTCCTCAGCCTCAGGCCATCGACCTTTAAGCAGCGGCATCTTAAGTATTGGGGCGAAATCAGGATCAACAAAACGAGTAAAAAATACAAGATCAATTCCATTAGCACTGAAAGTGGATGAATTATAGGATTCATCAAACGGAACACTGTTTCCAGAGTAGGATACACCTTCTATATAAGACAGATTTTTCAGATGAGCTTTCAAAGCAGGATATAATTTTGCAACACGCTCCCTGTTTGTATCATTGGTATAAAAACCAACAGTTGCTACATTTTCATCATCCACATTAATAGGGATCAACAATCTGGATAAATTATCCGAAAGAAAATAAACTGCAAAAAATAATACCAGAAAAACAACCATTAACTCCGCAATAATTAAAGCATTGCGCTTCTTCTGGTTCCACATAAGTTTTACAATATGTTTAATCATTTTGAACCTCCTTTCAGTACCTCAGCCGGATTAAGTTTCGACATTCGCAAGGCAGGCAGTACACCTGACAAGAGGCCAAACACCAGACAGGTAATTAGAGCAAAACCAAAAACGTAATAATTAATCTGAATACCCAGAGCGACTTTTCCCTGATCGACATCAACGCCCAATAACTGGTAACTAAATACATGGATGACAACTACCGATAGTACTAAACCAATAATACCACCTACAAGGGTAAGAATGATATTTTCGGTAAGTAGCTGCCCGAACAATCTCATACGGGAAGCCCCAAAAGCTTTTCTGACCGCCATTTCAGAAGCCCGCTCCCTAATACGGGTAATATTCAGACTCATTAGATTAACAGACGGAAGCATCATAAACAACAGCAGGGCAGCTACCCATTTAACGAGATAATCTGTCAATCCACCAAATACAGTATGGTCTGCATATCCACGTGCAAAAAGCTCCATACTGTTTTCCGGGCCGGAAATATATACTTTAGTATCTGATGAATGCAAACCGATGTTAAGGCGTCTAATACTTTCAGCCATAGCCATTTTGATCGACTCACTGCTCTGCCCGTTCACCGGAAGTATGTCCAAACTAAATCCGCCGTCAAGATCATCTGAACCCACAAAATCAAACGCTCCTGCCGTATATGGAATCCAGGCATCTGCATATGTATGGCTGCAATTGGCCGGTACATTGTCAACTATTCCAATGACGCGGTATTCTTTGGTACGTATTGTAATAGTCTGGCCAATTGCTGCTTTGCTTCCAAAAAAGTGATCCCGAAGCATACGACTTATAACAATAACAGGCTCATGTTGTGAAAATTCGGAAAGATTGAATGGACGTCCCTCCTGAAAAGAAAATTGATATATACTCCAGAAGGATGGTTCAGTAAGAATCATCTTTTTACGTTGTAACCTTCCCGAAGCATATAACTCGAAAACTTCGGTGGTAGATGCACTCATCAAAGGTTTCGGTTCTATTTTCTTGAGATATTCATCAATCAACTTCAGCCCGACTCCATTGAGTGTAATCCAATCATCTCCATGTGTTGTCTTCACTCGCTGAACAAAGAGCATCTTATCGAGGTAAACTTCCGGAGCTCTGGGTGCTGTATGGTTGTCGAAAACCAGTGCAGCAACCATAATGATCATGACAGTAGTACTGATTCCAAACAAATTAAGTGCTGAAAAGAATTTTTTCTGCAGTAATGTTTTTAGGACAATTTTTAAATAATTGAGGAGCATAATAAAAAATATTACCTAATGATTACCAAATTAAAGAACCTGTCTTCCATCAAAGAACCTCATGATTCGGCCCGTTTGCCTCGCCAGTTTGTCGTCATGGGTCACCATCACGATGGTTGTTCCTTCCCGGTTAAGATCAAATAAAATCTGCATTACCTCTTCTCCATTATGGCTGTCAAGATTTCCTGTCGGCTCATCAGCCAAAATAATAGAGGGGTTCCCGGCGATAGCCCTTGCAATTGCAACCCGCTGACTCTGACCTCCCGATAATTCAGTAGGGAAATGCTTCATCCTGTGTGAGAGACCAACTCTTTCAAGAACTCTCATTGCGCGGCTTCTTCTTTCAGACGGGGTTATGCCCCTGGCATACAACATTGGCAGTTCTACATTATCGAGAACATTCAGTTCATTGATAAGATGGAAATTCTGGAATACAAAACCGATGTGCCTATTTCTGAATGCGGCCTTCTTTTTATCTGAAAGTCCATGACCATCCTCCCCGGCAATAGTAACATATCCCTCGGTAGGTTCATCAAGCAGGCCGGTAATGTTAAGCAATGTACTTTTGCCGCAACCTGAAGGGCCCATTACTGAGACAAACTCACCTTTGGCAATCTCGAGATTCACCTGCTCAAGTGCAACAGTCTCTATTGTCGAGGTACGATATACCTTTTGAATATTACTTAATTTAATCATGTTTAACGGTTAATTATTATTTTATCGAGCTTTTCGAATTGTTTCATATCGTTGATTATAACCTCATCGCCAGGTTTCAGTCCATCAATAACTTCAACTGATTCATAGTTGCAATCCCCGAGAGTAACTACTGTTTTCAACGCCTTGTTATCCCGTAATACAAATAATGAGAACTCTCCGGGTTCATGGTAAAAGGGGCCATTTTTCAGCAACAGGCAATTCTGCTTGAAGGAAGTAACAAGATAGACCTCAACCTTCTGATTCAGTCTTAGCGAGTTCACTTCGCCAGAATCTGGCAATACGGTAAATCGTATCCCCGCATTCTCGACTGAAGGAATTACCTTTTCCACCTTTCCAAAGGCTTTATGTTCACCTGATTTTACAATGACCCTGATGCCCGGTCGTATGTTGATACTATTTGCATCCCCGATTGATGATTCTACCTTAAACCGCGAAAGATCTGAGATTCTCACTAATTGTTGATTTTTTCCTACATTCCCACCGATTCTTGTTTCAAGCCAGGTAATTACACCTTTGTTCTCTGCTGTAATACAGGCGCGCTGTATAGTATTTACTTTATCAGCTATTGCTGCGTCACTTAGTTTTATCTCAAGCTCCATCTCATTCAATTGAGCTTGTTCCATCCTCGACTTTTGTCTGTTTTGTTCATTGATCTGTTCAAGTTGCAACTTCGCTATCTCATATGCGGTTCGTGCTTTCTCAACTGCCTCAGCGGGACTTCCCCCGATCTTGTGAATGTTGAACTCATTCTCATAGTCAGCCTTCAGTCCAATCATCTCTAGTTCTTTAATCTTGCGGGTAGTTACATACTGCAAAGCTGTTTCTTCGGTCTCAATTTTAAAACGCTCCAGTCTTGTCAACTTTAGTTCCTTTTCATCATATAACCTCTGTAAACCAGCCTGTTCTACAGAGATATCAAGTTGAAGAATTGTATCACCAATATTTACAGCATCTCCGGTATTTCGGAACATGCGTTCAAGCTTTGAATCAATAGGAGAAATTATATTTTCCTCATAAGCAGGTACTACAATGCCTGATGCACTCACAGTAGTCTCAAGGTCTCCTGTTAAAACCTTTGCAAAACTAAGATCAGAATACCTGAATGAAGTAGAAAAGAGATGCGGTATAAAAACCATGATCAGGATTCCTGCCAATACCAACATTCCAATTTGCAGAATGCGGCGGAGCAACTGCTTATGAACATACTGTTTTTGTAACGGACGATCCATAGTGAGGGGGTTTGGCATCAAAGTGCAAACTCCATTCCCCAATTTTAATATCACTAATAAACAACTATTTATATTAGATAATAGTCGGGCGATGCGTCCATTACTGGACACATCGCCCGATTTTAATAAAAAGCAATCATCGAATAAGGTGACCCAAACCAGTTTACGAACCTTACTGCCTTAGTGAATAATGACGGCTAAGTTCTACGGTAATAAATGCTACTGCTGGACAAGTACGAACATTAAGCAAGGTAATATCAAGCAACTGAACAAACCTGCGCCGGTTTGTATGCGGATAGGTAGCGCAAGCCTGGGGACGATTTTCATATATTGCGCAATAATTATCACTACCAAAAAAAGCACAAGGCATAGATTTAAAGACATAATCTCCATCGTCGTCAATTTGAAGGAGTGAATCAGTAAGGGTAGATGGTTTTTGTCGTATAGCTTTTGCCATTCTGGTAATGTCGCGATCGGTAATTCTTGGGCCAAGCGACCTGCAACAGTTACCACATATCAGACAATCTATTTGCCTGAACGCCTTCTCATGCAGATCAGCCATGACTGAATCAAGATCAGCGGGTCTCCTTTTTTTTAGCTGTGTAAACAACTTTCTGGTTTCCGGCAGATGTCGGATTCCTTCTTCAAGTAATTTCTGAAGAACCGAATTCATCGTTAAACAATTTCATTGCAATAAACAGAATGGTACTATCTCAAATCTATGGAGATGGAGATCAACCACAGATAGCCATACATACCTCATGGTAATTCTTTATTTGACTACACCAAACACCACGAGAGAGATACAGGAATGTAGTTAATCTTTGAGGTCAGGATAATGAGGTCTATTTAAATCCCCTTTGTTTCTTTATCTCATCATATGCAGCCTGAATTTGCTGAAATTTCTCTTTGGCTGCATGCTGAATATCATCACCAAGGTGAGCTACTTTATCAGGATGGTGGGTTATTGCCATCTGTCTGTATGCTTTCTTTACATCATCATCGGTAACTTCAGGATTGACACCAAGTATTTTATAAGCACTGGTTTGATCCTTCACAAACATGGCTTTAATACTACTAAAGTCAGCGAAACTGATCCCCATCCAACGGCTGATATTCTGGATAACAGTAATTTCAGCGGAATCATATTGACCATCTGCACCGGCAATTCCAAAGAGGTAATGAAGTAGCTGTAAACGGGAACTATACTCCATAAAGCCCCTTATCTGCTCAGCTACACCCTGAAGATTAAGCTCTTGTTTTAAAACATCGCGCAGGAGTAAAACATATCTTTCTGCAGCTTCTGATCCAAATTGTCTGAATAAAAACGCTTTCACATATTCAAGCTCAGATTTAAGGACATGCCCGTCTGCTTTCATTACAGCTGCGGAAAGCACTACCAGGCTTACGCCAAAATCACCAGGGCGCGTTGCCTGCCCATGAGGGTTGGACTGTATTTGACCCTGATAGGCATACTCACCACTTTGCATTCCATCTACCATACTACCAAAAATAAATCCTAGAATGCCACCGATAGGGCCACCGAAAACTGCACCCAGACCTGCACCTATCCATTTTCCATATTGCGATTTTTTCCTGCGTTTATCCATAAATATCTTAATTAAAACCAGCTAATGACAGAATACATCAACACTGAGAAGCCCGTATAGACAAATTTGTTTATTCAAACAACGAATGAAGGCACAAAGGTAAAAGTAATGAACGGGTTTGAAAAATTTGTCAACATATTAAACCCGGCAACTTATCGGGTTCTTAGCCAAAATTTATAAAACCGGACGATTGGGACCAAAAAGTTATATCTAAAACAATTATGTTAGATTGGAACACGGTATTGATCCGAATGGTTGTCTGTCTATCTTTTTCCTAATAATTAACGTGGGTATTACCTGTTAAATAATTTGATGTAACAACATCTTCTACATGTCGTCCCGGTAATCTTCAGATAAAGCAATTCCTAATACAGCCAATTCATCCAGAACAGGATTATAAATCTCTGCTGAGACAGGCCGCTGTACTCCAGTCAGATTAATCTTACCATCGAGTATCAGCCTGCAGGCAATCGCCGCAGGTAACGCTACTGTGCGCGCTATACTGGTATCACCAGCAGGGACTCCAAAATCAAGCAATCGGCATTCTATCGATTTGCGTTTCCCACCTGGGTACACAACTTTGAAAAGATGCTTCATCACCACCATATCCCGCTCATCGGGTAACAACTCCATTCTCTCAAGCATTAAATCAGAAACAATTTCAAATGGACTTTCGAAACCCCGGCTTAAAAGCATTGGACTCAGAAGGCCAAGCCATTCCAATGCTTTTATGGGAGTAGACTCAACCGGTACATTCAGTTTCTCAGATAATATCTCTTTCAAGTATCCTGTTTCAGAAACTCCGGCAACACGGGCAGTCATTTCACCGAAGGATAATCCGGAGAAGTCCTCTTTTCTGTCTGAAAAAAGATTTAGCCTCTTCATTGCATCAAGCGCTTCACACCATCCTGGGTATCTTAATGTACCCCTCATCATTGATTGTACATCCTTCAATCCATATATATCAATATAAGAAACAGAATCTCGGTTTGGATAAACTTCAAGCTTTCCTATTTCAGGAAAATCAATAGTAAGTTTATTCTTAAACAAATTCTCAGAAGCAATTACAACTTCGTTTCCATTATATAGATACCTGGCTTCACTGTTACCGGCAAGCAAAACACCTTTGGGATTCCACGAAAACCTGTACCCAAATGGATTGTTTACTGCTTCAGGTGCAGGCAAAGCACCACAAAACGAATTAAACTCGATTATAATACCTCCCGCCGATTCAACCTGATGAATTATCCGCATTGCCGACATGTGATCAATTCCAGGATCCAACCCTATTTCATTTAGAAACAAAACACCAGCTTTACGCGCTGCTGCATCCAGATTCTCCATTTCAGGCTTTACATAGGATGTGGTTACAAGATTTTTCAAATTTTTCAGACATACTTTGGCTACTTCAGCATGAAATAGATATGGTAACAGACTCACGACCAGATCATGATTTCCTACCAGTTGATTAAGCAACGCTTCATCAGTAACATTTACATGAGCAGCCCTCCCCAAAGGGTGTCCATCTATCAGAATCAAGGCTCGTTTATAATCATCATCAGCAAGTGTAACGGAAATGGAATGATCAAGTAAATATTTAACCAGAGGGGCAGCAACACGGCCGGCACCTAATACAAGCACTCTTTGCATATTGAATTATTGAAGTTTATGTTCTATGACTCAGATGTATTTTTCAAGGTATTTATATGCAGGGGTAAATTCTCCATTCAACAGAATCAGTGCTTTCTTAATTGCACGAGGCAGATCTATATCATCATACGACTCCGTATAATCGGCTGTGGCAATTTGCCTGACATATGGAAGCAATGCGTCCCCAAAGGCTTCACTGGATTCTCGCGGAAGTTCACTTGGCAGTATATCAACAGCCATAAGTTGAATCCCTTTTCCCTTGAAACCATAATTAATTACGTGGTTTTCTGGATCATAAGTATATATTGGATTTTCTACAGTAGCAGCTTCAAGATTAGCTTCAATTGAGCCGTTTGGATCGCAAGTGATATCACCAATTACATTTAATCTGGGTCTTTTCCCAAAGGCATAGGCTTTTTTGAGAAAATCCCTGGTGATTAGTCGCGGGAAACGCTCATCCCAGTATATTCCATTGACCAATACTGAAAGATATGGTAAATATTTTTCAAAAGCATTTCTATACTTGTCAGGGTGAGCATAGTAATGGGTGAGATCAAATGGTTTGTCAAAATCGATATGAGTAGCAAGATGCTGTTGTTGAAAAACAACTTTATAGAGAATATTACCCGAGAAATTAGAATTAAGTTGCATATCTAATAATTTCTCAGGCAGTATTTCAAGTGTAGGGAGATAATGGAGCAATTCCTGTGCTCCTTTTGAAACATTTCCATTCCCTGTAAACCCTACGACAAAAGGAACCAGGGCCTGAGGAAGCCCTATGGCCGCAATCTCCTCCCCTGCCTGCGAGATTGCATCACGTGCCTCATTAAGCGAATTATATGTATGAGCTTGTCTAATCTTCAGGAAAGGTGTTTCATAACCAAAATGCTTTAGCCTCAACCCAAGTGTCCAAAGCGTATTGATGGTTCCCGCCAATCCGGCAAAACGGCCAAAAAAGATAAGTCTCCGGTTTTGCTCATCTACAATCTTCTCATAATCTATAAGGTTACATCTAAGATCAATCATTCTGCGTAGCAATGGCATATTTCTGGATTGCCCCTTGATTACATGAGAAAAAAAAACGTAAGTTTTTCCTCTTTCAAAGTAATGAACAGGAACTTCCTTAACCCCGAAAATCACCTGGCAAGGGTCAAGGGTATCTACCACATCAGCGCCAACCTCAATGTATTCCTGATCAGAAAAGAATCGACGGGTGGATCTTTCCACTTTGACGTCTATATTATATTGATTTATGAGTCGGTAAACATGTCGGGGAGTTAGTGCAACACGACGCTCTAACGCATATCTGTCTTCATGACGAATGCCAATTGATATACTCATAGAGTCAAAAGAGATAAAATAAAGTTATAGTTGCCCATTGATAAGATTTTATATTAAACAACGAATTTCACTATTTGATTGAACTGTTCAGGAAATATACGGTCTGCTTGTATTCAGATCTCGACTATAGAATAAAGGATACTTTAAGATATAAAGTACTGTTTCAATCAATTCCTGAGAATAAAATCTTAAATTTTCAAACCTTTAACCCATTGAAAAATGTATCGAATGTGTAATAGAATTGAATTGGCTTTAATGAACTGAAAACCAAACAATAGAGCAGCGCAAATTACTGAACCTTCAGGATAACAAATCATTAACATGATGACAAACACTAAATTGGAAGAATTTGCTTAATATTGCATTATAATTAATCAAAAAAGATCAAAGAAATGTTAAAAAAAATCATGATGATCAGTTGCGTTGCTTTCCTTGCAATAAGCTGTAACCAGAACACTTCGAAAGAAGAAGTCAGAGATGTCTTAACAATTGCTCAACTTATAGAACAAGCACCTATTCTTGTTGGTAAAGAAATATCAGTTGTTGGTACTGTTGACCATGTATGTAAACATGGTGGAAAACGTATGTTTCTGGTTGGAAGCAATGATCAGGAAAGGATGAAAGTAAATCTTGGAGAAGGTCAGCTAGCATTCACCCCTGAAATGGAAGGAAGTGATTTGGTAGTGAAAGGCATTGTTGACGAATTAAAAATTGATAAGCCTTATCTTGACCAATGGGAATCGGAAGTAATGGCAGATACAGAGGGAGAAGCGGCGTCCAAAGTTCACATGGGAGAAGCCGGACATGAGAATAACGAAGGAAACAAAAACGAAGATTTGGAGAAAATAGCAGATTACAGGCAACAAATTGAAGCCAGTGGTAGCGATCATATCTCTTTCTATTCGGTAAACTGCATTTCTTTTGAAGAGAAAAAACAATAACTAAATACATTGCTAATATTTAGCGGAGCAAAATCTTTGATTTGCTCCGTTGTTTTTTATTCCAACAATGAAAAAATTTAACTGGAGAAAATGGAACCGCGCTATCCATCGCGATCTTGGATACCTTTTTTTTGCCATGACCGTCATATATGGGTTATCTGGAATTGCAGTCAATCATATAAGTGACTGGAATCCAAATTATGTTATTACACAGCAAAAAGTCGTAATCAATTTTCCGGATAACATTAGAAATTCAGAGAAAGAGGTAATCAAAGGCCTACTGGAACCTCTAAACGAAGACGGGCATTATAAAAAACATTATTTCCCTGATGATTCGACAATCAAAATATTTGTAGATGGGGGCAATATTGTTGCTGACTTAAAATCGGGAAAAGGATGGATGGAAACACTTCGTCGTCGTCCTTTATTTAACATGGTAAACTTTCTTCACTATAATCCTGGTAAATGGTGGACATGGGTAGCCGATATTTTTGCAGTGTCCTTGATTGCACTTGCATTTTCAGGTTTGTTTCTTATAAAAGGGAAAAATGGTATTACAGGACGTGGAGCGATTCTGACAATCATTGGTATTGCAGTTCCATTGCTATTTATATTGCTGTTTTATTAGAAGAAAAAAATTTGACCTCAAAAAAAAGGAACACCTCCTGGTGTTCCTCTTTTTTTATTTATTACGATCTAAGCCATCCCAGTAGGTCCCATAATGGGGAATCCTTCATTAATATCATTGTCCTTTATATCGCCATGAGACTGCTCAAACTTCTGAACATTTTCCCGTAGAGCTCTCAGAAGACGCTTTGCATGAGCAGGAGTCAATATGATTCTTGACTTCACTTTAGCTTTAGGAAGTCCGGGCAACATACTAAGGAAATCTATTACAAATTCAGCATTTGAGTGAGTAATAATTGCCAGATTAGAATAAATACCATCGGCAATATTTTCAGGAAGGTCAATATTAATTTGATTCTTATTCTTTTCGTCCATGATTATCTAATTTTTTGAATTAGCGATCAGCCTTGGACGCCATAAGTGCTTCGTATTCTTCACGAGAACCAACGATCAGGTTTTCGTAGTCACGTAAACCTGTTCCTGCTGGAATCAGATGTCCGACAATAACATTTTCTTTTAGTCCGGCCAAAGAATCCGACTTAGCAGCAATGGCTGCATTGGTAAGCACCTTAGTTGTTTCCTGGAAAGAAGCTGCCGATATCCAACTCTTTGTTTGAAGAGAAGCACGGGTTATTCCCTGAAGCACCTGACGTGCAGTTGCAGGATGGGCATCACGAGCATCAACAGGTTTTTTATCACGACGTTTAAGAAGAGAGTTTTCATCACGTAGTTTACGTGCACTGATAATCTGCCCAGCTTTCAATATCTGTGAGTCACCTGGTTCCACAACAACTTTTTTGCCAAATATCCAGTCATTTTCATCCTGAAAATCTGTTTTATTAACAAGATCACCTTCCAGAAATTTAGTATCTCCCGGATCATCTATCTCCACTTTACGCATCATTTGGCGTACGATGGTTTCAAAATGCTTATCGTTAATCTTCACCCCTTGCAAACGATATACCTCTTGTACTTCATTTACAATGTATTCCTGAACCTTCATAGGTCCTTTAATTGCAAGAATATCAGAGGGAGCAGTAGAACCTTCTGAAAGCGGGGTTCCTGCTCTAACATAGTCATTCTCCTGGGCTAAAATTTGTTTGGATGTTGGAATCAGGTAAGATTTCTGCTCACCAGTCTTTGAGGTAATTATTACTTCACGATTACCTCTTTTAAGCTTCTTACCAAATGATACAACTCCATCAATTTCAGCTACTCTTGCAGGATCAGATGGATTACGAGCCTCAAACAATTCTGTCACACGTGGTAAACCTCCGGTGATATCACCTGACTTTCCAATAGCACGCGGAATCTTCACTAGAATTTCACCTGCCTTAATAGTCGCCTTATCATCAACAACGATATGAGCACCAACAGGTATGTCATAAACCTTAATCTCTTCACCGTCAGGTGTTAATATGCGAATTGATGGATTTTTAGCTTTTTGACGGCTCTCAATAATTACTTTATCATGATATCCAGTCTGTTCATCAGATTCAACCCTAAAGGTAACATTTTCCTGAATGTTCTGGTATGATATAGAACCTGTCACATCAGATAATATAACAGCGTTGTATGGATCCCAATCGCTGATCATATCTCCCTTATTAACTTTACTACCATTCTTGTAATAAAGGTTGGCACCATATGGGATATTGGCAGAGGTAAGGGCAATTCCAGTGTTTACATCAACAATACGCATTTCAGCTGAACGTCCAATCACAACATCGAATGTACGACCTTCGGGATTTGTATATTCAACAGAGCGTAATTCATCAATTTCAAGCATTCCCTCATATTTAGCTTCTATACGAGAGGTAATCGCAATGTTTGAAGCAGTACCCCCAACGTGGAAAGTACGAAGTGTCAACTGAGTACCAGGCTCTCCAATTGACTGGGCAGCAATGACCCCTACAGCCTCGCCTTTTTGTACCATACGACCAGTGGCCAGATTTCGTCCATAACACTTAGCACATACACCATTCTTAGATTCACAAGTAAGCACTGACCTAATTTCAACTGTCTCGATTGGAGAAGCCTCAATAATTGCGCATATCTCTTCTGTAAGTTCTTGTCCGGCCTCAACAATCATTTCACCAGTTTGAGGATGGAATATATCATGCAAGGCTACACGACCCAGAATACGGTCATAAAGGGTTTCAACAGTCTCTTCAGCTTTCTTAAGAGCTGTAGTTGTCAATCCACGAAGTGTACCACAGTCTTCCTCCCAGATAATGACATCCTGAGCTACATCAACGAGTCGACGAGTCAAGTACCCAGCATCTGCGGTCTTCAATGCAGTATCAGCTAAACCTTTACGTGCTCCGTGAGTAGAGATAAAGTATTCTAGAACAGATAAGCCCTCCTTGAAGTTGGATAAAATTGGATTCTCGATAATTTCACCACCTTCTGCACCTGATTTCTGCGGCTTTGCCATCAGACCACGCATTCCGCTAAGCTGACGAATCTGTTCTTTGGATCCACGAGCACCAGAATCTAACATCATGTATACCGAATTAAAACCTTGTTTATCTTTCGACAAACGATCCATTAGGACATGAGTTAGGTGAGAATTGGTATGTGTCCAGATATCAATTATTTGATTATATCTTTCATTATTAGTAATGAAACCCATATTGTAATTCATTACAACCTCTTCAACTTCCTGATTAGCCTCTTTAATAAGAGATTCCTTACTATCAGGAATAATAACATCGCTCAGATTAAAAGATAAACCTCCACGGAAAGCCATCTGGTATCCAAGGTTCTTAATATCATCGAGGAATTTTGCCGTAACAGCTGTTCCGGTCTTCTTCATTATTGAACCAATTATATCACGTAATGCCTTCTTAGTTAAAAGCTGATTAATATACCCAGCTTCCTCTGGTACTACCTGATTAAATAAAATACGTCCCACTGTCGTCTCAATAATCTCAGTTACGTTCACTTCATTAACTAAATGGGTAATTCGAACTTTAATTACAGCATGCAAATCAACTTTACGTTCATTGTAGGCAATAATAACTTCCTCGGGACCATAGAAATACCGACCTTCACCAAGCACAGGATGATCTGGATCACTAATCCTGGCTTTGGTTATATAATAAAGCCCGAGTACCATGTCCTGAGAAGGGACCATTATAGGTGCACCATTGGCAGGATTAAGAATATTATGAGAAGCAAGCATGAGAATCTGAGCTTCAAGAATGGCGGCATTTCCGAGCGGTACATGTACGGCCATTTGGTCACCATCAAAGTCAGCATTAAAAGCAGTACAAACAAGAGGGTGTAACTGAATAGCCTTTCCTTCAATCAATTTAGGTTGAAATGCTTGTATGCCTAAACGGTGAAGAGTCGGAGCACGGTTTAGCATTACAGGATGCCCTTTCAAAATACTTTCAAGAATATCCCAAACCACCGGATCTTTCCTGTCAACAATCTTTTTAGCCGACTTTACTGTTTTAACAATACCTCGCTCAAGCAGTTTACGTATAATAAAAGGTTTAAACAGCTCAGAAGCCATTTCCTTAGGCAATCCGCATTCATTCAATTTTAGTTCAGGACCAACAACGATGACCGAACGACCAGAGTAATCGACACGTTTACCAAGCAAATTCTGACGAAAACGTCCCTGCTTCCCTTTTAAGCTATCGCTCAAAGATTTCAATGCTCGATTGGATTCAGTTTTAACGCTATTGGCTTTTCTCGAATTATCGAACAGTGAGTCGACAGCCTCCTGTAACATACGCTTTTCATTTCGAAGAATAACATCCGGTGCCTTAATCTCAAGCAATCTTTTCAAACGATTGTTACGGATAATTACTCTGCGATAAAGATCATTAAGATCCGAAGTAGCAAAACGTCCACCATCGAGTGGTACCAAAGGCCTCAATTCAGGCGGAATAACAGGAACCACTTTCATAATCATCCATTCAGGTCGATTCTCTGCTCGTTTATTAGCTTCACGAAAAGCTTCAAATACCTGTAATCTCTTAAGTGCTTCCGCTTTTCGTTGCTGAGAGGTTTCACTACCTGCTTTATGTCGAAGCTCATATGACTCACGGTCAAGTTCTAAGCGCCCTAAAAGATCGTAAAGCGCATCTCCACCCATCTTAGCCACAAATTTATTGGGATCAAGATCATCCAGATGCTGGTTATCGGCGGGCAACGACTCAAGAATATCAAAATATTCTTCTTCAGTAAGAAAATCGAGGTACTTAATACCATCAGCGGCCTTAATACCCGGGTTTATAACTACGTAACGTTCGTAATATATAATACCGTCAAGTTTTTTAGACTGAAGCCCTAGTAGAGCTCCTATTTTATTTGGGAGACTACGAAAATACCAGATGTGGGCAACAGGAACAACAAGTTGTATGTGTCCCATCCTCTCACGCCTTACTTTCTTCTCAGTAACTTCTACACCACAACGGTCACAGACAATTCCTTTATACCTAATACGCTTGTACTTACCACAGTGACATTCCCAATCTTTCACGGGGCCAAAAATACGTTCACAAAACAATCCATCTCTCTCTGGTTTGTATGTTCGGTAGTTAATGGTTTCAGGTTTCAGAACCTCTCCACTCGATTTCTCGAGGATAGATTCGGGCGAAGCCAGGCTAATGGTAATCTGACTGAAGCTACTATTAACGGTATTGCTATCTTTTCGGAAGGCCATAATATATTGGACTAAATTCAGTAAACAGATTTAAAAAACAACTATATGTACAAAATCCTGCAGGTAAGATTTAAAGCCATCGTGCTTTCTTACCTACAGGTTAGAAGTTTAACTATTCAAAAGTCACATTAAGGCCTAAGCCACGTAACTCGTGAACTAATACGTTGAATGATTCCGGGATTCCTGGAACTGGCATGTTATCGCCTTTAACAATAGCCTCATAAGCTTTTGCACGGCCAACAACATCGTCGGATTTTACAGTTAAAACTTCCTGAAGAATGTGTGCAGCACCAAATGCTTCAAGAGCCCATACTTCCATCTCCCCGAAACGTTGGCCTCCAAACTGGGCTTTACCACCGAGAGGTTGTTGTGTAATCAGTGAGTATGGCCCAATAGAACGGGCATGCATTTTGTCATCAACCATGTGATGAAGTTTAAGCATATATATATACCCAACTGTTGCTGGTTGATCAAAGGGCTCGCCAGTACCACCATCACGAAGGTAAGTAACACCGTTTCGTGGCAAACCAGCCTCCTCCAGCAATGCATTTACCTCTTCATCCGACGCTCCATCAAATATTGGGGTGGCGAAAGTTCTTCCCAACCTCTTACCAGCCCAACCGAGAATGGTCTCATATATTTGCCCAAGATTCATACGCGAGGGTACACCAAGCGGGTTCAACACAATATCTACAGGTGTTCCATCAGCAAGGAATGGCATGTCCTCTTCACGTACAATTTTGGCTACAATACCTTTATTTCCGTGACGACCGGCCATCTTGTCTCCAACTTTAAGCTTACGTTTTTTGGCAACATAAACTTTTGCCATTTGAACTATTCCATTTGGAAGTTCGTCACCAACGGTTGCAACGAACTTCTTCCGGTTCACTACACCTAATAGTTCCCGATACTTAATATTGTAATTATTAATCAGGTCTCGGATCAAATCATTCTTATCCTTATCGCTGGTCCATTTACTCGGATTAACAGTAGTGTAATCAATGTCCATCAGAACCTTGGGTGTAAACTTCGCTTTTTTGGGCACAAGTTCCTGCTTAAAATTACTGAATACCCCCTGAGACACCTTATTGTCAACCAAGATCATTAGCTTTTCGATAAGCATATTCTTCAATGCGATAGCATTGCGATTAAATTCTTCATCAAGCTCTTTCACCTGATCCTTCTCTTTAACCTTTGTCTTCTTATCCTTGAACACCCTGGAAAACAGGCGCTTATCAATCACAACACCCTTCATTGAAGGAGGTGCTTTCAACGATGCATCCTTGACATCACCTGCCTTATCACCGAAAATAGCCCTTAAAAGCTTCTCTTCAGGTGTCGGATCACTCTCTCCTTTTGGTGTAATTTTCCCAATAAGAATATCACCTTCATTAACCTCTGCACCGATCCTGATCAAACCATTTTCATCGAGATCCTTTGTTGCATCAGCACTAACATTTGGAATATCGTTAGTAAGCTCTTCAATACCACGTTTTGTATCCCGAACTTCAAGCGTAAATTCTTCTATGTGAATAGATGTAAAAATATCCTCTTTTACTACCTTCTCAGAAATTACTATTGCATCTTCGAAATTGTATCCTTTCCAAGGCATAAAAGCAACCATCAGATTCCGTCCAAGTGCAAGCTCTCCCTTTTGAGTAGCATAGCCTTCACACAATACCTGACCCTTTTTAACCTTGTCCCCTTTACGTACTATAGGTCGAAGATTAATTGAAGTATTCTGATTAGTACGCATAAATTTTGTTAGAGTGTATGAACGAAGATCGTCATCAAAACTAATAAGTTTCTCATTATCATCGCGTTCATATCTAATCCTAATCTCGCGTGCATCTACATAATCGACAATTCCATCTCCTTCTGCGTTTATCAATACACGTGAATCACGTGCTACCTGACCTTCAATGCCAGTACCAACAAATGGTGCTTCTGGGTTCAGTAATGGAACAGCCTGACGCATCATATTGGATCCCATCAATGCGCGGTTAGCATCATCATGTTCAAGAAATGGAATTAATGAAGCCGCTATGGAAGCTATCTGATTTGGGGCGGTATCAATAAGATCAATCTTGGTACCTTCAACAATAGGGTAGTCAGCTACATATCGTGCCTTGATTTTATCGCTTATGAAAGTGCCATCTTGATGCAAAGGCGTTTTAGCCTGAGCTATAATCTTAGTCTCCTCTTCCTCTGCACTGAGGTACAAAGGAGCCTCTTCAATCATCACCCGGCCATTGATTACCCTTTGGTATGGAGTTTCAAGAAAACCTAGTGAATTGATCTTAGCATATACACATAAAGAAGAGATCAATCCGATATTAGGGCCCTCAGGGGTTTCAATTGTACATAAACGCCCATAATGGGTATAATGAACGTCACGAACTTCAAAACCCGCCCTTTCACGAGATAGACCACCAGGGCCCAAAGCAGAAATCCTTCTCTTGTGAGTAATCTCAGACAATGGATTTGTTTGATCCATAAACTGTGAAAGCTGATTCGTTCCAAAGAAAGAATTTATAACCGATGAAAGTGTTTTGGCATTAATTAGATCCATCGGTGTGAAGACTTCATTATCCCTTACATTCATACGCTCTCTGATTGTTCTTGCCATTCGGGCCAATCCAACACCAAACTGAGCGTACAATTGTTCACCTACTGTTCTTACCCGACGGTTACTTAAATGGTCAATATCGTCGACTTCGGTCTTGTTGTTCGCAAGCTCAACAAGATAACGTATAATACTGATAATGTCTTCTTTAGTCAACACCTTGGTCTCCATAGGAATATCAAGATGAAGCTTTTTATTAATCCGATAACGCCCTACATCACCTAAATCATATCGTTTATCGGAGAAAAACAGTTTATCAATAATGCCACGAGCGGTTTCTTCATCGGGAGGTTCAGCATTTCTAAGCTGACGATAAATATATTCAACTGCTTCTTTCTCAGAGTTTGCTGTATCCTTCTGAAGTGTATTGAAAATTATGCTATAGTCAACTCCATCTGTCTCCTCTTTATGCAGAAGAATAGTTTTTACATCAGCCTCAATAATATCATCAATATGATTTGCTTCGAGAATCGTTTCACGATCAATCAAAACTTCAGTACGCTCAATTGAAACAACCTCACCAGTATCTTCATCAACGAAATCTTCAACCCATGATCTTACTACTCTTGCAGCAAGCTTAGCTCCGATGAATTTTTTTAGATTAGCTTTAGTAACCTTAACTTCTTGAGCCAGGCTGAAAATCTCGAGTATATCTTTATCACTCTCATAACCAATGGCACGCAATAATGTAGTAACCGGCAATTTCTTTTTCCGGTCAATATAAGCATACATTACATTATTAATGTCAGTGGTAAACTCCATCCAAGATCCTTTAAATGGTATAATTCTCGCTGAATAAAGTAGAGTTCCATTGGCATGACGATGTACACCGAAGAATACTCCTGGACTACGATGAAGCTGAGAAACGACAACCCGTTCAGCTCCATTTACCACGAAAGTAGCTTTGGGTGTCATGTATGGTATCATTCCAAGATACACATCCTGAATTATGGTCTCAAAATCTTCATGTTCCGGATCAGTGCAAAACAACTTGAGTTTGGCTTTCAGCGGGACACAATAGGTCAAACCACGTTCTATGCACTCCTCAATAGAGTACCTGGGTGGATCAATATAATAATCGAGAAATTCTAAGACAAAATTGTTCCGGGCATCCGTAATCGGAAAGTTTTCAGCGAAAACCTTATACAATCCTTCATTCGAGCGGTTCTCAGGATTGGTACTTATCTGGAAGAATTCCTGAAAAGATTGCAACTGAATATCAAGAAAATCAGGATATGGAGCCTGCAGCTGCGTGGATGCAAAACTAATTCGAGGGTTATGATTTGAAGCCAAGTTGGTAGGTTTTTAAGTGGATGAGATAAACAAACGTACAATTAATAGTGCAGAAATGATACAAACTACCGCACATAAAAATGGCGGTAGTTCATATCAGGATTAATTGTAATTCAATCCTCTTACTTAACTTCAACCTCTGCTCCAGCTTCTTCAAGTGCTTTTTTCAGTGCTTCGGCTTCGTCTTTGGAGGCGCCTTCTTTTACAGGCTTGGGTGCAGCGTCAACCAACTCTTTGGCTTCTTTCAGACCAAGGCTGGTGAGTTCTTTAACCAGCTTCACAACTTTCAGCTTTTCTTTTCCGGCATCCTTAAGGATAACGTCAAAACTGGTTTTTTCTTCTACTTCAACAACTGCAGGACCAGCAGCAGCTACAGCAACTGCAGCAGCAGCAGGTTCGATACCGTATTCTTCTTTAAGAATTTTAGCAAGTTCGTTAACTTCTTTTACGGTCAGGTTAACTAACTGTTCAGCAAAAGCTTTCAGATCTGCCATGTCAATTTTTATTTAAAAGTGTAAAATTAATTCGGTTTGTTTTTCTATTTTCAATTAAGATATCATTTTAGGATATCAAAAGAAGGATACTATTCAGGTCTTTCAGAAAGGGTTTTAACGATTCCGGCAAGTTTACCACCACTCGACTGAAGAGCCGATATCACATTACGTGAAGGTGATTGCAACAAGCCAATAAGATCGCCAATCAATTCGTTTCTCGACTTGATAGTTAAAAGGAATTCTAATTGGTTCTCACCCAGATAGCTCGTTTCTTCAACATAAGCCCCTTTAAGGACTGGCTTCTCGGATTTGAATTTATCTTTGAATTCTTTAATAAGACGGGCAGGGCCATTTCCAGCTTCAGAGAACATAATTGAAGTGGAACCTTTCAAGGCAGGATAAAGCTCACTGTAATTGCGACCTGTACGTTCCATTGCCTTATAGAGAAGGGTATTTTTTACCACCTTTAACCGAATGTCCTGTTTGAAGCAAAGTCTACGAAGTTGACTCGTATTCTCTGAATTCATGGCGGAGGTGTCCGTCAGGTAGAAAGTAGAAGCTTGTAAGAGCTCCTCTGTCAGTACCTCGATAAGCTGATTCTTGTCTTCTTTTCTCATGACTCACATAATTTTTATCAGGAACCTTTTATCATTAGGCGGTTACCGAACGTGGATCAATCTGAATTCCAGGGCTCATGGTACTTGACAAATAGATGCTCTTCACATACGTGCCCTTGGCAGCGGTAGGTTTCAATTTGATGATAGATTGAATAAGTTCTTTAGCATTTTCAACTATCGATTCTGAGGTGAATGAAACTTTTCCTATACCGGCATGAATGATACCGAATTTATCTACTTTAAAGTCAATTTTACCAGCTTTAACTTCCCTGACAGCATTTCCAATCTCCATGGTGACAGTCCCAGACTTAGGATTAGGCATCAGACCTCGAGGGCCTAAAATTTTTCCTAATGCACCAATCTTGGGCATCACACTTGGCATCGTGATAACTACATCTACATCGGTCCACCCTCCTTTGATCTTGGCAATATAATCATCAAGACCTACATGGTCGGCTCCTGCAGCCCTGGCTTCGTCCTCTTTATCAGGAGTACATAACACAAGTACTCTGACGGTTTTGCCGCTGCCATGAGGAAGAGTCACAATACCGCGAACCATTTGATTGGCTTTACGCGGATCCACACCTAAACGAACATCGATATCAACCGATGCATCAAACTTTGTGGTGGTAATCTTCTTCACAACTTCAGCGGCCTCCGACAGAGGATAAATCCTGGTGCCATCGTAATTTGCCAAAGCTTCTTTGCGTTTCTTTGTAAGTTTAGCCATTTCAAAGCAGTGTTAATAATTCAATAATTTTCGAATATCTTGTATTCGATTAGTTTTTGGCTAAGGGATTCTCACCCGAAACCGTGATTCCCATACTCCTTGCCGTACCTGCTACCATGCTCATCGCGGATTCGATGGTAAAACAGTTCAGGTCAGGCATCTTGCTTTCAGCGATCTCTTTAACCTGCGCCCAAGTCACATTGGCTATCTTTTTCCGATTAGGTTCGGCAGAGCCTCCCTTAACCTTGGCAGCATCGATCAACTGAACAGCAACCGGAGGGGTCTTAATTACAAAGTCAAACGATTTGTCCTTATACACAGTTATGATTACCGGTAAAATTTTACCGGCCATTTCCTGAGTACGGGCATTGAACTGCTTACAAAACTCCATAATGTTTACACCTTTCGAACCAAGTGCTGGACCGATAGGAGGCGATGGATTTGCAGCGGCACCCTTAACCTGTAATTTGATTAATCCGCTTACTTCTTTTGCCATTGTTAAAATGTAATTAAAGATGTAGTGATTCGGTCCGGCGTAACACCCGAACCATATTGAACTATTCTTTTGCCACCTGCATAAAGCCTAATTCCAGTGGAGTTTTACGCCCAAAGATTTTGACCATCACTTTTAACTTCTTCTTTTCTTCATTTATCTCTTCGATAATTCCACTGAAGCTGTTAAAAGGACCATCAATTACAGTGACCGTTTCACCAACAATAAAAGGAACATTGAGCTCTTCTCCCTGCTCTGCCAATTCATCAACTTTACCCAAAATACGACTTACCTCACCCTTTCTTAAAGGGATAGGCTCATCTTTCGTACCCAGGAAACCGAGTACTCCAGGTATATTTCGGATAATGTGAGGAACTTCACCCACAAGGTTCGCCTCAATAAGAACATAGCCAGGAAAGTAATTCCTTTCCTTGCTGATTTTCTTACCGTTCCTAATCTGATAGACTTTCTCAGCAGGAATAAGTACCTGTGCAACGAAATCCTGGAGATTAAGGCGGGCAATTTCTGATTCAAGATACTGCTTTACCTTTTTCTCACCGCCGCTCACAGCGCGTACCACATACCATTTTCTGTTCTGCTCGCTCATACTTAAACCCTTTGACAAAAAAATTGATCAAAAAAGCAAATCCCAAAACTCTAAAACAAACTGTAAAAAAGTTTCAAGATGTTTTCAAAAGATATATCCATCAGAAACACCACTAAAGCGATGATCAGGGAAGCAATGGATACAATAACTGCACTACTCTGGAGTTCACTCCAAGTAGGCCAGGATGTCTTGTGCATGAGTTCATCATACGACTCCTGTACATATTCTATAACCTTATATTTTGCCATTTTTGGTCAAAAAATTTTGCACGGGTGGAGAGACTCGAACTCCCAGCCAATGGTTTTGGAGACCACTACTCTACCAATTGAGCTACACCCGTGTATTTTGCCATCATTCTTCGGCATGAAAAAGGCGTCCCTTGGGGAAAAACTCCCTGTCGGGACACCTCTTAAACTTTAATATGCAAAAGAATTAGTCAAATTAGTCAAGAATTTCAGTAACCTGTCCTGCACCAACAGTACGTCCACCTTCACGGATAGCAAACCTGAGGTTGAGACTCATTGCAATCTCATAAATCAGCGTAACTTCAACTGTAAGGTTATCGCCAGGCATTACCATTTCAACACCTTCAGGAAGGGTGCATTCACCCGTTACGTCAGTGGTGCGGAAATAAAACTGAGGACGATACTTATTGTGGAACGGTGTGTGACGTCCACCCTCTTCTTTTTTCAGAATATAAACCTCGGCCTTGAAATGGTTGTGAGGCTTCACTGAATTGGGGGCAGCAATTACCATACCTCTGCGGATGGCTTCTTTATCTATACCACGAAGCAACAGACCAGCATTATCACCAGCCTCACCGGTGTCAAGAATCTTACGAAACATCTCAACACCAGTTACAACTGATTTAAGCTTTTCAGCTCCTAATCCGATGATTTCAACCGGGTCACCTGTATGGATAACGCCAGTCTCAATTCTTCCAGTAGCAACAGTTCCACGACCTGTGATTGAGAACACATCCTCAACCGGCATCAGGAAGGGTTTATCAACATCACGAGGAGGCAATGGAATCCAATTATCACATGCATCCATCAGTTCAAATACCTTTTCTGACCAAGCTGGCTCCTGATTCAAAGCTCCAAGTGCAGAACCACGAATAACAGGAGTATTGTCACCGTCGAAACCATAGAACGTGAGAAGATCACGGATTTCCATTTCAACAAGTTCCAATAATTCTTCATCATCAACAAGGTCAATCTTATTCATGAATACAACAAGACGAGGAACACCAACCTGACGAGCAAGGAGGATATGTTCACGGGTCTGAGGCATGGGACCGTCGGTAGCAGCTACAACGATAATAGCACCATCCATCTGGGCTGCACCAGTAACCATGTTCTTAACATAGTCAGCGTGACCAGGGCAGTCAACGTGTGCATAGTGACGGTTAGCTGTGCTATACTCAATGTGAGCGGTATTAATGGTAATACCCCTTTCCTTCTCTTCTGGTGCATTGTCGATTGAATCGAAAGACCTGAACTCCGACAAACCTTTAGCAGCCAGATTCAGGGTAATAGCAGCAGTAAGAGTGGTTTTGCCATGGTCAACATGACCAATAGTTCCAATATTTACGTGTGGTTTGGAACGATCAAATTTTTCTTTTGCCATATTAAAACAATTTATGCATATTAAAATCTACCTTACAAAAAGGTTTTGAGCCGATGACGAGAATTGAACTCGTGACCCCTTCCTTACCAAGGAAGTGCTCTACCCCTGAGCTACATCGGCTTAGAAAGTACGGAATGGAGCGGAAGACGGGGCTCGAACCCGCTACCTAAAGCTTGGAAGGCTTTCGCTCTGCCAAATGAGCTACTTCCGCATATTCTGACTCTTTAATACATATCAAGTCGGAGGGTGGGGAGAGGAGGATTCGAACCTCCGAAGGCTGCGCCAACAGATTTACAGTCTGCCCCATTTGACCGCTCTGGTATCTCCCCCTTCGACAATAAGATTCAATGAACTTTTTGTCTTTCCTTATATAACCAGCACTACTGTAACCCCTCAAAAAAAGCAGTCCCGTTTTAAAGGACTGCAAAAGTAATAACTATTCTGAAACCCGCAAAACATTTGCGCAAATTTTCTAAAATTATTTTCCGCGAAGCTTTTCTTTATGCTTCTCAAGTTGTTTACGAAGTGCTTCAACTGCCTGGTCAGCCGCTTCTTCAAACGTCTTACATTGCTTACGTGCATATAGATCATTGCCCCTTATTAAAAGCTTTACCTCAGCTATCTTATTCTCCGGAGAATCAATATTCTCCAGCTTTAGAATTACATCGGTACCGATTATACCATCAAAAAGCCCTGAAAGCTTTTCTACCTTCGTCTGAATAAAAGCTTCCAGCTTTTGATCAGCCTTAAAATGTACTGAATTGATCGTAATGTTCATGTCATCACTCCTTTCGCTTAGTGGCCCTTGGATGAGCCTGTTTGTAAATACTAAGAATCTTATCGATGGAAGTATGCGTGTAAATCTGAGTAGCCGCCAGATCGGAATGACCCAGCAATTCTTTGATGGCAGATAGGCTTGCACCACCATCAAGTAAATGAGTGGCAAAACTATGCCGAATTGTATGCGGCCCTTTTCGCTTTATCGTAGTCACATTGCTAAGATAATGCTTTACCACCTCATAAACAAGTTTTGAGTAAACTTTCTTTCCCTTTACTGTCACAAATAAATAATCCTCAATCTCCTTCTCTCCAAAATATTTCTTCAACTCTAAATCCCAGGACTTTATATGCCTCAGGACTTCTCCGGAAAGCGGTATCAACCGCTCCTTCCTGCCCTTCCCTAATACTTTCAGCGTGCACCCTCCATAATCGATATCGTTGAACCTGATTGAACACAATTCAGAAACCCGTATTCCAGTCACATAGAGTAGTTCAATCATCAAAAAACTACGATGCCCCTCGAAACTATTTTCATATTCTCCTTCATTGATCACCTTTATCATTGCTTCCTCAGTAACAAATTCCGGAATCCTCTTCCCAGCCTTTGGTACAGACACTTTTTGCAATGGATCTATAGAAATGACCCCCTCGCGCTTTAAAAACCTGTAAAGCGTCCTAAGAGAACTAACCATCCTTCTGATTGAAACCGCGCTGTATCCATCAAGCGATAATTGCAACATCCATTCTCTGACCATCTGGTGACTAATTCGATCATAATACGATACATTGTATTTGCTGTACACGAACTCCATGAAAACGGATACATCATTAAGGTAAGCCTTAACTGTATGAGGAGAACAATGCCGCTCTGAAGTCAGATATGCGCGAAATTCATCCATGAGAGTATTTATCTTTAACGAAAGTACTAAAAAAAAGAGGTTTACCCAATCAGGTAAACCTCATCAATTGTTCCACTTCGAGACTTAAGCTTCTTCTGCCTGCCTGAGTTGCTGTACATAGATGGCTTTCAGCCTGCGCTCGCGATTTATAACCGATGGTTTTGTAAACTTTTGACGTGAACGTAACTCACGAACAACACCGGTTTTTTCAAATTTACGCTTAAGTTTTTTCAACGCGCGATCGATGCTTTCGCCTTCTTTTACAGGAACAATAATCATAAAAATACCTCTTCCTTGTTAAATTAATAAATGAGCGGCAAAGATATAAAAATCTTTTATTCCAACGCCAAACCTTAAATACCAAATGAAGTTTCTGCCAGCCTTTTAAACCTCTATCGCAGATTTCTTCATCATTCGTGACACCAAATGCTGAATATACTATAAAAGAGAATCGGTCCGGAATGCGTCAATTACCAATATTTTCTGACTTCCTGCTGTATTCTCGAATTATCCAACTCAAATCCTGCAAAACATTGCAAACTGATATTAATCAGATCTGGATGTAATTAAACAAACCGCTATTGCTCTTAATCTCATTATGTAATATGGCCGTACAATTCGCGTAATGAGATATCAGCTTTGCGTTAGAACGATGATCTAAAAGCTATTAAATGCTATGCTATTGTGCCAAATATTGAACGAGGTGTTATGGTAACTCCCTCTTGTATCCCACAATTGACTTAGACTAAACATCTTCAATATTTTGTATACAGCAAATGTCATGCTTATAAATGATAATTTGTTTCGGATTATGGGCTTGAACCGCCAGCAATCCGGCACACTAAATTATGAACATCTTATGATCCAATCATCCAGTATTATAATGGACCCTTATCCTTAGGATTACCAGAGCTGAACCAATACTATTTTAAGTTTTATGCTGCTTCAATTAGGTATCGTTGCCGATTCGAATGGAAACGGAAAAGCTACAAAACTGGTTCGAATCTTCTTCGAAGACGCTTCGAAGCGACACCGAACGGACATTATACCAGACAACTGGATGTCAACAACTTGACATTTTTTCATCTTTGAGGTAGAAGATCGTGGTTTCAGGTATTAAATGACCTCGATCTATAATTAGTCAATCCCATTTAAAACGTCCGCAAAGCTGATGGAAGATTCGGACAAAAGCGACAGACTATTTAAACCAATTAGCATGAACAACAATTTGAAATCGATGCCAAAACTATTTACAATAGACAATGTAACGTTACCACTTGCACCATCAAATGTGATTTGCAAAATCTTAACGCCATTTCTGAAATGTTGCTGTTCCTTCTGTGGTGATATCAATGCTTTGTTCAGAACAGGTGACCGGAATTTTGAATCAAAATGCACTGCTCAGACTACCTAAACACTTTAGTAAGTTTTGACCAAATACTCATTCCAGATAATGGCACCAAAATTTCTTCCAGAAAAGAAATCAATTATACCTTTTCTGCGATCGGATAATAACATTAAAAGGAGGTATTTTAACTTTTACCGTACCCTTATCACGGTCAGAATTTCCTTATCTGATCAACTTACACCAGAGTGCCAACTCGGGTGCAAACCATTCCAATACTACCTTTTTGTACAGTTGTCAGATTCGAACAATTTTCCTTGT
>QKGM01000005.1 GCA_003250395.1 Bacteroidota bacterium | reverse complement strand
GGGAGTAGTTTCTCCGATCTTTATTTTCAGGGTATCTTCTATGGCTCGCAGAATGGCTTCTTTTCCTTTCATATCACATACGATGGTTTTGCAAACCCTGATAATGTATTCGCCCATCTCGCGCGTTTCAATAAAAGAATAAAAGCTTGCGGTACCGTACACCTCAGCCGCCGACAAATCAAGCTCACGTGCAACATTTACCATCGTTTCATCATTGACATAGCTTTGAATATCAACAATCTCCTGTAGAATTGGCATAAGTGACTCACGACTTCGGCCATACTTGTCGGCAAGTTCTTTTACAAAGTTCTCTGTGTTCGACATTTATCCTCCGTTTGTTAATTAGTTTGATTTAAAAACATCTGATTGATTTGATCTTTTGCTTTATTGTTAATCAAATAACAATACTGGCCAAAAGTAGACTTTAGCTCATTTTTCAAATCATACAACGGGTTTAGTTTGTTTAATGATTGATAATTTTAAATTAGTCTAAATAGGAGTAAATATCCTCAATGTTGTTTGTTAATTAGTTAACAATGAATTTTAGGGATATTTATCACACTAATAATTTTAATGATAATATTAATATTGTTATTCTGATAACAATGTTAATATTTTAACAAATAATTGCTTTAACCTGAATAGTTGCATATCTTTGCAAAAGATTTAATCAATCATCATTGTTTTAGCGAACTGATTTATGAAAATAAATGAAATTGTGAGTCTTCTTAACGCCACTATGGTATGCGGGAGGGAATTGGGTGAAAGAGAGGTTGAGTATGGTTTTGCCTCTGACCTGATGAGTGATGTACTTACGCTTGAAACAGACAATCTTTTGTTAATTACCGGTTTGGCGAATAATCAGGCTGTCAGGACTGCAGAAATGAGTGATATCCCTTGTATAATTTTTGTCAGAAACAAAAAGGTTTCTCAGGAGATGATAGAACTTGCAATCGAGAGTAATATTACTCTCATAGAATACAGTTCTTCTATGTTTAAAGCAATCGCAATCCTTTCACAAGCAGGTATAAAGCCTGTGTTCTAAACATTGCCGGTATTTTTGTTCGGAATTATCCCCATTTTTTCGGATTATTGCTTTTGATTTAACATTGTTTATCCTATGGTTTTTGAATTTGAGGTACAAGGCGGAGATTTTGCTACGGCTGGAAATGCTTCCAGCCAGATAAAGAAGATTTTGAAGCAGTTAAATGTCGATCACCATGACATTAAACGAATTGTTGTAGCATTGTACGAGGCCGAGGTAAACATTGTTGCTCATGCATACAAAGGAAGGATTACAGCTAACATTGACACTTCTGAAGTACGAATTCTGCTTGTTGATGAAGGTCCGGGTATTCCAGATATAGAGCTGGCTATGCAACAAGGATATTCTACTGCATCTTCTGAAGTCAGGGAAATGGGTTTTGGAGCCGGTATGGGGCTACCCAACATGAAAAAGAACACCGATGAGATGAGAATTACCTCAATAGTAGACAAGGGAACAACAGTAGAATTAATTGTTTTTATCAATCAAACTACCTCCTAATAATAACCAAATGGAAGCCAAATCATTCCATCATGCGCTAAAGGTAAGGGATGACCTCTGCATTGGTTGCACCCATTGCATGACTGTTTGCCCTACTGAGGCCATCAGGGTCAGAGATGGCAAGGCTGTGATCATTGATGATCGCTGTGTTGATTGTGGTATGTGTCTGCGTAACTGCCCTGTTAAGGCCATCCATATAGAACACGATGATTTTAAGAATATCTTTGACTATGAACATCGGGTAGCATTGGTACCTGCTGTGCTTAGTGGTCAGTTCCCTGAAGATATTACTGTTGCTCAGATATATAGTTCTTTGATGGAACTGGGATTTACTGCTGTTTATGAAGTTGAGCATGGTGTTGAAATACTGTTGGAAGCTGCGAAAAAATTTGTAAATAATTCTGCTCCAAACCTGCCTGTCATTTCTTCTTTCTGCCCTGCAATTGTAAGACTTATTCAGGTGCGTTTTCCGGCATTAACCGAAAATGTGATGTTGCTGAAACCTCCACTCGATATTGCTGCCCTTCATATCAGAAAGTTATACACAGATAAAGGTGTAGAATCGGAAAAGCTTGGAGTATTTTATATTACCCCCTGTGCTGCCAAGATTGCTGCTATTAAGTCTCCGGTTGGTGAAGAATGGTCGCCTATTTCCGGGGTTATCAATATGGATTTTATTTTTAACAAAATCTATAAGTCTATTAAACAGAACGGCAAGAACGATTCATGCTACCTCCCCAAAATTGATCCGCTTACCCGTGAAGGAGTTATGTGGAGCCTTACGCATGGCGAAGCTTCGCCTATGCAGGGACGTTGTCTTGCAATCGATGAAATCCATAATGTGATAGATTTTCTTGAGAAACTGGAGAATGAAGAAATAGACGACATCGATTTTCTCGAACTGAGAGCTTGTGATGAAAGCTGTGCAGGTGGTGTTTTAGCTGTTGCCAACAGGTTTCTTGCCGTTGAACGATTGAAGAAAAGGGCTGCCGGACTTACCTCCGTAAGTGAATTGGTCCCTTCTGAGATGTCTCATGATTCAATTGCTCTTTCTGCAGATTATATAATCAATCATATTGCTATTGAGGATGTTAATCCGCGTAGCATGTTGAAACTTGATGAAGATATGGCAGAGGCGATGAAAAAGATGAACCAGCGGAACAGCTTATTGAAAGCTTTACCTCAGGTAGATTGTGGCGCCTGTGGCGCCCCCAGTTGCCAGGCACTTGCTGAAGATATTGTTCAGGGCAAGGCTGGAATAGAGCAATGCTTCTTTATCAGAAACCGGCAAATATCAGCAGGAAAGCTGAATATGGCCGGATCAACTTCTATTATCGAGAGTATCTGGGGGAAAAAGAAACTAAAAAAACCAGAATCAGAGAACATTTAAATCCTAAAATAATGACTGTAAAAGAATTAGTTGAAGCACTCGGTCTGACTGTTATTTCGGGGGCGACTGGACTGGATAAGGAAATAGCTGGCGGATATGTGTCCGATTTGCTTAGTGATGTAATGGGTAATTGTGATGCAGGTAAAATCTGGATTACTTTGCAAACGCATAAGAATGTAATGGCAATTGCCTCACTGAAGGATCTTTCGGCTGTAATTCTGGTTAAAGATTTAAAACCTGAACCTGATATGGCATTGCAAAGCGAAGAAGAAGAAATTCCCGTATTGGGTTCTTCACTTCCAACATTTGAGTTAGCCGGCAAAATCTATGATTTGTTAAATTAGTTTACAATGTATGGTTTTCAAAGCCGATTTGCATATTCATACAGTTTTATCTCCCTGCGGTGATCTTTCAATGAGCCCTAATGGAATTATTGAAAAGGCTATTGAGAGAAAATTGCAGATAATCGGCATAACCGATCACAATTCTACCCTTCAGGCTCCTCTGATTGCGCAATTGGCTGAGGAGAAAGGCCTGACAGTATTTTGCGGAGCTGAGATTACAACGCGTGAAGAAACCCATTGCCTGGCATATATGCCTGATCTCAGTTCGCTGGCTTGTTTACAGGATTATATTGAACGCTATTTACTTAAAATACCAAATAATATCGATAAATTTGGTTATCAGTTGGTTGTTGACCGTAATGAGGATATTTTACAGGAATACCCGTGGCTTTTGATTTCGGCTATAGATCAGAGTATTGATCAAATTGCGGAATTTGTACATTCTCTCGGTGGTCTCTTTATTCCTGCTCATGTTACACGACCTATGTTTAGTCTTGTAAGTCAGTTAGGCTTTATCCCTCCCGGACTCGATGCTGATGCGCTAGAATTATCAAAGCATACTTCAAATACTGAGTTTACCAGTGGTTATGGAAGAAAAAACAAGTTGCCGGTGATAAGAAGTAGTGATGCACATTATGTTGCAGATATTGGTGAGAATTACTCGGAATTCGAAATGGAGACTCCCTCTTTTGATGAGTTTAAAATGGTACTTAAGGCAATAGATGGACGTCATATTATTTCTTAACCGATCTGACAAATGAAAGAATTATCTCTTCACATACTCGATATTGTAAATAATTCTATTACTGCAGGTGCTTCGCTGATTCAGGTCACTATCAGAGAAGAAGAAGAGTCGGACAGCTATTTTCTGTTAGTAACTGATAATGGTAAAGGAATTCCGATGGATATGCTGGATAAGGTGGTCGATCCTTTCGTTACTTCGCGTTCAACCCGAAAGGTTGGATTGGGATTACCGTTATTGAAACAGAATGCAGAAAGAACAGGTGGTTTTTTGCATATTGAATCTGTTGTAGGGGAGGGGACAACAGTTACCTGCCGTTTTGAACTTAAAAACTTCGACCGACCGGCAATTGGCGATATCTCCGGGGTGATTTCTATGTTAACGTGTTCATTTACTGATATAGATTTCATCTATTCCCATTCTACAAAGCATGGTAATTATGTTTTCAACAGCCGTGAGGTTAAATCAGCTTTAGATGGTGTACCGGTAACAGATCCATCCATCAGGAAGTTTCTGATTGAAATGATAGACGAAAATCTGACAGAAATAAAAATAAATCGTTAGTTTTAACCCTTTGAATCCGAGTTGTATATATTTGTTCTTATTTAGAATGAATATAAATTTTTGTTATCTGATTCACAGTGTTAAAATATTAACAATTATATTTGTTTAAGTGACATTCGAACGTTATTTTTGCACCCAAAATCAGGAGTGGTAACATTTTGTTTCACAAATCATTGAAATACCAGACGTACCAGTGCTGGAAACAGGATTAAAAACAGTAATTATGACAAAAATCAAATCATTGGCAGATCTCCGGAAGATTAAGGAGGATCTTCAGGAGAAGATTCGTCTGAGAGAAAACGCCGATCAACCAGAGAAGCTTGTTCAGATTAAAGTTGGCATGGCTACCAGTGGCATCGCTTCAGGTGCTAAGGAAGTGATGAACTTTCTGATCGAAGAGCTTGAGAAACGTAATGTAGAAGCAGTTGTAACCCAGACAGGCGACATGGGATACTGCTTTGCTGAACCAACCATCGAAGTGATACTTCCAGGTCAGGAACCTGTTGTATTTGGTAACGTCAATGTTAAGAAAGCTGACGAAATCATTGAGAAGTACATCAAAAACGGTGAATTGGTCGACGGGATTATCCCGCGGAATTATGAAACTATTGACAATAAATAATTAGGAGGAAAACGTATGGCAAAGTACAACCAGCACCTTTTGGTGTGTGGAGGAACAGGGTGCCGGGCATCGCAGAGTGATGCAATTGTAGAAAGCCTGAATCGCGCTCTGGCAGAACGTAGTCTTGATGGCGAGGTAAAAGTGGTCATGACAGGTTGCTTCGGATTCTGTGAAAAGGGACCCATTGTCAAGGTCCTTCCCGATAACACTTTCTACACACAGGTGACTCCTGCTGATTGCGATGAAATCGTGGCTGAACATATCTATAAAGGCAGAAAAGTTAACCGTTTACTCTATACAAATCCTGAAAACCAGGAACATGTTAGCGATTCCAAACACATGGGTTTCTACCGCAAACAGATTCGTATTGCGTTGAGAAACTGTGGTTTCATTGATCCTGAAAATATTGATGAGTATATTGCCCGGGATGGTTATGCCGCTTTGGGTAAAGTACTTTCATCTACCCCGGAACAGGTTGTTAACGACCTTATTAAATCTGGTTTACGTGGCCGGGGTGGCGGTGGCTTTCCCACAGGTCTTAAATGGCAGATAACCAGTAAGGTTAAAGCCGATCAGAAATATGTGGTATGTAATGCGGATGAAGGTGACCCAGGTGCTTTCATGGACAGATCAATCCTCGAAGGTGATCCCCATAGTGTCATCGAAGCTATGGCCATCAATGGTTTTTGCACTGGTGCTTCCAAGGGGTTGATATATATCCGGGCAGAATACCCGCTTGCAATTGCCCGCCTGAAGGTTGCCCTCAGCCAGGCCAGAGAATATGGACTTCTTGGCGAGAATATTCTCGGATCGGATTTTAGTTTTGATATTGAGATGCGTTATGGCGCCGGTGCATTTGTATGTGGTGAAGAGACTGCTCTCATCCATTCAATGGAAGGTCATCGTGGTGAACCTACCTTCAAACCCCCATTCCCTTCGGAAAGTGGCTATCTTGGTAAACCTACCAATGTGAATAATGTTGAGACTTATGCCAACATCCCGGTTATTATTTTAAAAGGACCTGAGTGGTTTGCCTCTATTGGAAGTGAGAAATCAAAAGGTACCAAAGTGTTCGCCCTTGCAGGTAAAATTAATAACGTTGGTCTGATAGAAGTCCCTATGGGTACCACACTTCGTGAAGTTATCTACGAGATTGGTGGCGGCATCAAGGATGGAAAACAGTTTAAGGCTGTTCAGACAGGTGGTCCTTCAGGCGGTTGCCTTACCACCAAACATCTGGATACACCTATCGATTATGATAATCTGATTGCAGCAGGCTCTATGATGGGCTCTGGTGGGATGATTGTCATGGATGAAGACGATTGTATGGTGGCCATCGCCAAATTTTATCTCGAGTTTACCGTTGAAGAGTCATGCGGAAAATGTTCCCCCTGCAGGATCGGTAACAAAAGACTCCATGAAATCCTTACCAAGATTACCAATGGTGAAGGGACAATGGAAGACCTCGATAACCTACGCAACCTCGGTCAGGTGATCAAAGACACTGCGCTTTGCGGACTTGGTCAGACTTCACCTAATCCTGTTCTTTCTACTCTTGATAATTTTTGGGATGAATACGTTGAGCACGTGACAGAAAAGAAATGCCGTGCTGGTGTTTGTAAAAGTATGCTTCGCTATGTGATTGAACCTGATGCTTGCGTAGGATGTACTGCCTGCGCCCGCAACTGCCCGGTGAATGCTATCAGTGGAGAACGTAAGAAAGCCCATGAAATCAATCAGGACATCTGTATCAAGTGCGGCGCTTGTGTTGAGAAATGTAAATTCAATGCCATCTTCGTTCGCTAAGCGTACCGGAATGATGATTTTTAACATCAATATTAATTAGCAGATCAATGGAACTTATTAAATTAACCATAGATAAAAAGAGTGTTGAAGTCGAAAAAGGCACCACCATTCTTAAGGCCGCCAGGCAGATAGGGATTGATATCCCCACATTGTGTCATTTCTCATTAGGTGACATGAAGATTGAGAACAAACCAGGTGGTTGTCGTATTTGTGTTGTTGAAGTTGAAGGACGCCGGAATCTTGCTCCTGCCTGTGCAACTGAGTGCATGTCTGGAATGGTGGTTCGTACAAATACAATCCGGGTACTGAATGCCCGTCGTACTGTTCTTGAACTGATTCTTTCAGATCATCCTTTCGATTGCCTTGTTTGTGCCAAATCAGGAAACTGTGAATTGCAGGATCTGGCTCATAAATTTGGTATTCGTGAAATTACCTATAAAGGAGAACAGAGTACATATCGTAAAGATACCTCTCCGTCAATTATCCGTGATGTTGATAAGTGCGTGATGTGCCGTCGCTGCGAGATGATGTGCAACGATGTACAAAGTGTTGGTGCACTATCGGCAGTTAATCGAGGATTCATGTCGGTTGTGGCTCCTGCCTTTGAAATGAACCTTGAAAAATCTGTCTGTACATACTGTGGACAGTGTGTTGCTGTATGCCCGACCGGTGCTCTCACTGAAGTTGATCATACCCGTCAGATTATTGCAGCTCTAGCAGATCCTAACAAAACAGTCGTTGTACAAACTGCACCTGCAGTCCGCGCTGCTCTTGGTGAAGAATTTGGCCTTGAACCTGGCACGCTGGTAACTGGTCAGATGGTCACCGCATTACGCGAAATCGGATTCGATTATGTATTTGATACTGACTTTGCAGCTGACCTTACCATCATGGAGGAGGGAACAGAATTACTTGATCGCCTGGGTAAATTCCTTGGTGGCGATAAATCTGTTAAGCTTCCCATCCTTACTTCATGCTGCCCTGCCTGGGTGAATTTCTTCGAACATAATTTCCCCGAACTGAAAGATGTTCCTTCTACTGCCCGCAGTCCGCAACAGATGTTTGGTGCCATTGCAAAGACCTATTTCGCTGATAAGATTGGCGTTACCCGCAAAGATCTAGTGGTGGTCTCTGTCATGCCCTGCCTGGCTAAGAAGTATGAATGCAGCCGTGATGAATTCAAACATGATAACAATCCTGATGTTGATTTCAGCATCTCAACCCGTGAACTCGCTGCTCTGATTAAACAAGCCAATATCGATTTCAAGGCATTGCCTGTTGAAGATTTCGATAACCCGCTTGGTGAATCAACCGGTGCTGCTGTTATCTTCGGAACTACCGGCGGTGTGATTGAAGCTGCTGTTCGTACAGCTTACGAAGTTCATACAGGTAAAAAACTTGATAAGGTTGATTTTGAAGAATTGCGCGGTCTCGAAGGAATCCGCCATGCTGAAATTGATTTTGACGGATTGAAACTGAATATTGGTATAGCTCATGGTCTTGGACATGCCCGCCAACTTTTGAACGATGTTCGCGATGGTAAATCTGAATTCCATGCAATCGAAATTATGGCTTGTCCCGGTGGTTGTATTGGTGGTGGCGGCCAGCCGTTGCATCATGGCGATTCTTCTATCCTCAAAGCCCGTCAGATGGCTTTGTATAAAGAAGACGCCGGAAAACCGATCCGGAAATCACATGAGAATCCTTTCATCGTCAAACTTTATGAAGAATTCCTCGGTAAACCGCTGAGCGAAAAATCACACCACCTGTTACATACGCACTATTTCGACAAGAGTACAAAAATTACTGTCGAATAATTCGTTGATAAATCAAAGGTTTGAGAAATCATTAAAAACTGAATTAAAATGGCTGAAATTAAATTGCCCGAAAATAAACTCAACCAGTTGAAAGAGGTTGCCCGATCATTTAACAATGAACCTGGTGAACTAATCAACGTGCTACATAAAGCTCAGGAAATTTTTGGATACCTCCCCGCAGAAGTGCAGGAAGTTGTGGCCAAAGAACTTAATGTTTCTGTTGCTCATGTATATGGTGTTGTTTCTTTTTATTCCTTCTTCACCATGACCCCCAAAGGTGAGCACCCTATCTCCATCTGCCTCGGAACTGCATGTTATGTCCGTGGAGCTGAGAAGGTACTCGACGAATTCCGTAAACTGCTCAACATTCAGGTTGGTGAAACTACTCCCGATGGTAAATTCTCACTGGCTTGCCTGCGTTGCGTTGGTGCCTGCGGACTTGCCCCGGTTGTTATGGTAGGTGACAAGGTTTATGGTCGCCTTGCTCCTGAAGGGGTAAAGGATATTCTGGCTGAGTATAAGAATTAGTTATTGGTTCTGAATAGCTATGCATTTCAGATGAAAAGCCGGTTTTAACCGGCTTTTCTTATTTATTTCAATTGGTTGTTCTGTTCTCCCTCCTGATGAATTTTTTCGCGATTTCATCATACTCGGCGATCAGAGGCATTGAATGTCCGGTATCGTCAAAAATCTTTTCCCACGTACTCAAAGGTTCCCAAATGAATGTGCCGGTGCCCATCCGCCCTGGCAGGTTAAATACTGTTTCATTAACTTCACTTTTCATATGTGAGTATTCTACTACATTCACCGGCTTTCCATAACGGTTGATTACCTGCCGGAGCGTGAAGTCAAGATCAGCCAGGGTACCATGCCACCGGGGATAATAGGATAAGCCGATGAGGTCACAATCAGCCCCACGGCTGAACATATTATCGAACCAGAAATTGGTTTCGTCAAGCTGGCCGCCTAAGGCTACATGAAGCATGATCAGGGTATTGGTATCAACTGATTTCACCCCTTCAATACCAGCTTTGATAAAGGCTGCCAGATTATCCGGGTTTCCGATATGACCTTCAGGCCATATCATTCCGTGGTTTATCTCATTTCCTATTTGTACCATGTCAGGCATTGTGCCCTGCTTCCTGAAAGCCAGCATTACTTCCCGCGTATACTCCCTGACGGCCTCCGATATTTTTTCGGGTGGCAGCTTTTTCCAGGCATCGGGCTTGTATTGCTTTTGAGGGTCAGCCCAATAGTCGCTGTAATGGAAATCAAGCAGTAGTTTCATCCCCGCCTTCTTTACCCTTGCAGCCATCTGAAGAGTATGGTCAAGGTCGCAGAAACCTTCTTTTGGAGAGTACCCGTTTTTTAAAGAGGGATTATTGAATAGGCGAAGACGTATATAATTGAATCCATGATTTTTCAATATTTCTATGGCGTCTTTTTCTTCTCCATTGTCATAGAATTTCATTCCGCGCGATTCCAGCTCTGGCAGATGAGAGATGTCGGCACCCAGGATTTTATCTAATAAATCCATTCGTTGCTTTTGTGCAGATTCGGGACGATTAATAAATGAACCGGCGGGTTTGAAAGCAGGTATCGTATGCAACTCAGAAGAAGCCTTGTATAACCCTTTGGAGGTTGCTTCGATGCTCACCACACCCTGTTTATTTCCAGCCTGCAATATCAGTTGGGCTTTGCCATTGAACAGGCTCCTTTGCCAGTGCCCGTCAGCACATTTATCAGGTTCATGACAACTGGGATCCCCGTTCCCGACACCAAGAATCTTCGCATCTCCCGACAATGTAAAACTGACCATATTCATGGCATCCGGGACTTCTCTTCCAAGACTATCAATAACCGATATGTTAACAACAGCGATATCCCTTCCGTCTGCAAATAATGTCGTTTTGTATGGGGTGAGCACCAACTCGTAAGGCTTTCCGGTGGTTTCCACTTTTGCGCTGATCTCTCTTCCATTCTTCCAGGCAACCGCCTTCAGTACACCAGGTTCATAGGTGACATCCCAGCTCAGGTGGCTGTTACGTTTCATGGTTTTCTTCCCGAGCGACTTTCCATTCAGGCTTAATTCAACCTCATCGGCATTTGAATTTACCCAAACCTTAATGGACTTACCCTCGCTTCCTTTCCAGTTCCAGTGTGGCGAAATGTGAAGGATGTCTTCATCTGTCCACCATGATGCATAATAATAGTATATGTTCTTTGGAAAACCACACATGTCCATCACGCCAAAATGTGAATTGATGTTTGGCCACTGATAGGGGGTAGGCTCGCCCCGGTAATCAAATCCGGTCCATATAAATCCTCCCGACATCCAATCGTGCTCTGCGGCAATCGGCCACCAATCCTCAGCACGAGAAGCCCACCAGGGTGCAGTGATATCCTGATCGGGCACGTATCCTGATATTGAATCAACCCGATAGATCCCCCTGGTGGTTACCGTACTGCCCATCTCTGTCCCGATAATCGGCTGCAAAGGGTGATCTCTGTGGTAATCTCTCATGGCTTTTTCCCGGTAATTAAATCCCCTGACAGGTATTACTTCATTAATACCTGTATATTCATTGGCCATATCGGCTGCATAGGTACATGTACGCGATGGGTCGAGTTCTTTCACCAGTGCTATTGATGATAGTGCCAACCGCTTTCCGGTGCTGGTGCGTTGCACATAACCTTCTTCATTTCCTATCGACCACATGAATACTGAAGGGTGGTTCCTGTCACGGAGGATAAGCCGCCTGAACTGGTCTTCATATTCAAGCCCAGAATTCAGTAGTCTGGTTTCATCCATTACGAGGATTCCCAGGCTGTCGCATGCATCCAGTAATTCCGGGGCAGGAGGATTGTGGCTGGTACGGTATGCATTAACACCCATTCGCCTCAACAGGTTTAGCCTGTAAATATGGAGATAGTCAGGGATCGCCGTACCTACACCGGCATGATCCTGATGGCAGTTTACCCCTTTGATTTTAACCGGTTTCCCATTCACTGTCAAGCCTCTTACCGGATCGATCCTGATAGTCCGGATTCCAAACCTGGTAACCACTTCATCAGTTATGGCGTTATTGACCCTGACGATGGTTTTTAACCTGTAAACATAGGGTTTGTCGGGGGACCAAAGTTTTGGGAAGGGTAAAAATACCTGATGCATTATTTTTTTCTGCTGATGTACCATCGTCTGAAATGGAATTTCAGATGATTCGGCCAATACTTCTCCTTCACGCGAAAGAATCTGGTGCTTCACGATGCAATGTACACGCCGGGGTGAGTCATTCTCAATATCCGTTTCAATGTCGATGACGGCATTGTCGCCTTTTGTCTTTGTTTGAACAAAAACTCCATTCTCCGCCACATGAACTTCATTTGTCTTCAACAACCACACATGCCTGTAAATACCTGCCCCCTCATAAAACCATCCTTCGGCCTGGGTGGCGTCAACTCTTACCACGAGTATATTCTCCTGTCCGAAATTGACGTAATCGGTTATATCGAATGTCTGTCCAATATAACCGCTCTCGTTGGTTCCAAGATAAAAACCATTAAGCCAGACACCTGCATCTCTGAATATTCCGTCAAACCTGACAGCCAATCGTTTTCCCGAATCTGATTCGTCGATTGTAAATCTCTTTCTATACCAGCCCACGCTGTTTTGCGGGTATAATGCCCCGATAGCCTTGTATCCATGCGACATCATATCCACATTCCCGCTATAGGCGAACGGTAGCTCAACCGCCCAGTCGTGCGGAAGATCAAGTATCCTCCACTCTTTATCGTCGAATTTCGGATCTATGGCTGTACCTTCTGCCTTTCCTGTCTTTGAGAAAATATTGGCTATTTTGTAATTGAAGTCCAGCAATGGATCAGCGGCATGCCCTAAATGAAACTTCCAGTTGTCATCTATCCTGATTTGCTCCCGGTTACTTTGGGCGGTCACCAATCCCGGCAACAGGAGAATTAGCAGCAGACAGAATATATTTCTACTCATGCGATAGTTATTTGAATTATACGCGAACCCTTGACCCTTAGAAGTATGGTATGGCTAGGATCATGAGCCTGTAGTACAAATATACGGTCAAATCCTTAATACCAGCTACCCGGCATAAGCTCTCTGCTAATTTCAGGCTAAAGTTGTTAAAACATGGTTTTTAACCTGTACCATGATTGAAAATTATGAAAGCAATCCTCGCCTGGTAGGTCCGTTAAATGATTGGCAGGCTGCATTTCTTTCCGGCTTTTGTACTTGTCTCCGTATGATGGAGGAAACTTTTCAGTTCGTTTCCATTTGTTTCAGAAAAAAATCATACTCTTCCCGAAATTCATACTTGATGTTAGATTAAAGGAACAATATTCGTAACAGTTATATTATGTGTTGTTTACGGGTTGAATTTGTCTCTGGTTAAGGACAAAAATAGACCAGAGATATACCAAAGTTATGTTTTTCTTATGGAAGGCCTATGGTTACTATATAAATGGAGTATATTATATATGAAAGAAACCTAACTGTATGTAGTCTCTGGCATAGATTTAGCAGAAGGGGTTTTAGTGTAATCATCCTGACTAAATATCCGGTGATCTCCCTGCCAGTGATTATTTTCAGATTTATAACCATTTTGTAGTAATACCTGCCAGCATTTTTTCCGTAACATGTAAAACTGATTAACTGGTATGCCGGATCGGCGGGTTACCCGGGAAATTTTTGTCTACTCAGGCAGGAAATGAAATGATTCATCCTGATACCCGGGAGGCATCGGTATTATTTTCAGGTGGAATGCATAAATGATTAATGATCTTTTGGAGATGTTGATTTCCTTCCTGATAGAAAATAATCTTTACCCTGAAGGCTTCTTTGATCACAGCTATGGTCATCTTACTGCTGTCGGTAAAGAGTTGCAGGTTGGTATCAATGAGTGGAACCGAAATAGATCTTCTTTTAAGCAATTCACCTGCAAATGACATGTGTTGCTGGTCGGTCGAATTGTAGATATGTATTTCATTCATGAAGAACTGATCTCCGACGAAAAAGTACAACGTCTTGTAGACAATCGGATTAGATGAATGTTTATACCCTGCAACCATCATTGGAATACCTTTTTCATAAGCTGCATTGAACAGTAATGGTTTGCCAAGTTCGTTGAGGCATTGCCCGAAGGTTGCTCCCAGATCCATTCTGCATAGCAGAAAATGGCCGTTGATAAGTGTTTTTTGCTGATCACGAAGGTTGTATAACTGGCGGAAGTGGTCTTCAAATCTAAGGCCGGTTGCCGGTTTCACTGCAAAAACTTCAGTGAACCGGTTACTGTAAAGGTGAGTATAAAGCTCGTAGTACTCCGGGCTGAAAAATCCATATTTCATTCTGGTGATTAGAAGTCTTAATGATTTGAACATTGGTAGGTCAGGCTTTCTGTTAATTGTTTCAATTCCAAGAGTGATACAAAGAAAGTACCTGATTCTTAACCTGGTGTTAAGAGAATGCTAATTGTTGGCTGATGAAATAATTGTAATCATCAAAAGGATCAATTGGTGATGGCTGACACACTGCGATTGCCTGCTCATCTTAAGGTGAATAGAGAAGGTTTCCCCTGCTGTTAATTTTTATTTAATACTAAGGCCTGTCCTTTAAAATCTGTAATTAGCAAGGTTTTTTATTCCTCATATCGACCCTGGTTAAAGCGATATTCTGATCCCTGATGGTTATCTGCCAGGTTTATGTTCTATTTTTGATGGGTCAACTGTTTTCAACCCTTTAACTGGTTCCCCCGATACTATAATTGCATAATTCCACCAGATATTTGTTGCAACATCAAGATCTGTGTCGAGATAATACCTGTCTTTACCTTTCAGTGAAAAATCCGGATAGGTTTCTCCCCAGCTGTTCGGATCATAAACTTCATAATAGGTCTTGTTGTCAACTACCTTATATCCCTTTATAACTATAAAATGTCCCCAGCCCTCGCTTGAGGTAGTGTAGAATTTATTGACGTGATAAGTTGGAATATCGGTATAGGTTATATAAAACATATCTAAACACAGGATTGCAATATTACCCCTGTCAATTTGCTCTTTTAGCATTCCGATACTGTCTAATTCAATTGTACAGTTATAAACTCCATTATCGTTTAGGTAATTGGTAATATCATAAGTGTACCACCAGCCACCGTTAGGCCAGTATGTATTTCGGGCATCAACAGGGGTCAGGGTAGAGGATTGATTAAACCATTTAATAGCCATGGTAACAGAAGTTGGCCCACAGTTTTCACCCGAATAGGTTCCCGTATTCATCTGATCAATATACCACTCATATACTTTATTATTACCCGCTTCTTCCTGAAGTGTTGTACCAAGACCCCATCTTTCTAACATGTTGGTTGCCGGAATGTCAATGACTAAGCTTACGGTATCCTGCAATTCACCATCACTTACCGTTAATAATATTCTGACAGTTTTATCTGTTGGTAATAAAGGATTAATAAATTGGGCAATTGAGGATTGTCCGTTTATAATAGTAATGATATCTGAAGTCGTTGTCCATTTATACTGCAAGCTGTTCATATCAGGGTCGGTTGACTTTTCCCCGTGCAATCTGAAGATGTCGTTGGTAACTTCATATGATGCAACTGCTTTTGGCTTACTGTTAGGCTTATCATTATCCTTTTTACATGAGAAAAGAGTCAGGACAACAAATATCAGGAGAGTCAGATGATTGATTTTCATAATTTCAAATTGATAAGGCTGAGTAGATAAAGAATACTTTAAATCAAAAATACTTATACAATTTATGATCAATGTTACGATCCTGTGCCCGGACTTTTTAATAAACTTCAGGTATTAACATATGGTTCTTTGCTGACCTAAAGCCTGAAATTTTCATCCTTACAAGATTCATTGCAAATGTATCATTTGTTTCGCCATATTAACGTGTTGCTATTTCTTTTATTATTTTGTTATTAATTCTGATCATCATTGGGTTATGACAGACAGCTGCTACACGTTTATGTGTTTTTCAATCCCTTTTTTTTTAATTGGTTGTTCGTATTTCCGTTTTTTTAATAAAGAACATTTTCAGTTATGATAATAACCGAAATTCGTTTCAATTTCCTCCCGCAATATCACATAGGCTTCAGGTTCCTGGTAAGCCTGTCAACAATCTTTTCTAAACGTGATTCACGGGTTTTGTCAGTTTTTGCATCTGAATAGAATCTGGCATACGTGCGCTGAACCGATGGCGACATGGCGAGCAGATTGGTAAAGGCCGGTTCAAAGGGTTGTATGACTTTCTTAAACAGACTTAATTGTTCCCCAATCATTTCAACAGGACTGGTATTCTTCAGGGAACCGTTTTTCCTGGCACGTTCAATGGCTTCTATTCCCGTCGGGGTCATCAAACCCTTTTCCAACAGGACTTCTGCAAGCTTTATGTTTTTTGCCGACCATTTGCTTTTGGGCAGTCGTCTGGAGAAATACTTTTTATAGCAAGCTTCATCAATAGATTGGATTTGCCCGTCTATCCAGCCATGACAGAGCGCCTCCTCAAGAGCTTCACCGGCTGATATTGTAACGAATCCTCTTTTTTTACTGAAGAGCAACCATACACCTTCGCTCTCTTTTCCATATTGGCCCAGCCAATCACGAAATGATTGCCTGTCAGCGAATGTCAATATATTATCCATAAGCTGTTTTGGAAGTTGGTTTATGAAATTAAACAACCTGGGGTTTAGTAAACGACCAATGGCTGTGAATTATTTTCCAGTTGTTGTCTTCTTCAAGCCTGTACACTTCTGTGCAATTCTCTTTCCAGACCTTATCACCTGAATACGATTGCAGGTTATAGGTCAGGACAGCCATCGTACCTTTATGTTGCACAACGGAATTAATCATTTCAAACCTGTCCATTTTTATCTTTCCACGCATGGTTTCATACAGGGCCTTAATTTTATCCCAACCGTCAATCCGCTTTTCATGAGCAGGGTCGAAGTAGGTAAAGTCTGTCGAATAAAGTTCGAGATAGGGAGATGGATCCCCGTTATGCCAGGCATGGAGCGCGGCTCTCTCCAGTTTAATGATTGTTTCGGTGATATTGGCAGTATTCATGGGGGGGGTGTCTAGAATTTCAATTTGATGACCTACCTGCGAAAACGATAATCATTATGATATTTTAAAAACTCAATATCAGGTAAGAATCTTGAAGGCAGTACAATATCTTTATTTTCATATTGAAGAAAATACGTTTCAATAGATTCAGTCCTCTTCTGTCTCAAGATTACATCAGAGATTTTGATTTTATATTCAGGAGTAATTGTTATTAGACCATTTTCAAAAGCTTTATCATGTAAAGCATTAATTGCAATGCCATTTCTGGGGTTTAATCTATTCTTCTCATCTTCACTCCACGGTTTAATATGACTAGCTATTAGCAATTCGCTCTGACTTAACCCCGTTATACAACATGTATTATTATATGAGGCAAGAATAGCACTTCTAAAAAAAGATTGATTAACTCTAACTTTGACTTTTCTTTCACTTGTCTTTCCTAACGGCAATTCATTTATGTTAATATTACAATTATCTTCAATTGGTCTATTTTCAATTTTTGCAAGGAGCATTTCGCTTTCGTATGGCAAATCTTCCCAACTATTATAAAACTCATTCCAAATTTCTTTATCTAATTTACTTGCATTAGAAAATCCCTTGATTCCTCTGGCTTTTAGACTTGGATCAAGACTTGCAAAATTCACTAATTTATAAACAACTGAACTTGGCGTTCTATTAATTAATTCTGAAAGGTGTATAATTTGAGGATTTTGCCGGTGTATTTTCCCAAATGGCAATTTACAATAGAGATTAATCGCTAAAATTAACTCATCTCTATTCCACAAATTTTGTCCCTTTTTCATTCAATATCTTCTTTAGTTACAATTTCAGTTTTACAATTTTTAGACAAGCATTTATGGACTTGTATTTTTTCAGGCAAAAAATAAAAATCCCATAGAATTTCGGTTCTATTTCCACAGTATGGACAAGTTACAGGTTGGTCATTATATGTAAATACTTCCTTATATCCTATCATCCTGATCAATTCACTAAAGAATTATGTTTGCGTGATTTGATAATCTTAACTGTTCATATTATAAAACACCCTATGGATGCAAATATAATGATTAGTAAATAGCTTTTCCCGTGTAGAGCTTAATTATTGAGGCTCACTTTATGCTTTAAGTCGGAATCACAATCTGATTAATGAATGTGGTAATTGTCAATAGCTGATACCAACACTGTAAAGTCAAAAAGCCCGTAGATCATACGACCTGAGGGTTTTTCATACGGAAGTTGTCATTTGTGGTCGCAAACTTCTGAACAAGATTCGAAAGTTTTTTCAACAGTAAATCCACTAAAAATATTAGTTGTCAATAAAATAACAAAAAAAAATTGTTCTCAACTCATCGGTATGCGATGGCTGTCAGCGTAAGCCAGACACTTGAATAGGCCAAGTCGTCAGTTTGTTGTAGGGACAGCCATCTGATTGGAACTATCCGGACATTGCGGAACGGGTTCGGGCAGGTTAGCCAGTCAAACTGTCAGCCTGAAAAAGCCATCATCTGAGCAGTACAGCCTATCTATCTAAAATGGGTGGATGATTGTTTTTTATCAATGAAAGCAGAACGACGTATACTGCCGTCAATTCTTTCGCCTTATTCGGGGTGGTTTCAGGGGGTGAAACGGTATTTTGATTTTGCTGAGGGGAAATAAAGTTTTATCGGATTTTTTGTTTTGAATGTTAGTTTTTGGCTTTTTTGAGGAAGTATGTACCTCCCGAAGGGGGCGTGCTTTTGCAAATATGCATACCATTGTTGAATAAAAAATAGGACAAAAACCAATTTGGCTTGGAATTGTAGGCTTATCATTATTTCAATTCTGTATCTTAGCTGTAAGGTAGCTGTATGCTTTCCCTGATAATAAAAAATGGACATTTCCAAGTTGAAAAGGCCATTTTTTAATCACCTGCAAAGGGTTATATTTCTCTTTCCTATTCAGTAAGGTTTCTCGGAATGCAGGATATCTGGATAATGATTTTATCTCCTTCGAGCAATTCGCTAGTGGTGGTTGCAGAATATTTCCACTAAATGCAACCTTCCAGTAATACAGCAGCACCGCTTTCTACTTCTGTGCCATCGAAATTTTGAATGATAACTGTAAGTGCTTATACTTCAAAATCATCCACAGCACGAACCTGAATGTAGCTGTCCGGCTGATCTATGTAATGACTTACATCGATTGTATTAATATGTGATGCATTTAAAATACCAACAACTGCAACGTTGTAATCAGTTTGTCTTTCTCCTGCTGAAGCTTGATATGCCTCTTTCCTTTCATCATCAGTTAATATATTTTTGTATACAGAACAGCTACTTGAAATTTTAAATGGTGTTATTCCTGAGCTTCGCTCTATTCTGTTTGTTTTTTCTAGGTGCTTTTGCAACATAGGTTTTCTCACTACGATTATGGTATACAATTAAGTTGCCTAGCTTACCACTAATTTCTGTTGTTACTATATTATCCTATACTTTTGCCATTATTTTTAATATTTTGAATTAATATAATTGCGATATAAAGTTTTAATTTATTATTCTGTAGTGCTCTTAAATAATGAAATAAATCGCTTGAATTTGTCTATAATGTGAAGTACTACTTTAATGAAAAAAAGACGTGCAATAATATGATGATATAGAATAAAAGAATCGTTGAATCCGATACTCAACAACAATGCACTTGACAACATTAGTACGAACCCTAATGTTGTCAATGCAGATATTTTGTTCTTCCAAATAACGCGCCTTTTTGTGAGCGATTTTGTGAGTTGCCAATGTTGTACTATATGTAATAACATTAGTGTAAGCCATATTGAAGCTCCGATGCAATGAGGTGAACTCCATGTTTTCCCAACGCCACCTAATCCAGCAATGCCAATGAACAATAAAATATCAACGATTAACTTAGATTGTTTTGATAGAAAAAGGTTTTTCTTTTTCACATTTTCTCCTTTACTTTCGATAAATAATATAACAGGTCTTCACGACCAACTGTATTTTGAATATTTTTCAAAGAATAGTTTATTCGTTCCACAGGTGTTCATAAATCATTAGGGCAAATCCCATTGTTGCTTTTTCTGAGTACCATAGGATTATCCATTTCTGTCACAATTTTAAGGTTTTATCCACTAATGATAACGCCTTAAATTTGGATGATACAGTAAAGCTACCTTCCAAACCACCTTCTCACTTTCCCTTTTGCTTTTTCAGCCAGGGCATATACTACAGGTACTACAATCAACGATAGAAGCATGGAACTTGTCATCCCTCCAATCAAAACCCATCCTAATCCGCTTTTCCATTCGCTACCTGCACCATGCGAAAAGGCAATAGGAAACATTCCGATTACTGTTGCCCCAGCTGTCATCAAAATAGGGCGTAAACGTAACTTCACGGCAAGTGTGAGTGCTTCGTAGATGTCTTTACCTTCTTTTCGCAGGGTATTTGTAAAGTCGACAACCAGGATGGCGTTTTTGAGTACCAGTCCTATCAGCATGATAATTCCCAACAGACTGAAAAGACTTAAAGTTTGTCCCGCAAGAGCAAGTGCCAGCAAAGCGCCAATTATAGAAAGAGGAATTGAAAACAAAACCACAAAGGGATGAAGGTAACTTTCGTACAAGGCCACCATAATAAGATACACCAATACAATGGCAATAAGCAACGCTGTCCCCAGACTACCAAAAGCATCTCCCTGGAATTTGAGGTCACCTTCCGCAAGATAGGTTACACCTTGAGGGAATTTGGTGTTGTCCAAAAGCTTGAACAAATCGTCACCAATATCACCAGCAGCTCTTCCGAGAGCTTGAGATTCGAGCATTACTGATGAGATTCGTCCATACCGTTCGAGCTTCGACGTTCCTGTTTGTTCTGTAATGGAGGCAAATTGCTTGAGTTTTATGGTTTGTCCTGCATTATTCAGGATAGTAAGGTTTTCAACATCGGCAACCGATTGTCGGTTAAAAGCGTCGAGACGCACGTTAATGTCGTATTCATAATCGCCGGTTTGAAATTTAGTATCTGTATTGCCGCTAAATGAAGTTTGTATGGTGGCCCCCACTGTTTCGGGCGATAAGCCCAGCCGGGACATTTTCTCCTTATCAATTTTGATAACTACTTCAGGATTTCCCCCTTCAATACTCAACTTAACATTGTTGGTACCTGGAATTTTTGCAACTTCTTTCAGCATCTCTTGAGCAAATGCAAACAGCGTATCGGTATTTGTCGACTGAAATACAATCTGAACTGGTGCATCATCAGCTCCTCCCATCATACTTACTACCGTCGATCTTATTTTTACGTCTGTGAAATTTTGGTTCAGCTCCCGTTCCAGCTTTTTCACAAAAAGACTCGACGACATGGTTCGCTTGGTCTTATCTACCAGCTTTACATTGATCTCCGATTTATAATTACCACTTTGTGACATAAGCATGCCCGACGAACTCCCAACGGAAGTATAAATATTTAACACTTCAGGCTTTTGATGTATGGCGGCCTCAATTTTCTGCGTGAGCCTGTTGTTTTGCTCCAAAGTGTAATTCTGGGGATATTCAACCGTTACGATGCATTCGCCCATATCTCCGGCATTGATGAATTCGCTGCCTATAAAGCCACCGGCCACCAGCATTACAGAGGTAATAAACAGGGCTGTGGCGATACCCATGGTAATAAACTTATGCCGTAAAGCCACGATAAGAGTATGCTGAATAAAATTGGAAAAACTGTCGATACTTGCTTCGAACGTGGTGATAATTTTACCCCACAGTGTTGTACGATTGAGATGTTCAAGCTTTGAAAAACGAGAGGTAAGCAAAGGGACAACGGTAAATGCAACCAGCAAACTAAGCACAACTGAAATAACAACTACCATAGCAAAGGGTGCGATAATTGGTGCAATTAAACTCTTTGATAAGGCTACCGGAAGAAAAACAACAACCAGAACCAGCGTAATAGAAACAACACTCAAGCCTATTTCCTTCACCCCATCAATGGTAGCCTGCATTCGTGTTTTCCCCATTTCGAGATGCCGGTAAATATTCTCAAGCACCACAATTGCATCGTCGACCAGGGTGCCAATTACAAGCGACATGGCAAGCAGGGTCATTAAGTTGAGGGTGTAACCAAACAAACTCATGCCCAAAAACGATGATATAAGAGATAAAGGCACAGCAATCATCACGATTACGGCATTACGGCCGCTGTGCAGAAAGAACAGCATGATTACGGTTACCAATATAATAGCCAGCGTCAGGTCTAATGCAACTGACTTAGCTGCCTGAAGAATAATAAGTGAGCCATCCTGTGGAATATTGAAGCTAAGTTTCGATACAGCATATTGCTTTTCGAGGTTCACAATCTCTTTTTTTACGGCTTTGCTCACCGTTACCGTGTTGGCATCGTCCTGTTTCTTTATCTGAATACCAACCGATTGTATTCCATTCACCCTGTATAAAGTGGTGGCATCTTTATTTTTATCAATAACTTCAGCAATATCTTTCAGTTTCAGGAGGGAGCCATCGGGAAGCTGAGAAATGGTTAAATTGGCAATATCTGCTACATGTGTAAATTTCGCCGACATTCTCAGCATTGTCTGACTTTGAGCGTTGGTGATTTTACCAGCGGGGAAATCAATGTTCGAGACCTGTATTGCCTGAACTACCTGCAAAATGGACAAATGATAATTGTCTAATTTTTCATGATTGATATTTACCTGAATTTCACGTTCGGTACCACCAAGCAAATTAATTTCTCCCACACCGTCAATCTTGGCAAAGGCAGGCTTGATATGATAATTCAATTCGTCATACAATTTCTCAGCGGGCATGTTAGCTTGAACGCTGAGTGTCATAATGGGCATTTCGTTAAGGGAGAATTTCGTAACCGACGACTCCAATGCCTGTGGTGGCAATAAGCTACGGATAGATTGCACTTTTCGGATGGCATCATTTACTATCGCATCGGCATCGGCACCTGTTTTAAGTGAAACAATAACAGCCGAAACGCCTTCCTGCGAAATTGAGCGGATAACATCGATATTTGGTAATCCCGACACGGCTTCTTCTATACGTTTCGATACGCTGTTTTCAACTTCTGTAGGGCCGGCTCCCGGATATACTGTGGTTACAGTGAATACCGTAGAAGAGAACTTTGGAAGTAATTCATAATTGAGCGATATAAAACCCATGTACCCCAGGAATACGAGTATAGTGAAAAGGACTACCACCAGGGTAGGCCGTTTTATTGATATTTCTGAAACATTCATAACTTCAGGTTTTTATTGGTTAATAACTTTTACTTTGCTGCCATCCTGAAGATTGATCTGCCCGGAGAGCACCACTTTTTCATTGGCTAAAAGACCTTCGGTAATTAAGGTTTCAGTTTCGTTTACTGTTATCGCCTTTACTTCCTTTAATGCAACCGAATCGCCGTTAAGTACAAATACTTTGGCATTATTAATACTGCCTACGATACATTTACGAGGAATGATGATACCGGCGTTCTCCATGGTATTCTCGAATGAAGCTTTCCCACTCATCCCCGAACGTAAAAACATATCATTATTGGTAAGACCTATCTCTACTTCGTATCGGCCTGATAAATCTGCAACCACCCCAATGCTGCGAATACTCCCGCTAAAGGTTTTTCCCGATAAGGCATCTAAAGTAATTGAGGCGGTTTGTCCTTTGTTGAGCTGAAAAATATCCTTCTCAGAAACTTTTACCACTATTACCATCTGATTCTGTTCCAGAATAGAAAACATTTCTAATGAAGGTGTAATATAAGCTCCCTTCTCAACCGAGCGTTTGGAAATAACCCCGTTTACAGGCGATTGAATAACCGTATTCTCCAGTTGCTTCTTTATTATAGTGAAGTTGGTTAATGCGTTTTGATAACTTAGTTTAGTTGCCTCCAACTGCTGTTGAGTAATGGCCTCTCCTCCAGCAAGGTTGTTGAAACGGTTCATGTCTTTTTCGGCATTCTCAAGATTTGCCTTAGCAAGGTTGAATTGACTTTCGAGAACTTCCTTCTCAACAACAACAAGGGTTTGCCCGGCTTTTACATGTTCACCCACGTTGCCTACTACAGTAAGTACTTTTCCTGATGTTTCGGAAAGTATGGATACCTCGGCACTTGAACGCAGCGTTCCGTTTTCTTGAATAGTTTGACTGGCTTTGAGTTCTTTTGGGATGATTATTTCAACAGGAACGATACTGCTATATTCCTGCATAGCTTTTAACTCGTTGTCCATTTTTGCTTTATTCCCGAATAGTATCACCATTATAAAAGCAACCAAAAAGACAACTATAATAATTGCTGAGTATTTTTTAACTGTTTTCATTTGTATAATTTTTAACTGTTTTCAACTTAATTCAATAATTCGCCCTTGGCTTTCTTTACATCAAGTTCTGCGATTTTTAACTGATGTAGGGCATTATAATAGGATAGCCGGGCTTCAGTAAGGCTGTTTCCCGACAATAAAAGATCGGACAACGCCATAATCTGTTGACGGTAACCTTGCAAACTAGCCGAATAAGTTTCTTCAGCTACTTTAATATTTTCCTGTTGCCGCAACAGAGCTCTCATACTGTTTTCATACTGGGCAGAAGCGTCGGTATATTCTTTTGTAAAGAAATCGGAGGTGTTTTGCCTTGTGTTCTGAAGCTTTATTAGCTCGATGTCGTGTTGTCGGGTTTTGGAGTGTTTTTCAAAGCCATCAAAAATTGGTATAGTAAGACTAAACCCCACCAGTCCGACTTTAAAAAATTTATCATTTCCACCTTTTAAAAAGTCGAATTCGTTGCGTTGCCCCTGGAAGTAATACTGGCCGAAACCAGAAAGCGTTGGCATATAACCCTGCTGGTTGATCTTGCGGTTAAGTGAAGTAATCTCAATTTGTTTATCAATCAACTTCAACTCCGTTCTGTTATTTAAGTCGGGAACTGACGACAAACTTTGGGTAGCAGAAAACGTAAGAGAGTCGGAAAGTTCAACTTTTGTTGTCCCATTTAGGCCAATCAGATATTTGAGCATACCCAATTGCTGCTGATACAACAGACGCAGATTGTCGATTTGCGTTTGTAGGTTATTCTTGTTCACCGAAACTCTCAAATAATCAACTTTGCGGATAACTCCATTATCGCTTTGCAGTTTGGCAATTTCGAGAAGCCTGTCTGTGTGCAACATTGTTCCGTTTAGTTGTTCTATCTGCTTTGCAGTAGTTTGACATAAGTAATATAGCTGCGAAACCTGATAAGCAACCTCTTCCTTCTTTTGTTGCAGATTGAGATCGCTCAAGGTAGTCATCCTTTGTGCAAGTTTCAGCGAGGTAAAATAACTTTGATTGTAAAGAACCTGTGTTGCTTTAAACCCATTGCTCCAGTCGAATTTGGTTCCTATTTCCACTGAAACCATGCCTGTTTGGCCGAATATCTCACCGGGCAATACCATCTTCGGTATGGAAAAATAGTAATTAAAATTGCTATACCCTTCAACATGAGGATATAAGCTGCTCTGTGCTTCTTTTAGCTGATAATGGGTTTTCTGCCGATCTAGACCGGCATTCACCACATTTACATTCTTCTCAATTCCCAGCTCATAACATTGTTTAAGTGAAAGAACCATTGTAGTGTCTTGCGCTTTAGCCGGTGACATACATAGAAATATGAGCGCCCCCACAATTAAATTTTTTGTTTTCATCATTTGTCCATTTTTTAAACCGAACATTCGGTATGTAAATATTTAAAAAATAAACCGGACGCCCGGTCTAATAACTAGCAAAAAAAATTAAGCTTTTATTTGTTCGTAAAATTTATCCCAAAGCTCAAGAATCGGATCAATCATTGTTTCAATAGATTTACCGCTAAATATCAAATGCATTGCTATCCCGTCGCTCAGATAAATAAATATTTTAGCAATTTCTTCATCCGTCATCGATGATTTAATCTCCCCCGTTTCGCGTGCATTTTTAATCACACTTTCCCAAATAATTAATTCAGTCTTCTGTCCCTCCATCATTTTGCCTCTGAATTCCGGGAAAAGTTTAAGTGCATCGAAAGCCAAAGAGAAATAATTTATGTTAAATTGATTTTCACTTTCTTCCCCCCTTAACTTATCAAGATATTTTTTTCCAAAGTTTCTCATTCCATTAGTATAATCATGATAAAAGCTGTAGAAGGACTCCTTAGAATAGCTGTTATAATCGTGGGACATTACACCCGTAAAAAAGAAATCGAGTACCTCGAAAAACAATTGTTCCTTGCTGCTAAAGTAATAGTAAAAAGCACCTTTTGACAAGCCTGTTGCGTCCACAATATCTTTCATAGTTACTTCTTTATAACTTTTCTGAAGAAAGAGTCTTGAAGCTACTGTAATAATATGTTCTTTTGAATCATTCATAAACCGACCGTTTGGTTTGCAAATATAGGTAAAGAATTTTAAAAAGAGATACAATGAATCAAGAAATATTGATTTTTTTTTGATATCATTGTTTCAATTTCATTTTTAAATAGTTGCACTTTAATCAAAGTTCTTTCACATCTCCACTTATTTTCTACTCTATCACTTCAGCTTATATTTGGGTTGTTTTTAGGGAGATAAGCAAGGCGCAACAATGCAAATGCAGCTGCAATAGCACTCCTGCATGGGAGTTTTGCATTATTCCGTCCTTGTTTAATGAATCGTATGGTACGAGACCAATACGTCGGGTGGAGCGAGAGTTGCTCCGGTAGCTATTCGACTACCAGCCATCTTGATTCTGATGTATTTCCCTTGTTAGTTCGTTGATAGTTTTTTTGGATCACGACCAAAATCTGTAGGAGACCATACTAATTAAGCAAATAGTTTAGTAATTCTGAAGAGGAAGAAATTTATGTCAGTAACCCCACGAAGGTTTGCTCGAAAGGCTTTGATTTTGGCGTTGAATGACTCAGCGGAAGCATTTGTGCTTTTGTTATCGAAGTAATTGAGGATTCTTTGATAGTGATTAGAAATTGTCTTTGATATTGTGTTAAATGATTTAAATCCAGCTTTCTCCACCATCTCATACCATTTAGCTAATCTGCCATAAGCAAATATCTTATCCTTTGTTTTAGAATATATCCAGGATAATCTTTAGGGTAAGTCATAGGCTTGTTTGATATCTGGGTATCTCTCAAAAAGTAATTGGGCTCAAGTAACTTGATCCCTGTTCAATTAATATTGATTTACAAAAAATCAAAAAGCCCGCCGATCATACGATCTGCGGGCTTTTAATCCGGAAGTTGTCATTTGTGGTCGGGGTGAATGGATTCGAACCATCGACCTCCTGGTCCCAAACCAGGCGCGCTAACCGGACTACGCTACACCCCGAAAAAATATCCCGAATTGAAGCGGGATATGTGGAAATTGGCTGCGGTGAGAGGGGGATTCGAACCCCCGGTACAGTTTCCCGTACGACAGTTTAGCAAACTGTTGGTTTCAGCCACTCACCCATCTCACCGGGAAGTGTGAATTGAAAGATAAAGTACGATTTCAAATAACTGAGTCCAGCTCTTTAGCTTTCAGGGGTGCAAAGATAGCGGTTTTCTAAAACCTGCCAAATTTTTTTTGGTCCGATTTTAGATAAAGGCTCTACATTTATGTTTGTCATTTGTTAAATAATTGTTGCTGTGCACCAAAAGCTTTTTTGGTTCGTTATAAAAGTGTTATGACCCGAACGATTTATACGATCATCGCGATCGTTGCTGCTATATTCTTACTGGTGTTTCTTCCTGTTATCCTCCCCAAGGGTGCTGGTCCTGCCTATCTCTACCTCATTGTTTTATCTCTCGATTTCTACCTCTGGAATTCCATCAGGCAATCGCTTTCCGACCTTTCACGCCCGATGGCTTTTGTCATGCGTCTCCTTTACTGGTTCCCGCTGACCATGTTAATCGGGGCATCAGTGACCATGTTTTTTATCCATTTCAGCTATTGGAACCCAGTGGTTCGTATCTGGGTGTTCGGCATCATTGTCCTGGCATACGCTTCGAAACTGATTCCTGTAATTCTGCTCCTTCTTGCCGATTTGTTGAGATTGGTGAAGTTTACCTGGCGTTACACGAGCCGGCGGCTGAAGCCGGTTCCTGTCGAGAAGAAAGGCATCAGCCGGAGCCGTTTTCTGCGTTATATGGGTTTTCTGGGAGGAGGAATCGTTTTTAGCAGCATGCTGGCAGGCATGATCAGGTGGGTTTATGACTTTAAGATACACCGCGTAAAAGTGCCCTTATCAGGGCTGCCATCGTCGTTTTCGGGTTACCGTATCGTACAGATCAGCGATTTGCACCTTGGTAGCTGGAGTTCAGAGAAGCCGCTTCAGGAAGCAGTTGACATGATAAATTCATTGAAACCCGATCTGGTGGTGTTTACAGGCGATCTTGTAAATTATCAGACCAATGAAGTAAACGGGTTTGGCGAAACCCTTCAGCAAATTCATGCCCCTGATGGCATCGTGACCATTCTGGGGAATCATGACTATGGTGATTACATGAGGTGGGATGATGAAAAGGATAAAGAGCGGAACATGGATGAACTGGTGGGCTTCTATGATAGACTGGGCTGGAGACTTCTCAGGAATGAGTCGATGGTAATATCACGTGAACAGGATATGCTGGGAATCATTGGGGTTGAGAACTGGGGGGCAAATCCGCGGTTTCCAAGAAAAGGAGATCTGGCCGCAGCCCTAAAACCATTACCTGATAAAGTGACTGCCCGTATCCTTTTATCACACGATCCGACACATTGGCAGTATATTGTAAGCCGGAGGAATCCGGATATAGGCCTGACATTGTCGGGACATACGCATGGAATGCAGATGGGAATTGAGACACGACAGTTCAGATGGAGCCCTGCTCAGTATATGTACCGGTATTGGGCAGGCCTTTACCAAAAGGAACAAACCAGCCAGTACCTCTATGTCAACCGTGGGATTGGGCATATTGGTTACCCGGGACGGATAGGTATTCTTCCTGAAATTACCCTTTTGGAGCTTACCCCGGCCAGTTAGGAAAAGCTTTTTAGCGGGGCTTCCGCAATTACTTTCATTTCGGCATCGAGGTATTCTTCGGGTGTTCGGGTCTTTCTTATTACCCTGAACGCCTCTGTCGGGTTCTCGAATGACTCCCGTAAATAAACCCAGATTGATTTCATCCGGCTTACAACAGCAGTGCGCCCTTCATTGCGGTGATAGGTCTCGTCGTAGATGTCATGCAGGAATCCGGCCAGGGCTTTCCTCATGTCTAGGCTCTTCGCGGCTTCGTGGTTACTGATCATGAGAGGCAGGGCGGGATTGATAAGGGCACCTCGGCCTAACATCCACCTTTGAACAGAAGGAAATTTTTCCTGTAAATAACGGAACTTTTCAACCGAGAAGATGTCGCCGTTCCATGCCAACGGAGCTTTTATCAGGTCGGTTATTGCCAGGAAGGCTGATTCCGATGCTTCCCCTTTGTATAACTGCTTTCCTGTCCGGGGATGAACGATAACCTCGCTCAGCGGGAAGTCGTTCAGTACTTCGATCATTGCAAGTATCTCTTCATGCCCGTTGTAACCTGTACGCATCTTGACTGAAAGCCTGACAGGCATTCCGCCCTGGTAAAGCTTATCGAGTATTTGCCTTACCAGTTCAGGGTAGGGGAGCATTCCGCTACCACGTTGTTTACGGGCTACTCTTGGGAATGGACATCCCATGTTCCAGTTTGCTTCAGTGTAGCCAAGTGCAGCCAATGCCCGGGAAAGTAGCAGCATTTCGTCTGCATCCTTACTCAGCATCTGCGGGATTGTCCTGACAGACCGGTTAACTGCCGGAAGTACATCAATAAGCTTGTTCTTTGAGACTTTCTCTGTGCCGGTTCCTGAAATGTAAGGGGTAAAGGCAGCATCGAGCCCACCAAAGTGACGGTTAAAAGAGGTACGGTATATCGCATCGGTGATCCCCTGAAAGGGTGCAAGGTAGAGAATTGGTCCCTTGTTTGATGACATGTTTTCAGTATAGGTATATTTCTGTAGCCGTGTTGGTTTAATTTGCTTCAGGGATGATCTTTAGATCACGGAGATACCGGTAAACAAGCTCTTTCCTGAAAACGGTCTCCTCTTCGTTCCTTATTTCGAGGTTACAGGCAAAAAACCAGACATCATCTGTAGTCTCAACAAATCCTACATACCAGCCGGTTTGAATATCGGCCCGGGCAGCCCAGCCGGTTTTCGCGTACATTTTGTATGTCGTTGTACTGTCGGTAAGCATTACACGGCGCAAGAGATCGTAGTTGCGCTGATCGAAGGGGAGTTCCCTCTTATATAGTTTCCTGAGAAAGCTGATCTGTTGATGTGCTGAAATACGAATATCGCCATCGAGCCAGAATGTTGCGACATCTGGGCCGGTAAGCCCGTTACCGTAATCCATTTTTTTCAGGTAAATCCTGTATGCCTCCTGACCGACTCTGGCTGCCAGTTCCTGGTAAAACCATACACAACTGATCTGAAACGCTGAACCAAGATCCTGGTCATGATTCCATGATTCCAGAAACCGTTCGGTTCCATCCCACCTGATCGTATCATGAAGTCCGGAAATGGCCTTCTCCTGCAGGGCGATAAGGGTGTTGGGAATCTTGAACGTCGAAGCAGGGAGGAACTGCTGATTTGCCCTGAATTCATTATAGGTGTATTGCCTGGTGCTTTTCAATGAGGTAACTACGATTGTGGCCTTCAAATGATTGGCTTGAACGAGGCTGTCGAGTGAGTCAGCCATGGCGGCTATGCCATGGCACAGGATCAATAGGGCGATTGCGATGTGTTTCATTGGAGTAGTTACTGGTTCATTCTTGGTTTTACAACACCTGAAGAAACGTCGAATATGCGGTGATCGAGTGTTATCTGGCTAAATATAGCTTCGATCCGTTCGGGTTGCGTGTCTGAAATAAATACCTGTCCAAAACTTTCATTACCTACCAGTTCGATGATTTTCTGAACACGGGTCGAATCGAGCTTATCGAAAATATCATCAAACAGCATGATGGGTTTCATCCGTTTAATCTGCCGGGTATAGTCGAATTGCGCCAGTTTCATGGCCACTACATACGATTTCTGTTGTCCCTGCGATCCGAATTTTTTAACCGGGTACCCATCGATCTGCAGGTCAAGGTCATCTTTATGAATCCCGGCCGATGTGTAACGCAGTGCCTTGTCTCTGTCGAAGGCCCCCTCCATCATTTCGGCAAATGCAGTACCATGCATCGATGATTCATAAACGATTTCAACCTTTTCGCGCCCTTCCGATATCCATGAATAATAGTGTTGAAACACAGGCTTAAAGGCTTCCAGAAAAGCAACACGTTTCTCGTAAATCCGCTGAGCAGGTTGTTCCATCATGCTGTCGTACAGCTGAATCATAGGCCGGTCGTAGAATCCTGATTCGGCACACTGTTTTAAAAGGGCATTCCGTTGTGCAAGGGCTTTATTGTAATTCAGCAGATCGTCGAGATATCCATGGTCAAACTGGGAAATGACACCATCGAGATACTTTCGCCTGAGTTCGCTCCCGTCATTGATAAGGTCCCGGTCGTAAGGCGAAATCATTACCAGGGGAAACAGCCCGATATGGTCAGCCAGCCTGTTGTACTCTTTTTTATTGAGTGAGAATTTCTTGGCAGCGTTCCTTTTTTGAATACACTGTACCTGGTCGGTTCGTTCATCATCACGGCCGAAAGTTCCGTTAATCGCGAAGAAATCGCACTCGTGGTTGATGTTCAGTGAATCTGCCTGATTGAAATAGCTCTTGCAAAACGACAGATAGTAAATGGCATCGAGAATGTTTGTTTTACCGGCACCATTTCTCCCGACAAAACAGTTAATATTTTCTGAAAAGTCGAGAGTTGCTTCAATGCAATTCTTAAACTGGCTGATGGTTAGGTGATTCAGATGCATGGTTCCATGATTTGAGATATAGTTTCTGCCACCTCTTCCATCAGCCAACGTGGTGTGGAGGTAGCCCCGCAGATTCCGACTGTTTGTATGCCGGTAAACCAGTCAGGTTTAAGCTCTTCAGGTTTCTCTACAAAACGGGTGTTGGGGTTGACAGACCTGCAATGTTTAAACAGGATTTTACCATTTGAACTGTTCTTCCCGCTGACAAAGAGTACGAGATCATGTTTCCCGGCGAACACTGAAAGCGATTCTTTTCTTCCGGCCACCTGTTTGCAGACAGATTCAACGGCTTCAAAGTTCAGGTTGTTATGCTCTCTGCATTTATCTTCAATAAACCTTTTGATCTCATTATAATCATTTGAATCCATGGTTGTTTGCGAAAACAGCCTGACTGGTTTCGTAAAATCTATTTCCTCAGCATCAATCAAGTTCCCTATAACAAGAGCCTGTTGTGACGCATGTCCGATCAAACCTTTTACCTCCGGATGGTTCCTTTTGCCAAAAATGACTACCTGGCCTGCTTCTTTACGCATCTCTTCGGCTGCCATGGCAATTCGTTGCTGAAGTTTCAGGACGATGGGGCAGGTTGCATCGACAATGTTTAGATGCTGGATGGCCGCTTTGGCATAAGTTGACGGAGGCTCTCCATGTGCCCTGATCAATACCTTTTTATGACTGATCAGGTTCAGGTTTGCTGCACTGATTTCCTGTAAGCCCTGGCGTGTTAACCTGTCGACTTCAGCTTCATTGTGTACAATTTCTCCGATACACCATAACGGGTTGCCCGCCAATAACTCATTTTCAACAGTTTTAATGGCATTTGTTACTCCGAAACAGAACCCGCTATTAGTATCTATGTTGATTGTTAATGACATACATTGGATATGTGTGGACTGTAAAGGTACTGAATTTCACAATAAACCTTTTAATGCCTTCTGCCGGCAGCCTCAATTGATTCATTAGCCGGATAAAAGCCAACCTCATGTCCCTGATCCGGTCTGCTTAATATCCCTCGGATTGCAACAAGAAATGGACTGACTGCACTTCGAAAGGAGAGGGTGGTGAGTGATCAGATTCTTTCAGGATTCGGGGTCAGATCGGGTCTGTTTTTCCCAAAAAAACCACACTATTCTACCACAAACCACAAAATATATAAATGTTTGATAAACAGTACTCAAACATAGTGTAGGTTCGTTCTGGCTTCGAAGTAGCTTCGAAGTAGCTTCGTTCTCTTTTCGTTTTCTTACGAAGCCACTTCGAATCGACTTTGAAAGACTCCTATGTCGGGTCGCACTGTGGTGTGGAAAATCGTCCTGGCTGGGAGTCGTTGTACTTTTACTGGCCAGGGAAAAGCATATTGAAGAACACGGTCTGCCGTGTAAAGCAGGCTGTGTCAGAACCCCGGGGCAGGGGATCCCGATCCTGAATGTTTTCAGATATGACGATTTGTCAACAACCCACAGGGTTATATCAGCTCCCAATAAACTCAGAGCCGGTTCATTTATCATGCCCGCTTTTTGGATGTAAACCGGGAGATGACAAGTCACCGGTGATGGAAGGCAGTACCTGTTCGCCGACTGGTATCACCTATACCATCCTGCTGTACAATAGATTGCCGATCCTCAGCAGGGATGAGGGGGTAATCAAGGAAAAATGGTCGGGCAGAATGCCGGTAAGCGTAAGCCGAAATTGTTTCCGGGCTGCCAGGCAATAAAAGGAGAGTGGCTTAGAGACTTGTTTATCAGGACTCCTTACTCAAGCCATTTAGCGAAGATGGCATCATAGGTACCATTGCTTTTCATGGCATCGAGGGTTGACTGCCATTGGTTGACGATAGAAGCGGGCGTGCTTTTGGAAAAAGCAATGTAGTAGTCGGACGACATGACTGAGAAGGAGGGGACAACCTCATCGTAAGTGTGGCCGATTTCACCCAGGATAGATGGAAACGTTACGCTGGTGCAAACAAAACCATCGATTTCACCATCAAGGAGCTTTTGTGCCATGACATTCGGATCGCTATGGCTCACAAGATTAGTGAAGCCAAGCTCTCTGAGGTATTGGTCAGAAAACCACGAACTGACAGTTCCCAGTGCATTCAGATTACGTGCTTCATCGAGCGAGGTGATGGTGATTCCTGAACCCTCTTTTGTATAAATCCAGGTTGTATTGGTTCCAACAGGACCTACCCATTGAAACAGGTTTTCACGCAATTCGGTACGATCCATAGTGAACAGGCAGAAATTGGGATTGATGAGTGCCAGGTCATATCCATTGCTCCAGGAAGAGAGCCTAACATCATAATACAGGTTGTTCTGTTTCATGATTTCATAAACGATGTCTGATCCAAAACCGGTAATCTCACCTTCGCTGTTTCTGAAAGTCAATGGAGGATACTGCTCAGTATACACCTGCAGAATACCCGGAAAACTTGATGATTTCAGATATTTCTGAGTCAGTGATCTGAGTACGCCGTTCGATTTCATCTTATCGATCTCGTGCTGGAAACTGCTGACAATATTGTCGGGAATGTTTTTGTTGAAGGCAAAATACATCAGGTCAGTTTTGATGAGCAATTCAGGTGTTACCCTGTAAAATGACTGGTTGAGCGACTCAAGCGCAGCTTCTGCAGTAGGTTTATCGGCAGGGAAGAGATCGATTTCACCATTCAGAAGTTTCTGAAAAGCATCGATGTTATCGTTGCATCTTACAAGATTCGTGAAACCTTTCTCTAACAGGTACTGCTCTATGGCATAATCTTTCAGAATTCCGATCTTTCCGACGGCTTTCGCGTCGTCGAGCGTATTCAGCGTTATGTGGTTACCCGATAAGGCGTAGAAGTGACAGTCGAGAGAGATGATAGGGCCGGCCCATTTGAATAAATCTTTCCGTTCGTTGTTTAATATAGTGGAAAAGAGTACCGCGTTGCTGGTTGCTTGGGTTGTACTGTATGCCTGATCCCAGGGAAGTACAGACACATCAAACGGTATGTTCAGGCTGGTACAGATACTCCTGAGCAGTTCAGGTGCCAGCCCGGTAATATTCCCGTTTTCAGAATAGTTGAGCGGCTTGAAGTTTTCGGTGTAAAACCTGAGTTCATTCGAATACGTTTCTTCTGAGTCTTTTCCGCATTGCGTGAAAAGGGTAATCAGGATAATGGCCATCAGGCCGGATAGTAAGGTTGTTTTTTTCATGGTCTGGGGCTGATTTGGTATTTGCAAATTTAGGCTTTTTCAGGACGTAAACAAAGCCTCTTTTCATTGAATTGGCCTCAAAATACAGCATTGGCCGCGAATACCTGTGGTTTGGTGAACAGCTTCCCGGACGATAATGTTGTTTAATTTGGCTATTTTAGCAACTGATAATCTGCACTCATTCTCATCCCGATTAATTTAATTTTTTTATGGCTAATAAAAACCTGATATTCACGGTAATAATTATCATGATGATGCTTTCATCCCATTCACAAAACGCGCTTAAATACCAGCTTCCACCGAAGGAGATTCTTGAACTGGCAGACATACGGCCTCAGCCTGCAGTACGTATAGATTCGCGCAACCAATACATGGTCCTTCTTGATCGATATGCTTTTAAAACGTTGGAAGAGCTGGCGCAGGATGAAGTCAGGCTGGCGGGCCTCCGGATTAACCCCCAGACCAATGGCGCAAGCAGATCGGCTGTCTATTATGGGATGAGTCTTATCGTAATTGCTTCTGGTCAACCCGTTAAACTTTCCGGATTGCCTGATAATCCACGTATTGGCGAAGTGAGTTTTTCGCCGGATGATTCAAAACTGGCTTTTACCAATACTACTCCTGATGGTATAGAGCTTTGGATGCTGGATATTGCCACCGCGCAGGCAAGCCGGCTGACAGAACCCCGTCTGAATGGTGTCATGGGATTCAGTTATGAATGGGGTCCTGATTCAAAGAGCCTATATGTCATGTATGTCCCTGAACATCGCCGGCCGTTGCCTGCTGATAAACTGCTTCCTTCAGGCCCATCTGTTCAGGAAACCTCAGGAAGTAAGGCTCCTGTCCGGACATTTCAGGATATGCTTCGTTCACCTGCTGATGAAACACGTTTTGAATATTACGCGAAGTCTGAAATAATGAAGGTCTCGACTGATGGTAGCTTGCAACGATGGCTTGAGCCTGCCATTTATTCTTCGCTGGATTTCTCTCCTGACGGCACCTGGCTCCTGGCTACAACAGTTGAGCGCCCCTATTCTTATATCGTTCCCTTTTACCGCTTTCCGGCAAATTATAACTTGTATGACGGGCAGGGAAAACTTGTGAAGCTTTTTTATGCAAAACCATTGGTTGAAGAGATACCAACCGGATTTGATGCTGTAGCGAAAGGCAAAAGAAGTATAGGCTGGAGAGGTGACAAACCTGCTACCCTTGTTTGGGCAGAAGCCCAGGATGAAGGTGATCCGGCTGTAGAAGCACCCATCCGCGATAAGGTTTTTATGGTGGATGCACCCTTTACGGCAACACCGGCTTTGTTGGCCGAACTCCCCAAACGCTATTCAGGCATTAGCTGGGCAAATGATAATCTGGCCGTTATCAGCGAATATTGGTGGAAAACGAGGCGCCAGGTTCAATATCTTCTGAACCCGTCAATTCCAGGAGGTGCCAAAAAGGTGATTTTTGATCTTTCAACGGAAGATGTTTATGCCGATCCTGGCGACTTCATCAGAACCAGGAACAAATACAATCGGTCTGTTCTTCAATTGTCAGCCAACGGGAAGAAATTATGGCTTAAAGGTGAGGGTTGTTCACCTGAAGGTAACCGGCCTTTTCTTGATGAATTTGACATCAAAAGCTTCCGGACTAAACGTCTCTGGCGTGCTGAAGGTAAATCAACTTACGAGAATATAATCAGGGTGATTGACCCTGAGCGTGTAGTGATGATCACTACAATTGAAAGCCCGACGAAGAATCCTGATTTTTGGTTACGAAAAGGGGATAAGGCGCAGGCTGTTACACATTTTGCAAACCCGTATGCCTCCTTTGCAGGAGTTAGTAAACAACGGATCAGCTACAAAAGGGCCGACGGGGTTGACCTTACTGCCACGCTTTATCTTCCGGCTGGCTACGATAAGGCCCGCGACGGACGGTTGCCAGTTCTCATGTGGGCCTATCCGCAAGAGTTTAAGAATGCAGATCAGGCAGGTCAGGTAAAAGAATCTCCCTACCGTTTTGTCCAGTTGTATTATGGGTCTCCGGTGTATTGGGCTGCCCGTGGATACGCGATCGTTGATGATGCCGATTTTCCTATCATAGGTGAAGGAACTGCCGAACCTAACGACCGGTTCGTAGAGCAGCTTGTCGACAATGCAGCCGCTGCAATCAAAACCATTGATGAGATGGGGGTTGGCGATCCACACAGGGTAGCCATTGGAGGCCATTCCTACGGTGCTTTCATGACAGCTAACCTGATGGCTCATTGCGATCTGTTTGCCGCAGGCATCGCGAGAAGCGGTGCGTATAACCGGACGTTGACACCATTTGGTTTTCAGGCTGAGGAGCGCACCTTCTGGCAGGCACCTGAGGTTTACATGAAGATGTCACCTTTTGTATATGCCGATAAAATCAATGAGCCTTTATTATTAATTCATGGCGATGCTGATAATAATTCAGGCACATTCACCCTGCAAAGCGAACGGCTTTTCAGCGCGATCAAAGGACTAGGCGGCACAGCCCGACTGGTACTTCTGCCTTTCGAGAGTCATGGTTATGCAGCCCGAGAAAACATACTGCACATGCTTTGGGAAACCGACCAGTGGCTTGAGAAATATGTGAAAAACAGAAAATAAATATTTTGGGTAGATAGGAATGGGTGGCCGGATTATCAGCATGATGGAGAGGCGTACTAAAAATATGGTTCCCACGAATTATCTTCATGGATATGGCTTCCAATATGATAGTCTTAACAGGATGAAGGCTGGTAATTTCTATGCCTGTCTGAATAAACCCGGGGAAATGTATGATATAACGAACCTAAGCCAGCCGGTACTATATTTCCATCTGAAAGATCACCCTGGTAATGTAAGAGCAGTGGTAACACCCACTGCCTCCAGCACGGCCACCATTGCCCAGGTAAACGATTATTACCCCTTCGGGATGTGTTACACGAAGAATCCCTCCACCTTCATTAACAAGCGCAAATACAATGGCAAAGAAGAGCAGGAAATGCCTGGAAGGTGGTTAGATTATGGGATGTGTTTTTACGATCCACAATTAGGTAGGTTCCATAGTGTTGACCCACTGGCGGAAGCCTACCATTTTCAATCGCCATATGTTTATGCGGCTAATAATCCCATCAGATTTATTGATGTGGTTGGAGCTGGTCCCGGGGATCCGGTTAAAGTGAAAGATGTAACCGGACAATATAGAGACGGTACTACAGGAACAAAATATACCATTACAGTGTATGTTGACCAACCTGGTAAAGGAGGAGATAGAGATACATATGAAATTGGCTTAGGAGGGGTAGATGTTGGACATACATTTGTAGGTTTATCAAGGACTAATGAAGATGGAACTGTAACTGAAGCAACTATCGGTTTTTATCCCAGTGAAGCTGTAAATCCTGTATCTGGTGAAATTGAGACTGATGGAGCATTTTATGACGATTCGGGACATCCATCAGATGTTAGTAAAACAATGGAAGTTACTGCGGATGAATTTAATGCAGCACTTGATTTTATGGATAGTCAAGATGGGGCAAAATATAATTTAGACAAGAATAACTGTACAGACTTTGGTTTAAATACAGCTAACGCCACAGGTCAAAAATTGACTGATACCCAAGGAACTTGGCAAGGCGGAGGAGGCAGCAATCCTGGTGATTTGGGTCAAGATTTAAGGGGAACAGCAGGAACTACAACAAGCACGCGGGGTAGTAGCAATAATGGTTCCAGCACTAAAGTTTAAGAAAAAGATAAAACATTGTAATGTATGTTTAGAAATTTATGATTTACGGTCTTATCAATAT
>QKGM01000018.1 GCA_003250395.1 Bacteroidota bacterium | reverse complement strand
CAGAATCAAGGTTTCAAAACACTTTCTGATATTGAAAAAACACCGGATGTTGAGGCGAATAAGTTAAAACTGATCAGCAATGCTAAATATGATCCTCAAAAGGCAGAGATGCTGTTTAAGAAAGAATTCTCTTTTAAAAGCTTTTTAATTTATCCAATCATTCACCTTCTTAAGATGAGTTTCATATGGTTCATCGTTCTGGGGCTGCTCTACACTCTTGTACAGGTACTATATGTCAAAGCAACTCCTACATTACTAAACCTGACTTTGCTTTTACTAAAAATCGTGATGTTTACAATAGTTGGCCTTATCCTCCAGACACTTATGTTAAAGCAAATTGCTCTCATGCTGGGTTTCACTATATTAATCCTTGCTGTTAATTACCTCAAAAACCGCCGCAAAGGAAGACTCATGTGGCTTAGTCTGGGCAGCACCTTTGTAATCGGGTTGGTAATGATTTATTCTTTATGGTAGTCTTGAAGAAGGAATCTGCGAAATTGGACTTGTAACCTGAATCGATAGTATTCCACCTTTATACCTAAGACTAATCCATCTGATTATTTATCCCTGGATTCTCTTTACAGAAGTTAGGCTTTAATGGGCACTGTATTTACTCAATAGTGAACCAATAATTCAGGATAATTACCATAAACATTACCTTTCCCAGGGAACGGTATAATGCAGGGCACTTTAGCAATGTATTAGTTAAACTTAAAATTCGGATCAACCGGAATGGTCATTTTTTGCTCTGCAATTCAATTAAATTCAGTCATCTGAATAATCAAAGGTACTGTAATGATAGAGGTCAGGCATCAGGAAACCTACAACAATATGAGGTGCAGCCAAACCTAACCAAATTCTTACTATATTTGACTAATTCTATTAATTCCATGAAAAATTTCTATACCAGACTCTTTTGCATACTTGGATGTGCGATAATAGGGTCATGTACATCTGACAAAAAAGAGAAAGAAATTACAGATATCGAAGAGCTCAGAACTGCACAATTTGCAGCAATTTCCGGAACAGCTGTAGATCAGATTATAGCAGATAAGTTCCCCGATGCCACCTTCAGTTATTACAATTCACCCATAGATGGGTGTTTAGCAGTACAGAAAGGAATTGAAGTCGCTACAGCTTACGATGAACCCATTTTGCGTCATATCCTTGCTCAAACACCAGGGTTGAAGATACTCCCACAGATGATTTCGGTTGATTACTATGGAATGGCGGTAAATAAAAACAACCCGCAATTAAAACGGTCAGCTGATTCACTATTGGATGCGATACAGGCAGACGGTCGATATGATAAAATGATGAAACGTTGGTTTTCAGGCAAGACAGCAACTGTCGAAATGCCGCCAATTGACTGGCCCGGGAATAATGGGGTATTAAAATTTGGCACAAGTGCCATCACTGAGCCTTTTGCTTTCTATGGTTCAAATCATGAAATTAAAGGTTTCGATGTAGAATTCATATATCTTTTAGCCAAGAGTTTAGATCTCAAATTAGAAATAAACGACATGGAATTTGGGGCCATAATCCCCTCGCTCTTATCAGGCAAGTCAGATATCATTGGAGCCTGTATTACAATAACTGAAGAGCGGGCAAAGAGTGTTTTGTTCACCAAACCTTATTATAAAGGAGGAATAGCTGCTGTGGTAAGAGATTATACTTTGGAGCAGAAAAACACTAAACTCTCCGATATTGAAGACCTGAAACACAGACGTATTGGAGTTCTGCTCGGCTCAATGCAGGATCATTATGTGACCAACACTTTTCCAGACGCCACCGTGATAAGAATTGACCAGGCAACCGACCTGGCAACCTCCCTGAAACAGGGACAATGTGATGCTATTCTGCTGAATAATATTACAGGTAAGTTATTCATGAATAAAAATCATGATTTTACATTTTTAAAAGAAGTAGTTGCTATCGACAGTTTCGCTTTAGGATTTAATCTCAGGAATACCGGCATGCGAGATAAATTCAACAAATTCCTGAAGAAATTAAAATCTGACAACACCTACAATGAAATCTGCCGTCGCTGGTTAGAGGATCCTGAGTCGGCAAGAATGCCTGTTATAGAAAATAACGGAAGCAATGGAATCCTCAGAATTGGGACAACAGGTGAAAGTGTCCCCTACTCTTTCCTTCAGGATGGTAACGTTGTCGGACTTGATATAGAAATAATGTTAAGGTTTGCTGCTGACCAACAACTAAAACCGGAAATCCAGATATTTAACTTTCCGGGGCTACTGGCCTCTGTCATTTCTGACAAAACAGATATCATTGGAAATTCTATCATGATAACTGAAGAACGGGCCAAACAAATAGCATTTACAGATGCTTACTTTTCGACTGAATCAGGAATGATTGTTTTGAAGAAAAACCTCGTTGACAAGAATATTGGAATAAAGATAAAAAACGATGGCAGCGACATCTCCACGTCAACTATTGGCACTATGACAGGTACTACGGGTGAAATGTATATCAGATCCCGGTATCCCGAAGCCGGATTAAAATGCTTTGACGATATAATGGATGCTGTTGCATCCTTGCAGGCTTCTAAGCTCGATTACGTCCTAACATCATACACTTCAGCAGTTAAAGTTGCTGGTAAAAATAAAATGATAACCATACTCCCTGATAAAATAATAGATGAATTCGCTGCAATTGCTATCCCCAAAGACAAACCAGAATTGCTGAGAATAGTGAATGAAATCCTCGCACAGTTCAAAGACGATGGCACATTGGATCAGATCATTAATCGATGGATAAATCCGGAAACATCAAAGAATCAACTGGTATCAGTTCCTAAAGCAATTAAAGGAAAGCCATTGGTTGTGGCAATTGCTGCAAACCGGGAGCCAATGTGTTTTATCTCAGATAATAAAATAGTAGGATTAGATTGTGAACTGATAGAACGAATAGCTTATAAAATTGGACGGCCCGTTGTATATTCTGATATGAAATTTTCATCCCTGATTGCTGCTATTGAATCTGGAAAAGCTGATCTGGCCATATCGAATATATCACCAACTGAAGAACGCAAAAAAGTTGTCAGTTTTTCGGATGAGTACTTCAGAAACCCACAAGTTCTCATGATATTAGATAAACCCAAAACAGATAACGACAACCAGGCTGGCGGTTCAATACTCACAGAAATAAAAGACAGCTTCTATAATAATATAGTCAAAGAGAAGCGTTACCTGCTTCTATGGAACGGACTTAAAACAACATTCATGATATCCATTATGGCAGCATTACTCGGAACCATCCTGGGTGGGCTTATTTGCCTCATGCGAATGAGTAAAGCCAAATGGTTACAATTAACAGCCAAAGTTTATATCGACCTCTTGCGTGGAATTCCACAAGTAGTACTGTTGATGCTGATGTTTTATGTTGTCTTTGCTCCGCTTGACATTAATGGTATTACAGTAGCCATCATCACGTTTGCAATGAACTTTGCAGCTTATGTGTCAGAAATGTTCAGAACCTCTGTCGAAGGAGTAAACAAGGGTCAGACAGAAGCAGGCATAGCTATGGGATTCAGCAAATTAAAAACATTTATCTACATAATTCTCCCACAGGCAATTCAACGGGTACTTCCAGTTTATAAAGGGGAATTTATCGCTCTGGTAAAAATGACAGCCATTGTTGGCTATATTGCCGTGCAAGACCTCACCAAAGCGAGCGATATAATAAGAAGCAGAACCTTTGATGCATTTTTCCCGCTGGTTATGATAGCCATTATGTACTTTTTACTCGCATGGTTACTTACTTCCGGTTTGGAACTTATACAGATCAGGTATACACCTGGCAGAAAAAGGAGATAGTTTACCGATAGTGGTATTGACAGAAAAATAGAATACTGAATATAATCATTCATCGCACATGATAAAGGTTGAACATCTGTCGAAGAGCTTTGGCAAAGTGACAGTCCTGAAAGACATTAATACAGAAATACACAAAGGAGAAATCATCTCAATCATAGGTCCCTCCGGAACAGGGAAAAGCACTTTCCTTAGATGTCTGAATTTGCTGGAGAGGCCTTCAGGTGGAAATATCTGGATTGATGGTCTCGATATTATGGATCCAAAAAATGATCCTAGTATTTTGCGGCAGAAGATGGGAATGGTGTTTCAAAACTTTAACCTTTTTGAACACCTATCAGTAATGGATAATGTGACCATCGGGCCAATTAAACTGCTTAAGAAAACCAAAGAGGACGCTGAAAAAAAAGGACGCGAGTTGCTCAAAATGGTAGGACTTGCAGCCAAAGAAAATGCTTACCCAGATGAATTATCTGGTGGTCAGCAACAAAGGGTCGCCATAGCAAGGTGTCTTTCTATGGACCCGGAAATTATCCTGTTTGATGAACCAACTTCGGCATTAGATCCAACGATGGTTAGTGAAGTTTTGGGTGTTATCAGGAGGCTTGCAAGTGATGGTATGACCATGGCCATTGTAACTCATGAAATGAAGTTCGCTCGTGATGTATCTACCCGGGTATTTTATATGGATGATGGGATTATTTATGAAGAAGGGACACCGGATAAAATTTTTGATCATCCCGAGAAGGAAAAAACACAGACATTTATTCGCCGTATTCGCAACTTCAATTATCACATCGACAACAGTGAGTTCGACTTCTACGATATGCGTTCTGCAGTCGAAGCATTTTGCAACAAACATTTCCTTCAGTACCAACAGACCAATGCGCTAAACCTTCTGATCGAAGAAACACTACAGCTTTGTCTGAAGGAGGGTAATACTGAAGAAAGAAACAAAGTACTCAACACCTCTGGGGGGCTTGACCTGACAATCGCTTATTCTGAGCAAAATAATGAGGTTACGCTGGTTGCAACTTCTGATGCTGCATTGAAGACAATACTCAATCAATCTGAAGAATCCGATGGACTGAGTTTAATGATTATCAGCGGACTGGTTAAACAAAAAGAAGAAAAGATTGAAAATGGCAAAGTAATTCTCACCATGATACTGAAGCCAAATAGCTGATTAAGAAAAAATCACGACAAATAAAAAGATTTTAAACTATTGAAACAAGGCGCAAACCCTAATAATACAATCTGTATAGCTAGTTGGAATTAATTGCCATCAGGCAAATCACTGATAGCAGTATTTTTACGTACTTTCACAACCTTTAGACGTTTACCTATGGGATTGCTCATAGCATTAAAAAGCTGAGCAACCTGATCAATTTTCTCGGCAGGTATTACAGCAGACTTAGTAAGAAAATAACTCGTTACCAGAATCTGTTCTGGATTAACCTGTTTAACATTAAAGGTATATTGTCCATAATCTGTATCCAGTTCAACAGGATTGACCGGAGTAACAATTGAAAAAGGCTCGTCAAAACGGATCATGTAAGACCATCTGTCATAACCACAGAAATCTGAATAAAATGAAGTAACCCTGTTTAAGGTGTCAATTCCGTCAACCGTAATATGTTTAATCCAATCCGACAGATTTATCGTTAATGTGTCGCCATTATAAGATGGCAAATGATATTCATAGGATGTGGCCACTGAAGTAAGAAACGGAAAGCTATCAGCAACCATACCAGGTAGTGATTTTAAAACATTCACATTCTTACCAATATCGCTAACCTTAATATTATACTTAGGATTAATGGTAGAATCGGCTTTAATACCCCTATATATATTGCGTGTCATGGTTGAGAACTGACCAGATAGCGAAACCCTGCTTTGAAAGGACGCTGTACGAGTTTTAAAACTGATACTAACTGATGAGTTTACCTTCCTGAAATTTTCGGATGGTTTGCTATTGGGAGTTATATAAAAAATAGGCCTGATATCCATATCTCGCTTATAACCTCTTCTTTGCATATAATTCTGAAGCATAACCTGGGTATTCTCAAAGTAAAAAGGCATCTCATCACAGAAATAATTAGCCTTATCCGATTTAGGATAAATCCATGCAACAGAAGTATCTTTTAGTATTGTCAGCAGAAGAAAATCACCATCAAGAATAGTTGGAAAGTAGGCTGGTGATATTTGCCCGCAACGTTTATCCATAGGATAGGCTGTCATTATCCGAAATCCTAAACGTAAAATCATATTTGCATAAGCAGCCACCCTGTTTCTGTCCCGCAGCAAACGCCCCTGCAAATCACGGCCGGGTTTATCGCGCAGGTAACCAGCCTTATTACGGTAATATTGCAAATCCTTATCATAACGAACCTCGGAAACCATAAATTTCTGGAAATATGTAAGTGACTTCCGGCCATTTAAATCATCAGGACATTTTGCAATAATAGAATCAGCCAGCTTGTTAAAAGCTAAATAATCAGAAGTTCGAATCCCCTGGGAAGCTGCAATCTGTGCTTCAATAACATCGTTCTCTCTTTCTGCACCGAATATCATCCAGGCTGGAAGATAATTTTCATCAAATGTTGAATATTGTTGAACTAAAAAATCAGATGGTTTGGGAGTAAATACAAACCAGGGAAGATCAACATAAGGGTGACAGTTGGGTTCATCAAGTGCACCGGGGAGATTTCTCAGGTTCCATTGCATATCAACAATCCCATTTTTAACAATTATCTCAGGCCTGATCAGATGAAAGACTGTATCAACTTCCAGCCTTCCATTGTATTTCCAATTAAGTTGATAACGTTTACGTGACCATTTGGAATGATGGAACATACGGATTGTAAGTAGTTGGTCTGCATTATCAATAAAAGGGAAATTCACAGAGTAAAAGAGCCGGATTGTATCTCCCGGTACAAGCTCGTTGACCGACAGGCGATATGCATAAAGGTTACCTAATCGGAAATTAGAATTTATAACATCCTGCTGAATGCGGACAGCCCGGGCTGGATGTCTTACTTCCTGCTTATTTCGCTTAACCCAGAGTGCTAATGAATCGATCTTCACATTATCAAACAGCCTCTCATATAAATACAATGATGGCGCATGCTGAATATAATATTGATCGAACGTCTCTGGTATCAAAAAATTATTTATCGCGTCAATACCAGACTTTGAATGAACAACAATTTGAACATCACGGATAATAGAAAACCGCATTAAATCAATTTTTGCCCCAATCACTTCCACAGTAAGATGCTCATCAAGAATCTCAAGTGATTCAGATTTTTTATATTGGTTGTATAGAGAATCGGTTAGCTGCTGTGAGAATCCGGTTAAAGAATATATTACGGCAATTACCAGGGTGATGGCGGTTGATTTCATCCGGTTATCTGTTAGATATATTACGGCAAAAATAAAGAAAAGTGAGAAATGGGCAAGATTAATTATTCCAGACCAGGTAAAACAGCGAGAAAATATAATGCCATGTATACCATCCGGTCGAAACAAATATGGGAAATACCAATTAACCCGACTTCCCGGAAATTATTCTAACCTGATAAAAAATAGTATGTACGAAAAAATCAATAGATTATTTAAGGACTCCTTTTGAATATTTCATTTTTTTTACCCCTCCGTTCTCATCATACTCGAGCCATATGCCATCTTTAAGACCATTAACCATCTGACCGGAAACCTTTGGCTGGCCTGACTCATAAAACTCTTCGTATTTCCCCTCTACAACTCCCATCACATAATGCTGGAGCTTGGCAATCTGACCATTTGGGTAAAAAGTCTTGTGTTCGCCATCAAAATTACCATTCGTATAATAAAATTCCGCAACAGGTCTGCCATTCTGATCATACCAGGTGCTTCTGCCATCACGCTTTCCATTTTTATAAAATGATTGTTCCTGAAGCTTCCCATTATCGTAATACATCTGCTTAACTCCATCTTCCACACCGTTACGATACGACACTTCTGATAGCTTCCGGCTTCCGTTCATGTAGTTAGTCGACAAACCATGCAATACACCGTTTCTGAATGTTTCATCAGCTTGCAGAAATCCACGTCTGTCAATCATAATATGCTGACCGTCCTTTACACCTGAACGATAGTTGGTAATCTCACTGATGACTCCCTGAGGATGGTATGTTGTCCAGGTACCATCACGCTTGGAATCTACATAAAATCCCCGGGAAAGAATCCGGTTTTCAACCTCTTCCCAAAAACCCTGTTTTAATCCCTGTGCATCCGTTTTATTCATCAGGGTATCTGACGTTTGGCTAAAACTTGCGGCTATGCATGAAAACAGCATAAAGACTCCGGCAATAACTATTCTGACATTTTTCATAACGTTAAACATCTGAATTGATTCTATAAATCAATGTTTTAAAATATTAAAATTAACTATGATTAAAAAAGCTAAGTTAAATTATTTCACAGAAAAAGTCCTTAATATTGAAACAGCACTATAAGTATAAATTATAATCAGCACATCTTAAAGTCTTGAATGAAGCCTTTAAAACACACACAGATATATAAATATAAGTCGCTTGGTAGCATCAGGCTCTCATCACGCCGGCATCCCGGGGGTATAACCAGCTCCATTTTGCATTCAATTCTAAACAACAGGTGTTCCAAATAGGTCAAATTGATCTACCCAGTCGATTTTCACTTTATAAAACTGACCTGGCTTGATGAACATGTATTTCCGGTCGATCAATACTTCGTTATCAACTTCCGGAGAATCATACTGAGTTCGTGCAATCCAAAAATCCCCCTCTGCACGATCGACCAGAACTGTAAACGTGCAACCGGTTAACTTCTCGTTTAACCCGAGCGATATCTGCTCCTGTACTTCCATCAGGCGGGCAGCCCGCTCCTGTTTGATCTCCTCGGGGATGTCATCTGTAAGTGCGAAGGCACTTGTATCCTCTTCATGGCTATATGTAAAGACTCCAACCCTGTCGAATCTGTTATGCTGAATGAACGCGATCAGTTCTTCAAATTCATCCTCGGTCTCTCCTGGGTATCCAACAATGAAGCTTGTGCGAATGGCTGCATCGGGCAATTCAGCCCGGAACCTGTCAATTAATTGTTGGGTTTCAGATGCCGTGAGTCCTCTCTGCATTGATTTAAGAATGCGTGAATTGACATGCTGCAGAGGGATATCAATATAATTACAGATATTTTCTCTTTCACGCATCAGTGGCAGCAAATCATCAGGAAATGATGTTGGAAAAAGATAATGGAGTCTGATCCAGCGAAAGAGTCCACTGTCGGAAAGTTGCTTAACCAGTTCACCAATCATCTGTTTCTTATATATATCAACTCCATAAAAAGTAAGATCCTGAGAGATAAGAATAAGCTCCTGTACACCCTTCGAAGCCAGCTTCCGTGCCTCATCCATTAACGAGTCAATGCTTCTCGAAATATGCTTCCCCCTTATCAGGGGAATAGCACAGAAAGAGCAACTTCTGTTGCACCCTTCTGCTATCTTCAGATAAGCATAATGCCCTGGCGTGCTGAGTATCCTCTCTCCAACAAGCTCTTTTTTATAATCAACACCCAGATACCGGGTAATCGCATCTTGTTCATCTACACCAAACCAGGCATCAGCCTCAGGTATTTCAGCTTTCAATTCATCGCGGTAACGCTGGGATAAACACCCCATCACGATCAGCTTATCTATTCTACCCTCTGCTTTAGCCTTCGCAAACTGCAATATAGTCTCAATTGATTGTTCCTTGGCATCACCAATAAAACCACATGTATTGATAACGACAGTGCGTGCATTGGTTTCCCCCTCCTCATGCGAGGTTTCTAATCCGGCAGCATCAAGCTGGCGCAACAAGGCTTCAGAATCAACAGTATTCTTTGAGCATCCGAGAGTTATGATGCTAACATGGCCTGTTTCTTTCTTATTCAAATGATTTAATAAATTATACGGTTGGTTGTGGTATTGCTTCTTTAATAGCAGATTCTATTTTCTTATGTAATCCTGCTGCCTCCCTCATTACTGATGCGACATCAATGGTAAGGATTTCATGGTTATGCATTACTAAACGTCCATTTACAAAAAGGCTCTCAACATCAGACGAATGCATAGCATACACTATGTGAGACCAGATATTGTAAAGGGGTGTAAGATGAGGTTGATCGAGCCGGGCAATGAGCAAATCGGCGGCTTTCCCTGGTTCGATACTACCAATCCGGTCATCCATTCCCAAAACTTTGGCTCCGCCAATGGTAGCCATTTCAACAGCCCGCTGGGCAGGCATTGCAGCAGGGTCACCGGTCACCAGCTTATTGGTCAGAGCTGTCATCCTCATCTCGTTAAACAGGTCAAGATTGTTGTTGGCAGCAGTCCCGTCTGTACCAAGGCCAGCTGTAATACCATACCTGTTGTAAAGTTCCATAGGAGCCCACCCTGATGACAACTTCATATTGCTCGATGGGTTATGCACTATCTTCACATTATTGTCCGATATGATACCCGCTTCTGCTTCATCAATATGCACCATGTGGGCAGCAATAAGCCTGTTATTCAATAAACCGGTAGTTTCGAGATAGGGAACTGTTCTAAGACTGCTATTTGTCAAACAGTTTTCAACTTCACCTTTGGTCTCAGCCAGATGTATATGAACCGGGATACCATTATTCCGGCTCTCTTTCTCAATACGTTCAAGAATCTCCTTCCTGCAAGCATAAATCGAATGGGGAGCAAAAGCTATGTTGACCAGCGGATGTCCTTTGTACTTCTCAGCCAGTTGTAAAATATGTGAAATGGTTTCCTCAGGGGTAGCGTGGCTCGGAGAAGGGAAATCGACCACTGCTTCTCCTGCCAGTACTCGCATACCAGCATCAGCACAAGCACGTGCAACCTCATCCTCAAAAAAATACATATCTGCAAACATCGTAATACCTGACCTGAACATCTCGGCAATTGCCAGTTGAGTACCCAGAAAAACATTAGGGGCTGTTACAAACTTTGCTTCAGCAGGCCAAATATAGTCGCGAAGCCAGACATCAAGCGGAAGGTCATCAGCCATTCCCCTGAGAAGAGTCATCGCCGCATGGGTATGACAATTTACAAGCCCGGGCATTACTAGCCGGTTATGAAGGTTCAGAACCGAGACCGGTTCAGCATAGTGTTTCAATTCGCTCATCGGGCCAATTGCACTGATAAAATCGCCCGTGATTTCAACATAACCATCAGGAATTATTTCCCTGTCAGCATTCATTGTCAGTATCAGGGCATGTTCAAGTCGATAGTCGGGTCTCATAATTCACTCTCCTCAATTTCAATTTTTACAATTTCATATCCTTTCCAGACTTCATTGGCCGCGTAAATTACACCAATCAGCACTGAAATCATCCCAAGCAAAAAAAGTGTAACAGAGACAGACTGAAGATCAACTGATTCTAAAAAGAAGTCACCCCCAATCGAGAGAGAGGAAAGGATAAAACATGCAACACCCAGGGTATAGAAAAACACCATATTCCTGACCAGTTTAACGCGATGGGCAAATCTGATTACCTGCATCTGAATGCTGTTCAACCTGCGCTTCTGCTCATCTTCAAGGCCCTGCTTATGGCTCTGTGAAAAAAGACGAAGCTTCTCCTCTTCAAGTACACGGATCCGGTTTACAACAAGGCTGTACTTGTTGTTAGTCCCCAACAACAATAAGCCGCACGCAGAAATCATAATTCCCGGTGCCAGCATGGCTTCTATTAGATTAACCGATGATATATCAAACATGCAACATGATTTGAAAATTAGGCGCAAAGATACGAGTAAGGTTATGAATAACCTGAAGGAATAAGCCATCCGTTGACACGCTGGCATGATAAAGCCTGACTTAAAGGTGGTTCCATGAACTAATGAAAATTGATATTACCAGGCTAAAAAAAGCATGATGTAAATCAAAGGGATCTATAGGAAGAGAAAAGCATTACAGGAATCTCCACATCATAAAAGTATTCTGCTGGTTGGTCAACAAAACAGAACCAGGAAAAGGAGTCAGGGAGTGA
>QKGM01000045.1 GCA_003250395.1 Bacteroidota bacterium | reverse complement strand
AACTCTAATTATGTTGATGAAATCTTTCCCGGGAAACTCACCCGCACAGCCCTTGAGAGTATGTTAGAGTCGCTCGATCCGTACACCAACTATATTTCAGAAGCAGATGTAGAAGAATATCGATTTATGACAACTGGTGAATACGGAGGCATCGGAGTACTGACCCATACAAAAGGAGATACTATTGTCATATCTGAAGTTCACGACAATTCCCCTGCGGCAAAAGCAGGCATCAAAGCCGGTGATCGTATTTTAGAAGTGAATGGAGAATCAGCTGTCGGAAAGACTGATAAAGATATTGCTCTGATTTTAAAAGGACAGTCAGGAGTTGAAATCCAGTTCATAGTACTATCCCCCGGCAATAGATATTTGAGATCTCTTTCGTTGAAAAGGGAGAATATAAAGTTGGAGAACATCCCCTTTTCCTCTGTTATCAAGCCCGGGATAGGTTACATTAGCCTGGAACGGTTTACACAAGGAGCTGCCCGGGAAGTTAAAAATGCTTTTGATAAACTTTCTGCCAGCGACTCCCTGACAGGGCTTATCATCGATCTCCGTGGAAACGGCGGAGGGTTGCTGAATGAAGCCGTTGGCATCTGTAACCTATTTATTGACAAAGGGAAGCATATTGTCAGCACCAAGGGTAGATTTCAGTCGCGTTCTCAAGAATACGGAACTACACTCGATGCAGTTGCACCTGACATTCCCCTTGTTATTCTGGTAAACGGGACAAGTGCTTCTGCTTCGGAAATTGTGGCGGGAGCTCTGCAGGATCTTGACAGGGCAGTAATTATTGGAGAAAAAACCTTCGGAAAAGGACTTGTTCAAAACATCATTCCTCTTCCCTACAATGCTCAGGTCAAAATCACAGTGGCCAAATATTACATACCCAGTGGAAGGTGCATTCAGGCTATCGATTATCAGGATCGCGATGGTAATGGTAAAGGCAAAACGATCCCCGATCAGTTACACAAATCTTTCAAAACTAAAGTAGGAAGATATGTCAGGGATGCGGGTGGAATCGAGCCAGATCTTTTAATCGACACTACAAATAGACTTCAACGCTTATCTTCCATTATTACAGGTTTCTATTTATTTGAATTCAGTACACTTTACGCTTCAGAACATGAGGCTATACCCCCTGTTAATGAATTCATTGCTGACGATCAACTCTTTGAATCATTCTATAATTACCTGGAACGAAATAAATATCCGATGACACCCGGGCTCCAGGATTACTTCAACGAGTTCTCCGACATATACACTGATAATGAGAAAGATTCTCTTCTTAGGGTTTCATTCGACCAAATGGTTGAGAGGTTCAAAACCAATGCACTGTCTGAAGTAAGAGAAAACAAAGAACTGGTTAAAGATTGGCTAAAGATTGAAATTACTTCGCGCTATTACGGGCAACATGGACGTATTGAAGCAGCTATTGGTTCTGATCAGGCTGTTTCTTTAGCACTCAGAATATTTAATGACATGGCGGAATATAATTCAATCCTTGCCGGTACATATCCGGAGTGCCAGAATAAAATACATTGATACTTAAGATGGGTAACCGTTCATCCATAGCATACTATTTCTATATGGGTGGTTTGGCGATTCTGATCGCTTCTCTTCCCCTCTCGAAATTTACTATGAGCATTTCACAGATGATGCTTGGGGTAGCATGGCTGTTAATGGGCGATTACCGTACAAGAATCCATTCTTTCTTCAGGAACAAGGTAGCTCTAGCTATTGCTTCTATTTACCTTATGCATTTGATCGGCTTAATCTATACCTCCGATTTTACCTATGCAATAAAAGATCTAAGAGTAAAATTTCCTCTTCTGGTTATTCCATTTATGTTTGCTACCTTTCCAAAACTAAAGAAGGAGGAGACAAGAGCCCTTATATACATTTTCGCCGCTGCAACTACCGTTGCTACCGGAATCAGCTTCTTCAGATTTATTACCCACAGCGTTGAAGACTACCGCGATTTATCCCCCTTTATTTCACACATAAGATTTAGCCTGTTGGTATGCCTGGCAGCTTTTCTTATTTTTTATCAAGCCTGGAACGAATCAAATAAAACGATAAAATCTGGCAGTTTTCTTCTTGCTGTATGGTTGACCTATATGTTATTCGTTTTGCAATCGGCTACAAGTCTGATCATATTTTTTGCAACTGCTTTCATTATAGTATTTTATCTTGGTTTTATTAGGGTAAAATGGATAATTCAGATCATTGCTCTCGTTGTGATAGCCGGTCCTGCCCTGTTCGGATTATATTATATCTTCGCTACCTTCAACAATTTCACTAAAATACCCGAATATGATATCCATAAACTTGAGAAATATACCTCTTCGGGAAATCGTTACAAGCATGATACTACTTCTTACTGGATTGAAAATGGACGACATGGTGGATTGTACCAGTGCGAAACTGAATTAAAAAAGGAATGGAATAAACGGAGTCAGATTAAATTCGACAGCCTCGATGCCAACGGTCAAATAATCCGGTACACGCTTATCAGGTACCTCACATCGCTTGACTTAAGAAAAGACTCAGCTGGTGTTGCAGCTCTGAGCAATGATGATATAAAGAATATTGAAGAAGGAATAGCAAACCATGACTATCTTACTGATAACAGACTAAAAACCGCTGTAAACCAGGTTGCGTTGGGATATTATCAATACATCTGGAAAAAAGATACAAGAGGAAGCAGCCTTATGCAACGGATTGAATTATGGAAGACAAGTATTCAGTTAATTGAGAAGAATCCTTGGTTCGGTACCGGGACAGGAGACCTTCCGAACGATTTTGCCAATCAACTCCGGCAAAACAAATCAGGACTTGAAGGGTTAGGGCTCCGTTCACACAATCAGTTCCTCTCGATCACTACCGCGCTTGGGATTATAGGCTTAATATGGTTTGTGTCGGTACTGGTTTTCATAATAGTTTACCGAAAACGATGGCTCGATTTCAGAGCTCTTATCAGCTATTGCATCATCGTATTTTCAATGTTTAACGAAGATACCATTGAAACACAGGCAGGTGTCACCTTCTTTTGTTTTTTTCTTTCCTTTTTCCTGATTCTGAATGCGGATAACGATGATGGCAACGTGAAAAATCAGCCTGACCGGAACTATTCGCAGCTAACAACGTAGAAACTGAGTAAATAATTGGCCCGTCATGAAAAAAATCGAGATAAGAATACCCATCGAGAGGTACGAAAAGGAATCTGAATTAGATGGTAACGATAAAACACTTCTTCAGGAGGCACGTGAGGCCTCTCTGTCAGCTTACTCACCTTATAGCGGTTTTAGTGTCGGTGCTGCGGTCAGGTTAAAAAACGGGGTCATTATACGTGGTAATAATCAGGAGAACGCGGCCTACCCCTCGGGACTTTGTGCTGAACGTGTAGCTCTGTTCTTCGCATCAAGCCGTTACCCCGGAGTTCCTATCGAAGCAATAGCAGTTACAGCCAAAACAAAAGCCAGAGTAATCGCCGAACCAATTGCGCTATGCGGATCATGCCGCCAGGTATTATCAGAATATGAAAACCTTCATGGACAACCAATCCGAATCATCATGTGTGGTGAATCAGGCCCGGTAGTTATTTTCGGCAAAGCCTCCGACTTACTCCCGATGAGTTTCTCATCCAAAGACCTTTAAGCCCGAATCGCGGCAATTAAACCAACGTACCCTGGTTATCTGATAATCAACTGTCAGGTCTTCTGATTACCAGAGCATGCCGGTACCGGTTCAGGCTGACAATCACATACTGTTATCATCATTGTATCAATTGATGATGAGAAACCTGAACGTGATTTTAGGAGCCTGACAAAGCCAATTTTCCGTCTTATTTTCCTGACCTCCAAAAACCCTTATCCTTTCTGGAAAAGTGATTATTACTGAATTCCAACCAGGAATTAATGTATTAATTACCTCAATAATAGCCTCTTACGCAAGATAAATAAAAGATATCCTGCCTGTTTCTCTTCAGGCTCACCTGATCAGTACTATTCTGTTTCTTTCGATAAATAGTCTCACCTACCATCGTGTAAATGACCATACAGTGGTTATCATATCATACTACAGTCTCACTACCCTGATCATTAAACACTTTTACAAAGAGCCTCACAACCAATTTGTTGTATCCAATTATCTGGCTCGCCTACAACCAATCGATATAAAAGCAATAGTATAGATGGGTCCGGTTCGATACAATTCCGATATCGGTTCGTAGTATTTCGAAAACATAACGAAACCGAAACGAAGCTACTTCGAAGCTACTTCGAACCGACACTCTATATGACCACTGTTAATCAACAGATTAGTAAATTGTGGTTTGTAGTAGAATATTGTGGTTTTTTTACTTGATTTAAGACACAATTCAACAAATGACTTCAGTCAGACAATCAGAAACTGAATCGTAAACCGAACCATAACCGACCCATATTTTTCATGAATCAGATCCCATTTGATTAAATCATGTTGATCCTGGTATCAGAGACGAATAGTCAGTTTATTCGGATAACCAGTTGCAGGTACTTTTATAATTGCAAAAAAGAGATGATTCCCATCGTGGTTGCAGTCTTACAGGTATGAGATAACTACCTACTGCAAAGAAAACGACGGGATATAATTACCGCCAATTATTTGACAATCAATCAGTCTATCATATACTGATCAGGCCACTGACTGTCGCAGATAGTATTTACGAAGACAGAAAAGTTGGTACCTCAGGTTTTACAACTTGCTGAATTAAGTATTGGCTATGGCAAATTGAATTAATAAAATGCATTTATCGTTTATCTGATAATGCATAATCAATAAAAATAGAAAGAACTAAATTCAACCAATTCAGATAGCAATTCTTATAAGTCATCTTTTCATTTGCTGATATAAAATCGTAATTCATAATCGCCAAAACCTTGACTTTACATAACTATATCACATCGAATTTAATGATAAAATCAGTCCTTTCTATGATATGAATGTCGACTTACCAATTCGAAACGATATTTATCGAAATAATAATTCTCGAAACAATGAATAATTTTCCATCCGGCTGTATAATAACCGGATGGAAAATTTTAAAGATCAATTAAGAAACAATTTCATATCATCATCCACACTGCCAATGGGCGCAATACCAAAAGTATTGACCAGCACAGTAGCAACATTGGGAGACAGGAAAGCTGGCAAAGTAGGCCCCAGATGAATGTTCTTGACTCCCAGGTATAGAAGTGCCAATAATACAATCACAGCCTTTTGCTCATACCAGGCAATGTTATAGGCAATTGGCAAGTCGTTAATGTCGTAGAGCTGGAATACCTCCTTCAATTTCATCGCGATCACAACGAGAGAGTAACTATCGTTGCACTGACCGGCATCGAGCACCCGTGGAATGCCACCTATATCACCAAGAGCCAGTTTATTATAGCGATATTTTGCACAACCGGCTGTAAGAATCACTGTATCACCCGGAAGCTTTTCTGCAAATTCGGTATAATAATCACGGTTTTTCATTCTTCCATCACAACCAGCCATTACAAAGAATTTACGGATTGCTCCCGATTTAACTGCATCAACCACTTTATCGGCAAGGGCGAAGACCTGAGCATGGGCAAATCCTCCTACAATTTCGCCCTTTTCAATTTCTACAGGTGGAGCGCATCGTTTAGCATGTTCGATAATGACTGAGAAATCTTTGGGTTTACCAGCTGTCCGGTCGGCTATATGCGCAAACCCCGGGTATCCTGATGCACCGGTTGTATAGACCCTTTCGGCATAAGTGGATGATGCTTTGGGGGGAACAATACAATTGGTAGTAAAAAGCACAGGACCATTAAATGATTCAAATTCTTCATTTTGCTTCCACCACGCATTACCATAATTTCCAATAAAATGTTTATACCTTTTGAAGGCCGGGTAATAGTTGGCGGGTAACATTTCACTATGAGTATAAATATCAACCCCTGTTCCTTCAGTTTGTGCCAGCAACTCTTCTATATCTTTCAGATCATGGCCACTTATCAGTATACCTGGCCGGCTTCCCACCCCGATATTTACCCGGGTTATTTCAGGATTACCATAACGGGTTGTATTGGCTTTATCGAGCAATGCCATCGCAGCTACACCAATCTTTCCACACTCCATCACCAACCCGACCTGTTCATCAGCCGAGAGATTATCATTAAGTGTTGCTACAAGTCCTTTTTCAAGAAAAGCATATATCGCTTCATCTTCAAAACCAAGGTTGCAGGCATGTTCAGTATAAGCTGCCGCCCCTTTCATTCCATACACCAATAATTCACGAAGAGATCTGACATCTTCGTTCGCTGTGTTCATCACGCCCACCTTACCTGCCTTAAGGTTATAAAGAGCTGGCTCGGAGAACCAAGTTGCAGCATCAACTGATGCAAATTCAGGAGTCAATCCAAGCAAATCTGCCCTTTTCTTTAGTTCTTTCCTGATAGCCAAAGCTTCAGTTATTCTATTGCTTATCGCCTCCTCATCAAAATTTGCATTTGTGATGGTCATAAAAAGGCTTTCAATTATTAAGCGATCCGGCAAGTTACTTTCACCTGCTTCTCTTAATGCCTTACTGAAAACAGCGATTCCTTTGATTGTATGAATCAGTAAATCCTGAAGATTGGCAACTTCATCGGTCTTGCCGCAAACCCCTTTGATGGTACAGCCGGTACCTTTGGCTGCCTCCTGACACTGAAAACAAAACATACTCATGGTTGTAAAAATTAGTGTTTAACCTTTGTATAAATCTATTGTAAATCAAACCCATTCTTCCTGCATTATATCACCACGCACACTGACAATCACACGCTTGACAGGGACTTTACGACCCGCCAGTTTAATACCAGCCTGGGCTATTTGTAACAGTCCTCCGCAACAAGGCACCTCCATCATCACAACTGTAAGGGTATTGATAAGGCTTCCGGTAATCATAGCCGACAGTTTCTCAACATAACTCTCTTTATTACTATCGAGTTTTGGGCATGCAATTGCCAGTATTTTCCCTTTCAAAAACCTGTTATGAAAATCTCCAACAGCGAAAGCTGAGCAATCGGAAGCAAGAACAACATCAGCCCCCCTGAAATAAGCAGCTGCCGGATTCAGCAGGTGTAATTGTACAGGCCATTGGCTTAGCTCCGATCTGGCTTTCACAGGCTCACCTGCATCTTCTACCTGTTGTTGGTCAATTTTAAAAGTGATTGGTGCACTACCCGGACAACCACTTCCACAAGCTGACTCTGCCGGAACTGATTGAAGACGAGCGCCAGGCATTTCCCGGGGGGCAGTAAATCCCTCAGGAATCAGTTCTGGGTTATGCTCCCGAAGAAAGGTAAGCCCCTCCTTCAGGTATGCTATCTCGTTGTGTGCTGACAGATGTATCAAATGAGCTTTTATTGTATTGGCCCCCTTGTTAACCATCTCCGAAATCACTTTTATTTCATCATATGGTTCTGCTTCCCGTTCCACGATTTTGATTGCACCTTCCGGGCAGTGGCCAATACAGGCACCCAATCCGTCACAGAACAGATCACTGATCAATCTGGCTTTACCATCAATCAGTTGGAGAGCACCTTCATGGCAATTGGGAATACAAAGGCTGCACCCGGTACACTTATCTTCATCAATGTTAATAATCTGGCGTTTCATAGTTTTTTAATTTTAATTATATCCTTTAAAGTGGTCTCCCTTAAATAATCTCTGAATTCTTGCTGAAACTTATATGAAAGTCCGCCGAAGACACATCCATAAGCAAGGCACAAATCACAACGGGAATCGCAAACAGAAGAATCGAGCGACCCCTCGATAGATTCATATATCTCGAGTAGTGAAATTCTATCGGCTTCACGTGCCAGATTAAATCCCCCGTCTGGTCCTCTCTCCGACACCAGAAAACCATATTTGACCAACTGATTTAAAACCTTGGCAATATGATTTCTTGAAAATTGAGTATTTCGGGCAAGAACTCCAACATTCAGCCTTTTATCAGAGGCAGCGATCAAAACCATACTATGAATAGCAATAGTGACAGCTTCGCTTATGTTGAGAATTTTGCTCATTAGATATTATTATATAATTTGGTATTTGAATACGCAAATATATATACATTTCTACAAAACAATACATATAGAGAATAAATTTTTTACGATTTAATGCTAAAGATCTGATTTTAAACACAATCTTTTCTACCAGATCCTAAACAAATGCATTACAACTTCACATATAAACACTGCCACGGTTTGCAATTCTCACCTTTTAATACGATTTTTGTCTAAAACCTTACGAAAAACATGAATTTAGACCAGTTTCACCTCTGGAGCCAACAGTTTAAGATCTGGTTGGTGAGCCAGGGGGTACATAACAACCTGGCTGTGATTATATCCAATTATTGTTGGATTATTGTCATTGCAATACTTGCGGCGATCGCTTACTATGCTGCCAGAAATATTTTATACAATTTTCTGAAACGTCTGGTTAAAAAATCGAAGAATCAGTTTGATGACATACTTCTTGAAAAAAAGTTCTTCAAAAGACTAAGTTATTTTGCACCAGCTATTGTTTTTTACAAGGTCACGCCGTTGGTAGTCAGTCATCTTCCTGGTTTTGTCAACATGGTAGAAAAGAGCACGGAAATCTATATGATGTTTGCCGGTGTCCTTGTGATCGATGCCTTATTTGATGCACTTCATCATATGTACCTGACGACCGAGATGTCGAAAACAAGACCAATCAAAGGGTTTATACAGGTAGCTAAGATAATCCTCTACTCAGTTGTTGCTATAATCCTTGTTTCATGGCTATTGGGGCAGAAACCATTAGCCATTATCGGAGGACTTGGCGCATTGTCAGCTGTCATAATGCTCATCTTTAAGGACAGCATCCTGGGTTTTGTAGCGGGTATTCAACTATCAGTCAATAACATGGTAAGGATCGGGGATTGGATAACCATGGACAAATATGGCATAGATGGAGTTGTAACAGAAATATCATTAACTACCGTAAAAGTCAAGAACTTTGATAATACAATCAGTACTCTTCCCACTTATTCTATGATTGCAGATGCAGTAAAAAACTGGAGAGGAATGGAAGAAGCTGGTGGGAGGAGAATTTCAAGGGCGCTAAATCTGGATATGAACAGTGTGAAATTCTGCACCTCAGAGATGCTTGAACGCTATGAAAAATTCGGGTATGTTACTGAGTATGTAAAAGAAACAGAAGATCTTATTCAACAGTACAATCTTCAAAACAGCATAAACAACGACGTTTTGGTAAACGGGCGCCGGCAGACGAATCTTGGTATTTTCAGGGCATATCTCCTGGAGTATCTGAAAAACAACCCCAACATTCATGATGAAATGACGATTATGGTCAGACAACTCGCGCCAACGGAAAAAGGCATTCCCATGCAACTCTACTGTTTCACCAAGACCACTGCATGGGTTGAATATGAAGGCGTTCAGTCGGATATATTTGATCATATTCTGGCCATCATCCCATATTTTGATCTTAAAGTATTCCAAAGCCCTACAGGTAATGATCTCAAAAAACTAGTTCCCTGAAAATATACCCTTTAGCTAGTAATTACCTGTTTTTATGTACTACGTTTCAGCAAATAAGGCATAACCACATAATAAACGTTTAACAGCACAAAAAACCAGCAGAGATGTTACTTGAAAAAGATTCTGCACAACTATCAGAAAAAGGGATCTCTCCGGAAACTGTAGCCAACCAGATAACTCAGTTCACAAAGGGTTTCCCTTTCATAAAACTAACTGCCCCAGCCACAATTGGGAACGGAATATTAAAACTATCGACAGATGAAGTTGAAATGCTGCGTGGACAGTTTAACCAACTCAGTGCTCATCACAATCTGTTGAAATTCGTTCCAGCTTCCGGCGCTGCGAGCCGAATGTTTAAACATCTGTTTGAATTTACCGAAGCGTGGAAATCAAACAATGATGAATCGGCAATGCGAAATAACACTAAATGGAAAGCAGCCTTTGAGTTTATTGATCAGATTGAAAGGTTTGCATTCTATGGTGAACTTTGTCAGTTGATGGCAAAAAACAACGATTCGCCTGAAAGATGTATCAGAGAGAAAGATTTTGCTACGTTGACAGGATACGTTCTGCAATCGCATGGTCTTGACTATGCTGCACGTCCAAAAGCCCTTATCAGATTCCACAGTTATCCTGAGTATAATCGATTAGCACTTGAAGAACATCTTGTAGAAGGAGCTAATTATTGCCGTCAACCTGATGGTACAGTTAATATCCATTTCACTGTTTCATATGAACATCATGAATTATTCAAAAAAGTTACAGGGGAAACGATAGCTCGTTATGAAAAAGAGTTTGGAGTAAAATTCAAAATTACGTTCTCTGAACAAAGCCCATCTACTGATACCATCGCTGTAAACCCAGACAATACACCATTCAGAGAAAAAGACGGATCATTGTTATTTCGTCCCGGCGGGCACGGAGCATTGATAAAAAATCTAAATGACATCAAGGGTGATATTATTTTTATAAAGAATATTGATAACATTGTTCCAGACAGATTAAAGTCTGTTACATACCAATATAAAGAGGTGATCGGTGGTTTGCTGTTATGGATGCAGGAAGAAATTCACTTTTGGCTCAAACGATTTTACGGAGAAGACGAGATTACAGAAGCAGATATTGCTGCCTCTGCCAGCTTTGCTACCAATAAACTCTTTATCAGTCTGCCTGAAGATTTTTCAACACTATCGCCTAGCAGACAGAAAGAGATTCTAATTCGTGTATTTAACCGCCCCATTCGAATATGTGGTATGGTTAAAAACGAGGGAGAACCGGGAGGAGGACCTTTCATTGTCGATGATGGAGAAGGCAGGCAATCATTACAAATTGTTGAATCCTCACAGGTAGACCATTGGAACCCTGAGCAGAAATCAATATTTGAACGCGCTACTCATTTCAATCCGGTTGATTTAGTCTGTGCTGTGCGTGATTGGCAGGGGAATCCATTTAACTTATCAGATTTTATTGATAAGAACACCGGTTTCATAAGCCAAAAATCTAAAGACGGTAAAGACCTTAAAGCACTTGAACTTCCAGGATTGTGGAACGGGTCAATGGCAAATTGGATTACATTATTTGTAGAAGTACCCATTATTACTTTCAACCCCGTTAAAACCGTTAATGATTTATTACGTCAGCAACATCAATAATAACAAAGCGTCTGGTTCTTCATCATAGCAGCCAATAGACAAAATCAATCCTGATTTCTATGAAAAGAATTATCATATAAGATGCACTCTTCCTTTCATTATCTTTTTCGTTATTAAAATCCGGTAAAATAAATAAATTGAGCTCACTAAAAATAGTTTTAAGCGGCTATGGCCGAATGGGCCATGAAGTTGAAAAGGTTGCCATTCGTAAAGGCCATAGCATCATTGCCACCATAGATGAAGCATCTGACTGGTTTAAAAAGGAAGAAGCAATCAGGAAAGCTGATATAGTAATCGATTTCAGTGTTCCCCAAACTGCATCCGATAACGCAATTCTTGCGCTGTCATCAGGTTTGCCTGTTGTAATCGGAACCACAGGCTGGAAGCCGGATTACCGGCAGATTGAGGAGTTATGCAACCGTCATAAAGTAGGTTTCATATTGGGGGCCAATTTCAGCATTGGTATGAATATTCTGTTCGCTGTTCAAAAAAAACTTGCCAGGTTAACTGCACAGGCAGGCGGTTATCACCCTTCAGTTGCAGAAACTCACCATATCCATAAAATGGATGCTCCGAGCGGTACAGCCATCCATCTGGCCAATGATATAATGAGTGCCTATTCATCGATTGAAAAATGGGTCAATGAACCCTCAGAAGATCCATCATGTCTTCCGGTAATTAGCTATCGGGAAGGTGAAGTACCAGGAACTCATATCATAAGTTTTGCATCTGACGATGATATAATAACCCTGAAGCACGAAGCATTAGGAAGAGGGGGGTTAGCATCTGGTGCTGTTCTCGCGGCAGAGTGGATAATCGGAAAGACTGGTATATTTTCCTTTGATGAAGTACTTGGTTTATAAATATAACCTATTGAAAATTGTTTTAGTTACAACAAACTGATAACCAAAATAGTTATCAGAGAACCGATGATCATATTGCTCAACCTGCAATACAATTCAATTTGAGGTTAATTATGCCTACTTCATAGTAATGAAGTAGTTTTACCTGCTCCTGAAACCAGGCAAAACGTCAAAGAATGCTGGAAGTTTGATAATCATTTCAAACTCATTTTAGTATAATTTAAAATCCTGTATTGAAGGGTACGTCTTCCTTCAGCCATGCTATATCATCATTTTTTCTGATATTTGCATCACACATATTCCCCGGGAGGGTACGATAATATCCCAAAATTTCAATGAAGAAAAACGACCTTTACTTTATCGCTTTTGTAGTTGTATTGTTTGCTCCATTCTTTCTGTCAGGACAACTTTACAGTTTTTACAATCAATTCAATACAGCGCATGGAATGTTGATGAGTTTCCTAAAATTCTCCATTTTGGCAACAGCCGGCGAGATGTTAGGAATGAGGATCAAGACGGGACAATACTACCAGCCAGCGTTCGGTGCATTCGCCAGAGCAGTGGTATGGGGTTTTCTTGGGCTGACTATTAAACTTTCATTCATTATCTTCGGGACAGGAATGCCTGCCTTTCTTGCTTACATGGGAATGACCGATGCTCCTTCAATTCTTGCGGGTAGTTTCACTGCTTCCAAATTATTGGTGGCTTTTTGCATCAGTGCTTCCATGAACCTGATATATGCCCCTGTAATGATGACAATTCATAAGATTACAGACAATCACATCTTAATGAACAACGGGAATATCAGTTGCCTGTTAAAGCCAATTCAGATAGGTAATATAATGGCAGAAATCAACTGGAAACATCAATGGAATTTTGTCTTTAAAAAAACAATCCCCCTATTCTGGATTCCTGCTCATACGATAACATTCATGTTACCAGTTCAGTTCCAGGTACTCTTCGCTGCACTGTTAGGCATAGCCCTGGGAGTAATACTTGCCATAGCCAGCCATGGAGGATCCCGTCAGAAATAGAAATTTACTTATCTTAGCATATATAATTATTGAATAATCACCACCATGAGAAACACACCCATCAATTATGAAATAGTTAACCAGGTTATCAAAACGAGTAATCTTCCGGATGTAGGAAAAGCCTCAATACGTGAAATCAAGAAACTGGTCGACCTTATTGAACAGGCCACAGGAGAACGATTCGTTCGTATGGAGATGGGGATTCCTGGATTACCGGCTGTTGCCACAGGAGTAAAGGCTCAAATTGAAGCTCTTGAAAAAGGGTGTGCCTCTCTGTACCCTGAAATTCAAGGGTTACCGGAACTTAAAAAAGAGATGGCTCTCTTTGTAAAGAATTTTCTTGATATTGATGTAAATCCCGATGGATGTATACCAACCGTTGGGTCAATGCAGGGAGGTTTTGCCAGTTTCATGACAGTCAACAGAATGCATAAGGATCGTGAAGGAAGCCTGTTTCTTGATCCCGGATTCCCTGTGCATAAGCAACAAATAAGAATTATGGGTCAGGAGTGTCGCACCTTCGATATGTATAATTACAGGGGAGCAAAACTTCGTGACAAGTTGGAAGAGGTTTTAAGTGACGGGAAAGTTTCTTCCATTCTATATTCCAATCCCAATAACCCCTCCTGGATCTGCCTGACTGATGAAGAACTACGTATTATTGGCGAAATGGCGCATAAATACGATCTGGTAATAATTGAAGACCTTGCCTATTTTGCTATGGATTTCAGGAAAGACTATAGCCAACCTGGGAAAGCTCCTTTCCAACCGACTGTAGCCAAGTATTGTGACAACTACATTATGCTGATTTCAAGCTCAAAAGCATTCAGTTATGCTGGAGAAAGAATAGGTATGATGGTCATTTCTGATAAGTTATTTAATACAGAAGCACCAGATCTGAAACGTTTTTATGCTTCTGCTAACCTCGGTCATGCAATAGTATTTGGCGCTTTGTATGCACTTAGTTCCGGTACCTCTCACTCTGCCCAATATGCACTGGCTGCTATCCTGAAGGCTGCAAATAGCGGTGAGCTCAATTTTGTTGAACAAGTAAAAGAATATGGCAAAAAGGCTCATGAAATGAAAAAGATGTTCACAGACAATGGATTTAAAATAGTCTATGACACTGATGTAGATCAGCCGATAGCGGATGGATTCTATTTCACCTATAGCTATCCGGGGTTCACAGGTGAAGAATTACTGGCCGAAATGATTTACTATGGAGTCAGTGCAATCGCCTTAAGCATTACGGGAAGTACCCGTCGTGAAGGAATCCGAGCATGTGTCTCTCTTGTTCCCCATGATCTGTTTCCAGCCCTCAATGAGCGGCTACGCCGATTCCATACAGATCACCCGATAAAACAACAAGGCACATCATTATAATTGAGGCTTCATCATCATATAGTGTCCTGAATAAATCAAAAACAAGGCAAACGATCTGGTTCGTTTGCCTTGTTTATTTCTGTTTTGTTACTAATTATACGTATCCCAGGTAATTACACGTCAGTTTATATCATTTTCCAACAACACTCTGCCAGTAATTAGTTTACAATCTTTCTCACTTGTGAAGTCCGCACTCCTTCTGCTCTGGATTTTCCCACCACCATCGACCAGCTCTTATATCCTCGCCGGGAGATATTGACCGGGTACATGGCTGACAGCCAATGCTCGGAAAGCCTTTATCATGAAGCGTATTGTAGGCAATTTTATTTTCTCTGATAAAATCCCAAACCTGCTCTTCAGACCAATCGATCAACGGATTTAGCTTTAACAATCCATTAAGTGAATCCATTTCCAATTTATGCAGCCCTGTACGTGTTACAGCTTGCTCACGTCGGAGACCGGTAATCCACATATCATTACCTTCTAAGGCTTTACGCAGGGGATTGGTTTTCCTCACGGCACAGCAATGCTTTCTATTTTCAATACTATGGTAAAACAGATTAATCCCCTTTGAACTTGTCATTTCTTCCACCTCCACTGCATCAGGGAAACAAATATTAAGCCTGATCTTATATCGCGCTTGCGTCTTCTCAATTAAATCATAAGTCTCAGGGAAAAGCCTTCCTGTATCGAGGGTGAATACCTTAACAGGAAGCTTATTAACAGCTATCATATGTGTAATAACCTGATCTTCTGCGCCAAGGCTGGTAGCAAAGGTAACCTTCCCTGAAAAATACTCTGCAGCCCACTGTAGTAGCTGGAGTGTATCGAAGGATGAGATAGTCTCATTCAGTGCCTGAATATTATATAAATCGGACATCACAACTTTTTATGCAAAGCTATAAAAAAGGGCGCTTATATTCAGTTTTTGCATTATGTAGTACTTTTGGACAATTAATAAATACTCATTATGAAAAAAGTTCCTCTCCAATATATGGTCTTGTTATTCTTAGTCATTAATCTCAGTCTTCGTGCACAGATTTCCGGAACGATCAATGGACTTACAGGCAGAAAGATTGTACTGGCATCATATCGTGGAGATCAGCTTCGAATAATTGACACACTCAATTCCGACAATAGCGGCAACCTATACTTCAACGAAAAAAAACATATTGCAAAAGGATTGTATCGTATTATACCTGATAAGGGAAATGGCTTCGATATTCTTTATGACGGTTATCCTGTAAAATTTATCGCTGATACTGGCACAGCTGTTATTCGGTTTTATGACACATTGAACAACGATTATCAAAATCTTATGGAGACTGTTGAACGATATCAGAAAAAGATCGATTTACTAACCCAGTTGATAGACGGGTATCCTACTTCCGAGCCGTTTTACCAAAAGGCGACAGCCCAGTATGTTAAAGAGCAGATCGACTTCTCAGCCTATCTGAATGGATTGATCAGACGACACAATGGTACTTTACTCAGCTCCATTGCCTTATACATGAAACAACCATTCCTTGCCCCAGAACTCAATCCCGTGGAAAGAAAAAGAGCTCTTATAGAAAACTTCTGGCAGGCAGGAGATGCTACTGACACTTCGTTAATACATACAAATATATACACCAGAAAAACTATTGATTTTCTGACACTATACAGCAACCCGGAATTCACAAAAGAAGAACTTCAGGCATCCTTTATTTCAGGAATTAACGATCTGTTACCTCACATTGACAAGCAACCAAAAGTATTTGCCTTTATCATTGAATACCTGATTAATGGATTTGAACAATTCGGATTTGAGGAAGTACTTAGTTACCTCGCCACTATTTATGAAAGTGAAGGGTGCACTGATGAAGCTTCTCGTACCCGGTTGGCCGGTAAGGTGGAGATTATCCGGCGCATGGCACCAGGAAATACAGCACCACCTCTTAATGCTAATCATCCAGATGGATCTCCATTTAGACTGAGTGACCTGAAAAAACCATACAACGTTATAATCTTCTGGGCTAGTTGGTGCCCGCATTGTAATGAAATCTTGCCTCAAATCAATAGACTCTACAATGAACAGGCCGGAGAAAAATGGGATGTTATCGCTTATTCGATAGATACAGATAAGACTGAGTGGGAAAAGGCCATTCAGAAATATAATTATGCCTGGACAAATATTAGTGAGTTAAAAGGATGGAACAGCCTTTCGTCTGAGGAATGGGGCATCTTTGCTACTCCAACAATCTACCTGCTTGGGCCAGACCTGAAAATTATAGCCAAACCCTTCAACTTTACAGAACTGACCGGTTACCTGAAAGAACTTGGACTCATATAAGTTTAAAAGTACTCCGCTCCAAAGATCATTTTTTTTAAACTGTAGTCTGATGGCGTTTCCTGTCAATCAGTCCGGTTAATGTACCAGATTCGGCAAGCCTTACCCCTTTTGGAGTCCTGGTTACGGTAATTGCTTCGACGAAATAATCATGTTCAAGCACTATTACAAACCCCTTATCAGCTGCTTCCTGCAAAAACATCTCTTTTTCTTCAAGCGTGATTAATGGTTCAATATCATACGATGGTATCCAGGGTAGTGGAATATGGGCACTACTTGCAAGAAAGTCGGCGGTGTAAACAATAGTAATCCCGTTGTAATCAATCAGAGGAATTATTTGACCACGGGTATGTCCATTAAAAATACGCAGGGTTATATGATCAGAAAAAAGTCCCTCACCCTCTAATAAATTCAAACTGGCAGATTGTATCAGAGGTAAGATATTTTCCGGGAGAAAGCTTGCTGCTTCCCTCTTATTGGGGTTCATCGCCCAATCTAACTGTGCCCGGGATACCCAATGTTTTGCATTCCGGAATACCAGTTCAAGATCATCTCCTTTTCGAACGACTGCTCCGCCAACATGGTCATAATGCAGATGGGTGAATATAACATCAGTAATTTGTTCCGGATAGTAACCAGCCTGTCTTAGTGCTTCTATAAGGCCTATTGATTTAAATAAATGACGGTGACTGAAAAACTTCTCATTCTGTTTATTGCCCATTCCTGTATCTATCAGAATAAGGCGGTTTCCATCCTCAACAAGCAATACACGACATGTGGTTTTTACAAGGTTCTGTTCATCAGCCGGCGTAATAGAATTCCAGATTGCCTTTGGAACCACACCGAACACAGTCCCACCATCCACTTTCCAATTCTCAGTAACTAAAGGTATCAGTTTCATTTACGAATTTAATAATAGCAAAATTAGTAAATAATTCCAACTTTTATTGACAATCAGAATGTAATGTACTCAATGACAATCAACCAAAAGCAACAACTAAAACAATAGAACACCCAATGTGTTAAACAAAACCCAAAGAAAACGATCTACCTGTCTAGCAGAAGCCAGATAAAACCAATTTTACAATCTGAAAACTGAAAGCCAGGAATCTGAATGTATTTGATAGATTAGCTATTCCAGCAAGACATTCTTAACTCAACTCTTTTTTTGTAAGTTTGCTAAAAATCACTTCCATGAGAGTACATTTTATTGCCATAGGAGGAAGCGCCATGCATAATCTGGCAATTGCCCTGTATCATAAAGGTTTCAGCGTCACAGGCAGCGATGATGAGATATTCGAACCTTCTCGCACACGACTGGCTGAATCAGGATTGTTACCAGAGAAAGCAGGTTGGTTTCCAGAGAAAATTACGCGACAACTGGATGCTGTAATTCTTGGAATGCATGCCAAAGCTGATAACCCTGAATTGATCAGAGCCCAGGAGGTTGGTGTTAAGATTTATTCATATCCCGAATACCTTTATGAGCAATCAGCCGACAAAACAAGGGTTGTAATTGGGGGGAGTCACGGAAAGACTACAATCACTGCAATAATACTTCATGTATTACACTACTGTGGTATAGAGACCGATTATATGGTAGGTGCTAAACTTGAAGGATTTGACGTGATGGTCAAGTTAACCCGCACTGCCCGCATCATGGTTTTTGAAGGAGATGAGTATCTTACTTCTCCTATTGACCGCCGCCCGAAATTTCACCTTTACAGGCCTCATATTGCCCTGCTTAGTGGTATTGCCTGGGATCATATGAACGTATTTCCGACTTTTGAAAACTACGTATGGCAATTCGAAAGATTCTGTCAATTAATAGAGCCAGGTGGAAAACTTGTATGGTATAGTAACGATGAGCATATTGCCGGAATTATACCCAAACTGCGCCCTGATATACATTCGTTACCCTATTCCATCCCTGATCATGAAACTATTAATGGAAAAACCTGGCTTACAGACAACAATGCGCGTACCCCATTATTGGTCTTTGGTAACCACAATCTGGCAAACATTGCCGGAGCAAGAACTGTGTGTGCTCAACTGGGAATTGATGACCGGCAATTCAACGAAGCTGTCAGTTCGTTCAAAGGGGCTTCAAATCGATTGGAAAAAATATACGAGATTGATGATTGTATTGTCTTTCGTGACTTTGCTCATTCACCTTCAAAAGTAAAAGCTACAACTTCTGCGGTAAAAGAACAATATCCCAACCGAAAAATAACGGCAATATTTGAACTTCATACCTTCAGTTCTCTAAGCGAAAATTTCCTGCCACTTTACAAAAATGCTCTTGAAAAAGCGGATGAGGCTGTTGTCTTCTTCTCACCACATGCACTATCGTTAAAAAGGCTTCCAATGTTAAATGAATCACAGATATCTCAAGCCTTTAATCACCCTGGACTTACAGTTATAACCAAGGCCGATGATTTACAGTCATGGCTTTCAAACCGACCATGGAATAACACTGCACTGTTACTTATGACAAGTGGTAACTTCGATGGAATAACACCTACCCGCTTCATTGAGATCATCCAGGATCAATTAGAAAAATAACAATCAACGTATTTCTGCAATTACAACTTCAATTTACCCGTAAAATGAGAAAATATTTATTTATCACTCTTTTATCATTTCTACTTTCATCAGCTTCTTATACGCAATCAGTTCCCTTTAGTTTTAACACTGATTCTCTATCACTTAAACTAGAAGAACTGCGTAAGGAATGGAATTCTCCGGGTCTGGCTGTTGCCCTGATCAGAAATGATAGTGTTGTATTCGCCCGGGGCTTTGGAGTAACAGACATCGACAATCCGCAACCTGTTGATGCAAATACGTTGTTCGCAGTTGCATCAAATACCAAATCCTTTACAGTTGCAGCCATTGCCATGATGGTAGATTCTGGTCTTATGGCATGGGACGATCCTGTGCGAAAATACCTTCCATGGTATGAATCGTATGATCCCTGGGTAACTCAAAACATTACGCTCAGAGATCTTTTATCACACCGTACCGGTCATGTAACGTTCAGCGGCGATCTTATTTGGTCAAATACAATCTATTCCCGGCGCGAAGTAGTAGAAAGAGCCCGACTGCTAAAACCACACCATGGCTTCAGAGCTGGTTACGGTTATTCCAACATCAACTTTATTGCCGCAGGGCTGGCATTAGAATCGGTATCATCGACAAAATGGGAAGATTTCATTACACATCGTATATTAAAACCTGCCGGCATGCTGCGTACCCTTACCAGTGTTACCCAAATCCCCGGAACGACCAATGTAGCTTCTTGTCATACAGCTCCGGATGGAAAGATGATGGTGATCCCCTGGCAGAACTGGGATAATATGGCTCCTGCCGGGGCATTAATCAGTTCAGTTAACGATATGGCTCAATGGGTCAGATTGCAGCTACGTCATGGCGCTCTGCCCGACAGTAGCTCCGAACATCCCTCGCGTCTCTGGAGTGAGAAAGTACAGAATGAGATGTGGCAACCAAACATCATGAATCCCGTATCAATATCAGCTATGGCCAACAATCCGACTACCCATTTCAGAGGGTATGGTCTGGGATGGAGCCTCTACGACTATCAGGGGGTCAAACTGGTGAATCATGGTGGTGGATACGATGGCATGCTTTCTACCACTACCTTTATCCCGGAAAAGAATTGTGGATTTGTCGTACTGACAAATTGTAATGAACCCCTCTATTACGTAGTAAGTCAGACATTACAGGATTTGATTTGTAATGTTCAGAATCCACGCGATTGGAGCGGTTTCCTGAAAACCAGAATTGCCAAAGCGAAAGAATTTAGCCGGAATGAACACGAAGAAATACTGAAAAGCAGGAATAAAAACACGAAACCTACACTTACCTTGGAAGAATATACCGGTACTTTTCACGATGAAATTTATGGCGATGTTGAAGTTACGCTTTCAGGTAAAGAAACTTTAAGAATTGACATGAAGCCAACCTCAGGGTTTACTTCCAATCTGACTCATTGGGAATACAACACGTTTACTCTCAAACTGGAAGGTTACCCATCACTTCCTGAAGGAAAGGTAAATTTTACAATCGGGATGGATGGTATTGCCTCTGAATTATTAATAGATGTTCCCAATCCGGATTTTGATTTTACAGAATTCAAATTCCTACGGGTGAAATAACTACCCCGTCATTAATCATGATTATTAACCAATGAGCAAATCATTATCGGTATCAGAGCTTGAACAGATTGCACTGCAAATCAGGATCGACATTATTGAATCACTGGCAACTGCAGGATCAGGGCATCTGGGTGGATCATTGGGACTCGCTGATGTATTCACTGTTCTCTATTTTAACAGCATGACCTGCAATCCTGATGACCCTGCCTGGACTGAGCGCGACAGACTCATCCTGAGTATTGGCCATGTGGCTCCGGTGCTTTATGCTACACTTGCGAATGCCGGCTATTTTGATCGTTCAGAACTTGCAACACTTCGTAAACTTGATAGTCGTTTGCAAGGTCATCCGGGAAAAGATCATGGACTCCCCGGGCTGGAATTATCAGCAGGATCTCTAGGGCAGGGAATATCGGTTGCAGTTGGATTGGCAATCGCTGCAAAAGTTGACAAAGCTCAATGGCATACTTGGTGTATCTGCGGTGACGGAGAACTACAGGAAGGCTCAGTGTGGGAAGCTGCCATGGCTGCTGCGCATCATCATCTTGATAACCTTACAGTCATTGTTGACCGGAACAATCTGCAAATAGATGGTCCGACGGAATCTGTTATGGCACTCGAACCATTATCCGGTAAATGGAAAAGCTTTGGGTGGAATGTTATTGAATGTAATGGCAACTCTATCGAAGACTTACTAAAGGCTACCGGCCTCTCCCGGATCGTATCAGGAAAACCAACTGTCATTATAGCACATACTATCATGGGAAAAGGAATTGGTTCGATCGAAGGAAATTTTCGCTGGCACGGAAAAGCTCCCTCGAAAGAAGAAGCCAACGGCTTTATTAAGGAAATAAAATGCAGGCTATGATGAACACATTACAATACAAGGCTGGAAAGACAGGTTTTGGTGAAGGATTGGCTGAAGAAGGCCGGCTTAATCAAAACGTTATTGGCCTTGGGGCTGATATAACCACATCGGTAGGGATGAATCTATTTGCTGAAAAATTTCCGGAAAGATTTTTCACTATGGGTATCGCCGAGCAAAACTGTATTGGCGTTGCTGCCGGAATGGCGCTCGCGGGAAAAATTCCTGTCTTTAGCACATATGGAGTATTTGCCGCCTTGAGGACTGCAGACCACATCCGGGTATCATTATGCTACAACAACCTCCACGTGGTGATAGGTGGTGCCCATGCAGGTATCAGTGTAGGTCCTGACGGAGCAACGCATCAGGCATTGGAAGATATTGCAATTATGAGGGTTTTACCAAACATGACTGTAATTTCGCCATGCGATGCCACCCAAACCAGATTAGCTACCATTGCCGCAATTGAACAACTAAATGGTCCTGTCTACCTGCGCTTCGGAAGGGAACCAGTACCTGACTTTTCGTCGCCAGACCAGATATTTACAATTGGAAAGGGGGAATTACTAAGAAGAGGCAAAGATCTCTCCATTATTGCAACTGGCCATCTTGTATGGGAATCCTTGCTGGCTGCTGACCAGTTGGTTGCTGAGGGTATTGAAACACGTGTTATCAATTTGCATACAATTAAACCTGTTGATGAAGAAATCATAGTTAAAGCCGCGATAGAGACAGGGCAAATTATAACAGCCGAAGAACACCAGATTATCGGTGGGCTTGGAAGCACTGTAGCTGAAATCGTAACAAGGCATCATCCTGTTCCGGTAGATATGGTTGGAATGAATGACCGTTTCGGAGAATCGGGTCGTCCGGAGGAGCTCATGGCAAGATATGGACTAAACGCAGCCGGAATTTATACAAGGGCACGTCAACTACTCAGCAAATAACATACCTAAAGGAAATAATAAAATAAATACTTATGTCAACACTACTTCAAATCGTTTTGATAACCATACCAGCCTTGTTGGTGCTTGCTACCGCCGTCTGGTTACTTCATCTCATGTCAACCAAAATGCTAAACCAGATTTCAAGGCCTGACCCGGCAATTGAAATAAACGCTAAGGTTGCCCTGCAAACTGCCAGTGCATTGAAAGCATGGCTCGAATTGGAAGCACAAAAAGCCAAATCCGGGATGCAGGCTGAATACAGTAGAGTAACTCTGCCATTAAGGCTACAGGCATATGAGCGGTTGATTTTATTACTTGAACGGATAAACCTGACTTCTGTTATGATGCGTTGTGGAGATTCTGCTCAAAACGTTGCACAACTTGAAGCCGGGATGCTGCAATCTATCCGGGATGAATTTGAACACAACATCACGCAACAACTTTTTGTAAGCAAAGAAACCTGGAATCTCATCAGGGTTGCCCGTGAAGAAGCAATTGCCCTTATTAAGAAAGCCTCAACAGGACTCGCATCTGATGCTCCGTCAACAGATTTGATGATAAAACTAATAGAGGCACAAAATAATCTTACGGTTAGTAGTACAGAGCAAGCTTTAAATGCCCTTCGTGAAGAAGCAAAGCTTCTTTTCTGAACAGTCTTTTAACCAAAATTCAGGCCATGTATATTTCTTTCATATCACAATGATTGTATTCAATCGACCGGAAGTATACTTAGCCTGTCATTTTCAGCCACGATGTTTTCATACCGCCTCATATTAGTTTTCTTATTGTTTTTAATAACCATCTTTGCTGTAGCCCAGCGTGATGTGGATGCTTATATCCAAAAGTACGATTCACTCTCGGTCTCAATTATGCTGGAACATCAGTTTCCTGCCAGCCTTTTGCTCGGGATTGCCATACATGAAAGTGGTGCCGGAACCAGCAGGTTGAGTAAGGAGCAATGCAACCATTTCGGAATTAAAGGCAAAGTACCCTCCCCAAAAACAAAATCCGGCTATATTTTCAGTCATATTGATTTTGAAACAGACGAGGCTTCATTTTTTCATTTTAAAGAGTTGGTTATAAATAAGACATTTTACAAAGACCTTAAAGGTGACCCGGATCCACTTAAATGGCTAAAGGCATTAAAACGTTCCGGATATGCAACATCTTCCAAATGGGTAACCAGAGTTAGCAACATCATTAGAAAATACAACCTCACCGACTTCGACAAACCGTTAACAGATACACTAAAACAAAGAGAACGGATAGTAGCTGATAGTACAAAACCTCATTAACAATCGTCTCAAGAAAACGCTAAATGAGGTTAATTCCCTGAATACTTTTACTAATACCACACAATCATGTCGCGATCAAAATATACTTTCGCAATTCAATTACTTCCCAACATAGGTGTTGAAGTTGCTCGACAACTCCATGAAGCAGGTATCGAAACTGAGCAACAATTGATTGAAGCTGGTACAGAAACTGCCTTTCTGCGGATTAAAACAATTTATCCCGACGCCTGTCTGTGTAAATTGATGGCCATTGACGGAGCTATTAAAGGAATCAGGTGGCACTTATTACCGCCTGAAAGGAAAGCTTATCTGAAGGAATTCTTCAGTCAGCTAATAAAAACATGACATCCTGATCTGCATAATCAGGGATGGATTTAGCCCGTATCTTAAAATCAATCACTTAACCATGTCAGATAATCCAATTTTACAAGTCCGGGATCTGCGAAAACAGTTTTCACGAACAACAGCTGTTGACGGATTAAATTTTTCAATCAACAAAGGAGAAATATTCGCGCTTCTGGGGCCAAATGGAGCGGGTAAAAGCACAACACTTCGTATGTTGCTCGACATCATCCGGCCAGATTCAGGAACCATCAGTTATAAAATTGAAGGGAGTATTCGTACTAAGGTAGGTTACCTGCCTGAAGACAGAGGGCTATATCCCGATCTTCCTATTCTTCGTACGCTCATCTATTTCGGTCAGCTCCACGGAATGACAACTGCAGAGGCCAGGCGTTCTGCCATTGATTGGCTGAAAAGGGCAGATCTTGCTGATCGTGCAAATGATAAACTTCTGACCTTATCGAAAGGTAACCAGCAAAAAATCCAGTTCATTTCTGCTATCATTCACCAGCCACTATTTGCCATACTTGATGAACCATTCTCCGGCCTTGATCCAATCAATCAGGAGAAATTCATTGATACTATCAGGGAATTGAAACAAAATGGAACAACAATCCTGTTAAGTTCGCATCAAATGGCTCTGGTAGAAAAACTTGCCGACAGAATTCTGCTTATGAACCAGGGGAAATCTCTTTTCTGTGGAACTCTGCCTGAGATTCGTCATCAATCGGTCACTGAAGGTAAAATCATGGTGCGATTTGGAGACCAGCCTGATCATTCAATTCTGGAAACAACAGAAGGACTTGCCAATGTACAATATACTGATGATGGCGAAACCATTATTGAATTTGACAGGATGTCCTCTCTCAACCAGATGATGAGCCGCCTGGCAAGATTGTCAACAATCGTATCAGTACGAAGCAGCAGGACCGACCTTCATGATATCTACCTTCAAATGACGCTAGCCTCTAAAAAACACAGAACACCCTAATCAATGAACCGAACCAAGGAAAATCTTAAACTCACATGGATCGTTGCCCGGTGGGAGTTTACCCGATTCTATAAATTTCGTAACGAACTTATAGGGATGGCAGTAATGATCGTGGTAGGAATTATCAGCTATCTGGTCACTACTACAGCCATGAAACAACCCGATGATACTCCCCGGCTGGCAGTTATAAAACCAGCTGATTTAACATGGAATCCCGGCACTGAAATTCTGTGTAAAGCAGCTCTTACAACCGATTCACTTACCGCCATGAATAATCTCAGGCAGGATCAACTCGAAGGTGTACTGATAATCTCGACAGTTAACAAATGGAAAATCATTACACCTGCACCACGCAACTGGATCAGTAATATAGAATCAGATCTGAAAAATCAGCATAAAGATTGGATTATCAAATCCGTCGGTATCACTCCTGAACTCTACTGTCTGATTACAACAGAAGGCACTCTTGAAAATGTTTACCTACGTGAAACACCTGATAGAGCAGGTAAGATAACCGCTATCGCATTCATCATTTTTATCCTGATGGGTATATTCCTGAGCTTTGCATATCAGTTTACAGCCATATCAGGCGAAAAGCAGCAAAGAATTACCGAACAGATCATCTCAGCTGTAAAACCGGGAGTCTGGATGGATGGCAAGATCCTGGGCATTTCGCTTACAGGAATCACTTCAATCACTTTTTACGGAATCCTTACTATACTTGGTTTTAGTCTTTTTATGCAGATTACAGGAAAAGGATTTGGAGCGGTTTTCGAAATGATCAGTTTACCCTCGGCTCTACTTTTCATATTATTTGCGCTGATGAGCATCGTGATGTGGAATGCATTCCTTGCAGCGATATCAAGTATGATTACCGATCCAAACAATTCCTCTAAAAACGGGCTGCTGATGCTTCCCTTGTTGCCAGCCATGACGGGTTTTCTTGCATTGGGAGACCCTGATACCGGATTCATCAGGTTCCTGGCACTTTTCCCTCTGACGAGTGGCTCTGTCATGCCAGCACGGATGGTCCTGGGTAACGTTCAAACCTGGGAAGTAGTAACATCTCTGATTATTCTTATCTCAGCCATCTGGCTAATGCGAAAAGCAGCCACCCTTATCTTCCGTACTTCAGTGCTGATTACTGGGAAAGAACCTTCATTCGCGGAAGTATGGCGTTGGGCTAGATCTTGAAAAGGTCGTAAATCCCTTTTGCTGACAATTCAGTTGTAAGGGCTATACCCGCTTAGATAATACCCGGGCGACACTGCTAATTGTGATGGCTTTCCTATTTAAAGATGCCATGCATTTCCCGGGCATTTTATCACTTTATCGATTACACTCTTTCCTTCTGTTTTATAAAAGAATTAACTGGCAGGATTATCTATTGCAATGCATAGTAGGCTTATTTTAAAATTATAAGCAGCTTTTTCTGCACATGTAATTATTTCATTGCCCAGAGTAAACAGTCACGACTTGTCCTCGTCCTGGTGCATTGATTACAATGATTTGTTTCCTGTGGTTTATAACCCGACGTCATACAGAAACCGACCGTAGTTGAACCGAAAAATTACGGTTAATCTACGGTCAATCTACGGTCAATCTACGGTTCATCTACGGTTCATCTTCGATTCTTATTAAAATATGAAACATTTACAAACCGGAAACCATCCTTTTCAGGCTGATTTGGAAAGCCTGTATCATTTCAAATCAAATTGTTATTAATTCTACTTTGCCGGTCTTGTAAAAAGCAATATCATCAGGATGCATTCAGAAAAAAAGAAGAAAGATTAATCGTGGAACAATTTCCTGTTAATTATTATGTGACTTTTCAACTTTCTCCCATTTTTCAGGCAACCTCAGTTAATATTACGAGTCTGGTTAGTATCAAATCCGATAATCGAAACTGATTATGAGGCCCAGTCTGGTTTTGCATTTTTTGTGTCTAGCGGTGCTCTTTCATTTAATACATGGAAGCCTTTCAGCTCAATCAGACCAGTTTTTAACTTTGCCTCCAACATTGAATAGTTATGCAATAGTTCAGGGTTGTATTTTACTGGAATGGGAAATGCCAGAATTAAATCCCGGATATCCGGTACCTGCAGGTATAAAGATTTTAAGAGACAACTCTCTAATTGACAGTGTAGAACCCTCCACAACGTTCTGTTACGACCGGACTATCCATTGCGGCCTCCATGAATACCGGCTTACAATAATCTACGAGGTTTCTCCCGGAAATTTTATAGAATCAGATACCTCGAACCATCTGGTTGCCAGTATCATACATGATACCCCTTCGTTACCACATTCAGAAAACTGGGAAAGTTGCAACTTCTCTTACAACAATTGGCACGTAAACAGCCCTTCGACTGAACTGCTACAGGTAATAAAAGATCCTGGCAGTAGTAATTGCTACTGTCGGTTTGGCTCAAACAATTCCCAGGATGGATATGATATCTCCCTTACCAGTTTCTATATACCTACGACACTCTTTCAAGGCAGCGAACTCGTTGTTTCATTCGATTTAAAATGTCTTCAAACATTAGCTGAAACAGACACATTCCGGTTGTCAGTAATTGACCGTAATGATGAACCTTACTTCGTTTCCAGGATTATTTCTACGACTGATTCGGCATGGAAACATTATAGCTTCTCTTTTCCCATAACTGACCCCGGATGGGAGAGACTTCGGTGGACCTCAACAGGTACAGAAGGGCATAATAACCCTGAATGGCATCTTGATAACCTCTTTTATACTGAGCATCCATTACCAGCTTTTAATCTTCAGGTGTCACAAACAAATTATGGCAATAGCCTTACCTGGTCAGTACCTGAAAACCAAAGCCTGAACAATCTACACAGGTTTCTTATTATCCGTTATCTGAACGGAGATGCGATTGCATCCTTCTATTCATCGGATACAATACTCTTCGACAACATAAGTCAACCATGGAAGTATTGCTACACTGTTACAATTGAATATAACACGATGCCCCATAGGATCAGTTCTGATCCAACACCTGTAATCTGTTCAGAATATACCGGGATAATGAACCGCGAAGCCAGTATTTTCTCATTCAGTCCAAACCCTGTAAATAACAATATTTGCATCAGATATAATGGCCACGAAGCTAAGCTCCTGCTCAGCGACCTGACTGGTCAGGTAGTATTTGAAAAATCAATACCATCCAGTCCCACGGGAGAATACCGGGTCAATTTGCCCGCGACACTTCCTGACGGCCTTTACCTGGTGCGCTTAAATCAACCAAACAACGATCAGATCACGCGAAAATTGATTATCAGTAGATAATCTGTCTTACTCCATGTTAAACCCGCCACGCAGTGATGCGATAGCGGGTTTTTTTACTATCGGACAGTGGTAACATAAGAACCCCATACCGACAGAATAAATCATCACCGCTTAACATATTGCGATTCATAATACCTTAGGTAATCGCCGGAAGTAACATTACTGAGCCACTCTTCATTGGCCAGATACCAATCGATAGTCTTTTCTATACCCTCTTCGAATTGGAGAGAAGGCTTCCAGCCAAGCTCACGCTGAAGTTTGGAAGAGTCAATGGCATAACGCAAATCATGTCCTGCACGGTCTTTCACGTATGTAATCAACTTTTCACTTTCACCTTCGCTTCTTCCCAGTTTGCGATCCATAACCCGGCACATCACTTTAATCAGATCAATGTTCTTCCATTCGTTGTGGCCACCGATATTATACGTTTCGCCGGTAATTCCATCATGATAGATAACATCAATCGCGCGGGCATGATCTTCAACCCAAAGCCAATCACGGATGTTTTCACCTTTACCATAAACAGGGAGAGGCTTTTTATTTCTGATATTATTAATAAATAACGGAATAAGCTTTTCAGGGAATTGATAAGAGCCGTAGTTGTTGGAGCAGTTCGATACAACAACAGGTATTCCGAATGTATCATGATAAGCCCTGACGAAATGGTCACTTCCTGCTTTTGATGCCGAGTATGGGCTATGAGGGTCATAAGCAGTATCCTCTGTAAACAGGCCTTTATTGCCCAGTGACCCATATACTTCATCAGTGCTAATATGGTAGAAACGCCGACCTTCAAAATTTCCATTCCAAAGATTGCGGGCTGCATTCAGAAGATTTACTGTACCCACCACATTCGTCATAACAAACTCAAGCGGATTGGCAATACTTCGATCAACATGAGACTCGGCAGCAAGGTGAATAACCCCTTCAAACCTGTGCTCAGCAAACAATTGTTGAACAAATGAGCCATCAACAATATCCCCTTTAATGAAAGTATAGTTGGGCTTATCTTCAATATCTCTGAGGTTTGCCAGGTTTCCAGCATAGGTAAGTTTATCGAGGTTGAAGATGTGATACCCGGGATATTTATTTACAAATAGCCTTACGACATGGGAACCAATAAAACCGGCTCCACCGGTTATAAGAATATTTTTCATATTATAAAAATAAATGGTTCTATTTACTAATTAACAATTACTTTTCGGGTAAGTTTATGACCATTCTCATCAGTGAATAAAATCAGATAAATTCCTCGGGGAAGATTTTCTACAGGCAGAATAAGGTCAGATGAACCTGCAGGAACATCAAACTTACGTGCAGTAACCAGTGAGCCAACCATATTATAAAGTTTCACATCTAAAATACCATGGCGAACAAGCCGGCACAATATTCTCACCTGGTCATCAGCTGGATTTACTACTTGAAGGGATTCAATAACATTTGAATTTGAAACCGCCATTGACTCATCTATCTCAAGTTTCATTACAACCGGCAAATGATCTGAATTGCTGTATAGAGCCTGAACAAGTTCATATTGGAGGTTAAGTGCCGGAGCATCAGTAAGAGCCTTATTATAATGGTTTCCATCCTGTCCAAGAGCCATATATGTTCCAGGGATGTATCTTACCTTACGTGTTCCCTCCATAATTGCACCCGAAGCCATAATAAAGTCAAAACGATCGTCCATCCCACCTGATGCCCAACACCCTCCGGTAGTATGGGTCGATTGAGTATGAACATCTGCAAAAGACGAATTTGAGTGCCATTCACCCACACGGTCAACCGGATCCCTGAACGTCCAGGAAGGTTCGTAAGCCTGGGTCAGTGCAGTGAAGGCACCTTCGGTAGGTGAATAAAGGTTGAAGTCGCCCATAATAAGAAAGTTACCTGGCTGGTATCCGGCTTGTAAAAAATTCATCGTATTCAATACCATATTGGTACGGGCCAAGACATTTGAACTTCCTTCACCAGCTTTCAGATGAGCTACAATACAATGAAAAAAGATTGTATCGCCCGAACTGAGAGTATTACTGTTATAATAGAACTTCACAACATCAATGTCGCGAGTAACCGACTGGGCAACTGCAAGCGAGTGAAATCTAACTTTATCAGTATTATAATAAATCATATTTACGATCTCCGAATTTGCTATATTCGGGACATTGATTCTGGCATACCGGGTTACACCCTCCCTGTTAAATACATTGTTCAATATTCTGTCATGGAACCCAACCAACTTACCCATCTCATTGACCGAAAAAATATCCGGTTTAAGATAATCCGTTATCCGGATCAGGTAATTATCCTTTGCATCAACGTTATTCACGCTGGCTGAACAAAAGCCGGTTACATTTCCATAATTTAGCAGATTGTACTGAACAACAGTAAGGGTATCCTGTGCCTTCACTGACAAGGCAGCAAGAACGAGCAAAAACGAGATTATATGCTTCATTATCAAATTTTATTTTTTCTCTCTGCCAGAGCCAATTCCCATTTCCAGGCTGACAGGGTCATTTCATCAACAGTTTTTTTGGCTTTCCATCCAAGCTCTTCATTGGCATAATCTGTATTGGCCCAGACTTTTTCAACATCTCCGGCTCTTCGTTCCGTAAGACGATAGTTGAGTTTCACCCCAGAGACCTTTTCAAATGATTTAATTACTTCCAATACAGTAAGGCCATTACCGGTTCCAAGGTTAAAGACTTCCATAGGTGCCTTTGACTTTTGGCTGATCATCCGGTCAACGGCAATTACATGAGCCAGTGCAAGATCTACTACATGAATGTAATCACGTACAGCTGTTCCATCGGGAGTATCATAGTCGCTTCCAAAAACCTTCAGTTCCGGTCTGATACCTATCGCAGTCTGGGTGATAAAAGGAAGCAGATTATTGGGAACCCCTAAAGGTAACTCTCCTATCAGGGCAGATTCATGCGCACCAATTGGATTGAAGTAGCGCAGGGCAATAGCACGGATACCAGGATAAGCTGCAACACTATCGCGAATGATGGTTTCACTGATTTGTTTTGTGAAACCGTATGGAGAGAACGCCTCTTTTATCGGGGAAGTCTCCTTTACAGGAAGTTCATCTGGTTGTCCATATACAGTGCAGGAACTCGAAAATACCAAATAGGGAATTTTGTTAACCCTCATACCTTCTAAGATATTAGTCAGCGATTGAAGGTTATTACGATAATACATCAGAGGATTTGCTACCGACTCTCCTACAGCTTTGAATGCTGCAAAATGAATAACGCCGTCTATATCATGATGACGTTGAAAAAAATCTGCCGTTAAGGTCTGTTCAGTCAGATCAAATTGTTCAAATAAGGGAATAACACCGGTAATTTTGACAATATTATCAATCACCTCTGCACTTGAATTTGACAAATTATCAACAATAACCACCTGATGTCCTTGATTTTGAAGTTCAACTACTGTATGGGAACCAATGTATCCGGCACCTCCGGTAACCAATATTTTCATAGAAGATTAATTAATATTATTCATAGTTACGTATTTTAAGCTCTCTACCTAACTACTGACTAAGATTCCTCTGTCTGGCCAGTTAGCATCTTGAAGCTGTAAAGATAGAAAAGCACTACCAACTATTGTTCTGTTTTATAAATAAATAATACGAAAGGCAGGATTTCACTATAAACTTCCCATAAGTCTCAGGTATGAAATAGTTAAAAGAAATCATTTAACTTTTAAAAGAAAAGGGTGAAATTCACCAATCCTGCCTACTGGTGTCGAATGCCTGATATCGTATACAAGTTCTATACTACGCCGTGAATCCTCAAGGCCATAACCACCTCCCGACAATATATTCTCATAGGTAAGCGTATGCAGATCTGTGAACCCACCACTAAATTCTACCTCCTCCTCTTCAACAGTAATAGATCTAAAGGTGCGCTGTCCTTTAGCCTGAATTGTTTCGGGCAGATAGGCATCATTTATACTCAGGAACCACCTTATGCGGGCGTGTTCAAGTTCCATGTATCCGGCAACAGTATCGTTCGAGGAGTAATTAACCATGCTGGTTTTCATGTTTCCGAAGATCCATATTAACATATCGAAAAAGTGGACACCAATGTTGGTTGCAACACCACCAGACTTCTCAGAGTTGCCTTTCCATGAAGAGAAATACCATTTCCCTCGTGAGGTAATGTATGAAAGATCCACATCGAAGACCTTATCGGGTGGGGCAAACAATACCTTTTGTCGCAGTGAAATGATGGAAGGATGTAACCGAAGCTGAAGAACATTATAAATCTTCTTACCAGTCTCTTGCTCTATTTCCTTCAGAGCATCTATATTCCATGGGTTCAATACAACAGGTTTTTCACAGATAGCATGAGCCTGATTGCGTAATGCAAGTCTGATATGTGCATCGTGGAGATAATTTGGGGTACAAATGCTTACATAGTCAATTTTCTGATTTCCCAGTCGTCTCAGCTTATCAAGATGTCTGTCAAATCTTTCAGTCTCCAGAAAATAATCGGCCATAGGGAAATAGCTATCAATAATCCCCACGCTGTCGTTCTTGTCAAGGGCAGCAACCAGGGCATTCCCGGTTTCTTTTATAGCCTTAAAATGACGGGATGCAATATATCCTGCTGCGCCCGTAAGACCAAAGTTCAACACATTCCTGTGCATGATAAGGTCAAAATTATTTTAAACCTTTGATACTTTTCCTCCTTCGAGTTTATATTTCTCACCACTTTCAGGGCATATGGCCAGACCATCAGAATCAAATTTCAATTTGTGACCGTATTCGCTCATCCATCCTTTCTGGCGTGCCGGATTTCCAACAACAAGAGCATAGGCGGGAACATCCTTCGTTACCACAGCACCTGCACCAATGAATGCGAACTCTCCAATATCATGGCCACAAACAATTGTTGCATTTGCCCCGATACTGGCACCTCGTTTTACAACAGTACGGGCATATTCTGATTTACGGTTCACGGCACTTCGGGGATTGATCACATTGGTAAAGACCATAGATGGGCCAAGGAATACATCATCTTCACAAATAACCCCGGTGTAGATCGAAACATTATTCTGAATCTTCACATTCTTTCCAAGTATAACATCAGGAGACACCACTACATTCTGCCCGATATTGCATCCCTCACCTATCACACAGTTAGACATTATATGAGAAAAATGCCAGATTTTAACACCTTTGGCTATCTGGCACCCTTCGTCGATGACCGCAGTTTTATCAGCAAAAAAAACTCTTTCCATTTAAATTAGCTTAAGAATTCCAAAACTTTTGACGTAATGAGATGGAGTTGTTCTTCATCAAGTTCAGTGTGCATGGGTAAAGAAAAAACAGTAAGTGATAAAGATTCGGTTACAGGGAAATCACCTTCCTTATAACGGGGGTCTATATAGGCTTTCTGCATATGAAGAGGCACAGGATAATAAATCATTGCAGGAATGTCAGATTTCCCCAGGAAATCGATAAGTGCAGCCCTGTCAACACCTTTCGAGATAAGAGTATATTGATGGAATACATGGGTTGACTTTGCAAACCGGGTGGGAATAATCAGGTTTGGATGATTTTCAAATGCCTTATCGTAGTACTCTGCTGCAATTCGACGGGCATTACAGTATTCATCAAGGTGAGGTAGTTTAGCTTTAAGTACTGCAGCCTGAATACTGTCAAGACGAGAATTGACGCCAACATAATCATGATAATATCGTACAAACATTCCATGGTTAACAATCCCGCGAAGTTGATGAGCAATCTCGTCATCATTTGTAAATATGGCACCTCCGTCGCCATAGCAGCCCAAATTTTTACTGGGAAAGAATGAGGTACACCCAATGTGTCCGATGGTACCTGTTTTTTTCGTCCATCCTTCCTTAGAAATGAAATCTGCACCGATAGCCTGACAATTATCTTCAATTACAAAAAGGTTATGTCTATGAGCAATATCCATAACCGCATCCATATCTGCAGACTGACCAAACAGATGAACAGGTACTATAGCCTTGGTTTTGGGGGTTATGGCACGTTCTATTGCTTCAGGGTCTATGTTGAAAGTCAATGGATCAACATCTACCAGTACAGGGGTGAGGCCCAACAATGCAATCACCTCCACCGTTGCAACAAAAGTAAAATCAGATGTAATCACCTCATCACCAGGCCTGAGACCAAGACTCATCATAGCTACCTGAAGAGCATCAGTTCCATTACCACACGGGATTACATGCTTTACACCAAGATATTTCTCCAGATCAGTCTGAAAATCTTTAACTGCCTGCCCATTGACAAACTGAGTTGAATCTATAACCTGATGAATCCCGCGATCTACTTCCTCTTTGATTTTTTCGTATTGACCTTTGAGGTCAACCATTTGAATTTTCTTCATAAAATATATCTTAGTATGAGACTTAAAGACATTATATGCGACGGCGCAAAGATAGGGAATTATAATGCATGCGAATAATAGCCTAAATCATACGATCTCGGTGATATAAATTCATTTCATCGCTTAATTCATACTGAAAAGCCTAACTTTGCGTTCCAATAATGAATTAGTAATATATGGCATTAAACCTATCACCAGTCGATGAAGAAATTCTACATCCTTGTTACATTTAGTTGTCTGATTACATGGGGGACATCCTTAACCCAGGCCCAGGGAAGTATTCAGGACTCCGTAATCTCATCTTCACTTATCCACGCCTCTCTCGGGTTCCAGATTCCCGGAGGAGACATGGCTGAACGCTTTGGTGTCAGTTACAGCGTAGGTACTGGCTACTTATATAAAACGAACAAGAACTGGCTCATTGGCGCTGAAGTGAATTTTTTCTTTGGAGATAACGTTAAAATTGCTGACTCGTTATTTAAAAACATAATGACCTCCAACGATTTCATTATCGATGGGAATGGTGAAGGAGCCATCATTGGAATTACGCAGCGTGGGTTTTCGGCATGGGGCAAGGTAGGTAAACTTTTTCCTGTATTTTCACCCAATCCCAACTCAGGTTTTTTCTTCACACTTGGAGCTGGTTATCTGCAACATAACCTCTCTATCTCCAATCTCGACAACACGGCTCCCCAATTGGAAGGTGATTATAGAAAAGGTTATGACAGGTTGACAGCAGGACCAGCAGTTAATCTGAATATAGGGTATATGTACCTTGGCAGCCATCGACTTCTTAACTTCATGATTGGATTTGAACTGAATCAAGGATGGACCAAATCATTACGCGATTACGATTTTGATCTGATGAGGAAAGATGAACAGTCTCGTTCAGATTTGCTTTCCGGTTTTAAAATCGGCTGGATAATACCTTTGTATGGCCGAGCACCCAAAGAATATTACTTTTATTGATCGTCCCCCTCTTCACCATGCTGTTCTACAACCTGATTATTAACGGTTACATTGCTGCCATAAAGATTGCTTCCCACTTCAATCCCAAAGCAAAGCTCTGGGTTGAAGGGAGAAATGGAATCATCCAACGCATTCAGGAAGCCATGAAAGACAACCATCAACGTGTGGTGTGGATTCATTGTGCTTCTCTAGGTGAATTCGAGCAGGGGCGACCTGTTATCGAGGCAATTCGGAGCCAATATCCGACATTTAAAATATTATTGACTTTTTTTTCTCCATCCGGATTTGAAGTTAGGAAGAATTACAAAGGGGCCGATTATGTGTTTTATCTTCCTGCTGACACTCCTTCCAATGCTCACTACTTCATTGCTGCAGCCAAACCTTGTGTAGCCATCTTCATAAAATATGAATTCTGGTTCAACTTCATGAAAGAGTTGAGGCATAATCAAATTCCTATTGTGATTATTTCAGCTATATTCAGACAAGGGCATCATTTCTTTGGGTGGTATGGCTTTTGGTTCCGGAAACAATTATCCTCCATCGACAATTTTTATGTCCAGAATGAATCATCAGGTGAAATACTTCGCCGAAATGGTATAACACAAGTGGTGGTAAGTGGGGATACCCGTTTCGACAGGGTTAAAGAAGTTTCATCACAAGATTTTTCTCATCCTGTTGTTGAAGCCTTCGCAAATGGCTTCGAAGTGCTGATCGCAGGATCAACATGGCCTCCGGACGAGGCGTTAATAATGGCATTGATGAAGAAATCTCCTGTCAACCTTCGATTACTGTTAGCCCCACATGAAGTTGATGAGCCACGAATTGATCAATTAATCAATGATTTTGGAAAGGGAGCCTTGAGGTTGAGTCAGGCTAATACAGAGAATGCCAGAGATGCCCGAATCCTTATTATTGACAACGTAGGTATGTTATCCCAATTATACAGGTATGGGCATTACGCATATATTGGCGGGGGATTTGGAGTTGGAACCCATAATATTCTTGAAGCTGCAACTTTTGGACTGCCACTCTTCTTCGGGCCCAATCATCAAAAATTCAGAGAAACAATTGACCTCATCAGGCTTAGAGGAGCATTTCCTGTTTCAACGGTTTCATGTTTTCTCTCCATTTTTGAAAAGGTGGCTTCCGACCGCTTTATTTACCAACAAGCTCATCAGGCCTGCCTCGATTATATAGCAAGAAATACTGGAGCCACAGAAATCATTATGAACGGAATAAAACGGTACTTTCAGGACAGCTAACCAATCAGTTAATGATGTCTTCAGATATCATAATTTCCTGATAAGTAGTAATTAAATTGTTGATCACGTAATAAAGGTTTAAAACCTGCCTGCAATATGGCCTTTTGAATACCGGCAACATCCATTGAATGATGTGCACCAGCCACCGAAACAACGTTTTCTTCCATCATAACCGATCCAAAATCATTAGCACCTGCCCATAGACTAACCTGTCCGGCCCCTACTCCCACTGTCAGCCAGGAAGCACCAATATTTTTCACATTTGGTAACATCAAACGGCTAATAGCAACCATCCTCACATATTCCTCGGTAGATGTCCGATACCGTCTCCCTTTTAACCTTACCAAAGTAGTGGATTCGTCTTGAAAAGGCCAAAGAATAAACGCGATAAAACCTGTCGATTTCTCTGGTTTCTGGCTTTGAACCTCTCGTATGCGCACCAGATGTTGCATCCTTTCAGAAATAGTCTCAACATGACCAAACATCATAGTAGCTGTAGTGGTAATACCCAGTTTATGAGCTTCATGCATCACCTCAAACCATTCATCAGACGAACACTTATGTGGGGATACTATCTTTCTGACGCGATCAATAAGAACCTCAGCTCCAGCACCAGGAAGTGAGTCAAGACCAGCATCAATAAGATGTTTCAGCGTGTCAGCAATGGATAAGGATTCAAGACGACTCAGGAATACTATCTCAGGAGGACCAAGAGCATGAAGCCTGAGCAGAGGGAATCTCTCTTTCAATTTCCTAAACAAGGTTGAATAATAGTTCAGCCCCAATTTAGGATTAAGGCCTCCCTGAAGTAACAACTGCCTACCTCCATTCTGAAATAACTCTTCTGTACGAACGCACAAATCATCAAAATCAATTACATACCCCTCTGAATGCGATGAAGATCGAAAAAAATTACAGAATTTGCAACCCGAGGTGCAAATGTTTGTGTAATTCACATTCCGGTCTATGATCCAACTCACATCATTTCCTGCATGAATTCTTTTCCTTACAGCATGCGCTGCCTGCATTAATAGCGGGAGAGAAGCTTCCTCGAACAAACTTGTCGCCTCAGTTGCGGAGATCCATTCTCCTTTAATTGCATTATTTAAAATTGTATCAGTCGTCATAAAACACCACAAAAGTAATATTACTAACTTTGCAATAAAAGGTATCTTTTCCTGGGAACTTAAAAGATGCCTGATAATGAGAACAACCCACCTTTAAGAATAAACAAATCTTCATGATCAAACTTGATAATAATCTTCAGACTACTCACTTATCAGCAGCCAACATATTCATTCTTACCGAATGGGATCCGACCCAACACTCATTTAGTAATGACATAATCAGGTTTATTGAATCCAAATCCGAAACTAAATCTGATGAGTTGATAGAAGTCTTAATCCTTGATCAATATACTGCTCTCTACTTTTGTTCAAACGATAAAGACAATAACCGCAGAATTGAAAAATGTCGCAGAGCGGGCGATAAGATACAGCAAAAAGTGCTTGAATTAAAGATCAAAACCACCATCATCCATTCAACCAGCTTACTAAAAAATGAAACTTTGGCTTTTGCTGAGGGAATTATGCTGGGAGCATACCAATTCATACCTTTTCAGTCCGATAAAACAAAAAAGCAACACCCGCTTGAAACAATAATAATTCAAAACGTTGCAATCGGACAAACAGAAACAGAAAAGCTCTCCAATACAATAAAGTCAGTGTACTTATGTCGGGATCTTGTTAATCTTCCAGTCAACCACCTAAATACCGTCAAATTGGCCGACAGATTAACTGAAATGGCTAAAGCATGTGGTTTAGGTATTGAAATTTTAAATAAAAAACAAATCGAATCTTTACGAATGGGAGGTCTTTTAACTGTTAATTATGGTTCAGTCGATCCCCCTGTCTTTATTATTTTAGAATTCAAGCCTAAACATTCGATGAACAAACAACCAATTGTTTTGGTAGGGAAAGGGATTACATATGATACCGGCGGATTGAATCTCAAGACAGGTAATTTCATGGATGATATGAAATTAGATATGGGAGGAGCTGCTGCTGTGGCTACAAGCCTTCAAAATATAGCCCTAAATAATATCCCCTTACATGTCATCGCGCTCATTCCGGCAACTGATAACCGTCCTAACGGAAATGCAATGGTGTCGGGGGATGTAATTACTATGTTCGATGGCACAACAGTTGAAGTACTTAACACTGACGCTGAAGGAAGACTTATATTAGCAGATGCTTTGGCCTGGGCAAAGCAATATAACCCCATGCTAGTGATTGATATGGCTACTTTGACTGGTGCTGCTGCCCGTGCGATCGGTAGTCATGGTATTGTAGCAATGCAGCAGAATGCCTCTCAATTTTTAGAAATGCTTAAACAAGCAGGAGATCAGACCAACGAAAAAATTGCTGAATTTCCATTTTGGGAAGATTACGACAATCAAATTAAATCTGAAATTGCTGATTTAAAAAACATTGGCGGAGTCGAAGCCGGGGCTATAACTGCAGGAAAATTTCTTGCTCATTTCACAAATTATCCATACATTCATTTGGATATTGCTGGTCCGGTATTCTTAAATAAACGAGATAGTTACAGGTGTTCCGGAGCTACTGGAGTCGGAGTAAGAATTCTGTCAAGGATGGCAGAATTACTCGCACAATAAACCAAATTTACTATATACTGCTGTCCTAATTCGTATAATAGCAGGATTTTTATAATAGCATTTTTATTATCTGCAAAAGTCCGAAAGCCTAAAATTGAATTTAGCTGTTTTTAAATTTTAAGGAGCATCCGGAAAAAATCAAATCGATTATGTTATATGGCATATT
>QKGM01000019.1 GCA_003250395.1 Bacteroidota bacterium | reverse complement strand
ATGCTAATTTACAGTGAGATAGGCGGATTAAAAGGAATTATGTATGCTGATTTCATGCAAGGAACTATTCTTCTGATAACGGTATGGATAATTTCAGTTAATTGTATTGCTTGTTTTGGTGGTGTAGAGGAAATGTTTAGAGAAGTTGAATCAACAAATCAGGCACTTCTTTCTGCTCCGGGACCTACGGGATTATTTAATGCTCATTTCCTGATCTCTTCCTTTCTTGCAATACTCTTAATTCCAGTAACACAACCTCAGTTAACAACACGTCTTGTCGTCATGAAAAACCTGAAAGCCACTCACACAATGGCGGTTGCAGTCGGATTTTTTGCAATCTTGGTTATACTTCCCACGGTCTCCATAGGAATGTATGGAGCTGTTCGCTATCCCGACGCTTCAACTAGTGATTTCCTTACAGGAGTTTTATTATTTGACCAGTCTGCAGTTGTCGGTGCAATAACAGTTATTGGTTTAATAGCAGCAGCTCTTTCTACCAGTGATTCACAGATTTTTGCCTTAGGCACAGAATTCAAGTCAGTTCTGAAAGGCGATGATAAGAAACTGATGCTGGGGACGAGATTGGCTTTGATATTTTTTGGAGTTGCAGCGTTGGTATTTTCAATTTTGAGCAGTAACCAACTTGTTCTTCTCGCACGCGTCAGCTTTGCCGGCACTTCTTTAATGGCTCCAATGATTTTTGCTGCAATTTTAAGTTCAAAACCTCCTGGGTTTGAGATTGTGGTTTTAACTTTTGCAGGCTTACTGATTTTCATTAGTTCTCTCTTCGGACTTTTACCCGCGGAGCTTGCTGGCATTCGAATAGAAACATTTATCTTGTTGTGTCTGAGTTTTGTGGTACTTATTTCTCTAGTTTATAGAAAGGTTTACAATGATTGATGTAAAGCCTGTTTCGCTTGAAATCATCAGAAAAAAATTGAAGAAATTTTGGGAATTATCCGGGGAAAAAATATTAGCGATCGAGAAAGATTATGATAACAGTCTGGGAGCACCGGTTTTTACGCGTAAAGGTGTGTATTCAAATTTAGGATGGACTGAATGGACTCAGGGTTTTCAATATGGGTCTGCTATTCTCCAATACGATGCAACAGGCGATGAGCGATTCCTGGAAATTGGCAGGGAGAATACCGTTGACAGGATGGCGATGCACCTTGTGCACATGGGTGTTCATGATCATGGATTCAACAATATCAGTACCTATGGTAATTTACTGCGTCTTTTCCATGGAGGAAGATTGGAAAGCGAATCCTGGCAGAGAGAATTTTACAAGCTTGCCCTCAAAGTATCCGCTGCCGTTCAGGCAGCCCGCTGGACAAATGTAAGGGATGGTGGATACATCTATTCATTCAATGGGCCTCATTCCTTATTCATTGATACGATACGTACCTGCCGCGTTCTTGGTATTGGTTACAAGCTTGGGCAATATTTGCTGGGCGAAAACGATATCAGAATTAACCTGTTGGAAAGAATGTTCACCCATATTGTGACGAGTGCTAAATATTCTGTTTATTACGGAGAGGGAAGAGACGCATACGATGTTTTGGGAAGAACAGCTCACGAAATTATTTTCAACGTGAAAGATGGCAGCTATCGCTGTCCTAATTCACAACAGGGATACTCGCCTTTTACAACATGGATGCGTGGTCTCGCCTGGGCAATGTTGGGTTTTGCAGAGCAGCTTGAGTTTCTGGCTACACTCGGGGAAAAAGAACTTTCGGTATTTGGTGGAAAACAGGAATTGGAAACTTTGATGTTAAAGGCTGCAAATGCTACCAGCAATTTCTACATAGAGAATTCAACTAAGGACGGTATTCCATACTGGGATACTGGCGCACCTAATTTGCACAGACTTGGAGATTATCTAGAGCGTAAAGCAGATCCATTTAACGAATGGGAACCTGTTGACAGTTCTGCTGCTGCGATTGCTGCGCAGGGTTTACTACGTCTGGGTCGATATTTAATAGATAATGGAGAGGAAGAGAATGGAAACCGCTTCTGGCAAGCAGGATTGACGATTGTCGAAACATTATTGAGTCTTCCATACCTGAGCACAGACACCAATCACCAGGGATTAATACTTCATGCTATTTATCATCGACCAAATGGCTGGGATTTTATCCCATCGGGCAGTAAGATCCCTCATGGCGAAGCTTCAATGTGGGGAGACTATCATGCACGCGAGGTTGCTCTCTATCTTCAGCGTTACCTTTATGGTGATAAATATTATACATTTTTCGCAGGTGTTGAAGATGAATAAAGTAGCACTTATTACCGGCGGCTCAAGAGGTATAGGTTTGGGAATTGCTAAACATCTGGCTGCGAGTAGTTTTGATCTGGCTATCAATGGTATCCGTCCGATTAAACAGGTACAGAAAGTTGTGGATGAACTTCACTCCACCGGAGTGGATGTAATTTACTGTCCTGGAGATATAGGTAATCCAAAAGATCGAACATCCATTGTAAACAGGATTAAAAATCATTTTGGACGTCTTAATGCCCTTGTTAATAATGCGGGAATTGCGCCAAAGCAAAGAATGGATCTGCTGCAAACCACTGAGAAGAACTTCCATGAAGTAATGCGGGTAAACTTGCACGGCACGTATTTCTTAACGCAAAGTGTTGCTAAATGGATGATCATCCAAAAGCAGGTTCAACCATCTTTCAATGCTTTCATTATAAATGTAACTTCCATTTCTGCCCAGGTAGCTTCCGTTAACCGGGGAGAGTATTGTATCTCTAAAGCCGGTCTCAGCATGATGACGAAATTATTTGCCGTAAGATTGGGTGACCATGATATTCCAGTATATGAAATCCAGCCGGGGATTATCAGGACGGATATGACAGCACAAGTAAAAGAAAAATACAACAAACTAATAGCTGGTGGCCAATCCCTTCAAAGACGCTGGGGTACTCCTGATGATGTAGGTCGCGTAGCTGCATCTCTTGCAACAGGTCATTTCGTTTTTTCAACAGGTCAGACAATTCGCGTTGATGGTGGACTAACCGTAGCGCGTTTATAACTGAACATAGCTTCCACGGTTAGCAATGCTACTGTAATTTAATATATGATTGTTCTTATTCTTGTTTTGCGATACATTGCTATCCATGGTTTTCACCTAACGTAGTCCAGACTATTTTGAAACTGCTTCAATTATTTCGCATCACCAAATTTTATTGTTGAATGATTTAATTATCCACAAAGTATCAAGTTGGCAATAACACGCTGAAATCTTCTTAGTCCCTGTAT
>QKGM01000011.1 GCA_003250395.1 Bacteroidota bacterium | reverse complement strand
TATCCAGACCAACAAGCGGTTATGTAGTTGAGCTTTTGAATAATAATGGCTATGGTATCTTCCAGACAGGCAACAACCTGACCAATTATTTCGGATCAAAAACCGGCATCGGGGGGTTGAATGCTTTTTCTGCCATAACGCCATTGCACGTAGTGGGCAACGGGTTATTTACAGGAAAGTTAGGCGTAGGAATGACAACAATCCCTACCAGCAACCTGCAGATTAAAGGAGTTGATTCAGTAACTGTCAGATTTGATCCGGCAGCCAATTACCCTGTTGTATTTGCCAACACAGCCACAGGTTCAAGTTTTCAGTTCTGGTCTTTGAGAAACACAGAAAACCCAATAGAAAAAGGAGACGATATATCAGGAAGCTATGCAAAGACTTTGGTTTTCACTATCAATCCTACCGGAGAGATCGTTTGTAAAACAGCATCAATTCAAAATTGGGTTACTGCAAAGAGTATAGGAGCTACTTTTTCTATGGCAAGCCCTTCTATACTTGCTGATAGCATTCAGCTAAGAAAAGGGGCGGGAGACGGGAAGATTTTAGTGAGTGACAGGGAAGGTTATGGTGTCTGGACCAACACTGAGGAGATGTTCACGCAGTATTGGACTTTGAACAATGATACCAAGACAATTTTTTCCGGAGAAAACAAGGTAGCCGTGGGAACTAACAGTGCCGGAGATTATGATCTTGCTGTGAATGGAACCATAGGCTGCAAGGAACTGAAAGTCGAGATAGTTTCAAATATATGGAACTGGCCCGATTATGTATTTAAACCCGGATATGCCCTCCCTACACTTGGGGAGGTTGAACAGTTCGTTAACAACAATGGACACCTGCCTGGTGTTCCAAGTGCAGCAAAGGTTGAATCGGAAGGCATAGCAGTTGGCGAGATGCAGGCTACCTTATTAAAGAAAGTAGAAGAACTTACACTTTACCTTATCGATCAGCAAAAGCTCATCGAAAAGCAGCAAATGGAGATAAATCAACTTAAGTGCTTGATTCAAAACAAGTAACATTTCATCAGCCGGGTATGTGAGATAATCGGATAGCTTATATCAGGATTATAGCCTCCCGGATTACTTCGATGAATATGATTTATTACCTTTTAATAGCACAATTATGAAGAAAGCTATAGCCATATCCATACTGTTGATCAATGCCTGTCTGGCTGATGCTCAGCAGCCGGCTCCAAATTTTACCATTAATTCTCAAATTACAACTGGTTCAACCTATACAGCCAGTGAATTTGTTAAATTTACCAGTGGAGCCTCTTTCCAGGGTACTGTGGATGCCAGCCTGAGAGCTTGTATCGATCCGTATTTGATATTTCCACCGTCGGCAGGATTGACCGGCGGTCCCAATGCTGGAGATAATGGTATGGTAGGTACAATCGAAGGGCAGGGTTCGGTAGGCCCTATGGGAAATTACATTTATACAATACCCATAAAATTACCGGAATGTTTACCTGGTATGACACCAGGCCTTAGTCTGGTGTACAATTCATCTGGTGGTGATGGTTATCTGGGACACGGCTGGTCACTGGGAGGATTATCTTCAATCTCCAGAACACCAAGTAACATCTATTTTGATAACATAGTTGATCCGGTCGATTTTGACGATAATGACCGGTTGGCATTAGATGGAAGCCGTTTAATTGCAGTAAGTGGAAGTTATTGGGGTACCGATGCTGAATACCGGTTTGAAGCTGAGAATCAAATGAAGGTCGTTCCTAATGGGGATGGTTTTAAGGTGTACAGCCCTGATGGAAAAATATCATATTATGGTTCTGCAGTGGAATCGAGAATCTGGAAACCCTATGGAAGTTCAGTTCAGTGGTTCCTTGATAAAATTGAGGATGTTTTTGGGAATACAATTAAGATAGAATACTACCACAATGTTACTTCAGACGGATTTAGTGTTGTCCCGAAGAAAATCTCATACAACTATAATCCTTCTGTCGCCAATTTTACAGATCCTGTTTATTCGGTTGAATTTGTGTATATGGATGATGAACCGACTGTTAAGTACTCCAATCAGGCAGCTTATCATCATGATCGGGTTATTGAAACCATTGTAATTAAAAAAGGTGAATCTGAGATCAGTCATTACGATCTGACTTATGACAATCCATTCTACGCTGGGAAATTGACTATTGATCATATCACTTATGCTTCAGCGGGTAATGTATTATTCTTCAATCCAACCAGGTTTATATATTCTAAGGTTACAGATATTGAAGCCCAGGTTAGTGTTAAAAATGGCGTCTTCAGGTGCATTCCAAATTCGCAAGGAGGAACTGATTGTGTTGATGACTTTATCCCTGGTGATTTTAATGGCGATGGCTATACTGATTTCATTCGGGTGTACCAAACGAAGCAAACTATTGATATAGCCTTTTATCCTCCGAAAACGCTTATAATTAATACCGGTTGGGATTTGTTTATCAATGACAAAAATGGCGGGTTTTCGCTTATTACTGCTCCTGTTAATAATAATAACATTGTCTCTCAAACAGGGTGGAGCATTACATCGGGCTCTAGGATTGTTCCTGTAAACCTTAATGGTGATAACAAGACTGATTTGATTGTTTTCTATGATTTTGATAATTTCGATTTCCATATTAAGGATTGTGATGACTATGATGCAATCAACATGTTTCAGATTTTAATAGCTGATGCTTCTTCTCCAGAGTTTATTCCGTATCCCATTGCCAATTTACCTGGCAATATTATTCAAAGGTTGTCAGAGTTTGTTGTAGGTGACTATAATGGAGATGGGTTAGAAGATATTTTTCTTAATACTATAGATCTCTGGGACCACAATAGTGGGGCAATGAACTGGCAATATTGCTTTTTAACACAGATTGACGAAAATAATATTGTTACATTGAATCAGGTGAATGCATGGCCTGGACCAGAATTCAATAAATTTCAAAATTTCCGGGCAATTAATTTTGATGGTGATGCAAGGGCTGAGTTGTCAAGTAAAGATTGTGCTTCAAATGAAGCTCCTCAGATTATTTCCTTAAACTCTTCGTCTACTGCATTTACTCCAGTTTTCTCAGGGCCTTCACAATGGGAGTACACTTATTATGGTGACTTCAATGGCGATGGCATTTCAGATATTCTTCGGTTTACGCCTCAACCTGATTTTGATGCTTTGGAAGGTATTTGGACGGTTTCGTATGGTACTGGTAACTCATATACTTTTCCACCAGAACCAGTAACGTTTAGTTTAAATATAAAACCTGATGGTTATCTTCTGGATTTACTGGCGTATGAGATCAGAGATCCTGAATACGTAATTGGTGATTTTAATGGAGATGGGCTAGATGATGTTATTGAACAATACTATGATTACCGGCCTACAAGTATTAATTACGATAAGATGGTCACAATCATTTATTTTAGTAAGGGTCATTTCAATCTGCCACAGAGAACAAAAACCATTGTTGCCGGTGTATTTAAAGGTATAAGCATGTCTAATGACTGGACCTATACCTGTGATGTGAATGGTGATAATATTGAGGATTTACTATCTCGTTCGTGGGAAAATTTAGAAGTATGCAGTTTTGTCCCTACTGAAGAGGAAGATCAAGTTCCAGAGGGGCTTCTACATCAAGTTGAAAATGGATTAGGAGTGAAAACCTCAATCTCATATTTACCTGGAAAATCATCGACGGTATATAGCTCTCTGTCATCTGATTTATACGAAGATACCCATGCCAATATGTTTGGCTCTTCGTTTCCAGGATTCGTCGTTAGTAATCTAAAGACCGAGGTTGGGCTTACTAAAGTCTTTGATGATAGATATCATTATTATTCTGGATTGTTTCACCGTAAGGGGAAGGGTTTTCTCGGGTTCGAACAGGTATTGGTTGTCCATAACCTTAACGATCTTGGATCACTCACCAAAACAAAAATTTTTACTGACAACACGACGACCTATTCATACGTAATACCAGAGATAGATTATCAAAAAGATTTCAAAATGCAGGAAGATGGCTATATTGAACGCAGACAAACAGAGAGTATTTATACTCTGCTTCCTGGCAAGCGATACCGGGTTTTACTATCCAAACAGTTGACCAAGACGCGTGACCTGCTTGCAAACTTATATACCGGAACGAGCCGTGTTGTTAGTAGCTTCGATACTTACGGTCAGTTAATTGGCCAGGTTGAATGCAAATCAGCAAGCGAATTAGATTTTACAAGTCCTGATGATGCCTTTGAGCATCGCACCGAAACCAATACTACTTATATTACACCTGTAAATAATTTGTTTGGCAGACCGGATGTGGTTACAAAGACTGTTTATTATAAAGCCCCGGGAGCTTCTTCTTTTACATCATACACAGCTCATTCCGATTATGCTTATTATGCCTTATCTCAGGTAGGCTACCCCTTGGCCAAAGAGGTATTGCAATACGCTGATGCAGCAATCGATCCGATGGCCGTTAAAAAGGCCATTGAATACAATGCTATAGGTTTAGCAAAAAAGGAGACCCTGAGTTGTCCTAATTATGTTGCACCTGCAGGGGCATTGGCACCGTCGGCCAGGATTACCGAAAAAGTGTATGACGAGCAGCGGCCCTATTTGGTATTATCTTCAAAAGACCCAAAGGGATTTACCAATCAGTTTGAATATGACCCCTTCGAATTGTATGTGGCATCCAGTGCGGATATCAACAGCCTTATTACCCATTCCCAAAGCGATATCCTGGGAATAGAAGCAATAACCACACATCCTGAAGGTACCAAACAGGTTACCTGTAAAAGGTGGGCTATCGTGCAAGGTAACCCGCACACAGACAAACCTGACGGGGGGCTCTATTATATATGGTCTAAAACATCGGGTTCGGGAGAGATTTTAACCTTTTACAATGCATTTGGGCAGGAGTTACGTACAGTCACCCGTGATATCATGGGGCTTGCAATATATACTGACAAAACTTACGATAACAGAGGGCGGCTAATCTCACAAACATCTCCCTATTCCTCATCTCTGACACCAGGTGCTGATATCACCACTACCTTTTCGTATGATTTGTTTGACAGGGTACGGGTAACCACAACAGCCCGGGGAAATGCCTCGGTTGATTATGAGGGATTCAAAACCACCTATACCGACCTCATGGGGCATGTTAGCAGCCGGTTGGTGAATGCTGCCGGATGGCTTACTGAAAGTAAAGATGCTTCCGGCAATAGCGTACAATACCTGCACGATTGCCGTGGTAATGTAATACTTACCTGGCATAGCTCTCAGCCACAGGATACGGAAATTCAGAATGAGTACGACAGTCAGGGCAACTGTACCCGGCTCATCGATCCTGCAGCGGGTACCATTGATTTTGTGTATGACCCTTTCGGACAGATGTTAACACGAAAAGATTCACGCCAGGCCAATCCATCCATTTACAGGTATGATGTGCTTGGGCGGATGACTTCTCGAACCGAGCCGGAAGGTACCACTACCTGGACTTATGACGACAAGCCTTACGGACTTGGACTACCTGGTAGTGTTAGTTGTACAGATCACACTACCCAATACAGTTATGACGATTTTTCAAGAGTAGCTGAGGTAACTGATCAAATTAAGGAGACAATCTTTACAAGCAAAAAAGGATACGACGTGTATGGCCGTGAGAATAGATCGGAATACCCCACAGGTCTGGTAATCATTACAGAGTATACTGCCAGTGGGCATCCGGGAAAACTATATAAAGGTGGACAAGATGCGGGCCTGATATGGGCAGCTGTCGAAACCGACAGTTACGGCAGGTTAACCAAGACCCAACACGGGAACGGGGCATTAACCTTTACCGAGTACGAAGCTGACCGTGGCCTGTTGACAAAGCAATGGACAACAAACAATTCAAGTAATGAAATTTTCCGGCGCGAATACGAATGGGCTAACGGGGGTAACCTAAACTGGAGAAAAAAGATTAAATCAGGGACAACCCTAACTGAGTCGTTTACCTATGATAATCTTGACCGGTTAGACGTAACTTATCTGAACAATCAACTAGATGGAAATAATGATTATGACGCGTTGGGTAATGTTACCGGGAAGAATTCTTATGCCGGTCTCATATTTGAAGACCCACTCTATAATGGGAATACACGTAATCCTTATGCTCTTATTTCGGCTGATGTGAATACTACACTTTGGCCCCAGGCGGCTCAAGCCATTGCTTACAACTCCTATAACAAGATGACCACGGTGACCGAGGGTGAATACCAACTGAACATTTCGTATGGCTACGATCATCAACGCTTATACCAGGAATTGAAGCAAAACGGGGTGGTGGTAAAGAAGAAAACGTTTGCCGGCAACGATCTTGAGATTATTGAAAAACCAGGCATCGGCTCAGTTCAAAAAATACATTACCTCACAGGTGGTGATGGAGCTTTGTTTGCCATGTACGTGATAGACCAGAACAATGAAGGTAGGATGTACTACATATACACCGACCACCTGGGTTCTCCCAATCTTATTACCGATGCAACCGGCAATGTGGTGCTGGAACTGAGTTACGATGCCTGGGGGAAGAGGAGAAATCCTGCCACATGGGAGCCATTCACCAGTACGCCAGAGGAGCCACTGATTGATCGTGGTTTTACTTTCCACGAGCACCTCTATCCCTTCACCCTCATCAACATGAACGGCAGGGCGTATGATCCGCTGGTAGGGCGTTTCCTCTCTGCCGACCCCTATATCCAGGCACCCGATAATACGCAGAACCTGAACAGGTACAGCTATTGTTTGAATAACCCGCTGAGATACAGTGATCCGAGTGGTGAATGGATTCCATTTGTTATAGGTGCAGTAATCGGTGGAATACAGGGTGCTATGATAGGAGATCAGGCCGGCTTAAAAGGTTTGGGGCTTATTGGAGCCACTCTAGCAGGTGCTGGGTTAGGTTCCTTAACTGCTGGAGCTGGAACTTCTGCTGCTGCTTCAAGTGGAGTTATAGTCGGGGCTATTGCTGGAGGAGCTATCAATGGGGCTGGATTTGGGCTGGTTGCAGGAATAGCAACTGGACAAGATGTTGGTTCAATATTTGCAAATATGCTAAATGGTGGTTCTAAGGGAGCCATACTAGGTCTGGCTGGTGGTGCAGTGGGAGGTGCTATCGGTGGTGGTTGGGGCGCAATTTCTGGCGGAGCTACAGCTGGCGGACTTGGTGCTGCATTAAATGGAGGCCATGGGGAAGATGTTCTTAAAGGCGCTGTAATTGGTGGTGCGTTGGGTTGGGGTTTATATCATGCATCTCTATTTAATACATACAAAGAGTCTAACATAAAAGAAAACTTTAAACTAAGTTACAATGGTTTTGCAAAAATGATTAGACTTACCCAACGATCAATTTTTTGGGGAAGAGAAGGGAAATTCATTCCAAATACAAAAGGTGGTGTCAATGTGAATGAATTAGGAGACGTTAATAATACAAAAGCATACACATTTAAAGATTACAAGGATGCGCTTTTTGATTATCATACCCATCAAGACTGGGGAAATACTTGTGCAGATGGAGAAAACTTTTCAACACATGCATCTGGTGGAGAAAAATCAGATGAATACACTAGGGGAATACTTAACACAGCTGGCAAGTTCAAAGGGCCTATGTATTTGGGAACAAGAGAAGGGCATATTTTATATATGACCAACAGATTTGTACGAGGTGCATTTAACTATAACTTTTCTTCAGTTTTTACTCCATTCAATATGACTTGGGCATTATCATTATATCAAAGAAACAATTAAATATGTCAACAATAAAAAAAGCAGTTGTATTTTTCGTTTTCTTTTTGTTTTTTCATTCTGGGTTCGCTCAATTTGCAGCATTACAGATTAATATGGAAGTGCGAACCTTTAGAAAGGAAGATCATCATACACGTTTTAGCCTGTATTGTAAAGACTCAACAATATCTTTATTAGGAATAAAACATAATCCTGTTGTAGATTCTAATGATCCGGAAACATGGATGAAAAGAGATGCCGATACTGTTATTGAAATTAGTATTGCCGATTTTAATAAAATAGTGGGAATGGCTATAAATTTGTCGCCTTCTTTAATAATAAAAGGGGCACATCCAAATAATTTTATGATTAGTCATGAAAGAACGTCAGTGAGTCTTGATCTTGCTGTTAATGGAGAGCATATTTCTTATATTGTTGAGAGTCCAATTTATAATACAGAATCAAGAAACCTTGGGCCATTTTTAGCTATTTGTAAAGAAATATTGCTATTAGCGAAATTAAAGCCAAGGGTAATTCTTAAATGATGATTTGTCAATGACTGGTCTCCCTTTAGTTCGTATATTTATTGTTGTGACTACTAAAAATGGTGTCTGACTATGGCGGAATTTCTTTTTTTCATTAATTGTTTTGCCCACTCAAGTCAGCATAGATCAATTTAAGCAATATTATTGCCGTTATTAACGTATACAAACGTAACTGAAAGGTGACCGGTCATTGGTATTTGTAATCGTACACGTTGAATATTTTGTAAAACTTATATATGATTTCCACAGAAATCTGCTTCAGATTCTTTTATGAAGTGATTACCACAGGAAGAGATGCCGGTTGTAGTATAGCTCTACAAATTGTGAAGTAATTTATTATATTCAACCAAAGGCAAAGTATTATCTCATACAAGTTGTTTACTCTATTTGATTCACTGATTGCTGGATATATGTTATCCATAATGCCTCTTCTGAACACCTCTTTATTGTATTATAGTGGGAAATTCAGTATAAATTGATGAATACAGATTACTGTAAGTAATAGAATCTGTTATTTTTAAATCTTATATTCTTGATTTCGGGTTTTATCTACATACAGACTTGGGTATACGGGCAGGATGAAATAATGATTATTAAAGAAAGTTTGCAAATGATTTAGTGCAGGATATATATGTTTTTTTGTAGCTTTGTCCTATAAACTGTGACGAATTTATGCCTGTCCGGCATAACGGTTACCTAGTAAGAATGTGTCGAATTCATGTTTTTTGCAGTTATTCTGTTTATGAAGTTCTTATAGTTGAGTTTTGATCTTAAAGCATTGTACTTGATAATTAACCTGATTTATTACTAATTACTAATTAAATGAGAAATTTTGTAACATCTGTTGCTGTTTTCCTTTGTATATTATTTACAATGGATGCTTTCTCCCAAACTGTTAATTTTTCATACGACGCCTCGGGAAATCGTACCGCCCGATGGCTTGAAGTAAAGAGCATCAAGAATTCGGAAGATTCGTCTGTAATCAGGTTCCCCGATTTTAAGCCGACCGATGCCGCGGAATTATTAAGCGAGGTGCAAATCTACCCCAATCCTGCAAGCCATGAAATGAACATCGATATTACCCATTTGGGCGATGAAGTAGCCTCCGGAAATATCTGCGATGCGAATGGAAGGCCGGTTCTGAATATCGGTAACCTTGTATCAGCCAATAATATTAATATTGAAGCACTCGCTTCTGGTATCTATTTACTGAAAATAGAGTGCAATGGTGAGAGGAGAGTCTGGAAAATTGTGGTGAATAATTAGGGTTACTGGCCTTTCCTTATTCGGTGTTTTATACAAGCCATTCAACAGTTGTACAGGGTGATGTTTTAGTGCGGGAGTGGCAGTGAAGTCAAGGTGCTAATGTTCTGCCTGTTTTTTATTTGAAAGAATGGGATTGTTTGCACTATTTTTGCAAATTGCAACGGATATCTGTTCAGTTAGTCTCCGATATCTTTAAATGGCATTTCAGGATGGTTACCATTGTGTTCTGCTGTTTTCATATAGACTTAATGCGAAGTTGCGATTTTGCCGAATTATGATTTCTGTGTTTATTAATTGTACATCTGATTGCACTGCGATAGCATGTTAACATAATCACCCAGCAGAGAAAAATGCCCGATCGTTTAACCCTAATACAGCCAATTACGTGCCGGAAGCTTCACCGATGGATTGGACTGAGCGTATTCTTGCTAATTTTATGGCCATTCTTTTTTGTCCATGGTGAGGGAACGAAACAGGTTATGCCTACGGCATCTGATATCTGTGAGCTTTGGCCTCATTGTAGTTTTGGCGATTATCCTGCATTTGCTGCTCCATGTGCAGGGCCTGATGGGCGGCTTAATATCAGGATAAACTCTACATCTGAGAAGATTTGGTTTGGATTCGGGCTGGAGTGGGGGTATACGGTTACCTATACACTATACAACCCTTCCGGCGGTGCCGTGATGACTGGTACTTTAGGCCCGGGTAGCCAGGGCTACCTTGATAATTATAACCAGGCTTGTACAGGCCCTTCAGCTATTGCAACGGGAGGGTATAATGCATTGGTATACCAGCCGCTTACTACCGGTGATTATTATTTTGAATTTGTTATCCCTTCGACCGGAAAACTGAATCTTCATTTTTTTGATGTCACCGTGAGTACTGCCTCAAATGTTGCAGTTAACGGGAGATTGTGGTCGAAGAACTGGGTCTTTAGTACAATGGATACAGATCGGGCATTCAAGGGAAAGTTTTACATTTATTCAGATGACCATATAGTTACAGAGATCAGTTTCAATCAGTTTAAACCATTCGTTTTCGCAGTGTGCAGCAATCCAACAGGGTGTACTGCCACTGGTAATCTTACTTCCGACCGGGTATCTCAGCCTGGCAGGGTACAATACGGGCAGTTTAAAATATTTCTCAACAATCCTGATCCGGTTGTTTATCCCAGTGGAGGACTTGGTAATGTAACTGCCTTTTTCGTACCACCTCCTTCCTGTACCGGTGATGTAAATATCAAGGTGAATTCCACAGCTCCCGGGGTTGTCGATTTGATTGTACATGTAAATCCATTGCCAGGTTATCAACCTGAAGATGTTAGTATTGCCGGTACTGTAGTTGCCGGCATGAATACCTTTACCTGGGATGGAATCAATGGTTTGGGTCAGCCTGTACCCAATGGAACACCCATACGTATAGAAGGCCAGGTTACTGCCGGCCTCACCAATTTACCGTTGTATGATGCAGAAAGTTCTGTCGGGATAAAGGTTGCACTGGTTCGCCCGACTGGCTCAGCACCAAAGACCTACTGGGCTGATAATTTATTGCCTGGAGGTACAATAAATCTGGATGGTTGTCTGCAACCCTCTTCAGGTTGTCATTCGTGGGGTTACATTACCGGAGACGGGAATACGGTAAATACATGGTGGTATGCACTGAGCCAGACACTTACACCTATAAATTTTCTTCACCGCAGGAATCAGCTTGTTACGCAGGCTTATTCTATTTGTAATGGTGATAGTATCTGGTTTGCAGGAGCATGGAGAAAGACGGCAGGTACCTATGTAGATGGGGGTTATAGTCTGTTAACCGGTTGTGATAGTACACATACTGCCATACTCACTGTGAATCCGCAACCAGTAGTAGACCTGGGACCGGATTTAATCAAATGCGCGGGAGAATCGGTTATACTTGATGCAGGTGCCGGCCCCGGCTTTATATACAATTGGAATACAGGGGCAACCACACGTACTATTGTTGTCTATAATACAGGGACCTACAGTGTAGTTGTAAGTACTGCCAATGGTTGTACCGACAGCGGGCAAATGCATTTTACAAGTCAACCTGCACCTCCCCCGGGAACTCTTCAGATTAAACACGATTAAGTGTTTTAAAACATTGGTTTAATCCATTTAAGAATTGGAAGAATACAGTATCTGAGAAAACTAATAATTTCTAGAAAAGGATGCTTGGAATTTGGTGTTAATGAAGGAGACCCTATAGATGTTACAGACCAATGGCTATCCGATGCTCAGAATGCGTTGTTTAAAGTTGCACCAATGGATTATGCTAAGGTCTTTACTGTCGAAAACGTCCCAGATGATGTACATCTGGTTATGGATATCAATGGGGCATCTGCTTCAGCAAAGACTACATCTTATGCAATATCAGGAGAATTAGCTGGGAAATTTTTTGTTTATTTTAATCGTAATTTAGCCTTTTCAGGTGCAAAACAATTGTTCTTTACTGTGGGGTATGAATTATTGCATGTGTCGCAATATGCCGGATTGGCCGGACAACATCGTTCTGTTCTGACTCAGAATTTCTTTGATATGTTGGATTATCTTGCATATAGTTTTGAAAATTCATTGGGAGGCCTTGGTTTAAATAGCTTTACAAAAGATAAAATATCGGGTTGGGCAAGGTTGTATTCCCTATTTAGTTCAATGAATTATTTAAATTTCTCATG
>QKGM01000030.1 GCA_003250395.1 Bacteroidota bacterium | reverse complement strand
AAATGTTGTAAAAAAGAAATACGGGCAAATTGCAACTCAGTCAAAAGCCCGTAATCAATCATCATGTTGTGGGGCTGGCAGTTGCTGTTCAACAGTGGATTACAGCGTATTCAACGACGATTACAAAGGGATGGAAGGGTACAATCCTGATGCAGATTTAGGCCTTGGTTGTGGACTGCCAACAGAATTTGCCGGGATTAAGTCTGGTGATGCTGTTCTTGACCTTGGTAGCGGAGCTGGAAACGATTGCTTCGTGGCCCGTTCAATTGTTGGCGAAACCGGACATGTAACCGGGCTTGATTTTACATCCGAAATGCTTATACTTGCCCGTGCCAACAACTTAAAAATGGGTTACACCAATGTGGAGTTTGTTCAGGGTGATATTGAAGAGATGCCTTTGCCCGATAATTCCTATGATGTTGTGGTTTCAAACTGCGTCCTTAATCTGGTACCAGATAAGGATAAAGCTTTCCGGCAGATTCATCGTGTTCTGAAGAAGGAAGGTCATTTTTGTGTTTCTGATGTGGTGATACAGGGTGAACTTCCTGAGAAACTGATTTCTGATGCCGAGATGTACGTGGGATGTGTTTCAGGCGCAATTGCCATCGACGATTATCTCGCAATTATAAAGGAGGCTGGATTTGATGGTATTACGGTTCATAAAAAGAAAGCTGTTGTACTACCTCGTGAGATACTGCTGAATTATTTATCTGCCGATGACATTGATGCGATGGAAGAGGCAGGTACAGGAATTTTCAGCATAACGGTATCGGCATTAAAAATTAAATAATTATTATGTCATGCAAAGCAAAACTGGTCTTAAATTTCTTGATCGTTATTTAACCCTGTGGATATTTCTGGCAATGTTTGCAGGTGTAATGGCCGGATGGTTATTCCCTGGAATAGCTTCTTTCTGGAGCAGCCTTTCTTCTGGTACAACCAATATTCCCATAGCTATCGGACTCATCGTGATGATGTATCCGCCTTTGGCAAAGGTTAAATACGAGGAGTTAGGTGAGGTTTTTCGTAATACCAGGGTGCTGTCGCTTTCTCTTTTTCAGAACTGGGTTGTAGGGCCTGTTTTGATGTTTGCTCTTGCTGTATTGCTTTTTAAATTATTTCCAGGAGAGAATAATGCTAACCTTCCTTATGTTTACGGCCTGATCTTAATTGGCCTTGCACGTTGTATTGCCATGGTAATTGTGTGGAATGACCTCGCTAAAGGCGATGCGCAATACGCTGCCGGTCTGGTAGCACTGAACAGTTTGTTTCAGGTATTATTCTTCTCACTTTACGCCTATTTTTTCATCGCTATTGCACCCGGATGGTTTGGTATACCTGTGAATGAATCGGTAGGATCGATTACCATTGCTCAGATAGCTGAAAGTGTGTTTATTTATCTGGGAATCCCTTTTATTGCAGGATTTTTAACCAGATTTATTCTTATCAGGGTGAAAAACAAGGAGTGGTACCATACAAAATTTATTCCTCAGATTAGTCCGCTTACCCTTATCGCGCTTTTATTCACTATCGTTGTGATGTTTTCACTGAAAGGAGAGTTTATTATGAAGATACCTCTTGATGTACTCCTGATAGCTGTTCCCATGCTCATCTATTTCCTTGTGATGTTTGTAGTTTCGTTTGTGATGAGCAAATCAGTCGGCGCTGATTATGCCCAATCAACCACACTCTCGTTTACGGCTGCAAGTAACAATTTCGAATTGGCAATTGCAGTTGCCATTGCCGTTTTCGGAATCAATTCGGGGGAAGCTTTTGCCGCAGTTATCGGCCCTTTGGTTGAAGTTCCGGTGATGATAGCGCTGGTTAACCTCGCGTTTTGGTTTAAACGACGGTATTTCAGCAATCATTAGAATACAATAAACGCTCCGGGTGTAAGAATCCGGAGCGGTTTGTTTTCTAAAAAGAATGTTTTACTCTTTCTTCATTTCTAAATGTGAACTGACTGTCCTTTCTATAATCCTGTCGAGACTGTCTGCATTGGTTGTAGCGAATTGAAAGGCCTCGTTTGTGATGTTTGTATAGTTGTTTTGCTCACCAGTCTGATGATAAACCAGTAAACCGGCAAAGCTTACCCTGAAATGCTCAGCCAGAACTTCCCCTTTCGCTGAATTTATATCAGTTTCAACGAATGCTACTCCAGACCCTTTAAACCGGATTGCAGCCCTCTTTACTGCTTCTGAAACAGCACGGCAGGTCTTGCAACCTTTTTTCTGATGTAAATAGATAAGCGTAACAGAATCAGCAGAAAAATCACCGGCCAGTCTGCTGTTATCACTGGTTTTCTGAGCTGATGGGTCTGAACAGGATAGAAGTATTGCAACGATAAACGAAACCAGTAACGACGGTTTTATTATTTCTGAATACCGCATCAGTTATTGTTCATTTATCCTGGTTTTGACCATTTCTATCACTGATGGCGAATAACCTTCACGCCGCCAAAGTATGGTTCCTTCTCCATTGGTGATTAACACTACCGGAAATACACTTATTCCCAATATCCTGACAAGATCCTGATTTTCGTCAATGAGCACGGGCCCCTCGTATCCAATTGCTCTTACCTGTCCAATTACTTTCCGGTTATTCCGGATATTATCGCATGAGATTCCCAATAGAGCAACATCTGCCTGTTCGTCTGTAATCCAGTCATTGATCTCTTCGAGTAATGATATCCCGTCTGTACAACACCCTTTCCATAGGATGATGATGTTTGGTTTTGCTGTTTTCAGGCAAGCAGAAAGTTTATGACGGACACCGTCAGTGTCTTTGATTTCAATCGGTGGAATCGTTGATCCCTGAGCTAATGTATCGATCGGGAACATTATTGCCGGTACAAAGTAAATAAGCAGGGTGAAGTACAGAAAAAATGCTTTCATGACTTTAGTATCAGATATTCAGTGTAAAAGAAGCAGAACCCGACCAACTGTTAGCCATCTGGATTCCATTATAATACCTGTAAACCGGAATCTGCGGAATTATGCTGATTGAACTCTTTCTCCACAGTTTAACAGCAAAGAGAGGACACAATGTTACCTGCCTGAATCCTGTCGATTCAAGGATGATTCCATTGTCACGGTCTGACTTTTCCCTCCATTCACTTCTGGAATGTAGCCCAACCGTAATATACTTATTGATTGAACGATATCCCCCGATTGTCAGGCTGTAAAGATTTCCATAATGGTAATTGAAGTTTTCGGAGTTGATACCCGATGAGATTTCTGCATCACCCTGCACGAAAATATCTATCCCCGTCCCGGCCAGGGATTTTAAATATTGTAACCCGATACGATATTTAAAAGCGCCGGAGGAAGGTTGCAACTGCACGGGAAGCGTAACATCATCGCGGACCAGATCGAACTGGCCTGTCGGAAAAGTCACATTAACAATACCAAAAAGCTGTTGCCTTGAAGAGACACCTCGGTATATCAATCCCCTGAACCCGATAGAAAGGTCGCTTAAGCCATAGCCATCTGAAAGGTTGAGCCCTTCCAGTTTGTAGTATTCAGCTTTTTTGAGAAAATAGCCAACACTGGCGTTTATTTCCACACCCCGCCTGAATGTATATCCTGCTGACAAGCTACTGAACAGATAATCAGACTTCGTGATCAACGGATTGATATTCAATTTTCTGTCTCCTTCAAAATAGGCTTCCGAGTTGGAATACCTTACGGCGGCGGTAAAAGTTAAATCCCCGGTTTTCAGTGTTCTCATATCCGGATTAATACTGGAAGGACTTCCGGCAGCACAACATTGTGCTTTTGCCCTATGAGGTTGCTGAAAGATAAGCAACAGGACCAGGCAAAGCAATTTATCAGTTTTTCTCAAGGTATATAGGGGGTTATGTGTATTCTCAGACTTGCTGTGTCGATGCCTTCATCTCCTTCAACCCGGCATTTGATGGTATTTGTTCCGATACAACACATCCCGGCATAATAAGTGATAGTGGCTCCGCTACCAATCAGTGTTCCATGATCTGCCTCCCATTTAATATGGGTAGCGGGCAGATTGGTTATAACTGAGATTTTTGTCGTATCCCATGCCATCACTGTATCCATAGTAGCTTTAAGTGAGGTGATTTTAAGTGCACCGGTAACAACAGGATCTGATTTGTCCTTGCCGGTACAGCTATAAAGCAACAGGAGAGTAAAAAGTACTAATAAACAATAAGTATGTCGCATAAAGGTTTGTAAGATGATGTGAAATTGAGGAATAAAGGCAGGGATGATTTTAGAATGGAGAACATGACCGTATTGAATATCCGCGGCGAAATAGCAGGGCATATTTAATTAATATTGGTTGTGAATAGGTATACTGCACCAGTTACTTCGTTTTGAGCATTTTTCAATAGGTGTATTCTCCTGGTTCAATCCTGGTTCATCCTATTAAATTATATTAACTGCGAATTTTCCTGATAAGGTTATTTACCTGATTAAAATCAATGCAATTTTCGTGCTAATTATTCACCACCACAGCCACAACCTCCAAATGATTTTCCGGAATAGGAATCAGGCGAGAGGTGGCTGATCTCTTTCACGATTTCACCCGCCACTTTATCAACCATTTCATAATGTTCGGGTTTTAGATCCTTGTTTCGTATAATTCTGGAATTAAGAGCATTCTCTGTGCCAATAATTTTTGATACATCTATCGAACCACTGATCTTGCCACTGTATTTTTCTGTACTCCGTTTAGCGCAAAGCTTATCGCATCCATCTACTGAAATAGTGGGAAATACTTTGGCAAAGTTTCTTTCTTCTTCTCCTCCTGCCAGATAGAGTGGTAAACAGAGTGTCACTGTTTTTACAAATTTTAATTCTTCCAGTACCTTTCTGGTAGCCAGCCTTGAAATAGTTCCGCCCAGGCATTCTTCTCCGCTACATGAAAGAACTCCAACTTTTAATTCGTTCATTTTATTTCCCTCCACTTAGTTAATTTCATTAATAATCCGGGCAATCTTCTCCGAGATTTCATCTACAACAACTTCACCGTCGGCTTCAAGATATGTCGGCATACCGAAATTCTTTCCTTTATGAGCTTTCACAGTATCCAAAACTTTAAATTCTTCTACTACAACTCCTCCGGCTATTGCAACATTTTTTGAGGCACACATTTTAGGACAGCCGTCAACAGTTATACATCGGGAGTTCTCCATTTTCTTCCTTACCTCCTCATCTCCACTTACTATATATGCCAGGCATACCGTTTCTGATTTCTCGGGGCATAATTCAATTACTGTCTTCAGTGCCGATTCTCTTGCAATCAGTCCGTAAACTTTTCCAATTCCGCTACATGGAATTACTTTGACTTTATTATCCATTTAGTTCCTCCACTTTTCTTTTAACCAGTTCAAAATACTTATCAAAACCTATCAGCAATTCTTTGTCATTTTCGAAATCTGTCAGTTCTATTTCAGCAACCCAGCCTGTTTCGTACGGGTTTTCATTAATGAGTTCAGGCTTTTGTTCAAGCATGCTGTTAACAGCGGTTACCTTACCTGTTACCGGTGATACTATCTCAAAAACCGACTTGGATGATTCGATCTCACCAGCTTCACCAAACTGGTCTATCTCTGCGCCGATTTCAGGCGGAGTAAAATACAGGATGTCGGAAAGGTTTTGCTGAACAAAGTCGGTAACACCAATCCTGGCCCGATTCCCAATAACATAAGCCCAGCAATCATTCTCGTTAAAATATATCTGCGCTCCCCTGGGGATTCTGAAAATAAATTTACCGTTTTGAAAGGTGTTGTAGTCGAAGTTACAGGATATATCCTGAACATCTGATATCAGCCCACTGTTCTCAGGTTCATTTACAAGGCCTTTTAAAATCAGGTCGACCAGTACTTTATCACTTTCCCCGGGAGTCAGTCCCCCTGAGAGGACAATATTATGGTTTTTAGCCTCTTCTGTTATGGTGATTTTTTTAAAAACTCTGAGGTTCTTCTCAGCTGCCAGCTTACTGGCACAACGTGTCTGACATCCGTCAATGACAATAAGGGGGTGTTCTCCAACAATTTTGTTGTATTTCGCTTCAGCAACCCTGTAAAAGACCGGGCATATTATCTCATTCGCGTTGTTCTCGCAGAGTTTTACTGCAACCTCCCTTGAAACTGCCCCGGCACACTTGTCCAATCCGTTGCATGGAAGAATGGCACAATTATCAATCATTGTTTTCCTCCTTCCTGATTGCTTTGATCATCTGGGTGGTTGTATTTTTATCGGGGAAGGTGATCGCATTAGGGCCACAGGTCTTTGAACAAGCCCTGCAGAAAACGACACAGTTATTCGGGTTTTTTACAATCAGCTTTATTTCTTCTTCCTCGTTCACCTCAAATACTTTATGAGGGCAAAATTTCACGCATTCCATGCAGTAATCGCATTTCGAATAATCAATTGTCGGTTTCCAGTCAATTTTATCGCGCTGAACCCCCATGAATGTTGATTCACTCATTTTGTATCCTCCATCTTTTCAATTGCTGCACTTATTTTATCAAATGCCTGATCGGTTGTCATATCTCTTACGTCTATAGAGACCAGGTCTTTGTTTATATCGAGGCCGGCATCGGAAAAAGCATCCCTGAACATTTTCCGTTGCATGTTTGGGGCACATGCTCCAATCACAACCTTTCGGTGAGCTTTAAGGTAATCATTCAGAAATCTGTCGCCGTCTTCTTCGCATAACTGCGGATGGATAAAACCATATTCCACGGGTAATTCGACCCTTACTCTGTTTATAAAATCCCATATATCCATCTGTGAAAAACCGGGACATTTTCCAGTACAAACGCACATTATGAAACCAGGTTTTTGTAATTCTGACATTGCTTGTTTTTTTAGCAGGATTATAATTTTCTAATTAACTAATTATGACAAGGTGCCCTGAAAGAGTGATGTACCTCGTCGGGAATCGGGGCTTCTTTTATCATCAGGGATAATCAATAATTAAATGTTCTTTATTGGTCTCAGGCAAGGTTGTCTTAAAACCAGGTAATTGATATTAAATAGATTCCCGTTAGAATAAATAATACCGAGATTAAACGGCGCGACCATAGCTCAAAAACTTTAATTCTATTATAAAGTGTCCCTACACTACCTACAGCATAGGCGATGATCCAGGCAAATAAAATTACAGGAAGCCCGGTTGCAAGGGCAAAAACCAATGGCAACCATAATCCCGAAGCAGATGAAATGGTCATAGGAATCAGCATACCGAAATACAAAACACCACTATATGGGCAAAAGGCCAGTGCGAAAACAATCCCGAGCAATACCGGCCCCCAAATCCCCATCTTTTTACTGCTCTTCCCGATTCTCTCCGTGAGACCCGAAAGACTGGCAAACTTAAAGGTAACAACATCCAGCATCAACAATCCAATCAGGATGAGCAAAGGGCCCAACAATTTTTCACCCCATCCCTGAAACAATGAAGCCACTTTAAACATACTGGCTCCGAAGAACAAAGCCATACCAAGGGCGGTATACGAGATAGCACGGCCAAGTGTATATAGCAGCCCGTTGTAAAATACCTTTTTCCTGTTGTCAATATCCCGGCCTATATAGCCTATGGCCGTAATATTTGTGGCAAGAGGGCAGGGGCTGACTGCTGTCATCAGCCCCAACAGGAAGGCCGACATTACCGGCCACTCTGTGTTATCCAACAGATTCTGAAGAAACTCCATTTGTTCTTATTTCAAAAGCTTATTGATCTCGGCTTTTAGTTTCTTCCTGAAATTGGGGGCATCATTGCGGGCATTGGCAAAAGCCATTTCCGTCAGGTTAATAACTTTACCTTTAGCGTCGACCAACAGAAGGCTTGATCCCCAAATTTCATATTTTTTTACAAGTGCTTCATTCTTATCTTCTTCGTGGTTGAGAACATGGAGCTTAATAACACCATCTTTCATCCGGGTGCTGAAGGTACTGTCCAGAAGTGCCCGTGTCTCCTTTTCTATGGCATTGCAGGTAGGGCAACGATGGTTACCGTGAAAATAGTAAACATCTATCTTTTTTGTAATCTTTGATTCAGTCTGTCCCTGCGCAGCCATGAATGAAAAGGCCGTTGTTACAGACAGGAAAAATAGCAATAGTTTACGCATGGTTGTCTTTATTTGATTTGTGATTAACTGTTTTATCCGATTAATTTGGTCAATTCTTCCCGTGTCGGAAGCCGGCCGCTCATTACAACTTTACCATCTACCACCAGTCCCGGGGTGCTCATTACGCCGTAGTTCATAATTTTCATTATGTCAGTCTCTTTGGTAACATCAGCATCAATTGCATGTTCGTTGGTAAAGTCGATGACAAGTTTTTCAAGCTGTTTGCATTTGGGACATCCTGTCCCCAGAACGACAATCTTTTTTGACATTGGTTTTTTTGATTAGGGTTAGTATATAATGTTTCTGTTAAAGTTTACATCCTCCGTTATCATTCAATTTAAGTTCAAACAGACGGGAGAACAATTGTTGTGCCAATAGCCAATTCTCGCGGTTAATACAATACTTGATCTTCGGGGGATTCAGTTCTCCCTGAATCAATCCTGAATCTTTTAGTTCGTTGAGGTGTTGCGACAGGGTACTGCGCGCAATCGGGAGTTCTTCACAAAGGTCACCACTGTAACAACAGTTCTGCCCGGCAAGTATCTCCATTATCTGAATCCTTACCGGGTGCCCTAATGCTTTGGCGAATCTCGCTGTCTGATTTTGAATATCAGTATATTTATCTCTCATTTCGTATTTCGTAAAATTACGAAACAAAGGTATAAATATTTTATATAGTAAACATATCCGGATAAATTTTTTATTTCGGACTGAGGTCAGTTAAACGAAATAATGTAGTCTTCCGGAAGTGTTTTTTATGGGGGAACACGACTCTGTGATGGTTGCTATACTTCCGGATGTGTTGTCTGACGCCTTCCAATTATGAAACTATTCATAACATAGATGAAAGGATTGAAATTTATTGGATTCAAATTAGCATTATCAAAGTAATCTGCTGTAATTCACTATCTTTTTTCCCTGGCTATGATATGCCAGAGTCCTGTATTGTGTATCACTTGTTGAGTTCATAAAGTAGATTTTGTCATCAGGTATATCCATATATTGATCAAATTCCACATTTTAGACGGCAAGTGATGATTGGTTTTCACCCCTTTTTATAAAATTTTCAGCTTTTTTTTAAAAAATATATTGTGCCAAAAATCACAAATTGATTATTTTTAAACGATTGATTATGTGTTGTTTGTGTATCTGTTTTTATCGAAGTCCTGGAAAAGATAGACCAAAGAGGGAGCAAATTCGGGTTTTTCTTATGAAAAGACTATGTTTACTGTAACTATGGTAGATAATATATATGTACGAAAGCTAACTATGTGTAAATCGTGGCACAATACTTGTATCTGTTCGTCCCGGCCTGGTTACAGCCTTGTTATGATCAGGGCAAAACCCATACCGGTTAACCCGGCTTCCCGATTAATGAAACAGAAATTATACCAGATCACAGATAAGTGTTAAATCTAACATCAATATAAATGGTATCGCCATAGGGGAATGAGGCACGTCAGGTTAGCAATTGTCTTACTCCTTGCATTTTCGCTAAACTATATGTAGTAAAAAACTGATACCGGTTTGGAAACATGCACGAAGCGGGCAGCAATCATGGTGCGCCCCGAAGAATCATCCGGGGCAGGTAGATTTACATGTTATAATTACTTTACCTCAGCGCGAACCGAAGTACTGGCAGAAAACTAGTATTCCCATTCCCTAAAGTATTCATGAGTGACGGTTCAATCTTTTCAGTCAGCCAAAACCCTTTGATTGGCTGTATTTAAACGTTTTTGTAATTTCAATACCCGGGGAGCAGAAGTTTTAAGGCATCATGAACAATCGGTAAGGCCAATCAATACTATTTTGCGTAGTATCGATTGACCTTACTAAAGGTATTTTATTCCGGTTTCAAGTTTTGCAGGAGGTATCGGTTCGTAGGAACCAATCAGAATTCCCGGTGATGACTTTACCGTTTCATCCGTTCTGTAAGCAGCGGGATGATTCGGTTTACATCGCCAACAATACCGACATCGGCTACCTGGAAGATTGGAGCACCTTTGTCTTTGTTGATAGCGACGATAAAATCTGATTCTTCCATCCCGGCCAGATGTTGTATTGCTCCGCTGATACCACATGCCAGATACAGGTCGGGCCTCACGGTTTTCCCGGTTTGCCCTACCTGCCGGTTGTGATCTGTAATCCCGGCATCAACAAGTGCGCGTGAAGCAGATACCTCTGCTTTAAGCACCTTTGCCAGTTCAGTAAGTTTTTCGAACCCTTCGGCTGAGCCTACACCTCGTCCTCCGCTAATAAGAATACGGGCTTGTGTTATGTCGATTTTCCCTTTGCTCTGTTTCACTGTTTTAATGAGCCTGACACCAAATTTGCTATGGTCGAAAGGGATCGTGATATGCTCGATATTCCCGACGCGGTTTTCATCGTGATCACAGCGGCGCATTACGCCTGGACGAACTGTAGCCATCTGTGGGTAGTGGGCCCTGCAAACGATAGTAGCCATGAGATTGCCTCCAAACGCGGGACGGGTCATTAATAAATGGCCGTCATCTCCAATATCCAGCCTTGTACAATCGGCAGTAAGGCCTGTATGGCAGCGTGCTGACAAACGGGGGCCAAGATCACGTCCTATGGTGGTTGCACCAATCAGAAGGATTGATGGTTTATATACTTCGATTACGCGGGCAAGGGTTTGGGCATAGGGTTCGGTGGTATAGTGTTCCAATTCCGGGGCATCGGCAACCAGGACATGGTCGGCACCGCAATGAATCAGCGAGGGTGCATGTTCATGGATGTGAAAACCTGCTAATACGGCGATCACTTTCTGGTTTAGCATGTCGGCCAGTTGCCTGGCCTTCCCGAGTAATTCGAGTGATACCATTTGTATTTGTCCTTCGCGTTGCTCGATGAATACAAACACGTCGGTATTATTTTCTTTTTTCATTTCTTTTTGAGATTAAATAAGTTAACAGATTACAAAGCCTGGAGTAGGGTAGATACGTTGACCTCCCCAGAGCAGTTGTCTGATTATCAGATGATGAATTTTTCTTTCAGTTTACTGATAATGATCCCGACAGCTTCTTCCGGCTCTGCTTCATATACCGAACCAGGTGCTTTCATGTCTTTGGCAAAAGCTTTCTTCACCTGAGTTGGCGATCCTTTCAGTCCGAGGTATTCTTCGTTTACTTCAATTTGATCGAATCCCCATGTTTCAACTTCGCGGCTATAGGCTTCTACAATCCCCCTGACCCTCATATAGCGGGGATTACGGGCAGAAGCCAGTACGGTAACCAGACAGGGAGCTTCGGCCTCAAGTAGCTGATACCCTTCTTCAATTTCACGGGTTAGTGTAAAGGTCCTTTTTCCATCAAAAGACAGGTCGCAGAGGTAGGTAACCTGCGGCAGGCCAAGGTGTTCGGCAATCTGAGGCCCTACCTGGGCGGTATCACCATCAATAGCCTGGCGGCCCGTGATAAGCAGGTCGAAATCGAGCTTACGTAAGGCACCGGCCAAAGCGTGGGAGGTAGCCAATGTATCAGCGCCTGCAAATCGTTTGTCGGTGAGTAGTATAGCTCTGTCTGCGCCCATCGCCATGGCTTCCCTCAGAATGGTATCGGCCTGAGGTGGCCCCATGGTGATTACGGTGATATGTGCATTATATTTTTCTTTGAGTTCCAGGGCCAATTCAAGGCCTCCTTTGTCATCGGGGTTCATAATACTGGGAACTCCGTCACGGATTAAAGTTCCGGTGACCGGGTTTATTTTTATCTCGGTGGTGTCTGGCACCTGTTTAATACAAACAACAATTTTCATTTTCTGTAGATTTTAAAACACTAAACAGCTGGTAATGCTCCTTATTTAAGTAGTTTGGCGGATATAACCATACGCTGAACCTCTGAGGTGCCTTCATATATTTCGGTAATCTTGGCATCGCGCATCATTCGTTCCACCGGGTACTCCCTGGTATAGCCATATCCACCATGGCACTGCACAGCTTTTGTTGTAACTTCCATGGCAACCTCGGCTGCAAACAGTTTGGCCATGGCTGCCTCAGAAGAGAAGTTTACTTTTTGATCCTTGAGTGAAGCAGCCCTGTAAACCAGCCATCTGGCAGCCTGGACACGAGTCTCCATGTCGGCAAGTTGAAACTGCGTGTTTTGGAAGGCTGATAATGGTTTACCAAACTGTTTGCGCTCTTTCACGTACTTTACAGTTTCAGACAGAGCCCCTTGTGCAATTCCAAGTGCCTGAGCAGCAATTCCTATTCGGCCACCATCCAGCCCCTTCATGGCAATTTTGAATCCTTCATTGGTTTTACCCAGTTGATTCTCTTTGGGAATACGACAGTTTTCGAAAATGAGCTCACAAGTTGCCGAACCCCTGATTCCCATTTTTTTCTCTTTTTTCCCGATCGAGAAACCTGGTGTACCTTTTTCAACAATAAAAGCGGTTATTCCCTTGGTCCCTTTCGACCGGTCAGTCATTGCCATGATGATGTATACATGCGCGTATTCGGCATTGGTAATGAATATTTTGGATCCATTGAGGATAAATGAGTCGCCCTCGGGAGTTGCTGTAGTCTGTTGGGCAGAGGCATCTGTCCCAGCATTTGGCTCGGTTAGTCCGAAAGCTCCTATCCATTCTCCAGTTGCGAGACGTGGCAGGTATTTTTGTTTTTGTTCTTCATTGCCATACTCCAGAATCGGTACTGCGCACAGCGATGTATGAGCTGAAACAATAACCCCGGTGGTTGCACATGCTCTTGATAATTCCTCTATGGCCATTGTATAAAGCAGCGTATCTCCACCTGCACCTCCGTAAGCTACCGGTATTGGTATCCCCATGATACCAACAGGCCCCATTTTTTGTACTGTTTCGAGAGGAAACCTTTCCATCTCATCGACTTCAGCCGCAAGTGGTTTTACTTCTTTTTCTGCAAACTGATGGATCATCTGCTGAAAAAGTATTTGCGTTTTTGATAGGTTAAAATCCATTTTCTGATTTTTTAAAAATTAAAAAGACGCGTTCACATCCCTGCTGTCAATAGCAGGGGATGTAAAGCGTCCGTTGTTGATGGCCGGTATTCCGGCCGATTATCTATAGTTATTTGGGGAGATTAATCTCCGTGGCGATTATTGGATATTCTTCAATATAACAGCCGTTCCCATTCCTCCACCGATGCAAAGAGAAGCCATGCCCAGTTTGTGGCCATTACGCTTCATTTCGTGCACCAGTGAGACTGTAATCCTGTTTCCGGAAGCTCCGATCGGATGTCCCAGCGCAATCGCTCCTCCATTGAGGTTACAGTGTTGGTCAAACCAATCTTTTTTAACACCGTGATCTGCACAAAGCTGGCTGATAACACCTAAAGATTGCGCGGCAAATGCTTCATTAAGCTCCAGTACATCAATGTCGGTCAGTTTCAGCCCGGCTTTCTTTAAAGCGTTGGCGATTGCCGGTACAGGTCCCAATCCCATGACGGATGGTTCTACACCCCCCTGTCCCACAGCGACAACTTCAGCCAAAGGTTTTAATCCGAATTCTTTAACGGCGTCTTCTGAGGCAACCAGTACGAAGGAGGCTCCGTCATTAATCCCGGAGGCGTTACCAGCTGTTACCGTACCATCTTTTTTGAAGGCAGGACGTAATCCGGCTAGTTTTTCCGGAGAAGTAGTACGATTTGGAAACTCATCGGTATCGAAGATAATGGTCTCTTTTTTTGATTTGATTTCTATTGGAACAATCTCATCTTTAAACCGTCCTCCGTCGATGGCTGCAATCGCCTTCTGCTGTGAGGCGAAAGAAAATTCATCCTGGTCTTCACGTTTGATCGTGTAGCGTTCAGCTACATTTTCTGCCGTAATACCCATATGATATCCCTCAAAAGCATCAGTAAGACCATCGCTTACCATGTGGTCAACGGCATGAAAATCACCCATTTTCATGCCATTACGCACTGTTCCGGGCAATACATAACCAGCCGATGACATATTTTCGGTGCCACCTGCTAATACCAGGCGGGCTTCTCCGGCTTTAATGTTGTTTACAGCAGTCATGATTGACTTCATCCCACTGCCGCAAATCATGTTGACACCCCATGCAGGAACGGAAGCCGGAATGCCACCTTTAATAGCAGCCTGGCGGGCGATGCCCTGTTTTTGTCCTGCCATGAGGATGTTTCCCACGATTACTTCATCAATCTTTGACGGATCGATTTTGGTCTCGTCCACGATGGCTTTGATAACAGTTGCGGCCAGATCAGCGGCTGGAACACCGGAGATCATCCCCATGAATTTACCAATGGCCGTACGTTTTGCAGCTACCAGAAATACTTTCATAATTTTTTTACTATTTAAATTTATTTTCCAACTAGTTCTTCATAGAGCAAAGATCAGGAGAAATGATGAGGGTGGCACCGGAGGCTTCCTGCACCTGTTCTACTGTAAAATCGGGATGAATCTCTTTCAGTACTATTCCTTCTGATGTTATTTCCATAACACCCATTTCGGTAATAATCATGTTAACTTCACCAGCTGCTGTAAGCGGTAATGTGCATTCTTTAAGTATTTTATGGTTTCCTTTGGCAGTGTGTTCCATAGCAAGGATAACTCTTTTTGCACCGGTGGTCAGATCCATGGCTCCTCCCATTCCGGGGGTGAGCTTTCCGGGTATAATCCAATTAGCGAGATTTCCTTTTTCATCCACCTGCAAAGCCCCGAGTACGGTCACATCTACGTGCCCCCCGCGAATAATCCCAAATGAGGTAGCACTATCGAATGAGGATGCCCCCGGGTTGGCAGAAATATAGTTTCCACCAGCATTTACAAGGTTTTCATCCCTGTTGCAATCATCAGGCATAGGGCCCATTCCGAGCAGGCCATTCTCTGATTGCAGAATAACATGTACATCCTTGGGCAGATAGTTGGGAATAAATGTGGGTAATCCAATTCCCAGATTTACAACATCACCATCGTGCAATTCCAATGCTGCACGCCTGGCAATGACTTCACGGATTTGATCTTTATCCATAGATTATTATTTTATTTTGATGATTGATTTAATCCTTATGTTTAATTCTGTTTGCCATTTCAGAGGCAATATAGGATGCAACATCGTCGGCATAAGCGTTCATCCCAAAACCGGCATCATATCCCAGTTCTTTGGCAAGCTCGTGCGACAGACGAGGCCCGCCGCAAACCAGGATGACTTTATCGCGCATCCCTTCAGCTTCAAGAAGTTCAACAAGTTCAATCAGGTTTTTAATATGAACATCCTTTTGCGTTACGGTTTGTGAAACCAGCAGAACATCTGCCTTCAGTTCAATGGCTTTAGCGATAAAGTCCTCGTTGAGAACCTGACTCCCCATGTTGAGTGCATCAAACATTTCATATCGTTCAAGGCCATAATGTCCTGCATAGCCTTTCATGTTCATGATAGCATCAATACCGACAGTGTGGGCATCAGTCCCTGTACTTGCTCCGATAACCACTATTTTCCGACCAATATTCTCCTTAATAAAATCATCTGTTTCCTGCATGTCCATTTTGGTTGAGGTAACTTTTGGGACATGTATAACCGTGTAATCAACAGCATGAACACTGTTCCCATAGCAATTGAAGAATGTGAATCCGGGTGCCAGCTCTTTGAAAAAGACTACCTGAGGGTTCTCGAACCCCATCTTTTTCATAAGTTGCTTGGCAGCCTCTGTTGCTTCATCACTTGCTGAAACAGGTAATGTAAAGCTAAGCTGGGTCTTGCCGTCATTCATCGTATCGCCATATGGCTTCAGTTGTGTAAGGTCGAGTGTTTTGTCAAATTCACGCGACTCGGTTGAGTAAAGTCCGCCACTCATAATGATGATCCTCCTTTCATAATTGCAATAAACGGATTGATATAATTATTTTCTTTCCGGGCTACTCCGTCCAACCCTTTTCCCCCGTTGCGCGGACGTTTAACATCGGCAAACAATCCCTTTTCCAAAGCAGTAAACAATCCCTCTTTTTCCATGTTTTCAAGAAGAGATAATGCTCTTTCTACTACAAATTTAGCTCTGTTACGGATAATACCATCCTCTTTGAATTCAACTTCATCCCCGATATTTTTCATGTTGCTGAAAATGTATCTCGCGTTTTCAATCGATAAATACCGATCACTCATGAATGGAGTATGAATTGCTTCGGTCAGCATGCCCAATAATTGGATTCCCTGTCCGGTCCATATACTTACCGCATTAAAGAGCGCATCCTGAATATGGCCCCGGAAAATATTGCCTGTCATAAATTTGGTAGGGGGCATGTATTTCAGCGGAGCTTTCGGGAAGATTTCACGGGTCATTTGTGCCTGTGCCAACTCGTAGAGGAATCCATTCTCAAGTTCGGGATTGAGCTCAAAAGCGTGTCCAAGTCCCATCTGTTCTTCGGGCAGGCCGGCCAGAAGTGCCAATTGTTCGTTAATCAGGTCTGAAGCCAGTACTGTATGAGCTTCATCGAAGCCGTCAGCCGTGGTCAGATAGTTATCTTCACCTGTATTGATGATTACGCCTGCAAATCCGTTGATAATGCGCGAAAAGTACTGGTCAACGAGCGTACGCTGCATATTTATATCCCGGAATAGAATTCCATAAAGGGCATCATTAAGCATCACATCCAATCCTTCCAGTGCGCCCATAACTGCAATCTCGGGCATACAGAGACCTGAGCAATAATTACACAATCTGATATAACGACCAACCTCCTCACTTACCTCATCGAGGGCTGTTCTCATGATACGGAAGTTTTCCTGGGTAGCGTAGGTTCCGCCAAAGCCTTCAGTAGTGGCACCAAATGGAACATAATCCAGCAGGCTTTGGCCTGTAGTCCTGATCACTGCAATAATGTCAGCACCCTGGCGGGCTGCTGCCTGTGCCTGAACTACATCTTCATAAATGTTTCCGGTTGCTACGATCACATAAATATAAGGACGCGGACCTTCTCCAATGGTTGAAAGATATTTTTCACGGCGTTCACGGCGCTCCTTTATACGGTTCAGGCTGGCTTCGATCCACGGTTTTAATGCTGTAAGAATAGCTTCTTCAGAATGAATTTTTAGCCGGGTAATGTCAAGCTTACCTGAGTCAATTTCTTCTGCAATTTGTTGCGGTGATAATCCGGTCTCAATAACTGCATTGCCCAGCCAGAACATGACACCTTCACCAAGTCCGTTATTCCTTCTGATGTGATCAACAACGATATTTGGAAGAGGGGCTTCATCTTTGTTTACCCCATCAATACCCAACAGCCGGCATAATGTCCTTTCAACAGCTACTGTGGTATATTTATCAACAAACACCTGTACATCGAGTGCAATGTTCCGGGCTACAGACCGGGCCCGTTCAACTTTGCCGAAGTCTATCCCCAATTTGCTCTTTTGCATTGATTGAAATTAATTTGATTTAATTTGATGATTTTTAATTCGTTCTTGTTCAAGCACATATTGATGCGCTAGTTCTAACAATTCGTTATCTACACCTAAAATACCTGCTATTCGGAGAGCTTCATGTGGTTGACTCTCACAGGTGTCATCTGTCAAGTTATAGTCAAGGTAATGGATGAGATCCCTGATTGAAATATTTTCGGGGAGTGGAACCCCTGAAAATCCTTTTACACGGAGTTTTTTACAGGAAAAATCAATGCCGTTGTAATGAGTGGTTATTAATCCAGGTACCCTCTTTGCTTCAAACAGTTCAACAATTGACTTTACAATAGCCAGTCCTTCTGTCGGGTTTGTTGTCCGTCCTGGTTCATCAATCAGCGCCAGTACTCTCTTCCCTGAACGGATGGTTTGAATAATCTCGTTAATTCGAACCATTTCCGCACCAAACGACGATAATCCCTGTAACTCAGATTGCTTGTCACCAACTGATAACATAACATGATCAACAAGACTGATAATTGCTTTAGTGGCCGGGACAAAAAAACCAAACTGAACGAGAAATTGCGACAAGGCAACTGTTCTAAGCAGAACAGTTTTACCAGCCATATTGGCCCCTGTGATTATCGTAGGATTATGTCCAAAGGAGATATCAACAGGTTGAAAGTGTCCTCCTTTGTCTTCAAGCGACTTCTTTACTAATGGATTGAACAGGCCCTGGTAATCAGTAATCTCTTTTTCAGAGAGTTCAGGGTTAGTAAATCCCCACTGTCTGAAAAGTATAGCTTTAGCCAGTAAAATATCAAGCCTCACCAATTGATCCATAGCCTGCCTGAGCGAATCATAGTTAGCATGGAGTTGATCTCCGATATGTTGCCTGACAACCTCTTCGCGTTGAAGGGCAGCTTCCCTCAGTTGTTCTTCGAGATTATAATTGCCAAGCTGATGAGCATTGTAACAGGATTTTCTTAATTGGGCAAGTTCTTCGTCATAACGGTCACAGATGTAGTATGTCGGAATCCTGGATCCTTCAGGATCAAGAATTCTCATAACTGGCTCTAATTCCGGGAGGTTTATCAGTTTAATCTCAACGCCTGACAGTAGGTATTGAATGTTATCGGCGAGAAGCCAGAAGTGTTTTAATTCGAAGAGTTCGATGTCATCAGGGGTGCTTCCGGTCTTGATGTTTCTCAGGGTTCCTTTGATATCTTTTATCTGCGCCAGATTAGACCTTATATCTGATAAAAGAGGTTCATTTGCCTCCAGAAATTGCAGAGAAGAAGCCACTTGCGACAGCTCCAGCGTGATTGTTTCTGGCTCAGTCATCCAGTTCAAAGCCAGTACATATCGCCTTGAGGGGGCAGATTGCAGAGGAAGCGATTCGATAATAAATCGCAGGCTTTCCAGTTCTTCTATAGCATTTTTGAGTTGCAACATATCAGGTATCCTGTTTTGCTGGTCAACCAGCCAGTTTCCGAACATCCCAAACCGGTAGGTTTATTTTTTCCTTTAATGCTTCTCGTAATCTTTCTGAGTTAAGCACTGTTCCATTTGGTGCTGATGGGTTTATACATAGTGCAATCAGCTTTGTCTTGATGAGAACCTCAATAGTACCACCCCGTTGAATAAACTGTGTATACACTTCCGGTGAGGCGAAAATCTTAGTAAAGTCTCTAACGATAAGTTTGATTCTGGAGGCTTCTTTGAGCACTTTCAAATGGTTAAGCAGTTTATCGGTTACAGCACCGGGAACAAATAAAGTATACCCATGATGAAACAAATCAACCTCTTTCTGGTCTATTCCGAAAAGGGAGTTTATTTGCAGATTGGTCACCATCCCTTTTTCATCGATTGAATGGATCGAATGGACCGGCAAAAGCCGGTCACGAAGATCAGGATTAATCGAGGGTAATGCTATAAGGTCGCAGATAAAGGTTGTCTTTCTTACTAACGTAGGAATGTTGGCTGACCAGGCTGCTCCGGTAGTGAGAATCATTGCATCTGTAATAGCCGGTGATCCGATACTTTTTCTTGATAATGCCCCATCTACCAGAGTAATTTTAACTCCCAACGTTTTAAGTTCAGCAATTAGTTTCTTCAGAGAGATTGTATCTGATGGTCCTGATAACATAACCTTTCCAGATTCAAGAGCACGGGCAGTAATCAGGCGCCCCAATGCAGTGGTGCGTCCAGAAACATCAAGTATCTCTGCCAGAAATCGTCGTTGACGGTAATGGCTCTCTGACGTTACAAATAACATCGGTTTAAAGATCTCTATCTCCGGTTTCCTTGTCCCAGTGACCTGATCACAGGTTTCCCCGTCGACACCTATCGAAGTAAGGGCAATTGATATACCCTTGTCACGAAGGCGTCGGATGATGTAGTTAAGACATTCGGTTTTTCCTGTATTCTTTTCTACACCTACAATGGAGAGACTTCCATAATTTAGTATGTCACTGGTAAAAGGCATGTTTAATGTTTCGCGTGGCGATTTTTCCGGGGTAGTTCATCCGGTTCAATAGCAAGCCGGTTACCTTGTAAGAGTCCTGCAACACCTTCAAGAATTGGTTTTTCACAATCCTTGCAGTGGCATTCGTTATGATAATCCATCGGTTCGGTGTAGGTCGTAATGACACCTTCAAAGTTGCGAAGGACTATCTTTCCAGGTGCCTGGCTTACTACGTATTGAGGCATAACTGGTGTCTTTCCTCCTCCTCCCGGGGCATCAACTACAAATGTAGGAACAGCATACCCGGATGTATGGCCTCGTAAACCCTCTATGATTTCGATACCTTTAGAAACAGGAGTGCGAAAATGTTCGAGTCCCATAGACAAATCACACTGATAGATATAGTATGGCCTTACCCTCATTTTCACAAGATCGTGAACCAGTCGTTTCATGACATGAACACAATCATTCACCCCACGTAGAAGTACGCTCTGGTTCCCCAGCGGAATACCTGCATTTGCCATTTTGTTGCATGCCTCTATGGACTCAGGCGTAATTTCATTGGAGTGATTGAAGTGAGTGTTGAGCCATATTGGATGGTATTTCTTAAGCATATTTACCAAATCATCAGTAATACGCTGCGGGCAGACTACCGGGGTACGAGAACCAATTCTGATAATCTCGACGTGGGGAATTGCACGTAAGCGTTTTATAATGCTTTCCAATTTATTGTCGCTGATCAACAAGGCATCACCACCAGAAAGAAGTACGTCGCGTACCTGTGGTGTATTGGCAATGTATTCGATTCCTTTATCAATATTTGTTTCAGGTGTGGCTGCATCATGCTGTCCTGCAAAACGCCTTCGGGTGCAGTGACGGCAGTACATTGAGCACATGTCAGTAATAAGAAACAGTACACGGTCGGGATACCTGTGCGTGAGTCCTGGTACCGGGGAGTCTTCGTCTTCATGCAAAGGATCCAGCAAATCAGCAGCAGCCTGATGCGTTTCGGCACCTGTTGGAATAGATTGTTTGCGAACCGGACAATTTGGATCATTCGGATCGATAAGCGACATATAATAAGGGGTAATTGCCATGCGAAGTGTTGCCAGCGACTTAGCAACCCCTTCTTCTTCTTCTGGTGTGAGGTTGATATATTTCTTCAGTTCATCCAGCGTTTCAATGCGGTTACGAACCTGCCATTTCCAATCGTTCCATTGTTCGTCGGTGACGTTAGGGAACATCTCTTGTCTTCTGCTATTTACCATGGGTGATTTTTTATTCTAAACATATATTTTCTCAAACAATTCGCGAATGGGTTTTGATTCCCGTATTATATTCAGGGTTAGGTCAGCATGCCCTTTAGCATAACCGTTACCGACAATAAGGCTAATATCTTTTCCAACTCCTTCTGCTCCAAGCGCTGCTTTGGTAAAGCTGGTAGCCATCGAAAAGAAATATACACACCCTTGTCCCTTGGTGATAAGGATTGAGGTCATTTCGGTAGAGGGGACATTCACATTATTTATAGTAACGTCACAACCTCTTTCTCCCGTAATAGCTTTAACCTTATTATATACATCCATAACATTGGTAGCATCAGCTACAATGACGTCGGTTGCTAAATGGAGATCACGGATTCTCTGGGCATTTGTTTCATTGTATTCAACCACAATAACCCGACCATAGGGCCCTGCATTTTTCATGGCCTGATAACAACACAAAACCCCTGATTTTCCTCCTCCTCCTATTATACATACAACATCGCCTTCCTTCACTAATCTGTCGACCTGGGCAGGGGCTCCGGCAACATCAAGAGCCGCTAATGCCAGTTTTTCAGGGATATCTTCCGGAAGTTTCGCAAACAGCCCGCTGTCGAAGAGTATGGCTTCTGCCTCTACATCGACCTGATCTGAATCAGGGTCAAGATGATTGATCTTGTGTATTTTGAGCGGAGTGAGAGATAATGAAACAAGTGTGGCAATTTTATCGCCTTTCTTCAACGTTTTGTTATGGAAATTTGGACCTATTTCCCTAATGGTTCCAAGGAGCATACCACCTGAACCTGTTACAGGGTTTTGCATTTTTCCCCGGGTTGCTACAATATCAAGTATCATCGCTTTCATCTTTTCTGCATCACTGTCGCAGGTTTGCCTGATCTGGGTATAGCTGGCAGAATCGATGTTGAGCGTGCTTACGGAGATAAGTGCCTCGTTGTCGTATATTTCCATGGTGTTATCAAGCCGAAGAGCTGGTTGGGGTAATGTTCCCTGTGGCTCTCTGACCCGATGGGTTCCATATCGGCATCCTTTTTCCATATTTCCTGACAAAATATTGTTACGGGTGTAGTTGATTCACTACACCCGTATGATGTTTATGCGTATAATTCAGTGAATACTTTGCGAAGTTTTTCACTTTCGCGAAGTAATTGCAATGTTATTTCAGCGTGACCTTTTGTATAACCGTTTCCAACAATCATGGTAACGTCACTCCCAACACCCTCGGCACCTAAGGCAGCCTTGGTGAAACTGGTTGCCATAGAGAAGAAGTATACAACACCATCGTTCTTTGTGCAAAGAATACTGGTCATCTCAGTATCCGTGATATTAACATTATTGATGGTCACATCAGCCATATGCCCATTGGTGAGTTCTTCAATTTTCTCAAGAACAGCAACAGGTTGTGTTGCATCTGCTGCGAATACGTGATCGCAGAAACCAAGTTCAATCAGGCGTTTAGTGCTTCTTTCGCTATGGCAGAGCCCGATAACTTTTCCTGTAACTCCTGCTCTTTTCTTCGCTTCATAGCAACACAGCATACCTGATTTACCACCGGCTCCGATAATAAGTACTGTATCGCCTGGTTTTACAAGCTTAGCTGTTTGTGCCGGAGCCCCTGCGACATCCAGAGCAGACAGCGCCAAAGTTGCAGGCATATCATCCGGGATTTTAGCATAGATGCCGCTTTCAAAAAGAATGGCTTTCCCATCTATATCTACCTGATCAATATCACTCCGGATCTCTTTTATTTTATCAATACGGAGAGGTGTAAGTGAAAGGCTTACCAGTGTTGCGATCCTGTCACCTTCCTTCAGGTCAATCTTTCCTTTAAGAGCATCTCCTATTTTCTCAACGGTTCCGAGCAACATACCACCTGAACCTGTAACGGGATTGCGGTGTTTACCCTGCCTGGCAACAATATCAAGCATAATTCCGGCAATTTTTGAATGATCTCCTCCTGCCTGTTCCTCAATCTGGGTAAAACTGGCAGAATCGATATTGAGTGTCTGAACGTCTATCAGAATCTCATTATCATATATTTCATCCATGTTGTTGTCGATCTTATTGGCCGGTTGCGGTAAAACGCCTTTTGGTTCTATTACACGGTGAATTCCGTATTTGTTTCCTTTTTTCATGATAGTCTATTGGTAATTTTTAATTATTTATTTGCTTAAAAACAGATCTATAAATTTCGTTTTGGATACTATGTTAGGCTAATCCAAGTATTTTCCTTGCTTCAGCAGGAGTAGCGATTTCACGGCCAAACTCCTTTGCCAGGCGTACTACTTTCTCGACAAGTTCTCCATTCGATCTGGCAGGTACTCCTTTACTGATATATACATTATCCTCAAGTCCTACTCTGACGTGGCCTCCATCTATGATAGCCGCGGCAGCGAGGGTGAATTCAAAACGACCGACTCCTGCAACGGTATAGGTTGCATCAGACGGGAGGCTTTCGCGCAGGAATACAAAATCACGTAAATCGCCAGTGATACCGCCATTTACTCCCATCACCAGATCGAAGTGCATAGGGCTCTTTATATACCCTTTTTTATGAAGACGAAGAGCCATGTCAATCATACTCTTGTCGAAAACTTCCAATTCAGGTTTAATCCCAAGTTCGATCATCCGATTCCCAAAATACTTGATGGTGTTTTCAGTATTCTCAAAAACCTCATCACCGCCAAAATTCAGAGTACCACAGTCAAGCGTAGCCATCTCGGGTTTCAATTCTGTTGGTTGAAGCCGTTCGTCGTTGCTCATGCCTACTGCACCCCCGGTCGATGGTTGGATGATAAGCTCAGGGTACTTTGCTCTGATGGCATCCATAACGACGCGAAACCTTTCACGGTCCTGCGTGGGGCGGCCATCATCCCAACGGACATGTAAGTGTATAATAGAAGCACCCGCTTTGTATGCAAGGCCTGCTTCGCGAACAAATTCTTCGATAGTATAAGGGACAGCCGGATTCATCTCTTTCGTGACTTCGGCACCTGAAATTGCAGCAGTAATGATAAGTTTTTCCATGGTATAATTGAGATTATGGTTTACGCTGGTTATTTTTAGGCGTCACGCAGGTTCCCGTGGCGCGACATACAACAATCGGCTCAGCAAGCACATCGGCAGCAGAATCGGAGATATCAGCACGCGGAACAATCACTTTACGTGCTTCAAATTTCATCTTACGCGATGTATTACCAACATGGGTAATCTCACCAACCGCTTCAATATAATCACCTGCATATACAGGTGCAATGAACTCAATCATATCATAGGCCTTGAACAGACCTTCGTCGCCATCCAGATCGATGAGCAATTCAGTTGCTACATCACCAAAAAGTTGAAGCATCTTGGCTCCATCAACTAAGTTGCCACCGTAATGTGCGTCATGCGAACTCATGCGCAGACGAATAAGGGCTTGTTTCATTTTATCTAGTATTTAGAATTAATATTTGAATTTCAATGCTCAAAGTTAACTACAGAATCATATGTTCCTGTTTTTTGTCAGAGATGTGATATCTGACAGGTTTCCTGCAACATCAACCTGTCGTTTATCTTTCCACCAGATAGTCTACGAAAATTCCGGGAGTGTTAATCGATTCCGGAACCAGATGACCTTTCTCAACAATCCTGTCAACTTCAGCGATTACTAAATCAGCAGCAGTGGCCATTAAAGGATTGAAGTTCTGTGTTGTCCCTTTATAAACAATATTACCAGTGGTGTCGGCTACACTCCCTTTAATTAACGCGATGTCAGCCCTGATTGGTTTCTCGAGTAGAAAATCTTTCCCGTCAACATGAATCACCTCTTTTCCTTCCTGCACCAGCGTCCCTAATCCGGTTGGGGTTAAAATTCCCCCCAGACCGGCTCCACCTGCCCTTACTCGTTCGGCCAGTGTGCCTTGCGGACAGAATTCAACCTCTATTTCACCTTTATTAATCTGTTCTATTGTAAGTGGGTTCGTCCCAATGTGCGAAACAATTACCTTCTTAACCATATGATTGGCTACAAGTAATCCAATTCCCCTGTCAGGGAAACCAGTGTCATTGCATATAATGGTGAGGTTTTTAACCCCTTTTTCTATAAGCGCATTGATGATATCGGTAGGGGATCCGCATACCATGAAACCGCCAATCATAAGCGTCATGCCGTCTTTTACATGTTCAACAGCTTGTTTTACGGTGATTATTTTATTCATTGATAGATGATTGTGAATTATTGATGAATGATGGTGTAGAATAGTCGCAACGAGACCCACTTCGGGCTACGATCGGGTAAGAATGTCGGGTTGTGGTTGATCAACCAGGACAAAGATGTACCGAGAAAGCGTAGATATAATTGTTCAGGCGGTATGGGCGGCGGGCATAAAATGCCCCTGTTGTGAAATCCGAACCGGAATTCCTCATTAATTCATTTCGCTCAGCATTGAACGACAAATATTTGCTGAAATTTCGCTCAATCATGAAGTACCACCTGAATCGTTTTGTGCCTGTTAAAGAGCTGACTGTAGTATCATTCAGAATTTCAATACAGCTGCCCCTGATTCTGCAAAAGTAGAGAATTGTTTTCAGATTCACAAGAAACAGCCCCCGCCCTGGAAACAATCCTTATCGGTACTGGTATCACTGAGCTTATTCTAAAATGATCGATTACCGACTCACTTTTTGTTCAATAATAATTATTAATGTCAATTGGCATATTTTGGGAGAAACCTTTTTAAAATTCATTTTAAAATTCTAAATATCAATTTTTAAAGTCTTAAAAGCTAGTTATTCCCGATGGACTGTTTATGTAAGTGAATACTTCAATGTTTTGACAAGAATAGTTCAAGTGACCTTTCTGAAAATGATATTATTATGGATTATTTATGAGGTAATTTTTTGCCTTTAAAAGAATAGGTTAAGAGCTGTTTTTACTCGATATACAATGGTTTATTAATGAATTCTTCCATTTTTTTTACCTTTGGTCCATTAATATCCTGAATCATGCTCCTGTTGCTAGTTTATCTGTTTCTGGCGTTGTTTGTGTCATTTACATGCTCCGTTGCAGAAGCGGTTTTATTGTCATCATCACTTTCTTATCTGCACAGTCTCGATCAAAAGGGTATAAAAGGGGCAAGGCTTATGCTTAAGCTAAAGACCAATGTTGATCGTCCACTCTCCGCGATTTTATCACTTAATACGATTGCTCATACGATAGGTGCTGCAGGTGTTGGTGCGCAGGCTACATTTTTATGGGGGGACGCATGGTTTGGTGTTGTATCGGGAGGACTGACTTTTCTGATTCTGGTCTTTTCAGAGATTCTTCCTAAAAGTATCGGCGCCAACTATTGGCGTGAAATTATTCCTCTGGCAGGAAGGGTAATCACTGGTATGGTATGGATTGCCTACCCGTTGGTTGTTCTATCCGATTATTTTACAAAGCTCATTTCCAGGCCCAGAAATGTATCCTCCGTAAGCCGTGAAGAGATTTCAGCCATGACGCATTTGGGTAGAAAAGAGGGAGTCTTCGATGAAAATGAAAGCAAAATCATTGATAATCTTCTTCGATTGAAGTCTATCAGAGTACGTAGCATTATGACTCCCCGTACAGTTGTTCTGGCTGCGCCCGAAGAACAAACTCTGAAAGATTTTTTTTCCCGTAAAGAGTTTTTCCGGTTTTCACGTATCCCGGTGTATCGTGGCAATATGGACAATATCACCGGATATATTTTAAAATACGACCTGTTGGAAAAGATTGCCAACGACCAGTTCAATCTTACTCTGGCTGATATTCGTCGTCCTATCGTGGTTTGTCACGAAAGTTTTGCTATTACCCGCCTGTTTGAAAAACTAATTTCAACCAGGGAGCACATATCGCTCGTGGTGGATGAATATGGTGGGATGGAGGGAATTGCAACAATTGAAGATATTATAGAGACTATACTTGGATTGGAGATTATAGATGAATCAGACAAGCAGACAGACCTCCAGGCTCTGGCACGTGAAAAATGGAAAGAGCGGGCTGAAAAACTGAATATTAAGCTTTTCGATGAAATCCCTCCTGAAGAAGAGTAGTTGGGATCCAGCAATTAATTGAGAATATTAATTATCCGGGGCCTGATCAATGGCGCCATTATATTTTTTTGAAGCATGTCGCAGTTTCTATTTGAAATAGCCGAAAGGCTTGCTGATGAAAATCATTCGGGCAATTCTCAGACTACCGTAGTATTGCCTACCAGGAGAGCTGCAGTCTTTCTAAGACACCACCTTGCATCGTTGCTGAAGAAAACTATCTGGGCTCCCGATATCTTATCGATAGAAGACTTTATTTTCACATCCGCAGGCTATCAGCCTGCCGATTCCATCGAACTGGTATTTGAATTGTACGCTGTGCATTGTGAGGTTGAAGGAGATAATGCTCGTACGCCTGATGACTTCTTTGCCGTAGCTGAGGTTATACTGGCCGATTTCGATGAAGTAGATCAACATCTGATCGATTCGGAAGTACTGTTTAATTATCTGCACGAAGCACGAGCCATCGATCTTTGGAACCCTGATGGTTCAGTGCTGACTGATTTTCAGAAAAGCTATCTTGCATTCTACGCTTCATTGAGTAAGTATTACTCAAAACTTCGTGAAAGGATGGTGTTGAAAGAGCGTATATGGCAGGGGCTTGCATCCCGGATATTCAGCGATCGGTTGATTGAAAATAATTCTTTCCGGCTTAAAGGTACTGTTTTGTTCGCCGGATTTAACGCGTTTACCCCTGCTGAAGAGTCAATTGTTGGCATATTATGCAAAGACTATGGTGCCAGGGTAAGCTGGGATACTGATGCATGGTATATTGAGAATCAAGAGCAGGAAGCAGGATTATTTCTCCGGAAATATCGTGAGAGACGTTATCCCGCACCATTGGAGGATTGCCCGAAGCATTTTGCAACAGGAGAGAAGAATTTCACGATCATAGGTGCTCCATTACAGATAGCACAGGTTAAACAGGTAGGAAAGCTTCTCACCGAGGCTCCTTTTACCCGTATTGCTGGTTGGCAGAGTAATACAGCTATCGTGCTTGCTGATGAATCATTACTGCTCCCTCTGCTTAATTCTATTCCGCCTTCTGTCGGAAAGTTTAATGTAACCATGGGATTACCGCTCAGGAATACTCCGGCAGGCTCACTGGCTGAACTATGGCTTGAACTGTTTTCAAACCTGCGGCCCAATTCTGTAGCAGGAGAGGAGGTATATTTTATTTCTGATTTTTATCGTGTAGCGATGCATCCACTTATAATCAGGGGGTTTGGCAGGTTACGGGAACAAATTGAGAAGTTTAAAGAATCCGACCGTCTATATATCGATGCACAGGAAGTATGTTCTTTATTTCATCCTGATGAAATTCAGCAATTATCCCGCCTTTCAGAACCCGGAAATGCTATTGAATTTATCAGGCGAGTAATTGATAAAATATTGGAGGCAACCAATGACAGTGCAACTAATGATCTTTCACTGATTTCCATAGCGGCGCTGAAAGATGTATTTACGAGAGTCCAGCATTATTTAAAAGGTTTTGGCGGTCTTATAACGATGAACATGGTGCAGCGGTTATTTGGTCATGTAGCATCTTCAGTGCGAATTCCCTTTGCCGGTGAACCTCTTGCTGGTATTCAGATAATGGGTATGCTCGAAACCCGTGCTCTTGATTTCGAGAATGTTGTTATGGTTGGAGTAAACGATGATATACTTCCTGGTAATGGGCATTATCCTTCCTTTATCCCGGGCGATATCCGAACCGAAACTTTTGGTATGGCAGGCTTTAAAGAGAAAACCTCTGTTATGGCCTATCATTTTTACAGATTACTCCAAAGGGCAAAGAATGTAACCCTGATTTATAATAATATTCCCGGAAATCTGGGGAAAGGCGAACCAAGCAGATTCCTTCTTCAGATAAAGCATGAGTTTCCGAAGTCAATGCCAGATATTATTCTGAATGAAGTGCTTATAAATGATTTTCCGAAAGTGGCTCCTGCTGTCCCAATCGTAATAGACAAAACTCCTGAAGTTATCAACAAGTTGCGGCTCGCTGCAGGGAAAGGTCTGTCGCCTACTTCTCTCAGTTTACTGGTGGAGTGTCCTTTACGGTTTTACCTCAGTCGCGTAGAAGGGATTAATGAACCGGAGAAGGCGTCGCTTATGATTGAAAGCGACCGCTTTGGAAGTGCCGTACATGATCTCGCGGAACAATTCCTGCAACCCTTACTTAATAAAATAATAGCATCAGAAGATCTGTCCATTAAGAGGGAAGTCGTTATTGAGAATCTTACAAACTGGTTTAACCTAAATCAACCTGATCTGGATCACAAGTCAGGTAATAACTTGTTGGTATTTAATGTTGCGGTAGATTATCTTATGAATTTTCTGAAGAAGGAAGGGGAGATGAGTACTCAGCAAAAAGTGATTCCTGTTCAGCTTGAATCCACGATTCAAAGAGAATTGGAAATTGAATTTAATGGAAATCATGAGACCATTTTGTTCAAGGGCCGTGTCGATCGTATTGATTTTCGGGATGATATACCGGTTGTGATTGATTATAAAACCGGGACAGTTGATCCACGCAGCCTTTCTGTCAGTATGATGGATACGATTGTTGAGCAACCAAAACATGCAAAAGCATTACAGCTAATGACGTATGCATGGATGTCGGCTGGAATAGGGAGCTTTAATCCTCCTTTTCATTGTGCTATCTGGCCCCTGAAAGCTCCTTCGAAAGCGCTGGTTTACCTTAATTTTTCGGAGGAACAAAAAGGAAGATCGCGATATCAGGCCACCGACAGAGATATTACATCCCAACGGTTAAACGATTTTGAAACCGCATTGACTTCGCTTCTTACTAAACTTTTCGATCCGGCCATACCATTTACCCAAACCGAGGAGATTGAAAACTGCAGGTTCTGCCCTTTCAGGGAACTATGCAACAGGGTAAGACCAGGCCATTAGGAGGTTATTTGTCCCAAATTGTTAAAATTCAGGCTTTAGGTATTTGAAATTCTAGAGCAATGATTTTTTAATGATGAGTAGCCGTCAGTTCCCCGATTAAAATAAAACTATGTGCACTGGAAAATTGATTAGCCAGGAGCTGAGTCGTTTCATTATTCTATTTACAAGAATGAAAAAGGAAGCGTGCCTTTGCAAATTTTTTTTCATACCCGGCTTATATCTGCACCGGGTTTGAAATGGATATCAAACAGTAATGGGGCGTGGAATGACCCCTTGCATACGGTGGATCTACGGTTGATCTACGGTTAAACTACGGTTAATCTGCTGTTGAATTAAATTATATATATTACGCAGATGTATCATCTTAGTCGATGACAGAACCGGAATAATCTTCATTCAATTTTGATGTTTTATTTGGTTGAGGCCCAGATAAGGGTACCTGTGTTGATGCTGGTTTTACTTTTCATAAGAATCTCAGGGGAGAAATCTCGTCTTTGATATTGATTGATGATTTTCAAAAATTATAGAAGGGTATTAACCCAATTCTGAAATTTTCAATCAACAGCCAGTTCGCTAGAACTTTTTTTGCAATTTTCTATTAAAAATTAGCTGGAAGTTATGGTGTATACATACCGTTAGTACAGATCAACCTTTCCTACACTGTTTGACAGAGAGACGTAATCCGGTTGAAGGGGTTCGATTCTGTTGTACTTTGCATAATTTATGAGGGATTAATTTATAAATATGTAAATTTGTCACCTCTATGGTGAATTGAAGCTAATGTATCTATGTTTGCTCTAGAGCTTTAAACATTTTATGAGAACCAAAATGCTCAGTTTCATTAAGAATAGATATTCACAACCGGCCTGGCTCAGGGTATTGAATATAATCTGTTTTGTTTTGATTATGACTGCCGGATGTAGTAAGTCTGACGACAGGCCTCATGGTGCTTTTGTATGTGAGGAGATTCAGTATCCCCTAACGAAAGGGATTGTGGCGAGGATTACTTCACCACCTGCTGAGACCTACAGATATGATATTTCAGTTTATTCTGGTTTTGTAAATGCACCTTTAAGTGGAGGATATACATTTGTTGGTAGCGGATGTTCTGTTTCATTCCAAGATATCATTTGTACTAGCTCAACCGGATTGAACACAGGAAAGTACACCTTTAATCCAACTGAAAAGTTGCCTGGAACTTTCAGTGTTGGAGAAGTTTTAATTAACTGGGACATAGAAACTCAAACGGGTCAGCATTTTTATGTTAAAGATGGCTCAATCTCTCTTATTAGTAATAATAAAACCTATACTATGGTTTTTTCGGTAACCTGTGATGATGGCAGGGTTATTTATGGAAACTTCGGGGGAGAATTAAGCTATGAGCATAACTGATACAGGAATTAATCTGTACTCAGTTTTTACTTATTTTTCGAAAACGGTTATTTTAATATTTAATGCTGGTTTTCTGTCTCATGTTTTTGATAAAACATCACTTCTTTTTGGGAATTTTTAGTTTGCTTCTGATTGATAACAAACTATAAGCTGTCCATCCGTATTTATACCATTAATCATTATTCAATTCGTTTTAATATTTATGTGATAAAGATTCACCTGGCAAGGTTATGATTGTGTTTTATGTGTATATTTGGTTCAAAATCAATCCTCAGAACAGTAAGGGGTTTTGCAGGGAATATAATTGAAAAACCGGCAAGGTCCGACGGTCTGATACTCTGGTTATTATGGAGCTGGATGTCTAATCTGTTAAATTGAAAAGGGCTGGAACTTTTAATGAAATATTGACCAGCCATGTCTCTATAACATTTTTAGACGTAGATTTATAATTGTCTTAATCTTAACAACCTACAATTATGATTAAAAAAGTACTTATATTTTTATTTCTTGTTCCTGCTTTTGTGAGCGGACAGAATTGGGCTCCTGTCGGAGCAAAATGGTATTATGACCATGATTATGGATTGCCACCTTATTTGACTGTTATTGAGTCGGTAGGGGATACCGTTCTCATGAATAAGTCATGCCGCGTATTGGTTAATAACGAGATTGACGAATTAATGAAACCGGATGGAAGCTACTACTGGGATACCATTTATATTTCAAGGAATTATATTTATAGTTCCAACGATACAGTTTATCATTACAATGAGTTTGACAGTACGTTTTATCCGTTATACCTGCTAAACATCAACACGGATGATACTATCCTGATTCGGGACCAAACAATCCCGTGTACTCAGAACGAGTACTTTTGCTCAAGGTTTGAATATGTGGTTGACAGTGTTTCCAGTATGTCTGTACAAGGTAATAACTTGAAAATGATTTATAATTCAGCGACAGCCTCATCGAATTGGATGTTTAATCGGCCGTTTGAAGGTGATGCGTTACCAATTGTTGATAAAATAGGTTCGCTAAAGTATTTCTTCGGTGTTGCCAGGATGTTTGTGCTGGAAGGTGAGATTAAATGTTTACGATGTTATGTAGATAGCCTGATTTCATATAAATCAGCCAACTGGACAAATGATTGCAATTACTTAAGACCCTTGCACGGCCCGGCCTCTGTACAGGATGATAAAGACAAGGATTCTGGAGTTTATCCAAATCCATTTAATTCATTTATCAATATTTCGAATGACACCCCAATAGAATATGAGCTTTTTGATTCTTATGGCAGACTGTTAATAAAAGGGAAGGATAAAGTAGTGAATACTTCAGCTATAAAGGAAGGGATATACATTTTAAAAATTCAGGTTGGAAAATCTGTCCTCAAAACATTTAAGATAACGAAACAATAGCTCTAAGTCTGGTTTTTCGGTTTGGGAGGCAGGGGTACAGTATGACCCCTTGCTCTCTTGTGCAATCCAGTATTTTCATTAATCCTGCCTTTCGATTCATTTCGTTAAAGACTAGATCAGGGTGTTTATAGCCATTCCTAACCGCCTCATCCCTTCTTCTATTTCCATATCGTTGCATTTGCTGATGCTGATTCTGATCCTGAACCCGGAACGAGGGGTGTAGTAAAACATACTGCCATCAGTAATGCGTACACCATGTTGCTGAAACCATGCTTCAACATCGGCTGGAGGATTAGCAGCAATCTCAAGCCAGATAATAAAACCTCCCAAAGGTTCTTTCCAACTGACCATGCTGGCCGGCATCCATTTTTTCAACGCTTTCAGGGCTGTTTTCATACGCCTTCGGAAGATACGCATCATCCGGCGAAGATGTATTTCGTAATAACCCAGACGACAGAACCTGTATATAATTGCCTGGCTCAAGGTGTTTGAAGTTATATCGCTCATCATTTTAACGATGGTAATTCTTCTGATACAATCAACCGGTGCAATGATCCAGGCAGTCCTTAAACCCGGAGCCAGAACCTTGGAGAAACTCCCCAGATAAATAACATGTCCGTGTTTATCCATTGATTTAATCGGGAGATGAACCTTGCCAAAATACTTCATCTCCTCTTCAATGCTGTCTTCAATTAATATGATATGATGGCGTTCGCAAAGGCTCAGCAATTCTTCTCTGTTTTGCTGAGGCATAGTTGTGCCGGTAGGGTTTTGAAAGGTTGGTATTGTGTAAATAAAACGAATTGGTTGTTTTTCAATCTGTTTTTTCAGCTCTTCAAGGTCAAATCCGGTATCCGTAGTTTCAACTTCAACAACGTTTAACCCGTGAAACCTAATTAGCGGGAATAACATGGCATAGGTAGGTGCCTCGATTGCGATGGTATCACCTCTTTGGGCAAAAGTTTGGAAAATAAGCTGAAGTGAATTTTGAGATCCGTTGGTTATTAGAATGTTATCGTCTGTAGCATGAATGCTGTGGAGTTGCATATGGGTTGCAATTACCTGGCGTAAAGCAGGCAGGCCTCTGGGTTGATTATACCCGAATATATTTAGTGAATTATCTGCCATCACTTCTCTGAAACAGTTAGCAATGAGCCTTTGGTCAATGAGTCTTGGATCGGGGACCAGATGGTAAAAGTCGATGACCCCTGGTAGCGGTTCTTTCATCAATTGAGCATACTTGTCCATCTGCTGCAATTCAAAGAGATTCTGGGTGTCGAACAGTTGGCGGGTAGTTGAATCGGGCAGATTGCGTTGTTTGGCAGAAACTGATATTTTTTTTCTTCGACGGACTTTTGTGTAAGAACCGCTTGTGCTTTCCAGATACCCTAAAGCCCACAGTTCCTCGTATACCTTAACTACTGTTGTACGGTTAACTTCGAGTGAGATAGATAATTGCCGTGTAGATGGCATTTTATACCCTTCCTCAAGCAATCCTTCATCAATCATCTGCCGGATTTGACCGACCAACTGATCAAATATGGGAATTGGGCTGGTTCTGTTAATATTAAGTAACATAGAGAGATACATTAATAGATACACATAAGAAATTAGGAAGAAAGCCAAACAACCCGATATAGCAATATTTAACTGAACGGTGGGTATTCTTTCCGGATAGCCTTCAGTTTATTGTCAAAACCTGAAAAGCTGCTATCGGATTGATTGCTCCCTCATTAAAGCAAATATATGGCATCCGTTGATATCAGCAATGCAATCCGGCATTTCGTCTTATGATACAAACTAGCCTGGTTCTCTAATCTTGAAAGCTAAATTTCCCTTTTAGCTGTGAATAACTAACTTTGCTTCTCGAATGCGGGAAGCGATTTTTTCGTAAAAAATATGACGGTTTGTGATTAATCGTAACCCCAAAAACGTGTCTCAGTTTGTCTTCTTCTGTTGGGGAGATTCCTCTGTTTATAGAATTGCGGGCTGTCGGGCTTGTTTGGATTTAAATATTACCTGTTGAAATTGTAAAACATACCGTACATAAATGATAGTATTATCGTCTTTTTTATACATACCGTTGTGTTTGCTCACCGGGGCATTTTATGCAGGTGTACTTTATTATAAAGACAAAAAGAGTGATTTTTCCGGACGTATACAATGGATTGGCGCTTCGCTGCGGTTTGTTGTGGTCTCGCTCATCTGTTTCCTGTTGCTCTCACCTATGATTCATACTACTATAACAGTGCAGCAGAAACCTGTATTAGTCATTGCACAGGACAATAGTGTAAGTATGGTTTCGGGTAGTGATTCTCTCAGGGTCAGACAGGAGCTTCCTGCTGCTGCCAAACGGCTTGCAGGTCAACTGGAAAAGGTTTATGATGTAAGGTTTGTGAATTTTGGAAGTGCTGTTAACGATGGACTTAGTGAACAATTTAACGAACAGGCAACCGATTTTTCTGCTCTCTTTTCAAATCTTAAGACGCGTTTAGAAAATCGTCAGCAAAGTGCTGTGGTTTTACTCAGCGATGGTATAGTTAACCGTGGTGCTGATCCGCTGTACGCAACATCTGATGCAGGGTTTAGAATATTTGCAGTGGGTTATGGTGACACCCTTTCTCAGCGTGATACGAAAATAAAGCAACTGCATGTAAATAAGGTCGCCTTTGTTGGTACTTCATTCCCTGTTGAAATTGTTGTAAACGCAAGTGGTTGCAAGGGTGAAAACCTGAAGGTTAAACTCAGTGTTGAAGGAGAGAAAAAGGGGGAGCAGGAGGTAGCTGTTACATCTGAATTGTTCAGTAAAAATATCGGATTCACAGTTCAAACCCGGAAGAAAGGTTTGTTGCGCATCGAAGCAGAAGTTAGCCCTCTTGAAGGAGAAACTTCTGTTCATAATAATAAATATGAGACTTATATTGAGGTTCTGGACAACCGGCTTAAGGTTTTGGTTCTTGGATCAGCACCACATCCTGATCTGGGGGCGCTTAGACAGATTATTCTATCGCAATACCATCTTGAAGTTGATGTTCAGACTCCGCCCTTTAATCTGCCTAATCCGGATGCATATAATCTGATTGTGTATCATCAGCTTCCTTCAGTTGCATTTCCAATGACTGATTTTATTAATCAGGCTTCTAATGCAGGTGTCTCTTCACTTTTTATATTAGGTGCTTTGACCGATCTTAAATTGTTTAACAATCTTCTGCCACCTGTTTCGGTTCATGCTGACAGAGATGAAATGTCTTATGCGATTCCTGTAGTTAATAAGCAGTTTACTTTGTTTGTAATGCCCGAGACGGCTACAAATATGTATCCTGGTCTGCCTCCGTTTTCGGTTCCTTCAGGTGCATACAATTTGGGTTCAGGAACTGATGTCCTACTGTACCAAAAGATAGATGGAATTCAAACCGGGAGGCCATTGGTTGTATTTGGAAAATTGAAGGACGCCAGATGCGGTGTAATCACAGGAGAAGGATTATGGCGGCAAAGGCAAATCACCTGGATGGAGACAGGTAGCCCCGAAATGTACGACATCTGGCTTACCAAAACGATACAATACCTGACGGTCAGGGAATCAAAAAAGCGTTTAAGAGTATCAGCTGCAAGGACATTTCAACAGTTTGAACCAGTATTATTTGATGCGGAATTATACAACAAGAGCTATGAGATGATCAATGACCCCGAAGTTCAACTGGAAATAAAAGATGAACAAGATCAATCATTCCCCTATAATTTTGCCAGGCATGATAAAGCTTTTTCCTTAAATTTAGGAAGATTCCCTTCCGGAAGGTATACATGGGAAGCATCAACAACAGAATCAGGTGAAACATTAAAAGAGAAAGGCGATTTTGTTGTCATACCGGCAAATCTGGAGCTTCAAAATATGCAGGCTGACAATCGTTTACTGTATAATCTTACCAGTTCAAGGGGCGGGGTTTTTGTTCCCGAAACTAAGATTGACAGCATAGCGGTAATGCTGCTAAATGAGCGTAGGTTAAAGCCTGTATTGCTATCTGAAGAGCATGTGACTGAATGGATTGGTTTGTTCTCTGTATTTATTCTGATTATAGTTTTACTTACCGGAGAATGGGTATTAAGACGATGGGCCGGTAGTTATTAATAATGAGCTCAAACAGTAATTATATATTGTATCAAATCCTGATGATTCTGTAACTATAGATTTTTTACTGAATAATTTTAAAAAGTCTGATATAAAAAAACTGCCACTTCTGGTTGCTGAGAAGTGGCAGTATTGCTGGAATTTGGTTAATCAGGGCACCGCGGACGGTCGATTAAAAAAGCAAATATATAAAATAGTTTTACTACTTACCAAGTAATCGTTTGACTTCAGCCAGCAAAGTTTGTGGTTGTACTGGTTTTTCGAGGAAAGAGTTAACCGGTAGCCACTTAGGATCTTTAGCCATCTCTTTGAGATTAATCCCTGTAATGCTGTCTACACTTGTCAGCATAATTATAGGGAGTTTCTCGAATTCGGGATCTTTACGCATTTCACGAGCCATTTCATAACCTTCCTGATCGGTATTCATCATAACATCAAGAATTGCAAGATCTGGCTTTTCGGCACGGGCTTTTGCAAATCCTTCAAATTTATCGCCAGCGGTCACTACTTTGTAGCCCTCTTTCTCGAGAATGGCTTTCTGAATAAAAACGAAGTCAATGTCGTCGTCAACTAACAATATTTTATAATCTTTCATGTTTATTCGGCTAATTTAATTGAAAATTGATTTTTAAAAGCCGCCTGTTGGAGAAGCCCCCGGCAGGCGGCAAATTTATGCATTATTAGTAACGTTTCCGTGCTTTATAGTGTGTATGAAGTAATTCATGCGATTTATGTCCAAGCGGTTCACCGAGGAATTCCTGATATATTTGTGCAACTTCAGGATTTTCATGCGATTTGCGTAATGGCATATGCTCATCTTCGGAATATATTGCTTCGGCACGCTTTTTCCGAATTTCAGGATTGGTAGGAATAGGTTGCCCTCCACCGCCAAGGCATCCACCAGGGCATGCCATAATTTCGATGAAGTGATAATTTGCTTTTCCATCTTTAACAGCTTGCATCAGTTGTTTTGCATTGGCAAGACCATGGGCAATAGCACAACGAAGATCAACTCCTTCAAGAAAACTCCATTCTGGTTTGCAACCTGAAATGGTGACCGTCGCTTCTTTAATACCTTCCATACCACGAACCGGAGTAATATTCAGGTTTTCAAATGGAACTGTAGTTCCTGTTACGATTTCCCATGCAGTTCTAAGTGCTGCCTCCATCACTCCACCGGTTGCACCGAATATCACAGCAGCTCCTGTTGAATCACCCATAAACCGGTCATATTGTTCGTCTTCCAGTTTCAGGAATTCAATGCCTGCCTGTTTGATCATAATGGCTAACTCACGTGTTGTGAGAACGTAATCGACGTCCTGGTAACCACTATCACGCATTTCTGGGCGTTGAGCCTCATATTTCTTGGCAGTACAGGGCATGATAGAAACGGATACAATGTCCTTAGGATTTATATTTTTCCTTTGGGCATAGTAAGTTTTTACCAGGGCACCAAACATCTGCTGGGGCGACTTGCAGGTTGAAACATTTGGCAGGAATTCAGGGAAGGTATGTTCGATGAACTTAATCCACCCTGGAGAACAAGATGTGGTTAATGGTAACGAAACAGTTGCGTCTTTGTCAACAATTGCTTTTTTCAGACGGGTGAGTAATTCTGTTCCTTCTTCCATGATGGTCAGGTCAGCGGTGAAATCGGTATCAAGTACTGAGTTGAACCCCAGTCTTTTCAGGGCAGCTACCATTTTCCCTGTAACACGTTCTCCTGGATCAAATCCCAACTCTTCACCCAGTGCTATCCTTACAGCAGGTGCAGTTTGAACAGCTACATGTTTGGTGGGATCGTAAATGGCGTTCCAAACTTCATCAATATAATTGCGTTCTACGAGTGCACCGGTCGGACAGCGGTTAATACACTGGCCGCAATTGGTACAGACGACTTCGTGCATTGGCTTTTCGAAGAAGCTGGAAATTTTCATTTCATGACCTTTGTTGGCTACAGAAAGAGCATTCACTCCCTGAAGTTCAGCACAGGTGCGAACACAGCGCTGACATCTGATACATTTGGAGTCATCTTTCATGATCGATGGCGATGACATATCGATAGTGAACGATTTTTCATGAACCAGGTCGAGGTACATCTGGTTTCCAGTCCTGTATTCATTGGCTAAATCCTGCAATTCGCAATTACCGTTTTTGTAGCACTTAGTGCAATCGGCTCGATGTTCAGACAGTAAAAGCTCAATGATATTTTTCCTAGCTTGCCTTACCTTCATGCTATTTGTTAAAATCTGCATGTTTTCACGAACAGGAACAGCACATGAAGCCTGTAAGGTACGCATTCCTACCTGTTCTACTACGCAGACACGGCAATTACCAGCTACACAAAGATCTTCGTGATAGCAGAGAGTCGGAATCCGGATATTAAGCTTGCGGGCAGCATCAAGAATTGTGGTGCCTTCTTCAACCGTAACAGGTATATTGTTAATGGTGAGATTGATCATCTTTTGTGTCATTTCTCAGTCTCCTTGTTTTTTAGGTTAGTATACTATTTCTTCCCTGAAGTTTTCAACAATCGATACGAAGGCATTGCCCACTGATTGCCCAAGTCCGCATTTGGATGCGAAGCGCATGGTTTCGGCAAGTTTTACCAACTCATCGAGATAGGTGGCAGGACGTTCTCTGCGTTTAACTGCCATGATTCCTTTAAAGAGTTGTTGGCATCCAACACGGCATGGTGTACATTGTCCGCACGATTCTTCCTGGAAAAAATCCAGGTAATTGTGCAGAACATTGTACATTGAACGCGAACTGTTGAAAATTTTCATAGAACCCCCGGTAGGAATACCCTCAAAACCTATAATGGTTTCTTTAAACTTTTTACGGGGAACACAGAACCCCGAGGCGCCTCCGACCTGTACAGCTTTTGTATCACCATCTCCAAATTCATCCACGAAATCAGCAAGTGACATTCCAAGCTCTAACTCAAAAATACCTTCTTTCGAACAGTCTCCTGAGATGGAAAACAATTTCATCCCTCTTGAACTGTCGGTTCCTAATTTTTTATACTCCTGATAGCCTATCTCGGCTATTATTACCGTATTGACAAAGGTCTCTACATTATTTACGACTGTTGGTTTCCCAAGGTAGCCCTCGGTAACAGGGAATGGGGGTTTGTTACGAGGTTCTCCCCGTTTACCTTCCATAGATTCAATGAGAGCAGTTTCTTCTCCGCAAACATAGGCACCACTACCATAACGGATACTAAGTCTGAAGTTGAGACCAATGGATTTCAGTTCTTCATTAATCTCATCTATCATCTTGTTTAATTTAGATGATAGGAATCTGTATTCGGCCCGGAGATAAATAAATCCTTCATCAGCACCGATAATATATCCACAGAGAGCCATGCCGGTTAGTACTTTCCCTGCAACCCTGTCAAGAATTTCGCGGTCCTTAAAAGTACCAGGCTCGCCTTCATCCGCATTACAGATTACATATTTTTTGTCTGCCTGAGCTTCTTTTGCAAGTTTCCATTTTAACCCAGTAAGAAATCCTGCTCCGCCACGTCCTTTAAGCCCTGAGTCGATCAACTCGAGTAGGAAATCATCTTTTTCTTTAGACATTACCCGTTTCAACAAATCCAATCTGTTTGTTTCGGGTCTGAAGATATAGTCAACCCTTGATAATTTATTCGATTCCATAGTGATTGTTTTTTTCAATTGTTCGAATTGGGTTATTTATGCATATAGCTTTCAATGATATCCACCACCTTACCTGGTGTTAGCTCAGTAAACACCTCATTATTGATAAGCATTGCAGGGCCTTTATGACACCATCCAAGGCAATTAGTGGTAAGTAATGTAAACTTTTTATCGGGAGTAGTTTCTCCGATCTTTATTTTCAGGGTATCTTCTATGGCTCGCAG
>QKGM01000037.1 GCA_003250395.1 Bacteroidota bacterium | reverse complement strand
TATGACTAAGCTGTTAATTACGATTATATTTAGTATTGCCACCATGAACCTGGCAAGCCAAACCAAAAGCTTTTATCAATTCACGGCCACTGACATAGACGGAAATATTTTAAATATGTCGAAGTTCAAAGGGAAAAAGCTGATGATAGTAAATGTAGCGTCCAAATGCGGTCACACCCCCCAATACAAGAAGCTTCAGAAAATATATGAACAATACAGGTCAAAGGGCTTTGAGATAATTGGATTTCCGGCCAATAACTTTATGTCTCAGGAACCTGGAACTGATTCACAGATAAAAGATTTTTGCAGCCTCAATTATGGAGTAACCTTCACAATGATGTCGAAGATATCTGTAAAAGGAGATGATATGTCTCCAATATATAAATGGTTAACTCAAAAAGCGTTAAATGGCAAAATAGATTCAGAGGTACGATGGAATTTTCAGAAATATCTTATCGATGAGAATGGAAATCTTGTAAAAGTGATAGCACCAGGAACCCAACCCGATGACAAGGAAATAACGGACTGGATAGAAGGGAAATAATTTTTTTTAATCAACTAAAGCCTCCTTTTCAGGAGGCTTTTTTAATACACCTTTCCTAAGATTGTAGAGCGAAACACTATACCTTTATATGAAAAGGTGTAACTTCGTAGTTGAAAAATTTTCCATTTAACAAGTTACAATTTCAAAACATTCTTCCATGTTTCAACCCACAGTCTATAAAAAAAGAAGAGATATGCTCCGTAACCTAATGAACGGCGGCATTGTGCTCCTTCCCGGAAATACAGAAGCTGCAATGAATTATGCAGATAATACATACCACTTCAGACAAGACAGCACGTTTCTGTATTTTTTCGGAATTAATCAACCTGATCTTGCAGGAATCATTGACCTGGATAACGGACAGGACTATATATTCGGGAATGATGTTGACATCGATGACATTATCTGGATGGGTCCCCAACCATTACTTAAGGAAAGAGCTGAAAAAGCAGGAGTGACCACCACCTATCCGTTCAGCTATTTACAAATATCAATGAATGAGGCTATAGCTAAGGGCAGGCATATCCATTTTCTTCTCCCCTATCGAGGAAAGACTACATTGCTGGTAAGTAAACTACTCGGGATAAACGCAGAATATCTCGGCGCTCACAAATCGGAGGAACTGATTCGTGCTGTAGTTGCTCTTCGTGAAATCAAGGATCAGGGCGAGATCACCGAAATTGAATCGATGGTTGATGTTGCTTACGATATGCATACAACAGCCATGAAGATGGCAAAGCAAGGGGTTGTGGAACGTGAAATATCTGGAATGGTAGAAGGTATTGCTTTGCAAAAAGCGAACGGAGTTTCATTCCCTGTAATCCTTTCTATCAACGGCCAGACCTTACACAATCACTATCATGGAAATATCTTAAAAGAAGGTCGTATGATGGTATGTGACAGTGGTGCTGAATCGGAAATGAACTATTGTTCTGATATCACAAGAACCGTACCTGTAGGAGGACGGTTTTCTCAAAGGCAACGAGATATTTATGAGGTGGTGCTTGCTGCTAACGTTAAAGCTATTGAAGCTATTAAACCAGGGATTCTCTACAAAGATATCCACCTGTTATCTGCTAGGATTATTGCCCAGGGGATGAAAGACATTGGGCTAATGAAAGGTGATATCGACAAGGCTGTAGCTGCTGGTGCCCACGCACTTTTTTTCCCCCATGGTTTGGGGCATATGATGGGCCTCGATGTTCATGATATGGAGAACTTTGGTGAAAACTTTATAGGTTATGACAATGAAATCAGTAGGAGCGATCAATTTGGCCTTGCCTTTTTAAGGCTTGGGAAACGACTCCGTGAAGGTTTTGTGCTCACTGTTGAACCTGGTATTTATTTCATTCCTGCTCTGATAGACCAATGGCATGAGAAGAAAATGCACACCGAATTTATTAACTATGATAAACTGGAAGCTTGGAAAGATTTTGGAGGGATAAGAATTGAAGACGATATTTTGGTAACCAATGATTCGCATAGATTATTGGGAAAGCCAATCCCTAAGACTATTGCTGATATTGAAGCCATTATGAGTTTATAGTTAACAGAATAAATTAATTAGTTCCCGGTGCAATTATGATTGCACCGGGAATTTCATTCATGATAAAATGAAACATCAAACAATTCAGTTTCAAGGAAAGACAATAAATTTTAAAATTCAGGGAGAAGGAGAAACAGTCGTACTATTACATGGATTTCTCGAATCACTGTCTATCTGGAATACTTTCAGTCAAGAACTGGCCCGGGATTTTCAGGTATTTTCTATCGATCTTCCGGGACATGGCCAGTCAGACACTATTAGTTCTATTCACTCTATGGAACTTATGGCTGAAGTAGTGCACGAAGTTCTCATCCTGAATCGCGTTGATCGCTGCGCGATGATTGGGCACAGTATGGGAGGTTATGTTACGCTTGAATTTGCTGCCCTATATCCGGAAATGACAGCAGCAATCTCGCTTTTTCACTCAGGGGCACTGCCTGATACAGATGAAGCAAAGGCAAACCGTGACAGAACCATTGACATAGTGAAAAAAAACCACCAACACTTCATCAGTCAATTCATTCCAGAGCTATTCGCTCCTTCGAACAGGGAAAAGATTTCGTTCGAAATTGAACAATTAAAGGAAATTGCATTAAAAACTACCAGTGATGGAATAATAGCTGCGCTCTCAGGAATGAAAATGAGGAAATCTCACCTCCACACACTTCTCACCATGAAATGCCCAGTTCTGTTCATTGGGGGTAAACAAGACCCACGGATTCCTGTAGACAAGTTACTATCTCAAGCTATTCTTCCCATGCACGCAGAAGTTCTTCTGATTGAAAGCTGTGGACATATGGGCTACCTTGAAAAAGAGGAGACAACCCTTAAAGCTGTAAAACACTTTGCAGAAAGAATTTTATATTAGCAAATTGTCATTCTTATTCCTTCCACACCATATTGTTCTGAGATAATTCTCTTCACGCCTAATCCAGACTGCAACCAAAGCTACCAGAATTCGTGGCCAAATAAGCCACCAAATAGGAAGTCCAATTGCAAAAAACAAAATTGGATCCTCCAGTTGACTATGAGAAACAGCAATATGGTGATTCAACAAATCAGCCTCCTTTCTGCTTAATCGCCCTTCCTCAACCTCCTCAAGAATAATGACGGCACCATAAGCCAGCCCAACGACATTGGCTACCAGCCATGAGAGAGATGCTTCTGGCGCAAGACCAAAAAGGCGAAGTACAAAACCTGTAAGGCGGGAGAGCCATTTTAAAAGGCCAAACTCCTCCATCAGCCGCTGAAGAATCATCAATAGAGTTACCAGTGCCAACACCTTGGCTGTCATCCGGAGTATCAGCATGAACCATTCTATCAGAGCTTCAAAAAAAGAGTGAGTTTCGACAGCCAGGCTACCCTTTACAAAACCCTTCATTTCAGGGAGGATGGAGGCTAATAAAATACCACAGGCGAGACTGGCAAAAAAACGCAATACCAACATCCGTAATGCAGAAGAACCTGTTTTCCGAAGTACAGCAGTCTCGATAAGGAAACCATGACTGATAAGACACATAACAGCCAATATTGTAGCCTCCCTTATTGGGAGTCCTAACATGGAAATAACTGCAACTACCGAGTATATATTGGTTAGCATACTGGTAATCAAAACGAGTGCAGTTTGAGATGGCAGATTGAATATATTAAAAAAAGGTTCTGTAGCACCGGCAATTACCGCTAGTAATCCGGTATAATCGAGAATAAATACTAAAAAGGAGACAGGTATGGTAATCTTCAACAACCATCGTGCAGTCTTCCATCCTCTCGGAATAGCAGATCTGATAGCATCTGAAATCCTGGATATAGTTGTTGGCATCTGAATAATGCAGATTTTTCTGAGAATGAAGATCGCAAAGTTAGTAAGAAAGCGAAGAATTTAAAGCTAATATAAAAGCCGGTGTTACAATCAGTAAAACCGGCTTAATAAATATCTGAGTTAACTGTTTAACCATTCATGGAAGAAAGAAACTCTTCATTGGTTTGTGTAAACTTCATTCTGTCTTTTAAAAATTCCATTGCCTCGATAGGAGTCATATCAGCCAGATGATTTCTCAATATCCAGACTCTTTGAAGAACTTCGCGATCATGAAGAAGGTCATCACGACGAGTACTGGAAGCAACCAGATCGATAGCCGGGAAAATCCGTTTGTTAGAAAGTCTCCTGTCAAGTTGAAGTTCCATATTACCGGTACCCTTGAATTCTTCAAAAATAACCTCGTCCATCTTCGAGCCAGTCTCTATAAGAGCAGTAGAAATGATAGTCAGCGATCCCCCGTTTTCAATTTGCCTGGCAGCACCGAAGAAACGTTTAGGTTTTTGCAACGCATTGGCTTCAACCCCACCCGATAACACTTTACCTGATGCAGGACTTACCGTATTGTATGCACGTGCTAAACGGGTAATTGAATCCAGCAGAATAACTACATCATGACCACACTCCACCAGACGTTTTGCTTTTTCAAGAACGATATTGGCAATTTTCACATGACGATCTGCGGGTTCATCAAATGTCGAACTAACAACCTCGGCCTTAACACTTCGCGCCATATCAGTAACTTCCTCAGGACGTTCATCAATTAAAAGTACGATAAGATAAGCCTCGGGATGATTATTAGCAATAGCATTGGCAAGCTCTTTTAAGATAACAGTCTTACCTGTCTTAGGCTGAGCCACAATCAGACCCCTTTGTCCTTTACCTATTGGGGCAAATAGATCGATTATTCTTGATGAGAACGTCTCATCAGCATGTCCTGTAAGGTTAAACTTCTTGAAAGGAAATAATGGGGTCAGGTAATCGAATGGGATACGGTCACGTACCTGTTCGGGTAGCAATCCATTAATGAGTGAAATCTTAACGAGAGGAAAATACTTCTCTCCTTCACGTGGAGGACGTACAGTTCCCTGAACTGTATCTCCGGTCTTCAACCCATATGCTTTAATCTGACTCTGAGCTACATAAACATCATCTGGAGAGCTGAGATAATTATAGTCTGACGAGCGTAGGAATCCAAAATTATCAGGCATTATCTCAAGCACACCTTCTGTGGAAACTAAACCCTCATAATCAAAGATGTACTCTTCATTACGACGATCCTGAGATCTGTCAGTAGTTGGTTTATCAATAGAACGTTCAACCGGTTGCTGACGGTCACCATTACGCTCGTTCTGTGTATGCTTAGGCTGAGGACGATCAACCTGTACTCGGGTTTGACGACTCTTCTCAACTTCCCTCTGAAGAATTTCACGCATCAATGGTTCACGCAACTCACGTCTGTGTTCAGGCTGCGATTTAGCAGGTTGATCTGATAAATTGGCAGCCTCATATCCTTCAGGTTGTACCTTTTTATCCGTCTCGGTTGAAATTGAATCAGATAACTCAACTTCACCCTGGACAGTCTGGGTATTGGCAATAACCTCTGGCTTATTAATTTTCAGTACAATAGTTTTCTTTTCAATAACAGGTTCCGGGTTGATCTCTTTAGCAACCCCATCACTGGTATCTGACCCGACTTCTTGTTTCACTTCACCGGCAGACTTACGCTGGCGACTGTTACGGGCGATTTTCGGTGATTTTTCTACTTTTGGTTCTCGTGGTACATTCGTTTCAGTACCTGATTCGTCCGAAATAACAGGATCGCTCGTTTTATCAGATACGGTAGCAATAACAGTATCATCCAAAGTACTTGGCTCTTCAGGCAAAGAAAGCTTTTCTGGTACAACTGTTTTTGCCAACTCTGATGCTTTTATTAAAATTGGTTTCTCAACCACTGGTTTCTCGGTTGAAATTCTAATACCTGTCGGAACATCAGATTGATTTTCCTGGATTTCACCAACTGGGGCCTTAGTTTTAGGTTTTTGTTCACGATTTGGTTGTGGACGACCCTTCTTAGTTGGACGACCAGCTTGGCCATGGAATTCTACCCTCTTTTCGTCTTTTGACGGATTGAGCGCCTGATGATCCAATATCTTATAGATCAGCTCTTGCTTTTTTAACCCTTCTGTGTTTGGAATGTTCAGCGTAGCGGCAATTTCTTTCAAATCGGTTACCAGCTTCGCGTTGAGTTCGAGAATGTCGTACATGCGAAAATCTTAAATGTTAAAAATCTTGGAAACAAATCCGATCTTTTGTTGGAGAAATAAATGAAACAAATGGAATGGATTGGGGGGTGTGAAGCGCATGAAAACCGTCGAGATAAAACAGACGGCGGAAATAAGTCAGTCACACCTCTACCGGAATCAGAGAATGACTTTTCCGGTTAGGGCTACAAAGATACAAATAAACAGTGAATTGCACACCAAAAACTATCAACATATTGAAATTTAATTACTCAATCCTTAATTATCCTGTAATTTTAATAACTTAAACCATAAGCGACCCTTCACCTAACAACTGCAATACAGCACATTACAATCAAGTCAGGAATACAATAACCGTAGTTTTTAAAAATAAAACTGAAATTGAACCGTTATTCTTTCCAACTCTTTCTCAATCTTAAAATAGCATTGATACAAAGCACAAATAAAATCTGACATGCTTTCTTTAAGATTTTCCTTAAGTTTGTAAAAAAATAGCATGGCTATGTTACAACGCGTTCAATCACTCTTTTTATTAGCAGCATCTGCCCTGATGCTCATGATATTTATCTGGCCTCTGGCTTCTTACTACTCCGAAAACATCGCTGTAGTTGTAAATGTATATCAGGTAAAGACCCTGGCATCACAACAGGGCAGTATTTCAGTAAACGCTGTCCTGACCGGATTTCTTTCTATATTGGCTTTCGGGTGTGCTGCAATATCAATTTTCACCATTTTTAAGTTTCGCGACCGGTTATTTCAAATCAAACTTGCACGAATAGCTGTTATCACAAATATCATCTTCATAGTGATCGTATTTGCTCTTACCGATTTTATCAGAAAAAAAACAGGTGTTGCTCCGGATTATGGAACCTCAATATTCTTTCCTGTTGTAGCACTCCTTTTCCAAATACTTGCAATGAAGTTTATTAAAAAAGATGAAGATTTGGTAAAATCATCCGACAGGCTTCGTTAGGATCGGCTTTGCTCAAAAATCTCCATGTCAAATACCCTGTCTCGTTGAACCTTAAACCTCAAAGCAGTTATAACCTGATGAAACCCGCTTTTTCCGGCAGCCCCGGGATTTAGTGTCAACACCTCATATTTTTTATCGTATATTATCTTCAGAATATGCGAGTGGCCGCAAACAAACAAGGTCGGCCTGTTTTCGATAATCAATTTACGGGCCATCGCAGTATACATACCTGGATAACCTCCGATATGAATCATCACAACACTAATTTCTTCAATCCGGAAAATCAGAGCCTCCGGACATACATGCCGCAGGTCAGTTCCATCTATATTACCATAAACAGCACGTGTGGGTTTAAATTCTACAAGTGCATCAAGTGTAGCTTTTGAACCGATATCGCCGGCATGCCAGATTTCATCACAATCTGAGAAAAAACCCAATACGCCTGGATTGATAAACCCATGGCTATCGGACATAACACCAATGGTTGTCAATTTTCTATTGATTATTAGTCCCTGTTTTCAGGAAAGGCCAAAAGAGGAAGTTTGGCTTTGAAAAGATCTTTACGGCTAAGCCTGGAATGGAAAAGAAGACCGAACAAAGAGGTTTTATGTAACTTAAAAGCAATCATCCCGATGTGGGTTGATTCCAGAAAGGAAACTAACCCCTGGCGATGATTCTCACACTCACGAAGACCGAAAACAACTTTTCCACTGGTAATCTCGTTGGCAAACAATTGTCTCAACCTTTCCAACTTCACATCATCAAACTGTTCACTATCGCCACAATGAAAATGGACACAATGAACCACCTGGTTCAGACTGCCAAAGAAATCAAGAATAAACCTCAGGTCGTTTTCTGTACCTTCTGAAAGTCCTGCAGAATACATGATCTGACTGAACCCATCGAAACCTGCATTGAAAGGAATTGCAAGAACCGGAACAGTCGAATGCCGCATAATAATTTCAGCAGTACTTCCGGAAAAAGGATCTTTTAAGCCCCTTCCCTGAGCCCCGATAATAATCAAATCGGGATGGTAGGAAGTACAAATTTCTACTATTCCCGTAGCCGCATCGCCTCCTTCCAAAGCCCAGGTGACACTGGCACCTGCTTGCGGGTCAATTATACTCTTTATTGACTCTACAAGCTTTAACATCTCTTTTTCTGCTGTCTCTCTGATCTCGGCTATCATCTGCACATCGACAGCCGCCTGCGCAGCAATAGAATCGGGATAAGTCCCACCGGTAATAATCATCTGGTCGAAATAAGTATGAAACAACATTATTTCGCCTCCATGGGCACTAGCAATCGCGACAGCATACCGGCAGGTTACTTCAGTATGGTCGGAAAAATCGACTGGTACGAGTATCTTTTTCATGAAACAAAGGATTATTATTACAAACCTACAACAATCTCATGAAAAAGTCCAGTGTATTTCAGAAAATTCAGACGATAATCGGTAAACTACCTGCAAACAGTCTGAACATATTGAACAGGATAGGCAGCAAAATAACCCAGCCCCCCGTTACTGATGTTACCCGGAACATTGGCAGGTGGTGGTGAGAACAACGGATTACTGGATTGTACTTCGTCTTTCAGAAACATAACGAATTTCTGATATTCGCTCGTGATATTGCACACCTCCAGTACAATGGTATCTCCTTCATAAATATATTGTCTTCGGTTCTTGAAAAAATACAGTACACCTATCCCCATAGTATAGTTTCCGTCAAAAAACTGATCATCAATTGCACTCCACCTCCTAAGGCTATCTGTGACAGGCTGACCATTTCGATATGCCCTGAAAAGGTAGGCATTTGGTCCCGAAGGATCCTGAGCATACCATCTTATTTGCCACATCCCCTTAAACAAGTCAGGTTCATATATTACATTACATGAATCTGTAGGCGCCTTTTGTGGCATTACAGCAACTGCACTGTAATCCTTCGTGCCTGCTATCTCCTCCTTCAACCTGATCGCAAGTCTATAGGTTTTTCCCGGTTCGCCGGTGTATCCTGCCGGAGTATAATAATCACCGGGCTCTAATTCAACCAGCCTGACTGTTGTATCACCGTCCGAAATTGTAACCACAGCTTCAGATACTACAGGGAGCAACCCTTCAGCATAATATGGTGCAGTAGTTGCAATACGCACTAAGTAGGGCCCAGGTTGATCAGTCAGGTTAGCCTCTACCACAAGCCTTACAGAAGAGGTATCCAAATCCAGATCTATCTTTTCGGTACAAGAAAAGAGTGTAAAAATAAACGATGCAATAAGAAAAAAAGATTTCTTCATTTCCTTCATTAAAATTTAAAGTTAAAGGTTACAGCGGGGACAACACCAAACAGATAAGTCATCTCGGCATACGTTACGAGGGGGCGTTCCTTTTCCTGTTTAAAATTAATAGCCCATGCATTCTTTCTACCGTAGGCATTGTAGAGTGAAAAATTGATATCATAATCAAACTTTCTATTCTCGCGTGGTTTTGGTTTAAGCGTCAAACTTAGATCAAGTCTGTGATAATCTGGCATCCTGTAAGCATTCCGGCCTGAATAAACAGGCACCACCTGATTACCGTATATTGCCCTGGCAGTAGGAAATGTAACAGGGGCACCGGTCGTATAAACCCAATTGGCTGATATAGTAACCCGTGGTGAAACTTCATAATTCACCACTGCTGTAATATTATGAGGTTTATCGTAAGGCGCAGCATAAGGCTCGTTATTATTAATTGTCTCAATCTTTCTTCGTGCAACAGAATAGGTATACCCCAGCCAACCGTTCAGTCGTCCTTCATTCTTTCTGAAAAGTAACTCCAATCCGTATGCCCAGGAATGTCCTGTACGTACTTCGCCTTCTAGATACCGGTTAAAAATCAGCTCCGCATTGTCACAAAAATCTATAGTATTTTCCATTCGTTTGTAATATGCCTCAACAGAGAATTCCACACCGGTACTTTTAAAGTTATGAAAATACCCCGCGGCTACCATATCAGAAGTTTGAGGCTCAAGATTGGGAGATACAGGAAACCAGACATCTAACGGGGTTCCGGCTGTGCTGTTTTGAGCCAGTTGGATATACTGGGCTGTACGCGAAAAACTCATTTTCAGAGAAGAACTTTCTGTTAGCGAATAGGTCGCACTGAATCTTGGTTCCAGTCTGAAATAAGTCTTATAAAAATCACCAGAGCCATACTTAACAGAGTCTGCCAATTTATAACCATCATCAAAAGTATAAACGGTTGATGGCCCAATATTCTGAAATACCGACAGCCTTACACCATATCTCAAAGCCAGTCTGGCTCCTATCTTCTGCTCGTTGCCTGCATACAGACCACTCTCAAGAGAATAGGCCGATGGCATATTTAACTCTTTGAAGGCTGATTCTTCGCCCAGCCCTTTTGCTCTTCCAGGGTTAAATTCATGATAAACAGTAGAAAATCCAAATTTCAGCATATTATCAGGATTGAGAAACCAGGTAAAATCAGACTTCAGATTTAAATCCCTCATCTCTGATTTCCATATAAAGGAATTGGCTTCTCCTTCCGGTGTTCCTATAGCATAATCATATGCCGAATAGATGAGTGTAAGATTATTAAACAAACTTTTGGAAAACAGATGATTCCAACGACCTGTTATGGTCTGGTTCCCAAAGTCCATATAAGCATATTGATTATCAAAGACATCACGCCCCATATAGCCACTGATAAATATGCGGTTATTGTCATCTATCTTGTGGGTGATTTTTGCATTAAAATCATAAAAGTAAAGCGTGTTGTTTCTTATATTTTTATCGGTTGACAACGGAAGAAAAAGATCAGCATAGGTTCTGCGCCCTGAGACAATAAACGTCGTGTTTTCTGAGCCTAATGGCCCCTCGAGGGTGAATCTGCTTGCAATGGTACCTATCCCCCCTGTCCCACTGAGCTTCTTGTTATTACCATCCTTCATCCTTACATCTAAAAGAGATGCAAGTCGCCCACCGTAGGACACCGGAATATCACCTTTATAAATCTGTACATCCTTTACAGCATCGTTATTGAAAACAGAGAAAAAACCCATGAAATGAGAAGCGTTGTAAACAGTGGCCTCATCAAGCAATATCAGGTTCTGGTCCAAGCCACCACCCCGAACACTGAAACCGCTTGTACCTTCACTGGCACTTTGAACACCGGGCAACAACTGAAGGGCCTTAATAATATCGACTTCACCCATCAGCGCTGGAATTTGACGAATGGTTTTCACATTCATCCGGATTGTACTCATTTCCGGGCTTTTTAGTTGCTCAGTTGCCCTATCAGCTTTTATTTCAACTGTCGACAAATTTAACCCTTTGGTATTCAATCCAACATTAATGGTTTGATCTGCTTTCAGAGAAACCTTAATCTCGGTCATCTCGTAGCCAATATAGCTGAAACGCAGGTTATAGTCACCAGGATCAAGTGAGAGTGAATAAAACCCATATACATTTGTAGAGGTTCCTACCCATGTTTCCTCAACAAGGACAGTCACTCCGGTCAAAAATTCTCCGTTACTCTTATCGGTAACATATCCACTTATTTTAAAACGTGTCTCACCTCCGGCAACCGGCACTCCGGTTGCAACTGAAATATCTGTCAGCAGGTAAAAACAAAGCAAAATGATGATTAGCCGGCGCATTATTTACGTTGGAGCTAGGTTAATAAATATATTTAACAAAGGGAACTACCCTCCGAAGCCACCAAACAAAAAAGAGATTGAAGCCTGTGGACTCGAAAAGTCACTGTTGCTGAAAAAAGATCGCTCATCACCATTCAGGTCGATGTACGTTTTATTTATACCGGAAACCAGCCTGTAACCGGCACCCAGATTAATCTTAAACCAACTTGTCATATTGAATTCAATTTCAACCTGAGGTGTAAAAACGAAAACGGCATCCCATCCAAGATTGTGGTGCCATTCTTCATAGTAGGAATCATAGTATCCGGCAGCGCCTCCCCCAATTTTAGCACTTACAGATGCATGAACAGCCTTAGAGGTATTGTAGATATAACCTATCCACAGTCCACCATGTGCGAACATCCGTTTGAGATGTGAATAAGTCTGTATTGACAAATCTGTTCCCCTTAACTGCAATACCATATCTGCTGAGTTTAGACTTACTGATCCTAATCCATAGGCACCAATGAAAAAGCTCTGGTTAAACAGAACAGCACCGCCACCGCCGGTACTAACGGCAAAGTCCCCTTCGATGGTCGAGAATTCAACTATCGGAGCTCCAAATCCAGAAATGAAAATTGGCTTGTCTCCAGATAAAAGATACTCCCTTCCACCGGAATCTTGCGCCAGAACAGATCCAATTCCAATGCATAAAAACAGAAATGTGGTGATGAAAATTTTCATAGAAAAAGATGTTTTCGAATAGTTATTTTGCAGCTCGCAATTACAGAAATCGTACCAGAATTAAAACGAATAACCAAAAGAAATATTACATTACAAGAACCACACATGTTATCAACAATTTACCATAAATCACTAGTGTCCCATTAAAATTGGGACGTTATTACTATTAAACAAATTTGGCTCATTAAGTTTAAAACGTTCTTTGTCATATTGAAATTTAGTTTTCTTAAAAAGGTCTCGAAGATGAGTTTTATCAGTCAATGATATACTCA
>QKGM01000020.1 GCA_003250395.1 Bacteroidota bacterium | reverse complement strand
CAGAGGCAAGAAAGATATGTGCTGTTGGAATACGGGTTTCCCGTGGAATTTCCATGCATGGGTTTGCTTTTAATGTCAATACCAGACTTGAGTATTACCGTTGGATCAATTCATGTGGTTTTATTGACAAAGGAGTTACCAGTATTAAAAAAGAGCTTGGAAAAGAAGTTGACATCCGGGATACCAAAATTTTACTCAAGGAGGAAATGTCCAAAGTGTTCGGGATGAAGATCTGCTATGACGAAGCGATTAAATAATATCAGGCTTCTAAGCTCTGGGATTTTTCAATCCTTATCCCCTTGCCCTTAATAAGAAAAATAAAATTTGAGAAAAAAAAAGAGGGTCGGAAATCACCAAAAACCGACCCTCAATACCTGAAGCGGCGAACTTCAGTTAATCAGCAAAAGAACAAGATTCCTTATTCACGTTGCGGCCACACCAAATAACCGCTGGTTCAATCCCAGAAATGTGATAGTCAGGAAAACTTTGCAACACAAATGTACAATAGCTAAAGGGTGAACAAGAAATTTTTTCGATATTTGCACAAATTTATAACAATTTGTTAATATTTTAACATGCAAACCATTGCGAATATCATAGAAAACGTTCTGATGCAGTATCCTTTTTTATGGGAAAATTTAAGTGATGGACTTGTAAACACCTCTGCATTAGCCAGAATGATGATGCCTGCTGTTGAAAGAGAAATGGGGCGTCCGGTAAAAGAGGCAGCCGTTATGATGGCTATTCGCAGGTTAAGTGTTCAATCGCCGGCGATGATGCAATCCAGGCTTAACCAGTTTCTCAGAAGTTTAGGCGACATCACCGTACGATCTAATCTTGACGACTTTACGTTTCGGAATTCGTATACTCTTGCTCAGAACCAGGCGAGATTGCTACAAGAGGTCTCAGCCAGGCATGATTTATTTATCACCTTCGCCCAGGGTGTAAATGAATCGACTGTAATTGCTTCCACATCAATCAGAGAGGTGGTAGAACAGGTATTTAATGGAGAGGAATTACTTCATCATGTAAGCCCCCTTTCATCACTTACAGTTCGTTTACCCAGTCAGAATATGGCTGTTATCGGCCTCTATTACCAGATATTCAGAAGCCTGGCCTGGTATGGTATTAACATTGTTGAAGTAATCAGCACGGCTAATGAGTTCACCCTAATTTTACTGGAAGATCAGGTAGATAAGGCTTTCCGCGTCATTAAGGACATGAAGAAAGGGTGATATGAAATTATAACACCAGGGCTCTTGATTAAATAATATTAATACCAATATTGAATAAAAGTCCCTGGTGTTATATTACCAAATACTATTTTGCAGTGCTGATAATTTTCCCACCGGATGAAATAGAATAAAACTGCCCGTTGTACATTGCTTCAGCAGAAGTAGCACCACTAGTAAACTCACCGGCAGCAACTACTCTGGCAAGATAATAGAAATATCGCGGAGTATCACCGGCAGTCGTAAAGAAATTGATTCGATCATGGCGTACATCTATATCGTCAGGTTCAGAGCGATTAGTCATCCATTCATAATTACGTCCGGGGGCAAGTCGGGGATTTTCTATTTCAAAACAGGCAGGTAATAAATCACTAACCGCAACATTCTCGATGGTAATCGAGAGGTTAGTTTTTACACTAATTCTGACAACAATCAGATCGCCTGGCTTTACAGTTCCATTGATCTGTTGTCCATTCCGGTCAAGTAAAGTTCTCCTGACCATCAACACCTGATCCTTTGAATCCACGGCACCCGTTCCAATCCCTTCAGACGTCCATGAATAGAATAATTTACCATTTCCTTTTGCAGTAATTGTTGCAGGAAATAGTTGTACAGGCTTTTTGATGAGTAATTCGGTGCCATCAAATTCATAGTTTTTCCCATCGGCAGGTTTCACCGTGGCAGTAGCAGATGACGCGAGTGATTGGGTGTATACACGAACCAGAGCACACATGGCCTGAGATTTGTCAAAAGTTGACATCCATGGATTAGATTTTAGTGCAGTAAGTAATATATTCAGATAAGATGCCACGGAAGGATCATTTGCAGAACATGTAATCAATGCGTTCATGGCCCATCCTATCGAGGAAACATGTGAATAGAATGAATCACCGTCGAGTCTTACCGGATTTGGCATCGATATATCACCAGGCATCAGGGCTCCGAATCCTGAATTATCGCCCGCCAGTTTACAGGCAGCAGCTAGCACTACCCGACTGTCAGATGTTAGCAATTCTTTGTGCTCCTTGTAATAATTCAACCCAGGTAGGTTGGGGCGTCCGGCAAGTGACAGAACGAACAATGAATACGCGGCTTCACGACGAGCTTTTAATTCCCTGTACACCTTGTTTTCAGAGTCGAGATAACTATAGCTGACAGTTTCATTCCGGGTGGTTTGCTGATACAGAAACTCGAGTCCCTTTTCAAGGACATTGGCACTCACTTCATAACCAGCCTTACGTGCCTCTATTAGAAAATGAACAGCATAGGCTGAACCCCACCAACTTGGATCGGATCCACCCTGCCAATAGGAAAATGAACCATCCCATCGTTGCATGGTAGTTATTTTCCGGATTGCATCCCTGACATAATAATTAGCATCAGAACCAACAAATGGCGCCTCATCAGCCCCTTTTGCCAGCCATAATTGAGGGAATGCAACAGAAATAGTTTGCTCGAGGCAGCCGTAAGGGTAACGAATCAGATCGTTCAACAGGGGGGCAAATTCACCGATTGGATTACGGGTAATCCACATTTGTGAAGTAACTGAACCAGCGAGCATTGATTGTGTAGTTTTTATTAAAGTAGTATTCCCTCCTTCCAGTACACCGGAACCGGATTGACGTACCGGACCTGCTGCAGGACGAACAGCCAGCGTAAAGGTTTCCTCGTATACCACTCCACTCCCTGTTGCTTTCACAACAACGGAAGCATCGCCCATCTCATCAGTTGCAGCTAACGAGGCCATTACCTGCTGCCTGATATTGGGTTGAAGTGTAATTAAACTGCCTGAGCCTGTCAGAAGCCGGACACAACCTTTGGTTGTAATATCAAGCTTAACTTGAACTGGATTCGTTGTGGTGTTTGTCAGGTTAACAGGAAACATAAGCTTATCTCCCGGGCTGAGAAAGGCAGGAACTCCGGCAGTTATAACAACAGGATCGGCAACTACCATAAACTTTTCAGCGGAGGCCATAGCAGCATTATCAAAAGCAACAGCCATTAAACGAACTTTTCCTGAGAATGCTGGTAATGGAACTTTAAATGTACATAATCCTTCATGGTTCGATTTCTGCAGCCCACTCCACCAGACAGCAGGTTTTGACATCTTATTTCCGAAAGGATTAACCCTGCGGGAAAGGTTACCTGCCCCGTCACCTCCTGAACTTGAAAACCGGGCAGAGAGTTCCGGAAACAATTTCGCATACATATCAAACCATTTTGCAGTAAAAGCCCTTCGACCGTAAAACCACGTCCATGGATCGGGAGTGTTGTAATTGGTTAGCTGAAGTATTCCCTCATCCACTGATGCCAGTGTTACCGAAGCACCCGGTTTCGTTTTCACCACTACTGTCTGGGTAGTCCTCGCTTTCGATCTTTCAGCGGCGGTTATGGTGATCGGCAAAACCGTATGTTCATCCACAACATTCAGATTTACCATACCATGAGCCACAGTTAACGGGAGATCACTGTTATCGGGTCTACGAATAAGCGTCGCGGTTACATACACATTCGGCTTCATCCCATCACTTATAGTAAGGTCGAATGATGCACCCTTCTTCTCAGTGGTTATAAGGTTATGCTTAAAACTTCCATTTCCTTGACCGGTAATAATACTTACAACTCCATCAAACGGAGTTTGCACAAGAATTCTTGCTTTTTCACCTGGTTTGTATGAGGCTTTATCCGTACTCAGCCTTATCTCGCCCTCACGGTTCACTTCAAATGATGAACTCGCAATGCTTGACTGTCCGTAAGCATATAACCGGTCGCTAACCCATTGTTGTGTTCCGGCTACCCTGAATCTCACCTTGTATTCTCCTGAAATATTGGGTGTAAACGACCATTGTTCATTCTGTTTTCTTATAACCATCCTGTCGACCAATACAGGTATCTCGCTTCTTTGTGATCTGTAATAAGAACGCCCGTTCTCCTTTTCAATAACCGTTTCCCACCTCACTCTTGTCAGTTCAATTTCTACATTTACATGAGGTTTAAATACACCTTCAGCATCAATAGTAGCTACCCTGATGTTGTGAGGTTGTCTTACCGATATCCAATCAGAGGGATTATCTATACCGACGAAGGCATCCTGGGTAGAAACAAGAAATCCAGTTTCTCTGATTACAGGCCTTTCATTCTCATCAAAAACAGTTCCGATAACACTTGCTCGCCAAAGCCCGGTACCCTTAATGGAAGGAAATTCAATTTTACGCACATCTCTTCCATCAGTACCAGTTTTCCCTTCGATAGTGATGGTCTGCAATGGAGGCAGATTCTCCGAAGAAAGGTTAAAGTTGTAATTTTCAAATTCTTTTGAACCTGGCGCTATCTGCCTGAGCCTGTATTCCAATTCATATCGGCTATTAGCAGCGGGAGGTCCCATAAGGCTTGCGGCAGAAATCGTTATCTCAGCCTTATCAGCAAATGCATATCTCGGTTTATTTGAGGTTAACTGCACTGACAACCTGTCGGGTTGAAATTCCTCCACCAGGAAGTTTTTCTGACTTATAACATTTCCCTCTGCACCAGAAACCTTCAAAGCCCACGATCCAGTCATAGATGACGGAGGCACTTTAAAAGAAATGGACAGTTCACCATTCTTACCTGTCTTCTTCTGACGTGAGAAAAACTCCCTCCCTGAAGCATCAGTCACCGTGAGGATAACGGGAAGTTCATCGGGAGCTTTCCATTGAAGATCACGCACCATGACTACATAATGGATCGAGTCTCCAGGTCTGTATAAATCCCTTTCACCATATATATAGGCATCATACGATCCATCGGAAAGGTATCTGCCTCCCGCATCGAACCTGGAGGTTTCAACCGTATTATCGGCCAATACCATACAATTGAAATCACCTTCAAACCGGGCACTGATCATGGCAGGCTCATAGCTTCCTTTCTTAGCTGCAAAATCCTGAACAACCCATAACCCTCCGGTTCCTGTGCTTCCTTTTATTATCTCCTGATTGTTTCTGCTAATCAGACTCATCGAAACACCCTCTACAGGCTCTGCTGTCTTCAAAGAAAAGGCTTGTACGAGCAACTCATCTTTGTTCATCATCGCCAGCAACCCAATATTGCTGAATGATATCAACCGCACATCATTAATCCAAGGTTTCTTTACCGACTCTACCCTGACAAGATAGAGTCCGGAGGCCTCTCCTTCTTTATGAAACAGCGATGGATCAAGATTTAATAAACGCATCTGCCCACTGACAGCCATAGCATTCACAGGCATTTTTTTATTGAAAATGAGTGTTCCGTAATCTTCATCCAATGCATAGCCATAGTTCTCATACCAGGTACCATCTTCTTCACCCCAATCCCATCGCTGACCCTTACGCAGATAATGAAGTATGTTGTTCTCAAATATTCTGAAAATTTTCAGATTAACTGTTTCTGTATTTCTTATATATAACCCCATATTACGATTTCCCTCACTTCCGATATAAAAACCTTTGTTCTCGGAAAAGCCTATGGCTGGAAGAGGAGATCCGAAATTCGCTGCAGTTGCTATATCATATGAGGCATGATTACCGAACACACTTTTCACATTTCTGGATACTGTAATAAGGTAATTTGACCCCTCTGAAAAATTTCCCCTGAGAATAAATCCATTTTCTGTGACTTCGGTTCTAAACAGCACAAATGGTTCTACCTTCATATTACCAGCCAGAGTAGCCCCATCGGGAGGTTCTGTGGTAATGACCTTAATTATCCCCTCACCTCCTTGAAATACAGTTGTCAGCTCCACTATATCAAATAGTTCTCTGGCAGGAAGATCGATATTCAGGTACTGCGATGAAGCGAGGGCTGCGCCTCCGAGAGTACTCATCGCCCCTGATTTTAATTCGCAAACGATGTCATTATTTATCGTCGAAGTCTGAAGGAGCAGTCTCACTTTCTTTGCAGTTTCATTACCAGTTATACTAAATGGAATTTCATTTCCTGAGGAGGTCAGCTTTATATACTCCTCAATGGCCTGCCGGGCAACAGGATAATTAAACTGAAGTTCAATAACAGGCTGCTTACCCACCCCTGAACTACCTGCAACAAACCATGACGTAACACCCGTAACAGCAAGTTCAGGGGTACTGAAGCTAACTGTACCAGGATGATAAGAATCCATACTTGTTGATGATAATGACTTTGAAAATGCTGCTTTAAAAGCTGTACCCGGAGGCAAAGGCTCATCTGCATAAAACGCAAGTGAACGGGTTGTGAGCCAAACACACTTTCCTCTAAGTTCAGGTTCAAATGTGACTAGTTTATTCGTATCAACTGTTCCGGTTAAACTATCTGCACAAACCTCATCGGCAAATCCAAACACTATTATAGGAACAGAAGGATCAACAGCATCACCAACGGTTACCGTGACGGTTGACTCCCCTAAGCCAATACAACCTCCAAGAACGAAAATAAGGGCTAAAATCAATAAATAAAAGCGTTTCATATCAATGGTATTTTAATCAACTACAGGAATTCCGGGCAGCTAAAATGGCACAAAAAATTAGAAGAAATCAGTTGCAATTTATATTAAAGCGGGTAAATACCCTATTAATTACAAATAACTATACAAAAGTTAATCTCAAAATTATCCTGAGATCCGTATACAAAACTAATTACCTGAAAAAGACACTTGCCATGATCATGATTTTTATAGCAGAGAAGGACAAATTATGAACTGTTAAGAAAAAGATAAACCAATAAAGAATCTGATCTATTCAATTAATATATCTATTTTGCCGTAATCTACGTTGTTGTATATTAACAGACAACAAAACCTAACAAGGGTCATTCCTGAAATTTAAGAACAAGTTTCTGTCTTTCGGCTTTATTAATAGTTTTATAAAACTCTCTGAAATCTATGTATTTTTCAGGAGGGAACAGACCTTTTTCTCTTTTCAGGTACCTGGTAATAATGACATTGTCATTTTGTACTGAGAAATTTAATGTGTAATCGCCAAATTCAGATTTTACACTTAAATTTTCTGGTAACTGCTCAATTTGGTATCCTGAAGGATAACTAATGCTTATCGTATCAAAATCGGAAGACTCATCCGACAATTGAATAGGATTAATTCGTTTATCTTCAGCGTCAGGAATCTTATTTGAATATCCAGGTATGAGAGTGGGAACGATAAGCCGGTCCCCGGCCACAGAAGCGAATCGATTACATGAAAAGTCTGCATTCATAACTACCATTGGAATTCCTTCGCGTTTATAATCCCAAACAAAATTATCAATTCTTATATCCCTGTAATCAAGATTTTTGTATAAATTGTTTTTCTGAACGTCAGGACTTTCCATCCACTCTTTCAATCCATCGGGTAATTTACCTCCGGTGAAGCGATTACATAACTTCAACTTTGATGAACCATCTGTGAATACATCAACTTTAAGTATTCTTGTTAAATTACTTTCATTGGCATTGATTTTTGGTATCTTCAGCAGTTTTCCGCCTTCAGGTAAGATTACTAAAGCCGGATTCCCGGCTGTTGAAGGCCCCATGAATCCAAAAGGGAAATAACTGCTGGTACACTCAGCCCATACAGTATCTCTATCTAAAAGGGCGGCAGCTACTACATGGTTAAAATAAATATTAGCAGGGAAATCTTCAAAGAATCTGGGCATTCCTTCATCGCTTACAGTAACTGCATAAAGGCCTCTGATTCCAGCCGCCTTGAGGAGCGCAACATAATAATTCGTAAGCGCCTTACAATCACCATAATTCCATTTATCAACATCCTTAGCTGAAAAGGGTTGAAACCCTCCAACACCATACTGGATACTTACATAACGCATACGTTCCTGAAGATAGCGATATAGTGCTTCAGCCTTCAAATAATCGTCAGGCAACCCATTGGTAATTTCAGCAACTTTATTTTTGGTTTCCTCAGGTAATTCCTGTCTGTTCTCAAGAAGGGAGGCAATCCAACGTCCATAACTGTTCCAATTTGACAAATCTCCTTCTGAACCATCATACCCGAACTTATCAGGCGACAGAAACACCCTGGGCCATATTTCAGGGTCTTCAGGCATGTAACTTTCTGGTTTAAAAGGTATCAATGATCTAAGCTCCCATGTAAGAGAATGATCATTTTTAAAATCCTCTTTTAAAGGATCAAATCCTTCAGGCAAAGATTTGTATCTCAGATTAACCTGATCGCTGTACTTCAACCTTAAGGCAGCGTGTTCAATACTCGTGTTGAATGAAGTTACAGGAGCCCAGGCAGGTATTCCAACATACCCTTTAAAATGAAGAGTATAAGAAAACTCTATTGAATAGGGATATTTTCTGACAACAGGCCGGTAAAATTTTACACGATTATCTGTATAAATAGACATCCCGTCATAGGCTGAATAATCTTTGATTTCGTCTGATCTGATTTTCCGCAACAGTTTACCTTCAGCATCATAAATCCTGATCGAGATTCCTGAAGGAATAATATGGTTATCATATCCAATGATAAATAGCCCGGCTTCTTCTCCATTCCTGTTCAGAATAGTTACAGCCTTGTGCACCTGAATCTTCATTGAAGTAGTCGACTCAACCACAGTTGTATTATCGTAATACCTTATTATTGCGTTTGCATTCAACTTAAGTGAATCCGGAACAAGATTCAATGCAAGTTCCTGCGCTATAACTAATTTAACAGCCATTATAAAGAAGCAGGAAAAGAGAAAGCGATTTAGTTGCATGGGTCAAATTTTTCTCAACAGAATACTTTCTGACTGCTTGGTAATAATTTGATCGAAAAACGCTTTAATATATTCATACTCCAGTGGTATAAACATTGTTTGCCTGAGGTTAATAATACTGACTACGGTAATGATATTGCCATTGTGAATTATATTATAGGTAAATCTGCCCCCATTACCGGGCAACATCACAGATGTAGGTTTGGGAAGAAAATCGACAGTATACCCATCTGGAACCGTCCAGTTAATCATTAGTGTTTCATTGAAAGGATAAGCGAATTCAACCGGGTAAACCCTCTCTGGGAGTTTAAAAGGGTTTACTGTGGTAGTTTCAAAAAGGCAAGGATTTATAGCGATGATTCCCGCATTCAAATCCACAGCATCAGCAACTGTAAACTCCGAATTCAACTTTAGAGGTATAGAGATGGTGTCCAAATTTTCAACTGTATACGAATCATACTTCAAACCATTGGTTTTCAATTCCCTTTTCTTAAAGTACTCATCAATCTGCCCCATACCTGACAGCTCTTTTCTGACACCAAGTGCTGTATATCCTTCGTAAGTATGAGTGGATGATCCTACAATTGCACCCTCATCTGTAATTTTGAGCTTAAAACTGGCTGCCGTCTTCGTTTTATCATAAGGTTTTAATGAAACCCAGGTACTATTTTCATCAGTGATAAATCTACCCCGACCATTTATACACCTTTCCGGCAGCAAACCGGCGGGGATAAAATACTCTGTTGCATCAAGTAAAACTGTATCACTACCTGTTATCACACCTGCAATTACATAGTTAAAATCACCTATTGACGGGAGAACCAGATTCAAAAAACCATTTGACCGGGTACTTAATGCAACAGGGTGAGCTTGTAAACCAGCCATTCTTAAAGCACTTACCAACGATAAGTTAACTTCGGCAACATTCCCTCTTGAATCCTTCCAGGCTTTCCTTATGTCATTGACAAGTAAACCATTACTTCCATCCCAACGAATCTGTCTTTTTACCAAATCATAAACAGCCAGCATTTTTTCATGATCTGTAGAAGAACCATCAATAGCTGCACGTAGGGATTCCTTCATATAACCATGAGATGAGATAACATTTCCGAAATCTTCGTGCCTAAGCAACATATCGTTAATTTTTTCCCATGTTGTAGTATAATCTTTAAAAATATTATCATGCGTTTTGGTAGAAGCAAGTTCAAATGAGTATATGCTCGTATAATTATCAGCTGTAGTAAGATAATCTTCTTCTTTAAACGCCGGTACATCTTTCATGGCCAGCCTGTAGCGCTTTTCCTTGTAATTGACAGTCTCTCTCCCAAAATTAGTCTGAGTCACCTGACCTGAACTTCTATATTTATAGGTAAACAATATACTGTTTCGTCCATCGGTAATCTCGTTAACCGCCAACGGATTATAACCTCTTAATGAATGCTTGTAAATAAAGTATTCAGGTATCGCGACATTGTACTCCGACCACTGAACGGGTATTTGATATTGAAATGTCCAGGGTTGAAGATTAAATAAAAAGTCAGATTTTATCCTGTAACTTATATCTATTACCGAACCCGCACGCACGTTGGGCATGGCAAATGAATAACCTGTATGATACCGGTCTTCCTCTTTTTCAAACAAATTCTTACGATCGAATTTCGACTTAACAATTTTACCATCCTCCAGATTAAAGGTTATCCCATCTATGTCTTCCAGTTTTTCAAGTTGAGCAGTACCATCGTGATAAAGCGTAAAATGAATATCTCCTGCTGAAACTCCTTCTTTATTAAGAACCTTAATACGGACTTTTCGGTTAAAAACCAGTTGCCAACCGTTTTCTCCATTTGCATCGTATCTAAAATCCGTAGTACCAAAATCATAAAGGATCACAGCATCTGCAGAAGTATCAGCTGGATAATGGCTCATTTTCAATTCTTCTTTGCTAACTTTTCCAAATTTCATTTCAGCCTCCTGAGCCTTCAGTCCGGAAAAAATTACAATAGCAGTCAGTAATGTAAACAGTTTGTACAGGCCTCTCATCGTCATGGTTTAATGGTCGTAGTTATTTTAATTTGAATACTTAGTTGTCATGGAAAACATACTGAATTCCTTCAGCAAGAATTAAGACTGGTACCTCATAAATGAGACATGACTGCACAAATATAAAACTATTCTCCTGAAACCCGTTGTTACAAATACCGCCTGAATTTAATACCGGGTGAATTATCAGATCAAAGCGCATAATTAATCTGTTTTCAAATCATTAACTTTAGCTAAGATTATTTCAGGCCATATTTTTCTATTTCAAAAACTGCATACAATTAATAATCATAAATAATATAAAATCAACATATTAAGCAATGACTATTTTGAGATGCTTAAACTCAAGTACTCGCCACAAACAATTCATAATCTGCCTGAACAATTCATCAGAACAGAAAACGCCACTATCATTTCCTCCTTACCGTATCAATCCGTACTTTAGCTGCATCAAGAAAACAATCATGGATTTGAAGAAGAATTTTCGTTCAGGTGTTCCAGATCCGATGGTGCTGGCCCTGATGCTGACCTTTCTGACAATGATTCTGGCAATGGCCTTTGGAACTAATCCCGATAAGGGCTTTTCCGGATTAGGTGATGTACTTACTTATTGGGTTAACGGATTCTGGGATCTTCTTACTTTTTCTATGCAAATGGTGATGATCCTGTTGCTTGGCTATATGCTGGCACTATCACCAATCTTCGACTCTTTGTCATCTGCCCTCTCCCGGCTGAGCAGGAACCCGGTTCATGGTGCCGTAACAGTAACGGCAATTGCCGTTATTTTTGGATTAATAAACTGGGGATTGGCGTTAGTGTTCGGGGCCGTGTTTGTAAGGAAAATTGCCATACAGGCTCAACGATCAGGCCATGCCATCAACTATCCTTTAATGGGGGCTTCGGCATATGTTTGCATGATGATATGGCATGGAGGACTTTCAGGTTCAGCCCCGTTATCTGTTGCCAGCGAAGGGCATTTTCTGGTTGCAAAGTCAGGTATTATCCCGCTTAATCTCACGGTATTCTCGCCCCTCAACATCACAGCCAATATTTTTCTGTTTCTGTTACTACTGATGGCAACATGGTTAATGGCGCGTAAAGGAAAGCTAACAGTACCTTCAGTCAATTTAGAAACCATCAATCCTTCAACCAACTCTGAATCCACTTTCCGACATCCTACCCTACTCTCTTTTGCAGGAATCTTACTTCTGGCGGGTTTCATCTATGTTACTTTCTTTTCGTCAAAGGGGCATTCCATCGGACTGAATGAAATCAACCTGATTCTCTTCTCACTGGTACTTATTGCCTTGCCGACAGTTGAAAAGATATCAAAGGCAGCAGGTGATGCTGTAGGCAGTACAGCAGGGATAATCATTCAGTTTCCCCTCTATGCCGGCATCATGGGGATCATGCAGTATTCAGGGCTTCTGAACGTTATGACACAATGGTTTGTCAGTATCTCTACTCCTGACACCTTCCCCCTTTACTCCTTTATCAGTGCCGGTATAGTAAACCTGTTTGTACCAAGCGGCGGAGGACAATGGGCTGTACAGGGTCCCCTGATAATCGACACCTCAACTGCGCTTGGTTTGGATCATGCAAGATCAGTAATGGCACTTGCCTATGGAGATCAACTCACCAATATGCTTCAACCATTCTGGGCACTGCCGTTATTAGGCATTACAGGACTGAAAGCAGGTGATATCTTCAGATATTCCTACCGCTATATGATCATCGGGTTTATAGTATTCAGCCTCTTTCTGCTCTTCTTTTAAACTCCCGAACCAAAATCTTTCCGGGAATTATTTCGTTCTGATGTCAGCAATAAACATTAGCCGGTAATTTATTATTTTGAATGTTTCGCCTGGAACTATAAATACCCTCTTTATCTAAACCGGATTTCAACATTCCGTGTCCATGATTGTT
>QKGM01000050.1 GCA_003250395.1 Bacteroidota bacterium | reverse complement strand
ATTAGTGCTGATGATTAACGCATAGTTACGGCCTGTTTCAACCTGGTCGAGTGAAAGGACTTTTGGATTGTTGCTTCCCAGTTCTTCAAGCGGCATAAATTCATAGTAAATTCCATAATCAAGCATTAGAAGCATTGAATCAGATTTTGGCTGATCCTGAATGCCGAAGAAACCTTCTGATGCATTGTAGGTTTCAACATAGTTCATGCCCGGTGAAGAAATCAGGCTGTGAAATTGATCGCTGTAAGGAGCAAAACTTACCCCGCCGTGAAAGAATAATTCAAGATTAGGCCATACTTCACTCAGATCAGATTTACCTGTGATCTCAAGAATCTTCTTGATAAGTAACAGTGTCCAACTGGGTACACCTGAAATGTTCGTTACATCTTCCTGGGAAGTGGTCCTGGCCATCATCTCAATTTTACTCTCCCATTCGTTCATCAATGCTACCGAAAGCTGTGGTGTACGCAAAAATTCTGCCCAGAAAGGGAGGTTTTGCATCAGGATAGCCGACAGATCACCATCATAATACGACTCATTATTAACTTCCCTGACCGTATGGCTTCCCCCCATTGCCAGGCTGCGCCCGTCGAAAATATGGGTTTCCGGGTGATTGTTGCAATAGATTGAAAGTAAATCTTTCCCCCCTTTGAAATGGCACTCTTCAAGCGATTCGTAACTTACCGGAATAAATTTGCTCTTGTCAGATGTGGTACCTGATGATTTGGCAAACCATTTGATTTCGGTATTCCATAGAAGATTCTGTTCACCATTGCGAAGCCGGTCTATCCATGGTTTCAGGGCATCGTAATCGTTTACCGGAACCCTGTTTCGGAATTCATTCCAGTTATTGATCGATTTATAACCATATTGCCGCCCCCACTCAGTATCACGGGCTGCTGCAATTAAACGGCGGAGCCACTCTGTCTGAACGTCATGCGGGTATTTCATAAACAACTCTATCTGATGAACCCGTTTCTTCATCAACCACGAAATCATACTACTGAAAAAAGGCATGGCAAGTGTTTAGGTGATGCCAAAGGTAGGATTTTCTTTACTTCAATTCATCTTCGTTTTATACCTTTGTCAAATTCATTCTTTGTCTGTCGACACATGCAATTAAAGGCTCCCTGTAAAATTAACCTGGGACTTCATATTCTGAACCGCCGTCCCGATGGATTTCATAATATTGAAAGCATCATGTATCCTGTCCCTCTCTGTGATGTGATTACCGTAAAGGAAAACAGCACATTTCACTTTTCTTCAACGGGCATCCCGATTGATGGGGAATGGGAAGATAACCTTTGCGTGAAGGCTTACCGGCTGATGCGGCAACATTTTAATGTCCCACCGGTAGCCCTGCATCTGGAAAAACACGTTCCCGCAGGTGCGGGACTTGGTGGGGGGAGTGCTGATGCTTCCTATACCCTCATGGCAATTCGCCGGATGTTTAATCTTGATATTTCAAACCGGGAATTAAAAACAATGGCAGCATCGCTTGGGTCAGATTGCCCTTTCTTTATTGATGCTGTCCCCTCGCTCGCAACCGGACGGGGAGATATTCTTACACCTGTGGATTTGAATCTGCGTGGATTATGGCTGTTGCTTGCTAAACCTTTAACGAACGTCTCCACAGCTGAGGCTTATCGTGATGTCAAACCTGTTGAAGGCCGTCTTTCACCCGCGCAGGTAGTGCGGCAGCCTGTTGCTGAATGGCAGGGACAACTGTGTAATGACTTTGAATACAATATAATGAAAAGTTACCCGGCTGTTGGTCGAATTAAAGCTCAGATGCTCGCCAATGGCGCTTTGTATGCAGCAATGAGTGGTAGTGGTTCAGCTGTGTATGGTATCTTTGGGTCAAAGCCCCGGTTGATTGAGAGTGATGATATTGGATTTCAGGTAGCCTTGTTTTTAGAATAAACCTGTATATCTTTTTCAGGAGATTCTCCTTCTGAATGGAATTACCAAAGATATTGTCTGATTGGTTGTTTATAATTTCAGGCTTTGCTTTCTGTTCTGATTTTTTTTTGAGTAATTTTAACAGTTATAAGCCTCTGTTATTGATTAACCATTATCAAGAATTGTGCCGCAAATTTAAATAGTTAGGCGATGTACATGTATTAGATAGCTGCACATTACTGTATTTACAGGCATTCCATAGAGAAAACATATCTTTGGTCCCTCTTTGGTCTATCTTAGAGGGTATCTATAGCTGTAATTATTTTGTAATCAGTTTTTTATGGATAGTCTTTTCGTGACATTGAATCACTCAAAAATGACCTGGAAAGTAAAAATTCTTTAGTCGTAAGTAAAAAAGTGACTGAAAATGCTTCCTGATATTGGAAGTATGTGCGGTATTTGGAAAAGCAGGTTTCGATTCTTTTAATTCAGTCTGGTATTTGGTTTTCAAATACGACTACGTAGCAGGATTCTTAGATTGAGTTCTCAATTTTTATAAGGACTTCCCTTACATGCCTTAATTTCGACAATACTTCAGCGTTGTGATCGATTTGATGGTCCTGGCGGGCTTTCATTTTATCACGGGCACCCTGGAGCGTGAAACCTTGTTCTTTCACTAACCTGTGTATCATCCGGATCTTTTCAATGTCGGCAGCGGTATAGAAACGGGTTCCTTTTTTATTGCGTTTGGGGTTGATAATGTCGAATTCTTTCTCCCAAAAACGGAGGAGCGATGCATTCACATTGAGCAATTCGGCAACCTCTGTTACCGTATAGTATAATCGTTCGTTTTCGCCTGGTTTGAAAAGCATGGTAATTCAGGTATTATTCGTCTTTGTTATAATTCGGTGATTGTTCAACAAGCTCAAGGAACTTTTGGGGTTCCATATCGCTGAAGAAATAATAAACAGGATTTACCTGTACATTGTTGCGCACTACTTCATAATGGAGATGAGGCCCGCTCGATAAGCCCGTGTTGCCAACGAACCCGATCAGGTCGCCCCGTTTTACCTTTTGGCCTTCGCGAACCTTATAGCCGCTTAAATGGGCGTAAACGGTCTTGTAACCAAAACCGTGATCGATAATTATTTTGTTCCCATAGCCATCAGCAATATTTCTGGCGGCATGGGTAACGACTCCGTCTCCGGTTGCATACACCCTGGCTCCTGTCGAAGCAACAAAGTCAAGCCCTTCGTGGAACTTTTTTACTTTATAGATGGGATGTATCCGATAACCAAAGAATGATCCGATAAATTTGAGGTCTTTCTTTGAAATGGGTTGAATAGCAGGCATACATCGCAGTAACTCATCCTTTGATTTTGCAAGTTTAAAAAGTTCGTCGAATGATTTCGACTGAACATAAAGCCTGCCGGTTATTTCATCCAGTTTACGGGTAGTAGCAATTAATATATCTGAATTGTTGTATCCTTCTAATGCTTCATAACGGTCAACCCCTCCAATACCCGCTTTTCTGACTGAGGAAGGGATGGGTTCTGATTCAAAAATCTGCCTGTAAATATTGTCATCCCTCTGCTCAAGGTCAGATATTACTTTTTGAGCCCGATCCATACGGTCGTTGAGGATTTCGTACTGGAGCCTGAATTGATCTATCTCGCGTTTGAGTCTTTTCTCCCTTGGAGATGGGAAAAAATAAAACATAATGGTTACCGCAACGGCCGAAAAAACCATGCCCGATGTAATGAATCCCAGCATCTTCTTCAGTCTGTCCCAGAAGCGGATGTGGATTAACTCATAGGTGAGCGAGATGGGGTTAAAGTGATATTTTACTTTCTTAGCCATTTAGATAAATTCAATCTAACATGAATTACGGGTTAATCTCAACCTGAATCCACCCTGACATAGATGCAAAATTAACGAAATCCGCTAACTTTGCAAACTTTATGCCTGTTCGGTGTTGATCAGGAAGATTAACCCCGACTTACCTTAACTGAAATTAAACCACTATTATTTTATAGCCTCTATGAAATCTGCCCAAATTCGTCAGACATTTCTTGATTTTTTTAATTCGAAAGAGCACCAGATCGTGCCTTCGGCTCCTATGGTAATTAAGAATGATCCCACTTTGATGTTTACAAATGCGGGGATGAACCAGTTTAAAGATATTTTTTTGGGTAATGTTCCCGCGAAGTTTCCCCGTGTTGCCGATACCCAGAAATGCCTTCGGGTATCAGGCAAGCATAACGATCTGGAAGAGGTCGGGCACGATACTTATCATCATACAATGTTTGAGATGCTGGGCAACTGGTCGTTTGGCGATTATTTCAAGAAAGAGGCCATTGAATGGGCATGGGAGCTGCTGACAGAAGTTTATAAACTTGACAAGGCAAGGCTTTATGTCACTGTATTTGGCGGTGATGAGGCAGAGTCGATGGATCCTGATAACGAAGCCCGCGATTACTGGAGTAGGCATGTTGCCACTGACCGTATTCTTTACGGATCGAAAAAAGATAATTTTTGGGAGATGGGCGATACAGGCCCATGTGGCCCTTGTTCAGAAATCCATATTGATTTGAGGAGTGCAGAAGAGATAGCAGCCATTCCCGGGCGTGAACTTGTAAATGCAGGCCACCCTCAGGTAGTAGAGATATGGAATCTTGTGTTCATACAGTTTAACCGTATGAATGATGGTTCGTTGCACCCGCTGCCTGCCAGGCATGTTGATACGGGGATGGGGTTTGAAAGACTTTGTATGGCACTTCAGAACAAGCGTTCAAATTACGATACCGATGTTTTTCAACCCCTGCTTCAGGAGATTGCCGGGATTGCCGGACTGAGATACGGCGAAGAAGAGAAAGCCGATATTGCGATGCGTGTAATTGCTGACCATTGTCGTACGTTAGCTTTTGCAATTGCTGATGGACAATTGCCTTCAAATGTAAAGGCAGGTTATGTTATCCGCCGCATTTTACGCCGTGCCGTTCGCTATGGCTTTACCTTTCTCAATCTGCGGGATCCCTTTATCAATAAACTGATCCCTGTACTGGTTGATCAGATGGGCCCCTTCTTTCCTGAACTGGTGTCACAGAAGGAGTTGATCACTAGGGTTATTACTGAAGAAGAGACGAATTTTCTTAGGACACTGGCACACGGTATTCATCGTTTTGGGCAATACATGTCAGAATCAAATGAGAAAGGGCTGATAGACGGACAGTTTGCTTTCGAGTTGTTCGACACTTTTGGTTTCCCGATAGATCTGACCCAACTGATGGCAAGAGAGCAGGGGAAAGAGGTTGACATGGAAGGGTTCAGACAATACCTGAGTGCACAGAAAGAACGTTCAAGACAAGCTGCAGCAAAAGATACCGATGATTGGGTTATGGTTGCCGATTCTGAACAGGAGACCAGGTTTACGGGTTATGATACCCTGGAAACAGAAACAGAACTGGTTAAATATCGTCGTGTAAAAACTCCGAAACGTACCTATTTTCAACTGGTTTTGGGTGAAACGCCATTTTATGCTGAATCAGGTGGGCAGGCTGGCGATACAGGCTGGCTTCATTGTGGCGATCAGGTGATTGAGGTAGAGAATACAGTGAAAGAAAATAACCTGATCATGCATATAACCTCGAAACTTCCTGTTGATCCGTCGATAGGAATCAGGGCCATTGTAGATGATGTAAGGCGAACAGCCACAAGTAACAACCATAGTGCGACACACCTGCTGCATGCGGCACTTCGCCAGGTATTGGGTACTCACGTTGAACAGAAGGGGTCGTTGGTCGATTTTGAAAGGTTTCGTTTTGATTTTGCCCATTTTGCAAAACTCACCGAAGAAGAGATTACCAGAGTTGAAGAGCTGGTCAATGAGAAAATAAGGGCCAACATACAACGTGTTGAACACCGAAGCATTGAAATCGATAAGGCAAGGCAGATGGGTGCGATGGCTTTGTTCGGGGAGAAATATGGCGACCATGTACGTGTTATCTCTTTTGACCCTGAATATTCCATTGAATTATGCGGAGGGACCCACGTTGCCTCAACCGGTCAGATAGGTTTATTCAAGATTGTTTCAGAGAGCGCAATAGCAGCCGGAATACGACGAATCGAGGGGATTACAGCCAGGGCAGCCCTTGATTATTTCAACCGGCACATCGGATTGATTGAACACATAAAAGTTCTGGTAAAGAATCCGGCAGATGTTATCCGGGGTGTCAATAATCTGCTTGACGAAAACCAAAAGCTCAGCAAGGAGATTGAAGAGCTTCGCCGTCAGAAGGTGCAGGTTATGAAATCTGAGCTTAGGAATGCCATGAAGACCATCAATGGAATCGATTTTCTGGCATGCAGGGTTGAGGCAGATGCTACAATAGCTCGTGATCTGGCTTTTTCGCTTAAACAGGATACAGATAACCTTTTCGTGTTGCTGGCTTATGTGGTTGATGGCAAGCCCGGGCTTACGTTGATGATTTCCGATGAGCTCGTTAAGGAAAGGAACCTTAACGCGGGGCAGATTATCCGCAACCTGTCGAAGGAGATAAAAGGTGGTGGTGGAGGGCAACCCAATTTTGCAACAGCAGGCGGTTCGTATGCCGATGGTATTGATAAAGCATTGGCCATGGCTGCGGAAATTGTTGCAGTTTAATTATTCTTTATTAGTTTTTTAATCTGACCAGGATAAGGTTGACAGACCGTGTTTATATATTGGCACTCCCTTTTCCTGCCATCCTGATATTCCTTATATTTGCTTCCAGTTTTTAATATTTACATACCAATAATTTTTTATGAATCAGCGTTTAACAGTTTTTGTTTTGCTATTTCTTAGCTTATTTGGTTACGCCATGGGACAAAATGAGTCGATTGCCCCTACTTTGACGGGGACCGGAACCTTCCATGGAACCACCCCACCATTGCGCGATCTTCCTTCGCTTACTACAGATGAAGTGAAAGCTAATGAAGCACGGGCTGCTAAAAAAAGGCTTAATAAGAAGATCAGGAACAGGCAATACCCTTTTGCCGCGACAGCTCTTCCGAAAGGACCCGATGCAGTATGGCAGGATGTTATGGGAAATCAAACAGCACCCAAAGCGCCTATCGTCAATATTGCCGGGCAGAGTTCTCCCTATTCACCCTCAGACTGTAACGGTACAGCAGGCCCTAACCATTATATGCAAACAGTAAACTGTACCTATGCTATTTATAGTAAAACAGGTACGCTGCTGGCAGGGCCAACCAATATGAATACTCTTTTCAGTGGAGTAACAGGTTCAAATTATAATGACGGTGATCCGATTATTCTTTATGATGAACAGGCTGACAGATGGTTGGCGGCAGAGTTCTCCATTTCCGGATCGAACGATTATATGTTAATCGCTGTCTCCACAAGCAATGATCCTACAGGAACCTGGAATAAGTACTCATTTGATGTGGCTGATATGCCCGACTATATGAAGTTTGGAGTATGGCAGGATGGTTATTATATGGGTACGAACAACGGATCGGGTAACGATATATATGTTTTTGAACGATCGGTGATGTTGGCAGGTGGTACAAACCCTCAGATGGTTGGATTCAATAATCCGTGGAGACCAACAACGATTGATGGCTTTATGTGCGTACCGCCGGTTGACAATGATGGTGTAGCAGCACCGGCCGGGACACCCGGGATGTTTATAACCATTAATGATGATGCCATCGGAGGTGGTTCAGACCAGTTATGGATATATGAACTGGCTGTGAACTGGAGTAATACCTCGTCATCGACTTTTAACAGGGTTCAGCAATTGAATGTCTCCCCGTTTGATTCAAATTTTGGTAACGACTGGACTAATATAGCTCAACCGGGCACATCCCAACAGGTGGATGCCATTCCGCAGGTAATCATGAACGTTCCGCAATACAGGAATTTCGGGACCTATCAGACTTTGGTGTGCTGCCACACTGTTGATGTTGATAATACAGACCATGCAGGGGTTCGCTGGTATGAGTTACGTAAAACCGGAACTTCCTGGACAATAAGGCAACAAGGTACATATGCCCCCGATATTCATAACAGGTGGATGGGAAGCATAGCCATGAACGGGAGTGGTAAAATAGGTTTGGGATACTCAATTTCAAGCAGCACTGTTTATCCTGGGATAAGGTATACAGGTCAAAGTTCTGCCGCCTACAATGCAGGCAATGGAATTATGGATGTACCCGAAGAGATCATTCATACCGGTACTTCATCACAAACGTCCTCCGAGCGTTGGGGTGACTATTCGCTTATGAGTATAGACCCTGCAAACGACCAGACCTTCTGGTATACACAGGAATATTATCAGGGCGGTAAAAAGACACGTATCGCCTCTTTCAATATTGGCAACAGTCCCATAGCGACTACATTGGCAGCCACTGCAGTTACTCTCAACTCAGCAACTCTGAATGGAGCAGTGAATCCGAATGGTCTCGCAACTACTTATTATTTTCAATGGGGTACGACTGTTTCATATGGAAACACAACCCCGACACTTTCTGCAGGTTCAGGGAGCGCAAATGTTAGTGTAAGTGCAAACCTTTCTACACTGGTTGCTGGTACTACTTACCATTATCGTGTTGTAGCTGTCAACAGTGATGGCACAACCTATGGTTCAGATTTAACATTTACTCCGGGGGCTGCTTCTCTAACTACAACTGAAGCAACAGGAATTACCCTGACTTCTGCATTAACAGGAGGGAATGTCCTCACTGACGGAGGTACCCCGGTATCAGCACGTGGTGTTTGCTGGTCAACTTCTGCCAACCCGACCATATCTGGTAATCACACCACTGATGGTTCGGGGGTAGGTTCATTTATCAGCAGTATTTCAGGGTTATCGTCAAATACAACCTATTATATCAGAGCCTACGCTACAAATTCAAGCGGAACATTTTATGGGCAGGAGTTATCTTTTACAACGCTATGTGGTATCTATTCACTACCGTTTAATGAAACATTCAGCAGTACAAGTATTCCGGGTTGCTGGTCACAGGTTGATTATCAGGGGAATGGTCAGGTGTGGGCTTTCGGCACCATTACCGGACAGTCTCCCAATCCTTCACTTACAGGCAACTATGCTTATCTGAATTCTGATGCCTATGGAAGTGGCAATTCGCAAAATGCAGATCTTATTACCCCGACACTCGATCTCTCCGCCTTTACTAACGTTACCCTTCAGTTCCAGCATTATTACAAACATTATACAGGGTCTTCTGCTAAATTATATTACAGCATCAATGGGGGAAGCTCCTGGACACTTATTCAGTCCTGGTCATCCACCACCTCCTCAAACCCGACTTCTTTCAGTCAGGTAATTTCAGCGGTAGCAGGACAAAGTCAGGTGAAATTCAAATGGAATTATGCGGGTGCCTATGCTTATTATTGGGCAATTGATAATGTACAGATAACGGGTACCAGCAGCAATACACTTGCCGTAACTCCATCGAATCAAAATGTCACTGCTCTGGCTGGCAATACTTCTTTCACATTGACCTCCAATACATCGTGGACTGCGGTAAGCAATTCAGCCTGGTGTACTGTTACACCTTCAGGTACAGGGAATGCCAGCCTGGTAGCAACTTATGAAGCCAATCCGACAGCAGGAACAAGAATTGCGAATATTACTGTGACAGGGAGCGGAGCACCCACGGTTGTTGTTACTGTTACCCAGAGCGGGGCAGCACCCACACTTTCTGTGACTCCATCAAATCAAAATGTTACTGCACCATCTGGTTCGGTGAATTTCACTGTTACCTCCAATGCGGAGTGGTCAGCTGTAAGTAATGAGACGTGGTGTACTGTTACACCTTCAGGAACAGGCAATGGAGTTATACTGGCGAATTATCTTGAAAATACAAATACATCTCAACGGGTGGCTAATATAACAGTTTCCGTAACCGGGCTTACACCGGTTGTTGTGACTGTTACTCAGGAAGCTGCAGTCCCTTCGCTAAGTGTTACCCCTTCCAACCAGAATGTCCCTTCAACTGCAGGAGCTACCAGTTTTAGTGTTAGCACCAACGCGAGTTGGACAGCATCGAGTAATGCCTCATGGTGCACTGTCACTGCTTCAGGTACGGGTAATGGCACATTACAGGCGAATTATACCGATAATTTAAATACAGCTCAACGAATCGCTACAATAACTGTTTCTTCTGCCGGATTGACACCTTTTTCTGTAACGGTAACCCAATCTGCTGCCAATGCTTCGCTTGCTGTAACTCCATCAAATCAGGATGTGACCGCTGCTGCAGGTTCAACCAGCTTTAGTGTAACATCCAATTCGTCCTGGACAGCCGAAAGCAGTGCTTCCTGGTGCACCATCACCGGTTCAGGTACCGGGAATGGAACAATCAATGCAGATTATTCTGAGAATACCTCCACAGATTCCCGGGTTGCCAGTATAACTGTTACTGTTGCCGGAATTACCCCCATAACTGTAACAGTTACACAGGAAGGGCAGGTGCCGGTACTGTCTGTTACTCCATCGAACCATAATGTTCCAGCACCTGCGGGGAATGTCTCTTTTGATGTTGTGTCAAATATAACCTGGACAACATCATGCAATGCTTCCTGGTGTACTGTAACCCAGGGTGGCACTGGAAATGGAAACATCATTGCCGATTATGCTCAGAACTTAACTATGGATACACGTGTTGCCGAAATCACGATATTTGGTAATGGTGTCAGTCAGGTAGTGGTTACTGTTACACAGACCGGGTCTGATGCTTTTCTGACTGTTCAGCCAGATGTTCAGGATGTGACCTGGCAGGAAGGATCGACCCAGTTTGAGATAGCTTCAAATACAAACTGGACGGTTGTAAGCGATGCCAGTTGGTGTACTGTTACCCCTGCCGGGTCAGGAAACGGAACTCTTTTTGCCCAATACACTGAAAATACGCAAAATGTAATTCGTACGGCAAACATCACAGTTACGGGTGCCGGACTTACACCTGTTATTGTCCAGGTTGTACAGGATGCATTTGTCGCTGTGGTTGAGCCGGAAAGTTTAGGACTGAGCCTCTATCCGAATCCAACTTCCGGAAGGTTTACCATTAATCTTGCTTCGAGGTCTGATGAACCGATGGTTGTTGAGGTACTGGATGTTAATGGTAAAGTATTGTTTACAGAGAATTGTGAAGGACTAGTGAGCTATCCGTTCGATCTGACAGGTTTACCCAGGGGGTCATACTTCCTGAGGATTGAAACAAAAGGAATGACGAGTGGCTGGAAGCTGATTCTTCAGTAAAACTTCTATTTAATAAAACTATTACGCCGGGCATTCGCCCGGCGTTTTGTTTTTTAATAGTTGCGTTTTATCCTGATTTTAATTCATTCAGAATCCTGGTTGACTCACTCCGTTAATTTGGGCTTATTTTCAGCAGGTTGCTTTAGAATTGAGAAAAATATAGGTTGAGAGTAATGGTAATTTGTTATATTGAATCTTTCTAAATAACAAGAACAATCTGTCTCCTTTTTTTGTTGTATAGAAGCGTTAGGATTGTTTTGATTTCTAACGTTGATGTTAGATCGTTGTTTTCATCAGATATTACTGAACCTTAAATCTAAACTGGCCAATGCCACATTATCATACACTGGGACAGATTCCCCGTAAACGTCATACTATTTTCCGGAAACCTGACGGTTCACTTTATGCAGAACAGTTAGTCTCAACTGAGGGTTTCAGTGACCTCTATTCGCTGGTTTATCATTGTAATCCACCAACCATGGTACTCAAAATTGATGAACCTTTTTCCGTTGCACCAGAAGTGGGAATAGACCCCAATATGCAGCACAGGAGCTTTGATGGTTTTGAAGCACCGGCAGTTGATGACTTCCTGGAAAGCAGGATTCCTGTCCTTTATAACAATGATCTGTGTATTAGCCTTGCTGCTCCCCGTGAATCGATGACAGGCTATTTTTATAAGAATTCCGGTTCGGATGAAATGTTGTTTATTCACAAGGGTCAGGGGACTCTAAAAACTATGTATGGCGATCTTCCATTTGGTTACGGGGATCATCTGCTGATTCCACGAGGGGTAATCTACCAGATTCAATTCGATAGTATCGATAACAGGCTGTTTATCATTGAATCGAATACACCTCTTCGTTTTCCTGCCCGATATTTAAATAAAGCGGGTCAATTACTTGAGCATGCTCCGTTCTGTGAAAGGGATATCCGCAAACCACAGCATTTGGTGACATATGATGAGAAGGGAGACTTTCTTGTGAAGATCAAACGTAATGATACAATATGGCCTTATCATTATGCAACGCATCCCTTTGACCTGATTGGCTGGGATGGGTACCATTATCCATATTCGTTTTCTATTCATGATTTTGAACCGATAACCGGCCGCCTCCATCAGCCTCCACCTGTTCATCAGACTTTTGAAACACCATCCTTCGTGGTGTGTGCCTTTGTTCCCCGGTTGTATGACTATCACCCCGAGAGTATTCCTGCTCCCTACAACCATAGTAATGTTGATTCTGATGAAGTTCTTTATTATGTAGATGGCGATTTTATGAGCCGTAATAATATCAGTAAGGGGATGATTACTCTTCATCCGACTGGTATACCACATGGCCCGGCTCCCGGGGCAGTAGAGAGAAGCATCGGGGCCAGGGAGACAAAAGAGCTTGCTGTAATGGTTGATACTTTCCGGCCATTAAAAATAACCCGGCAGGCACTGGCGCTTGAAAACCCGGATTATTTCAGATCGTGGCTTCAGTAGGACAGAATTAATATGAATGATGTGAAGACAGTCTATTTCCATTAGATGTGGTGTAAAACACGAAAAAGGATTTGATAAATATTGAAACTGTAAATAATTGAAATGAATACAAAAGAAACAGGTGCAGACTTTCTGCCAATCAATGGTACCGATTATGTAGAATTTTATGTAGGTAATGCAAAACAGGCTGCTCATTACTACCAGACAGCCTTTGGTTTTCAGCCGCATGCTTATGCAGGACTTGAAACAGGATTAAAAGATAGGACATCATATGTGCTGAAACAGGGCAAAATTACATTTATGTTTACCTCAGCTCTTGTTCCCGATTCTTTAATAGCAGAACACTGCAAGCTGCATGGAGATGGCGTTAAAATAATTGCCCTCTGGGTTGATGATGCAAATGCAGCATTTGAAGAGACCACAAGACGTGGTGCAAAAGTGTATCAGGAACCGGAGGTAATTAAGGATCAGGACGGAGAGGTAGTCACATCAGGTATTTATACTTATGGAGAAACTGTACATTTATTTGTAGAGAGAAGAAACTACACTGGTGTATTTATGCCTGGATTCAGAAAGTGGAATCCTGAATACAGGCCTGCTGAGGTTGGGCTTAAATACGTTGATCACATGGTGGGAAATGTAGGATGGAACGAGATGAATATTTGGTCTGAATTTTACTCACGGGTGATGGGGTTTACTCAGCTTGTATCGTTTGATGATAAAGATATCTCTACAGAATACACGGCATTAATGAGTAAGGTTATGGCTAATAGTAATCTGAGAATCAAATTCCCGTTAAATGAACCGGCTGAAGGGAAAAAGAAATCACAGATCGAGGAATACCTCGATTTTTACCGGTCACCGGGAGTACAACATGCGGCCCTCGCCACAGATAATATTATAGAAACTGTTTCAGCTCTTAAGAGCAGGGGAGTTGAATTTCTATCAGTTCCGGCTACCTATTATGATACAGTTCTGGCACGTGTCGGATCGATTGATGAGGAACTAAAACCTTTACGCGATCTGGGTATATTAGTCGATCGTGATGATGAAGGTTACTTGTTGCAAATTTTTACCAAACCTGTTGAAGATCGTCCTACCTTGTTTTATGAAATCATCCAACGCAAAGGGGCAAGGTCATTCGGGAAAGGTAATTTTAAGGCTTTGTTCGAAGCTATTGAACTCGAACAACAAAGTCGTGGAACACTATAAAACAAAAACTAATGTCGATTATTATTGAGGCCAACGACTCTTCGTTAAAATCGTGGATTAATATACCTGATCAGAGTGATTTTCCGATACAGAATATCCCGTTTGGAATATTACGTCATCCCGAATTTGGTGCAGTAGCAGCTACACGTATTGGTGATACTGTTATAGACCTGTGCAGTCTTGCCCGAAACCATTACCTGAAAGATACAGGTGCTGATCCGGAAGTTTTTCACAGGCCTGTACTGAATGACTTTATATCGTTGGGGCAACCGGTATGGCGGGCAGTCAGGAATCGATTAAGCTGGTTGTTCAGGCATGATAACCCGGCCCTTCGCGATAATTTACTTCTTATTCGGGAGGCTATGTTTGACGTCAGAGATGTGGAAATGTTGATGCCTGTAAAAGTTGGTGATTATACTGATTTTTATTCCAGCCTTGAACATGCTACAAACGTCGGGATCATGTTCCGGGATGCTGTAAATCCGCTATTGCCCAACTGGAGGCATATACCTGTCGGTTATCACGGAAGGAGTTCTTCAATTGTGGTCTCCGGCAATTCTATTCATCGTCCTAAAGGACAAACCAGGGGTGATAAGGACGAATCTCCAGTATTTGGCCCCAGCAGACAGGTAGACTTTGAATTGGAAATGGCCTTTATCACGGGGAAGCAAACTAAACTCGGAGATTCGGTATCTGTTATTGATGCAGAAGATCATATTTTTGGACTGGTACTCTTCAACGACTTATCGGCACGCGATATTCAACGTTGGGAATATGTCCCCCTCGGGCCATTTCTGGCAAAGAATTTCGGTTCTGTTATCTCTCCATGGGTAGTTACCCTAGATGCCTTAGAGCCTTTCAGAACAGTTGGGCCTGTGCAGGATCCCCACCCATTGCCCTACCTACAGTTTGAAGGGAAGAAGAGTTATGATATCAACCTTGAAGTCGCTTTAATACCTGATGGAGCAGAGGAGATCACTATCAGCCGTTCTAATTTCAGGTATATGTACTGGAATATGGCCCAGCAGCTTGCTCACCAAACTGTCAATGGTTGTAATATTAATGTGGGAGACCTATATGGTTCGGGTACGATTAGCGGGCCTTTGCCAGAATCTTATGGTTCGATGCTTGAACTTGCCTGGAAGGGAACCAAACCTCTCAGGATGACTGATGGTACAGAACGTGTATTTATCAACGATAATGATACTATTATTTTAAGAGGTTTTGCGATAAAAGATGGTATCCGTATCGGATTTGGAGAAGCAGTTACAAAGATACTTCCTGCCAAATAGATAGTTGAATGAAAAAACTGCATTTGCGTCCTGATGATCTTTCCATCCCCGCGATGGCACACATCCTTACAGGAGCTGTAGGGCCCCGTCCTATAGCATTGGCCAGTACTATTGATGAAGATGGCAACCCAAACCTTTCACCTTTTAGCTTCTTTAACGCGTTCGGATCAAACCCTCCCATCCTGATTTTTTCACCAGCCAGAAGAGGACGCGATAATACCACAAAACACACTTATGAAAACCTGAAACAGATTGATGAGGTTGTGATAAATGTGGTGACTTTTAGTATGGTTCAGCAAATCAGTCTGGCCAGCTCTGATTTTCCGAAAGGTGTCAGTGAGTTCGGAAAAGCTGGTTTCTCGATGGAGGTATCAGAATTGGTGAAGCCATACCGGGTAGCAGAATCTCCTATTCAGTTTGAATGTAAGGTGTTACAGATTATCGAAACAGGTGATCAGGCTGCTGCCGGTAACCTTGTAATCTGCAGGATTGTCGCGATTCATATAGATGAATCGGTTCTGGATCCAGATGGAAATATTGACCCTTATAAAATTGATCTTGTTGGCAGGCTTGGTGGTGATTATTATTGCAGAGCCTCTGGAAATGCTCTGTTCATGGTCGAGAAACCCCTCAGTAAGCCAGGTATTGGTATTGATAGTCTGCCAGAATATGTCAGACAAAGTGATATCTTGACAGGAAATGATCTGGGACGGTTAGGCAATCTGAAAATGATGCCATCCTTACCGGAGATAGCGGAGGTCCGACATTCTGATGCTGTAATGAGTATCTTCACACAGTTTAAAGCAATTGATGAACAGGTAATTGAACTTCAACGGCTTGCCAAACGCAAAATCGAGGATGGAGAAATATCGGTAGCGTTGGCTATTTTGATGATAAGCCCATAGCCTTCATCCCAAAATCTGAACATTATTATGGAAATGAATGAAATACTCGAAAAACTTCCTAAACATCTGTTGAGTCTGGTGGTAGATCAGCCTTACAATGAATATACTGCACAGGATCATGAACTGTGGCGGTATGTTATGCAGCAGAATATTCACTTTCTGAATGGGAAAGCACACGAAAGCTATATCAGGGGATTGCGTAAAACAGGTATTACTATCAATGAAATCCCGCGTATGTATGGCATGAACCGTATTCTGAAAGAAATCGGCTGGGCTGCTGTAGCAGTGGATGGTTTCATTCCTCCATCTGCTTTTATGGAATTCCAGGCCTATAACGTGCTGGTTATTGCTGCCGATATCCGGCCAATTGATCAGATTGGCTATACACCTGCGCCCGACATTATTCATGAAGCAGCAGGCCATGCTCCCATAATTGCCGATCCTGAATATGCTGCCTATCTGAAACGTTTTGGTGAAATTGGACGAATGGCTTTCCCTTCGGCTAATGATAACAGGATTTATGAAGCTATCAGGCACCTATCCATTTTGAAGGCAGATCCTTACTCTGATCCTGCTCAAATCAGTGAGGCAAACGAGCAACTCGAGAAGTATTCCAGTTCTGGAGAAGATGCATCAGAACTGGCACTGCTTAGAAACCTTCATTGGTGGACTGTAGAATACGGACTTATCGGAGCCATTGATTGCCCCAGGATTTATGGAGCAGGGTTATTGTCATCGATAACTGAAAGTTTTTATTGTCTGCAACCTAAAGTTAAGAAACTTCCTTATTCAATTGCTGCCGCATGGCAGGGTTTTGACATTACCGAGCCACAACCCCAACTTTTCGTCACACCTGATTTTGCAACACTGACGGAGGTACTGGAGGTTTTTTCTGAAACTATGGCATGGCGCAGGGGAGGTCTTTATGGTGTTAAAATGGCCATTGGATCAGAAAGTGTAGCTACCTGTGAGTGGTCTGGCGGAATACAAGTCTCAGGTATATTTACAAGCGTGATTGAGCATGATGAACAACCAGTCTATATAAGGACTACAGGACCGACAAGTTTTTCGGTTAAAGGAAAACAAATGGAAGGCCATTCTAAATATTATCATAGCCAGGGTTTTGGAGCGCCGGTCGGAAGATGGAGAACCATTCAGAAATCCTCAGGACTGCACAATCAGGAGCAGCCAATGGGCAGGATTCCCGGGATAGGGGAGCAGGTAACCATTAAATTTGAATCTGGCGTTTTTGTGCATGGAAAGGTTGAGCGATTGATTCAACAGGAGGGTAAACTTCAATTGATAACCTTTTCTGATTGTCTGGTAACCTATCAGGAGCAATTACTTTTTCATCCCGATTGGGGTACCTATGATATGGTGATTGGCAATATGATTGTCTCTGTATTTCCCGGTCCGGCAGATCCTGAAGCTTATGAGTTTAGTTTCCCCGTTCCTGTCGAGAAAACACATAAAATTCAGCACTCCTCTGAAGCAAGAAAGTTACATGGATTATATGCTGAAATGCGTGTTCTGCGTGAAGCGGGAGCTACAGAAGAGTCGGTTTCCTCATTGTGGCAATCGCTTAAATCATCTTTTCCTGAAGATTGGTTGTGTCCGCTTGGTTTGCTTGAAGTATCTCGGGTAGCCAATGTTGCCCCTGATGTACAGACAGAAATTCTTGAGGTACTTAATAACCTTTCGATTGAGAAGCCCTCATTGACAAAGCTGATTAATGATGGCATTGAAGTGTTGCAGAATCCAACCAGCTTTCCTCCGGATTTAACCTGATTGGAACAATGGAGGCCCGATTTAATCAACATTTGGAAAACATATGGCCCGATTATCTGAAATCGTTGGATGCATTTGGAATTGTTGGTTTGAGGAGCATTCAGTATGATGTTTTACATGCGATAGTAGAACCCCGTGATATAGTAGTTGCTTCTCCATTCGGATCCGGGAAAACAACCGCGGCCCTGCTGGCTATAGCCTGGTGGTTAAACCGGATTAAAGATTCTTCCGGTTCCTGCATGGTATTGGCTGTTGAATCGGAACAACAGGTAAAGCGTATTGAATCATTGATAACAGGCCTGCCGGCATATGATCTTATGAAAGTTTTGCCATTATACACGACCAGCGATGTAAGCCTGTTCAAAAACCGTGCGGAACGGTTGCGCCAGGGACCATTGGTTATTGTTGCCACACCTGACAGGTTGTTGGTTCATCTTCGTGTAGGAAATTTTTCCTCTGCCGATGTAAGGTATCTTATTGTTGATGATATAGATATTATGCACGACAAAGGAATGTTTCGGGATATGGAGCAAATATTTATCCTGTTGGAGAATTATACATGCAGGATATTGTTTTCTTCGTCCGAAAGGCCATCCTTAATGAAAAGGATCGATAGTATGATCAGGCATAACAAATCACTTTGATCAGTTAAGCAGAAAATTATAGTCTTCGTGAGGGAATGAAGAAAAAAAGAGCCTTGTAATTTAACAATTACAAGGCTCTTTTTTCTGTTTTCGATTGGTACCCAAGACAGGACTTGAACCTGCACATCCGATGGATACTAGTCCCTGAAACTAGCGCGTCTACCAATTCCGCCACTTGGGCTCAAAACAATGAACTTTAAAATTGGTGCCCAGGACAAGACTTGAACTTGCACACCCGAACGGGCACTACCCCCTCAAAGTAGCGTGTCTACCAATTTCACCACCTGGGCAAAGGGTTTTGAGGCTGCAAAGATAAGGACTTTTCGTAATATCAAACAAACATTGGAGATAAATTTTTAACATTCGGCAACATTAATGTATTGGCAAAACGGATTAACAGGAAATCAGGTTTATACCATTCTGCCTTTTTCGGGCATAAAGCCTGAAATTACTAATACCTTTGCACTACTAATATTTTAGAAGCGATGAATTGGATTATTCTGGTAGTAGCCGGATTATTTGAAGTTGGGTTCACTACCTGCCTGAAGCTTTCAAACAACTTTACCAACTGGAAGTGGTCTGTTGGCTTTTTTGTATCTATTACATTAAGTTTCATTCTTTTAAATAAAGCCTCGCAAACGCTTCCCATGGGAACGGCCTATGCTGTATGGACTGGTATTGGTGCAACAGGAACCGTTCTGGTGGGTATATTCCTGTTTAATGAACCTTCCGATTGGTGGCGTATCTTCTTTATTTTCACTCTTATTGCAAGTATATTGGGTTTGAGAATCGTGAGCGGGTAAATTTGGAAATCGCTATCTGTCGGATAAGGATTGCCATGCTTTTACAATGGTTTAGCTTATGCCGTAAATCTGTTTGCAGCTACATTATAGAACAATGTAGTAGTCTGAGACGCATGGTTAATGTAAGCAGGCTTGGTCTTAGTCAGTTTAAGTAATACGCTAACCAGAATATGTAATTACCACGTAATTAATGATTTAATTTTTGTCATGTGCTTTTACCTTAGGCAGCAGGTTTATCATGACTTTTGAAACAGTATTTAGTGATTAAACTCTTAAATCCCGTTTATTTTTAGAAAATCCAACACCCCGTCGCTCATCATCTGAATACCAATTGTTGCGACAATTAACCCGATGATGCGAAGCAACGGCGACATAAAATTATGCTTAATCAGGAACTTCCCTGTATGGCGTGCTGACCTCATGATCAGGTAATTGATGATCAACGAGAGCAATATCGCGAGGATAGTGGCAGAGGCACCATATTCGTTGGGAAAACTGACGGCTGCGGTAATTGTCCCGGGTCCTGCTATCATCGGTATGGCAATGGGTACTGAAGAGATGTCCTGAATGCGGATGTTCTTATCGATCTGTATGATTACCCCTTTATTAAGAGCCATCAAACCGCTATAAACCAACACCGAACCACAGGTAATCCGGAAGGCATAAAGCTGAATGTGAAATACATAATGAAAAATCATATTTCCGAATGCCAGGAATACCAGCAGGGTAACAAAGGCAATTACCGACGATTTGAGGATAATGGTTCTTATTTGACTATCGTTGAGGTTTTCTCTCAAAGAGCTGATAAGGAAAATTTTTTGGATTGGGTTTACCAATGCCAGCATGGCTACTGTGGCACTGATGATGTGAGGAATCTGTGGAATCAGTTCAATATTTCCAATTTTCATTGTCCTGTTTTTTATACATGCGATCAGAATAACGATAAAGATAGTGTTATGGTGCAGAACAAGCAATCTTTCCGGAAAGAACTTTGTATGCCATGCAGGATCAGTGAGCTGTTCATGTTTTGTGTCAGCTACCGGAAGAAATATTGGATTGCAGGGATGTCCCCTTCTGATAAAAACTAATGTGATTCTCAATATAAAGAGTGTAACCCATACCTGTTCATTTCCTGAAACTGGCAGAAGCCTCCCGGTAAATCCCGCGAGCTTATATGTTACCCAGAGCGTTAATTGTGTTTAATTATCACGGGATTAATCATAGGTGCTGCTGTTACATGTACCTGGTCTGTTCTGATGCACCCATTTGAAGCAGTAATTTTAACCTGGTAAGTGTTTGTGGTATTGACTGTTAAGGTAGGGTTTGTTCCAAGAGGCGTTGGGCCAGGCGGAATGGTATTCCATTCATAGTTTATAACGTCGGGTACCGTCATCCCCAGGGTGGTGCTTTCACCCTGGCACAGTATCTGGTCTTCACCCAGATCAATTACAGGCCCGGGTTTAACAGTAACAGTAATTTCGGTAATCGAATCGCATCCCATGAAGTTGGTCGCCGTGTCCCGGAAGATACCCGGTGCACTTACCCAGTTGCCAAACACATTCACGCTGTCACCATCGCAGAGAATGTAATTCAGCGGTTCGAAATCTGATCTCCTATAGTTGATAGAAATTGGAACCATTGAGTTACTTACGGCAAACCACCAAGTGTTATAGGTATCATTATTACCTACTGAAGAATTTGCACTTCCCCAAAAGTGGCAACCCACAGGGTCATTACAGCCATCCAGGTTAAAACTTGTAGGCAACAGGTCTCTGTCATCCCAAAACACCAACGGTTTGTCACCCGCTGGGCGTATAAGGTCTACAATGAATCCTGGCCACTTATTGGTAACAGTATTTCCATGAGAATCTATGTAGGTGGATAAACTGTATTCTACATCATACATGGGTAAATGGGTTAACCCGTTTACATAATTAATGTTTATGTTGAAAGTTGTTCCGTTTGGCACGGCTTCTCCTAACCCGTTTAATCCATCCCAGTGAATGATTGTTGCATCCCCTGAAAATACAGTGTCGTTAAGCGTAATGTCTTCTGCCTGAACACCTGGAAGTGGGTTTATATCAAGTAGTATATCGGCTATTCCCAACTTGTTTACATACATCAGGATATCTACGCTTCCATCACACGGGTTCACTACATTAACACTGTCAACACCCCCAATAATACCTGTGGGAAATAAAGTTTCATCAGGGTTGTTGACAAAAATTTTGTAAGCCGGATATGTGAATCTCCCGGATCTTGATTTCCGGTCTTCCAGAAAATTACCTGTATTGTTACATCCTGTGGCATTGCAGGCAACCGTGAACCTGGCAGGAGCCATCCCGTTAAAATCAATTTTAGTTGTAATCTGATCATCTGTATAAGGATACATTGTACCCCAAAATGGTGTATAGGTGCCATTAGTATACAACTGCCAGTTTTTACTCCACAACCGGCCACGTTTCTCAACATTCATAGCATCTACAACCGTAATGTCAAATAAGCTGATTGTGCTACTATTCGAGAATTCTATATAGTAGTCGCCAGGTCCCGAAGGTGTAAATTCAAAAGGCGTATATCCGTCAGGATTTATTGTATTTGGTCCGGCAACAGCTTGTTCGTAGGTTTCAATATGGCCCTGTCCTGAATTTGGTATTGGTGTTACGGGGAAAACGATAGTGCCAGAGGCACTCTTGATACAAACACTTACGCCGTTGCATCTGAATCCGAACAATACTTTTTCCCCGGTTGCACCTATTGAGACCCAAAGCTTATGCTCATCATCACATACACTGGTTGCAAAGGGATCATAGCTTGTCTCGGTAGTTGGGTAAAGATTGACACCACAATCCGATCTCGGTTGCAACTCTCTGGTTCCTTCTGCTAGTAACCAGACGGGGGATGTGAAAATTAATAATAGTGAGATCGGGATAACCTTTTTTGTAAACATGCCTGATATTGTATATTGTTTGGTTTTGGCTTAAGCGGGTTCGTCAGATGTCAGTTGTGTTTTATAAAGGTAGGGCCGGGACCAGATGAAGAGTAGGTGAAAGAATCTGTTGCCGGGCAACCGGCTGCATTGGTAACCGTAACTGAGTAAGTCCCCGGTTGGTTTACAACGATGGAAGGAGTGTTGGCACCTGTACTCCAGAGATACGAAGCATAACCCGTACCGGCATCGAGTGTGAAGTTCTCACCAGGGCAAAGGGTTTGATCTGGTGGTAGCGTGACTGTAGGATTCGTGGCAGCATTTACCGTGTAGGTTACAATTGAATCGCAACCCTGGTAGTTAACTAAAGTAAACTGGTAAGTTCCAGGTGTTGAGATAGTATTGCCATTGATCACGAGGTTTGTCCCCGGGCAAAGAGGAACTGTTGCGGTTGCATAGCTCGTGTAACGATATTCGAATTCAATTACATCGGTTGAAGTACTTGATGCGTACCACCAGGTATTAATGGTGTTGCCATCACCAATTGTTGAAGAAAAGTTGTGGCAACCCTCGCTTATCTCACAACCATCAAGGTTTATAGTACCAGTAGCTAACTGGGTATCATCCCAGTAAATTTTCGGACTCGGTCCTGTTGGTCTTATTAGGTTGACTATAAATCCATTAGGATGGTTGTCGGGGTCTTTTAACGGCAAATTGGTTAATCCATTAATATAAGTAACTGTTACGGGGATGACTGTGCCATTTGACATAAACTGACCTAAGCCATTAGTCCCTGGCCAATAAATTGTATTGCTACCGACTACAACGTTTTCTGTAATTTTAAGGTCTTCTGCCTGAACACCAGGAAGCGGATTGATATCGAAAAACATTTCCACTTTTCCGACTTTGTTTACAGTTATAGAAAAATTTGTACCCCCGTTACAAAAACTCTGAGACGTGATTGGAGCAGTAATAGCTCCAAATGTTCCGGTTGGATAGACTGATGGGTCAGGGTCATTTAGGAAGATTTTATATTGGGCAAGAAGATTTACTGAAGTTCCGTTTTTCGATTGTCGGTCAATTTCAGGATTTCCTGTATTATTCGTTCCTACATCATTACAAGTAACTGAAAACACATAGGGTTGGATATTATTAAAATTGACTTTTGTGACAATTTGATCGTCGGAGTAAACGTAAACTGAGCCGGAAAAAGGGTAGTATGTTGAGAAATTTTGAATCTGAGCTGTAAATTGCCATGATTTTGACCATACTCTGCCTGGCTTTTTAGTCCCTGATCCAGTGGCCACTGTTATATCAAAATACCTGAACATAAATCTGTTGCTGGCAGAAGTTGAAAACTCTATAATATAATCACCACTCATGGAAGGATTGTACATCAATCCTGTATATCCTCCTGAACTGCCAGAGGTTGCTGTCGGACCTGCTACAGCCTGACTATGTGTAGAAATATAGCCTGTTCCGCTTTTTGGTACATTGCCTGTGAAAACAATGTTCCCGTTAGGGTCTTTAATTCTATATTCAGTATTACCTGAAATTACATTTCCATTATCATCAAGCACATCACCAAAACCATAATGAATGTTTTCAGTAGATGTGCTGATTTTGATTTTTAACTGGAATTGTTCGGCACATCCATAAGTTGCAAAGGATGTAAAACCAGGGTAGATTATTAACATGCCGTGGCTTAATGAAGTGGGCATAATCTCTTTCGTCCCTTCTGCCCGTATTCCCAACGCAATGAGCAGTAAAATTATCAGTAGAAGTGGTTTCCTCATAGACTCCAATATCAGATAGATGCAAAGATAACAATTCACCCGGATCAGTAACATTGTTCAGACAGCATTACTGCCCGGGATGTTGTAGCGAAACCAAAGCATGTTGTTTTTTTTTAAGTTGACTGTGACCACTTCCTTTGCAATTGTCAGGGAAACAATCATTATGACTCAATGGTTATGCAGTTTATAACCCTGGATCAATTTCAGCATTATTGCCAACTTCAATTCTCCTGATTGCCAAAGCCAAAGCCAAAGTTAAAGTCAAAGCTAAAGTCAAAGTCGAAGCTATTAACCTTGACATTGACATTGACTGCTGGCGCAAGATTTATGCAGAGCAATTATTTCACAGAGAGCCACAGAGAGCCACAGAGAGCCACAGAGAACCACAGAGCTCAGATTGATTTCGCTATGCAATCTGAACTTAACCTAAGGTAGCTGTCCGGAGCCAAAGCCAACGCCAAAGCCAAAGTTAAAGTTAAAGCCAAAGTCGAAGCTATTAACCTTGACAATGACATTGACTGCTGGCGTAAGATTTATGCAGAGCGATTATTTCACAGAGAGCCACAGAGAACCACAGAGCTAAGAATGATTCCGCTAAACAATCTGAACTTAACCTAAGGTAGCTATCCGGAGCCAAAGCCATAGCCAAAGTTAAAGTTAAAGTTAAAGTTAAAGCCAACGTCAAAGCTAACTCTCTGGCTCAATTTTTGTTCTGCAACAGCATGCTTTTACTAGAACTTACATCGGAAACCAAGCGAAGAACACTCGTGAATCGACCTTATCCATGCGCTGGACCTACGCTGGACCTACGCTTAATCTACGGTTGAACTACGGTTAATCTTAATAAATGATACTTTTTACCAGCTATAAAAGAGCAGGAAAATAAAAACATGTATCCGGAAGAGCTGCAAATAGACCAATTGGCTTATCAACTATTCGAATTGACAACAGAAGAAATCGAAATAATTGAAGAAAGTGTAAAATGAGTATAGCTGTTAGAGAATGGGGCGCAAGCCCTAAAATCTTCGTAACACAAATGAAAATGCCAGTAATGAAGGGGCGTAGCCCTGTTATAAAATAAGCGAATTACGACCCAAGATATCTTTTTGAGTAGTACAACAGCGAACAGATATCAGGGCTACGCCCCTAACTTATTCTACAATATCTATTTCTTATGAAGAAAACAGGGCTACGCCCCTGGAAATTTACGAGTGCAAGAAAATAAACGAGTGTAGTTGCGAGAGAAAAGGGGCGTAAGCCCTATAATCTTCGTAATACAAATGAAAATGCCAGCAATGAAGGGGCGTAGCCCTGTAATAAAATAAGCGAATTACGACCCAAGATATCTTTTTGAGTAATACAGCAGCGAACAGATATCAGGGCTACGCCCCTGGCATATTCTACACTGTCTGTTTGTTACGAAGAACGCAGGGCTACGCCCCTGACTTATTCTACAATATCTATTTCTTATGAAGAAAACAGGGCTACGCCCCTAGAAATTTACGAGTGCAAGAAAATAAACGAGTGTAGTGGCGAGAGAAAAGGCGCGTAGCCCTGTAATAAAATAAGCGAATTACGACCCAAGATATCTTTTTGAGTAATACAGCAGCGAACAGATATCAGGGCTACGCCCATAACTTATTCTACACTATCTGTTAGTTACGAAGAACTCAGGGCTACGCCCCTAGAAATTTACGAGTGCAAGAAAATAAACGAGTGTAGTTGCGAGAGAAAAGGGGCGTAAGCCCTATAATCTTCGTAATACAAATGAAAATACCAGTAATAAAGGGGCGTAGCCCTGTAATAAAATAAGCGAATTACGACCCAAGATATCTTTTTGAGTAGTACAACAGCGAACAGATATCAGGGCTACGCCCCTGGCTTATTCTATACTATCTGCTTGTTACGAAGAACACAGGGCTACGCCCCTGAAATATTTACGAATGGAAGAAAATCTACATTATCTGTTTGTTACGAAGAAAACAGGACTACGCCCATAAAATAAATACGAGTACAAGAGAATAAATGAGTATCGCTGTTGGAGAAAAGGGGCGTTAGCCCTAAAATCTTCGTAATACAAATGAAAATACCAGTAATAAAGGGGCGTAGCCCTGTAATAAAATAAGCGAATTACGACCCAAGATATCTTTTTGAGTGGTACAACAGCGAACAGATATCAGGGCTACGCCCCTGAAAAATTAACCTATTTTGCAGATGAGTTACCCACTGTTAATAGATAAGAACCTAATAAAGCCGGAATGCACTGCTTCCGGCTTTTTTAATATTAAATAAACCTGATTTGAAATTCTGATGTGGTGACAATATTAGGGGCGCAACCCGACATTCATTTCAGACAGTGATTCTGTACTCAAGTCCGGTTTATCTACATGAAACTATCTTATTATAAATAACCAACCATTGCAAATCTCAATCAAAACCCTCTAAAAACTATCAGTAGATAGAGTCACTCCAACAAGTCAATCGTGCAAAATCTGTTTGGGAAGTATTACAGGTGCGGCTGTAACGTTAATGGAATCGCTGTCTGAACAACCATTGGGAGCGGTTGCCACCAGGGAATAGGTGCCTGTAGATGATACCGTAATAGAGGGTGTTGTAGCACCTGTATTCCACAGATAAGTGAATCCGGTTCCTGTGGTTGACTGAAGTGTAAGTGAGGCATTCTGACAGAGGGTGGTATCTGGCCCGAAAGCAACGACTGGCCCCGGTTTAATGGTAAGGTCGAGGTTTACAATTGAATCGCAACCCAGTACAGCAGTGAATGTGTGGGAGTAGAGACCGGCAGTTGTGATCCACGACCCAGCAAAAAGCAGGCTGTCGTCAGGACAAATTCTTTCTTGCTGTAAAACAGTCTGATCGCGTCTGTAATTGAGAACAAAAGGGGGCCAATCATCCGTAAAGGCATACCACCAGGTGTTGACTGTATTGATGTTTCCTACCGCGTAGGCCCATGTATGACATCCTGTGGCTGTGAGGCATCCATCCAACTGACGGCTGCCACCAACATTGGAATCATCCCAGTAGAGTGCCGGTTTAGGTCCGGCAGGCCGAACCAGATTTACGATAAATCCATGACTGTTGGCTTCGATATCGTAAAGAGGGAGATTGGTGAGTCCATTTATATAGGTAACGCTGATGATGACGGGAGTACCGTTGGCAACGGGCAACCCCTGTCCGTTTATCCCATTCCAGGTAATCAGGTTGGTTGTACCAGCCAGAATATCACCTGTAAGGTTTACATCCTCGGGCTGATAACCCGGCAAAGGGTTGATGTCGATCATCACGCTCACGGTACCATCTTTAGTTGCTTCTATTGCCATGACAACTGTTCCGTCGCATGGATTTGAAGTTATCACCGAAGTGAGTTGCCCCGGAACTCCGGTAGGGTAGAGCAGAGGGTCGGGGTCGTTAAGAAAGATTTTATACTGAGGGTTGATCGAGTTCTCTGTACGCGATTTGCGAGCCAGTTCGAATGGCTCATAGTTGTTACAACCATTTTTATTGCACCCGACTCTGAACAGATAAGGCTTCATGCCATTGAAATTAATCTCGGTTACAATCTGGTCATCAGAATAGGCATACATTTTACCATTAAATACGAATTCATTCTGATCGCCCATGGTGCTCAGGTACCAGTTTCTCGACCAAAGTCTTCCGGGTATGGGTACATTTCCAGCCGTGGTAACCGTGAGATCAAAGTAACGGAGCACCGCGTCGGGCTGTTCCGATCCGATAACAATGGTATAGATAAATTCGATGAAGTAATCGCCGGCCGCAGGCGGGTTGAAAAGCATAGCATTATAACCTCCTGACGCAACTATGGATGGTCCGGCAATTGCACTGTAATAATCAGGAATATAACCTGACCCGTATACCGGGACATCTGTCGTATCCAAAACCTTGATGCCTGCACTGTTTTTTATAAGAAACCGGCCGGGAGTAAGGTAGAGCCATTGCATCCCTATGTAAACATGTTCTGAAGCAGAGGATACTGAGAAGTATAGCCGATTGTTTGCATTGGCCTGAGGAACTGCAAAAAAACCATAGTTATTGGGAGCTCCGTTCCTTGAGGCTACAATTACACCTTTCCCGATACTGTCGGAAGGGTATGGCATCAGTTCTTTTGTCCCTTCGGCAATGGATAGTAGTGGAAGGCTGATAAACAACAGAATGAATCGAAGACTAAGGTGCATGGCCTTCTGCGGAAGACAGATTAATTGTGTTTTATGGGCTTTGGCAATATGAATGGTGTTGCCAATATATAAACAGCATCAGATTTGACGCATCCATTGCTGGCAGTTATAGTAACAGAATAAGTATTGGTGGTATTGACCGTAATTGTTGGAGTCGTCGCACCTGTATTCCACAGGTAGGTTGTCCCGGATGGCCCTGTGGCATCCAATACTGTCGATCCTCCCTGACAAAGTATCTGATCAGGGCCGAGTTCTAATACTGGTCCTGGTTTCACAACCAATGTTATTTCAGTTGTAGAATCACAACCCATGAAATTTGTCGTAACATCTGTAAAAACACCAGGCTGGCTTTGCCACTGTCCAAAGATGAGCAGAGAATCCCCCTGACAAACAATTAAGTTTTGCTGAATAAAATTTGATCGCCGGAATTGGAAAGATATAGGCGCTACTGCGGTTGAAATAGAATACCACCATGTGTTAATTGTTCTTTCATTTCCCAGACTAAACACAGTGCTATATGGCCATGAATGACATCCTGTCGTAGGTGTCGATAGGCAACCATTAAATTCCTGACTTCCTCCAACATTAATATCATCCCAGAAAACTTTAGGTACAGGCCCTGAGGGTCTGACCAGGGCAACTTTAAACCCATTGTTGCACCCCTCAACGTCGTACATTGGCAGATTTGTCAGTCCGTTAATATAGGTGATTGCCAAAGTTATAATTGTCCCGTTTGGAACAGGGTTTCCATAGCCATTATTCCCATCCCACACCAGAATATTTGGTTTGCCAGCCTGGACATCCATAGATAGCAGAACATCCTGGGGTTGATACCCGGGTGTAGGATCAACATTCAGTAGCATCTCAACTATTCCCGTTTTATTAACGTAAATTGAAGTATTCACCAGCCCATCACAATCATTTACAGTTCGTACCGAGTCCACGTTACCAATAACCCCTGATGGATAAAGTACTGGGTCAGGGTTATTCAGGAAAATCCTGTATTGTGGATAAGTACTTCTTCCAGCACGAGACATTCTGGCTAATGTAAAGGTTTCAGTGCTATTGCATCCGTTAGAATTACAACTTACCCGGAAATAATAGGGCATCATTTGATCAAAGTCAATTTCCGTTACAATCATATCGTCTGAGTATGGATACATCTTACCTTTAAAAGTTTTTGTACTGCCTTCAGTACTTAGAAACCAGTCTTTTGACCATACGCGACCTAGTATTGCGATGTTAGCTGCGGTCGCAACAGTGATGTCAAGGTACTTAATCCTTATATCCATCCCACCGGGGTTATAATCAAATTGAATGTAATAGTCTCCTGCTAATGGCGGATTAAAGACTAATGCATTGTATCCTCCCGGTGTAATTTGAGATGGCCCTTTTGATGCCTGGGAATAGTATTGAATATATCCTGCTCCGGTTGTAGGTACCGGCCCCCAGGACTTAACTATATTATGATTATGATCTTTTATACAATAAGTTCCTGACGGACTTCCTGTTCCCCAGTTCATGCCGTAGAAAACCTTTTCAGTTGTCGATGATACTGTGAACCATATTTGTTCGTCTTCATTAGCTTGTGGGACAGCAAAATACCCATAAATACCTCCTGTAGACTGTGCTTTACTTAATACAAATCTGGCGTTGTCCTGAGTTGTATCCGAGGTAGGTTTCATAATCTCTTTTGTACCTTCTGCCTTAAGATTATTACCCTGGAACAAGAGCGACAAAATAATTACGCTTTTAAGAAACAAATTATGGTTAGTCGTCAAAATCGATTTTTTCTGCTTAATAATCAGCAGACTGGTTTCCAGTAAATTCATTCTCCTCATATTATCATCCGGTTATGACAATTGTCAGACACAATCCCTCCCTGTTTGGTTGCAGACAAGAATAAGAATTGTATAAAATACAAATATAGTAACATTCTAATATTGATTAGAATTTAGCGGTTTCAAGTAAGGAAATGTAGCCCGTTTATAGAAAATCCTTCAGTTATCCCCTCGATTTACCCAATCAGTTAAACAAGAGATCCATGAAAGTGTAATCTGCAAGATCCGGAAGCGAAAAATGAGAAGAGAAAAAATCAGTCGTGCTTAATCATAATCATAGGTGGGGGGGTATGTGCACCAATAGTTATGGTGTCCATTGAATTACAGCTTCCGACAGTAGATGCTGATATAGAATAGGTGCCGGGGCCTACCACCGTTGTTTGGCTATGTCCCCCGTTACTCCAGTTATAAACTGTAAAACCAGGACCAGCATCGAGGGTAATGGTAGAACCCTGGCAAATTGTAGTATCAGCACCCAGGTCGATAGGGGGTACCGGGTAATGCGCAAGCGTCATGGTGTCACTATATTGACACATATAGTCGGTTACATATACAGAATAGGTTCCAGGGTTTTTAATCCATATATCATGGGTAGTTTCGCCTCCTGGTGACCATAAATATGAATCTTTACCAGCACCGGCATCCAACAGGATACTATCCCCCGGACAAATGGTTTGATCTGGCCCAAGATTTACTGATGCAAAGTTGGAATAGAAACCATAACGGGCGTTACTTGAACTTTCTCCGTAGAGGACACCCAAATGAAACAAGCCAGCAGAATTTGATACTCTATACGCGTTATTTTCAATAACCTGCGGAAATATTGAATTGTTCCTGTAATAAAGCCATTGCCCTCCGGTATTAGGTACCGGCTGAAAGTCTGACCCGGAGATTGTAAAATTTGTTGATTGTGGAGAACTAACTGTAAAATAGTTTTCGTTTCCACTCCTGGTAAAAATGATTAATCCGAATGAACCTCCAGAAATACTTTTGGTAAACACAATTTCATTGGAGCCAGTACACTCAATCGGGGGAATGATTGCCCCGGCAGGTTGTGCATTCGAACCCGACAGATGGAATACTTCAACCGGTTTTGTACTGGAAAGATAAGCGGCATCATTAGCTCCGAATACATAATCGATGTATTGCCCCTGATTGATTGGTGAATAAAGAGTACCATTAATGTTGACCACAGTATTGGCAGAATCTGCATAAATATACACATGATCTGTCGTTCCGTAGGGGTAATTATAATCGGTAAAATATCCCTTAACAAGGATATACTCTTTTCCAAATATTGAACTTGAAATAAGCTGATCTCCCACTAAGTCAGGGCCAACATTTGAACACGACTGGCATTGGCAAACAGAATCATCGTTAATAGTAACCGCGATTGGTTTGTCGGAAGTGACAAGTGTTCCAGCGGGATGTTGAGAAGGGGCCTGACCAACAGTCCTGCATGAATAGGTTTGTCCTTTCTGCAGCGTGATGTTAAATGGCACATTTGCAGGGTGTCCGTCAATTGCTTTGGTAGGAACAATTGTTACATGGGTATTGTTTTCGGTTGCAACAACAACAAACCAGAAATACTTCAGGCCGCCTAAATCACCTCTCTGGCTATTGTAGTATTCCGTTTGGGTTGGAATGATGAATCTTGTACCCAATGCATTTTTCCCTTTCAATGTGAATATATCAGGGTTACTTAAACTAGATTGTTCATAATAGGCTGTAACAGGCGTTGTACTAACCAATCGTAAACCATAGTTCAAGGCCTGGTTTTGTGGTTGGGTCTCAATAACCGATTTGAAAGCTGTTAAATCGAAGGTGTAATTGCCATTTGCTGGTATATTGGCAACCAAAGGAATGAAACTGCTTCGTGCAGGTTGGCTTAATGTAACGGTAGCAGGAGAGTTGAAAGCAGCCACACGAATGTATAAAGGTTGATCTCTGGAATTATTGTTCGTTTCATTCTCAGGTGCGCCAAACCAAAATTCGGTATCATTTTGTGCTGTCGCCCCAAACGAAAGCACGATGAATAGGATAGAAAGGGTTATTCTAAGCATTTTCATTTTCTTATGGACATTATCCTGTATAGACAAGTGTCAGACAGGACAACCCCCTTTCGGGGTTGCAGACAATGTTTTTAAAAGTTAGAAATACAAAGGTAGAAAGTTTCGGTAGGCCTTGGTTGCAGGTATTAATAAAACAGGTTTTCATGTTTTTCGTACTTTTGCATCGCTAATGGCATGTGGTTGCCAATAGTGTTAATATGATAAACTGTTAAAATGGAGAATACTATGAAGCTTTTAGATGGAAAGGTTGCTTTGATTACCGGAGGTTCACGTGGCATTGGCCGTGCCATTGCATTAAAATTTGCCTCTGAGGGGGCTGATGTAGCGTTCAGTGATCTTGTTATGGACGAGAATGCTGCTTCACTGGAAGCCGAAATTGCTGCGCTTGGTCGTAAAGGTAAAGGGTATGCCTCTGATGCCAGCGATCTGGCAGGTACGGAAAAGATGGTTGAGGAAGTTGTAAAAGATTTCGGGACGATAGATATTCTGGTCAATAATGCTGGTATTACCCGCGATCAATTGCTTATGCGTATGAGTGAAAATGACTGGGACCTTGTTATTAAAGTAAACCTCAAGTCGGTTTTCAATGTGACCAAAGCCGTCCAGCGTATCATGCTGAAAGCCCGTAAAGGATCAATTGTAAACATGAGTTCGGTTGTAGGTGTAAGCGGTAATACAGGACAGTCGAATTATTCTGCCTCTAAAGCCGGTATGATTGGCTTTACAAAAAGCATAGCCCAGGAGCTTGGATCGAGAAATATAAGAGTTAATGCTGTGGCTCCCGGTTTTATTGAAACAACCATGACTGCCAAATTACCTGATGATGTACGTAAGAACTGGATTGAAGGTATACCACTGAAACGTGGAGGTACCCCGGAGGATGTTGCCAATGCTTGTGTCTTCCTGGCTTCTGACCTCTCTGGTTATGTAACTGGCCAGGTGTTACAGGTTTGTGGCGGAATGCTGATGTAGTAGTTCTTATTTCTGGAATATTTTTACTGTAAAGGATTATAAATACTGTTGGTGTGGTTGTCATACTGAAGAAGGATGCCGGTATTAATTAACAGGAAAAACTGATCGGAACTTTTGGGCTGGCTTGCTTCTCTTTTCATTGGTATCTGATTTTCTGATATCACACCAACAGGTAACGGTTTCCTGTTTTGCTGCTGTAAGTAATAACCTTTATTGAGCAAACCATGGATATATTACAATATCCTGTTCACTTGTCCGTTCCTGATTTCGTTACTTTTTGTACCTTTGTGCCATGCAGATAAAGCGTTTAATTCCTCTGTTTTTATTGGTTGCTGTACTTCTCAGTTCGTGCAGCGGATACCAGAAGTTGCTGAAAGGCAGCGATAATGATTTGAAATATCAGACTGCTCTTGCCTTTTTCGAGAAAAAGGACTATTACAGGGCTTTACAACTTTTCGATCAGTTAGTTCCTATTTACAAGGGGACTGAGCGGGCAGAAAAGATGGCCTACTATTACGCCTACTGCTATTATTATCAGGAAGATTATATTCTGGCCGCATACTATTTTAAACGGTTTGCACAGAATTATGCGAACAGTCAGTATGCCGAGGAATGCTATTTTATGAATGCCTACTGCAATTATCAGAATTCCCCGGTCTATCATCTCGATCAGACAACAACCTATGAAGCATTGAAAGAACTACAGGCTTTTGCTAATAAATACCCCACGAGCGACAGAATTCCCCGTTGTAATGAGCTGATCGATAAACTGAGAGGTAAACTGGAAGAAAAAGCCTATAATATCGCCTTACTTTATAACCGGATGGAAGATTATCAGGCATCAATTGTTTCCTTCCAGAACCTTATGAAAGATTTTCCTGATACCCGGTACAAAGAGGAAGTAATGTTTCTGATTGTAAAGTCATATTATAATTATGCTCAGAAAAGTATTGCTACCAAGCGGGAAGAGCGATACCAGGCTGCCGTTAGTGCTTTTAATGACCTGAAGTCATGGTATCCTGAAAGCAAATATTTAACAGAAGGTGAACAACTTTCAAGAAAAGCGATGAATGAAATCGCTAAAATGAATTAACTTTGCAGCCCAAATTAGTAAGTCACATACGAATAGATATATTTCGAACATGGAATCAATAAAAAAAGTTAAACCCGATCATACTGCTATTACCCGTAAAATAAGGCAGTTTGATGCAAAAACAGGCAATATTTACGAGACTGTATCCATCCTCTCAAAAAGAGCCAATCAGATTGCCCAGGAGGTACAGGAGGAATTAAGTGAGAAGTTGTCGGAGTTTCAAAACCCTTCGGATAACCTCGAAGAGGTATTTGAAAATCGTGAACAGATTGAAATTGCCCGCCATTATGAGCAATTACCGAAACCAACTCTGGTAGCTGTTGCTGAGTTTATGTCGGATCAGATCTATTACCGCAATCCCGCTAAAGAAAATTCAAATAGTAATTTCTAAGCCTGAAAGTCAGGTCGCGGTGTCCGGGAAGGCTGCTCAACCATAAATCCTGTATTGGAGATGTGCGTGAATCAGACTTTTTGGACATTTTTTTATTGGATGGTTTTACCCTGCCCTAATATAATCTAACATGATGGTGTTGAAAGGAAAAAAAATACTCATCGGTATCTCCGGAAGCATCGCGGCTTATAAAATCCCGATCATTGTCCGGTTACTGATGAAAGAAGGGGCCGAGGTTCAGATTATCATGACACCTGCTGCCCGTGATTTTGTTACCCCTCTGACTCTTTCCACCCTGTCGAAAAGGCCGGTTCTTACCGAGCCATTCAACCCTGTTGATGGTACATGGAACAGCCATGTAGATATGGGCAATTGGGCTGACCTCATGCTCATAGCTCCTGCCTCAGCTACCACCCTCGGGAAAATGGCTGCCGGTATTGCAGATAATCTATTGGTAACTACATATCTTGCTGCGGTATGCCCGGTGTTCTTTGCACCTGCGATGGATCTAGATATGTTTCAGCATCCATCCACTCAACGTAATATTTCGACTTTGCTGTCGTATGGTAATCAAATGATTGCTCCGCGTGAGGGGGAACTTGCCAGCGGTCTTTGCGGTGCAGGGCGACTTGAAGAACCTGAAGTAATCCTGGAGGTTATTCGTGATTTCTTTAAGGGGAACCAGTCTTGGGCAGGAAAAAAGGTTTTGATCACTGCCGGTCCTACGGTAGAACCTATCGATCCGGTTAGATATATATCAAATTATTCTTCAGGGAAGATGGGTTATGCTTTGGCTGAGGAAGCTCTTAAGCGTGGTGCTGAGGTAACCCTCGTGAGCGGGCCGGTACAGATAAATGCTCCTTCCGGCGTTAATTTGATTAAAGTACAAACCGCCCGGCAAATGCTTCAAGCATGCGATACAGTTTTCGACGATAGCAATCTGTTGATAATGACTGCAGCTGTTGCCGATTTCAGGGTTAGTGACGTTTCCGGGAGCAAAATCAAGAAACAGGCAGGAATTGATACGCCCGCACTTAAACTGGTAGAAAATCCCGATATCGTGAAGACTTTGTCATCACATCGTAAGACAGGACAATATATCATGGGATTTGCTCTTGAAACCGATAATGAAGTTGCTAATGCGCAATCAAAACTATCGTCCAAGGGAATGGATGCTATCGCGCTTAATTCACTGAATGATCCCGGTGCTGGATATGGTACCGATACCAACAAGGTCACGCTGATCCATAAAAGTGGTGTCAGTTATACTTCAGCTCTTGAATCGAAAAGCGTGATTGCAGGTCGGGTCTTAGACTTTATTGAAGAAACAATCGTTAACCCATAAAGATTTTACTATGCTACGTCGCCTTACCTTAATTGTTGTGATTGTTGTGATGGCAATATTTCAAAATGTCATCGCTCAGGAACTAAATTGCCAGATGTCGGTAACTACCAGGCAGGTAGAGGGTACTGATAAGCAGATATACAATACTTTGCAGACGGCACTCTATGATTTTGTCAACAATCGGAGGTGGTCAAGCTATACCTTTACCATTGAAGAGAGGATAGAATGTACAATGATGATCAATGTGACTGAGAGGGTTTCAACCGATGAATTTAAAGCCACTTTGAATGTAGTACTCCGTCGTCCGGTTTATAAATCTTCGTACAATTCAGTATTATTAAATCTCGTTGATCGTGATATTCAGTTTAAATATGTCGAACTGCAGCCCCTCGATTTTCAGGACAATGCGATTGTTTCAGAACTGACCGCTATCATTGGTTATTATGCGTATATAATGATTGGTCTTGATTTCGACTCATTTTCTCCTAATGGAGGTACTCCTTTTTTCGAGAAAGCTCAAAATCTGGTGAATTTAGGGCAGGGATCTTCGTATGCAGGATGGAAGGCCTATGAAGGAACTAAAAACAGATACTGGCTTGCCGAAAACCTCACCAATAGCAGTTATGGTAAATTGAGGGAGTTTTTGTACCAATACCATCGCATGGGGCTCGATCTTATGTCAGAGAATGTTGAAGGGGGCCGTGCTGCTATTACCGAAAGTTTAAAATTGTTACAACAAGCCTATCGTGATAAACCTGGCAGTTATCTTTTTCAATTAATTATGGATGCCAAACGTGATGAAATCATCAACGTTTATTCGGGAGCGCCGGATAACGAGAAAGTGATAGCTGTTAATATGCTTAAAGAGTTAGATCCTTCCAATTCTGCAAAATACCAGAAGATACTTGAGAAATAACGCATTGTTCATCAACAGCAGGTATTAGCCTAGATTTTATGCTGTCAGAACTTTTTATTGAAAATTATATCCTTATACCTCGCCTCGAAATATGTTTTGAGACAGGGTTCAACACGATTACCGGTGAAACAGGAGCAGGTAAGTCAATTCTGTTAGGTGCTCTTTCGCTGATTCTCGGTCAACGTGCCGATAGCCAGTCTTTGTTGGATCCAGCTCGGAAATGTGTTATTGAGGGTACTTTTACCAATACCTCTTCTCATGTCAATGATTACCTTAAGGAACAGGAACTTGATCTGCTTGATCAGTTAATCGTTCGACGTGAAATTGCACCAGGTGGGAAATCGAGAGCGTTTATCAACGATACTCCTGTTCAACTGACCCAGTTGAAGTCGTTGGGGGAATTGCTGGTAGATGTTCACTCTCAACATAGCACCCTGTTTCTGAATGAATCAGGATTTCAGCTCAGCGTGATAGACCATTTTGCGGGCAATGATAAATTACTCGAAGGGTATCGCGAGGCTTATAATTATTTCCAAAAGCTTCATGATCGTCGTAACAATCTCTCTGAATCAGCGCGTAAACAGGCTGCCGAAGTAGATTTCCTCCAGTTCCAGTTAGATGAGTTGACGGCTGCCAGATTATTACCCAATGAAAAAGATGAGCTTGAAGAAGAGCTGGAAACGCTTTCGCATGCTGAAGAAATCAAGAGTCGGCTGCATCAGGTGGCTGAAGGAATCAATCAGGGGGATGAACCTGTTGTTGATAAGCTTAAAGCCATGTATTCCCATATCAGGCAGGTAGCTTCGTTTTATCCCACAGCTTCAACAATCTTAAATCGCCTCGATGCATGTACCATTGAGCTTAACGATCTGGGCGATGAGATGATGTCTTTAACAACGAAAATTAATTACAACCCTGATCGTATCGGGGTAATACAAGAGCGTCTTGACCTGATATATCGTCTCGAGCACAAGCATCATGTCAGTTCGACTGATGCACTGATTAGCCTTCGTGAGGATATTGCATCCCGACTTCAGGGTATTCAGTCTGTTGGTGAAAGTCTGATGGCCGTGGAGAAGGAATTGGCTGGTGCAAAGGTTAAGTTACTCGAATTGGCAGGAAAACTATCCGAAAGTCGCCAGAAGGTATTTGCTCCGTTTGTTTCAGCAGTTTTACATAACCTGGGGTCAATCGGAATGTCAGCTGCCAGGCTTAAGGTTGATCACCAGTCGCTCACCGAAGTCAATGAGCATGGTGCTGACCGTATCGTTTTCCTTTTTAATGCTAATCCTGATGGTGAATTACGCCCCATAGCTCGTGTAGCTTCAGGAGGAGAATTATCGAGGTTGATGTTATCCGTGAAAGCTGCCCTTGCTGATAGAAGCCTTGTGGGTACTATTATACTCGACGAGATTGATTCAGGGGTGTCAGGAGACATTGCCGCCCGGTTAGGTACTATGATGCAACGAATGGGTGAAGGAGTGCAATTGATAGCGATTACCCATCTGCCCCAGATTGCAGCAAAAGCAAGCACTCATTTCAAGGTTATTAAGACTAACACCCCACAGGGTACCCGTTCTGAAATTCAATCCCTGACTGAAATTCAACGAATATCTGAAATAGCAGGAATGCTGGGAGGTGCTTCTCCGTCAGAAGAGGCAAGAGCTACTGCTAAACAATTGATGCAATAGTATTGTTTTATTGAAAATTTATCACATGTCATATAACTTATTAAAAGGAAAAACCGGAATAATTTTCGGAGCATTAAACAATCAGTCAATCGCCTGGAAAGTTGCCGAAAAGGCGTATGCCGAAGGTGCCAGGTTTGTTTTAACAAATACTCCCATAGCGCTTCGTTTTGGCGAGCTTAATGAACTGGCAGAAGCCACCGGATCTCTTGTAATACCTGCTGATGCCACAAGCCTCACTGATCTGGAAATGTTGTTTGCTAAATCAATGGAACATTTCGGAGGAAAGATCGATTTTGTGCTCCATTCAATTGGCATGTCTCTTAATGTGAGAAAAGATCGCCCCTATGACGATCTTGATTATAGTTTTCTTATGAAAACTATGGACATCAGTGCCTTCTCTTTTCACAAGATGTTGCAAACGGCCAAGAAACTGGATGCCCTTAATGAGTGGGGATCGGTTGTTGGTCTGTCGTATATTGCTGCCCAACGCACTCTTTTCCGGTATAACGATATGGCTGATGCCAAAGCTGCTTTGGAATCAATAGCCAGAAGTTTTGGTTATATATACGGACGTGAAAAACATGTCAGGATCAACACTATAAGTCAGTCGCCTACTATGACTACTGCCGGCAGTGGCGTAAAAGGAATTGATGACCTGATCGATTTTACCGACAGGATGTCGCCTCTTGGTAATGCTACTGCTGAAGAGTGCGCCGATTACTGCGTAACACTGTTCAGTGACCTTACCCGTAAAGTGACTATGCAAAACCTTTACCACGACGGTGGCTTTTCATCGATGGGGATGAGTGAGCGGGCAATGCATACTTATAGCAGAAGTTTAAATTGTGAAGAGTGCCGTGAAAAACTGGATTAATTTTTAAACGTTTAGCTATTTCTAAACTTAATATAAAATGAAAACCTTACAATCTCTTCTCATGACAGGTTTAGTACTTTCACTAAGCAGTGTCATGGGACAAAATGCCGAAACAGTAAATAAGGCTTCTGTTGTTGAGAAGAAGACTGTTACAGCAACCAATCCGGAAAAGGATACCAGATCCGGTGCCGAAATCAAAACGGCCAAAACCGGTACCTATCAGAAGGCAGAAAAGAGCCAGGCAACAAAGTTAAAACCAGCGGGCAGTAAACGTAAGCCAAAGACAAAGAAAGAACGCCTTGAAATGGAGGCTTCCAATGGTGGTAAAGCTGGTTCCCCTGTAACGCCTGTGCTTGATAGTTTTAAACCCGGGGCAGATGGTTTTATTGAGGTTAATCACGGTGATATTGAAGTATTTCTTAAACGTCTTGGTGATGGAAGGTTTAAAATTGAGAGTTTCACGTTGGTTTACACCCAAAATGGAGTTGTTAAACGAATTGTTAATAATTCTTCAGTAATCAGTGATGAAATTCAAAACACGCTGAAGGGTTTTCCTGTCGGGCAGACTTTTTCTATTGAAGATGTGAAAGGAACTACCCGAAATGGAAAAGAAATTACTGTTCCTGTGTCAAAATTCAGAATTAAAGCTAACAACGCTGAAGCCTCCAGACCAATCCAAAAGAATTAAGGAGCCTGTTATAAAAGAAAAAGCCACCTAAAGATGAATTGCACCCCAAAAGTTAGACATAAAACTTTTGGGGTGTTTTTTATGAAATTGATGTCAGAAATAAAATTCATAGAAATAAACATTCCTTATTTGGCAGACTTATTCTTATCTCGCAAAAAGGTACCGCGTGATCAGATTAATTCATTTACACCAGTCGGCCTCCAGCTTCGATTTTCATTTTTAGTTCAATGGTCAGCCATGGTAAGCGCGGTTAAGCCTATTTGATTAACTTTGTTTTTTTAGAAACGAAAACAAAACATATCGCCATGAAATATATAGGTGCGCATGTCAGCGCGTCGGGTGGGGTGGAGAATGCACCACTAAACGCCCATAAGATCGGAGCCACAGCGTTTGCATTGTTTACAAAGAATCAGAAGCAATGGAGTGCACCTCCGTTGTCAGAAGCCAGCATTTCGAAGTTTAAAGCCAATTGTAAAGATAAAGGTTATAATCCATGTCAGATTTTGCCTCACGATAGTTATCTGATCAATCTTGGTCATCCCGATGCAGAAGGATTAAAGAAGTCACGTATCGCATTTGTTGATGAAATGCAGCGTTGTGAACAACTTGGTCTTGATCGGCTTAATTTTCATCCGGGAAGTCATTTGAAGGAAATCAGCGAGGACGATTGTCTTCAGAGGATAGCTGAGTCAATCAACATCGCTCTTCAGGAATCAAAAGGGGTGACTGCAGTGATTGAGAATACAGCCGGACAGGGTACCAATATGGGATATCGGTTCGAACACCTCCGGAGAATTATTGACCTTGTTGACGATAAAGCGAGGGTCGGGGTTTGTATTGATACCTGCCATGCTTTCACAAGTGGTTATGACCTTCGCACCTTTGAAGCTTTCCAGAATACATTCAATCATTTCGATGAGGTGGTTGGCTTTAATTATTTAAGAGGAATTCATTTAAACGACTCGAAAAAAGACCTCTCCTCACGCGTTGACCGGCATGATAATTTAGGCCTGGGCTTCATCGGAAATGATCTGTTCGGGTTCATCATGGCTGATCCCCGGTTCGACAATATGCCGCTAATTCTTGAAACTCCTGTTGAAGAGAAGTGGCCCGAAGAGATCAATATGCTTAAGGCATTGGTGAAATAGCCATGGTATTAATCCCGTTATTGTCATCAGTTAATCAGTTAAGAAAACAGAATGATCAAGATTGTTACCCTGATCGGTGCCCGCCCACAGATAATCAAAGCGGCAGCACTAAGCCGTACTATAAAGCAACAATTCAGTACCCGTATAACAGAAGTTATCGTTCATACCGGACAGCATTATGACGCGAACATGTCGAAGGTCTTTATTGACCAGTTAGCCATCCCGCAACCTGATTACAACCTGAATGTCGGTTCAGGGAGCCATGGAAAACAGACTGCAAGGATGCTGGAAGGAGTTGAAGATATTCTGTTGAATGAAAAACCAGACTATCTTCTTGTATATGGTGATACCAATTCAACGCTGGCAGGAGCTCTTGCCGCTGTTAAGATCCATGTTCCTGTTGTACATGTTGAGGCCGGTCTGCGTTCGTTTAATAAAAGTATGCCCGAGGAGATTAACCGTATCGCCTGTGATCATGTCTCTACTCTTTTATTTACACCAACCCTTGCAGGATTGAAAAACCTGCAGCATGAAGGATTTAATACCGATTTCCGTGGAAATTACACTTCCGATAAACCAGGAGTATTCCATTGTGGTGATGTAATGTATGATAATTCTCTTTATTTCAGCAAGTTTTCAGCCAATCACAGTACTGTCTGCCATGATTATCACCGTGTACCTGATGGCTTTATACTTTGTACTATTCATCGCGATAATAACACCGATGAACCCGGTAAACTGGAAGCGCTGTTTTCTACTCTTGTCAGGGTGTTCGAAATTACAGGAAAGAAGGTTGTGTTGCCTCTTCATCCCCGAACTGCCAATGTGCTGGAGCGCAACCTCTCATCTGCCTTATACCGGAAGGTTAGGCAAGGCTCAGCCATCACTCTTCTGCCTCCGGTTTCATTCTTCGACATGATTGAATTGGAGCGGAACTGTAGTCTGGTTATGACCGATTCGGGAGGTGTGCAGAAGGAGGCTTATTTCTTCAGGAAGCCGGTGATTATTTTGCGTAATGAAACGGAATGGGTAGAGATTGTTGAAGCTGGGGCTGGAAGAGTATGCGGTACCCGCCACGAGGATATATTGGCCGCCCTGGAAACTTTTACCCAAACCCCACCGGTTGAATTCCCTGATATTTTCGGTGACGGTAAAGCCGCTGAGTTCATTTGCAATACGATGCTTTAACCTTTTGTTTTATTGGGTATCCTTTTATTATTGCCGGTTAACTCTCACTTAAGTGTACCGGGAAGTTTCAATGTCAAAACCTGTCGGGGAAGCCTCCATCCTGATAAACATTTCCCCATTATTCCAATGACAGGTTTCCTGCTTCATTGATTATGATGAATTGGGTATTCTTACTGAGGTGTACTGATTGGCTTGTCTTGTATTAGTTAATCAGGAGCAGGCCCTGTTTAGAGATCATGATACCCGAAACTGGCTCCTGGCGGTTGGTTGTCTGATGTATGGCAAAATGTGTTATTGATGTTTGTGCTTGTAAACCCGACCGGGTTAAAATGGATGTCCTGGGCTGTCTAATTTGTTGATAGGGGATTGTGAAAGAATGATTTGCAAACATCTCTGTCGATATATTGACCCCGAACCCGGAAAAGCCCCCCTTTCGGGAGGCTCTTCAATTGAAACATTACCGGTTCACCGTCAGGCAACGGTAACCACGCCGGCATAGGCACTGTTTGAGATGCCGTTTTTGGCCTGCTTTCCCAGCACCATGCCATAGGCAGCAAAGGAGAGATAGCCGTGCACCTCGTCGCCCGAGTAGTTGGCAGGCACTTCGATGGTCACGGTCTCATCACCACGGATACCGGCATTGAGCAGGTAAACCGACTCTTTCTGGC
>QKGM01000021.1 GCA_003250395.1 Bacteroidota bacterium | reverse complement strand
CATTTCCTGGGATAAATACCAAAGGATTGCTTGACGGAGAAATCATTGAAAAACATTATTTTTTGTATTTTTCTTCGACAGTCAGCTTGTTGGTAAATCGAAGTTATGTTTAGGTTATAACAGAGGTACTTTAATTCATTTTTTTAAAAAGCTTAAATCGTATAATAGTTTTTTAATATAAAGGAAATAGTTTATAGACAATTTGTAGTTGTCAATTGGGTGTTTGTATCTTTCCGTGATTGGTTGATAACTAATTTAAGATAATCATTATTTTGAAGGCGGCTTATCGTTGAAGATTAGCTTAAACAGTTATATTATTTTTTCTGAAAAGGTACATTTTGACCTAATTATAGTTAATTTTGGAACAAAGAACAATACGATTTTTCCAAAATCGAAATCTAACTGCACAGCAAAATTCGGTAAATAGTATTTCCGGTTTGAAAACGGTAAAATCTTTTTACGATGAGAGTCAGGTTTATTATTGTTTGTGTTTTGATGCCGTTAATAATATCGGCATCAGGCAACTTGGTTGCAATAGGTGGAAAGCAGGCAGCCATGGGGTTTACATCAACCTGTCAACCTGGGCTATGGGGTACCTTTGCTAACAGGGCAGCTCTGGCAGATCATCCCTGTGTGCAGTTTGGATTGTATTACGACAATCGTTTTATGATGAGCGAGATGGCAACGAAAGCTTTTGCATTTGAAGTCCCTGCCTGGAAAGGAGCCTTTGCATTTTCATACTGTCATTTTGGTTTTGATGATTATAATGATCAAAGTATCGGGATTTCGTTTGGTAGGAGTTTTGGCCCCTTTGTTGCTGCCGGTATTGGTTTTAATGCCATTATCAATAATGTTGCTGGGGATTATCTAAGAAGAAATGGTTTTACTTTCAGTGTAGGATTGTTGATCAGACTTAATAATGAATGGATTGTTGGTGCGTATGCTGACAATCCTACCTCCTGGAAATTGAGCGGTATGAGTGAAGAGAGAATCCCGTCGAGGATAGCCACGGGACTTATGTGGAAGGTCTCTGAGATTTTTAGTTCTACAGCAGAGGTGGTTAAGATAAGCGGGATGAGTACAGAAGTGCATGTAGGTTGGGAATATCAGCTGTTGAAGGAGATTTATTTACGTGGTGGCTTGAGTACCGGACCTTCATTATATACGTTCGGTGCCGGGCTTAATATGGGACGGCTGCAGATAGATGTCTCATCGTCAGTGCATACTGTTTTAGGTTATTCTCCACAGCTTTCTATAACATGGCGTTTTGCAAAATAAACCGGGTGATTTTTCTACAATTCCTGATGTTGTCTGGTATTGTAGGCAGAGCGCAAGTCGTTGATTCATTGATTGTAATCGAAAACTTTAAAAAAGAGATGGAAGAGGACGGTTACAGGAACGATGAGAACTCTAATCCAGGTGACTTGATAGAGGTGATGGACTATATGGTTCGAAACAAGATTAAGGTAAATGAAGCTTCTCTTGACGAATTGTCGGTTATCCCTGTAATTTCGCGTGATCAGGCGATTCGCCTTTCAGTGTATATTGCTTCTTATGGCGCAATACTATCCCGCTGGGAGTTAATGGCCATCGATGGATTCGATTCATTGACAATTGCACTAATTATTCCATACCTTGATTTTAGTCCGGCAGGAAAGCAGCAGAGATTGTTATCCCGTATTTGGTATAAACCCAAAAGCCGCATTATTATGCGATGGCAACACCCTTTAACAAAGCAGGCAGGTTATTCGCCAGAGTCCGACTCACTGGAAAACAGATTCGCAGGAGTCTATCCAGGTAGTGCCGATCGATTGCTGTTTAAATATACTTTTGAAACTAAAGGAGGTTTCAGGGCTGGAATCACCGCTGAAAAGGATCCTGGTGAAGAATTCTTTAATAAAAATCAACCAGGATTTGATTTTTATTCTGCCTATGCCTTTTTAAAAAATACTGGGATTGTGAAACAGCTTGTCCTGGGAGATTTCCATGCTAACTTTGGGCAGGGGCTTACTCTATGGACTGGATTTGGGTTTCGTAAGCCAACTGACCCGCTTTGGTTAAATAGAAATGGTCAGGGGCTCAGGCCTTCAACCGGAACGGACGAGAATAGATTTTTACGTGGTGCAGGGACAATGGTGGCTCTGGGGAATTGGCGTTTTACTGCCTTCGTCAGCAGTTTGAAGGTAGACGGTACAGAAGATAATTCTGATACTATAGAAATGGAGTATCACCCTGCCATATCGCCTTCAGGGCTACATCGAACTTCCAAGGAGCTGGCTGCTAAAGATGCTGTGAACCAAACGGTTTTTGGTGGAAGGCTCGGCTGGCAAAATGGAATGATGCAAATTGGGATTACCGGTTATATAATGAAATATAATTCTCCCGTGCAGCAGAGTGATGCTTTTTATCAGAAGTATTGTTTTTCGGGAACAGAAAGCAAAAATTGCAACCTTGACTATCAAGTTATATTTCGACGTTTGGCTTTTTTTGGTGAACTAGGAATGAATAGAATAGGTGCTATTGGGTTAATAGCGGGTGTACGCTGGACTCCCGACATCAGAATTAATTGTGCTTTGCTTTATAGGAATTATGGAGTACGATTTACTAGTCCCCTGGGCGCTGCGTTTGGAGAAAACAGTCGTAATAGTAATGAAAAAGGCCTTTACGTAGCCATGAGCTATATTCCTCTTCATAAGCTTGTTATCTCTGGATATGCTGATATGTATAGGTTTCCCTGGTTGAATTATCGTGTGGATAAATCTTCCTCAGGTGCAGAATACGGGTTGAAAGCGGAATATGAACTTTCATCAGATGCTTGTTTGACGTTTCGTTACAGGTATGAGCATAAAGAAATTAATCTCGCTCTAAATACTGGTGAAATTAGTCATGTCCTCTCCGATCGTTACAGGCATTCTTTGAGGGGATCAGTTAAGGTGAAAGTAACAGGCACCCTCAGGCTAACCTCATTAGCTGAATGGTCGATGGTTGACCTTCATGGCACCTGTATAAATGGCTATATGATTGGTCAACAGATTCGTACTGAAATTGGAAGGTGGCATTTTAGTGGGGCTTTTCTACTGTTTTCGGTTACTGATTGGGATACACGCATGTATTTATATGAACCAGATGTTCTTTATGCGTTTTCAACGCCTGTTGTATATGGTGAGGGAAGCAGACTGGTCTTGTTGGTAAACTATGATCCCCTGGACTGGATTTCCCTGTGGTTAAGGTACTCAATCAGTCGGTTTGATGAAAAGACTGTTTTACTCAAGGGGCCTGATGATTACTTAAGCGCTGATAGACAAGAGATGAAAGTACAGATGATTATCAAAATCAGGTAGTAATACATAATCGATGGGTGTTTAACAGATATGATAGTTTCCGAATGCAAGTGCCTATCTAATTAGCAAGCCAAAATCTTTACCTTTGCCCTATGACCCAATGTACACAACCTTCATCAGATCTAGGGGGTATCCGTTTTGGGGTACTACTTTCATCAACGATGGCTGAAGCATGGCAAGTTGAATGTATCAGGCATTTAGTAAATCGTGGTGCTATTGCTGAATTAATGATACTAGATGATACCCCTGCAGAATCGGTTTGTTGTTCTAAACGGCTAAGGCATTACAATTGGTCAAGGTTATTGTTTAAGATTTACTACCGGTATATATTCAAACCAAAATCCAAAAAACTGTTACCAGTTGAGCCGGTATTGCAAGGAGCCAGGATTTTGCGTTGTCTGCCTGTTTCAAATGGTAATGGGAATATTCTTTCTTCTGGCGACATTGAGATAATTCGGAGTGCCGATCTGCATTTCCTTTTGCGATTCGGTTTTGGGATTCTAAAAGGTGATGTGCTGGATGTGCCTCGTTTTGGTGTCTGGTCGTTTCATCATGGTGATGAACAGTTATACAGAGGTAGTCCTCCAGGATTATGGGAGATTTATAATGGAGATCCGGTTACCGGTGTAATATTGCAAAGAATAACTAACCGACTTGATGATGGGGAGGTTCTTTATAAGGGGTGGTTTCGTACTATTAATCGTTCTTGGAGAGATCATTTTGATCAGTTGCACTGGGGGGGCGTAGAATGGCCAGTCAGATGTGCTGCTGCTTTACTAAACGATGTACTGAATCCTGTTGCCGCACATTCACTTGCCCCAATTTATAAGCCACCACGGAATTTAGTATTCACTTTCCTTATGCTGAAAATGGTGTTTTACAGGGTTAAATTCCATCTTGGTGAGTTATTTAGGGCAGAAGATTGGAATATAGCTATTACCCATTCCGTCAACCCGATGTATCCTGAAAATGTCATTTCATGGAAATGGTTTCCTAAACCTGAAAAGAGTGTATTTGTTGCTGATCCGTTTGTTGTAAAGGTAAAAGAAGACAATTATATATGGTTCGAGGAGTATAATTACAGGAAAGAGAAAGGAATAATTTCTGCTGTCAGGGTTACAGAAGTAGATCGATATCCGCAAAGTCGAAGCGTGTTGCTTGAGGAACCTTGGCACCTTTCGTTTCCATCTGTTACCGAATATGATGGAGAAATATTTTGCACTCCTGAAAGTTTCGAAATCAGGCAAATCAGGTTATACCGGTTACAACTTCCATATATGAAGTTAGTACTGGATTCCGTCTTGATTGATAATCTGTCTGGTGTGGATCCAGTTTTATGGTATGACAATAGTCGTTGGTGGTTATTCTGTACTACGAAAGATGCTCCCAGTATTCATCTTTACTTGTTTTTTGCAGATAATTTGCGTGGACCTTATCTCCCCCATCCCCTGAATCCTGTTAAAAGTGATCTGAGAAGTAGTCGCCCGGCGGGTAAGCTATTTGTGCTAAATGGGAAATTATATCGTCCTGCCCAGGATTGCTCAGTCCATTATGGCCGAAAAGTAGTGTTCAATGAGGTAGAGGTAATGTCCACGATTGATTATCGGGAAAAAACTATTGATCAGATAATTCCGGTCGATAGGAGTCGTTTCCCGAAGGGGATTCATACTTATAATTTCAATACCTCAGCCACTGTAGTTGACGGAAAGCGGTTTGTTTTTATTATGGCAGTTTTTAAATTGAAATTTGCTGAACATTTTAAGCGATTATTCCATCATGTTTAGGCAGGTATTAATGACAACAGGTACCCGACTTGTAAATGCCGTTATCAGCATTGTGATGGTGATATTAAGCGCCCGATGGATGGGAGCAGGAGAATATGGTGTTGCCGGAATCATTCTTTTAGATGTGACAGTGATAGCAATGGTTAATGAATTTTTCGGTGGCAGTTCTCTTGTTTATTTTGCTCCCAGGGTATCGATGTGGCGTCTTTTAATCCCATCTTATATCTGGGCAGGAATGGTAATCGTACTGGCGGTTATTGTATGGGGGGTTCTTTCTTTTTTCCCCCTGTTAGTCCACGCTGTGATCCCGGAAGGATATGCTTTGCATATTTTAGTAATCTCACTAATGGTTTCTCTGGCAGGAATTCATCAGAATCTTTTATTAGGCAAAGGGGAGGTTGCAGCCTACAATAAAGTCTTTTTCTTACAGATAATTATGCAACTGACCGGATTGGTTTTTATGCTTTTTATAATCAAGGTCAGGGATGCTCATGCCTGGGTGATTGCTCTTTATTGCGGCTATGGATTTTCCTGGATGCTTGGGCTTTTGTATACACGAAAATGGATAAAACCCGAAGTTCTGACAGGATGGAAAAAACTACTTCACGAGATCTTCAGTTTTGGTTCACAGAGCCAGATGGCCAGTGCTATTCATCTGGCCAATAAGCGGCTTAGCTTTTACATTATTTCTCCGGTTCTTGGGTCTGCTTCGCTGGGGGTATATAACGCCGGAGCGCAATTGACCGAAGGTTTGCGTATCGTGGGTCAGAGTATCTCTCTGGTTCAGTTCAGCCATATTTCGAATTCCAACGATGTTATACATAACCGGACCATCACATTATTATTACTTAAATTTACTGTTATTGTTACCCTTTTGGGTGTTCTGGTTCTGGCTGTTATACCTCCGTCTGTCTTTGCAATGTTGCTTGGCGCTGAATTTAGCAAGATAAGGCCGGTTGTTCTGGCTCTGGGGCTTGGGGTTGTTGCCCTTGCAGCTACTATGATTTTCAGTCACTACTTCAGTGGTACAGGTCAACCAAAGTATAACCTGCATGCCTCACTGGCAGGTTTGGTCATAACTCTGATTTTTATTTATCCGGCTGTATTTTACTGGGGAATCACTGGTGCTGGGATCATTGCTTCTCTTGCTTACTTTGTAAGTTCACTATATCAGGCTATAGTTTTTTGTCGATTGTCAGGATGCAGTTTTAGTGACTTCTGGATCAGTCGAAAGGATTTTGAAATGATGAAATCGTTAGTTTCAGATTTCCTGAGGAGGTAATTTTCAAAATGCCACTTTCTGAACATTTCTGGTATTTGGCAAAAAATATCTATATCATTCCCGCTACAGCAAATAAGGCAAATGCCAAACTGGCGATACCATTGAGAGTGAAAAATGCCAGATTAATCCTTTCCATTCGACCATTTCCGATTATTATGTGCTGATAGCATAATAACACAAGGAAAACAGTTGTCCCTATCCAGGAAACGGCACTAAACGATATGATACTTGCCGAAACCAGAAAACCGGCAGATAATACATGGAGAAATCCTGATATCCAAAGAGCAGTTGTCTTACCCAGGCGGACAGGAATACTTTGTAATCCATTATCGCGGTCAAAGATTTCATCCTGCAGAGCATAAATGACATCGAATCCGGCCACCCAAAATAGGACTGAAAAAGAAATCAATACAGGAACCAGCGCAAATTCACCTGTAACTGCCAGATAGGCACCGATTGGTGAAAGTGATAGCCCCATACCAAGAAACAGATGGGCCAGCGAGGTGAAACGTTTTGCATAGCTATACCCCAAAATGACAGCTAAGGCAACCGGTGAAAGTATAAAGCAGAGATTGTTTAAAAGATAAGAAGCTCCCGAAAAGAGAATAGCATTCAGAATTACAAAAATCAGAGTCGATTCTGGTGTAATTATTTTAGCTGGTAATTCACGGTTTTGTGTTCTTGGGTTTTTTGCATCAATCAGCCTGTCAGCATAACGGTTAAATGCCATGGCTGAATTTCTGGCAAAAAGAACACAAAGTAATACCAGTCCAAGTATTGTCCAGTCAAAATGATGATTTGGTTGTTTAATAGCGAGGAAATATCCAGTAATGGCAAATGGCATCGAGAAAAGCGTATGGCTGAATTTAACCAGTGACAGATAGTTTTTAATATCAACAGAAATACTTGAAAGGGTCATTCGGGATTTAGCTTAATAAAGTGAATACACCGGACACAACAAATTTATTAGTTTTGTCCCCGTAATAAACATCAATGCCTTCATTAAGTTTCATCCTTCGTTATTTTCGATATCTCAATAAATCGGTTACAGCTCATAGCCTTCATTCTCCTTATATGTATCAGTTGATGACTGAGGTGATTGAAAACCGTACCCGATATAAGGAGGTTTTATTACCTGAGAGATTGAAAAAAAAATTATTGAGTAGTAAAGAGGAGATTTTAGTAACAGATCTTGGAGGAGGTAGTCATCATATCCAGGGTGAATGGCGTAAGGTTAAGCATTTAGCTCATTATTCCGGTCGTCGACATCGACCCGGAAAATTGCTTTACAGACTGGTAAAACATTTCAATCCCAATGTCGTTCTTGAATTGGGAACTTCACTCGGGATAGGATCGTTGTATCTTAAAGCTGCTCTTCCATCAGCAAGGATTGTTACCATTGAGGGTTGTCCAAATATTGCGAGTCTTGCAAGACGTAACATTTCTGAAATCGGGGCGTCAGATGTAGAGGTGGTAGAAGGCGATTTTGCTAGTGTCCTTACCTTGGAATTTATTAAAAGCCTGAATCCAAAGATGGTAGTTTTTGATGGAAACCACAGAAAAGGACCTACCATTGATTTCTTCAATCGACTGGTTGATTTGGCTACAAGTGAAACAGTTTTTATTTTTGATGATATTCATTGGTCAAAAGAGATGGAAGAAGCATGGGAGGATATTAAAGCTGATAAGCGTGTCAGAGTTACTATTGACCTGTTTATCTTTGGGGTGGTTTTGTTTAGGAAGGAAATGAGCAGGCAGCATTTTGTGCTTCGAAATTGGGATAGTTTTTAATTTTGTATAAAGGGCTATTTTAGGATTTGTCCCTGTATTTTAAATAAATTATTATGAGTCAGGAAGTTATTCGTTTGGTTGACATTAAAAAACACTATAAGGTAGGTGCTGAAGTTGTAAAAGCTTTGCAGTCAGTATCTCTTACTGTGAATCGTAATGAATATGTCGCGTTGATGGGAGCCTCAGGTTCTGGTAAATCGACACTGATGAACATTTTGGGGTGCCTCGATACCCCATCCGGAGGACAGTATTTTCTTGATGGTGATGATGTCAGTAAGTTAGGTGATAACGAACTGGCTGAGATCAGAAATCGTCAGATTGGATTTGTTTTTCAGACTTTTAATCTGCTTCCTCGTAGCACGGCTCTTGAAAATGTTACACTTCCCTTGGTGTATGGCGGAATGGTCAAGAATGACCGTATCCTAAGGGCTACCGATGTATTAACGCAGGTTGGCCTTTCCGACAGGATGACCCACAAACCGAACGAACTGTCAGGAGGACAGCGCCAACGTGTAGCTGTTGCCCGAGCTCTTGTGAACAATCCTTCTATTATCCTTGCTGATGAACCAACCGGAAATCTTGACTCGAAGACATCTATTGAGATTATGGGTTTGTTTGAAGAGATACATCGTCTCGGGAATACTATTATTCTGGTTACTCATGAGGAAGATATTGCCCGGCATGCACATCGTATTGTCCGTATTAAGGATGGATTAATAGAGGCTGATTTTAAAAATGATAATCCAATTCATGTTGCTGACAGAATTGCTTATCAACCTGTTGAAACTGTCTGAACAAAGAAGGGTTACCTCTGTTCTAACAACAAATTTTTTGGTATGAATGAATGGAAGATCTATACACGTAAGGGTGATGGAGGGAAAACCTCTTTACTGGGCGGAGTCATGGTGCCCAAGCACGATGATCGTATTGAAGCATATGGTACTGTTGATGAATTAAACAGTTATATTGCTCTTTTACATGACTATAGTCCCGATAATTGGGTTAATGAAATTTTGCTTGAGGTAGAAGATCGGCTTTTCACTATAGAGTCCCAGCTTGCCGCTGCTACAGAGGCTGATATGGTCAGATTACCGGTAATCTCAGAGGCTGATATTAAATTGCTCGAACATTCGATTGATAAGATGAATGAAACGCTGCCACCAATAACCAGTTTTGTCCTTCCCGGTGGTCATCTCCTGAATTCTTATGCTCATATTGCGCGTACAGTCTGTCGCCGGGCAGAACGTTGTGTTTCCAGAATGAATGTTACCCACGAACAACATTTATTAGGACTAAAGTACCTGAACCGGTTATCTGATTTTTTATTTGTATTGGCCAGAAAGTTCTCGTTTGATAATGGGGCAAATGAAATAAGCTGGAGGCCAAGAGTTTAATAAATATTATGACCGTTTATCCTTTGCATGAATATTCAAGAGTAAAAAATTATACTTTTGCAAAAAACTAAGCAAAAAACAAAAATCTCTTACATATGTATTGGACGTTGGAACTTGCTTCAAAGCTTGAAGACGCTCCCTGGCCTGCCACCAAAGAGGAGTTGATTGATTTTGCCATCCGTACAGGCGCACCTCAGGAAGTCATCGAAAACTTGCAGGAGATCGAGGATGAAGGAGAAATTTATGAACGGATAGAAGATATTTGGCCTGATTATCCTACGAAGGATGATTTCTTCTTTCATGAGGACGAATATTGATGAAATTTGACTATTGTCCCAGAGCAGCCGGCCACTTGTGGCCGGCTGCCTGCGTTATGAACCTGCCTTTTTAGCAGTTCAGTTTGGATACCCGAAGTATTATTTATGTTAATTTCAGTACTTTTGCCGTGTTTTGCCAATAACGGCATAATCATTGCCAACCATGTCGCATCTTTGATATTGAAAATCAAAACATATATATTAAAATATGCTTAGCATACTCAAGAAATTCTTTGGTACTAAATCGAACCGGGATTTAAAAGAAATTATGCCTTTGGTAGAGAAAATCCATAAGGCTTATGAAAAGATTACTCAGCTCAGTAATGATGAATTACGCGCCCTGACTCCTCAGTTCCGTGAAAGGATTAATGCTTATATCGGGGAAGAGGATCAGCAAATGCTGGCGTTAAGAAAGCGTATTGATAATGAACCCGAGATGGATGTGCATGAGCGGGAAAAGATTTATCAGCAAATAGATTCGCTTAAGAAAAGTGTGGTTGAGAAAACTGAACAGATACTGCTTGAAATACTCCCGGAAGCTTTCTCTGTAATGAAAGAAACAGCGCGTCGTTTCAAAGAGAATGAATGGGTAGAGGTAACTGCAACGCAGCAAGACAGAGATCTGGCAACTGTTAGGGAAAATATCGTGATTGAAGGGGAAAAAGCCCGTTATCGCAATTCATGGATGGCCGGAGGGTCCCTCATTAAATGGGATATGGTACATTATGATGTACAGCTAATAGGCGGTATTGTTCTTCATAAAGGAAAAATATCTGAAATGGCGACAGGTGAGGGTAAAACATTGGTCGCTACATTGCCGGTTTATCTCAATGCTCTGCCTGGCAAGGGAGTACACCTTGTTACGGTCAATGATTATCTTTCAAAACGTGACTCCGAATGGATGGGTATGCTATTTGAGTTTCATGGCCTTAAGGTAGATTGTATTGATAAGCATCAACCTAATTCCGATGCCCGCAGGGCCGCTTACAATGCCGACATTACATATGGTACCAATAATGAATTTGGTTTTGACTATCTGCGTGACAATATGACAGGTAATCCGGATGAACTCGTTCAGCGTGAACATAACTACGCGATCGTTGACGAAGTTGACTCCGTGTTGATCGATGATGCCCGTACTCCACTCATCATTTCAGGCCCCACTCCTAAAGGAGAAGACCAGCTTTTTGATGAAATGAAAAAGGATGTTGACCGACTGTTTAATGTGCAGCGAAATCTGGTTACCAGGATTCTGGCTGAAGCAAAACAATTACTTACAGGTGCACCCAATGAGGAGAATGAGAAGAAAGGGGGAGACCTTTTGCTTCGCGCGCATCGGGGTTTGCCTAAGAATAAGGCGCTTATAAAATTTCTGAGTGAACCGGGAATGAGAGCTTTGCTTCAGAAAACAGAGAACTTCTACATGCAGGAGCAATCGAAACATATGCACCTCATCGATGATGAATTGTACTTTGTTATAGATGAAAAGCAAAACTCGATTGAATTAACAGAAATTGGCCTTGATTTTCTGGGAGCTGCTTACGATGATAATGATTTCTTCGTGTTGCCGGATGTAGGAGCTGAAATAGCTGAAATCGAAAAGATAGGGGGTGATGAGCATGAAAAGCTTGAGAAAAAGAATGAAATGCTCATGAATTATTCGGTTAAATCGGAACGCGTTCATACGGTTAACCAGTTGTTAAAGGCATACACCCTCTTTGAGAAAGATATCGAATACGTGGTAATGGACAACAAAATTAAAATTGTTGACGAACAAACCGGACGTATTCTTGAAGGCAGACGATATTCTGACGGGTTGCACCAGGCTATCGAAGCTAAAGAAAATGTTAAGGTGGAGGCTGCTACACAAACGTATGCCACCATCACCCTGCAGAACTATTTCCGTATGTATCATAAACTGGCCGGGATGACGGGTACTGCTGAAACTGAAGCAGGAGAGTTCTGGGATATATACAAGCTCGATGTTGTGGTAATCCCCACGAACAGACCTGTTGTACGGAAGGATATGGAGGATATGGTTTATAAAACCAAACGTGAAAAGTATAGCGCCGTAATTGAAGAAATTGTTAAGCTTGTTGAAGCAGGAAGACCTGTACTCGTTGGCACAACATCTGTTGAGATTTCAGAACTTCTCAGTCGTACATTGACACTACGTAAGATAAAACACAATGTATTGAATGCAAAACTTCATGCCCGTGAAGCGGAAATAGTAGCATTCGCCGGACAGGCGGGTTCAGTAACCATTGCTACCAATATGGCAGGACGTGGTACAGACATCAAACTTGGCCCCGGGGTAAAAGAGGCTGGTGGTTTGGCCATTATTGGTACAGAACGCCATGAATCCCGTCGTGTTGACCGCCAGTTGCGTGGTCGTGCAGGTCGTCAGGGAGATCCTGGATCATCTCAATTCTTTGTGTCTCTTGAGGACGATCTGATGCGATTATTCGGATCTGAACGTATCGCACGTATCATGGACAGGCTTGGTCTGGAAGAAGGCGAAGTAATTCAGCACAGTATGATAACCAAGAGTATTGAAAGAGCTCAAAAGAAAGTAGAAGAAAATCATTTTGGTACCCGTAAACGCTTGCTTGAATATGACGATGTAATGAATGCTCAGCGTGAAGTAATCTATACGCGCCGCCGGCATGCATTACATGGTGACAGGCTTGCTCTCGACCTGAGTAACATGATGTATGATGTCGCTGAACAGATTGTAAACGATTATCAGGAAGCACGTGACTTCGAAGGCTTCCGTTTTGATCTTATCAAGGTTATGTCGATAGATTCTCCGGTAGAAGATAAGGAGTTCCAGTCAGTTGATAAGAATAAACTCACTGATCAGATTTTTGATCAGGTTTATGGATCGTACAGGCAGAAATGTGTAGCCCTGGCTGAAAAGGCTTACCCGGTTATCAGGGATGTCTATGAGAACAATTCCCGGTATGAGTTTATTGCTGTACCTATTACAGATGGGTTGAAAACACTGAATACAGTAACCAATCTAAAAAAGGCATACGAAGATCATGGCCGTGAAGTTGTGGTATCAATGGAGAAAGGTATAACTCTTAGCGTGATCGACAATGCCTGGAAGGAGCATCTGCGCGAGATGGATGAATTGAAACAATCGGTTCAAAATGCATCATACGAGCAGAAGGATCCCCTCTTGATATACAAACTGGAATCATTTCAGCTCTTTTCAAAAATGGTGGCAAAAGTTAATCGCGATATTACCGGATTCCTTACCAAAGGGAACCTTCCGGGTGCCGAGACTCAGGTAAAGGAAGCCCAGGCTCCCAGGAAAATGGACATGAGCAGGATGAAGGAAGAACGTAATGATTTATTGTCGCAGGCCAATCCTACCCAGGAAAAAAGCAAACCAGTACCCGTGAAAGTTGAAAAACGTGTTGGCCGTAATGATCCCTGTCCCTGTGGAAGTGGGAAGAAATATAAAGCCTGTCACGGGAGAGGCGAGGATTGATAAGATTTTTATCTTGATTAACAGGCCGGGAAAGTAAATTTTTCCCGGTTTTTTATTACCCCTTCCGGTTTTTTCCCCTGCCTGTACTGTATAATGGCATTAACAGAAATAATACCGCTGAAACCCCCATTAATGCAGTACCTACCCCCCACCGGTCAGCAATCAATCCGATGACAGGTGCGATCAGTGCTGCAAAGATTGTTTCAGCTTGTGACTCGGCAGAAAGAGCTGTCGCAAGGATGTCTTTTTCCAACCTCTCGGCAATAATGGAGATACCAATTGGTTTTCGAAGGTTCTCGACAAGATAGATACCAGTGTAACATACCACCGCACCAATAAACCACCCCCTGTTATAGAACCAGCCACTCAGAAATCCAGCCAGTAAACCAATTGCCAGACTTACTCCAAGTGGTCGGTTAAGATTTGAAAATCGATCTGCAAATCTTCCGGCATGTCTCGAAACATAGGATGTTAAGAAGTAAATCACAGAAAAGACTAACCCTACCAGAATCGAGGCACGTTGTTCTTCCTTTGCCCACAGGAAAAATGGAAGACTAACAGCAAATCCCCGGATAACAGGTTGCAGATAGTCTTTCACCGCTTTATAATAACCAGTGTAAACAGCCTGGTTGAGAATAGCACGTAGAATCCCTATATTTCTGAAGGATATGATGAAGTCATTGATCGTTTCCTTGAAATTTTCGAATATTTCTCCCTTATGCAGTTGCCTCCTTTTTCCATCCAGTTCTTTTGGATAAGTTGTCATGAGTATCAGATCGATAATATATGGAACAACAGAGAAGAGGAAGACCATCCGGTAGTCGTGAGTGAAGAATACGATGCAGGCTGCTATAATGGCTGAAACAGCAGAACCCATTTGGGACCATGATCGGGTATGCCCGTAATAGTGAACTTTTTGGTCAATCCATCCATTGATCTTCAGATATTCAAATATCATGGCTTTGTGAGTACCAGTACGAAAAGCATCGCCATAGGCATAAAACAGGATGGCTATTACAAATATCCAATATCCGGAAGCGAAAAAGAAAATGATAAAGGAAACGATATAGAACGCGAAGGCAGAAATCATGCTCCGTCTCCTGCCCAGGCTGTCTGCCAGTATCCCTGTCGGAATTTCAAACAGGTTAATGGTAATTTCTCTTATGGCATATAAAGTCCCTATCTCGAAAAAGTTAAGTCCTTTGCTGAGAAAGAAAAGCAATAGAAAAGGGTCAAAAAACCTCAGGTTTTTGAAAAAGCCATATGCACAGAATTTGTAATATTGAATGTCTTTCCGGAAGCTAACAGGCATATTTTGCTTTTAAGAGAATATGGATTGCAAGATTATAAAAGTTTTTATTACCCTGAGTCATTTTCCTGATATTTAGTATTTAAATGATAACTTATTCATTCATCTGCAATTAATCAAACCTTTTGTACCTTTGCCACATAAATACAAGAAAGCATGATAAAAAGCATGACCGGTTTCGGGAAAGCCATGGTGCAGTTACCAGAGAGAAATATATCGGTTGAAGTTAGAGTTCTTAACAGCAAGCAACTTGACCTGAATGTTCGTTTCCCTTCCATATACCGTGAGAAAGAGCATGAAATCAGAGCCATTGCAGGCCAAATTATTCAGAGGGGTAAGGTTGATATTTTTATCAATATAGAAAACACAGGCCTTGCCGCTTCACATTCTATTAATCATGATCTGGCAACCGGATATTTTCAGGAATTAAAAAAACTGGCTGGTACGCTGGGTATTCAGGAACCTTCCGATTACCTTTCCCTGCTGGTTCGAATGCCAGATGTTGTAAAGTCATCTTCGGAAGAGGTAACGGATATTGAATGGAATGCGCTTATTTCTGCTGTCAGGGAAGCACTGGGTAAAGTAGATTCGTTCCGGTCAAACGAAGGTGAGATTCTTGCTGTTGACCTGCGAAAACGTATCGGCAATATTGCTGCACTTTTTGCATCAATTGAACCATTTGAACAAGGTAGGATGGAACAGGTCCGCGAAAGAATAAGAAGAGATTTACTGTCAGTTGCCGAACTTAAAATTGATGAGAATCGTTTTGAACAGGAGCTGATTTATTATCTCGAGAAAATAGATGTAACAGAAGAGAAGGTTCGTTTAACAAAACATCTCGGTTATTTTACCGATACGCTTGGTAATGATGAATCAGCAGGAAGAAAACTTGGTTTTGTTGCCCAGGAGATTGGGCGTGAAATCAATACCATAGGATCAAAAGCCAATGATGCCGGAATGCAGCAACTTGTTGTCGCGATGAAGGACGAGCTTGAAAAAATTAAGGAACAGGTTCTAAATATTTTATAGCCATGGCTCAGGGAAAGCTCATTGTATTTTCGGCTCCTTCAGGTGCAGGCAAGACATCGGTAGTTAAGGCAATTTTAAGTCTCAGGAATGATCTTTCTTTTTCTGTATCAGCATGTAGCAGATCTCGCAGGCCGGGAGAGATTGATGGTAAGGATTACTATTTTTTGACCACCGAAGAGTTCAGGAAGCGGATTGAGATGTCTCAGTTTCTGGAATGGGAAGAGGTGTATCAGGGTAGTCTTTATGGAACTCTGCTGTCTGAAGTCGAGCGGATATGGGCTGCCGGAAAACATGTAGTTTTTGATGTAGATGTGGTCGGAGCGTTGAATATTAAGAAACAGTACCCTCAGCAGACGCTTGCTGTTTTCATTGCTCCCCCTTCGTTGGAGACTCTTGCTGAAAGATTACGGGGAAGAGGAACTGAAACAGAAGAAAGCATCGCTAAACGCCTTGGCAAAGCTGAGTGGGAGATGACTTTTTCAAAACAGTTTGATTATATAGTTGACAATGCTGATCTGGATGAAACAATAAGCCAGGTCAATCAATTGGTGACCGATTTTATCGGTTAGTTATACTAAAAACCATTAATCACGAAAAACGGTCTGACGCAGGAAGCGTCAGACCGTTTTTTCTTCCTATTAGAAATATTCAGAACCTGTAACGAACATTAAGGCCAAAGCTGTCGCTGTGAAATCCTTCCGCATTGATAATACCGATCACGGGTCGCCAATCGATGCCAATCGACAGTGGAATGTCGAATTTGTATTCAGCTCCCACCTCACCGGCAACGCCAAGATGAAATTCCCCAAATGTGTTGAGTACACCACCAACTCCGGGATAGAACCAGAAATTATTACCCAGAGGGAATTGCCAGTTATATAATCCGGCAAGGGTTATTCCATCATCCCAGAAGCTTGCATCAGCATGAATCCTGTTGCCTCCAAAAGGCAGCATGGCATCCACTGCAGCATTACTACCATAGGTGTCGCCAAAACGAAGCCCTAATTCATAACCGTTTGCAGATTTTCTTTGCCCGAAACCGTTTGTATAAATTCCGGTAATTAGTACGAGCAGCAGGATAATTTGTATTCTTTTCATAGATTAAAATTTAAACATTGGAATATAACAATAGCCGTGCCAATTATTCCCTGATGGCTAACATTTCTTTTTTATCCCGAAGCCTGCCAAAATTATCGATCCCGATATTTTAAACGCTGAACGGATGATTTTGTGCGAACCCGGCAGAATAATTCAGTAAATAATTGTCACATAAAGGGTGCTTGCCAGCCTTGAAAACCACATTATTCTACCACAAATTGTGGTTTTGTTAAGTGTTTGATAAACAGTGTTTAAATATAGTGTCGCTTCGAAGTAGCTTCGAAGTAGCTTCGTTGTAGTTTCGTCGAAAGACGAAACTACAACGAACCAATTTTGAAGTGATCATGAACCCGGTCGGTTTCTGGTGTAACTAACACTGGAATGCAGAATGATACGATTATCTGAATTTGATATTATAGCACGGTTACCTTTATGCGATTTTTATCCTGATTTTTACAGGCATGTTTAATGAATGCGAGGTTGCCGAGATGCTTAATAAAGATCTCGAAGCGTTTATAAAAATCATGCAGTCAAAAAGCGACAGGAAAAGGGAGCCTGTTTATTCCGGACCGGCAGTTTGAAACAGGTTCGCCCCGTAATAGACTAATGATGGGGGATGGGTCGGTAGATTAATATTTGGTGATGAAGCTTATTCCTGCTTGTAACGTTAAACTCCATTTTCAGTCTGTTTCAACAGACTGTTTTCGTATGATTTTAAGATAGATATGTTTTGTGTTGTTAATGATGGTTACGCGCATGTGGTAATCCTGATCACGATGTGACTGTACTCAGATTTCATTGAATTCGTAATTCGATATATCTGGGTTACTGGCCATGACTGAAGCCGGATCGGCCTGGATGGCGGGCTTATATAGTTAATGAATGAGTTTTTTGATTTCATTCGGGATAGAAGATCAGTGTTGGCCCCAGAATAGGGTAGAGCCCGGAAGCCGGGAGTTAACAAAAATTATCCCGGCTTGTTACAATGTCCTGCTGACGTGATTTTCAATAGCACATGCAGAATGTATTATTCCGGGGAACCGGTGCTTCAGTGAGAATTGATTTCTAAGGATATTTTAACCCGGTCAGCGTTGTAGGATGTATGGGAAGCTTTAGTTGTACTATACAGCCTGACATAACCGGAGAAGAAACTGAAAATGGAAAGAATTTCTTCGGAAGGCGGTAGTCCGCTATTAGCGCATAGTTTGTTACCTTTGTCAACCATCCTTTGAATGGGATTATAAGTTATAGGGTCGTGTAATAAGAGATTTATGAAGTATATTGACAGGTATTTTATTTTATTGGTCGTCATCGCATTACAGGCTACATCGTGCGTTAGTCCTGAAAAGCGTGACACGCAATCTGCTGTTAAGGAGGTTGAAGTTCTGGCTCCTATCCCTGTTTTTAATGCCGATTCGGCAATGGCATCGGTGGCGAAGCAGATTGCATTCGGGCCACGGGTACCGAATACCAGGGCAAATGTTGAGTGCGCCAAATGGCTTGAATCAACTTTAAAGAGGTATACTCCCAATGTAATTGTACAGTCGTTTAAGGCGCGGGCTTTCGATGGTACAGTATTAAATGGGAGGAATATCATCGCTTCATTTAACCCGGAGGCTAAAGCCAGGATTTTACTCTGCTCACATTGGGATTCCCGTCCATGGGCTGATCATGATCCTGATCCGGCGAATCATAAGACACCGATTGATGGCGCTAATGACGGGGCTGCCGGTGTTGGCGTATTGCTTGAGCTGGCGCGGGTAATAGCACCGGATTTGCCCAAGGTTGGAGTAGATATAGTTTTATTTGATGCCGAAGATTATGGTCCGACTCAGGCAAATCAAAACAGCGATACCGAAAATGAATGGGGATTGGGTTCACAATATTGGGCCAGGAATCCTCATATTCAGGGTTACAAAGCGCGGTTTGGTATTTTACTTGACATGGTCGGTGTTGAGAATGCTACCTTTAAGCAGGAGGGCTGGTCGCTGTATTATGCCCCGCATATTGTGAAGAAAGTATGGAGAATTGCTCATCAGGCGGGTTATGATAATCTATTTATTGAGGACGAAGGGGGCTTTATTACTGATGACCATTATTATGTAAACCGTGATGCCAATATTCCGACCATCAATATTATCCACCTTCAGCGCGAGGGATCTTCGACAGGATTTTACCCATACTGGCATACAGTGGGCGATAATCTTGAGAAGGTGAGTCCTGCGAGTTTAGTTGCCGTTGGCGATGTTCTTCTGCATGTGTTGTATCAGGAGAAGTAAAACCAAAAAGCCCGTCGCTTCTCAGCGTCAGGCCTTTTTAAACTGTATATAATTAACAACGGAGCTTTAGAAATTCACCTGAAAATATTCTCGGGGTGAATTGACTTTCTTTAAGTTGGTGATCCGGTTTTCCGAGGTTCATCCTCAGGAGTCACCAGCCCTCTATGCCGGTGACTCTCTGTTGATGATTATTCCCCAAGCCTGTGTGAACTTATTGTGATTATTTTTTCAACTAAGGCGATCGAATTTCTTAACCAATTTCTTATTAGCTAAAACCATGCCAAATGTGTAATTGCTTTATTTGCAGCAGTTTAATTGCCAGGTAAAGCTTGTTTTTTTAAAAGTGTCAAATTTTAATACACTTAATTAAGTGAAGGTGTCCTTTTTTAGGCCACTGTTTTGGTTTTGTACAGGATCTTATATTTTTGATGGTTCTTATCAATATTGTAGATTTGCCAAAAATTGATGGCAATGGAAACTAAAACGCTTATTTCCCGTAACGGGGTGAAATACCAGGTAAAGGGAATTACTGTGCAGGAAGCACAGGGTTTGCTACAGGAATCAGTTGTTTTTATTGATGTTAGAGAATCTAAAGATTTTTCTCTGGCATCAATAGATCACCCGGGGTTACAAAATATTCCGCTCCTGACGCTTTTGGACAAAATGGAATTGCTTGACAGAAATCATAAGTATCTTATAGCAGATATGGATGGAACAATTGCCTGGAAAGCGGCAAATATGTTACTGTACAATGATTTCAGCGATGTTCGCTTCATTGCAGGTGGTCTTCTCCAGTGGAAAAGTTCAGGTCAACCCATTAAAGGGAGGTTAGCCGATTTGCTGAGTAATTGCAATGATGGAAGTTCTTGCGGTGGATGCTCCTGCGGATGTAACGACTAGAAATGCTTCTTGTGGTAATCGAAATACTGGTTTTCCCTGTAAAATCTGATAATCCCTGCCAGATGAATGAAGATATCGAGGTTTTTTGTTTTTAACCAGTCAACGGCTTGTTGCTTTCCTTTGCATGCATCTGCGAAGACGATGTAGAGTATAAGATTGTTTTTCTTTAGCCAGAGGTAGGCTTTCAGGTTGTTATCTATGGCAGCGTCGAGAGCTGCAAGACTGGGATATGTTTTCAAAAGGAATTTTTCAGCCTCGGAGCTTCCTCTCACGGCATTGCTGAATGCGGCAATTTCGGGATAGCCATTCTCAGCAAGCCATAATTGAATCTTATCGTTCCCCCTGATTGTTTCACCCAGGGCGAACAGGATTTTTGCCGGGTATTGCTGTAGGTACATTTTACTAAAATACTTCTGCCTTGATACCAAGTTCTTCCACTAACCCGGCAATTTTGTTAAGCTGTTCCCGCTCAACAATTCTAAGGTCACTTGCGGGAGTATCACGGGCTATAGAATAGATCATGACAAGTTGTGGTTTTATCTGAACCAGGTGATCAAGCCATGTTGATACTTCAAGGGCAGTGGTATTATCGATGACCTGCCCGTCGAGCATACCCTTCACAAACATTGTCTGAATGGTAAGATCTCCGTTAAAAAGCATCAGGTTTGAGAGAATTTTGGAGAATGGCGATGAAGAGGCAGGTTGGTTAATTCGTTGGTAGGTTTCATCTGTCCCTGCATCCAGTTTCATTACATGACTATCAACCAGCATCAGGGCTTCGAATACATCTGGTCTGTGAGCAGTTGTTGCATTAGACAATACCGTTACGATAGCACCGGGAGCGTATTTATCACGAAGCGAGATAGTGGATTTTATGATGGATAAAAACTGGGGGTGCAGGGTAGGTTCTCCATTCCCGGCAAAGGTAATACTGTTGGGGAGTTCGCCATTTGATTTCATTTCAATCAGACGTTGCTCAAGCATTGCTTCAATGGTCGAAGGATCAGGCCAGCTATTTCCTGTACCGGAATTATCTTTCGCAGTCCACCCGCATTCACAATAGATACAATTGAAACTGCACACTTTCCGGTCGCATGGCAACAGGTTGATTCCCAGAGAAACCCCGAAGCGTCGGCTTCTGACTGGTCCAAAGACAACCTCGTTAAAAAGAAATGTAGACATATTGAAACTTTGTGCAAATCTAAAACAATTTGGCCGTCTGAGCGTTGGTGCCTGTCGATTGACAATTGAAAGTCTGTCGTTTTTCGTACTTTTGACCTGATAAATACATCATTCATGCCATCGCTGAAGGAAATACAAGCCCCTGTTGATGAACATATCCATCAGTTCGAGGGAGTTTTTCGTGAAGCTATTAAAAGCCGCGTTCCCCTCCTTGATATCATCATGCGATACCTTACCCGACGTAAGGGAAAGCAGATGCGGCCTTTGTTCGTGTATCTTTCTGCTGATCTCTGCGGCGGAGTAACTGAATCGTCTAACCGTGCTGCTGCGATGATTGAACTGCTTCATACAGCCACTTTGGTGCATGACGATGTTGTCGACAGCTCTGACGAGCGTCGGGGGTTCTTTTCGATCAACGCGTTGTGGAAAAACAAAATTGCTGTTCTGGCAGGTGATTACCTTCTTTCCCGGGGCCTGTTGCTGGCAGTTGAAAACAATGAATTGGATATACTCCGGATTGTTTCATCGGCCACACGTGAGATGAGTGAAGGTGAGCTGCTTCAGATTGAAAAGGCCCGCCGGCTGGATATACGTGAGGATGTTTATTACGAGATCATCAGGAAGAAGACAGCCACACTGATATCATCATGTTGTTCTGCCGGAGCCTCCTCGGCGGGTGCTCCTGCTGATTTGATCGCTATGATGGGCAATTTCGGAGAAAAGGTTGGAATGGCATTCCAGATCAAGGATGACTTATTCGATTACCAGAGTATCAATAATACCGGGAAGCCCAATGGTATTGATATCAGAGATCAGAAAATGACCTTACCCCTGATATTCTTCCTGTCAAATTGTTCTTCAGCTGACAAGCGATTTGTTATCAATACCGTGAAGAATCATAATACAGATAAAAAGCGGGTGGCCGATGTGATTGAGATGGTGGTTCAATCAGGTGGTATCGATTATGCCAGAAGCAAAATGTTTCAGTATCGTGACGAGGCTCTTGCCATGCTGGAAACATTACCTGACAAGCCTTCCCGTAAGTCGCTTGCGGACTTGGTCAGATATACAACTGATCGGGACAGATAGAGCCGGTTTTCAGAGTATCCTTTTATTAAAATATTTCAATGAAGAAGATTTTCACCCTTGCTTTTACCACATTGTTGGTCTTAAATCTTACAGCTCAGCGACCTGTTACTGCCTGGTGGGACAGTGCTCAGACAGTTCAACGGATAGAAGGTTATGTATTAGATACAATCCCTATTGGCAAGTGGACAACCTGGTATAAGAACGGACAGAAGGAATCGGAGGGAGCATATCAAAACGGACAACGCACAGGTGTGTGGAAGTATTGGTACGACTCTGGAGATATAATGCGTGAAGAGGCTTCGGAAAACGGGAAAATTACTGAATATTTCGGGTCGGGTGCTGTGAAATCGGAGTGTCCGGTTGTCGGAGGGAAAAGAGAGGGTACTTACCGTGAATATTTTCCGACGGGTTCAATCTATAAAATTTTACCTTTCAAAGAGGGGCGAAGGCAAGGGGAAGGATTTATATATAATGCCGACAGTAGTCTGGCATTCCGGGGTATATACCTGAATGACAGTCTTACAGGGCCTGCGGTGTTTTATCGGTCAGGAGGCATAAAAGAGATGGAGGGTAACCTGAAGAACGATCTTCAGGAAGGTGAATGGGTGTTTTATGAAGCTAATCAGTCGATAGGCAGCCGAGGATACTTCAATGCAGGACTTCAGGATGGTAAATGGGTATACTACTATGCAAGCGGCGAAGTATGGAAGGAAGGCCTTTACAGCCAGGGACAGCGCACCGGGGAATGGAAGGTGTATTATGAAAATGGAACCTTACACCATAAAGGATCATTTGTCAATGATCTTGAAGATGGATTCTGGCAATGCTGGACAGAGGATCAGCAATTAGATTATCAGGGTTTTTTTAAAGCCGGTAAAATGGATGGTTTATGGGAAGGCTGGTATTCAGGTGGTCAGAGAAAATATGAGCATAAGTATTCAAATGGTGAGAAAAATGGGAAATCAGTTTTCTGGCTCGATAATGGTCAGAAAAGTTATGAAGGAGTCTATGTCAACGGCCGACGCACAGGCTCCTGGGTTGATTACTACGAACAGGGGAATATCCGGCAACAGGGTAATTATCTAGACGATAAAAAGGAAGGTCGTTGGTTATTTTATGGTCCTGAGGGATCTCTGATCCGCGAACAAAACTTTCGTGATGACGTTCCTGAAGGGGGCTTTACTGAATACTATCCAAATAACCGCAAAGCAAGCCAGGGTAGTTTTGTAGGAGGAAAGCAGGATGGAACCTGGTATTTCTGGAATCAGGATGGAAAACTTACCATGACTATAGTGTATCAGGCCGGGGTAAAGCTAAAAACCTTAAAAGCAGAGACAGGAAATGGCGGGAAAAGGGGCCGAGGTTATTGATCAGGCTTTTTTCAGTGTAAAACCAAAGGTTGTCCCGATACCAGGAGTACTTCTTACGTTTACGCTCTGCTGATGTGCTTCTATTATATGTTTGACAATGGCCAGTCCAAGGCCTGTTCCACCCTGCTCGCGTGAACGGGCTTTATCGGTACGATAGAAGCGTTCAAAGACTCTTGGCAGATCAGATGGAGCAATTCCTGGGCCATTGTCGGTTACCTCGGCCAGGATGTTCTCGTCCATGTCGAAGAAGCTGATTTTAACGCGTCCCTCCCCTTTCTTTCCGTATTTTATGGCATTCTCAACCAGATTGGTAAATACCTGTGCAATTCTGTCTCGGTCAGCTACCACAAAACATGGCTGATCTTCCTCTTGCGAAATGAATAATTGTATTTCACGTTTGGCAGCTTTCATTTCCAAAGAATCGATTACTTCTCCGGCCAATGCTACAAGGTCAAATTTGACCTTTTTTAGCTTCAGTTCATTTGATTCAAGTTGTGTAATAGTTTCGAGGTCTTCGACAATGGCAATCATCCGGTTGATGCTTTTTTCGGTTCGAAGTAAATACTCCCGGTTGATAGACGGGTCTTCGAGTCCTCCTTCCAGCAACGTTAAAACATATCCCTGAATATTAAAGATCGGAGTTTTAAGTTCATGAGAAATGTTTCCGATATATTCACGGCGGTAATTCTCCAGTTCATGAAGTCTGCTTATTTCATCCTTCTTGTCGCGACTCCAGTCAAGTACCTCCTGATTCACTTTTTCAATCGAATCGGGAGTAAGTAGCTGGCGGTTGACCGATTTGGCAATCTTTTGCTGGTGAATTGTTTTGTAGATGACCCTGATTCTTTCATAAATAAATTTATTGATCAGATGGTATAATACGAAGAAGGAGGCAAGCCCCACTACGCTGCTGATCAGAATAACCAGGTCCCACTGATTGGAGTTGGTCAGAATTCGTTCACCTGCTAATGCAAAGGCAGTAATAAGAGCGGTAAAAAGTGCCCCATTTCCTGCTGTCTTTCGTGATTCGGGAAACTTCATGAGTGTTTAAAATAAGCCGGTACGGTTTTTAAGTTATGAATTACCGGTTTCATATTTATAGCCTACTCCCTTTATTGTCCTAATGCCCGGAGTATTTAACTTTTCACGTATTTTTCTGACATGTACATCAATGGTACGATCGCCAACAATTACATCATTACCCCAGACAGCGCTAAAAATCTCATCGCGGGTAAATACTTTGTTTGGCCGTCCGGCCAGTAGCATTAACAGTTCAAATTCTTTCTTGGGTAAAACAATCTCTTCACCATCTTTGATTACCAAATATCGTTCGCGATCGATGGTAAACTCGTCGACAGTAATTACCTGGTCATTGTTCGCGACGGGAATGCGTCGAAGAAGTGCTTTTACTCTGCTAATCAGCACCTTGGGTTTGATGGGTTTCGTGACGTAATCATCTGCACCTGCGTCAAAACCGGCAATCTGACTATAGTCTTCCCCTCTGGCTGTCAGGAATATGATGATTGCATCTGAAAGATAAGGAGTCTTTTTAATCTCAGCACATGTTTCTATACCATCCATGCCTGGCATCATGACATCAAGAATGATCAGCGAAGGCTTTTCTTTTCTGGCCGCTTCAACAGCTTTTTGCCCGTCGGAGCAGGTAAGAACATTAAATCCTTCCTTCTTAAGATTGTAGCTTAAAAATTCAAGCACATCGGGTTCATCATCTACCAGTAAAATTTTGTATTGGTGGTTTTCCATCGAGAAATGTGTTTGTTAGCAGAATAGCCCTAATGGGCAGGGCGTAAAGAAGTTCAAAGTTACAAATAAACTGACCTGTAGGAATAAGAAACTATATAGTTAGCTACATATTTTTTTTACCTTTGAAACTCTACCAAATACAAAGCTGATTTGGTTTAACAGTATGAACGGTAAATTAGTATGCTATGGCAGACTGGTTAGAAGAAGCGGAGAGAAAACCTGGCAGACAATCATCACCAGAAAAGATAGCTTCGCATATAGAAAAGCGACAAATATTGGTTAAGGCTAATTATCTCGCTAATTCCAACTACTATGATGCATTTATTTCGGAAATTTCGAGGCTGATTGCCCGGGTAAATAATTTGCCGGCTAATACCCGTGAGCCTTTTGGGAAAATAGAAGGCAGACCTAAACGATCAAAGTTTGACAATAAATTATTCATTTTTTCGTCAAGCTATCGTTTTAAAAAGAGGAGGTCAAAAGGAATATTACGATGGTTCGGATACAGGCATTACAAGCACATCAGAGTATTCTACATTTCAGTTTCAAAGCATGAAGGATTTGCTGATGTGGAGATTAAAGACTATATCCTTGAAAAACACAGACTAGGTGTAAAAGGTGATGATAAAACCACGCTACATGATCGTCATCTGTTGCAAACGTCTATGGACAATCTTACCACTGAGAATGCACGAAAGATATTAGATTGGCTTGCCTTTCGGGCTGAGACCAATACATTGCCATTCGATTTCTCTATGAAACAATCAAGGTTATAGCCAGCGTTGCTTTCTGAAATAAAATACCATTGTAAGAATCAGTGCCATCATCAATCCGGTTATTATACCGAAGGCATAGGGCTGTTCCTGTAAGGGCAGGTGGATGTTCATCCCATAAAGTCCGGTGATAAAGGTAAGGGGGAGTATGATAGATGATATCAAAGTCAGTATCTTGACAATTTCATTGGTTCTGTTTGCCTGCATTGAATCAAATGTCTTGCTGTATCCCTCAATCAACTCACTGTAATCTTCGATCAAGTCCCACATTTTCTGATAGTAATCGAGGATATTTCCCCAATATTCTTCCATATTTTCTGCGAAACCTTCAATTTCACCGGATTCAAACTTATTGAATACCGGTAATTGCGGTTTAAAAATGGTATTGAGCAGAATTATATTCTTTCGGGTTACCGAAATCCTTTCAATCGTTTTAATGGCACGTTTGTCAAAAAGCTCCCTTCCGCTTGAATCAACATGGTCGCCGATTTTTCGGAGAAGAATATATGTCTCCTTCATCAGGTGTTCAAGTACTTTATATAGAAGAGAATCGCTGGTTGCGATCCCGATCTCTTCTTTCCTTTCAATTTTACTTCTGAAGTTCCGGAAAAGTTCTGAAACTACCCAGTGCGCTTTGCCTAATGTGATGATGTAATCTTTCCCCCAGAATATCTTTTCTTCTCTGGTTCGGAGAAAAGTATTGGTCTTGTCGTAGTATGGGAAGTGAAGTATCAGGAAGTAGTAATCGTCATAAACGTCTATTTTCGGGCGTTGATTGATCAGACTTCGGCAGTCTTCAATATCGAGCGGGTGAAAATGGAAATTGTCTCTCAGATATTGCAAATCCTCTTCCGACGGATTCAGGACGTGATGCCATTTCAGCGTCCCCATTTTTATGGTTTCAATCATAAGCCTCCTGTTTTTAAGGACGTTCTGTAAACGTAATTCTACATTCCGTGTAAACTTTAAAATTGTCGGCGCAAAGGTAGTGATTATTGCCAGATTTTGGTTTATTAAAGCAGAACAGACAGCAGGAAATGCTGCTGTCTGCCGTTTATTGTGTTGATTGATAGCTTGTGACCGGATTATTGTATAACCAGCTTCTTTGTCGATATTGTTAATCCGGAACAATCGGTCAGCCGGATCAGGTATATTCCGGTTGGGAGGGATTGAAGATTGTAGATTGTTTTGCTGTTTTCAGTAACGTTACACTTAAATAATGCTTGTCCAAGATTGTTTTGAACAATAAGCATCCCTGTTGTCCCCTCAGCTAACCGGCTTGTGATGGTTACAAAGTTACTGGCCGGATTAGGCCATAGTGTTACAATTCCTGGTTTGTCATCCCGATCAGGTTCTGTAGTACCAACCCAGTTATCACGGGTAAAGACTTTAAGATCATCAAACCAGAATCCGTCTCTGTTAATCAAACCATCGCTTCTAAGGGTAAATCTGAGGAGTAATCTAGAAGCCTGTTCAAAATCAGCAAGACTGATTTCTTCCAGAACCCAATCATCCTGGAAATCATCATAGACAGGTGTATCGATGCTTTGGTACATACCACCCGGGCGTGTATGCTTCCCTTTGAGGGGCCTCCATGTCACTCCATTATCGGAAGAGGCAGAGGCAACTACAAAATCACGTCCACGTTGAATATAACAGCGAGTCCAGAAACTAAGCATTGCGAAGGGATTTGTCATTGGGTCAACGACGAGTTCACTGGTTAGTTCAATACTGCGGTTCGCGTTGGAAGGGTAATTCCCAATAGGAGAATCTGTAATTGAGGTGGAGGGAGAATGGGAATAAAATGTGGTGGTATTCCAGTTGGGCGATGTCCAATTGTTCATGTTGTCGCAGTTATCCTCCAGAATTGCAGTTAAAGGAGCTCCAATAATCTTTTGAATGGTATCAGTTCTGGTAATAAATCCGTTATCAACTGTCAGCAGTAGTGTTACAGGTTGATTCGGGAATTCCGGATCAGGTTCTATTCTATACCAGATACTATCCCGGATGGTATCGTATTGAACAGGATTTATGTAAGTTTTAGGTGTTCCCAGTTCTATACCTGTTTCCCCGGCTATTGAAAAACTGACGGTATAATTGCCAATATTTTCTAATCCCTGCCTCACAAACGAGTATTTAAGATATCCTTCCTGTTGGGGGAGGTACATCGGACAATCATCTTTAGCTTCGGCGTACCAGCCCGCCAGTTCAAGTACCCTGAGGTTACCAGGTACATTCTCCTGGCATAATGGAACTATCCGTTCTGTTGCAGGCCAGAAACCATCTGAATACGAGTTGCCGACTTCGGGAAGAAGCGACATGATAGCTTGATGTTCGGAGGATTCACCATACATCCAGTCGTTGATATCTCCGTTGGTATTGTAAAGTAATTCTCCTGGTGTCCCGGTGGAATAGCCATTGAAAGCACTGATTCTATGGGCAAAATCATGAAATGTTGTTGAATCTGCGGCTTCCATGGTCACGTACCCAAATGGGTAAATGAGCAGATTTCCATGGCTGTGGTAGTTCAGGCAGATTTTGAACTCACGATCGTTAACAAATTCTCGTAATGCCTGTGTCTCTGGTTCTGAAAATGCTGAAGCACCACGGTATGTTTCTGAATAGGGATCAGGCGAAGAACCTTCATCATCATAGCCCCACATATAGCCGAAATTTCGGTTGAGGTCAACACCATAATTCCCATTACCCTGATCTAGCCTGTTTTTTCGCCACATTCCGCCACCTCCCGGGTTGGTCTGTTGATTGAATATATATCCATCTGGATTTAGACATGGGATAAATACAATTTGTGTGGTATCTAAAAGTGCCTTGATGTATGGGTCTGTATCGTAACTTTCCAGCAGATGATACATGAAGAAAAGCATTTGCTGCATACCAATGGGTTCTCGTGCATGGGTTAAACCTGTGAAAAGAACCATAGGTTCATCTTCATTGATTTCGGGATTGTCACTGATTTTTACATAATAGATCAGGTTGCCATCGTGAGTGGTAATCGACGAAACAGGCTCCCGGGCAGTTATAAGTTGTGGAAAACGGGCATGCATGGTGTCAAGATGGTTCAGCATTTGATTGTATGTGCAATATCCCCCCATACTTCCCAGTTGAAAACCATTGGGTACGGGGGTAAGCCCGTTGGTGAAGGCTTTATTTCTGGGCAGGCTGAAGTTGGCGTTTTCATTTCTTTTGGCGTAGTAGTCAGCCAGGTTGTCTATCAGAATTCTGAAATCTAACCCGGAATTTCGTAATTGGCGAGCAGTAATAAAATCGGTTTCAAGCTGGAGTGAATCGTCGTCAGAGAAAGATATCTCTTCTGATGCGATGGCTGCTGCTTTCAGGATTGTTACATTTTCGGTTGAGTTCAGGAATTTAATCCTTTTATAGGTTAGTTGTTGTGCATGGCATGTCAGACCAAGGATAAGCAATGCAGATAGGAAGACCAGATTTCTCATGACATTGAAGGTTAGCATATTTTGTGGTAAAGATACAGCTTTCCCGCTAGTGTTGAATCGCTTCAGCGTTATAGATTTATATTTTCAGGAGGATGGGAGAGCTATTTCCACCGGAATGTCTCCGCAAGATGGATAATGTCTTGATTCAGGAACTCAATCACAGGCCTCAGGGAATCATTGTTGGGGCGGAAATTAAAATAGAGAGCACCTCTTAAAAAGTGATTGGTACTGTCTGTAAGGTAGAACTGAACCGGGCTTGCTGTTCCGGTTCCGGTAACATTATATATCATGCCGAATACACGTGAAGTATTGTTTTCAACAACCAGTTCTTCGATACCACTTGCTTTTGGGATATGACGACTCAGGAAAAGATGATTATCTTCAAGGTAGGTGGCAAGGTTATTCCCCTGAATAGGTTTATAGCTTAAATACAATGTTGCTTTCAGTTTTCCGAAATCAATGTTAAGCCAAAAGGGGAGAGCTGTTTTGGAAGTGTCGGGTTTGATTTGACTATATGTTGGATAATCAAATCGATAAGGGAATGTGGAATCAAATGGTGTATAGTGTCTTTCCGGAAGATCAATGCGAATATAACCCCTTGGTCGTGGTGTTGGAGTTTCGTTACATCCCGTCAGCATGATTACCAATACAACACAAATGGCAATATTTCTTGTGAGGAAGGGGATACATTGACTTATTTTCTTCATTATTCAACAGGCTTCGTTACTTTGATTCGTTTGATACGACGATGCTCAACTGCATCTATTTCAAATTGAAAACCAAGAAGGGTGAGTTGTTCGCTTTTTTGGGGAAAACGGCCTTCTGCCTCAAGTATGAGCCCTGCTAATGTATCCGCTTCTCCCCTTACATCATCAAACGTAGAATCGGGGATATCCAGTATCCTGCAAAAATCATTGATAAGAATTTTGCCGTCAAAGATAAAATGATTATCATCGATTACCTGATAGAAAACCTCATCGGCTTCCTGGTCAGTTTCATCACTGATATCTCCTACAATTTCCTCTAGTATGTCTTCAAGTGTTACAATCCCGGCAGTTCCTCCATATTCATCCACCACAACGGCAAGATGGATTTTCTTTTCTCTGAATTCGGCGAGCAAATCTCCAATTTTTTTATGTTCAGGAATTAGAAATGCCTGACGAGCCAATGAATTCCAATTAAAAGGCTTCGGATTAGCCAGAAATGGCAAGATGTCTTTTATATACAATACTCCGGTAATGTGGTCGAATGATTCCTTGTAAACCGGAACCCTTGAATATCCCGAATCAACGAAAGTTTTAATGACTTCTGAAAAAGTGTTCGATTCATTAACAGCAGTTACATCAACCCGTGATTTCATTATTTCACGGGCTTCAGTATCGCTGAATCGAATAATTCCTTTCAGCATCCTGCTTTCATCATCAAGATCTGATCCTTGTGTGCTCATCTCCATTGCTTCGCTGATTTCCTCAACTGACAGGTTCAGCCCCCACCGGTTCATCCTTCTTTCAAATAGCCTTACCGGATGGAGGAACAGCCCTGTGAACGGGAATAATAGCGTTGTCAGAATAAGAGTAATACCGGAATTCCGGCGAGCCGCTTTTAGAGGATTCCTGCTGTATATGGTACCTGGAATCAATTCAGTAAAGGATAGGATAAAAACAGTTGAGATAAGTAGCGAAAAAACGATAACCATTCCCACCCCTCCCAATTGATTTGTCACGGAAAGGAGAGTTATAAATACAAGTGTGATGATTGAAGCATGGGTCAGGCTACCCAATAACAAGATAGAGGCTAAGAGTCTGTATGGTTTTTCTAGAAGACGGCTAATTCGTCGGTCTTGTTTAATGGTGCTGGTTTTTAGTTGCGAAACCTGAGCAGGAGTAAGGCTAAACATGGCTATTTCAACTCCTGCCAGCCAGTTGGCAACAATGAGTAATATAACCAGTAAGATTAGAAAAAGAGGAAAGTAAGGTTGAAGTAATCCGATGGCCTGTTCGATCAGGGTTGAAGTTGATATTCGCACGGTATCAAGATCGGTTGTGTCCACTTTGATTTAATGTAATTTAGTCTGCAAAGGTAACAAAACGGTAGTTTGATAATGAGATAGGATTCAAAAAGTAGCCCGGGACGATTAAGACTGGCTGTTGCAGATTATCTTGTCTGTGTCCCGGGTGAAAAGCATTTACATTAGGTGTTACTTCAGAAAGGAAGGCCGCTTTCTTCCTCAGCCGGGCTGTTCTGCCCATTGATAGAATGATTCTCTTCTTCGCGTTTTCCCGATAACATAGTCATGTTTTCAGCAACGATAGCGGTGAAATAGCGTTTGTTACCATTCTCTTCGTAGGTACGGGTTTTTATCTTTCCTTCCAAATAGATCATATCTCCACGGTGCAGAAATTTTTCAGCTATTTCAGCCAGCCCCCGCCACATAATTATATTGTGCCATTCAGTCTGGATAACCTTTTGGTTGTTCTTATCCTTGTAGCTTTCAGAGGTGGCTAACGAAAATGAAGCCTTTTTTACCCCATCAAAGCTTTGTATTTCGGGATCTCTGCCCAGGTTTCCAACCAGGATAACCTTGTTTACTCCACTTGACATAATTGCTTTTTAGTTTAATTAATTATAGATATTTAAAGTTACTGTTGAAGTAACCAGATCACAAAGATAGTGCCGGGGAGTCTGAAAAGCAAATGTTTAAATCTAATTATCCGCATGGGATTTAATTTGTTTTTGATCGAAGTAGCGCTGAATCAGTCGTGGAAAAGGATAATGATGAAGCAAATCTATTGGTATTTTTAAATATTCGGCATTATCTATGCCATCGGGTATTAGATCAGCAGTCTGTCTAATAAACCAACAATGTAAGGTTTGATGAGTTAATTGGTGTTTAAGATAGGTGGCGTGACTTAATGCGGGCTGAAAATCGGGAAGGAGAGATGTCCAGAGAGAGGATTTATATACATCTGAGTCTGTTGGTACATTGGTTGTCTCGATCAGCGGAAAGTCATATAGCCCCTGCCAGATATCACCTTTGGTCCTCTTTTTTAAAATGATATCTTGTGATGAGAGATTATTACTTGTAAGAACCAGGTATACGAAATAGCGGTTTTTAGGTTTTGCTCTTTTAGCAGGTACCGGGTAAACTGCCTGCGAACCTGTTCTGAACGAGCTACATCCAGGTTGTATAGGGCATTCGTTACATAACGGAGTCGTCGGTCGGCATATCATGGCACCCAATTCCATCAGAGCCTGATTAACATCGCCCGGATGGTGATCCTTCATCATGGCTCGTACGGTATTGTCGCATAGCTTTTTTAATCCACGGGAGTTTATCACGTCATCAGCTGAGAAGTATCGGGCAATTACCCGCATGACATTCCCGTCAATAGCAGGGGATGGCTCTTTAAAAGCGATTGAAGCCACTGCATTTGCTGTGTAGGGGCCTATGCCACTCAGTGTAATCAGTTCGGCTGATGTTTCCGGAATCTGACCATTATATTTCGCTACAATGGTCTGAGCTGCTTTATGAAGATTACGCGCTCTTGAATAATAACCAAGACCCTGCCATTGCATCATAACATCAGCTTCAGATGCGGAGGCCAGGGCAATAACAGTCGGGAACCTTTCAATAAAGCGATGATAGTACGGATTGCCTTGATTTACACGTGTTTGTTGTAGAATAATTTCTGAAATCCAGATTAAATAGGGGTCGGTTGTCTGACGCCAGGGGAGAGGTCGATATGACCTCCGGTACCAGCTTATCAGGAGGTGGGTATTTGGCATAGTATATATGAACAAATTTATATAGAGGGTATTAGAACGAAGTTTTTTTTTTATAATTTTGGCACGGTATAAAAAAATGTTATCTTTGCAGCCCTATTAGAAAATTAATATTCAAACCTTTAAACGAATATAACATGACTAAGGCAGAAATCGTAGCTGAAATCGCTACCAAAACAAACATCGAAAAAGTTGCTGTACAGCACATTGTAGAAGCTTTCATGGAAACCATCAAAGGTTCTCTGGCTAATGGCGATAACGTTTATCTCAGAGGCTTCGGTAGCTTCGTTATTAAAAAAAGGGCTGAAAAGACCGGTCGTAACATCTCGAAGAACACCACTATTATCATCCCCGCTCACAACATTCCTGCTTTCAAACCTGCCAAAACATTCGTTGGCGACGTGAAAGAAAAAGTGAAGTAAGTTATTAATTACCTTTAAAGTTATTACCGTCATGCCGAGCGGAAAGAAAAGAAAAAGACACAAAATGGCTACCCACAAGCGGAAAAAACGCTTGAGGAAGAACAGACATAAAAAGAAATAATTCTTTTACCGTCTGGTTCCGTGCGGAATGATTATAATACAACGTCCTTTCACGGGACGTTGTATTATAATTTTATCCGCACTGCTGATGGTTGGAGAAATCCATTTTTTCTCCAGACCTCAAACCCGCAAATTTCTAAACCCAAACATAGTGAACAGGGACCTCATTATTGATTCGAAACCCTCCGAAGTTGAAATTGCACTCCTGGAGGAGAAAAATCTGGTTGAACTCCACAAAGAAAAAACGAACAATAATTTTGCTGTAGGTGACATCTATCTGGGGAAAGTCAAGAAAGTGATGTCGGGGCTAAATGCAACCTTCGTAAATGTTGGTTATGAAAAAGATGCCTTTCTTCATTACCTTGATCTGGGACCTCAGGTTTCTTCCCTGAACAAGTTTATTAAAAATGCCATTGCCGGGAAAGTTGAAAATTCCGGGCTAGGCAATTTTGAAATGGAACCGGATATCGATAAAGCTGGAAAGATATCACAGGTTCTAACCGCTAATCAATTGGTTCTAGTGCAAATTGCCAAAGAACCTATCTCGACAAAAGGACCCCGGGTAACATCTGAAATATCATTTGCCGGAAGGTTTATTGTTCTGGTTCCATTTTCCTCGCGGATTTCTGTATCCCAGAAAATTAAAGACCCTGAAGAACGCAACAGATTGCGTAGACTCATCGGTAGTATTCGCCCCAAGGGTTTCGGTATTATTATCAGAACTGTAGCTGAAGGCAAACTCGTCGCCGAACTTGATGCTGACCTGAGAGGGCTTATGGTGAAATGGGAGGGAATGGTTAAAATGCTTACGCAAGCACAAGCTCCTGCAAAAATCAGCAGTGAGATTGACAGAACTTCAGCCATTTTACGAGATCTCCTGAATGAATCTTTCAATAACATTCATCTCAACGATCAGACGTTGTATGATGAGATCAGGACATTCATCGGAACTATTGCCCCTGATAAAGTTAATATTGTTAAGCTGTATAAAGGTAAAGTTCCCATTTTTGAATACCTTGGTGTTGACAAGCAAATTAAGAATTCTTTCGGGAGAGTAGTTACCATTAAAAGCGGTGCATATCTGATCGTTGAACATACCGAAGCACTTCATGTTATAGATGTGAATAGCGGACATAGAGTCAGAAAAGATAACGATCAGGAAACCAATGCCCTCGAGGTTAATCTTGAAGCTTCCGTTGAAGTCGCAAGGCAGCTCAGGCTGCGAGATATGGGAGGCATCATCGTGGTTGACTTCATTGACATGATTCAGCCAGGTAACAGGCGAAAACTGTACGAACATCTGAAAGAGGAGATGACTAAAGACAATGCAAAGCATACCATCCTTCCTCCCAGTAAGTTCGGTTTGGTTCAGATTACCCGACAGCGTGTAAGACCTGAAACCGCGGTACAGGTTCTTGAAAAATGTCCCTCCTGTGGTGGTACAGGAGAAATCAGAGCCAGCGTTATGCTGGTTGATGAAATTGAAAACCACCTACGCTATCTTATTCAGGAGCAAAATGAGAAGAAGATACGCATAGCCGTTCACCCTTACCTGTATGCATACCTTACCAAAGGTATTCCGTCGATTAGAATGAAATGGTATTTCAGGTTTAAAAAATGGATTGCAATTTCCAGTAATTCAGCATTCCACTTTCTTGAGTATCATTTCTATAATTTGAAAGACGATGAAATTCGGCTTTAAGCCATTCATGAAATTATTGTTCTACCAGATTTTTCGATCAACCCGGCGCTCAAAATTTGTGCGCCGGGTCTTTTTAATTAATTTCTTTTTTTCTATTTTAGCCACATGGATATAGTTGTTAGTGGAATCAGACCAACCGGTGAACTTCACCTGGGAAATTATTTTGGTGCTGTTCGCAATTTTCTGCGAATGCAGCATGAAAATCATTGTTACTTTTTTATTGCCGATTATCATTCTCTCACTACCCATCCCACACCTGCCGACCTTCATGGCAATGTGAGAAGGGTGCTTGTTAACTATCTGGCTGCAGGCCTTGATCCGGAAGTCAGTACTATCTATATTCAGAGCGATGTGCCTGAAGTGACCGAGCTTTACCTTCTTCTGAATATGAATGCTTATGTCGGCGAGCTTCAGCGTGTAACTTCCTTCAAGGAAAAAATCAGAAAGCAACCAGATAATGTGAATGCAGGATTGCTGACTTATCCAACACTGATGGCAGCCGATATTATCATCCATCATGCTCATAAGGTTCCGGTTGGAAAAGATCAGGAACAGCACCTCGAGATGACCCGTACATTTGCCAATCGCTTCAATAGGATGTATGGCGTTGATTATTTTATTGAACCCAAAGCTTATAATTTCGGTGCTGATTTGATCAAGATTCCAGGACTGGATGGTAGCGGTAAGATGGGAAAATCTGAAGGTGAAGGTAATGCCATTTTCCTGTCTGATTCTCCTGAAGCTATCAAGAAAAAAGTGATGAAAGCTGTTTCTGATTCCGGTCCCACGGAACCCAATCAGCCTAAGCCCGATGCTATTCAAAATCTTTTTACCCTAATGAGTGTTGTTTCTGCTCCCGAGACGCTCACCTTCTTTGAGGAGAAATATAATACCTGCCAGATCAGGTATGGTGATATGAAGAAGCAACTTACCCAGGATATTATTGCTTTTACTTCACCAATACGTGAGAAAATAGAAGCTATCGATTCCAATAATGATTATTTAAGGAAAGTAGTGGAGTCTGGTGCTGAAAAAGCGCGTACCAGTGCCTCAAAAACTATAAAAGAGGTGAGAGAAATTATTGGATTCAAAGCTTTTTAGCTGGATTTAGTTGAGCTGTTATTACCAATCGCTATGACCGAGAGAGATAAATTTCTGACCATTCTTTATCCGTTACTAAAATTCGGGGTCATCTTCGTTATTGGGAAAGTATTGTATGAGTTGGTTAACGAACCAGGATTCGAGGTTAAGTTCTGGGAAGGATTTCTTCATGTCGTCGCTCTGATTGTATTTCTTTCCCTGGCTGTTGTTTTAATTGCCATATCAAGACGTAATTTTAACATTCTGGGGTTTTTTCTGGTAATGATTGCAGCTTCCTTCAATATCCTGAAAGCCGTTTTTCTCAGCCATTCCCTCATGGACATCCCGGAGAATCTCCTTCTTGTGTTCGTGGCCCTCTATTTTATGACTTCTGCAGGTAAAGGAGGGCATCACTCGCGTTAGCTGTGTGTTTTCTGATGGTTGACCTTTATTAAAAGAATGGAGTGAAGTATTGCAAGAGAGGTTGTTCCTGATCGGGCAGCCTCTTTGAATATTTTTGCCAGGTAATGTTTTACTCATACTTGATGGTTTTTCACGGCAGAAAAGGAACTTTTGATCTTTAAAGGAAATGATGAAGACTCACAGATGAAAAGACAATTCAAAATGAAATCATCGGTATAATTTGGTCTAGGTTAGCTTAAAGCCGATGGGCAGCTACTGATAATCAGAACTTACCCTTTGTTTTAGTTGTTCTCCGTAAGTACTGAATTATAGGGAGCAAACTTTACAAGTACGCTTTTTTAAAAGTAGAACCGACCTGATACTAAAGCCATCTTTCTTCTTTTTGCATATTTCCCGCTAACTATTGGCTGAAACTAAAGTGTAGTATGGCACCTCATTTTTAATAGCATGATAGTCAGTTTGTTGATAGATTTAAGATATACCAAAGATATACCCTGGGTAAAAGGAGAGTAGAATTTAGATATCTTTTTAACAGATTTATAGTATGTTAGGGGTATATTTTGTAACAAATTGAACAAACATCATTTAGGAATCGAGGTTATTGTTTCAGGTTCAGGTCCTGGTCTATATGCTGACTTGGTGATGGGAAAGCTATACGATTTCACACTTTGAGATTATAATTATAACCTGGAGTTATTAATGGATTGCTGCCTAGTCAGTGTATTGTAAACAGGATGAAAAAAGAACCCGCAGTAAAAATTACTGCGGGTGTATATTCCACTGATGTTGTTATTCAGTTTTTGGCTTCACCAATTGCAGACAGAGCTCATCTAACTGTTGTTGTTTGATTGGAGCAGGGGAGTCAGCCATCACGTCACGTCCACTATTGTTTTTCGGGAATGCAATGAAATCCCGGATTGATTCAGAGCCACCGAAGAGAGAGCAAAGACGGTCGAAACCCAGGGCGATGCCTCCATGTGGAGGAGCTCCATACTCAAATGCATTCATTAGGAAGCCAAACTGATTCTGGGCTTCTTCGGCCGAAAATCCTAACAGAGTAAACATCTGTCGTTGCAGTTGTTTGTTGTGGATACGGATGCTTCCACCACCTACTTCCACACCATTAATAACCATGTCATAAGCATTGGCTCTTACTTTACCGGGATCAGTTTTAAGCAGTTCGATATCTTCTGGTTTAGGTGAAGTAAATGGATGATGCATAGCATAGAATCGGTTTGTCTCTTCATCCCACTCAAGCAGAGGGAAGTCGATGACCCAGAGTGGGGCAAATACTTCGGGGTTGCGCAATCCCAGACGGTTTGCCATTTCAAGTCTGAGTTCTCCTGTTGCTTTACGGGTTCTGGCTTCAGCTCCGGCTAGGATCAAAACCAGGTCGCCAGGTTCTGCTTTACAGGCATCTGCGATTTTTCTCAGGATTTCAGGGGAGTAGAATTTGTCGACAGATGACTTGAATGAACCATCTGCATTGCATTTGATATACACAAGTCCTGATGCTCCGATCTGAGGCCTTTTAGCCCATTCGGTAAGGGCATCGAGTTCTTTCCTTGTATACTCACTGCAACCAGGGGCAGCAATACCGGCAACCAGTTGAGCGTTGTCGAAAATACTGAAATCATGTCCTTTTACAAGATTGTTAAGATCAGTAATTTTCATTTCAAATCGAATATCCGGCTTATCGCAACCATAAAACTTCATTGCATCAGTAAAGGTCATCCGCGGGAATTTGCCAGGGTCGGTTTCTTTAACTTTTTGGAACAGATGCCTGGCCATTCCTTCAAAAATGTTAAGAATATCTTCCTGCTCAATAAATGACATTTCGCAGTCAATTTGAGTGAACTCAGGTTGTCTGTCAGCGCGAAGGTCTTCGTCCCGAAAACATCTTACGATCTGGAAGTAACGATCGTATCCTGCAACCATTAGAATCTGTTTGAATGTTTGCGGTGATTGTGGCAGGGCATAAAACTGATTGGGATTCATCCGCGAAGGAACGACAAAATCGCGGGCTCCTTCAGGTGTTGACTTGATCAGGTATGGCGTTTCAATTTCCAGGAATCCCAAATCATTAAGGTAATTCCGGGTCAGAATTGCCAGATTGTGACGAAGCTGCAGGTTATTTTTTAGTGGATTTCGACGTAGATCAAGGTAACGGTATTTCATTCGTAGTTCGTCACCACCATCCGATTGATCTTCAATTGTAAAAGGAGGAAGAGCTGATTCATTAAGGATGACAAGTTTCTGAGCAATCACTTCTATGTCACCAGTGGCAATTTTTGGATTCTTATTGCTTCTTTCTGCTACAAGGCCGGTAATGGAGACTACAAATTCACGGCCAAGTTTACGGGCCTTATTGCATAATTCAGCTTGGGTATCCATATTGAAGATGACCTGAGTAATTCCATACCGGTCACGAAGATCCAGGAAAGTCATCCCGCCTAAATCGCGTGATCGTTGAACCCATCCACTTAGATTAACGATTTGATTGACATGGTTAATGGTGAGTTCACCACAAGTGTGAGTACGGTACATATTCGAAAATAATTAAGATGAAAATTCGGGATGCGAAGTTACAAAATAATCGGGGCACCTTTTGCACCTGATCTGGTACTAATAAATAATCTGTGTTTTTGGCAGCCACTCTTTTAAGTTGTCTTTGGCCCCCTGTGAGATCGGGTTTCCCTTTAGTAATAGCAATTCAAGTTTTTCCAGACGTCCGATTTGTACCGGAAGTTCTGTAAGCTTATTATATTCAAGATTCAATACCGTCAGATAGCGCATTTTTCCGATAGTTTCAGGCAGCCAGGTCAGTTGATTCCCCGAAAGGTTGATCTCCTGGAGGTAAAAAGTCTCGAAAAGTTGTACAGGAACTTCAGTCAGTTTATTGAAAGAAAGATCAAGATAGACCAAACGACGCAGATCGCTTATGTTTTGCGGAATCCAATTAATAAGGTTTTTTGAAGCTGTCAATACTTCAAGACGTTCAAGAGACCCTATCTGGGTTGGTAATGCCGTAAGCTTGTTTTCATTCAGGTTTAATTCGGTAAGCGATTGGAAGTCGCAAAGAGTGGAAGGGTATTCTGTCAGTAGATTTTTAGAGAGATTCAGGTAGGTAATGCCTTGTAACTGGGACAGTGGCAGAGGGGGGAATTCCAGTTTACATTCGCTTAGAAAGAGTTTTTTTAACCTCCGTAGCTCAGTAAGCGGGGCAAGCGAAGCATTAAAATCGAGCGTTGGATTTCCGCTAAGATCAACGGTTTCCAGGTCTTGACAATTTCTGAGGGTATCGGGCAGTATTTTTAACCTGTTATGATGAACAGAAAGTATCTGAAGCCGTCTGAGGTTTCCGATGCCTTTGGGGATTTCTCTAAGCTGGTTATCACCCAGATAAAGATAAGTTATGTATTTCATTGAGGTAATACCAGGAGGTACCTCAGACAGCATGTTTCCTTGAAGATCAAGTATTTGTATCTTTTTAAGGCATCCGAAATATCTCGCCGAAAAAGCAATGTCCCAGTCGAGGCGTGGGTTCTCGGCAAGGCTGAGAACTTGGGTGTTTTTTATCCGACAGATCCTTTCACTTAGTAGGTCAATATCCTGTTTTGACAGATCGAGTACATATACATTGACAGGATTCGCAAATGCATCATCGTATGACTTGAATACTTCCTCAGCCATCAGCGATTCTACCGACATAAGATAGGTTTCCTGACCCATGCCTTTGATAGCGTAAAAGGAGATAGAAATAAGTATGAAGGCGTACTGATATTTCATTTAATAGATTTCGCTGGTTCTCTGGACAAGTGGTATCAACTTAAGAATATTGTAATAATGTGTAATTCTGCTTTAACGATTATCAGTCCTATTGGTTACTGTAATGTTGAGGATAGGAGTAATAAAGCCGTTTGTTAAATGGTAATTTGAATAGTTATCTTTACACTTCCAATTTAGATGTGTATGAGGTGGATGTATTTGTTTTTATTTCTATGGTCGGTTAAAGAGGTCTTTGGACAGATTGGCGCATCTGAGTACAGGAGCATCCTTGAAATTAATCTGAACAATTCGAGAAGAATACAGAAGAGCCCAATAGGTATGAACCAAACTTCAGATATAGTGTACTCAAGGCTTTTTTTTGATGTAGATCCTGCTGTCCGTTTTATTAAAGGGGAGGTTACCCATTACTTTAAGAGGCAGCGTGATGGTGATACGCTCTATTTAATGCTAAGCGATTCATTGGTAGTTGATTCGGTAGAATGGCACGGAAGCCCGGCTCAGTATATTCGCCCTGGTTTGGATCGGTTACTAATACCTCCCGGTGGTAAGTTAGTTTTGCTTTTTGACAGTTTAACAATATTTTACCATGGAACTCCGCCTGACAATGGGAGTGGTTCTTTTATGGTGGAGAAGAATGAAGAAATTCCTATTCTTTGGACTCTATCCGAACCTTATGGGGCATCGGACTGGTGGCCATGTCAGAATACCCTGAACGATAAAACAGACTCAATAGACATTTTTGTAAAGTGCCCGGCGGGAAACAAAGTTGCATCACTGGGAACGTTAAAGTCAGTGGCGACGATCTCAGGTAGTGAGCTGTGGCACTGGTGCCACCGGTATCCTGTAGCTGATTATCTGGTTGCCTTTGCAGTGACCGAATATGCGTATTATGAGGAGTTGGTGCCAATTGGAACAGACACTTTGCATGTCGCCAATTTTGTTTATCGGCAGGATTCTGCCAACCGGCGTGTTCAGACTGGTTATCTCAAAGATGTTTATGCTCTCTTTACCGAACTGTATGGTACTTATCCTTTTATAAAGGAGAAGTATGGCCATGCAGAATTCGGACGAGGTGGAGGTATGGAACACCAGACGATCTCATTCATTGGAGGATTTCAATATGAGGTGCTAGTACACGAATTGGCGCATCAATGGTTTGGTGACGCAGTTACCTGTGGTTCGTGGTATGATTTATGGCTAAATGAAGGTTGGGCTACTTATTCTGCAGGGTTGGTTTATGAACGGCTGATAGGTGGAATATACTGGAACCCATGGAAAACCCTATGGAGAGGTCGAGTAACTGCAGTTGCTGATGGAGCAATTCAAACCATTGACACTCTTGACATCAGCCGATTGTTTAACGAAAGGCTTACCTATGGTAAAGCGGCTTATGTTTTGCATATGCTCCGATGGGTGATGACCGATTCTTTGTTTTTTAAAGGGGTAAGATCATATCTCTCCGATGATGCTATATGGATGTCGTTTGCAAGGACGAATGATTTCCAATCCCACATGGAGGCTGTTTCGGGGCTCGATTTGAGTGAGTTTTTTGATAACTGGTTAAAGGGAGAAGGATTTCCTGTATATACAGTTGGGTGGAATCAGAAGCGTGATACAATTATAATCCGGGTGCATCAGGAAACGAGTCATCCATCTGTGTTGTTCTATCAGATGCCGTTACCACTTCAGATTTGGTCCGGAGGGACAGACACAACATTCCGGTTGCTACATTCCAGACAAGATCAGTATTTTATGATTCCTTTTGTCGACAAAGTTGATTCAGTCATTTTTGATCCTGAACAGTGGTTGTTGTCGGGGGTAAATAGAGTTGTTGGACTTCAAAGTCCAAGTAGAGATCTAAATGCGATAGTTTATCCAAATCCTGCGTATGATGAATTCACTGTTTTTTTACCATCTAAAGCAATGCTCACAATATTAGATATGACAGGAAAAGTTGTAATGAAGTGGTATTTTGGAGAAAGTGGTATTTATACAGTTGATAGTAAATGGCTTAAGCCAGGAATATACCAATTGGTTTTCTCAGGGAGAGAAATAAGGTATAGCTCAAAGCTTATAATTTTGTAGTTTCAACCTGTTTGGCTGGAAAAAAATACGAAATCCAATTTGTTGTTAACATATTGCTTGTCAGCTATCAGTTTGGCCTCGTGTTTTAATTTTCTGATATTTTTTGATTTTTTTTAACGAACCTGTTTGGAATCTAAAAATCTTTTCTACCTTTGCAACCCCAAACGAGGCGGTAAATAGACCGAATAGATTGGGATGACAGAGTTCATTGAAGATATTGAGAATTAATGTAAGCTTGAAGCGAAACCCCGTCATATTTCTGAGATAATCTTTACTATTAATAATAGTTTAAATTAAAGAAGGGATAGGATGGAAAGCAAGGGTCAGGACAGAAAATATTAAATAAGAAACTCTACAATGGAGAGTTTGATCCTGGCTCAGGATGAACGCTGGCGGCAGGCCTAATACATGCAAGTCGAACGGGATCCGGTGTAGCAATACACTGGTGAGAGTGGCGCACGGGTGCGTAACACGTATGCAACCTACCTTTAACAGGTACATAACAGCGCGAAAGCGGTGCTAATATACCATGTGGTTATTGAATGGCATCATTTGATAATTAAAGATTAATTGGTTAAAGATGGGCATGCGTCCCATTAGCTAGTTGGTGAGGTAAATGCTCACCAAGGCGATGATGGGTAGGGGTTCTGAGAGGATATACCCCCACACTGGTACTGAGACACGGACCAGACTCCTACGGGAGGCAGCAGTAAGGAATATTGGTCAATGGGCGAGAGCCTGAACCAGCCATGCCGCGTGCAG
>QKGM01000012.1 GCA_003250395.1 Bacteroidota bacterium | reverse complement strand
GCTACTCTGAAAATAATTCCGCAGAACATTCCCGATCGGCCCCTCCATCGCCTATAAACCAGGGGAATAGCCAGTAATTTGGATTCAGATAGTCAGATTGGTGTAAAATTGTTTCAATTACCGGAAATTATGGCCTTCTTTTTGTATGTAATTATTTATTTAAATCTCCAGGATATGAAAAAGATCATTTTTGTTGTTGCTTCATTGTTTGCCTCATCTCTGATCGCTCAGCCGGTGAACCACACTTTTGCTGCCGGGGAAGAACTTACCTTCAGGTTTTATTATGATGCCTGGCTTGCCAATGTAACGGCAGGCTATGGTACTGTAACTGTTCAGAAAAAAACTGAAATGCAGGGAGGGTATCCGGTTTACCATATCGTGGGTGAGGGAAAATCAAAGGGTATGTTCAACCTGTTTTTTAAGGTAAAAGATCGTTTCGATACATGGGTAGACACGGCCACATTACTCCCATACAGATTCACGCGCTCCACACGTGAGGGAGGTTACAGAAAGAATGATGTTGTAATTTTTAATCAGCAGGCAGGAACAGCTACCAGCAGTACGAAACAGAAGAAGATAAAGCAGGGAACCCATGATATCATCTCGGCTATCTTCTTTGCAAGGAATATAGACATAAGTAAGGTAAGTGTAGGAGATGTATTGCCAGTTCCCTTCTTTCTGGATGATTCGGTGTACACTTCCGCTGTGAAATATCTTGGGCGTGATACCATTACAATTGAATCTGGAAAATTCAGTTGTTTGAAATTTAAACCAATGGTCGCTACTGGCACCGTCTTCAGCGATCCTTACCCCATGGTTCTATACGTGAGTGATGACCGTAATCATATCCCGCTGCTGGCTGAATCGGCTATTGTAGTCGGGAAAGTCAAAATGGAACTTACTGATTTCAGAGGGCTCAGGTATCCGCTAACATCTGAGATACGAAAGAGGAAATAAGAGTTAAGCCTTACCTCGTCGTTTGAATCAGATTTGTTCTTTTCTCTGGCTCCGGCTCCCGATGACAACCGGGAAGATTGTAACCGGGAGCCAATAACGCCAACATCTATTTCGTTTTCGACAGAATAATCTGCCCCTGGGTCATTTCCTTCTGATTCATCACCACCTGTCTGTATACCTGCCATTCCTCAGGTTTGTAAATACGTTTTCCAAGGGTTACCTTTTCGTTGATGCTGATAACATTGCTCTGCTGGAGTGCTGAACGTTCGTATGAGGCAGTTTCATCACCAGTACGGTTAACGGATTTAGGGGTAACCAGTTTATACCCGTCGGGTACTTCAAAGCTTTCTGTGATCTCAACCAACCGGCTACACCTGTCGCGGAAATCATACTTCCTTTTCTCGAGACCGGTATTGGTATAAAGGTGCGGTTGTGCCCTGCTGAAAAACCCTCCAGCAGCAAAAGGTTTAAATATTATGGCCTCATCAGCTACCAGAGCATATCCCGGGGCAATAATTTTCAGGGTAATGCTGACCGGCTGTTTCTGGTATTCATCAGGATCGGTATACTGCATATCTGTTATTCTGGCAGTTGGAGCCAGGCGCAAGACTTCTTTTTCGAGGTTGTTGCGCCACGAAGACGGGGTAGAACGGGTAAAAATACTTCTCACTGCATTATCAGTCTGTCCTTCGGCTGTGAGCGTAATCTCCCCGCTAAGGGTACCATCATTACTGATTTTCCACACGGCCACCATCCGAAGGTAGTGGTTTTCGGGAGGTGAGACGGGAGTTTCCATGAGGTCGGCTCCTTTCGGAAGACCCATCAGATAGTTCTGTTGCTGCTCTGCACTTGACCACAATTCACGCAGGAAGGGAACCCAGGTGGGATCAAGCATCATGTATTCACCATTGCGTCGTTGGACAACTGTAACTGAATGGTTAAACTGATCAGCGGGAATCCTGTCAATTCTCTCACCAGCCATGGTCATGGCTGCATATGATTTAAAACCTGCAGCCCGTAACATGGTTATCAGCATTCCTGCCTTGTCTTTACATACACCACACCTGTCAGCAAAATTCATAGCCCCGCTGTGAAGTGTATAACCTTCGCCTTTGCCCATTGAAATTCCCGAATAACGAATTTCATCGGCGACCCAATGGGTTAACAGGCTGATTGAGTCTATTTCACTTCTTGCGCCTTTCAATATCTCTATAACCTTTGCTTTAATCTCGGGTGTGCTCTTAAAACTGCCATAGTCTTCATTAACACCATAAAACCACATCGATTTAGCCTCCCAGTCAGGACTGGTGCTAAGCAGGAGCTTGGGGGCAATATCAGCCTGAGATACCATCGAGGGCTCACTGGTAATCGGGCTGATATCCTTCAGGTTGAATGTATAGATTATCTGGTCGCCTTTAAACAACATCGATGACTGTAATGTACCGTTGTAAATAGCATATTGGACCGGCTTATCTTTTGGCAGGCAAACACGGTACACCTTCTCGATGATGGGATCAGAACTCCAGAAAGGGACGATGTCGTAATAATGACCACGCATTGGAGGAATATATTGTTCATCAGGATCTGAACCCGACTGAAGCAGAGCGTAAGTAAAACCTTTACGATAGAACCAAACTTCAACAGCATCACCCGCTTCCAGACGACCCAGATCGGCCATCTTCTCACGGGCACCCCAATAAATTGCACGTGCAGGTGCTGCATAATCCTTCACATTTCCCAGATCGAAATCCAGAGTTATTCCATTTGCTTTATGAATACGAACACCCTGTATTTCTGCCCAGGCAGACAGAGGGTCATAACCAAAGGTGAGTGTACGATTGTCGAGACCTCCGCGCTCATTCAGTACCTTGACTAATTTGTGCTGGTACATATGACTGAGTCCAGTCGGCATCACCTTTACTGTTGTACTATCAAATACTACCACTACCCCGGCGCCTTTATAATCGGCCGCGGTACCGGCAGCATCGATCATCTGCCTGATTCCATCGGCAGATGCTCCCAGTGGAATTAACAAAGCAATGAAAAACCAAAAGAAATTTCTTAAAACCATGATTTAAATTGTTGGTGATTAAGCGTAAATATATCAATAAACTATTTTTCTCAATAAAGTAATCCAATCATCAATCAACAGGAATTTTGAAGACAGGTCAGGTAACATTTCACAGTATGGATTCATTTTGCCGGGCAAAAGGAAGCGCCAGACGGGCTGCTTTATTTGCTGCCTCCAACATGGTAACGGCAGAAGAGATTCGTTTGGCAGCCACAAAAGCCCCATGTTTTTCCCATATCACTACCCCCGGAAGATGTCCTGCCACCCTGTATCCATTCGTATCGGTATCAAATACCTGACAGAGCTGTTTGGTTTCCGGAGGATCGAGCAAATTCTTAACCGGCGGCCAGGCATTATACAACTCCTTATCAAGGCTGAAAGCATTATCGTAATGCATAAGGGCTGATAACCTGATTAATTCGTCGGGTTCAGCCAGCATTACGATTGCATTTTTCATAGTTCCAACCAGCTTTTCATGAAATCGGAGATGATTGATAAGTGCATTGCAGGGCTCCACTCTGATATCATGCTGCCGTCCCATTAAATGCAAAACTGTACCATTTTCAGCGCATTTGAAAAGGAGAATTGTCTCATCTGGTTTTTTCATGATATCAACCACATGAAGCCCCGGGTGGGTAATTAAAAGGTAGTCGCCAGACAGTTTAGGGAATGGTTCAGGCAGCCGGATAGTAAGCAACGGCAGATCAGTAATCAAATCGGTTAGTTCAGGCAAGCCGGTAACCCTGGCAGTCAGATGAACCTGCGGGATAAGCGCCCATTCACGATGATGCAGCATGGTGAGTGCTTTCACCATTTGTTTGCGGAAAGCTTTGAGCTTGTTTTTTTCAGTTTTCAATGCCATCATTCAGAATTTTGGCCAGTGAGTGTGAAATGTAATTATCAAAACTCATACATACAGCCGAAGCCATGCGTAATGCGGTTTTAATCACCCGATCCCATTCAGAAGGAGCAAGATGAAGAAGCGTGTCAAAAGTAAGGTTTTCGTGTGATATACCGTATGCAAGTCCTGCATTAAATGTATCTCCAGCCCCGATAGTACTCACTGGTTCAATGGCAATCGACTCCCAATGCCTTTGGACACCAGAGGGGGTAATCATGTTACAACCTCCACTTCCCATAGTGTAGAAGAGAATTGCCTGAGGGCAATAATGGTGGGCTTCTTCTGCCGATCGACACCCAAACAGCAGGTTAAAATCTTCATCTGATCCCCTTACGATGTGAGCTCTGGAAAGATTCCCCACAACAGCCTCCCTCAATGATTCTATTTCATTGAGGTGAGCTTTTCTGAAGTTTGGGTCATAAAAGAGTAGGCAACCTGAATCCATTGCATTCCCAAGGATTCTTTCCACCTGAACTCTTAGCTCCTGACTGATACTGAAATATGAACCGAACATTACCAGATCGCCTTTATGGAAGGGTGGTATCCCTATCAGCAATCGGTCGGTTGGAAAATTTCTGTAAAACGAAAAGCCTGCCTTACGTTCCCGGTCAAGTATAGCGATGGCAACGGGTGTCTGTCCATTTTGATATCGAAAACAATACTCGGTAGATACCCCGTTTTCCAGGAGAAATGTATTAATAAGTTTACCAATATCGTCGTAGGCAAACTCACTGATCAGGTTCGGGTTCAGGCCAAGTCTGCCCAGACTAATTGCTGTGTTCAGCATTGCACCACCAGGCTTTCCTGCTTCAGGTTGTCCGTTCACGAAGATGATATCGTAAACCGTTTCACCAATCGTATAGATAGAATTCATGATATAATATTCCGGTTATTGCCGGCGCCAAATATACATTTAAAGACAGAATAAGCTATCTGACAAAAGTCAAATGTAGGGAAATTCAGGTATGATACTTTTTAGAAATAACCTGCCAGTGCAAGATTAAAGACATCAGCCGGCAGAAATCAGAAACAATCATCAGGCCTCACTCCTGATACCACTAACAATACTTTTCCTTTTATATAATCATTTCTCCAATAAAAATTCTAACCGTTTTCACAGAATTCAGGTACCGAGATAATGTATGAAATACGCCCAGGACAAATAAGTGAAGGCCATATCGCATTTCTCCCCTGATATGACATACCATATAACAGAATCTTAACCTGCATCCCGTTGATTTGTTCTACTTTTGCAACCACGAACCAATCTATAACCTGAAATGAAAAAACTCAGATATTTACTCCTCCTTTTAGTATATATCACTGGTAGTCCGTTAACTACAATGGCCGGTGATGTCCCTTCTTCTGACCCTCAGCCAAAATATATTTTCTTATTCATCGGCGATGGCATGGGTCTGGCACATGTTAGCATGGCAGAAGCGCTGTTGGCCGAAAGACAAGGTAAAACAGGAATACAGAAGCTGAATATGAGTACATTTCCAGTGATGACCTTTGCCACGACTTTTGCTAAAAACCGGTACATAACCTGCTCCGCAGCAGCAGGAACAGCGCTGGCAACAGGAGAGAAAACGTCAATCAACACGATCGGAATGGATTCTGCCCGTATCCATCCGCTTCAAACTATCGCTGAAAGAGCCAAAGCTAAAGGTATGAAGGTAGGTATTATGACCACGGTCAGTATTGATCATGCAACTCCCGCTTGTTTCTATGCCCATCAGCCCGACAGAAACAGGTACTATGAAATAGGTACCCAGCTTCTCGCTTCAGGGTTTGACTTCTTTGGCGGAGGCGGGTTTAAATACCCAACCGGCAAGAAAAAAGATCGGGCTGATCTTTATCATGCTGTAGCAGAACAAGGGTATACTGTCGTGAAAGAACAAAAGACTTTTGATACTATCTCTGCGAAAAGTCTTCCCATGATGGTAGTCAATCCTGTTTTAAGTGCCAGCAGCGATATGCCTTACGCGATGGATAGCATCCAGGGAAGTTTTTCGCTGAGTGGCATCGTGAAGAAAGCCATTGAGGTTTTAGATAATCCAAAAGGCTTCTTTATGATGGTTGAGGGGGGTAAAATTGACTGGGCTGCTCATGCCAATGATGCTGCAGCTATTGTGGGTGAAGTATTTGAACTTGACAAAGCAGTGGGCTATGCTCTTGAATTTTACCGTAAACATCCTGATGAGACCTTGATTATTGTAACAGCCGATCATGAAACCGGGGGACTTTCACTTGGCTGGGCAGGCACCAGTTACGAATCTGACTTCACATTACTTGATCGGCAAAAAGTCTCCGGCGAGGTATTTGATGCAAAAATAGAGGCCTATAAAAAAAGGACACCCGCTTCGATGGTACGGTATGATTCTGTCATGAGAATGATAGCTACAGACTTCGGTCTCGGAACAGACATAAAGCTAAGCAAATATGAAGAAGAGCAACTACGGAGAGCCTTCCGTATAAGCATATCAGGCGAAAAAGAGAGCCTTTACAAAGATGAAAACACAGTACTTTACGATAATTACGACCCTATTGGCATTACTGCGAGAAAGATTCTGGCTAATAAGGCCGGTATTGATTTCACAACATGGATGCATACAGGAACTCCTGTCCCGGTAAGGGTAATCGGGTCCGGACAAGAACTTTTCAACGGATTCCTGGACAATACAGATATTCCCGTAAATATCATACGGCTACTGAGGTTACAAGCGATAAAACAATAATTCCTTGCCCGGTGTTCTGTATAAGGAGTCTGTGTGGTACTGACTCCTTTTTTCTATAGGCTATTTTATCTCCATTGCAGGTTTTACTATCTTTGATCCGTTGAATTAATAAGATGATGGATACCAAATCGATTAAGAGCATAAAACTAACACTGGCTGAATCAAGAATCATCTACCTTGCGACGCAGAAGATGGCTGATCAACTCGAGAAGGAAATGCTGAAAAGGCAAAACCAGGAGAATTTCCAACGTGAGGAGGAAATCGATAAACTAAGAACAATGCACGAGCTCTCCAATAAACTGAAGAAGTTTCTGAATGAGTTTTTATTGGAAGATTGATTCCCTTCCGTGTACAACGCGATGATTGTTTTACTTTCTCTGTCTTCAACCCAACAAATACACTGACACGAATTATCTTTTATTTTGCCGGTAATTGTGAGTATTGCCTGATCAGACAGATGAATTTCGAAACGATTCTAAGCTAATAGGGTCAGAGATTGAAGACCTTCCCCTACAGATAATTTCATAATCTTTAAAGACAGATGCACCGAATTGCCTGATGCATTATGTCAAATATTCTAGCGGTCAAATTCTCACAGGCCAATAAAAAAAACGCCCGGCCATTCTTAATAATGGCCAGGCGTGAAAAACAAACAATAACCTGGAAAAATTATTCTGCCAGTTTTTTACGGGTCTTGTAAACACGACGGGCACCATAACCAGCACCCATAGCTAACAGTATAGCGATACCACCACCCAGGGGAGCAGAACCGCCCCCGATAGGAGCTCCTCCTGTCGGAGTGCCACCTGAATTTTGTCCCGGGTTAGGTTGTGCAAATATCAAAGCAGGTGCTGCGATCAGTGCCCCAATAACCATAAGTTTTAGAATATTCTTTTTCATATAATTGGTCTTTATATTCAGTTGAAGTGACCATGCAAACATGCAGCTGCCTGATCACAGAATTAATTATTTTACAAATACTTTACGGGTGATAGTTCCCTGGCTGGTTGTCACAGTAACCATATACACGCCGGTGGTTGCTGGTGCATTGATGACCAGTTCGCCGGAAATATAAGCTGAACGTTGTTCAACCAACTGACCGGCAAGATTTGTCATGGTGACGCGAGCCTTGGCCGATTCAGGCATTTGAATGTAAACCATACCATTGGCTGAATAAATTCCAACATTTTGCAATGAATTCTCTTCTACACCAACAGTAGCAAAGCTTACTTTGAAGCGATTTGCCGCATCACCGGTATTGGCATTGAAGGTATATACCGGATTCTGGGTAAGGTTCTGACGGTGGTTATTCTGAAGATCGGTAAGGTAAACATTTGTTCCATTCATAAAAGTAGCCAGATGTTCAGCAGTAATAGTATACTGCCCGTTCACACCAACTTTAAGCATAATGGCAAATTCAGTATTGTCGTCTATCGAGTTGACAGAATTTACACTGATGTTCTGATCACCAACAACAGTATAAAGTTGAGGGGCATCCTCATTGCCGAAAAGCTTGAAGGCATCATAATTGTTATCATAACCAGCTGTTGCTTCGCTATTCAAAGCGATGAGCATACGGTCTTCTGCATTATTTCCGGCAACGGTTAAGCCAATCACATTTTCATAGGTTTTGGCCTCTTTGTAAAAGGCCTGGCTATTCTGTACACGGGCTGCCTGTGGAATTGTCAGAGTAGCACCAGCATCAGAGGTACGAACAAAGAATCCCTGATGGGCAGGAATAATATTGTCTGTCAGTGTTCCGGCACCACCAGCAAGAGATCCGCTAACATAATTGGAGCCATTCCATACATACACGAAGCCGTTAAGATTTGTATTTAGGAAACCACCCAGATCAAGATCGATGGCTGAACAGAAAGGATTCCCAATCAAATTCCAACCATATAGGTAACCACCGGCAGAAGCGGTATATGAAAGAGAATTAAAGCTTTGATCACCTGTGAAAAGAGTTCCTGTGAAAGAAAGAGCCCCTGCACCATTATCATATTTCAACGAATACCCCTGAAACGGAGTTACACTGCTTGCATCAACAAGCGGGGTCCAGGCTCCGTTGCTCTCTGTATACGCATCAAGATAATAACCATTAAAGGTGGGTGAGGCTGTAAAAGTATTATTTACAGGCAGGAAGAGTAAATGGTAATTAGCGTTATTGATGGTTTTGTTAACAGTAGTATTGGTACCGTCCATCCCGTCAATGGTGCCATTGTCAAGTAGTGTAGCACCGTTTTCCAATACTAATGTACAACCCGTCAGATTAATCCTGGCATTTGGTACTGTTAATGTTTTTCCTGCACCAACTGTAATGTTAAAGGTTGTGGTAGCAGTATTATAATTATACAAAGCTGCATTTGTGGCATGAGAATATCTTAAGGCAAAGTCCATGTTTATGTACATGTTCAACGTTGTATTTAGCTCAGTATATTTTGAGAGCCTTCCGGCATCAAAAATACCAGAGCCGCTGATCGTACAACTTGTACCCTCTATATCAAAGCTAATACCATCGGGTGTGGTTCCATTATCTTCACTACCAATTACCCCATCGCAGGTAATATCACCATAAACATAAAGAAAACTGTTTGAGGTGCTTCCTTTCCAAAGTTTTCCGGTGTTCTGGACGGTCAGGTTAGCACATTTACCGGTATTATCAGTGAGTGCAACAATATGCGTTGGTAAGATTGTAACATCGTTCAAACCCGATGTAGGTGGTACTGTGGCATCGTACCAGGAACCCGATATCTGCATCTCCCATGTCGAAGCTGCATTCCAGTTACCCGAACCTTTTGTTCTGAAAGCTGCATCTTCAGCAATAACATTGAATGCCGTACTCGTTCCCGCAGTAAGGGTTGAGGCGTTATCAGAAGCTGTAATGGTCAGGGAAACACCTTCGGTCAGGGTAACTCCGGAAATTGTAACATTGTTCGATCCGTTGGTAATGGTTCCGGTTGTTGTACCACCAATGGTTCCCGTAGAGGTCAACGTAATGTTTACATCTGAAGTAACATTGGCTACATTGTCGGAAGCATCGACTGATTGAACGACGACACTGAAAGGAACTCCGGCCAGAGGAGACTGTCCGTTATTAACCTGGGTTACTTTAAGAGCAACAGCAGGATTTGATCCTGTTGGAAATGTTCCGATATCAGTTGTTGTAGTCCATGAACCCGTTTTTGATGTTACAATTGTATTGTCAACTGTCCGGATCTCTATTTTATCTATTGTTGTTCCGTCAGGGCAGACAACGGCAAAAGTACCAGTAGAAATATTTGTTGAAGCAGCAGAAACTAAAGTAGATCCGCTAAAAGCCAACGCGACATATTTCACTGATGTGGTGTAACTTCCTGTACCTGCAAATGTACCGGAAACAGTAAATGGGGTGGTTATTGAAGTAGCAGCAGGTAAGGCAACAGTCTGGTAATTGGTGCTATAGCTGGTTCCAAGCCTGTCTCTGTATGAGGCAGACGTACTTACATTACTTCCCCGTTGAGATAATACCCAAAACGTGGTAGTGGTTGAGGGTGTTCCGATAACCTTCGGGCCTGAACCATAGCTGGAGGAGGTGATGTATGTTGATGATACAGCATCCCAGCAATTATACTGATTACTTCCGCTATAGAGCCGATAACGGGCATCATCGCTGGAATAACCCGAAAGGGTCATGAGAACAGCACTTTCGGAGGTGGTAGTAGAAATATCAATGTGCGTCGGTCGCAGAGTGACTACTGCACTGGCACCCCGGACTCCTGTCCCGTAGGCTAAAAGAACCACCAGTATGGCGGTAAATCGTGTAAAAAATTTCATATTGCTTTGAATTTGTGAAGAAATTATATTCTAATTTTAGTATATTCCCGCAGGTAAAAGAGTTTAACAGCAGTTGGAAAGCAAATGTAGAGACAATCGGCTAAATGTAAATAAAATAAATGTGATTTGTACGTTATTTTTCATCCACTTAATCATAACTTACTGGGTATAAGACAATCAAATCAAACAGGATTTATTAACCAGTAACATAAAACATTGATATATCAAAGAAATCTGAAAAAAGCGAACCATTCCGTGATATAATTGTTTTTTCGAGATCAATGCTATTTAGTATCTCCGATAATTTAACTTCTATTAAAGATACTATCAATGATAAACAAGGATTCCTGTTCCATTTACTTTCAGGTTATTTATCTCTGTTCTTTCATCAATTCATCTCAATCCATACTAAAGAGCCGATCGTAAAATTATGAAAAAGACAAATTTAATACTTTTGTTGCCGGCAATTCTCCTTATCCTACAGTTGGCCTCATGTAAACATGATCCGGATTTATCAGTACTTCCCGTAAATCCTGATCCGCCTGAACCCACTATTGGATGTGATCCGGATTCGGTATATTTTGTCAATACAGTATTCCCGTTAATCCAGTCATCATGTGCCATGTCAGGCTGTCATGATGCAGCCACAGCAAGGGAGGGCGTCGTACTAACAGATTATTATCGCATCATGATTACCGGAGAAGTAAATCCCGGTAATGCTGGTGATTCTAAAATTTATGAGGTATTAAATGAAGATGGCGAAGATCGTATGCCTCCACCCCCAGCCCAACCACTTAATGCGGACCAAAAAGCTATTATCGCTAAATGGATCAATCAGGGTGCTCATAACAATGCCTGCACCGAAACGAACTGTGATACGCTTAACGTCACTTTCTCAGGAATCATAATGCCTATTGTACAGACCAACTGCTCAGGATGCCACAGCGGGGCATCACCAGGCGGAGGAATCAGCCTTACAAATTATAACGGGGTTGAAGCCATAGCTTCTACGGGTCAACTTTTGGGTGTGGTAAAACACCTTACAGGTTATCGTCCTATGCCTCCTTCAGGTCAACTTTCAGATTGTCAGATCGCTCAAATAAACAAATGGATAACAAATGGGAAACCGAATAATTAAACAAATATTTCTTCAATTCATGCTGCTTTCAACACTAACACTGTTAACAGCAGCTTGTTACCGTGATAATGCTGAAGAACTATACCCACAGGTACCTGGCAGCGGTAACTGCGATCTCTCGAACGTTACCTATCAGGCTACAATCGCTCCTGTCATGGTATCATCGTGCAACTCCTGTCATACAGGGGCATCTGCCTCTGGCGGGGTAATAACCAATACATATGAAGGGCTTAAATCTATAGCGCTTAACGGTAAGCTCTATGGTGCAGTTTCTCATAATTCAGGTTATTCTCCAATGCCGCAAAACGGGAATAAACTGGATGCTTGTACCATTGATAAAATCAAAGCCTGGATTGACGCAGGCGCCTTGCAAAACTAATTATCCGGTTTTAGTTACCCAATCAATTAAACCCATAGCAAAATGAAAAAGAATGTGTTTCGCATTGTAGTAATCGCTCTCATTTTAGCACTGGCCTCAGGCTTCTATGTATGGAAGTATATATACAACAAACCACATCCGGACTATATAACCCTTCCTGCCGATGCTTCTGTTGATGCAGAAACCCTCTTCAATGCATACATTGCCGATCAATCTGCCGCAGAAAAAAAATACAATGGAAAAGTAATTGAAATTACTGGCGTACCAACCGGAATTGAACAATCCGACACCCTGCATTTCATCGTATTCGTTTTCAGGCAGGGTGACTTTGGTGATGAAGGGATCAGATGCTCACTTCATCCACAAGCCTTCAAACCTGACTTCCATCTGACTCCGGATAAAGCTGTCAAACTGAAAGGATATCTCACGGGATTCAATGGAACTGATATCATTTTTGAAAAATGCTCTTTTGTTGAATAATTAACAAAATATAATCCATGAAAATTAGAATCATTGCTTTAATAATTATTTCGATGACCATTCAGGGTATTATGGCCCAAAAATATATGACCAAAACAGGGAAAATACGCTTCTATAGCGATACGCCTATGGAAAAAATTGAAGCTGTGAATCATCAGGTGAACTCGGCATTAGATTTGTCAACGGGTCAGATTGTATTCAAGGTTCTCATGAAATCGTTCGAATTTGAAAAAGCACTGATGCAGGAGCACTTCAACGAGAACTATGTTGAATCGGATAAATTTCCCAATGCTGTCTTTAAAGGATCGGTTATCGGGTTTCAGACCATCGACATCACGAAGGAAGGTAAATACAAAGTTGAGGTGGAGGGAGACCTTACCATTCATGGAAAAACAAATAAGGTGAAGACCGCCGGAACACTGGAAGTCAAAGGAGGTAAGATCCTGGCCCATGCCATTTTTGAAGTAAAGCCAAAAGATTATGGAATAAGTATCCCGACAGCTGTAGTAAAACAAATAGCAGAAACCATTGAGGTAACTGTTGATGCCACATACGATAAAATGAACCAGTTATGAACCTGATGAAACGATTACCGGTGATTCTCCTCTTAGCCGGCCTTGTGCAGGGAGTAAGCGCTCAGGACGATTTAATGAATATGCTGGGCGATGACAAACCTGCCACCGAGTACACTTATGCAACATTTAAAACCACAAGAGTGGTGCTAAATCACAGCATCCAGTCACCTGCAAAGGGAGACCTGCTGTTCATCATTTCTCACCATTTTGGAAGGCTGAATCAGGGAGCATACGACTTGTTCGGCCTTGACCAGGCAACAATCCGTTTCGGCCTCGAATACGGCATTTCCGACAGGCTTGCCATAGGTATCGGAAGGAGTACATATAAAAAACTGTACGATGGCTTTGTAAAGTTTAAACTACTGCAACAAAGCAGTGGAGAAAAAAATATGCCAGTCAGCATTAGCTATTTTGGATCGATGGGCATCAATTCCCTGAAATGGGAGAATACAGACAGGGTAAACTATTTCTCCAGCCGGTTGTCTTTTGTCCACCAATTGCTTATCGCCCGTAAATTTAACTCCTCCTTCTCGTTACAACTTACACCTACGATTGTTCACAGGAATTTTGTCCCCCTCAAAGAAGATCAGAATACTGTATTTGCCATGGGAGCTGGCGGTCGGTTAAAGCTTACACAACGTATGAGCGTCAATGCCGAGTATTTCTATCTACTTCCAGGCAAGACAGCCGATGAATTCGATAACAGTCTGTCAATAGGATTTGACATTGAAACAGGGGGACATGTCTTTCAGCTTTTCTTTACCAACAGTGTACCTATCAACGAGAACGCCTTTATTACAGAAACTCAGGGCGACTGGTTGAAGGGAGATATATATTTCGGGTTTAATATTACCCGTACATTTACTTTGGGGCGAAAGTAATACGATCGTTAGTTTTCAGATATACTCTGTCGGTAAGCAACTTTTCATTCTTCCTGTGCCGCTTATGCTAATGGCAATATGAGGGTCTTTGTTTGTCGTGCAATGAATTGATCAAAATGCGGAAGACATGAAAAAATAACCTGTTGAGGGGTCTCTCTGCTTTCCCGTTAAACATGTTTTGAGCGGTGAACTATGATAGTAAGCTGTAATTCCGGTTTTAAATTAATTCAATGTGAAATTACAGATTATGTTTGGTAAAACTATCTAATCTTTATTTCTTTGCAGCATAAACGCTGTTAAATGACCGGCCATCGTAAGCATACATATTCCTCAAACATAATCGACAGGTGGGTTGCCGGTTTGCTTGGGTCACAATCTCCTGACAGGAGACCAAAGCATCGTAATAAAGAGGAAAAAGAAGGGGAATGGGTAGCCGGGATTACCGAGGTGGATTCTTCTGTAAGAAGCAACAGACAAGAAAAAGGAAAGAGGAAACATCGCAAACCTGAACGACGGAAAAGAAACATGCTGACGGAAGCTTTAAGCAGCTTCAGATCATTATTTAAAAGGCGAAGCAGCATTGCTTACAGAGAGATAGAAACCAAACAACCCCGTAAGCCTCAGCGCAGGCATCCGCACATCAAACAATACAGAACTGATGATCCCGGCAATAAGCCTGATTTAACTAATTCTCCTTCAGTTGAACAACTGGTAATGCCCGACAATTCACCTGCTGGATTTCCATCGGCCAATTTTACAAAAAGTTCAGATGCCTCCCGGAAGAAATCAGGATCAAGACGCAAAAAGCCTGCAGAAACCAGGAGATTCCTCATCTGGAATTATTTACCCCGGAAATGGCAGGGTATTTGGGAAAACCTTCTCTACAGTCTATATCTCCGCGATTCTCCCCACGACCCTTTCCTCAAGGAAGGACCAGGAACAAAACATGAACCTGTCAGTGTTAGAATCGCGAACGAAATAACCTATTTCATAAGTTCTCTAGTTGTTTTTCTGGCTGCAGGAATATCTGCATGGTTATTCTACCAGATCTCTGTCATGCTTGCAGCCTCCTTCTTCAGTATAGACTCAGTACTGTATTATTATGAGGTAATGTTTCCCATCGGCAATGCTGCATCGCAGTGGACGCCAATGAATATAATCGTCATCACGCTTGCTGGCCCCCTGGCTTCACTCATTGGAGGGCTCTTCACCTACTTTTATTTAATCAGAAAAAAGGTGGTAAGAGGGTTTAACCGTCTTTTTTTCCTTTGGCTTGCCTTCCATTTATTCAACCAGTTCTTTGGGGGATTCGTTGCAGGTGTTATTACTGATCAGGGCTTTGGTTATGTGGCCAACTGGATGTATATGGGCATTATACTGAAGATTCTTTTTGCTTTGATTGCACTCTCGATCCTGGCCTATGCCGGTTATTATGTTGTACCCTGGTTATTGGCTACCGCCGGAAACCCGGGAAGAATTAAAAGGGAGAATCGCCTACTTTTTGTTACCAGCCAGGCCGTACTCCCCTGGATAGTCGGCTCGTTTATTCTGCTTGTGTTGCGTACTCCTGACCGCACGCCACAACACCCCAATATCATGGTTTACGATTCAATTATCGCCGGAGCTCTTGGGATTATGACATTGGCAATGTACTTCAACCGGCATGCCAAACCAGCTTCTGTATCGCATCGTAAGACCAACTATCGGGTAGGTTTCATCTGGACAATTGCCACCATCATGACACTCGCCCTGATAAGGATATTACTGGCTTACGGGCTTCATGTGGTCTTCACTTTTTCGCTGCATATCGGCCTTTTCAATTGATGCAACCGGTGTGATTCAACCTATTTTCCCTATTTTTGCGCACTTAATAGATCATTATGGCCAATCAGGACGATATTTTTAAAAATCTTGTATCCCATGCCAAAGAGTATGGGTTTGTTTTTCCTTCAAGTGAGATCTACGACGGTTTAAGCGCCGTGTATGATTATGCCCAGTATGGTGTTGAACTGAAAAAAAACATCCGGGATTACTGGTGGAAGTCGATGGTACAATTTCACGAAAACATCGTGGGAATTGATGCAGCTATCTTCATGCACCCAACGACATGGAAAGCTTCGGGACATATTGATGCATTCAATGATCCTTTGATTGACAACAAGGATTCCAAGAAACGCTATCGCGCCGATGTTCTGGTTGAAGATTATCTGGCGAAGATTGAAGGCAAGATTAGCAAAGAAGTTGAAAAAGCGTCCAAACGTTTTGGCGAAGCTTTTAATGAGGAGCAGTTCCGGGCTACCAATCCACGTGTCCTCGAGAACCAGCAAAAGATGGATGAAGTTCGCAAACGTTTCTTTACAGCCCTCGAAAAAGGAAACCTGGAGGAAGTTCGTCAGGTAATTATAGACTGTGAAATCGCTTGTCCGATTAGTGGTACCCGCAACTGGACAGAGGTTCGACAGTTTAATCTGATGTTCTCTACTTCCATGGGCTCAGTCAGTGAAGATGCAAACACCATTTACCTTCGTCCCGAGACCGCTCAGGGAATTTTTGTGAACTACCTCAATGTCCAAAAGACTGGCCGGATGAAGATACCTTTCGGGATAGCCCAAACCGGGAAAGCCTTCCGCAACGAGATAGTCGCCCGTCAGTTCATCTTCCGCATGCGCGAATTTGAGCAAATGGAGATGCAGTACTTTGTGCGCCCCGGTACCGAAATGGAGTGGTACAAATACTGGAAGGAAGCCCGTATGAAATGGCACCTCTCGCTGGGAATGCCTTCCTCAAAGTACCGTTTCCACGATCATGACAAACTGGCCCATTACGCCAATGCTGCTGCAGACATCGAGTTCGACTTCCCGTTTGGCTTCAAGGAACTTGAAGGGATTCATTCACGTACCGACTTCGACCTGACCGCCCACCAAAACCATTCGGGGAAAAAACTGCAATACTTCGACCCGGAACTTAACGAAAGCTATGTCCCCTATGTGGTTGAGACCTCCATCGGTCTCGACAGGATGTTCCTTGCTGTATTGAGCCATGCCTACCATGAGGAAAAACTTGAAGACGGTTCCGAAAGGGTCGTACTTCGCATTCCTCCTATGCTGGCACCAGTCAAAGCAGCTATCCTGCCACTTGTAGCCAAAGACGGTCTACCCGAGAAAGGACGTGAAATCATGGAGAGGCTCAAATGCGACTATATGTGCCAGTACGAGGAGAAAGATTCTATTGGCCGCCGTTACCGCAGGCAGGATGCTATCGGTACACCCTATTGCATTACCATCGACCACCAGACTACACAAGATAACACGGTCACAATCCGTGAACGTGATACAATGGAACAGCACCGCGTAGCCATTGATGAATTACATGCAATTATAGGGAGCCGTTTGAAACCAATTTTATAAAATAAGACGGATTCAAGTATATGTCCCTGCTGCAGGGAAGAATTATCAAAACCCATGCTGCAGGGACTGTTGAAACCGATGACACAACTCTGGTTCCGGAATTAGTTAATATTGTATTATTCCTTTCGGGTTGAACTTAAATTATCTCCCGCGAAAAAACCATGATGGTTATCTTGGAAATTTGCTGTAATGAATCTCCTTTTTATCCATCCCTTATTAACAAAATCTGACGAAAACATCACTGGTTTTATATATGTTAATACAGTAATGTTGTCTAATAATACCGCGGTTGCATCATATCTCTGCATATGTTTCTCGGTTAATGGGCGATATCTGGTCATTTAAGATCAACTCTTCTTCTCCTTACAGGTAGTGAGTGCTTTATGAAATGAGATAATGTTGTGTAATTACAAAACATGGTCATTAATAATACTATCACTTATTGCTGATCTATGAGTAATCTGTTGATATAAACCGGGGCATGATACCTATGTCCGTTTCCTGAGGGCTTTTTAAGAAAAAAACATTACTTTTGGTGCCAGCACATCACCATCTTCAAAACATTAAACTGATTACATGATTACCTGATCACATGTATCATCCAGAATATCCACAAAACATTGTATTACTGTAGTTCAAAGCAATAATATTATCAATCAATTACTTTATAATTTAAACAAGTACAGCAACACTTCTTTCAAAATCCTAATCAAAATGAGAAAATGTATTTTAATAGCTATCATCACTTTGATGGCTCACGTGTTATTCGGGCAAAGTATAGAAAGTGACGGGTTAACTGTTGAATTGAAAAAATACAGTGAAACCGAAACTGAGTTTGCAACGTTGGGAAAACAATCGATTATCGTTGGAGTCTTTTCTGTATTGAAAGAAAACAAAACTATGGTAACCTATAGTTATGTTGCACCTATAATCAAAGGAAGAGTTTCTCATGTAACTGTTCTGGAGAGAAGTGGAGAAAAGATACTGCCCAGGGTTCACTATCTTGAAGAAGAAAAATCATTTACATACAATGAAGGAACCGAAAACGAAGGAAAAGAGAAAGCACTAAAATCAGACAGCACTCAGGAAATTGTGTTGTCAGGACTTATGGTCTGGGCAAAATTAAAATATAGTAAAGAACTGACCCCGGACGAAAAATTTAAGGTTTTGGTAAACCAGGGTGTAACGCTGACTGATGAAGGGAAATATGAAGAAGCAGTTGCCAGGTATCTGGAGGCACTGACTATCGACAAAAACTCCGTACTGGTTAACTACGAATTATCTGCTACATACATGTACATGGGGAATTACAAAGGGGCCATCAAATACAGCCGGAAGGTTATCGATCAACATCAGGAATATGAAGAATTAGCTTACGTCGTACTGGGCAGTTCTCTGGATTTATCCGGTTCCCCCAGGAAGGCGATCAAAGCCTATGAAAAAGGATTGGTACAATTCTCGGGGAGCAATTTACTGAATTATAACCTTGGGCTGACGGCTTACAACAGCAATGACTACGAGACAGCCGAGAAGGCAGCCATCAATGCTATATTGGCAAAACCGGATCATGGAAGCAGTCACATCCTTCTGTCGGCCATTATGAATGCTAAAGGTTATAAGATAAAATCTATTTTGCCCCTCTATTATTTCCTCATGATAGAACCCAATTCTGACAGATCTGCCATACAATACCAGTTATTGTTAAAAAAGTTGGCAAGCAATGTTGTAAAGAAAGACGAGAAAAATATTAATATCATAATGCCATCATTAAACTCTGGCGACCCTTCCCTTCGGACTACAGAATTAATATTAAGTCTTAATAGTGCTGCAAGATTTACCACAGAGAATAAGGATAAAACCGATCTTGAGTACTTTGCTGAAACTACCCAATTGCTGTTTGGTAACCTGATTGAGCATAAAGACAAGATTAATGGATTTTGGTGGGATTTCTATATTACCACGTTTAATAGCTTAGTTGAGACAGAAAATGTTGAAGCCTTTTGTTATTACATAGCACAAACTTCCGAAAATGAAGAAGTTAAAGAATTCATAACGAATAATCCGGATAAGATTAGCAAACTTGAAGCATGGTTTAAAGACTAAAAATACTCCTCACATGGTTCGTTATAAACGGGTTGACTGCTAATCCTGTCAGCTTTTATACATTACCACTAAACCGGAAGTAATAGACAACAGATGAGAAAAAACCTACACCGGAACCTGATATTTCTTACCCTTTTATTATTATGTCTGCATATTGTGAAAGGGCAGAACGCACCTGATCATCAAAAACTGATTGAGCAGCTAAACAACAGCAATCATTTGTTCTACCTTGATTGCATTAAAAAATATGATTCCTGTTTAAATAGGTATCCCGACGATATAGGGATACTGATTGAAAAATGTAGGTTCATAGAAAACGCGCAGTATGATGATATGGAAGACATTAATCCAAATCAGGATGAACTGGATAGTTGTCTTTCATTGCTAAACACCCGGTTCCCGGATCATCCGGATGTATTACTCTATCAGGCAGAATTTTTATGGCAGGATGAGCTTCTTAAGGTTGTCAGAAGAGCTGAAACCTCAATAGAAAATCACCCCGGGGATTGGAGCGATATAGACAGGGCAGAATTATACAAACGAATGGCGACCTATTACTACTATGCTGATGATTTTGACTCGGCCCTGTTATACTCTGAAAAAGCCATCTACAATCAGGATGAATATAAATCCTCGCTTGAGTATGCCAGATTATTAATCAAGCTCAACCGAAAGGATGAAGCATTGGAAGCCCTGAAAAGTGACGGGGATACAATAGAGGAGGCATGGCATCTGAGTCAGAAAGCGGCATTACTTCTTGAACTGGAAGCTTATCAGGAAGCTTACGAACTCTATACAATAGTCGCGCAGAAAGATTCTTCCTACATCAATAATAATAAATTAGCCAAAACACTTGATGGAGCAGGCGAATATGATCTTGCCAGAACATACCTCGTTGCAGATACCGCTAAAGGCTGGGGCAGGGAAAAGACATATAGTAACCTGCTTCGGCATGATCTGAAACACGAGTCAGGAGAGAAATGTATCGAATCCTATACAAAATTCAGAGATCTTGGGTATACTATGGATCCACTTGGCATATACCGGCTGAAAGTCTTCTTCGCTTACCCTCAGGGAGATTGGAAATTAAGAGACATCTCGGGTATTCTGACCTTGCTCCTGACCATCATATTCCTGATTCTCCTGCCTTCTGTGTGGATTTTACCTGTCTATTTTGTTGGCCATTACTGGAAACTAAAAACCCGCACAAAGGACTATGAATCTATCTGGGGCCTTAAGATGTTCTGGTTTGTCAGTGTAGGTTATCTGATAGCAAGTTTGGTAACTGTAATAGCTTCACCTGAAATTCTCTATGCATTTACAAGCGATGCGTTCAATCAGGACGAAATGACCTCAGAGGCAAGAGCATTGTCTGTACTTCTTTTTTCTATTTCATTTTTATTATTCGGGCTTGTTTCATTGTACAAGGTAAAACCGGGAGTTCTGCTAAGTAAAAACTGGACAATAAGAAACAGCATCATCATGGGGATAGTAATCCTGTTTGCCTATAAAATAGTTGCCGGAATCTATCTCCAGATAGGTTTCAGGAACCTTGGATTTGTGGCAGAAGACCTGACAAGCATCCCGGGCTATCTTCTCGCTTTACGGCAAGACATCCATGCTTTTATAACCACTTATGGCAAAGGAGTTAGTGTAGCTGTAATTTGCCTGTTGGTCCCGTTTAACGAAGAAATCGTGTTCAGGGGAGTCATCCTCGATTCATGTCAACGGTATATCAATTTCAAGGTGGCGAATGTTATTCAGGCAGCATTGTTTGCTGCGATGCACTTCAGCCTGGTACTGTTCCCTGTTTTCTTCCTGTTTGGAATACTGAGCGGTTGGATGAGAAAAACTTCAGGCGGTTTACTGGCGGGAATAGTCTTTCACGTTTTAAACAACCTGGTTGCAATACTCTTACTGCTTACAATTCGCTAACATTGTAAAACCGGTTATCAGCCCGGAGATAAAAACGGAGTAAAAGGATCGGAGATACCCTATATAAACTGACAACCTGCCTGAAAACAGGAACAAAATCTCATCAAATGAAAGCCCATATCAACATCAAACCCATATCCATCTTGAAAACATGACCGCTTTCCCGGGTAATAAGTGAATGTGGTGGCAATTCCCCCAGCAGAGAAGATACAATGCCTTATTACGCTACGCTTTTCGGGCGACGTAAAAGGTAACATTTTCCCCATTCCAGCAATCTTCGCTTTCGGGCAATACATTTTCATAATTCGTGATACCGGTAAATCCTTTCGGTTCCAATATACTGATCATATCATCTTTTTCGTAATAATGGTTCCAGAAAATGTAGGTATCTGCCCTGTTATCCTCCCCAATCACGATGTGATGATTTGCCAATGTCTTTGCCTCCGGATAATGATATCCGTTTGTCAAAGCCAGGTAAGGAGTGTCCTTCCAAAATCCTTTCTCCTGTATCTCCCATGATTGGGGAATCGTCTTTTTATCAAGATTCTTTTCATTTACAATATCACAAACAAACAACCCACCCTTTTTCAGTGCCCTGTATATATTCTCCAGCACCCTGTCTCTTTCTTCCGGCAATAACGCGCAAAAGTCAAGATAAATCATCATTACCAGATCGAACTGGTTATCGAAGTCCAGGTCCAGGTAGTTCTTGTTTAAGTATTTAATATCGAGTTTCTTTTCGTTTGCCTGTTTGGTTGCATATTGAATTGAAGCAGCAGAAAAATCGATTCCTGTCACTGAATGACCTTTTCCTGCCAGTAATTCGGCGTAAAGGCCCGGGCCACATCCTAAGTCCAGAATCTCCATTTTCGGTTTGTCAAGCCTTGCGGATATCCATCCAGATACTAATTCAATCTTTGCCCTGCTTCTGCTTGCAACATCGTGGTCAGGGTTTATATGAAGTTCGAGCAATTGTTTCGAAATGTACGGGTCTGTCCACATAACAGAAGTCCCTCTCTCATACAAAGCAGGTTTGTTTGAAAGGTTCTGAAGCTCTATAATATTCATGTTCGTGAAATTATATAAATTTATATAATCGGTATTCGAAAACGCTCCTTAATGTTACACAATACAATCCGCGATAATTCAAACGACTGCCAACGTTTTAAATAATCCTTTGAATTTACCTCAAGGACTATCTCTGCTTAAAATAAAGAACCGAATTTCGTTTAATCATTTTCATGGGTCTTATACTTTACCTTGATGTCCGGTTTTGTAAATCACCTCTACAAATGAAAATTGATCAATGGCAACCATCTTAACAATTTTGGATTGTTTCCTGCATAGTTTAACAGACCAATTTGTAATCCATGTAGATTTATGTCTTTTTTATAAAGCGGGAAACTGATAAGCCAAAATGTTCTTTTGAATAACACTTGACGCAACTAACTGAAACCCCTCTCACTTTTTCTGCTCCAACTATCAATAGGCCTACTGCAAGTCCATTAATCACTTTCTCAGGAAATTGCGGATCTTCAGCACCGATTGCAAAACCTACAAAACCACCATTCCATTCAAAGTATCACTAACTATTCCATAACTTGCAGCGAATCCATTTATCTTTTCTGCATTGTGTCTGATACTTGCAATTGAAATTCCACTAATTTCAACAGAATGAGAAACCAGTGCGGCAACCTGAATTCCATTTGTAATTTCGCTTTCCAATGAAAAGGATATGTTCATTCCATTAATTCTCTCATATATTTCAGATTCCTCATTCAATTTACTATCCCAAAGATTTAATCTTAATCCGTTGTATTTAACTGAATTCCCAAAACAAATTCCAGCAGTCTGCTGCCAATGGAAAGTTATTTATTACTCAGGGCATCATTTTGTCCAAACGAAATATTTAACAACTGGACAAACCAGATTGTGATTAATAATTCTAATCTTTTCATTATTTCGGTTTTCTTTTATTTCAATATAGTACAGGAACTATTATACTACCTCTCTTTCCGGCCGCCTTGCTTATACCCGGCAACGATACCAAATCACGATTAATAAAGCATAACTTTCGCAAATTCTGCAAGCTATATGATTTGCCGTAATGCCTGGCAATCATACGCAGACAGGTAGAGCCGCAATCATGGAAGTAGAGGTGGAAAACTAAAGGCATTGATATTAAATGTTTCAACAATAAAAAGGAATAAGAACTATTTGAAATGATTTTCAATTAACAAAAGCAACTATAGCCCATCAAAAGTTCCTTTCTTCAATTCTTCAATAAGATCAATACAATCACCGCGATTAGTTTCTTTACGAAGAATTCTTCTTTGTGAGTTTAGTAAAAACAATTCAGGGACACCAGTTATTTCATACTTTGCAAAATAATAAAAAGTCTTATCAGTTGTTTTTCCATCATAAATAACCGGCCAGTCAATACGATTAATATTTAGATAATTAAGAAATTCTGTTGTGTCATATTCTTTATTTATAGAATATATTTTGATATCCGGTCTCAGTTTGTGCAAAATAAGCAAACTATCGAGTACTGCTTTACAAGGTACACACCACGAACCCGTGAAAAAAACAACGGAAAGACCATTAAGAGTATCTAAACCGGCAGATTTTGGAAAATAATTACCAGGAGTTATACCAATACTATCAACTTTCCTAACTTTAAAAAACAATAGTTGATTATGCGGATTGTATTTTAATAATGAATACTTATTGTGTCCTATCTGAAATTCCCTACCATATTTCAACACTGTTCTCTTATAGTGGAGATCGGGATTTGAAATCCAAAAAACACCATTCAGCTTATCGTTTTGATAAAACTGATTGAAGTTTTGACAATATAATGAAAAAGAAACGGTATCAGGTAAAAGGAAATAGCCATTACCTGTAAGATTTGGGAAGATTGAACACTGCAGAGAATCATTGAAACCTCCTTTATCGGCTTCATCATAATAATTTACCAGAATACTGATATTAATTTTTTTTCGAACAAGAATACCAGACGAATCGACCGGAATCCCTATGTCTGTATTAATAATTTTCAGGTTCTCCGCGTTTGTAGTTGTACCCTCTCGCATATCGTACTCGAAAACTGTTTCATCACAAAAAGAGCTATCAGAATCTGTATCTATAATGACAGTCTTAATCTTATTATATAAACTAACATATATATAAATCTTATTACTTGACAGATAGTTCAGAACAAATTGAGATGTATCAATATTATTCTTCTTAACCCATTTTAAATATTTGTTGCGCATTGATGGACTTGAATTCCGATCATCATAATAGTGTTGATACGGGTTTATTTTTACATATCCAACTAAATATTCAGATTGAACCTGAGGAACCACAAAATCTGTGCTATTGGTTATCTTTTGTATGGCGGAAAGATTAATATTATTACATCCAGGCTGAGGTTCACTAAATTTTAATGGAATAGAGAATATGGAATCCTGGCCATTACAATCTAGTATACACAAACCGAAGCATATAATCTGAAACACTTTGAAAATAAAACTATTTTTCATACAGCTGAAAATATTAAGAGAAGGAATGTAGAGACGTGTATATCAATCATTAATGGTACAATTATATAAAACTAAACAAATAGAGCAGGTTTGATACTTCCTGATTATTACTTAGCAAAGTTAAGGATTTTCAATTGTAATAGTTCTTGCGGTCAATTCTTTTCTTTAACTATAATGCATGATACCACGTTCTTATTCGTACTTCCATATTCCATCAGAAACATTGGAAATATGCCTGAGGAACTCCTTTTCCATTTTATTACTGGAACAGGAAGAAGTTCACGTTCTTATAAAATCTCTGAAACGGTTCTAACCCCCTTGTTCGCCTCACGGACTATCTCTGCTTTATATAACGAGCCATAATTCATTTGATCATTTTCATGTCGTAAAATTAAATAGATAATCTTACACACAGCCTTTTAAACCGCAAAACCCCGCCCTGTAACAGGTACTGCGTTTACTGCTGTTATTTAGAAGTCATATTCTGTTTTAATTTTAAAATCGTCTTCAGTAAAGTTTCTGTCAATGAAATTATATCCTATATCATAAGTGACAGAATCTCCATTTTCATATTGAAAGGTGAAAAAACGTCCATCTGATTTTATTTCGTGTATTTTATTTTTATGAATTCTTTTTTCATTTGGGTCAGGTCCCCAATAAATATAATTGCCACTAAACCACACGTTATACTTAGGAAGGAATTTCTTTTCGCACAGGTTAGCCTTTCGAAGTTCAGTCCATAAATAAAAACTTTCGGATTTTTCCAGTACAAGAATTAATGAATCCTTGTAAAAAGTGTAGTAATGTAATTTCGGATAAAATGGTTCATCATAAGGGATCCGATTCCAATCTGCCTTGGTTAGAACATTTTCTATTGCTGTATATGCCCACAATAGCTCAATTGTACTGAATTTACCGTAATCAACAATTGTTTTTACAATTTTCCCGTTTTTTATATAGGTAGTTGTTATAGCTTCATTATCAGTAGGCCCGAATGAGTATTCATCATCCAAATTTAGTACATCGGCTTTTCTAAATTTACTAAAGATGAAATTTGTAAGGCAACTATCAATCGTAGCACTGAAAAATCCAAGCGAATCTACATAACCTTCACCTTGAACGTAAACCTTATTATCACTACTCACCGCAATATCGAGAATAGGACAGTAACCGTAACAACCAGAGCGAGAATATACAATTTGATCGAATGATGGTAAGGTGTCCTGGTTATATTTTAACCGTACCATTTTAAAAATCATTGTATCATTTTCCGCTAAAATCAATGTATCTGGATGTATAGCAATGAGTTTCCATTTGAATTCCCACTTCCCGTCAAACGGGCTGTTAATAAATATGCTATCTTCCCTTATTTCATAGGTGGTGATGCTTCCTTTATTGATAATTGATCTTTCCCAGGTTATAGTATCAATTTTGAGCTTTGTAAAACCATTAAGAAATTCAATTTTATCATCGCAGAATCCGAAGGCAAGTGGAGGAAAGGCAGTCGGAGGAGGAGGTAAAAATTCATTCGTTTTTTCAGGATAGAATATCCATTCACCATTAAGTAACGAAGATAAATTGTCCTGATGTTTTTCCGTATCCAGATTACAACTAAACAGGAATACTGTTATCAATACTATAGTTACTCTCGTTTTCATAATTGTAGTTAACATTCAGAATTATATGCAGTTGCCGACTTCGAGCGGTTTTCCTGTCAAGCTGTACTGCTGCTGTTGAGTGCTATATGGTGTGTTGTCAGTACGGAAATAGCAATTGACACACAGTATTTATTAACACCAGGCATTTTAATTAATTTGTTTCTTGCATATTATATACCAAAATCGTTGTGAGGGTTTATCTCTTATAACAATTTTTGGTTCATTAATTACTTCGGCATCTATCAAACCATAATTGCCAAAATCTGCTTTAATTGAGTCTAAGTCATAAAAGAATAAAGTAACGCCCGGCCAAGTTTCAAATGTGTCTTTGATTACTTCTTTTCCTTGTCCATATCTAAAATCCTTTTTTGAAATGGATACAAAAACCATGTATCCATTAGGTTTAAGCTGATTATAACAATCTTCAATTAGTTTTGCCCGTTCTGGTGCGCTTAATAAATGGATTAAAGCATAACTGAAAATACCATCATATAATTCCTGATCAAATGGCATTGAACCAACTGAACCGTGGTATACTTTTATCCTATCTCCAAAGTGTTTTTGTGCTATGTCAATTGCCGTTTCAGAAATCTCAATACCAGTTACCTTAAATCCATTGTCAGTAAAAATCCTGGCATTTCTACCATAACCGAATCCAGGAATCAGGATTTTATTTAATTCGTATTTATTAAATAATTCTAGCGTTTCAATAGCAGAGTCAGCAGGTTCCCATCCCCACATTTCTTGTTTATCTCTAAAACTTGTCTCCCAAAATTCTGTCATATTATTTCTCGTTAAATTACTATGTGTCTCACTCTTATGCTTGCCATCAACGGATGGGTATATGAAACGTTTGGCATTTCAAAGCGATTTCCTATCAAACTGTTACAATGTTTGTTAAATGTACTGCTCTTAAAATTAGCACTATCCGCCAAATGTTTTATATACCGTGTTACCAACTGGCCTTTATTCATTTTCAATCACCTACATTTCAATTATGCACTAATTTTTGTTTTCAGAGTCGGTAGTCCGTGCTTTTGGGCAGGCATACACTTTGACAAGTTTTGGGCGTGTGGCGGCTTTTTTGAGCGACTTGGCAATGTGTATGACTGCGAAGCGTAGGCTAATAAGTTTTTAATTCATTCAAGGTTTTCCCGTCCACTGTTTTTATAACATCATAAATATCTGGTGCTTTAGTGCATGTTTCTTTAATTTTCTTTTCTAAACCATCAATTGTTTCATTATAGAAATCACTTAAAGTCATTGATTTTGTTGAGTAACTTATCAATTGTGAATTATCGTTTTCTGTAAATCCTACCAATGCATAGATTCTTTTGTCCTTATTACAATAGAATGATGTACTACCATTTAAAGGTTCTTTATAAAGTCTAATATCATCAAGAGGTTTAAAAGTGTACAAGAACTGTTTACCACTCGGACTTTCAACTGAGAATTGTAATAATTCATCTGTTTTTACTACAGAATCTGTCCGATACTTTTTTAATTCGTTTAGTATTTCGAATGTTTCTTGAAGTTCTTTTTTAAAGTAATTTGACAGTGGATTGTAATGCGAAGTTTGATTTAATGTACGTTCCCTGTATCTGTTTATTTTATCAAGATACTGAGTATTAAATCCAATATGATTAAAATAATCCATACATTTTTCAGTCAAAGGATTTAGCATTAACGAATTCTTTTCTATTAGATTACCACTATTATCCCTCAGAAATTCTTTGGGTATGAATTCCCTGAAAAACTCCTCCAAGGCTGCTCGTAAATTATTACCACAAGCATTATAGTCAATGCAATCTTTGTCAGTAAAATAATGTAGTGCTTTTTGAATATGTGATTGATGTTCTACAATTGCAGGAATGTTTTTACCGTCAGGTAAAGTGGATTCATACATTTCAAGAACTTTCCAGTGTTCTTTAAAAGCATTTGATAACTTATCGGTGTTCGTTTCTCCTGTGCTTTTTAGTTTTTTAGCATAATCTGTTTTTATATAACTCAATACTGTTTGGAAAAAGCTACGGTCATGAGTCAAAACAATTAACTGATAATCTTCTAAATATTCATCTAAAACGATGTTTAAAACAGCCTCTCTATTGCCCATATCAAGGCTTAATAGCAAATCGTCCAAAACAAGTATTTTTGGAGACGACTTTACATATTTCTCTTTCAAAATTGCCATCCGAATGGCTAAAGCAATCGAAGAAAGTCTGGCTTCATTTAAGAAAGAATGAACACGTTGAACTTTATTTGTGTCATCAGTTAGATTTGTGTCAAATAGCCTTGCTGTTAAATATATTTCAGGTGCAATAGTTCTTTTGTTTCGACCTTTATTGTAACTATTGAAATCGTTGTATGTGCAATCCTGATATTCGAATGATATTTCAAATTTTTCTTTGAATTTCTCTTTCAGATATTCATTTGCACGAACAGCAATTGATTCCAAATAGAATTTAAAATCGGTATTAAATTGAGCAATTGATGCTTGAAAATTATGGTAGGTTTGGTCATAGATGCCAGGATAAGGGGCAAGGCCTTTTTTCAAATAATTCCAACAAACTTCTAGGTTTTGCGAAATTGGATTTCCTGCATTGTCTGAAATTGGATTCTGCAATTTTATGAAAGGCATCAGATTTTTTTCAATGTAACCGAAAAGTTTAACCCTGTCTTTATTGGTATAGTTGTAGATATTAAATATTGATTTGTAATCAATTAAATCGCTTGAAAGAGTTATCTGCTCAACAAATCGGTCAGTTTGAGGACGAGTGTTGACGGTTGTATTTGAAATCTTTTTAGTTCTGATATCTTCGCTCTCATCCACAAAAGTAATTTCAATAAAAGCATCTTCTGTGTCTGATGCATAACGGTTTTTTATACTTTCTTCATGCCTTGTTATTGGCTGAAAATATTTTTGAACCTGTTTTACATCTTGTTTAAATACACTTTGCAAAAAAGTATATATAGCCCAATGTATTGAACTTTTACCGCTACCATTTTCACCATAAATAAGCACATGCTTACGGTCGAAATTTATGGGAACATTCCCATAAAAGAACTTGAAATTTTGAAGAGTGATTTGCTTTATCTTGTGCATTACTTAGCCGATTTTATAGGTAATACAATATCAGCCAGTTTTATATCCATAAGCTTAAGGTTATTCCGTATCTCGTTATCTTTCTCATTTAACTTTTGGTAGGCCTTATTTATTATTTCAATTTTTTCAGGCTCTGGTTTTCCCTCAATGCTCTCAAAATCACGTTCTGCATATTTTATAAATTCAATTCCGGTCTTTTTAAAATCTTCTTCAAAATATAGCTCCATTACCATTGCATCTATCACATTATCTAAAAGTTCAATAAAATAAAAGTTAGAAACAAGTGGATTTATTTGGTTATTTGATGTAGATTTCAAAAACAATATGAAGTCAACTAATATTTCCAATGAGCTTTGATTGAATTTTGGTGCTAATGGAAAGTTTTTTACATCTTGAACTAAAATTTTCGGAAATGCACCTTTAGTTGCTTTGGGAGAAGAATTAAAGTGGAAGAAGCTAGCCAATTTAGAATTTAAAATCGCTAAAACTGATTTAATTGAATATGTATCATTCCCTTTAATAATTATAATACCTGGGTCATTATAAAGCTCCTCTTCTGTGTACCCTGCATAAATAGATGGGTTTGTAATTTCTCTAACTAAAATTCTTTCACCTACAAAATATTTTGGATTTCTTGGATTTGCAATATCATCACAGTAATCAATATAATGAAGCTCATTCCATTTTACCATGTAGCGAGATACATCACCACCCTTTAACCACGGTTTTAAATCATCTTTAATTTTCTCTGTATAATGATATGCTCTTGATTTTATAATATCTGCTGATTGCCCTCTGTATTTATCGTAAGCTATTAAACCTTGTGATATTTCTGGAAAATATTTCTCTAGTATAACAGATGAGTTCCTAATTTTATTAATTGCAGTAAATTTTGATTTTTCAAGTGAAAATGCTAAGCCCCAGTTTTCATTAAATTTCTTAATATCTTTTATTGAAATAATTTCTTTTTTAGCTTGTATTAACTCCTTGAAACAATTCTTTCTTTTTGTATTTCGATATCCAATAATTTCTGAATTCCCTTTCTGCCATGTATTTATTGTGTTTCTTACTACTGCATTATTGAAAATTGGGAAATTTGTACAATCGAGCACTTCTAATAAATTCCAATTTTCTAGCAATTTAATTCTATAATGTTTTGCATATGTGTTAAATAAAAACGTATTAGGAATTATGTATGAAATAATACCTTTTTTAGATAGTAACTGATATGCTTTATTTATAAAATAATAATATATCTCAAAATCAGGCACTTTACCCAAAGCATTGGTGACTTTAATTCTGTATTCATCTTTTACTGATGTTCCATATGGGGGATTTCCAATTACAACATCAAAGTTCTCAATTCCAAACATCCATTGAGGCTCAAACCAATCGGCTTTATCATGCGAAAAAGGATTCCAAGTACTAATCAACCAAGCACGGCTATTTACGTCTAAAGCTGTACCAAAACCCAGTTGCTGTTTTGCAATTTTATCTTGTGTAGCTTTAAATTGTGTCTTAAGTTCAGTTTTTTGTTCGCCGTAGCTTTGTAGATAATCTTGTCTGATTGAAGCCAGTTGAGCTAAATCGTCATTGCTGTTAAATAAACCACCAAGGTTCTTTTCCTCTGGTAGTTTTTGCAATGTATCGGCAGTTACAAATTTAAACTCAAGGTTGGGTAATGGTTCAATGCCTCTGTTGGGTTTGGTTTCGTCAATGTTTTCGTCCACAATTAAAGTCAAGAAACAACGAAGTTTAGATATTTCAGCTGCAATAGGCTGAATATCCACACCATATAATGAGTTTTGTATAACACCAATTTTACGAGCGTACTCTACACCCGATGAGTCCAGTTTTTCTTTTAACGCCTTGCGTACAATCGGATTTGAAATACGTTCAACTTGTCGTTTCTTCCACCAATCGGCATTGGCATCCAATTTCTGTAATGCTTGAACAATCTTTTGCAAAACACCCATTGGGAAAGCCCCCGAACCACAAGCAGGGTCAAGTATTTTTGCTTTGTCAAGTGCATCCAAAATACCCTCCAATTCAGTTTTTGTGAAAGTTGGGTCTGGTTCCTCTGTCATCTTAAACACAGGGCGAATCTTATCAGGAGAAATTGAGGTTTTATTATGAATGTACTGCACAAGGCTTTCCGTTGCCATATAATCAACAATTTCGCGGGGCGTATAAAAACTACCTGTTGCTTTACGGGCTGTTTCACCACTATCGGGGTCAATTTCAGCCAAAAGATTTTCAAAAATACGCCCAAGCATTTCAGGGTCAACACTTACTTCAACATCGGTTACTGAGTTTTCATCAATGGTGAAGTTGTATTTTTCCAGTTCAGTGAAAAGTTCGAAAAACCAGTTATCTTCAATTTTGAGAGTATTCAGGTTTTCAGATATTCCTGTTATACGGTTTGGTTTGTAATAATCATCCGAATTAGGTTCAAACAAACCACCATTCAAAAAAGGAATTTTTTCACAACCAACGGGCAGTCCATCCACTCTCTCATTCATTTTGGTATTTAATGTTTGAAAAAACAGGCGTTCCAAAACAGTATGATAGTATCCCTTATTATTCTTTACAGCTTCGGAAGACAATAAACCTTCAGGTACAAGCGAAATCCCATCATCAGATTTTTTCATTTTCAAAAACCAACAGAAAATAGTCCGACCAATTAAACGAACAACAAATTCCTGATATGTTTGATGGTTTTCAATAGGTATAGGCAATTTCAGTTTTGGTTCGTATGATTTGGCAGATTTACCTGAACCAACAGTACCACCGACCAATTGATAAAAATATTCCGAAATGATTTTGTAAAATTCTTCGTTTAATGCTTCAACACTAAAGGCATTTAAGATGTCGTTAAGTGCTAAAGTTTTACCAGCAAGTTTCGATAAGCGTTCCGATGGTGTTTTAACTTTTTCATCAACCCCCAACAAATAAGTATAGCGTTTGGGTTCTGTGGCTTGTTCTACAACTTCGCCTTCATCATTTAACACCTTAATCTCAGATATGAATGACAAACGCCATTTATCGCCTTGTTCAAAAACAACAAGAGCACCATCAACATCGTAGCGATAAATATTTCGTAAAAGTTCACGTAACCCAACTTTGTTTCTTTCCAACCAAACATCATCATTTACTACTACGTGATACAAACCAATAATACGGTCGTCTGAAGTGGCGAAACTACCAATCTCGGTTGCTGATTTTGCCCTATCGTTGTTGTTCAGTAAAATATGTTTTGGCTGGGTTAGCAATTGTTTTGCCCCAAAAACATCCTTTAAAACAACAAGCCACTCTTTTAAATCAAAAGCTTTTAAAAATATTTTATTGAGTTTTGTCTTTTCCATTATGATGTAAATGTTTCAGTAATAACTATCTCTGGGGTTATATTTGCTCCAATTTCCGTTCTGTAAGTTGTTGACTCTTGCTCGTCATCTATTGCGTCAAATTTTTTCGCAATTCCAACAATTAAGTTATCTGCTTGTCCGTAAGTGACTGTTTTTTTATCGAGTTGCTTTTTCAGTTTGCGAATTTCGTTTGGTAGTGGTGTGTAAGTACCTTTATCAATCAAATCCATCATTGCCTCACATGCTTTTTTAACCTCATTATTTCTTGTAATTCCTTTAAAATCCCTAAGGAATTTTTTTGCCTGTGCCGAAATTGCATCAGCTTTATCGGTTGTTGTTACAACCTCTGTCGATGAGCCTAAAAAGTCATTATCGAACTCATCTAAAGCTTTTTGTACATGTTCATAGTGAACAGACGGAATTTCATGCCCCAATTCTTTAGGTTCAGCTATAAATATTTCAGCAGCTTCTAAAAAAGTAAGTGATGAAACTTTCTTGTCTTTTCCAATATGGTAAAACTCCATTTTGTATGGCGATTTAAGGAATACCAAAGTTGAATCTTTGATATTTTCATTTTCAAGCAAACTATTTTTTCTTGCAGTTCGTGCTTTCAATGGGAAATTTTTAATCCGTTTAAATTCTCTAGGATTTAGGTCTTTAAATTCTCTGATAAACCTCAAATATTGAAGACGTTTGTCTTCATCATCAGGCATACCTTCTTTAAAAAGTTCAAACTGCTCAACAAGTTCTTCATGTGTAAATACCTGAGCATCTTCACCAAATGCGGTATGAAAACCTTGCAGTTTTATTAAAGCATTTTTATATAAATGAATTTCCTCATCACCGTGTTGCGAAGGGTAAAAGTTGTAATTGTAAATTACGCCAGCTATACTACCTATTCGATTAATACGACCAGTTCTCTGCATTAATCTGGTTGCATTCCAAGGAGTATCGTAATTCACCAAAACATTTGCCCTGTGCAAGTTGACACCTTCGGCTAAAACATCGGTTGTAATTAGGATATGATAATCATCCTTGCGTTTTCCATCGTAATTTGCATCAAAGTTTTGCTGAATAACTTCAAATATCTTTTTCCTGTTTTCCGATGAAATTTTTAAAACGCCTTTATTTTTATAGTTATCAAGCTTTTCAGCTAAATATTCAGCAGTATCGTTGCTTTCCGTAAAAATTATTAACTGTCCTGTGGGGTTTTTTGCTTTGTCGAATAATTCATTTTCTAAAGCGTCAAACAATTTGTCCAACTTAGGGTCGGACTGAACTTTTTGCCATTCTTCGAATAATTCTTTTAACAAGTCTCGGTCGTGTGTCAATCCTTTTAAAAATTCCTCTTCGAAATCTTTTGCAGTGAAAATATTATTCTTTGGGTTTTCAGTATTCAATTCCATTATTAAGTCCTCAATTTCTTCCATCGAGAACCCTTTTTCAATCAGTTTATTAATATTCAAGTCAGGGGCAATTAGAACTTTATCATCCGCAAACATTTGAATCATTCTTTCTGTTGAAATCAGCAAATTGTTTAAAGTGATTTTGAAAGAATGGAAACTACTTTCAAGTCGTTTAACCATTAAGGTTTTCATGATTCCTGCCAAAGATTTAGAAACCAAAACCGCTTGGTCGTAATAGGTGTCTCGTAAATCTTCGTTCAAATAAGCAATTGCCTGATATCTGAAATAGTTGACTTTGTCTGTGTCTGTAAGGTAAAATATTGTTTTATAGAATAGCTTGCTCAGCTTGGAATCCAAATCGTATTGAACAGCTTTTAACGGTGCAATTTCAGGAAATACAATTCCTTGGTCTTTTAAATCATCAATGTATTGGGGATAGCCTTTTAAATCTCGCCTTGTTCTACGAACTGTAATTTGGGAAATAACTTTCTCTCGGATTGTGTCATACAATTCTCTGATTCTTTCAATCTGAGGTTCATCCTCTTTCATTATTTCACGATACTCACGAATGATTGGCCCAAAGAAAGATTGCAGATTCGTTACAGGAAGCGTGCTTCTTCGAGCATCCTGAAATAACAACAACTGGTAATATAAATCTTGAGGTCTGTTATTTAATGGAGTTGCGGAAATGAGAATGATTTTCTTGTTCGCACCTGGAACCAAACCTTCACCATTTCGAGGTGCTTTGCAGATTCTCTGCAAATTTTCAAAACTTTGCGAAGTATGGTTTCTGTATTTATGAGCTTCATCAACAATTACTAAATCGTAATCTTCCTTAGCCCAATAATTCAAATCCTCTTCTTTCAGAATTCTTTCAAGACGACCATTAGTTATAAACTTTGTATGTTTATCAATTCCAAATGTTCTAAATGTACTTTTCCAGTTTCGTTCTAGGGCAGGTGGATAAACAATTAATATTTTCGTGTTTAAAGAACCATTTGCCACAATAAACCTTTTGGCAATCATAGAACCAACAACAGTTTTACCTAAACCTACTACATCGGAAAGGAAGAATCCATTATGCTCCATTAGCATCTGAAATCCCTGGTTTACAGCATCAATCTGATAACTAAGTTTTTTGAATGATTTTGGTAAGTCTCCAACGGTATCAGGGTCGTAATCAATATTTTTCCCAAAATATTCAATCAGTAGTTTCAGATATATTTCAAATGGCGTAAAAGTCTGTCCAATATGAGTTTTCTTTTTGTATTCTTGTATGTCTGCTGGTAAAATTGGAGTTGACTTCTCCCACAGCTTTATAAATTCAGTCTTTGTGAATTCAACATCATCGTAGTCTTTAAGCGCAATATTTAGTTCATAGTTTGGTGATTTTTTAATTCCCAAACCTGCTTCTGTCAGATTTGAAGACCCCATAATTACCCAACCGTCTGAATGTTCTGAATGATTTTCGGGAAGAAATAAATAAAATTTAGCATGAATAGCTTTTGAGTTATGAGCCCGAACTTCAATTCTGCTATCAATTAAATCTTGTATGAAATCAAAAATTCCTTCTTCAACTTTTGCTGAATATTTGGCTTCTTTTAAATCTTGTACAAACCACCTCAGAAACTCATCTTTGGTTTTTTCTTCATCGCCAAAATAAAGCAATCCTTTTCGTTGGGCTTCAGCAAACATTTCATCGACATTAATGCCGACCAAAATTTTTATATCCTTAATTTCTTTTAGATAATCCTGTAGCGCAAAATAACCTGATGAACGAAAATATCCGACAACTGCATGAAAAGCATAAATGTCTTTCATGTTCTCAAAAATCCCTTTGAATTTTTGAAAAACAGTGTTGTCGTCTGTATTTGTAAAAAACTTAGTACTCATAATTCTTTAATGATCTCTTGTAACCCATCTTTTAAATGAGTCAAATTGCCGTAATCTCTGATAATGCAAAACTTTAAGAATCTTATTTGGAATTCTTTTTCAGGCGTATCAAGTACGTCAGCCAAAACAGGTATCATTTCAACTGTTGCATTCCTCTCATTCCTTTCAATTTTACTAAGGATAGAAGTATCAACATCCAATTCTGCTGAAACTTTTCTTAAAGGCAATCCTTTTGCTTCTCTAAGCTCTCGTATATATTCTCCAAATGTATTCATTTTGAATAATCAGTTTTGAACAATTTGTCCAAATATAAAAAGGTTATTTCGTTATCTCGGTTGTGTGTCGGAATAAATTGCACTCTTTGGCAAGCTTTGGTCTGAGCATCGGCTCGTGTGGCTTGACAATGTGTGCAATGCGCGGTGGCTATTATTTTATTGCGGGTTGGCAAAACAAAAATTCCATCAAGTTTGCACTGTTATTTCTTTTTTTAAGCTTGTTGGTAACTAGTATATATATTCACAAAGTTACTGTTATACTCCCAAATTGGACGTATATCATCAACTTTAGACAGGATTCTTTCCGCAATCAATACTTCTTTTAAAGAATTCAATGTTGCCTCACTGCATTGATTGCACTGTAGCAAATCCCGAATGTACGCCAGACTGTTATCCAGTTCTGTCCTTTCACAAGTAAAAGAAAAATACTTCACCCCTTCGCCCGTACCATTTTCGTTCACTCTTCCCACTCCGGACAGTGAAGGAACTACACTGGCAGATTCATTGCATGGCATATCAACACTATTTATCGTGAGATCAGGAGAAAGAGGAGTCATAGGGTGACACATTCTCATAATAACGAATTATAATCTGGTTGCTGTCACAAAAGTAAACTTTTATTCACCATCACAATTATGCTGTAGTCAGAAATTGTTTGGAATTAACTCTTTACCAGCCTGTGCAGAATTGGGGCCAATCAACTTTTTTTAAAAATGCCCCCAATTCCAATCTTTCCAAATAATAGAACCGTTTTCCAAAATATGCGTACGCATTTACACTAAAATCATCCTCCCGACCTGGCTGTTTTCAACTTTTTTCAATATTTTTTCTGTGAAATTTGTCACATAACAACCATTTTTAACCTGCTGATTACATGTAATTTATAGCGCCATTTCCTTACTGATTCACCCCAAATTCATACCAAATTCGGGGCAAATTCGGGTTTTTCTTATGAAAAGCCTATGTTTATTATATATATGGCACATAATATATATGTAGGAAAAATGAATATAAAATATTTATGGCACAGTTTTAGCTATGGCTTACTTTCTCCCTTTTCAGGCTCCTGGCCAGACCACTGTTGACCGTTGTCCTCTTCCCGTAGATTTCACCATTATTTCATTACACCGGCATGAGCCTGATCGGGCTACTCCTGCAGCGGGGCAACCCAGGGATACGTAACACCGGTTCTGGTGTTTTCCATGCCTGTTGATACAGGGCATTGCCTTAGGTTGTAGGCGCGCCTGATTACCTGCGGCCTCTCCTGTTGTAGCCCTTTTCATCAAACGGCTGCAACTCGTCGATATACATCTGTTCGAGCAGCCTGACCTCCTTTTGATAATCTACATTTCCGGTATCATCCTGTTTGATCTCGCTGAGGATTTCGTAAGCGAAATTCTCTTCGCCCAGTACATTCCAGTCGTGTTGAAGCGCTTCGACAGGATGAACACCCATCTTTAACTGGAATTTATGCCTGTTCCATATCGAAACCAGATCAAGGCTCCCTTCCACGTATATTTTACCGTTGACTTTATTCCTGATCTGGAATACCCCAATCCTGAACTTCATCTCTTTATAGATGGCCTTCAACTCCTTTTTAGTCTTCATAACGACACGTTTTTAGCTGATTATCGTTAGCAGTATTTACCAGACTTACCATTTCCTGCTGTTCAGTTTATTCCACTTCACCAGCTACCCGATGAGCAGGGTATCGATCTGAAGGGCGGCCTGATTGACAAACGTTGGCCAGTCGCCCGGTGAGAGTCGGTGCAGGTAGAAAAGGAGCAATCCGGCGGTCAGGTTATTGGCCATTTGCCTCCTGAGGGCAACCAGTTCAGGGGTAAGGTCTCCCTGATCGATAAGATACTGCCAGTCGGCATCACACAGGGTGTCGAGGAAACCATATATCCTGTCGGCAGTGTCGCGGCTGGTGCTGATATCAGTCAGTTTTTCGATGAAGAACAACTGGAAGATGCCGGGATACTCGGTAAAGTATTCAAGGTAGCCCTTCAGGACCGTTTTAAGATGTTCTTTGCCCGGGGGGATGGTAGCGGCCTGCTGTGCAATCCGGGCGCGGCATTCCTCCTGAAAATCGCCCACACAAATGAATATAAGTTGCCTTACATCGCGAAAATAGTTGTAAAGGGTAGCAAAGGAATACCCGGCCTCGTCGGCAATCCTGCGTACACTGATCCCCTGAACCCCTTCAGAACGAAGGATGTTCTTGGTTGCCTCGATGAAGTAGCCACGCATCCGTTGCTCCTGTATCTGTTTCTTTTCCATGACTAAATTTTAACGGTGCAAATATATTGAACATTGTTCAGAATACATAACATTGTTCAATAAATTAATAATACGGGTTAAAACAGGCAATGACGCGCCGTTATATGGAGCCATCATTTACAGCCATGAGAAATTGCAGGACAGGAAGTTACCAGGAGAGATCAGCCCGTGATATGCATTAGCGGGAAAAGCCGGCCTTGTGAGCCGGGCTTCAGCAGAAGGCCATCCAATCGCTCGATTCATTGTAATTATCAGCAGGAGCTACCGCCGAATGCGATTGATAGGAGCCGGCCAGGGCAGATACTTCATGGCGGATTGTTTCGAGGCAGGAGCTGATCAGGTCGCCACGATAGCCTCTATGTCCCAGTTCCGCCACCAGGTTTGCCGAAATGACCCTCGAGATGATCTTTCCCAGATCGACAAGTCGCCGCTGCGACAATCCCATCCCGGGTGAGAAATTCAGCAGTGACTTAAAGCGGTCGGCAACCAGCCGTGTCAATTCATACCCTTTAAAAAACTCCATCAGGTTATCGGTTTTTCTCTTAACCATCTTTTTCAGTATCAGATCTGATATCTGCGTGTATAGCATCTCGTTCGATCCCTCGAAGATCTGGAAGGGCCGTGAATCGATGATTCCGCGTGAAGCGACCGATTCGGCCTTATAACCGTTGGCGCCTGATAGTTGGGTCACGATCTGTGCAGCCTCCTGCATCAGGTCGGTAATATAAGCTTTGAAACTGTTGGCCTCGATGGCAGCTCCGGCCAGGTTGTGTTCTATGCCGCTGACTTCGGCACTTCTGAGGCACATGGCCGAGCTGATGGTAAATGCGCTTTGAATCCGGGAGATAGAGAACTGTACCTGGTCGAGCGACCACAACATCTTCCCGCCGATGACCCTCGACCTGCAATGGTCAGTCGCTTCATCGAGCATCCGCCTGATAAACCCTACCCCCATTCCCGGAAACTGATAGCGGCTCCGGTGCAGGAGATCCATCATCAGCTTCAGGCCGGTGCTTTCGGGTACAAGCCTGAACTGTTCGGGGATGGTGACATCAATACGGTTCCTCCCGTAGGGTATAGGATAGAGGCCCAGATTATTGAAATATTCCTCAACATGTACAGCTTGTCCTGGCTGGGTTACATCGCAGATAAAGAAGCAGAGGTCTCTTCCAAGGCATTCCTTATCAACCTTATTTCGGGCTGTAATCAGCCAGTAATCGGCAAGACCGGTAAGCCCCTGCCAGTGTTTGACTCCTGAAATATGATAACTGTTCCCCACCTTCTCGCTGACAGTTTGCATGTTGAGGGCATCGCTCCCGAAATCGGGCTCGGTAATCATCAGTCCCCCCATGTGCTGACGGTTCAGGAAGCGGTCGAAAATCCCCTGCTTAACCTCCTCCCTGGCATATTTAACCACTGGTTCGAGGAACAGTGCAATGTTGATTCCAAAGGTGAGCGATAAAGGAAGCGACTCATAAGAGGCTGCCTCCAGCAATCCCAGGCTTTCCTTTACAATGGCACCCCGTCCGCCATACCGGGCAGGGATTGCCACCGAAAGCGGGTTCACAGCCATGATTTCACGCAAGACAAGCGCGGGAAATCCACGACGTTGGACAAATTGCTCGATATGGTCCCTCTCGTGGAAGACACTGAACAGCTTTTTTTTAAATGCCTCGATAAAGGGCTGAAATGATTGCGTATTATCGGATCCGGGTAAATGCATCGGTTATTTCATGTAGTATTAATGGCACACGCCAACTGGGATGGTAACCATTTGCGCGATTGAAGAATCTTATAAAAGGGAGTAATCCCCGGTTATTAATCATTGACAATTGCGCGTGTTGAATCAATTATAATGCAGACCCTCTGATGATCAGGCTCCAAAAGATATCCGAATTGGTCACACGAGAACAATAAAAACAGTAAGATTTTCAAATTCATGCACATAGCGACACCAAAAGCAGTAACAACGGGGAGTTGATTTTGTTGCTTTTGACACAAAGAATCGAAGTTTCACCGGGCCGTCAGCATTCTTTTTAATCAAAAAACTGTTCAACATTACAGCCAAACCATTGTTACTAAGAAACAAATTAACAAGTTATCTATACTATGCAAAAACATACATCCAATTTAATCAACGCCGTTGTCCTTGTAGTATTAGGCCTCTGGGGATATCTCGCTTCCGACACACCATCAGCTACTGCACTTATTCCTGTGGCTGCCGGTCTGATTCTGGCCGCCCTTCACAAAGGGGTTAGTAAGGAAAACAAAATTCAGGCACATGTGGCAGTTGTTCTCACGTTGCTTGTGCTGGCAGGTTTGTTTAAGCCCCTGTTCGGGAGCATCGACCGGGGACATACCGGATCGATAATCAGGGTCGCTGCAATGATGCTTACTTCATTGATGTCGATGATCTGCTTTATCAGAAGCTTTGTCGAAGCCCGCAAAAACCGGTAAAAAGCGTTGTAACCTGACTAATGCTGCCTCACCGGGGGCAATTCTCGTGCCCCCTTTTTTGGAGGATTTGCTGGCAATGAAAACAACCCGTTAGCGGTAAAAGCCGGCAGAAGCCTACAGGAGGCAGAATACCGGTTTAAGAAGATACAGCACCCGTTACACCCTTTATCAAGCAATAGGGAGAAAATTCCTTTCCTATGCCAGGGGGCTTTACTCCCGCCGGTATTCAACAAAAAAATCCCCCCGAAAGACGGGGGGATTGATCCGGTTGTAGAGACTTCCGGTATTTGATTAATCGATAAAGGTTTACTGGATCACAATTTTACGGGCATCAGAAATACCATTGCCCTGCAGTTGCATAAAATAGAGTCCTTTGGGAAGGGAAGAAAGATTTACCGTACGGGTGGTTCCGTCCCAATCGAACTGGTGTACAAGTTTTCCAGACAAATTGTAGAGATAGACAGTCGATTTATCTACCTTAACGTTTCCGGTAAGCGATATTTCGAGCATCCCCTGTGTTGGGTTAGGATTAGCGTTAAATGCCGAAACTCTGGTAATGTCAGGTTTCTCTTCACCAACCACGATAATGGGTTCATTGGCATAAGTAACGATGTGGGAGGCTACGATCAGATGCGGGTTAAAGCCATCGTTGCAATCGCTGCAAGTTACCCCTGTTACACAATTGGGATGGTTGGGGTGACACAGGTCGACATAGTTCTCATAGAATTTGTACTGCAGGTTAATGTTTCCATTAGGAACGAACTGCGACATATCGAAATCGAACCAGCGGGCAATAGCACCGGGACACCAGCCGGCACGGTCGTAATACCAGGTACCATTCTGAGGCTGACAACCATCGGGATTAGGATTACAATCCTGCCAGTTAACCTGATTGAAGGTTTTGGCTCCATTTACCCAGATAGAATGGGTTGCATTGTAAAACTCGGCAGCATTGCTGGTATTGAGGTCGCCCCAGCCATGACCGGTAGAGACGAGCTTAAGTTTTGCAGCAATCGCATTGGCCGGGAATTCGAAGTCGACCTGTTCGACAGGCTGCAGATTGGCATAGTCACCAAACTGATAGGTATCGTACCATATTTTCTGCATGAAGCTGTAGAGGTATGGCGGGGTACCAGCCTTGTAGGTTAAATTGAGATCGTATATATAGCCGTTGTCGAGGGTTTCACAATTTACCCTGAAATCAACCTTTCCGCGCAGCACCATGGCATAATCGGTCAGGTTGATGGTGTGTGAGCATGCTTTACCATAGGGGGTGATGTAGCGGATAATCTCATACCATTCACCGTCATGGCCACGGGCTTCGATCCATGCAACACGATCCCATTCACCGCAACCACCCGGTGGGCATGAAACGGTGAGTGTAGCCTCAATGGTATCAAAAGCAGCCAGGAAGGAGGGTAATTCGGCAGTAACAATGGTGTGGTTGATGTTGGTATTGATCAGTACATCCTGAACAGCAGGCACATACATATCTTCAGCTGAAGGAACAATGTTGATCGTTACGGTTTTGGTTGAATGGGCACCATAGTTGTTGGTACTTTTAACTTCCAATACGTAGCTGCCATAGGCAGGCGGTGTCCACCAGCCAGTATAGTGGTTGTTCCAGTAGGTACGGGCAGCAATATTCTGACCGTTTATAGCAAAGCTGACATTCGATACCCAGAACAATTCCGGATAGGTAATCGAAGAGACAGCAGCCAGTTCAAGAGGAGCCAGAGAACTCATGTACACATCACCGGCGAGGGGGTGACGAACATCAATTTCAGGGACATGAAGCGTTGGGCTTAATACCATGAAGCTTTGTCTTACAGGGGTAGCCGGGTCATATTGTCCACCTCCGGGCTGTGTTGCTTCAACGATTACCTTGCCCGTGTCTCCGGTAAGGGTAATAAGGTTGCCATCGATGGTGGCAGGTCCCGAGATAATAGCAAAACTAACAGGCAATCCTGATGTGGCAGAAGCCTCGATTGTGAAAGGCTCGGCCGAAGTAAGCTTATTGGGAATTGGAGGGAAAGAGATAGCCTGGAAAGAGGGGTCGAGCGTCCCAAGGAAGTTTGAAGAACTGCCCGTCATGGCGAAATTGAGAAGATCGCCGTCACGAACAGGAGAATCTATTTCAGAGATAAGCTTCGTGATAGCCGTATTGTTACCACCGGGGACTCCCTGATTAAACTTATAGTACATCTGCAGATTGGCTTCTGTTCCGGTGAGTTCGTTCTGCATCATGTCCTGGATTTCGGCCTGGGTGAGTCCTTTGTTCCATACCGATATTTCATCGGCACGGCCTCCGAAATAGAACTCATAACTGCCAACAGGCGACTTACCAATGGCGAAAGGTACAGTTCCGTCAGTCAGTACTCCCGAGCAGGCAGCACTACCTTTAACGTTACCGTTTACAAAGAGGGTGAGAGTCGTTCCGTTATACACCAGCGCGAGATGTTGCCACACCTGCGGTATAATGGTGTTGGCAGGACCGACATATTCGTGGAACCCTGTGCTGCTGATGTAGCGGCACTCAAGTTTTCCATCGCCGATCTGAATCATATAGAATTCTGTGCTACCACCTCTGAATCCCATCATTCCCTGGCCATAAGAAAGGTCATCCGAGAAAAACCAGCCGGCTATTGATACACCTGCTGTTGAATTCAACACATAAGATTCACCGTTTGGAACTGATACCCAGTCATCAACCCGGTCGAAATGGAGATACTGATTACTCTGTGAACTGACAGGGAGGTTCAGAGAGAAAAGAAGCACCACCAGCAGAAATTGAAATTTGTAAAAAACTCTGTTCATAATGGTCTGTATTTAATTAAAAGAAGAGGTTTAACTATTGGGAAAAAATATGTTTTAATCTCCTGGTTTACGGAATCCACCAAATCTTCACGTCGGGGGAGTCTCCTCCCTGACGTCCAATGGCGTTTGACCAGGCAGTAGTGTTGTATTGGTTTTCAGAAGGAGGATAAGGCATTCTGAAATGGGCAATGGGATTCCCTTCACGGGGGAGCAGCGACACCCTCCTTGCCAGGGCATAAGCCTCCCAGGGTTGGCGGAAAGCATCAAGCCAGCGCTGGGTATAGAGGAACTTCAGCTTTTCTTCATCGGTCTGGGCATTCCATGATCCAAATACATTAAGCACCGAAGAGGCATTCAGGTGTTCAGGAATGGGTAACATCTCATCGAACGTAATTCCTGACAGAGGCAGTCTTGAATTATGGGCTGTTTTCAGCCACCATTCCACAGAGGCGTTAATCCCGTTCATGTATTCAATATCCGCCATGTCGCGGTCGATGCCAACACCAATTCCCCTGAAATATGCTTCCGCCTTGATGAAATGAACTTCGGCGCCGGTCATGAGGATGATAGGCATGAAATCTTCATCGCGGATAAGAAAGTAGTTAAAAATAGAGTAGTTACAGTTTTCGCCTTTAATACTGAAATTACCGGCATCGTCGCGATGTTCCCCGTATGGTACGCCACCCGCCGAAGGGGTCGAGGCATCGGGTACCTGAGGAAACGGTGTCCATTGATTATTGCCATCTGTTTCAAAGAAGATGTACGCACGTGGATCGAAAATTCCACTTCCGTCAGGGCTGTCGGTTTCTGACAGTTGATGCCAGATATTCGATCCCATCCGCAGTCCGTTATGCTCACGGAACGACCAGTTGAGGCTTTCGTTTTTAAATCCTGAGATAGCGGGCCATATACAGGCAGCTTCCAGAACAGGGCTTGTAAAATCATACCCCAGTAAAACCGGTTCATTGTTCCCGATAATCTCACCAATGATCTCGCCACTCAGCTCAGGTTCCTTATCAGACATTCGCATGGCATAACGCAGGCGGAGGGAATTCGCGAATTTTCGCCAAACAGTGACATCGCCCAGAAAGAGCCTGTCAAACCGTTTGAACGAGGTAAAAGGTTCGGCAGAAGCAGCAGTATCATCTATAATGGTGGCCGCGGTTTTCAGATCTTCGAGCAACGATATGTATATACTGCGCTGGGTATCGTACTCGGGATGGAGCCTTTCAAGGCTCTGAAAGCCATAACCAGCCTGAGAGAATGGAATATCGCCGAACAGGTCGGTCATTTTAAAAGTCTTGTATGCCAGTACAATTTTGAGCATCGCCCGCATGTTGTTAACCCCCGGTGTGGCCGGATAGGCTGCAAATCGCTTTTCAAGTTCTCTGACAGCGGGCAAGGTGTTGTAATAGTCTTTCCACATCTCCTCGGTTCCGATGGTATAGTTACCCCACGCTTCCTTGGTAAGGGCCGCCGACTGGGCTTGCTTATAGAGTATTTCGTTATTGATATAAAACTGTTCATTCCCCGAGAGTACAAGCGACTCAATGATTCCGTTAAAGAGTGCACCGTCGCCCGTGGTGGTAAAACCGTGGGGATTGGTGTTGATTTCTTCAAAATCTTTGTTGCAGGCTGTCATTGCAACGAATAAGAATCCAATAACAAAGACATTCAGAATGATTCTTAAGGAAGCTTTTTCCCTTGGGATGATAGATATGGCACTATTCTTTTTCATGATGATTTCAATTAGAAGGTTGCACTTAAACCAAACATAAATGATCTTGTTCCGGGATATGAGGCCCATTCAAAGCCCTGGGCATTTCCCGAACCCATGATCCCTTCCGGATTGATATTATCGGGAATGGTTGTGTAGAAGTAAAATAGGTCACGACCGGTAATTGATAGTTTCAGATTCTGGATGAATTTCAGCTTTCGGATCAGACTTTGAGGCAGGGTGTAGGAGATGGATATCTCGCGCATCTTAATCCAGGTGTTTTCAACGATACCTGGAGTTGAGACAAACTTACCCCAGCCACCGGCATTGGGCAAGTATTTATAGAGGTAATGTACGACGGTCGTATTAGGTGTTCCGTCGGCATGTACACCTTCCAGGATAACGCCGACATTCCTTACGTTTCCTTCAGGGTCGGTATAGGGTAATCCACCACCCTCACGTTCAAGCAGTGTTTCGGGACTCTGACCCGTCTGCAGGCCGATAACGTATGAACCGCAGTAGATATCCCCTCCAATCTTGGCATCAACCAGCGTGTTGACTGTGAAGTTCTTGTAGGTGAAACTGGTGGTGAAATTAGTGGTGAAGTCTGGCGAAGCATTTCCGATGGGGACACGGGTATCGGTGATCTCGTACTTGGTCCCTTCATCGTTTACAATTCTGTTTCCGTTTTTATCATATACATAATCGTAGCCAACTATTGTACCGTAATCGCTTCCTTCCTGCAGTACTATTGCCGGACCGTTGAGTCCCCAGATATCGGCCAGCAGATAGGTGTCGGAATAATCACCAAGGCTGATAATCTTGTTCCTGTTCAGGGCGAAATTAAGTCCCATGCGGAGCAGAGAGTTGCGCGACTGGACCGGTACCGCGTTGATAGTGATTTCGATACCACGGTTAGATAAGACACCTTCATTGATTTTTATATTAGGCGCACCTGAACTTTCGGGTACAGGAAGGTTAAGTATCTGGTCAAAAGAGTATTTATAGTAATACACGAAATCTATATCTATCCTGTTTTCAAAAAGGCCCAGGTTAAAACCACCTTCGTAGGCATTAACCCTTTGGGGTTTTAGTTCGATCGGAGGTATTTCACCAGGAAATGACGCTGTCTGTTGTCCGCCAAACAGTCCAATAGTATAATAGAATTTGGTTTTATACGGATCTGTACCGGAAGCTGTTTGAGCAACACCACCTTTTATTTTCAAGAAATTGAGCCATGAAATCTTATCCTGAATTTTAAAGGCTTCGCTGGCGATGAAACTAAGCGAGACAGAAGGATAAAAGAAAGAGTTATTATTGGCAGGCAGTGTTGATGACCAGTCGTTACGACCTGTAATATCGGCAAACAGGAAATTTTTCCAGCCAAGGTTCAGGAAAGCGTATACAGAATTGACTCTTTGTTTGCTGATTTTTTCCTGGGTTGCAATATCAGCAGCCAGATCACCCATTTGCGAAACGACAGTGTTTCCCTGATCGTCAGTTGTATAAACAGTTTCCGTATAATTAAAAAAGGTGTACATATTCGGGTAATACCATGTACCTGAATGGCCATAGATATAATAATAATCCTGGTCATACCTGTTGGCGCCGGTTGTAAAGCGGACATTCAAGCCTGTCCCCAGGAAGTCTTCACGGTTGGCCGTTACGATCAGGTCGAAGTTATCGGAGTAATTCTTTGAAACACTGTTCGAGTAACTGCCATTCTGTAAACCAAGGTAATCGGTAGGCTTGGTTCTGTTTTCATATTGCTCCATACTGAAGTCACGTCCGATACGCCCGGTGATATTGAGCCAGGGCGTAACATCGTATGTGAGTGCAAGGGCACCTGTATACTTGTCACGGTTGAGCGTCGTGTTGTTATTGTAGTAATTCCACCAGATATAGTTATCAACATAGGGAAATACATCCCTGTAGCCTTCAAGCGGGTTACGTGAACCATCTGCAAGCTGGTAGTTCTCCCTGTCGATCCCTTTGTAGCTTCTTCCCCATCCGTAAAGCAATCCTTTATTGATTGAATTGGCATCCTCTCCGATAATCGGGCTGTTCAGTCTGTTGTACTTTACATAGGTAAGGGTAACATCAGCTTTTAATTTTTCCGACACCTTCATATTGGCGCCAAGATTGATGGTGGTACGATCGAAATTGCTGTTAGCTATGATCGGAGTATTATCCTGACGGGTCAGGGAGATACGGAGAGTTCCCTTCTCGTTTCCGGCATTGGCTTCGATATTATGGGTGATGGTGTGCCCGTCGCTGAAGGGAGCCTTCAAATTATCGGGTTGCGCCGAATAAGGCCGCATTTCGCCATCCCACCACTTGATCATTTGCCCTTCCATTTTGGGTCCCCATGAAACGGATGAACCATAATAACCGAACTCTGTGGATGTGGTTGATGTTGTCCCATCCTGATTGATTACAAGATGGTCATTTCCATAAGGCAGATAGGTTGGAATCCCATCTTCGTTGAGGGGGAATGTTGGTTCGAGCAGGGTAATTGGCCCCCCGCTTCCATACACATTCTGCACATCCCGGTAACGGTAAGGATGAACGATTTTGTAATCCAGGTTATACGTTATCCCAACGCCATTCTGTTTTTTTCCTCTTTTTGTAGTAATCAGGATTACACCATTGGCACCACGTGAACCATAAAGAGCAGCCGCCGCTCCTCCTTTCAGCACGGTATAATCTTCAATATCGTATGCATTAAGGTCGGCAATACCGTTTCCCCAGTCTATACCACGGCCTATATCCTCGAGGCCGGGGGTGTTATCCATGGGCACATTGTCGACAACAATGAGGGGTTGGTTATTTGCATTAAGATTGTTGTTACCACGAATGGTAACACGGGTAGACCCCCCGTCCACCCCATCGTTGTTAGATACCAGCACTCCGGCAGATTTACCGGTAATAGCACTCAATACATTCGAAGTGCCGGCTCTTACCAACTCAGTGTTACTGATTTTATCAGTAGAGTATCCTATTTCCCTCTGTTGTCGTTTAACACCAAGAGCAGTTACTACCACTCCCCCCAGTTCTACCCCTTTAGTTACCAAAACAACATCCAGGACTCGCTGGTCTTGAATGACGATCTCCTGGTTTTCAAAGCCCATAAAGCTGAAAACCAACGTTTCCCCCTTCTCAACACTGATGTTGTACATACCATTGATATCGGAAATAGTTCCCCGTATTGTCTGCTTGACTTTAATGGTAACACCAGGTAATGGATTTCCATCTTCGGCAGAAGTCACCTTTCCGTTCAGGGTCACCTGTTGTGCAATGGCTCCCAGGCTGATAGCCAATGCAAGGATACAAATTTGTAATTTTTTAATCATACTACCCTTGATTTCTGTAAAAAATAGCCATACTGTCCGGTTCCCATCTGACTCTGGTTGAAAGTTTAGTATCGTTAGATATACACTTAAACGTTTTAGTTTTTAATTAAAATACTCACAATCAAATTACAGTGAAAGGTTCTGGGCCAGCAGAATGGTTTTGCAATATATAAAAAATAAATTCACAGATGATTCCCGCAATGCATTTATTGCCTTCGTAATACACTTAACAGGTAATATAATGCTTAATGGTTACACAAAATCCGTTATTACTGTCTCTCCTGATGGATTCCCGCGAGCCGGAAAGTGGAAAAACATCATCTTTAAAGGACAGATAAGGCATATTAAAAGGGATCATACCCTGATGAATATTTTACTTCGATCCATCTGCCAGGCAATTAGCCAGCAGATTATCATTACACTAATAGCGAATAACAGAGACCCGATCGGACCGGATATTACGGACTGAAACACATTTACGCTTAAGAAATCGTAGATATTTTTTCCTGAAGGTGTCCTGACCATTTGAAAAATGGTTAGCAATAGTTCTGAGATGATGTATATCACCAAAGGGTTTTTCCCGAAAACAGTAAAGAATCCGGCCCAATTTGTTTTATGGGGACGTCGGATTTCGAATACATAAAACAGGACAGCCAGAATGATTATATCCAGTCCTGAGGTAAGCAATACAAACGAACTACTCCAGAGCTTCTTATTAAACGGGAAGAAAGGTTGCCAACAATACGCGGCAAGCAGCATGACTATTGCCGTCAACATAAGTCTGGCCACTGTTTCATAATTTTTCCCGCTTTCCCTGATAAATTCACCTGCCCAGTAGCCGATCAGCAGGTTAACAAGGGCAGGAATTGTACTTAGCAAACCTTCCGGATCGAATGGAATTCCCTCCCCATGCCATAAATGGCCAGGCCCCAGTATCCAAAGATCAAATTTTAATACCACGTTTCCTTCAAGGCTTAGCGGCCCCTGAGCATCTCCGGCCATAAGAAGCAGAACCCAGTAAAACAACAGAATGCAAACACTTATCCACCTGAGCAATCGCCTTGGGGTATATATCACGAGTAAGGCTCCGGCTCCATAACATAAGGCCAACCTTTGCAATACCCCCAGGACTCTCGTTCCCGAGAAGGGTGCTGCAATAAAGTTCCCGGCAGTATCGATTCTGAAGAATGGGAACCAGTAAATAAAATATCCAAGCAAAAAAATAATGGTCGTCCGACGGATAACCTTTTTAAGGAGTGCCGGATGGCCTTTGGCAACATACTTTTTGAGAGAAAAGCTCATCGCGCTGCCAATAACAAAAAGGAAAGAAGGAAAGACAAGGTCAGCTGGGGTAAACCCATTCCATCCGGTATGGCAAAGCGGTGCAAAGGAGTATGAACCACTGCCGGGAGAATTGACGATGATCATAAAACAAACAGTCAGACCCCGGAATACATCCAGCGATAAAAACCTTTCATTTACCATGGGCTTTCTCCTAATGTAATTCAACAAAAATATATTTATTTCTGAAAAGTTGAATCACTTCCACAGGCTAATGTTCAATATAATGAACCCTTTCCCGTGATCTAAAGCTATGTATTGTTTGCAATCAGGCCTTAAATCTTGTCACCACAGATAAAAATAAAAAAAAAGAGGAGCAGGTTTAAATCTGCTCCTCCGATGTGGTATTTTGAAACAATATCTGTTGGTTATTTCATACCCGCCTGATTCATCATAAACCTCCACATAAATTCCTGATCGTCTATCTGGTGTTGAGTTGATTTGCCTGAACCGTGACCGCTGTTATAATCAATATAAAGCAGAACCGGGTCAATCTGGCCGGGATTGTTCTGAAGGGCGGCAGCCATCTTCTTGGCATGACACGGATCAACACGTACATCATTTGCTCCGGCTGTAATCATTGTCGTGGGAATATTCACACCCAGTCTGATGTTATGATAAGGGCTGTAACTAAATATATACCTGAAATCCTCCTCCTTATCGGGGTCACCGTATTCAGGAATCCAATATCGGGCAATAAGAAACTTATGAAATCTTACCATATCGAGCAGAGGTACCGCACAGATGCACGCCTTATACAAATCCGGCCTCTGGGTGATGACAGCTCCCATAAGCAATCCGCCATTGCTGCCTCCCCTTATGACAAGTTTCTGAGGATTGGTATAATTCTGTTCAATGAGGTACTCTGAAGCAGCAATAAAATCATCGAAAGTATTCTGCTTCTTGTGCAACATTCCATTCTTATGCCAATTCTCTCCGTATTCATTTCCTCCCCGGAGGCCTGCAATTGCATAAACACCCCCTCTATTTACCCATGATGCTGCCATTCCGATAAACGAGGGCGATTCGCCAATATTGAATCCGCCATAACCTGTGAGCAGGGTCGGATTGTTACCGTCGAGAGTTAAGTCCTTACGATGCATCAACAACAAAGGTACCCGTGTACCATCTTTCGATTTATAGAAAACCACTTCACCGGTAATATTCTTGGTATCGATTGGGGTCTCCATTTCATAGTAAAGTTCCCATTTGAATGTTTTGGGATCTGCTTTATAGATCCTGAACGGGAAGGTAAATGATTCGAGGCCCAAATACACTGTATTGGTTTCACGGTGAAAGTTGACATATGAAACATTGGCGACTTCAGGCAAATCAAGAAAGCGCAGAAATCTGCCATTGAGATCGTAGAGTCCAAGCCTGCTCTGGATATCTTTCTTGTCCATGACAATAAGGTTGTCATTGGTCACAGCGTAATCCTCAATTACCGTCTCCTGTTCCGGAACAAGAGTTTTCCAATTGACGAACTCAGGAGTGGCTTTATCGGTTACCATAATTTTCTGGTTAGGAGCACCATCATTGGTCAGAAAATAGATTTTATCACCAATTGCTTCAGGGCTCGCCTGATATTCCTTACTGGAATAAATCACCTTCATCTCATCAAATGTTCCCACTTTACGGTAACTTAGAGTAGTACTGTAGAAGTCGCCCTCAGACTTAAAGGTCAAATCACTGAAGCGGGAATCCCATATCCCCGCCACGTCTTTTGAATCGGCAGGGGCAAACAGAAACCGGGCATCCTTAATATCTTTTCCAAGTGTATACCAGTAGGTTCTTGGTGGTTCCTGCTTGTCAACCATTTCCTTGGTTCTGATAGTAACATAAGCATGTTTTCCATCCTTGGCAAAGTTGAAACCATAAATCCCTTCAATGGGTTTATATAATTGCTTTCCTGTTTTAGTATCTACGATATAAAAGGTGAGGATTTCAGCACCTGCTTTCTGAAGGCCAATAGCTACCATCGAAGCATCTTCTGTAAAGCTGCTCCCCCCTATTGCAGATTTTCCGGAAGGATCAATGGCAACAGGATCGAAAATCAGTATCTCTTTTCCGTTGAGACGGGTATACAGCTTGCTCTGAGCTTCTCCCTTTTTCTTTCGGTTGAAAAACTGACGATTACCCTGCATGAAATCAGGACCTGTATAATCGCGATCGATTACAGCAGTAATCTCTTCCCGAAGTCCTTTTACAGCCGGACAACTGGCATTAACAAATGAAACTGTGGCGTCATGCTGGGCTTTTGTCCAATCAATGACTTCCTGCTCTTTACCGTTTTCAAGCCAACGGTAATTATCGGTAAATTTCTGATTAAACAGGGTGTCGGTAACTGGTCTGGCCTGAGTAGCCGGAGGGTTAAATGTACTTTGTGCTTTCATTGATATACTAAACAACATTGAGAGTACAAAGGTTACCCAAATACTATAATTGGTTGTTTTCATGGGTTAGGTTTTTATAAAAAAAGCGGCGCTACCTCCGGAATCAAAAGGTAGCCTGCTCCGCTGTAACTTTGATTACCAGATAGAAGCCCGGTTCTCCTGAGGAATGAAAAGATGGTCTTCAGCTTTTACCGGAAAAGCTTCATAAAATTCAGGAATGTTGAAGACAGCACGATTTACGCGCGATTCGCCCGGGGCATGAACATCTTCTTTAATATCACGTGCAAGCTTCTTATCGCGTACATTTTCACGCCATATCGTAGCATATGACAAGAAGAAACGCTGGACAGGAGTAAATCCGTCGATTTTCTCCTCTGCACCGGTCAATACTTTTTTAAAGGCATTCATTGATACCGTCAACCCTCCGTTGTCAGCAATGTTTTCACCAAGGGTTACTTTACCATTCAGATGAAGCGAATCAAGCATCACATAATTATCCCACTGCTCTACCAAAACGCTGGTACGATCGATAAACTGTCCTGCATCAGAAGGCTTCCACCAATCCGTCAAATTTCCCTTCAGATCGTATTTACGACCCTGATCATCGAATCCGTGGGTCATCTCATGCCCTATAACAACCCCAATGGCTCCATAATTAACAGCATCGTCACCATCCTGATAGAAAAAAGGAGGTTGTAGAATTGCTGCGGGGAAGACTATCTCGTTTTTCGATGGTACATAACCAGCATTAACAGTCTGAGGAGTCATAACCCATTCAGCCTTATCGATAGGTTTACCTACCTTGGCCATTTCGCGGTTGAACTCAAAAGCATTAGCATTCCAGATATTGTTGATGTAGGAGTCCCTTTTGATTTCGAGAGATGAATAATCAATCCATTTATCCGGATAGCCAACCTTTACCTGCATGGCAGTCAGTTTTTCAAGGGCTTTCTGCTTGGTGGAATCACCCATCCATGCCAAACCTGAAATTCTTTCTGCCAATGATTTTTTAAGATTTCCGACCAGTTCGGTAATACGCTGTTTAGCTTCAGGCGGAAAGTAACGGGCTACATACACTTTCCCGATTGCCTCTCCAAGTGAACCACTGGTTGTACTTAAAACCCTTTTCCAACGGGGTTGCATTTCTTTCTGTCCTGAAAGAAACACGTTATAGAAGTTATGCGTTACGGCATAAAGGGTATCGTTCAGAAAGGCACTATTGGATTGAATGATGTTGTAACGAAGGAAAGAGTGCCAGGTGGCAACTGGTACGTCTTTCAGAAGTCTGCTGATTCCCTCAACGAATTTCGGCTGGTGGATATTTACCTCCGCAAGATCTTTCAATCCGATGGCATCAAAATAGGTATCCCAGTCAAAGTTGGGAGCCAGAACCTTCAGGTCGGCAACAGCCATTTTATTATAATTGGCTTCAGGATCCCGGCGTTCCAAAAGCGTCTTGGATATCTTGGCAAATTGGGTCTCCAGATCAAGAATAGCTTCGGCTTCTTTGGTTGCTTCGGCAATATCATCCCCTGCAAATGTGAGCATCTTAGCAACATAATTCACATATTCGGCTCTGATCTCTTTCATCTGAGGGTCGTCAACTGTATAATATTCAACTTCTGGAAGGCCTAGCCCTCCCTGATAAAGGTTCAGAATCACCTGTCCGCTGTTCTTTACATCGGCCATGGCGAATGGAATAAAAGTGGTGTAAACTCCACGGGCATTGAGTTCGGCAGTAAAGCGGGCAAAGCGTTCGGGGGTTGTTAGGGTAGCTACTTTTTCAAGGTCAGCTTTTAAAGGCGTAATCCCAGCTTTATCACGGGCAACAGAATCCATTCCAGATGCATAAAAATCACCAATCTTTTGAGCTTCGGTTCCTACTTCCGATTTTCCTTCGGCGGCTTCCAGTACTAATGTTTTAAGCATTTCCCGGTTGCGTTCGGCAAGTTCTGTAAAAGCACCATAATCAGCATATTGGTCTGGCACAGGATTCTTCTTCAGCCAATTTCCGTTGACATACCGGTAAAAATCGTCACCGGGATTCACACTGAGATCCATGTTGGCTGTATCGATGGCTTTCACCAAGGCATGTTGGTCGGTTTTCTGATTGCAACCAGCCATGAGAAGCACAGCCAGGGAGATGGGAATAATTTTACGCATAGACGACTTGTTTAAAGAGTTTGCTGCCCTTTCCTATAAAATCGAGCCAAATTTTCCAATATGCTAATTGTTTGTATATTAGATAAATTTATCCATCTGAAATTTCCTAAAAATAGTGTTGGAAAATGCACATCGTGTGTACGGGTACGAACATATGTCCGGAAAAAGCAATATGAAGCAAAAATAGTTGGTTATTATGATATGATATGCAGGAAATAATCATACAATCCTGCTATTTTACACGAGAACCCAAATTAAGAAGTAGATGTGCCATTGGAATCAGAGGCTAAAAGTAACCTATTCGCTTTCTTTGCGTCCACCTGACAGTGTTTATCTTTGCAAAAACCAATTCTCCGGAAATATGATAAAAAATGGCTTGCTATTCCTGCTCCTTGTAAGTTGTTTATTCATGGGTGCTGTAAAAGGCCAGACTGGTATACGTGGAACCATCATCTCCGGCCAGGGTGATCCTCTACCATATGCAACAGTCTATGTGGTAGAGAAAAAATCAGGGACAGTAACCAACGAGCAGGGAATGTTTGATTTTCCGTTATCAGCCGGTAAATATCATGTTAATTTTCAATTCCTTGGGCTTACAACTGAAAAACGGATTATCACCATCGGATCAGGATATGAAAACATTACTGTCAAACTGATACCACAGACTGTTCAATTACCTGTTGTAACGATTACTTCCTCAACCGAAGATCCGGCGTATGCCATTATGCGGAAAGCTATCGCCTCAGCCGGATATTATAAAATGTTGATAAAAGGTTATGAAGCCACAATTTATATCAAGGGTTATGGTGAGATTAAGATCCCTAAAATAGTACGTACTTTGGCGGCCCAGCAGCCTCTCGATACAACGGAGTATTTTTTATCAGAGACTATTAGCCGCAATTCATACGAGTACCCCAATACATACAGGCAGGAGGTGCTTTCAGCAAGATCAAACAATCAGGACACCGGACGCGTTGAGATTAATCAGTTTGTGAATGCCAATATTTATGAACCGATGTTCGCAGGGGTGGTTTCACCACTCAGTCCTTCAGCATTCGGATTTTACAGGTTTAAGTTGGTCAACAGCTTCCTGGACGGGCAGAATGAGATTAACCAGGTCAGGGTTATTCCGCGAAGTAGGGGCGCTAATGTATTCGAAGGGGATATATATATAGTTGAAGGAAACTGGTCGGTTTACAGTTTTACACTTAAAACGTGGTCTCAGGGATTCGAGATAAACATCAATCAGATGTTTGCACCTGTCAGTCAAAAAGTTTGGTTTCCAATAAGTCATCGTTACGATATGAGTGGTAGCCTTTTTGGTGTAGAAATGAAATTTCAGTACCTGGCTTCACTCAGTGACTATAAGGTAGTCCTCAATGACACACTGTCATACGACAAACTTGTCCTTATCGACGAAAAGACAGAGAGAGATTATGCACTGGCAGTTGCCGAAGAGAAAGAGCATTTAAAACAAAAACATTCAGATACAACGAACGCGATAACCCAACAGCCCCAGAAGTTCACACTTAAGGAGTTTAAAAAAGTGATGAAAAAGATGGAGCGCGATTCAAAAAAGAAAGAGAAGGAACCTAAGGTTATAATGGACTACACCCAAAGCATAGATACAATGGCTTTTAAACGCGATGGAGCCTTCTGGGATTCATTGCGCCCAATCCCTTTAACCAGTCTTGAAAAACGCCCAGGATTGGGAAAGAAGATAGACAGCGTTGAAGCGATGAAAAGAAGTGATACCGCAAGTGTTGGTGGAAAGTTTGGTAAAGCTGCCGATGCCCTCTTGTTTGGAAATAGCCATAAGATTAGCAAATACTGGTGGATTCGCAATGGCTCCCCATTCGAGCAACTTAATTTTAATACTGTTGAAGGGCTTAACTTCACGATTCCTGTCGAACTTACCCGATATGGCAGAGACCGGTTCAGGGTAAAGGGTGATTTCAGGTATGGTTTTGTCAGTCGGGCATTTTATGGCAGGGGAGAGATAGCCTGGCGTTATCAGAGGAATTCTTGGCGACGCAATGAGTTAAGCCTGACTGGAGGAAATTATATAGAGCAGTATAATCAGGATGAACCGGTTCATCCGTTTATTAACACGTTTTATTCCCTTCTGTGGATGGATAATTATCTGAAGATTTATGAGAAATCTTTTGGTGGCATCAATGGGACTGTGCAATTGACACCTACAGTGAAACTATTTGGGGGAGTAGAGTGGTCACGTCGTTCTCCACTTGAGAATACTACAGATTATACATGGGTATCACGCAAGGGGCGAAATTATACGCCTAATGCACCTGTTTCAATTGAATTACCAGATACCAGATTTAGACAGCACGAAGCCTTTTTAATCAACACTGGTATCAGTTATAATCCCGGCCTCAGGTTTATGCGTAACAATGGCAAACTTTCGCCTCTAAAGAAATCTTATCCTGTAATTACATTCAATTATACGGGTGCTTTGGGTGATCTGACAGGAACCGATGTTGATTATCATCGTATTGTGGCAGGGATTCATCACCTGAGTCATGGCCCCCGGGGAGAATTCGAAATGAAGCTATCCGTCGGAACCACCTTTTATAATCATGAGCTTTTATTCCCCGATTTCAAGCATTTTAATGGTAATCTGACTGCCATAACCCTGAAGGGCTCTGTGGATAGCTACCAGTTATTGGATTATTATCGCTTCAGCACCAGGGGGCCCTGGGTAAGTACCCTGACTACCGTAAGGATGAATCGCTTCCTGTTGTCGCGGATTTTCTGGCTGAATATTGCAGGGGTACGCGAAAGCCTCAGTATTAACTATCTTCGTACAGAACACTCTCCCAATTATTTTGAAATAGGGTATGGCATCGAAAACATATTACATTTGATTAAGGTTGAAGCCTTCACGGCCTGGGAGGAAGATTCATACAAAGCCTTCGGAATTAGGGTAGGAATTTCGTTGGGTAATGAAATCTCAGTAGGCGTAGATTGATTGATTCAGATTACATAGAAGGGTTCAATGATAGGCCATAAAATTTTCTACCTTTGCCACGCTATGCATTCGTATCAGCTCAAATATAAGATTAAGGTCAATCGGGCCTGTCTCTGCTTAGGTTAGGCTAACCGGGGCATTATTCTCTATTATTTTACTTTACTTTAGTTGTCACTCCTTCCTAGTGGTGGCTCTTTCTGTTTGCTTTGTATTTACCACACAAAAATCACTCTTTATTCATGGAAACATATACAATCGGTTTCGATAAGCTTACCTTTAACAACTTATTTGATATTCTGAATGGCAGGCAAATGGTGATGCTTTCTGCAGAAGCAGTAAACCGTATCGCAGCCTGCCGCAGCTATCTGGATCAGAAGATGGCAGGTCAGGACGAACCTATTTACGGAATCAATACTGGATTTGGCTCTTTGTGTAATCACAGGATCTCGCGTGAAGATCTTTCACAATTGCAAACAAACCTGGTAATGTCTCATGCCTGTGGTATGGGCGAAGAAGCCCCCGCTGATGTCGTGAGGCTAATGCTTATTCTGAAAGCACGATCTCTTTCGTATGGCCATAGCGGGGTACAGGTCGATACAGTACAACGTTTACTTGATTTCTATAATCATGATATTTTGCCCATCGTTTATGAGCAGGGCTCACTGGGTGCCTCGGGTGATCTGGCACCACTTGCACATCTTTCCCTGCCTCTTCTTGGAATGGGTGAAGTTCGTCTGAAGGGGGAGAAGATGGATGCCGCCAAAGCACTCAGCCTTATGGGATGGAAACCTTTGGTTCTACAGTCGAAAGAAGGTCTTGCCCTTCTGAATGGAACCCAGTTTATGAGTTCATATGGTGTATACAGTCTTATCAGATCTATCAGGCTGTCTATCCTCAGCGACATTATCGGAGCCCTTTCGCTTGATGCCTTTGATGGACGCCCTGAGCCATTTAATCACCTGCTGCATCAGATCAGAGGACATCGGGGGCAAATAAGCACAGCCGAAAGATTCCGCAAATTGCTTGAAGGTTCGGAGCTTATCAACCGCCCTAAAGAACATGTACAGGATCCCTATTCTTTTCGTTGCATCCCGCAGGTACATGGCGCGGTAAAAGACACGATTAATCACGCGGCTGGAGTTTTCTCGTCCGAGATCAATGCTGTTACCGATAATCCTACAATCTTCATTGAGGAAGATCTGATCATCAGTGGCGGAAATTTCCACGGGGAGCCAATTGCGTTAGTGATGGATTTTCTTGCCATAGCCTTAGCCGAACTTGGTAATATAAGTGAGAGGCGAACCTACCAGCTTATAGCCGGGAAACGTGGATTACCAGGCTTTCTTGTCGCAAGGCCCGGATTAAACTCAGGCTTTATGATTCCGCAGTATGCTGCTGCCAGCATAGTGAGTCAGAACAAACAACTGAGTACACCCGCTTCTGTTGATTCTATTGAATCATCACAGGGTCAGGAAGACCATGTAAGTATGGGGGCTAACGCTGCAACCAAGCTTCTGCGGGTTGTCAATAATCTAGAGAAGATTCTGGCCATTGAACTGATGAATGCAGCTCAGGCTCTGGAGTTCAGACGCCCAGCCCGCTCTTCAGATTTTATTGAAAACTTCGTCGCCGATTATCGCAAAGTAGTTCCCTTCGTAGAAAACGACAGGATCATGTTCACCGATATGGAGGCTACTACTGCCTTCCTTCGGAAAGTGTCGCTCAATATTCCGGATTCACTGGTACCCGGAATCTAATGGATACAGTGCTATCAGGTCTTTAAAAATTCGGACTATTATAAGCTCTGAGGTCCTGATGGTATCCTTGTTTTTTGAGAACTCAGGCAATGTACCATAGGACAATGCAACCTAACCAGGGAATTTAAAACCACCAGACAGCTCAGAAATCTTTGATCAGGTCTGGTGGCTTCGTTTTATCTGACTGGTTTCAACTTTACGCGTTGTAACTTTTCATGGATAAGTACTTCTAAGAGGTTAGAAATTATAATCACCCAATTATTATGAAACAGGCCTTCTTGTTGTTTATCCGGCAGTTCCGCCGTCGTCCTGTCTTACATCTCATCAGTATTGGAGGTCTCGCTTTGGGGGTAGCCATTTTTACCCTTATTATGCTCTATGTAAAAAAGGAATTTAATCACGACCGGGATATAACAGATCGAAACAGGATGTATCGGATTGAATTCGGCGATTGGTGCGTAGTTCCCCCGGCCATTGGTTCTTATCTGAACAACCGGTATAGTGGAATCGAAAAGATCGGGAGGTTCTATTTTGATCAGAATGCTGATGTGTTTTGCAATAACAAGCACTACCGAATTGGGTGTTTTGCATGTGTCGATTCCATAGTCCCGCAGATGTTCAATCTGAAGTTCATACGGGGTAACAGTAATACAGCCCTTTCGGATCCAGCTTCAGTAGTACTTACTTCCTCTACCGCGACTATGCTTTTTGGAGACAGTGATCCTATAGGACAGACTATTAAAACCCGTAGGGGTGTGCTTGTAAAAGTAACAGGTATAGTAGCCGATCCTGATGATGTTCATCTCAGATTTGATGCTCTGCTTTCTGTTAACATTCTGAAGCAATGGTTTGACCCCACTTATCTCGACAGCTTTCATGCGTCAAATTTCCCTACTTATCTTACGCTTGCTAAAGGAGTCGACCCTTCTGTTATCGAGATGTCCCTGACAAAGGACCTGATGAAGAACGTGTACAAAGATGAGTCTGAGCATAATTTAGGATTACACCTGCGGCCTCTTGACGACATCTATTTCTTCAACACTGCCCAGTATGAAACGGGTGCCAGACATGGGAACAAGGAAGTAACACTCGTTTTAGCAGCCGTTGGAATTATGATTTTGTTTTTGGCAGTGATTAATTTTGTGAATATGGCAACAGCAGAAGCACTGGGGCGTGCCCGTGAAACAGGACTTCGGAAAATACTGGGGGCACCTCGTGCTATATTGCTGAGCCAATACATTGCTGAATCATTTTTTGTCAGCCTGTTCGCTATATTTTTCGGGTTGATTATAGCCTGGTTGTTGTTACCCGCCTTCAATCTAGTAGCAGGGTCAGCCATACTTCTAAGAGTTCCGTTTTATCTTGTTTTATTGGCACCATTAGTGTTATGTATATTATCGGGTCTGGCACCTGCCATTGTGCTTGCTTCATTCAGTCCGGTTCAGGCAATGCGTGGTTCTCTCGTAAGGGGAAGACGAGCAGTGATACTTCGTACTGCCCTGGTTGTTTTTCAGTTTGCTATATCTATTGCCTTGATTACAGGGACTATTGTTATCGGACGCCAATTCTATTTCATGCAACACAGAAATATGGGTTTTAGCGGCGATGGAGTGCTCCATTTTCAAATTAAGGGTGAAATATGGAAACATAAAGATGAGTTGCGAAACAGGTTGAAACAGGAACCAATGATTGAAGAAGCCAGTTTTTCGCAAGGAGTCCCGGGATCGATGTTTAATACCGAAACCCATACAGTCAACGACCGGGAGATTGCATTCCGGATCATGAGCATTGATCCATGGTTTATTAAAACCATGGGGATGAAGATAGTTGACGGAAGGAATTTCGACGAGCAATACCAGGCAGACAGGAACAGCCGTATTATTCTGAATCAGAAGGCTGTTGAGGCAATCGGCTGGAGCAATGCCATAGGTCAGAAGTTTTCAAAAGAAGAAGGCGGTTGGACACTTAAATCAGCCAATCCTGAAGTAATTGGTGTGGTTGAAGATTTTCAGTTCGACAAACTCAATGAACCTGTACGGCCATTGGTTTTCGTTTGGAATGATCAATCGGTACGTTGGGTAAGTGTACGTTATGATGCCCGTAATGAAAGGGCCGTAATTGAGAGGGTTGAGAAAATATGGAAGGCGTGGGAACAGGAATTTCCACTTGATTATAAAATTGTCGGACAGATACAGCAGGATTCATTACAGACTGAGGCACGTCTGTCAGATGTCTTCCTTTCAATGGCTGCCGTTGCACTTGTAATTGCTGCTTTAGGACAATTGGGAATGGCCGGGTATGTAACCCGGAAGAGGCGTCGTGAAGTGGCCATACGAAAAGTGAATGGTGCCAGCGAGGTTTCGCTTCTTTTTTTACTCTATCGAAGCTTCGCCCGTTGGGTGTTGGTAGCAGCAATAGTGGCAGTCCCGATGACCATTCCCCTGGTATGGCGTTGGCTCGATAACTTTCCGTTTCACGTTGCAATTGGGTGGCTGGCTCCTTTAGTTGCGCTGATAATTACACTCATTGTAAGCCTTATTACAGTCACATGGCATGGTGTGAAGGCCGTAACTGCCAACCCTGCCGACGTTCTTCGCTGGGAATGATTAAGGGCTGATAGGTCTCTCAACTTCCAATCGTAAAAGATAAACGCTGAAATACTCTGGTTGGGTATTTAAGAATCTGATTTAGATTCTGGTTATTTTTCCTGTCAAAACGGTGTTATATACCCGAAAACAATGGACTCGGTGGAATGATAGAACACCGCTCGTCCTTGCTACTTTTTACTTGGTATCAAACCATTTTGATAGGCAGCATAATTCATTTACAGGTGTGTTAATTACATACTTAATAACTATCCAATTGATATCTTTATCATCAAAGAACCTGAACAGATCGTATTACTCTTATACAAAGTTTTTTTTCACTACTTTTTAGAGAAATCTTTAAAAAATACAGATACCGGTTTATTGCAAATTGTAGGAGAAGAAGTGCAATCGACTGAAAGGTTTATCTTTGCCGCCTCAAAAAAAGAGTCTATGTCTCCTCCCTTCCCCTATGCCGGTGAATCTGCAGCTCTTGCAACCGCAGTATTCTGGACTGTTACCGCACTTTCATTCGAGATGGCAACCAAGCGTATCGGATCATTGGCAGTAAACTTTCTGCGACTTTTCATTGCTTTTTTCATTTTAATGTTCTTTACCTGGATCTACAGGGGAAGCCCATTGCCTTTGGATGCTTCTGCTCATAACTGGAGCTGGCTGATTTTATCAGGTCTGATTGGTTTTGTATTTGGCGATTACTGCCTCTTTCGAAGTTATGCCATGCTTTCTGCCCGGGTGGCTATGCTTATCATGACACTGGTACCTCCTATCACAGCATTCATCGGATGGATTGCATTAGGAGAAACGATGGGATTGCTTCACCTTGCTGGTATGACACTTACCATTGGTGGTATTGCCATGGCCATTCTGGCGCGAAATGGTAACACTAAGAAATTGGGGCTTAATTATCCGCTAAAAGGTCTTCTCTTTGCCCTTGGCGGGGCGGTAGGGCAGGCGATAGGGCTGGTGATGAGTAAATACGGGATGGGTGATTACGATCCATTTGCCGCAAGCCATATCCGAATTCTGGCAGGGATGGTCGGTTTTGGGATTATCGTTGCAGGTTTTGGCAAGACGCAGCTGGTCAGAGAAGCCCTCTATGATCACAAGGCGATGAAAGGAGTATTGCTGGGCTCTATTTTTGGCCCATTTCTCGGAGTAAGTTTTTCATTACTATCTGTTCGTTATACCACTACAGGAATTGGCTCAACTCTGATGGCAATAGTGCCTGTATTGATCATTGCCCCATCAGTAATTTTCATGGGACAGAAGGTTACTCTGCGGGAGGTGACAGGTGCTGTCGTGAGTGTCATCGGTGTGGTATTGTTTTTCCTGTAATTTGTATTGAAAAACACTTCGGCCTTAATTAAAATACAAATTGCCGGACTTACACCGTCCGGCAATTTGTATTTTACAAAATTCCAAAGAATCTACTCTTCAGTATCCTGTTCTTCGTAAGCTTTAAGCAACGCCGTTTGCACATCAGGTGGTACCTGAGCATACTCAGCAAATTTTAATGAATACATGGCACGTCCGCTGGTAATCGAGCTAAGTGAAGTGGAATAACGGTTCATCTCAGCCAGAGGTACACGGGCTTTGATTTTCTGGAAATTTCCTTCACTATCCATACCCATGATCATAGCCCTGCGGCCCTGAAGATCGGTCATTACATCACCCATCTTATCTTCCGGCATAATCACTTCCACATCATAAATTGGCTCAAGAATCTTGGGACCAGCATTTTTAAAAGCTTCTTTGAATGCATTTCGACCTGCCAGTTTAAAGGAGATTTCGTTTGAATCAACTGGGTGCATTTTACCATCATAGATATTTACAACGATATCGCGCGCATAGGAACCTGTGAGAGGACCCTGCTCTATTTTTTCCATGATACCCTTCAGAATGGCCGGGATAAAACGGGCATCAATAGCACCACCCACGATGCAATTATTTAACACAAGCTTCCCTCCCCAGTCAAGTTCATGAACATCGGTTCCACGTACCGGAAATTCAGTTTGATTTGCCATTCCTTCAGTATAAGGCTGGATCATCATATGAACTTCACCAAACTGGCCGGAACCTCCTGATTGTTTTTTATGACGATACATTGCCTTCGCTGATTTTGTGATGGTTTCACGATAAGGGATACGCGGAGCAATGAAGTCAATCGCAATCTTATTGATATTCTCGATAAGCCATTTTGCGATATTGAGATGTAATTCTCCCTGGCCACCAATTATCAACTGACGCAATTCTTTCGATTGTTCTACAGTAAGGGTGGGATCTACCCGGTGCATTTCGTTAAACAGTGTACCGATTTTTTCATCGTCACTCGCGTTTTTGGCTTTAACAGCCATCGTAATCTTTGGATTGGGATATACGATCGGTTCGATGCGATCGTCGGCATTCTTGGGAGAGTTGAGTGTATGATTGGTCTTAACACTCTTCAGTTTGATGGCAGCAGCAATATCCCCTGCGACCACTTTCTCAAGTTTTACACGGTTTTTCCCTGCTACAGCAAATAACTGCGAAAGACGTTCCTTTGATGAATTGGCGGAATTAACCATATCCATGGCTTCTGTAATTTCGCCTGCAAATACTTTAAAGTAACTGATTTCACCAATATGTTGCTCAATAGAAGTCTTGAAAACGAGAGCACTTGCCGGATCAGAAGACTTGCACGATAGTTCCTTTCCTTCTGTGGTTTTAACCGGAGCTACTTCATCAGGAGCTGGCACAGTATTGCATATAAACTGCATAAGACGGTTGACACCCATATCAGCTTTCGCATTTACACAGAATACAGGAAATACACCACGGTTGGTAAGGCCTATCTTTAAACCACGGCTCATTTCCTCTTCAGTCAACGATCCGTTTTCGAAGAATTTCTCCATGAGTTCTTCATCGTTTGCGGCAAGTTCTTCGACCAGCTTTGCATAAAGCTCATCGGCTTTACCCTTTTCACCTGCAGGGATATCAAGTACTTCAGCCTTTCCGCCACCGGTTTTAAACTTCAACATCTTCATCTGAAGAAGGTCAATTACTGAATCAAAACTGACGCCTTCATTTACAGGATACTGGCATATGGTAACACCACCACCAAATGACTGATGTAACTGACGAACGGTTTCATCGAAATTCGAATTTTCATGTTCAAGATGGTTTACAGCGAAAATAACCGGCATTTCATACTTGCTGGCATTGCGCCATGAAATCTCAGTACCAACTTCTACACCGTTCTGGGCATTTACCACCATCAAAGCAGTATCAGCTACCTTGAAAGCCGCAACCACTTCACCGACAAAATCATCGAAGCCCGGGCAATCGATCATATTGATCTTCTTTCCTTCATATTCGGCATACAAAACGGTGGAATAGACTGAATTCTGACGCTCAAGCTCTATTTCACGATAGTCTGAAACGGTATTTTTGTCTTCGATCGTACCTCTTCGGGTGATCACACCGCCTTCGAATAACATCGATTCGGCGAGGGTGGTTTTTCCGGTTTTAGCGCCTCCTACGAGTGCGATATTGCGGATTTCTTTCGTCTGATAAACCTTCATTTGACTTTAAATTATTTACATTGAAAAAATTACGCGATAAGGGGGCAAATTTAGGAAAAAGGGCGGAAATATTACATGTTTCGGATAAAAATTTGAATGATAGTTTGTTGGATCGAAAACAGCCCCATGATTAATTCCACCACCACCTGCAGCGTCTGCTTAATTACATAAGAACTAAAGCTTTATTAAAAGTGTGATCAGCAATCCTTCCCTGGTCTGTCTGCCTACACTGATAGAATAAGACAACCAATATGTTGAAATATATCCCATCGGTGAAATATGTTAAAACAGCAAATCCAGGTTATCGTTAGGGCTGTTGCAATCCATTAATCCCTTCAGCTCACCGGATGATTCTATCTCTAACCTGATGAACAAATTACCCTTAATTTAGAGTATGACTAATGAATAGAAGCAGATACCTATGATTCCAACTCTTTTACCAATTCATCATACCATCTCTCGCCATAAGCCCTGATCAGTGGTTCTTTGAGAAACTGATACAAAGGAATTCCTTCATTCCGGCCTCTTTTAAGAGCAGGTTTACATATATGCCATTTATGATAATTAATTCCGTCGTTCTCCTTCAATTTCTGGATACGAACCGGATAGAGATGACATGAAAGAGGTTTTCTGAAAGTAATCTTCCCTTCCATCCAGGCTTTCTCAATCGCGCACAGAGCTGTTTCCCCTTCAAAATAAACAAATGCACATTCACGCCCTTCAACCAACGGGGTGACAAAATTACCCGCGGCATCGTAGTCAAACACACCATTTCGGATTACCTCAGCCCGGCCTTTCTCGGTCATGTATGGCAACACATCCTCCAGGCAATCTTCCAGCAGGCCTATCTCGTTTTCGGCTACCGGAGCTCCTGCATCACCTTCCACACAACATGCTCCATGGCATTGCGTCAGATCACAGGCAAAATGGATGGTTCCGAGTTCATCCGAAACCAAACAATTCTCTATAATTTTCATCAGGTATGAATTTAGGCGCAAAGGTAGAGTTTTCTCTTTGGCTGTTAACTTCCGGTGACCTGCTATACGCAGATTGTTAAATTCACATTCCGGATCGCTAAGGATGAATCCGGGATACCATCTCAGCATGAATCATCTGATGATCCAGTCAGGCCATCTTCCATTAACGGGCTAACGCTGCATCAACATTAGTAACAGATGGGCGGCACTCCATGAGAAATTCGGTGCATTTTGACCACTGGCTGTCAGTGGATTGTATGTTTCGTAAAGTGGTACTCCTTTTTCTGTAATACCATTTTGTGCAGTAAGTAATTGATGTTGCAGTTCGTCTGCAGTTGTACGGATTTCATAACGTCTTAACCCTGACAGGGCGAAGAAGGCCTGATCGAGCCATACAGGTCCCCTCCAGTAGCCTTTCACAGGGTCGAAGCCAGAAATTCTGGCAGGAAACGTTGGAAAAGGCATTAATGTACGGAAAAGGGTAGGATCGTTGATACTATTCGTTACCAAAACAGCCCGGGAACTGTCAGGAACACCCGCCCACAGCGGAATCCACCCTTCAGGCCCGATAACCCCTATAAAACGGCCCTTCCCTGAAAATCTGTCCTTATAAAATCCTTCTGATTCATCCCATAGTACATCGTTAATCAGCTTCTTTAATTTTCCGGCTCCGGTCCTTAATATTGCGGCTTCATCATCCCTGCCGGTTACCTCACACAAACGTGCCAGTATCTTCTTTTCGGCATAAAGATAACCGTTGAGGTCGGGTGATTCCTGAGTCATACACCATGCATGATCTCCCGACTGTACCAGTTCTGCCTGATCAAACCTGACGGCATTATCCATTCCGCTTTCCCACCTTGAAGCTTCAAGCGTGTTATCGGCCGACCCCCACGAACATAGTCCATTGCTATCGGCATCCCGGAACCGGAACCACCAGGCATGGTAACGAAGCAGTGCCGGAAGTAATTCCCTGACAAAAGCAACATCTGAGGTTGCATTATAAATCTCGTTTACAGCCCATGCTGATAGTGGAGGTTTCGAATTGCGGTAATTATCACCTGAAGGGTCAGGGTAAATAACATCAGGTACCATTCCTGATGTATCCTGACGGCTAAACATTAGTCTGACCTGTGATCTGGCCAGCTCTGGATTGAACCACGCGCAGGCTGCTGCCTGCTTCCAGCTGTCCCAGGCCCAAAAACCATAAAAACCTGTATAATAAGAAGAAGGGAATATCCCGTCTTGGGGAAGTGTTCCCATCTTCGCCCGCCAGTTACCAATAAGTGTCTGAATACTTTTCACCACGATTCCGGGAGCTGCCATCGAATCGGGCGATGATTTCAGATTTTTGAATGCCGACTCCAGATAACCTTTCCAGCGAACCATGTTTTTATCGAATACGGCATCTGGGTTTCCGAGTACTTCATTTACAGTAGACATCCCAAGAGAGATTTCATCGGTATTACCAAATGAGCTGACTGCCAAATAATAAGAAGCGAATCCCTTGGGTTCCAATGTCAAAGGTTTGTTACTGAAAGAAAAGACAGAATCATTTATAACCAACGGTTCGCCCCCTTTGGTTACATGTACTGTCAGTATTCGTGATTCAGGCTTATCAGACAGCCAGATACCATTTTCACGGATAGCTGCTTTCATTGTATTGCCAAATAACCTTCCTTTCCAAACAGGAACGACCTTTTCAGTTTCTTTTCCCGGATTAATCAAAATCACCCTGATGAGGGCTGTTGATGCTGAAGCAAACACCAGCTCTGAACGCATCAGAATGTTCCCGAACTTCATACTCTGTTCCAATCGTCCGGGAAAACTATGGGCATCAAATTCAACCGGCCTGATCTCCGTGATTCCTGTTTCATCGGTAAGGGTAAACTGAACAAGGCCGTCGGATATCCAGCCCGGCTTGCCATTCATAAGCCATGGCCCCGAAAAGGCACCATATCTTTCGGTATGGTCTTCAGTCGGTAAACCAAATCCAAACCAAGCCCCCAGATCACTCATGAAGCCCTCCGGTTGGTCGAATGCCGATGAAGGGGTATATTTCAGGTTAAGCTGGTCGGGCCAGGCAGCAGGATTCGACTGAGAGACCATGCAGACCGGCAACAACAAGGCAACTAAATAAAGTACAATTTTCTTATATCCTAACATAAGCGTCATTTTTAACCAATTGGGATGTCAGCAGTCGGGAAGCTCTGACGGGTAAAAGCAACTTTACGGGTAAGCGCCATCCCGAGTGTCAGGGTTCCAACCCTGCCTATAAACATTGACATGATAAGTATCAGCCGACCTAAATCACTCGTCTGAGCCGTGATGCCGGTCGATAGTCCAACCGTCGCAAAAGCCGATATTTCCTCAAACAGGATACTGACAAAGTTGATATTTGGTTCAGTAAAAGTTAATAGAAACGCAGATAACATGATGACTGCCATACTGAAAAAAGCCAGCGCGTAGGCTTTATCAAGTGTATCAAAGGAGATATTTCTCCTGAACATTGTAAGGTATTTCTCTCCCCGTAAAGTGGCAACAGAAGAACGCATCAGCACGGCAAAGGTGGTGGTTTTAATCCCCCCTGCTGTTGAACCGGGTGATCCCCCCACATACATCAGGAACATGAAAAAAACAATGATTGAAGTTGGCAGCAACGAAAGGTCAACTGAATTGAAGCCAGCAGTGCGGCTGACCACCGACTGAAAGAATGCCGCCAGTACTTTACGCCCCCATGAAAGCCCTTCGAGGGCAGCGTTGTTGGGGGCAACCAGAAAAACAAACATCCCGGCAAAAATCAGGATACCTGAAGTAAGCAGTACTACTTTGGAGGAGGTCGCGATCCGACGCCAGGGATGCTTAATCCGGTACAATATACTTCGGGGTGAAAAAACATCCTGAATGACCAGAAAACCAAGACCGCCTAAAATAATCAGGAATGCAATAATTATATGCGAAACCCAGGCTTTCCCAATTATTTCACCGGCAAGATTATCGGTAAACAAGGCAAATCCTGCATTATTAAAAGCCGATATAGAATGAAAAACAGCATAAAACAACTGCTGCCCCATACCAAAATCAACAAGATGATCCCTCCAGGAAAGATAAATTAATAGCGTCCCTACCCCTTCTATCAAAAAACTGTACATCACGATACGACGCAACAGGCTGTGAGTATCGGCCAGTTTATCGGTACTAAGAAGGTCTTTCATCAACGACTGGTACTTGAGCCCTCCCAGGTTACGGTAAAAACTGGTAAAGAATGTTGCGAACGAGATAATGTTGATGCCCCCCAGCTGAATCAGCAGCAATATGATGAATTGTCCCCTCATGGTGAAGAAAGAGGCCGTATCTACTACAATAAGTCCGGTTACACAACAGGCACTGGTTGAGGTAAACAACGAGTCCAGAAAACGAATTCCGCCTGTAACTGTCATGCGCGGCATCATCAGCAGGAGCGTTCCGCTGATAATCAGGAAAACAAAGGAAATAGTAAGCAAGCCGGCCGGGCCGATATGGATACGATCGAGTCTCGACGCCAAACGGGCCATCTCGACCAGCAGGATCACCAGAAAGTAAACCTGAATAAAGAATACATAAACTGAAGGAAGGAGTGGCAGTCCAAGCCTGATAAACATCGTGTCAATCAGGTTATGGCCATAGAATAACCTCAAAAACCCTGAAATGGCAACAATGAGCATCAATATCCCTTCAAACCAGGTGCGTCGTATATACTTAAGAGGATGGAGCTCTGTCAGGGCACTAAGCACATACTTCACAAGGTAAAATGCCATCGTGATGTGAATAGTGGTCATCGCTATCTTTTCAGTCAGCGGTGTGCTATAAAAACCAAAAGTATAGATTACGGCTGATACACCTGCTAACCCTACAGGAAGGCTGCTCCAGTGCATAATAAGGGAGATGGTCGCTTTACGTCCGTAGAGCCACAAAAGAATATATTCCCTGATCCGAAGATATAACTCCCTGACCATACCTGGTTAGGTGTTAATATCGATAAAACGTTGGATGTCGGCCTGCGTACCAAAAAGGACTAAATGGTCGGTGTCGAGGATTACTGTCTTTGATTCCGGGACACCGGCTACATGGTATTTAAGCTTCTGTCCCTTTACTGAGTTTTTGGTATCCTCCATTTTCAGCGTCACAAGGCTAAGCCGGTAACGGTCGCGCATATCCAGATCACCGATAGTCCTACCCACAACTTTTGGCGGTGTCAGCACTTCCGCGATGCGATAATTATCCGGCAACTGCAGATACGATACGAGTGTCGGAATCAGCAACCGCTCGGCAACTACCGAACCAACCTCCTCTTCAGGCATCAGGATTTCGCTGACTCCCAGTTTCTCGAGAATCAACCGCTGATTTTTACCTGCTGCCCGTGCCATTATTCGTTTTACCCCCAACTCCATACACTGGGCTACAACCAACAGCCTCTGTTCAAAATCCTGCCCGATGGCAACTACCACCGCATCGAACTTGTCAATCTCCTGTGCCTTGAGAGCCTTTCGGTCTGTGGCATCAAGGGCTACACAAAAAGCTACATCATCGGCAATGCTTTCAATAGTGGAAATGTGGCTGTCGATAGCCAGAACCTCTGCCCCTCTGCGGGTAAGGCTTCGGGCAATAGCTCCCCCGAAATCACCAATACCGATAACTGCTATTCTCATTGTATCCATGGTCAGCAATATTAACATCGCAAAGGTAGATGAAAAACGACTGTATGATGCAAAAACCATCAGGAAGTTAGTCTCTCATCACCGGGCTGTTGACTTTTTTTATCATTCCGCAGCCGGTAACCGCTAATCAGTATGCAATTTGTTCATAGGTAGTTTCCCGGGTTTACACACCAATTCAAAACACTTAAACAGAAGAGAATAGGATTTCAAAAATTCCTGTAACCCATTTCAACCAGAACCGAAAACCTCACCAGGCATCAGTCTTTTTGTCTTCCGAAGTCTTCAGGCACCTCCACTGCAATCACTTCACCGGTTACACAAACCTGACCATCAGCAATCAACTGTGCCTCCACTACTACCTTCCTGTTCTTAACCTCCCTGATGATGCCCCGTACTTCAAGCTCAGGCCCGAGTGGTGTTGCCTTTTTATAGTTTACATGTAATGAAGCCGTAACGCATCTTGGTGCATTGAATTCTGTAATGTTCAACCCCCTTTCACGGGCCAGTGCCAGGGCAGCAGAGCCGGTCCCGTGACAATCAATTATTGATGCCAGCAATCCACCATACACAAAGCCCTCGATGGCGGTGTGGTGCGGCTCAGGTGTGAAGCGGGTAACGGTCTCTTCTCCGTCCCATACAGTTTTTAACCGGAGCCCCTGCTCGTTTAGCCTCCCGCAACCATGACAGTGCGCGAAATGATCGGGGTAATAATCCTGAATACCTTTCATGAAATAATGTTTCAGGCTCTAACAACCCACATTGATGATTGTTTATCCGGGCGCGACAGTGGCTGACTGAATACTGAAAATCCTGGTTACTATAACTGACTTTCTCGTCCCTGTAACCTGAAATCCAGGCAACAATGCTTCTTACCGGCGGGGAATAACGATCAGGGAATTGGCAACTTTTCTTTCGGGGTGATGGCTATTGGTCTGTTCTTTACCGGGGTGGCTTACCAGATTGTTCTCGGGCAGGGTACCAATCCACATGGTCGCAGAACTGCCACCGTCAAGATTGAGCGCATCACGGCAACCAAACAACAACATCGCCTTACTGAGCTCAGCCATGGTAAAACCTTGCGAATAGGGGGCTTTCCCGCTCACTGTCAGAAGAATCATCCTGTGGCCGGCTGTAATCCCAACCGCTGTTCTCCCGTAACGTTTCAGGTTAAAACTCAGATTACTGATGGCCTGTAACTCCCCATCTATCCACAAGGGGGGACCGGCCGAAATAATGGTACTGTACCGGTTTTCACTTTTCCATCCATCTGCCGGGCACAGGATTATTTTTTCTGTCAGGCCATCTGAAACAAGTGCGCCATCATCAAGCTGATCGAGGAACCAGCGGGGAGGAAGGTCATAGCGTGTGGTGTCGGTAATTACCCCGTCGATTTTGGTAAAGCAAACCGATCCTCCCTCAACCGTGTGGAAAAAGTTCCCGTTTACCGCCGCCACGGCTCCCGATTCTTTCGCAAAGGTGCTGACTGTTTTTAATTCTTTAGGACTGCTCACAAGCCTGAAGGTAAACATATCCAGATCAATCTCCAGTACATTGAGGCATTGTCGGGCTCCCCAGAGTGTATCGTTTTTTAACCTGTACCAGTTTAGCCCCGGTGATAATTGCTGCATGGTAAAACCTTCCGGCGGCTGGCAAAAAGCAGTAGCCCACAGAGTCAGTAACACCAAAGTCAGTAAAAAGCCCCTTTTAATATTCATAAGTAAATCTGTTCACACCGCATCCCGGTCAGGCAAAGGCAAGTGTTCCTGCTGACAGATATCCTCCAGAACCCCCACAGACCAGGCCTGATCATAATTGTAAAGGGTACCGTAAGGCAACCGGATCAAACTGATCAACAACTTGGTTTCCTGATCAATACCATTATCAGAAATTGTATTCAAAGCCGACCAGTCGACATCAGCCAGTTTCAACGCGATAAATGTTACCGCGTTGGTCCCGGTAATTGAAATTTGCCCAAGCCCGATGCTAAGTATCTCATTGCGGGCCCTGTTAATGTGTTTTTCTCCAAAATCGTTCAATACCTGTAGATATTTCTCAAACAGCACGTACTCGTTCAACAGGAAAACTATCTCATTCATCGAGAGTGCCTTCCAGAATTCAACAGGATGATGCTGACAGATAAAACGGCCTATCATAAATGCACCTGCTGAATAACCCCGCAGGTAATGCTGCTGACAAACCGGAATGATTGTCTTAAAGAAGAGTATTCGTCGTTCTATCGTCAACAGGTTGTACAGGTTGTGTTGTTCGAGATGAGTCCCCAGCTGGCTCTTCAGGATTTGCTGTACATAATAACCGGTATGACTGTCGAACCAGGAATTGACAAAACTCCGTGCCTTCTCGGGCTTCTTGTCCATATCATTGCGGATGAGCCTGGTAAGATCAGAAAGCCTCGTGATTTCGCCATATTCAATTGAATCGACAATCGACTGGTAGGCCAGATAAGCTTTCGACATATTCACAAATACCTTTTCTTCTTTCGCCTCCAGTTCGAGTTTCTGCCCTTCGAGGTATTTCTGAAAACGGGCTGCCTTAAATGTAGCTTTCCCTGCAAACAACATCCGTTGCTTGCTTGAGATGGTTATCCAGTCGCCTTCCCTTAGCACAAGCCCCTGCTCATTGATAAGGGTATTGTCGCGCAGTACAACATTGTAATTTTCAAGGTTTATCAGGGCAGGGATTCCATAACCCAGGCAGGCCGTTACAACATGTATGGCTGCCGGAGTCAGGCTCAATATGGCATCTACCTCGCTCATCACCATGCGGTCGGTAGGGCAATAGGTCGATTTACAATAGCAGATCCTGTCGCCGTTCCGTTTCGCTTCAATCGCTCTTGCCGACGAAAAGAAAAGCCTGGCTGAAACTGCTGTACGTGGCAGAATGGAGATTCCCTGACTGAAAAATAAGAGGTTGCGTAACGAATCATCGTCAATCCTTTCTGAGAAGATCTGCCTGAGGTGGTAAGGCCTGATTAACTTCACGACACGCTCTTTGCTGATGATTTTATTCTGGTACAGGTCGATGGTCGACAGCAGGGTTGCCCGGCCGGTCATTTCTGAATAATCGAGTTGCAGGATAGCGAACAGATGTTTCTTCTCAGATGATTCAACGGCGAATTCAACTGTGGCAGCCGATTTCAGCTTTTTCTCGAGCAAATGGGCATAGGGCGAAAAATGATAAACCCCGGGGAACCGGCTCTTAATGGTATCGCGGTGAAAAAACTCCGTATCGTCCGATTTGATAAGGCCTGTCATGATATCCTCCCCGAAGATGTTGTTGAAGCTTTCAATCTGCATCCCCAAACCTGTTCTTGAATGGCGGCTGTATAATACCCCCGGGTGGGAGTCATCATCGCGTACTGTCCATACCATTTTCTGTAATATTAAAGCAGGCCTTGCTTTGTCGCCTTTCTGAAAAGTATAGATCAGATCCTGATTATCTGCATAAAATGAAGCTGCTGCCTTCACGAAAAAAGAGAACTGGTAAAATGCATCTGTAAGCACATCCGGTTCTTTTTCCGATATCCTGCGATGGTAAAAAATGATCCTGTCCCTGAGGCTTTCCCTGTTTTCCGTCGCATCGTGTACCGGGGCAGCGTTGCTGCCATGTTCATTACCTGTGTAAAGTACCGTGTAAATCGTTTTCAGGTTGTTATAATAGATCTTCTCGGCAACTATCTCGCCATAGATATTTTTTAACCCTTCGAACACTTCATCGGTAACCCCTACATTGAGATAGGTGGGCATCAATCCCGGAAGGTATTCAGGTAAAGCACAGCGCATAGCGAATATGAGAGGGCTCTCCGGGTTCCCCAGCCTGTCGGAAGTAAGCTGTTCCAGGTTGTAGATGGCACTCACCAGGTGCTTCTCCCTTTTCGCAGGCGACAGCTTGTAACTTTTCGTTGTCAGAATGCAAAAGTCTGGCACTGGAAATCCTTCCTGTGTCAGCCCGATCAGGTTGGCTCCCTTGTGGCTTACCAGCTTCATGCTGTATTGCTTCGTTGTAACTGAAGGAACAACACACTTGTTTTCAATCAGCCCCATCGACATCTTCATGCGCCGGAAATTTTTGAAAAAAGCCAGCCGTTTTGATTCAAGATAATCTGTCGACTTTTTGTTTCCCCTCTTCTCTCCCAGCAGATGCCCGACGTACTGCCTGCCCTCCTTTGCCGTCATTTTACAGAGAAGGCATGCATCAACATAACCCGTTACCAGTGTGTAGGGATCATCTTTCTCTTTTAACCGGTAGTCAATTTCCGGGGGACCGTAGCCAGGTAATGCTGTCAGCGCCTCCTCTTCTTTCCCAAGGTGGTCGCAAAAGTAATTTGTACACCGGTAGTTGGGATAGTTCGCCCGTAATGTAAAGTCCGCGATCTCGGATTTCATGCTGGTATTTTGATGTAAGCAATCCCCTTTTTTAACGCTGTGCTCAATAACAAGGTCGTGGTTCGCCGGCCTCATTTAACGGCATTGATGCAATATAGCGATATTTCCCGTACGGCAATGCCCATGCTTTCCCGAAACGGGAAAAAAATCATCCAGGGGTTATTATACCGTCTTAACAGTAAGGAGATGCATCTCTCTGGTTCTGCTAAAAATAAGCCGTTTCAATTACTCGTATTTCAGTGCATCGACAGGATTCGTTCTCGAGGTGGCATATACCCTGTGCCAGATAGTAGTCATGGCGATGATTATAGTCAGGAGCAGCGCCCCTATAAGCATAAATGGTGATACGGCAGCCCGGTAAGCAAATCCATTGAGCAGGTTCCCTGCCAGGAACCAGGCAATGGGTGCTGCAACGATTCCCCCGGCCAGAACCAGTTTTACATACTGCGCCAATAACAACCGGCTGATGCTCTCGTAGCTTCCACCCAATACCCGCCTGATCCCTATCTCACGGATACGTTGTTCCATCATGAGGCTCGAAAGCCCGTAAAGCCCGAGACATGAAACTATTACAGAGAGTATGGCAAAGAAGAGGAACAATTGCATGGTCCGGTTTTCATTGGCATACCATCTCTTGATCCTCTGGTTGGCAAACTCAGGATCGAAAGGCGCCGTCGGGAAAAACTCATTCCACACCGTCTCGATATGCTGCATCGCTGATGAATTGAGTGAGGAATCCTGCTCAGGGTTTCTGAGCTTTACAACCAGTGTACCAGTCTCTTCAAGCCGCAACAGGAAGATGGCCGGTTCAATTTTCCAGTGAATGGAATAGTAGTTATAATCGCGTATGACGCCCACCACCACCGGCCTTAAGGTGCTGTCTTCCGTAAAACTCTTAAAACGCTTTCCTATCGGGTTTTTCCACCCAAGCGCGTCAACTGCTGCCTGGTTGAGTATAATACTCTGACTCGAGTCCGTTGAATACTCACGGCTGAAATTCCTCCCCTCAACAACCGGTATCCCCATCATCGGGAAAAAGTCCTCGTCGATGAAACAGTACCTGACCATCAGCCTGCTCTTCGCCGTATCGTCGATAGAAACAGGCCCCTGGCTCCCTGCCGCCCCGTTAATATCGGCAGCCGCCGATACCGATTCAATACCCGGATGCTGAAGCAGTCGCGCCTTCATTTGCGGGATAAATCTTTGCGGGTGTGGTGCCCGGTGATGCAATGCAACGATGCCATTATAATTGATACCCAGATCTTTCTTCACGGCAAATTTGTATTGGGTCCAGGCCACGATGACCATGAAAACCATCCCCGTGGTCACGGCGTATTGAAAGGCTACCAGTGTACGACTCAGGTAACTGGCTGATTTCCCCCGGTGGCTCCCTACTCCTTTCAGTACAGTCACAGGCTCATATCGCGACAAATAGAAGGCCGGGTATCCCCCTGAAATAATGCTTACCAGAACAATCACCCCTGCCAGTAACGGGAAAAGCCAGGGATTATCAAACAGTCCCAGCTGAAGGTTCATGATCGAATTGAATGTTGGCATGAGCAGTTCAACCATCATGACAGCCAGCCCGGCAGAGATAACCGAAAACAAAATGGCCTCTCCGAGTAACTGGCTGAACAGGTCGTAGGATGTTGCTCCAAGCACTTTTCTCACGCCCACCTCACGCGACCGCTTTACAGCCCTTGCAAGCGACATGTTGATGAAATTCACGCAGGCGGTTATCAGCACCAGCACACCAACTATCAGGAAGAGATAAACAGTGGTTGAATTGCCGTTCCGGCTGGTGATCTGAAATTTGATATGCCCCGAATCGAGATAAATATCATCCAATGGCTGGAGGTAGAACCTGATATCGGGTTCCTTCCCATCCTCCTTCAGTGTCCGTTTACGCAGGGCTTCATTCATCCCCTCTTCCACAGCTGCCTGCTGATCGGGCGATGTCAGTTTTAAATAGGTCCCCAGCGAGTTGTTGCCCCAGTGCTTCAGGTATTCAAAGCGCTGATCGTTATCAATCGATGAAAACGAAGCCAGTGCATCGATCTTCAGGTGACTCTTCCCCTCCATATCCTTCATGAGGCCTGTGATGGCATACGATCCCCCGTCGATTAAAAGGGTTTTTCCAAGCAGGTTACTGGTGCTGTTAAAGAGCCTCATGGCTTCCTTTTCCGTCACAACAATCGAAAACGGATGCCGGAGAGCTGTAACGGGGTTCCCTTCCAGCAATTCAAAGCCAAAAAAGGAAAAGGCATTGGAATCGGCATACCAGTAATTGCGTGCACTGAATTGCTTGGCGACTGAAACGGAATCGCTCCCCTGATCAGTAGTCGAGATGAGATTAAAATACCAGCAGGGCATAATCCTGATGACGTCGGTTACCTGTGCCAGCTCTGCCTTGACAGAGGCTGCCAGCGGACCCATCGTAACGGCTACATGTTGCTCACCAACACCAGGTTCGTTTTGTATCTGTACAGGACGGAACACCCGCTCATGGTCGGCCAGGTCCTTGTCGAACGACAATTGATCTATCACGTAAAGCCCAATCAGAATTACCGCGGTAAAACCAACCGTCAGCCCTATCAGGTTGATAATGGTATACGATTTCTGGCTGATAAGCCTGCGGATTAAAACACGGAATTCTGTCGGCTGAATCATGGAGGGTTGGATTTGATTGAAAAACTGATTGAAAATTTTACCTGTCCTTTATTCCAAACCGGAATCCCGACCCCGTGATGCCACGGCTCCGTTGTATCGAAACCGCCCCTTCATGAAATCAGGATTCCTGCTTTCAAAAATGCAATATTACATGAGAATTGGCTTACATCACCCTTTCCCTGATATTTTCGTTGATGATCTGGCCATCGAACAGCCTTACCACCCGCTGTGCAAATTCGGCATCCCGCTGCGAGTGGGTTACCATGATGATGGTGGTTCCTTTCTGATTTAAACCATCAAGCAGGTTCATCACCTCTTCGCCATGGGCCGAATCGAGATTTCCTGTCGGCTCATCGGCCAGAATCATCTTAGGCCTGGCGACTACAGCACGGGCCACAGCTACACGTTGCTGCTGTCCTCCCGAAAGCTGCAACGGGAAATGTTTCTTACGGTGGATTATGTTCATCTGTTCAAGCACCTCTTCTACACGCTTTTTCCGTTCCGAAGCACTCATTCCAAGGTATATCAACGGCAGTTCGACATTCTCGAACACGTTAAGCTCATCTATCAGGTTGAAATTCTGGAAAACAAACCCAATGTTCTCCTTCCTCAGGCGGGCACGTTGTTTTTCCGAAAACTTTGAGACCTCGTGACCAGTGAAGAAGTATTCCCCGGAAGTAGGATTGTCGAGTAATCCAAGGATGTTTAAAAGGGTGGACTTTCCACAACCCGAAGGCCCCATGATGGCAACAAATTCACCCGGTTTAACCTCGAGGGTTACCTGATTGAGCGCTGTAGTTTCTACCTCATCGGTACGAAATACTTTACTAAGATTGGTTGTTCTGATCATCGCTAAAACTGTTAAAAATGTAAATCTATTTAAAAATCAATTTTTCTTTCTTCCCGAATGTCTCGTACGAGGAGACTATAACTTTTTCACCCGCTTCAAGCCCTTCAAGTACTTCATAGAAGTTGGTATTTTGGCGTCCTATCCTGATGGGCCGTTTCACGGCATAGCTACCCGACGGGTCAACCACGTAAATCCAGTTGCCCCCTGTTTCCTGGAAAAATCCTCCACGACGAACAATCAGGGCATCGGCAGCCGAGCTGAACTGAAGCCTTAGCTGAACTGTCTGCCCCCTCTTGATCTGTTGCGGGGAAACACTGTCAAAGGCCAGATCAACCTGGAACGATCCGTTGGTCACGTTTGTATAAATCTTCGAAATGCTTAACTGGTATGTTTTGCCGGTGAAGTCAAACTCGGCCGGTTGACCTACAAAGACCTTTGAAACATACCTTTCATCGATGTTGGCCCTCAACTTGAAGCCATCCTGAATGTCTATCTGCCCGAGGTGTTCTCCCGATGATTTGGTCTCACCGATCTCGACACTGAACGACGACAGCTTCCCGTCAGCAGGAGCCCTGATGGTCATGTTTTCTATATTCTGCTGTAACAACGAAAGGTTATTGCTCATCCGCATCATCGAGTTCTCAATCTGGCGTTTCTGTTCAACCGTGGAAGTAGAATCGAGGCGCATGAGTTCAAGGCTGATCGTTAATTGTTTGCGCGTATTTTTATAATCCCTTGTGGCATCTTCAAACTCCTTGTCAGAGATCAGCTTCTCACCATGGAAAGCTACCTTGCGCTGGTAATCCCTTTCAACTCCATCCAACTGGTATTCAAGCTGAACAATCTCTTTTTGCCTGATGAATTTATTCTGTTCAAGCGAAATCTTGGAATTCTGGAGATTGTTGATAGCGTCGTACATCCTTGTCTCCTGATCCATGTAGCTGAGCTCCATCGAGGGGTTATGCAGTTTCAGGATCGGGTCGCCCATCTTCAGGATCGCACCATCTTCCACGAAAAGTTTCTCCACCACGCCACCCTGCATGGCATCTATATACACTGTGGTGCGGGGATAAACCACCCCGTCAACGGGTATAAACTCCTGAAACTTGCTTAGCTTTACCTCGGCAATGGTGATCTGGTTGCGGTCGATGTAAAGCCTGCTTCGGTTGTCACGAAAAATGGTCAGCCAGGCGATAAAAAAAACAAATAGCACACCGGCAACAATATAGCCGATCTTCTGGGGAGTCCACTTCTTTTTTTCGATGATTCGATCCATGTTCTGCAAATATTTACCTCTTTCACGCCAACTCTGTGCCACGAACTATATTCTTTTGCAAAACAACATTTTAACAGTTTTTTACATTTCGGGGGTTGTTCGATTCTGTTTCATTAGGGTGTACGGTTGCGGACAATTTGACACCGTCCCTTCAACCCGTCAGCTTTCTGTCTGATAACAGGTTTCCCGATCCTGATAAAACTGAACCCGCTTCTGAGAAGCGGGCTATCTTCCTGTTGTCTGTTCCCTGTGAACGATTCCTTTCGTGTGTTCTGACCCCTGACCTCCGTATGCATCACGATGAATGCTGCATCCATATCGCTCATCACGACCAAAGCAGGCCCGAAGGTTAAGGAAGGGTTGATTTAAATTCGGCATAACGCTCAGGGAAGGTCTGGCCATGAACGCCGCCCAGTGCCTGAAACTGTTCGTTGATTTTGGTCAGCCTGTCCTCAGGCGAAGGGTGGGTGCTCAGGAAGGTGGGAGGCTGGCTCTGCCCTTCCAGTTTGGTGAAAAAGTCGCCCAGGCTGGGTGAATCATAGGCCGTGGGATAGAGATATTTAACCGCGTATTCATCTGCTTCATACTCGTTGCTCCGGCTAAAAGCAAGGGTTCCGAGGCCATTCGCCAGATCGGCAACCATCTGCTCAAGCGTCGAAGCGTTATTACCCAGTAAAATGCTCAACAGTATCTGTATTCCATAGGCTTTGGTCATCTGGTCGGTGCTGTGGCGTCGATCGGCATGCGCCATTTCATGCGCCATCACCCCGGCAAACTGGGCTTCGTTATCGAGCAGTTTGATCAGCCCCGTGTAGAAATACATGTTCCCTCCCGGAACGCAAAAAGCATTCACCACCGAATCATTTTTGATAATCCTGCAACGCCACCCGAACCTTTGGGCATAAAACACCTTACCTGAAGCAAGAATCATATCCCTTATCCGGTAAAGGTGTGCATAGGCACCAGGGTTGGTTGCCGAATCGAGTATCGGGTACTCCTGCGGATTCGACAAAATCTCCGCGTCAACCTGTTTTCCCAGTTCCATGTCATCATTCACTGAAAAAACATTGATGGTGGGATCATCGCTGTTCTCCGAACAACCGGCCAGCCCTCCTGCCATGAGGATCAGCAGCATGGCGTTGAATACAATTACGCGTCTGAACATAAATTCGTTTTTTAGAATGATGTGTAAAGATACAAAATCCGGGCCAATCCGTCTGATGCTTTCATCACCCGGCCGGGGCCTATCCCGGGCGTAGGCTGCCGCGACAGAAACCTTATCATGGATGGCTGAAACAGGTTGGGTTGGCCAGGGTGTCCTTTTGCCGCCAAACCGAGCACACTTTTTTTTCTTTACCCCGGGCCTGTTTCCGGACGAAATTTCGTGCCGGCCGACCGTCGCAACCAGCCCGCTTTTCGATGAAACGAGAGGCAGCCGGAGAATATTGAAATACTGCCGAAAACCTTTTGCCATAATTCTGAAACGAAGCCCTCACTTTTACCCCTGGGAAATATCAGCGTGGGGTGGCTATAAAATTCCATCTCCAATGTTGGGGCTACACCCGCCAGGCCACCATTATGAGCATATTCGCGGGCTTCACCCGTTGCTGCACGAAAAGGTCTGTTACCCGAAAACAAACTGTTACATAATTCATCCGGCACCCGGTAAGTAGTTTTAGCAGGTGATCCCTGCCGTGAAAGTTGCTGTCAGACCGCCCTAACCAAAACTGTGCCAGAAATAAATTATATTCACTTTTCCTACATATATAACATGTACCATATATATAATAAACATAGGCTTTCCATAAGAAAAACCCGAATAACGTCTATCTTTGGTATGACTTTGGTGTGAATCAGTCAGGAAACAGAGCTATAAATTACACGCAATCAACAGGTTAAAAATTAATATTATGTGACAAATTACACGCAAAAAATATTAAAAAAAGCTGAAAATGGCCTCGAGGGAAGGATGATTTTAGTGTAAATGCGCACGCAAATTTTGGAAAGTGGTTCTATTATTTGGAAAAATTTGAAATGGGGGCATTTAAAAGAATAGGTGCCTGGCGCTAATTCTGTACAGGCTGGTAAAGAGCCTATTCCACTCCATTTATCCACGCAAAAAAAAATTGTGATGGTGAATTAAAAAGTTTATTTTTGCCACAGCAACCAGATTTTAGTTTGTGATTATGAGAATACACCACTCGATGGTTTACCTCTCTCCTAAGCTCCTATTGAATACGATGGGCTGGTCAAGCTGTATACCTGACAGCAGAGTTTCTTCTCTGTCGAGAGCGGGAGAAGTGAACGAAAACGGTATGGGCAGTTTGGTCGGATTGAATTCCTTAGCAGAAGTATTGAATAAGGAAAGAAAGCGGACTAAAGGTGTGGATATACAATAATATCAGGTGTATAGCAGAAGCTTTGCGGATAGATAAATAAGTTGTATGCAAGGCTAAAAGAGGGAATTGCATAGGAATAACTGATTAGAAATTTGAAAAAGCGGATTGAAAATAATAACTCATTGAATGAAGGTTGGTGTAGAAAAAAATTAGCTTTTATTTGCCCGCTACTGACCTACAGGACAGTTGGGAAAGGCTGCATACATCGTAGATATTTACAAATCGCACAGGCTGACGCCCTAACCGAAATTTGACAAAGATTACAATTTTAGCAGCTAAAAATAAATACAATATATGTGTATAGAAAATCAAAAAATATGCTCCGGATTTGTATCTTTATATTCTTAAATTTTTACAAAAATGGCTGAACTAGGTTTATATTAAAAAATGAAACATATAAATTGTTCTGTCGTTTCATGTAAAACCGGAATCAGTAAAACACGTTTAAGTGAACTTTCAAATAATCCTAATACAAAGCTTAGGGTGGATGAATTATATCTTATTACCTTAGCAATTGATGTCGAACCAAGCGAGATTTTAAAAGAAGTTTGTAAGAATTTGGAATTAAAAGTAGAAAGAAATTAAGGTGTGATTAAATACATAAACAAAATACACAATAGGGATTCTAGTACTTTTTTAAGGAATCTACCTGATGACTCCGTTAATTTGATTGTTACATCACCTCCATATGCCGATAAAAGAAAACGGTATTATGGTAGCGTACATCCTAAAAATTACGTGGAATGGTTTGTTCCTATTGCAGATGAATTGCATAGAGTATTGAAATCTAATGGCTCTTTTATCCTTAATATAAAAGAACATCCTAGAGATGGAGAACGAGATACATATGTACTGGAACTAATTCTTGAATTAAAAAAAAGAGGTTGGTATTGGATTGAGGAATATTGTTGGTATAAGAAAAACTCATTCCCAGGGAAATGGCCTAATAGATTTCGGGACTCATGGGAAAGATGCTTACATTTTTCAAAACAGAAAGATTTCGAAATGTTTCAGGATGCGGTTAAGGTTCCAATTGGGGATTGGGCTGAGAAAAGATTTAAATCTCTCTCTGAAAATGACTTTAAAAGGCATGTATCTTCAACTAATGGTTCGTTAGGGAGAAATGTTTCTAACTGGTTAGATCGTAAAAGAGTTTATCCTCATAATGTTATAGTTCTAGAAGAAGAAAGATACTTAAGCAATGGTCTAAGTGATGAAGGGAATAATGTTCCAAATCTTATAGAATTTGCAACTGTTTGTCATAATAAAAATCACAGTGCTGCTTTCCCGATCGAATTGCCATCTTGGTTCATCTTATTATTAACCAAAGAAGATGATATAGTGCTAGATCCATTTATTGGTTCGGGTACGACCGCAGTTGCCGCATTACTGTTAAATAGAAATTATATTGGGATTGAAAAAAATAAAGAATTTGCACAATCAGCTCGTGCAGAAATACTCGAGTTACTAAAACAAAAGAAAAAAGATGCCAAAACTAAGCAAGAGAATTTTAGCTGAGACCTTTAAAAACGACTGTGAACGCTTTTTTCGGTTTGAACTTTCTAGTGAGCACGAAAAAAAGGAAATCAGTATTGATGGGAATAATTATTCGCTTGGCAATAGACCGGGAGTCCAGTTGATGCAAGAAGCTGGAAATAAATGGGAAATAGATAAATATGATGATTTAATTAGAGGTTTTGGATCAGAAAACATTAGGTTTGAAAGAAAAACAGAAGTAAATCCCAGACTTGGAGTCAAAGAATTTAAAGAAGTAACAAATTTAATTGATATTCTAAAACAAGAAACTCCTCCCAAAGTAATAATAGAAGGGAGTTTCCCTATTCCGCAATCAGTATCAAGCGAAATACAAGAAGCATACAAGTTATATGGAATCGAACCATCTCGTGCTATTCCAGACATAATTTGGATTAGACCTTATAATACACAATCACCACTAATTCAGGATGAAGATGAATTACCTCCTGAATACGAGTTGCATATAATTGACGTTAAAATGGCAGCTCAAGCGTCTTTGAAACATTTTACGGAGGTTACATTTTATGCTATAGCCTTAGATGCTTTTATTCGTGAAAACAAATTGAATAATAAGTATCGAGTTAGTGCGAAGGGATTAATCTGGCCTGGGAGCCATGATGCCTATGAATTTAAGAATCGACTCAGGAAACATGAAGCTGAAGGAAAAATCTCTCCAGCCGAATCTGCTTTAGAAGAAACTTTAATAGCTGTACCTTATGAAATTTATGAAGTACATGTTAAAGAGTTTTTTAAAGAACGTATGCTTCCTATTTTAGCTACACCACCCTTACAAGTTGCTTGGCATGTAAGTTCTAAGTGTCAACTTTGCCAATACCTTAGCTATTGTATAAAAATGGCTTCTGAGGTTGATCACTTATCAAAAATACCATGGCTTAATAAGACTCAGGCAGAATTACTATGTGATCGTGGCATTAATAAATCTTTAGATTTAGCTATTGCCATTATTCAAAATATAGAATCTTGGAATGCTGCAAAAAAAATTAATCATCAACTTCGCGCGGATGAATTAGCAATTCTTGCGCGCGCTGAGGCATTAAAAGATAACGAGCCTAAGATTGTAAAGGAGAGAAAATCACAACTTATGCCTAATTGGGTCGACATGAGTGTTTTTATCACTGTACATTTTGATCCAGGTTCAGGTATTACATTTGCTTTAGGTGCTAAAAGGGTATATTTTAAACCACTAAGAACTAAAGGGGAACCCCCATTAACTAATGAACAGGTTTTTATAGTTGAAAGAGTCGAGCAATTAAATCCAGATACTGAACGTAATCGATTAATTGAATTTATTGACCTTGTTTCGAGTTGGTATTTAGAGGTTGATTCAGATAATGAGTCAATAAGAGCTCAAAAAAGAAATTCAGGAGAAAGAGATAGCGCTTTTGGAAAAATGACTGCGCACGCATTTTTTTGGAGTCAACTTGAAGCTACCCAGTTTATGAGGATGATTAAAAGGCATATGAATCACCCAGATGTAGTTGATAGAATTGAATTATTAATGAGATTGTTTCCACCAGATGATATATTACCTCCTGATTTAGAAATTTATAAGTCTCAACCTGGCACTATTGTTAAAAGAGTAATAAAACAACTTGTTGGTTTACCAATACCTCATGATTACACTTTGATTGAGACTGCAAATAAATTTTATCCTTTTCTAAAAGAAGATGGTTCATTATTTCAATTCTACCATTCTTTTGGTTTTTCCACTCCTTTAAATGATCAAATTCCTTTCGAAAGGGCATACGAATTATGGAAGGATGATGTTTTTTTAAGACACTCGGAAGCAAAAGGTAAGAGAAAATATACTAGGGATGAAATTCATGAGGGAATAAGAAGGTCTGTTAAGATTCACCTTTCTGCATTACAACAGGTTGTTATGAGACTTAGAGAATATTGTGGCAATCAATTAGTTTTAAAAAAACCTCCATTTTCTGCATCAAAGCCTTCTCAAATGAGGATTCCGCAAAAATCAAGGAATTTAGTAGTTTTTAATAAACTTAATGCAATTTCGCAAGAGATAGAAAATATGCATGATACTTCCTTACCTATTGAAGAGAAGGAATCACGATTTATTTCAATTCGTGGATTAGTAAACAAAACAGATAATTACCAAGTTCAGATTCAGGAAATTAGAGATACAAATAATTCTCTCATTTCTTCAAACATTATGGCATTTGAGTTTTCGGAGAATTCGAGAGATAGTAAGTTCAAAGAAGGTGATTTTCTATGTTGTTTGTCAAATGAAGAACTCGGCGTAAGTATTTACTCAAAGTGGTATCCAATTCTTGGAGTTAATTATTATATGGCTCAAGAACTATTAGATAATGCAGGTGTTCAATTGGCTAATTATTGGATAAATAAAAACTTGTCAAGCATATTTAGAGTAAATATCTTAAAATTAGAAAGTACTGCCGAAATACCATATTTAATTGTTGAGATATCAAACTTTAGCTCTCAGATTTTTCAATTTGGAATTGAGTATGGTTTACTTGATTTAAGTAAACCAATGGTACTTGATCCTGTATTTGAAGATTATGAAACAGCTGATGTAGAAAACGTATTAAGATTAATTGGAGGCAGGGCACCAAGTAGAACAAGAAGACAGTAAATTATGAAAGAACCAGCATACAGTTTTTTACATGATCATAGCCAGTTATCAGTTGCAAATAAAGCATATGATGCTGATTCACTTTTAGATTACATTAATCCATCGTTAAAGAATCCTTTAAATGAATCACAGACTTCAGTATTTAAATATTCTTTTGAAAACAGGGTTACCTTACTATGGGGACCTCCAGGTACAGGAAAAACAACAACTTTAGCAGCAATTGTTTTGGGTTGGATTGAGAATGCCATTGCTAATCATACTAATATTAGCATAGGTGTTGGTTCTTCTACTTGGACAGCAATTGATAATCTACTTGCTGACATTTTGGTTGTATTAGAAAAGCGTGAATCTGAAAAGGGCAACTTTGATAATCCTATTAATATTTATCGAATCCGTTCTAGTTCTGGGAGCCCATTTGTTCATCACAAAATTCAGGATACTGTTGTATATTCAGATGAAGCGAGATATTTAAAACAAGAATTAGACAATAATATAAGTATCTCTATTTGCGGTAGTACCTGGAAACAATTTTATAATTTATCAAAATCAGATAGACGCTCGGATGCATCAGATAAGAAATGGTTTGATTTATTATTAATTGATGAAGCTTCACAAGTAAAAGTCGAACATGCTGCTGCATATTTTCTTAATATGAAATTAGAAGGTCATTTAGTATTAGCTGGTGATGACAAACAATTAGGCCCAATTCATGGTTTTCAGATGGAGGATAAATCTGATGGATTATATGACTGTATTTATTCGTATATGAAAGATACGCACGGAGTAGAACCTCAGACTATTGTTGATAATTACAGGAGTAACTGGAACATAAACGAATGGCCCAATCGTAGATTCTATAATGGAAAATTAACTTCAAAGAATCCAAGAAACTTACTTCAAATAGAACTTCCTCATAGTAAACCTCAAAATTGGCCTGATAATCTTGTTTGGAATGATGAATATCTTTCCATTTTGAATCCCCAAAGACCAATTATTGTCATTACTTACCCTCATTCTATTCATACGGTCTCAAATATTTTCGAGTCCCAGATTACAGCTGCACTGTGTTGTCTTTATAAATTAACTCTGGGCGATGAATTTAATTCTGACGAATTTATTAATAATAAAATAGGCATTGTTACACCGCACCGTGCGCAGCGTTCGCAAATTCAAAACCTATTACTTGAATCTGATATTGAACTTAATGATAGAAGTTTTATTGATACAGTTGATCGATTTCAAGGACAGGAAAGAGATCTTGTAATCGCGAGTTATACTGTTTCAGATAAAGATTTTGTGGCATCTGAAGAATCATTTATTTTGGACCCAAGGAGATTTAATGTAAGTCTAACTAGAGCCAAGAGTAAGTTTATAATGATTGTTTCTGATGCAATTATCGATCACCTTTCGAACGATAAAGATATTGCTTCGGATGCTGCACATTTACAAATGTTTGTGATAAGATTTTGTAATATAATAAATAGAATATCTCTTAATTACTTTGAAAATGAAGAATTAAAAAAAATGAATTGTAGAGTAAGACATAGGGAATAACCCCCCACACAGCCAAGTACATTTGCAATTCACACGAGCCAGCACTCAGACGATAAATTGCAAAAGAGCTTGTCTGTCTGCCACCGCTTTTTTGCCGACCCCGCTGGTCTGATGCTGTAATAAAGCTCCAGGTGGTTCGGCTGAGGCTCATGCCTCAGTCGAATATATCTTTGTAGGCTCTGCCTATACTAAAGCAATGAATAGTAAAAGAATAAATTTTAATACTATTTTTTAAGGTTAGAAAAAATACTGAAAAAGGAACATGAAAAGCCTGTAGACATAGGTTTGGTTGAGGCACGAACAACAGCCGAGCAAAGCCTAAAAGTAAATGGCCTGTAACAAACACGTAAACTGTAAATGAATTACATATGCTTATGTTTTTCCCACGATGGTTTATACACACATCACACCAGAAGTTACCCGGAAAATTGTAAGCCCACTAGATCAGCTTGTAAATCAATATAATGATAATTCAGGTCTTCATTGAAAGTGATATATTTATGATGATATATACTAGTTGTAGGGCATTAGGGCACAGACCTCGAATTGAATGGAAAAATTATGAATAGAATTGTACAAATAGCAATCGTAGTTTTGATTTTTACATCGTGTAGCTTTGATTCAAAACAAAAAGAGGGACAAGATGATAAAGTAATTATATTATCAGCCGATAGGGAAGCTCCACTTGGATGGGTGTATTTAAGGATTTATCAGGACAGTACTTTTGAATTTGAATCAGCAGGATTGAGAAAAGGAGAAATATATAAAGGGAAAGCTCTGATTACTATGGATATGATTTGTTTTAATTACATAGACTCGGTTCCTAAAGCTGGACAAACGGCAATTTATGATAAAAATACTGTAATGTATATCGATGGAAAATATCTCGAAAGAGTTGGGATATCACATTCTGATTTATCTGAAAGTATATACGATAAGATTGGTGTAAGAATAATTAATAATATAATACAACAAGCCATAAACTATCCTGAACTCCAACAATACTATCATGTCGATGAATTTCCAGATAGGCTTCCTTTGAAAATAGCAATGACAGGACTAATAAATCCATACACAGCGCAAGGGATTGAAAAGTTTGGTAGTCAAGTTCATCTTATTCGATTAAATCCATCAGAACTAAAAGAAAACTACTTGGAATTTAGTGATTGGAATGTAGGTGAAAAGAATTTGGAGTTTCAATTAATATATAAACCTGAAGGGATTGTAATAGACTTTTACTTTGAGAAAATAAATGATAGTTGGAATATTAAAAAAGCATTGATTAATGAGGAATAACGCCCTACAACAATATGTATAAGTAATACGGTTTCTGTGGGTGTTCGGGCGGTAGTGGTTCTAATCAGCCCCGCCAAATCTGCCGATTTGACTATTTAGTTAAGGTGCAGTTTTGGCTACTTAGTAACTTGATACGAAACCGCTATGAAATCCGCTACTACTCATACATTTAACGTAAGCGGTCATTGTAGGGCGACACACGACACAATAGAGAAAATGGACAAATGGAATTAGCGAAAGGAATTATTATACCAGTTGCTGCGGACTTTGTTTTAAGTCCTGATGTTTTATATAGTGACGAACTAACAGGAATATATTTTCAAACTGAGGACGAACAATACGGACGTATAACATTTGAAAACTTAGACGCTTTGAAAATTTGCAGAGGAGAAAATTTACCATTCCCTGACGATTTTGAGGCAGGACATGAATATCCATGGGTATATAAAATTGAAAATTCAAAGTGGCTAAAAGAACGTTTCGACTATGAGAATGGAAACTATGGCAGTTCATACGAATTTGGTTGTGACGTGAACGAAATGTTGACGGACTTTTCTCATTATGTTTTCAAATTTCATGACCAGTTTGTAGAAGTTATTGCCAGAGGATTTTGGTTTGAGCAGGACAAAACCAGTTTATTTAAAAGAGAACTTCAAGTTGGACATCCATTTTTGAGCCTTCCAGACAGTAGTGTTGAAAAGTTTGTTTCACACAATTTGACTTGCCAAGTAAGAGCAAACTCAAAACCAATAGAAAAGCTTATTTCAGATGCAAAGTTTTGTTCGCAAAAGCTTATTGAATTTGCCTTAGAACTCGATGGAAAAGCCTCAGTGAATAATTCGCTAATTTTATCATATAGAAATGGTGAACTTATTAGTAGTTTAAGAGGATATTTGGGGAAAGAAATTATTAAGTTTAATGGTATCGCAAAATTGACAGACGTTAAACCATATATTGAAAAGTATATTGGAGAAGTATATGAGAGAAGAAAAGGGATGGGAAAATAAAACAACGAACCGCTAACAAAAAATATATGACAATTGCGGTTTCGGTGCGGACAACAAAGTTCGCAGCCCGCAAAAGAGGCATCGGGTTCGACAGGAAAGCAACCCGCAATCCCCAACTACATTTAGGTTCATCTGCTGTGTACAAGATAAAATGACGCAGCATGTGACAGTTTGCAGATTTTCTTCCTGCTAATTCTTCCTGAATACAATTGCTAATTAAAAACAAAATATTTGACCTCATATCCATTTGAATTATTGTATTTTGTATATATTTGTGCTAATTATTTAGTAGATCCTTAGTAAATAACTTTTGCTGATTATGGCTAAATTTAAGCATTCAGATATACGACTTGTACAACCATCTTTTGATTCAAGATTAACTGACCTGGTAATTGAGTTAGACCATCTAAGAAAAAAGAGACTTGGAGGAACAACTCATCCACATGTTTTTTTTCAACTTAAGAGTATTTTTCAGACACTTGAAAGTATTGGTTCTGCCAGAATTGAAGGGAACAATACTACAATATCAGAATTTATTGAAACGAAACTTGAGGAAAGAGAATATGTTAATGAACAAATACAAGAAATTAGAAATATTGAGAAAAGTATAATTTATATTGAACAAGAGTCTGAACAAATTCCAATCGGTAGATTTTTTATCAGTAATCTTCATCATATGATAGTTGATGGATTGACACCACCTCCAAAAGGTGAAGGAGACTCAAATCCAGGCACCTATCGAAATCATGCTGTGGAAATAAAAGGGGCATCACATAAGCCACCTGAAACTCAACAGCAAGTAGATAGCTATATGCAAGAACTCTTTGATTTTATCAATGAGGAATCGTCGCCCAAATACGATTTGTTAAAAATGGCAATAGCTCATCATCGTTTTATGTGGATTCATCCATTTGGAAACGGTAACGGTCGGGTAGGCAGATTATTTACTTATGCGCTACTTGTTAAAGCTGGTTTTAATGTTCATGTTGGTAGAATTTTAAATCCAACCGCCATTTTTTGTAATGATAGAGAACAATACTACAAATTTCTTTCAGGTGCAGATACTTATAGTGATGATGGATTAATTGACTGGTGTACTTATGTTTTAGAAGGTTTAAAAGCTGAAATAGATAAAATTGATATGTTGCTTGACTATCAATATTTGAAGAACTCAATTCTTATTCCTGCTCTGGATTATTCAAAAACAATGAAATATATTGATAATAGAGAATATAAGATACTTAAAGTAACTGTTGAGAAACAAGTTGTGCAAAATTCAGATATTCAAGAGGTTTTAAAAGAAAATCATGTGACATCTATTTCAAGATACATCAGAGAATTGAAAGTAAAAAAGATGATTGCCAGTGAACAGGATAATGTCAGAAAATACCATATAAACTTCACAAACAACTTTTTGATTAGAAGTGTAATTAAAAAACTGGAGGAGGAAGGATTTATTCCAATGAAAATCAATGAATAATGCCTAGCACACAATAAGTAGAACCATAGGCGGTCTGCAAGACCCAGCGAGGTGTACAGGTTGAACTACACCCCATAACAGGCTATGTACTTAGCGGCAATTATTGGAATAATTCAAAGAAAAACCGACTGTTGAGGTGGAAGGTATTACTGAATTTAAGGTTACTAAATCTATCTGGTTCTGATAGAATAGAGCAATAAATGGATGTTTTTCCCCTTTTTTAGTGACCTGAAGGCAAAGTTTTCCCTCTCTGTGCAAATCAGGCGGAATTTTAGAAGGAGATTAAGCCATTGCATGGGTTTGGCTTTGGATGATCCAACCTGGGGGACTTATTCAGGGTAATACTTTTACAATGACCATCCTTTCTTTTTATATTTGTAACCTGATAACATATAAACCAAAATCATTTTCGTATGAAGCAATATGTTCCCATAGAACCAAGGGAGTATAAGGGCGAAGAACTGAGCGGAAGCCCCGTGCAACAAGTGATGAAACGCTCTGTACAAAAAGCAGGACTTGTGAAACAAGCCACAGTACACACCTTACGTCATAGTTTTGCCACCCACCTGCTTGAAAGCGGAACAGACTTGCGATATATTCAGGAACTACCTGGACGTAGTAGTGTAAAAACCACGATGGTTTATACACACATCACCCCAAAAGCTACCAGGAAAATTGTAAGACCGCTCGATCAGCTTGTAAATCAATATAATGATAATTCAGGTTATGATTGAAAGTGATATGTTTATGATGATATATACTAGTTAGCATCAATTATAAACTAAGAAATATGAACATTTACATTGGAAATCTTCCGTTTAACTTAGGTGAGGAAGATTTAAAAGAAATTTTTGAAGAGTATGGCGAAGTAACATCCGCCAAAATTATCAGTGACAAAATCACAGGAAGAAGCAAAGGTTTTGGATTCGTTGAAATGGATAATGATGCTGAAGCCACTAAGGCTATCAAAGAATTAAACAATTCAGAAGTAAGTGGCAGAAACATTAAAGTAAATGAATCAAAACCAAAAACTTCTCAAAAAATCTTAAAAAAAGAGGAAGAATTTGAACTGAATTTTGAGGGATTGAATATATATATCGATAAAGGAACAGCCTCAAAAGATGATATTGTTAAACTTCTAACAAAGATTAATAAATTATATAGACTGCATGGAGGAAACGGGATAGTTTTCTCAAAAGAGGATATCAGGGTTTTTGAACTTTCAAATTCATATTTATGAAAGCAATTGCCGAAGAAAAAACTTCGATACTTGGCTTTGTTGGAAGTCCAAAGGTAAAAACGAAGAGAGAAAAAAGAATTTGGAGAGCTTTTATCCATTATATTAAAGACAAATGGGAACTCGGAAATGAATATTTGTCCGCAAGAGTATTAAAAGAGAAAGCTCAAGCAATTAATGAATTAACTCAATCCTACAAGAATATTCAGGAAGCTAAAGAAATTGCTCATAGAATTGACGCTAATGATACACCAATCGATTTTGCAGACATTGTTAATAAGGAAGAGTTAATAGAAGATTTAATGACCGAAATTATAGAAGATATGAAATATTTATCTGCTGTACATGGAACAAGAATAAATGTAGAAATAACAAAACAGCTTGCATCAAGAAGGAAAAAATAACAGATGCTAATAAATTGTAAATTGCATTGCGGGGTTCGTGGTGTGTCGTTCGCTGGATTCTCGTTTCGCAATTCCGTCCTATCGGAAAGGAACGCTCTCCGAAATCCACCCTAACAACATGTACCAACCGTAATGCTCAATATAATGATAAATGAAAACACTATTCACAACACTCTTTCTACTGATTTCTTTTCTGACTTTTAGTCAAAGTATTAGTCAAATTGTAGACACGACAAAAAAATGGAATACCGTCTATTATGGTGCATGGACATGGAATGTCATGCAATGTGGTGGTACCAGAACAACTAAAATTGTAGGAGAGGTAATATTTAATGACAGTACTTTTTTCAACGTTTATGAATCACAAGACTCCCTGCAACAAGACTGGGATCAGGTTGGTTACTTTATAGAAGATACGGTTAGCAAAAAAGTATACTTCGCAAAATGGGATCCGGGGGAAATAGGTTTACTTTATGATTTTGATTTAACAGTTGGAGATAGTGTGATAATTGATAATTATTATGTTGGTTTTGAAGATGTGTTGTTAATTTGCGACAGTATTAAGTCTGTTAATTTTAATAGTATTTCAAGAAAGCAGTTTTTCTTTTCATCCCCACATATGGGTGGCATTTCTGATATCTGGATTGAAGGAATCGGGAGTAAATATGGCTTGCTTAATAGTGGCTTACACGGAGCCGGATTTGCAGGTGGTGGGTCGGATTTACTGTGTTGTTCTAAAAGTGACACGATTATTTATATGGACACTGTTTATAATTCCTGCTTCATCCAGGAGTTTTATCCAAAAATAGCCTCTGAATATTATGACACCGCCTATTTAAATGAATATTATGAATTTCAGCTGCAATTGACTGACACTAGCAATATTGACTCATTTTCATTAATTGGTGATGTAATCCCGGAATATTTTGAATTTAATGAAACAACAGGCCTAATCACTGGTATGCCGGGAACAACTGGTTCTTTCTATTGCATTATTACAATTAGAAATAATGATATTGGATTTTTAACAGATATTCTATACTCTAAAATTACTGTTGTTTTACCGACCACCATCAAAGACATTCCAATACAACCTGCAATAAAAATACAACCCAATCCATTCAGTAGTTGTTTGTCAATTTCTTATGATGGAAATCTCAAAGACTCTTATTATCTGGAAATATTCAATTGCGAAGGAAAAATGATAGATAAAAAGAACATTACAGAAACCACTTATAAAGTAGATTGCAGCAACTTCAATAAGGGTATTTATCTGTTGAAAATTACCGACTTAAATCAAAATATTCTCAAGATTGAAAAAGTAATAAAAAAATAAAGTGCATAACATTGAATATAATCTTCATTGGGTTATATTCTGAATATATGTATTTTAGCTTCAAATAAAAATCAGAATAGGCCGACAGACTTAATTTTCAATTTCCGCCACAAAGCTTGTGCTTTCCGTTGTAATTTTCAGAGATAGCTCAACATTATGAACTTCCTTCGGAGGCAAGGAACCCAATGAGAGAAAGAGTACGAGATCAATATACGAACCCTGGCTTTTCAACTCTTATTTACAAAATCAATTCCTAAAATTATGAGCGATTATAGCAGTTGTCCGAATTGCGGACGTAAAGCTGAAAAATCTTTTTCATCGAATTATTTCCCGGTACATACCTGCCGGAAATGTGGCACAAAGTATTGCAGCGATTGCGGAGATGGAAAAGGAACCGTTTGTTTCAAATGTGGTTCAAAGGAGTACGCTGACTACGACAAGGTCTATGCAAAGTAACCTCATACGGACTTCGTTACTATTGAAAGCATTAAAGATTACTGCAAAGTAAGGATTGACAATTGGGTTGAAATATTCAACATCCGGTTGTTGTGATTGACTTATTTAGCGCGTTTATCCATAAAAGAAATGTTAACCTCACAATGGTGTTTGCACTGGTATAACATTGGTTAAATAACAATTCAATATCTTAGCACATGCTAACATTATCATCATGAAAACGATTGGAAATTTAATCTGGCTGCTCTTTGGCGGAATATTTATTGCCATAGAGTATTTAATCTCAAGCATTATCCTGTTTGTAACGATTATCGGAATTCCTTTCGCGTTGCAAACATTAAAACTGGCGGAATTAGCGCTGTGGCCGTTTGGTAAAGAAACCCGCTCTGTAGATAAAGGTACAGGCTGCCTGTCAACTGTAATGAATCTGATTTGGATTCTGACAGGAGGTATCTGGATATGTATGTCCCATCTGTTTTTTGGAATCCTCCTCGGCATTACAATTATTGGGATACCTTTCGCTAAACAACATTTTAAACTGGCAGGCCTGGCTTTAACTCCGTTCGGCAGAGAAATTGTGAATAAATAAGAAGACTGACAGGATATGGATCGGTGTAGGCAGTTTCATCGGTTTTCTAATGTTTGAGGCTTTCATATTTATCAGAGTTAACAGTCAGGTTATCGTGTATAATCATGCAAGACACCCTATTATCAGACGTAAACGGACAAAATAAAATGAAGAAATTTGCAACATTATGATAAAAAATAGGTTAACCACATCGTTTATACTATTAATTTTCTCGGGGTTTGTTTTGATTCCCGATTCGTTTAGTTGCAGTATGTTTAAAATTACGATGCAAGGAAAAACGATGGTGGGGAATAATGAGGATTATTGGAATCCAAATGATCGAATTTGGTTTGAAAAAGGGGTGAAAGGAGAATATGGGGCGATGTATGTCGGATTTGACAACTTTTGGCCTCAGGGTGGAATGAACCAGGCAGGCCTGGTATTCGATGGATTTGCAGAAGATTATAAAGCGATAAGTGATACATCAGGGAAAAAGGCACTCAGCACAAACTTTTTGAAAGAAATAATGAGAAGTTGTGCAAGTGTTTTTGAAGTAAAAAAATATTTGAGCAGGTTCAATTTATCGGGGCTGGAAACATCGATGTTTTTTTTCGTTGATAAATCGGGCAAATACCTGATAGCCGAAGGAGATTCTCTTATTATCGGGGATAAAGAGAGTTATATTGTTTCAAATTTTTATCCTTCACAGGAAAAAAATGAGTGTGATATTCCCCTCTCCTTCTATCAAAAAGGGAGGAGATATCTGGAAAATAGCAAGGATACTTCTATCAGTTTTTGTACCTCGGTCATGGATACAATGCACCAGGAAAGGGTTTGGGGAGCCGGAACAATGTACACAACTGTTTATGACCTGACGGAAGGAACTATTTATTTGTATTTCTTTCGTGACTATACTCATGTAATTAAATTCAACTTAGATAAGGAACTGTCAAAAAATAATCACAGTCTGACTATTCCGGAATTATTCCCCGAAAATAAAAAAGGACAAGATTATTTGAAAGATTACAATGCCATCGGAAACGAATTGGATTTACTTAAAGATGAAGATATATTAAGCGATTCGCTACGGTATGATCTGGTAGTTCAAACTCTTTTCGCGAAAGATTTAAAATTAATCCGGACATTTTTAAAAAAGATTGAAGAAACAGGCAGTAGCTGGATGGATAAAGGGAATTACAAAGCTGCCATCGGAGTTTACCTGGTAAAAGTCAAATTATTACCAGATTCCTGGGACGCTTACCAGGAGCTTGCTGAAGCATATAGAAAGAACCATCAAAATGACTTAGCCTTAATTAATTATGAAAAATCAATTGAGCTAAATCCTGATAATGCCGAGTGCAAAAAACAAATTGAAACCTTAATGAAAAACAGAAATTAGACCGGTGCAAACAAACCATATAACAAATGGTGGTGCAAAAGTTATACAAGTGTTGTGGCTTTAATCAAAAGACAAGTGGTTTGAAAATGAGTCGCTCCTTAATCCATAACATTGCATGCTGCCACTGTTTGCATCAATCTAACGAAACCCCGCGCAGAAAATGAACCGACTCGACAGGCTTACAAGCATACTCATACAACTTCAATCTAAACGACTGACAACTGCCCGTGAAATAGCTTCACGGTTTGAAGTAACCAACCGGACCATTTACAGAGATATTCAGACATTAAGGCTTGCAGGTGTTCCAATCGGTGAAGAAGAAGGAAAAGGCTACTTCTTAGTAGAGGGGTACCGGTTGCCGCCTGTAATGTTCACGATGGAAGAAGCAAGAGCTTTGGTAACAACCAGTAAAATCCTAAACTACCACACCGAAGATTCTCTTAAACAGAACTACGAATCGGCACTTTTAAAGATTAAAGCAGTTTTACCACCCGACAATAAAGACAAACTGGAGTTTTTAGATTCAAGAATCGGGTTTCATAAACCCTGGGCACCGACAAGCTTGTATCTGGACACCATTCAGCGTTCGATTACAGAGAGCGAAAAGCTGAAAATAAGATACCAGTCAAAAAAGGAAGAAGAGTTAACAGAACGGACGATCCATCCTTACGCGGTTTATTTCAACGGTGCTGTCTGGACAACTATTGCCTTTTGTGAGTTACGGCAAGAGATAAGGGAGTTTCGCCTCGACAGGATACAGGAGCTTAATTTACAACGAACACATTTCAATCCAGATAGAGCTTTCAGCATTGAACACTATCTGGAAGAACGTTCGAAAAAAATATTTTAGACCCCTGACAAAGGGCTGTCCTATGTCCCTTTTACCTTTGCGCCAAATTCAAACAGAGATGAAAAAAATAGCAGTTTTACTCATCGTCATTGCTTCACTTGTATCGAATGTAAGCATGGCACAGGCACAACAAAGGGCAGAAACCAAACAAATCTCCCTCAGAGAGAAAAAAGTTAAAATCAGTTATCTTCAACAGGGACAGGGCGACACAGCACTTCTCTTTTTACATGGATGGTGTATCGACGGAACCTATTGGATGGATCAGGTTGATTATTTTTCTAAACATTACAACGTTTTCGCGATTGACCTGCCAGGTTTTGGTAATTCCACCGCCGAAAGAACCAACTGGACAATTGAGGAATATGCCAATGATGTTACAGCATTTATTGATATTATGAACCTTAAACATGTAGTAATCGTCGGGCATTCCATGTCAGGAGAAATCATATTGCAAACAGCACTGACCAATAACCCTAAAATAGTTGGCATTGTGGGTATCGATAATTTCAAATTAATTGACGTTGTATTTACACCGGAACAACTGAACCAGATGAACGACTTTTTTCAATTGCTTGAAAAGGATTTCAAAAATACTGCACCTGCCTATGCTGATTTGATGCTTTTTCACCCGACAACGTCAAATGAGGTGAAAGAGAGGATAAAAACTGATTTTGCAAACAGTGATCCCGTTATAGGCTATGAGACGTGTATGAAGCAAATGCAATACGCCACTAACGATGCGCAAAGACTGGAACAACTTAATTACAGGCTGTATTTAATAAACAGTGATGGTTTTCCAACAAATGAAAACGGACTGAAAAAACATTGTAAGAATGGTTTTCAGGTGGAAACAATTACAGCAACCGGGCATTATCCAATGATAGAAAAACCGTCGGAGTTTAATCTGTTATTGGAAAAAGTGCTAGGAGAAATGAAATAAAGTGGTGTAAACAAACAGTATCCTGAGTGGCAGTTATGATCCGGCGAATGAGCATGTGTTAAACTTCATTCGCCGGATCATGTATTATGACTCAACAAACCCTATAGGTTTTCGGATTAATTAAGATGGAACAAAGAGCCCTGATGTAGTACAGTGCCGTTATATTTTACCTACACACGATACTATTGATGACGTATTTAACAATTTTCAGGGAATAATATTGATCCGGAGAGGTAAAATGATTAATTTTGTAACACCTATATACATATCTGCCTGATATTATGAGAAACTGTTATCCAATAGCTTTCTACAGTAACGAGGGCAAAGCATTGATTATTGACCATCCCGGCAAAAGACCGGGAAAAGAGAATACATCTGATGAAAGGTAAAACTTTTCAATGCTAAGTTTCTATGATTCATAGACGATAAAACAATAGAAGATTCTAATAATTATATACATAACATTAAAATGTTTGAAATGCTTACAGCTTTTATGTATTAATGAGCAAGACTGGCCAAATTAATCGTAATCAGGCAATGAGACTTAATAACTAGAACAGATAAAAATTCAATTACATGAAAAAACATTTTGACTTCACATTAACTGGTACACGGCTTCTACCAGTCTGGTTAGTATTCTACATTTTGATTATTCTGCCATATGTATTTTATTTCAAATCGTTAACGGGACATACTCATGCAGAGAACTCGTTTTCAATGAACGGATTTTTGTCTATTGGATTGATATTCGTGGCCTTTATTATTTCGTTTTATATTTTTAAGGTTATAATAGAAAGTGTAAAATATTCCGATAGTCAGGTGAAATTTGATGGTGATTTTGCCACTTTCCTTGGAACTATAATTTTAGGGATGATTTTCTCTATCGTCACCCTGTTTATTTATACAGCCTGGTTTGTAAGAGATATAACCCGTGTCATAGTAAATGGCTGCTCCGTCAATGGTATTCATTTTAATTTCCAGGGAAAAGGAGGTAAGCTATTTCTAATTTTGTTGCTTTCTGTATTTCTTCCGATTATCTTTTTGACTATAATGTTGGGAGACTATATAATGATAATAAACCAGTCGCTTTTACTTTCATTATTATTCAAGTGTGTGACGACGATTATTATGGTTCCTTATACGTATCTTTCCTTTAAATGGATGATTAATATAAAATTCAACGAATATCAATTGATGTGGAAGACTGAGTTTGGACCATCATGTTTAAAAATATTGACTGAGATGGTACTTATCATGATAACATTGGGAATTTACTGGCCGTTAGGATATTTAAAACTGTATAAATATTTCGCTGAAAGGACTTTTGCAGAGAGCAGCGATAAAACTTTACGATTTGGTTACGAATTAGATGCTGAAGATGATTTTTTCTTTATCTGGGGACAAACTTTGCTTACAATTATAACCATTGGTATTTATTATCCGTGGGCCTTTTCCAGGATTGGAAAAAGAATTCTACAAAAAACTTACACTGAGAATTATTCATCCTTACAACCAGTCATATAACAATACACTGGCAAATACTATTTCAGAGAGGTATATTTATTGGCGTGCAACATAGAGGGCTGGCAGGATCGTATTCTGAGACACACCATTCTTCAAATTAAGCATCTTCTACCTAATACCATAATAAAAGTCAGCATGTCAATGTAATTTTGATTCATGCAATTTATTGAACCTAACCTCAATGGAGGATTATAGCGTTAAGCCCTGAGCGACATAGTCTGAAGATCGCTATACAGCCAGATAAATTAACCCTCCTTTACCATCAACCTGTACCCTGTTCCGTGAATGTTCTCGATTTCAATGTTTGGGTCATCGGCGAGATACTTGCGCAGTTTACTGACAAATACATCCATAGAGCGTGTGGTAAAATAGTTATCGTCGCCCCAGATTGTTCTGAGCGCCATTTCCCTTGGAAGAACGCTGTTCATTTCAACACAAAGCAGGCGAAGCAGATCCGATTCTTTGGGTGAAATCCTCTTGGATTCTGATCCTCGGGTAATTGTACGCAAATGGGCATTAAACTGATACGAACCAATCACGAATTCCTGCTGTTTTTGCCGGTTCATCGACTCTGTATTTCGCTTAAGAATGGCTCGGATTTTAAACAACAATACCTCCGAATCAAAGGGCTTGGTGATATAGTCGTCGGCACCCGACTGGAATCCCTCCACGATATCGGCTTTTAGCGTTTTAGCGGTCAGAAATATTAGCGGAATCGCGTGGTGTGTTTTCCTGATCTCTTTGGCAATTGTAAACCCATCGACATGGGGCAACATAACATCGAGGATACAAATATCGAACTGCCCCTTAAGAAAGGCAGGGAGCGCATTCCTTCCATCATCAATCCAGGTAACCTGAAAGTCCTGCAACTCCAGGTATGACTTTAAAATTGCGCCAAAGTTGAGATCATCTTCAACTAGAAAAACACTTGGATTATAATTATTCATGGCTAACTGGAATTTTAATGGTAAAACAACTACCCTTTTCAGGTTCACTTTTAACGTTTACACCGCCACCCATTGCTTCGGCAATAGCTTTGACATAACTGAGCCCAAGACCGAAACCTTTCACATTGTGTATATTTCCGGTAGATTTCCGGTAGAATTTCTCAAAAACATGCTGCTGTGTATCGCGATCCATCCCCATTCCGCTGTCTGATACATCGATGAGTATGAACTCGCCTTCATTGCGGGTGGTAACATCTATTCTCGGGACTTCAGGTGAATACTTGTTGGCATTATCGAGCAGGTTATACATCACATTGATGAAATGGATCTCATCAACCTTTGCCTCTGAATCGCCTGCCTTTGGGTTAAAAGTAATTGACCCACCCCTCTTTTCAATCTGGAGGCTTACATGTTCAATAGCACGGGAAATCAGTTCATGTATATCTTGCTGCTCGAGACGAAGCCCGAAATCTTTTTTCTCGAGCAACGCCATTTTAAGGATACTTTCCACCTGATGGTTCATTCTCCTGTTCTCTTCCCTGATAACACCGGTATAATATCTTACCCGCTCGCCATCTGACAATACACGAGGGTTTACGATAGCATCGGTAGCAAGAGAGATTGTGGCAATAGGTGTTTTGAACTCATGGGTCATATTATTAATGAAGTCACTTTTTATCTCCGAGATTTTCTTTTGTCTGAGTATTATGAGTACAGTAGAGATAAAGGCCGAAACGATCAGCAGGGTAAAACCGAGAGAGCCTGCCAGCATGAATCCCATTTGCCCCAGGATGTGCTTTTGGCGTCCCGGGAAATAAAGGGTTAACCTGTCACCGGTTTGCAGAAAACGCTCGGGGAAAAGATCGGTATTATAACTTTTCTGGGGAGTAGTAAGGTGGAAAGCTTCAGATTGATTAAGGGTATCATTTTTCCCGGTGATAAGTGCATATTCAAAGGGCAATAATATGTTTCGGGATTGTAGATTACGGGCCAGCATATCACGTGTGCCTGGTACATCCAATTGTAATGTCAATGGTTGCTGCAGGTTCTTGATCTCTTCCATCATCCGGCTGAGCGCTTCATTCTGGCTTTCGAATTTTTGCTTCAGGTTATTCAGCACCTGTTGTAAAGAATCCTTTTCCCGATCACGTTTAGGCTGTCTTTGGCCCCTTAATCCATACCTTTCTCCGAATTGTTGGTCTCCCCGGATATAGGATTGCCCCTGGAAGAAATCTGAGAAAACGTCTTCGGGTGGAAAACCGGGAGAAGGCATCTCCTCATCATTACTATAAAACTGAATATTGAAAGATTGACTGAAAACATTAAGATCGGGTACAGGTGTATTGACTGTCATAGGCTGCCCGTTAACGTAATAAGTGAAACGGATGGTATCCTGCCTGAAATGGTGGTAAGCTATCCTGCGGAGAGAATCCTGGCGTCGTTGCTCCTTAATAACCTGCAGGTAACGCTGACGGGGTGTAAGCGGTTTGTTGCTTTTCCTTGCAACTTGTTTGACTGTTGTGCTTTTTCTTTCCTGCTCCACTGCTGGTTTACTCATCAGAGAATCCATCCCGGCTATCCATTTCATTCGATCACGCAGCAAATACATTTCCTGATTTTCGGCCATCTGCCTGACTGTTTCCTGTAATGCCTGAGTGACGTCACGGTCAAATTGCTCTTCACGGAGCCGTAATGCATTACGAATCCACAGAAACTGCAGTCCGACGATACCTACCAGAGAGATACCGGTAAACAATATGACAATTCGTATGAGGCGTTTGTTCATGAGACAAAAGTATGAAAACTAGCGATCTTCCGGAGCAACTTTAACCCAATATTAACCAGTTTTAACCAGCCATTAACCTTTCCTGAGTCCTGATTACGATAGTTTTGCATCATTAATCAATTCGTTAACCATCATGAAAACATTTATCCCCAAATTCAGGCTGTTTACCTGCTTCGCCACTTGTGCAGTAGCAATCACGTTACTGGCGACACCATTGAGCCTGTCAGCTCAGCACCCAGGTGATTTACCCGATGAGAATGCTATGAACGATAGCATGCAACAACGGCTTCAAAGAAAAATGGCAGCCATTGGCCTGCGAATGGACTCACTATCCGATTACCTTGCCAATCTTCATCCGGGTGATGAAGCCTTCACTTTTATAGCACCAGATCTCTCTATGATCCCGGATGGAGAGTTTTTTGACGATATGAAAGTACGAATTGCTGATTTTGATGAATTATCAGATCAGTTGGAGAACATGCCGCCGATGCCCGAATTTGATTTTCAGGGTGATTTCTTTGATGGTAAAAACCATATTCTACCCCGGATGCACTTTTTTCGGGGAAACCCCGGACATAAAGGGGTCTGGGTATACATCGAAAAGCCCGATAGCCTGGAAGGCAAATCTTGCAAGAAGATCAAAAAAGTTATGGTACTTCGTGGTGGCAACGACACAATCATGCTGGAGGGTGATGACAAAATGGTCTATACAATTGTTGACGACAACGGTCAGATCTCTGTCGAGAGCAACTGGCTGGATGGTGACACGATTATCTCCGACTCGACCCGTAAGTATCATGTCTACGGATTTGCATCCAAAAAGAATAACGAACCCTTCCGGTATAACATCAGGCGAAGAGCCGGAACCCGGGAAGATGAAAGACCTTTCGGCAGAGATCGTTTTGTTTTTGACCCGGGAAACTCAGGATCTGCCAGGTTATCAGACCTTACAGCTGACGAGATCAATCGGCTCAGGCGGACTGATCTTAAGCCCGGGAAAAAGGTAGTCCCTCTTGGTATTGATGATCTTGGAGCTAATTTACTTAGAAGAAAGCAACAACTAACCCTTCGGTTCAACGCTCCGGGAGAAGGTGAATTACAGATACAACTGTTTGATGATCAAGGCGCTTTAATACATGATGAATCGCTACGTAAATTTAATGGCAGGTATGATAACCGTATTGCATTACCAGAGTCACATAATGATATTCTCTTTCTGAGAATCACCAGAGGAAGTCAGTCGCTGGTAAAGAAACTGGAATTGTAGCTTACCTGACAGACTCAGGTATTGACATTTACCTTTCCAATTTGTCTATACAGACATGACCCGATTATTACCTGTTAATCAAAATTTCACAAAACAAAGGAACAGTAACAATAATGATCGGGTTTACACCTCTCTTTGTAAATCGGTAAACAGAGAACGGATTTGATCCGTTCTCTGTTTTTTTTAACCATATGGACAATCAAAACCGGGAGGCAAAGCTCAATATTCTATGACCTTTTATTGACCAATTTAGAATGATGCCAAGTCGTGAATTCAAATATCAATTTTAAACATATCAGCCATAATAGATTGCTTTATACCACCCCTTCCGGGATTCCTTCGACGCCAATATTTTATATTCTGAAGTAATTTCATCCCTTACGGGTTGTAAAATCCGGTATTACTCAGAAGAAGTTTTCCCATCTGATCTAATCCGAAAAACCTAAAGCAGCCGCTAAGAGCATAGCCAATCATCCACCGAATGTATTTCAAATAGAACTCTTTGTTGAGATTACCGTTGGTGATCGGGTTAAAACGGCTCTTTATCAGCTTGTAAAAGTTTAGTGTCAACAGGCAATTTTTCAAATCAACAACCCCACTCAATTTTCCAAATAAATGGTATGTTTTCCAAAATATGTGTGCGTAATTACACCCAAAACCACTCCCTCCCTTAGCTGTTTTCAACTTTTTTTAATATTTTTTCTGTATAATTTGTCACACAAACCAAATTTTTAACCTGTTGATTACATGCTATTTGCAGGTCTATTTTCTGTCTCATTCTCCCCAAATTCATACCAAATTCGGGGCAAATTCGGGTTTTTCTCATAGAAAGCCTATGTTTATTATATATATGGTTCATATTATATATGTACTAAATATGACTATGTAGAAATTCTGGCATAATATTTGTCACACTAACTTCTGATTTCTTCATCAATCTTTCGATAGAGTACTACCCTCGCTGGTTACCACAGCATTCACCCCGAAAATCCTCCCGGGAACCTTCAACCTACGACTCCTCTCCCGATAACAAACAGCACGTTAAACAGCAACTGGCCGGAATAAATGTTGTACTCCTGCGCGATTGTTTACTGCCATAACATTCAAAGGCTCAGGTTTTTAAGCTGTTTTTACTGACACAGACCATAATTGCTGTCGGGAACAAACTCACGGTTTCTATAACCAATCATAGCCTCCACAAGCAGTACTTCACGTATGTGAAGCGACAGCATCCCAGGCAGATAGTAATCCTGATTGTCATTTATAAAGACTAAAATAGATTGAATTTAACAACAAACCATCGGAAGTCAAGGCAGGTACATGAATGGTAGCGCCGCTATTTAAATACTTATAACCAGTGCAATAATAAAAAGCCATTCAAAACCGTCCTACCTGTTTTTACGAATAAATCAGGAATCCCTTTATCAGCCGGGAAACAGGAATAAGCAGTAAAAAAATGGTTCAGTATCTAAACCGAACCATCCTTTCTCTTTTTAAAGTAGCTGATCTGCTTACTTTTTAATCACTCGGCTGGTGGCGGAATGAATACCATCGCTTACCCTGACAATATAAAGACCAGCAGGAAGATAATCAATGGCTACCAAACCATCAGTAGGTAAAGCCATTCCTGTAACACGCCTTCCGTCAGCAGAAATGATATCGATGTACGGGTTTGCCCCGAATCCTTGTGCAACAACACGTATCTGTGACTGAGCCGGATTGGGAATGACTGAACTGATCAACCCGTTACTTTCTTCATCCATTCCCACATAGGATAATACACCACCTAGAGATGCCACCCCTGCCAGAGAAGCCCTGGTTAGCATCCCTGCCATCTCAGCACTGTTAACACTCAGTCCTAATATATCCTCAGCAGTATGGATGTAAGGGCTGTAATTCTGATCATCCTCGAATGGGAATATACCCATATATCCATTGTTATTAAATGAAGTATGGTCGCTGTCTCCTCCGGTAAGGAATCCTTCATAAACACCCAGTTCAGGAACAAAGATGGCAGCAATTCCCTGATAATAGTCAGCCAGAGGTTGCGCAGAAGGGGGATAAATCATATCAGTATGTATGTCATCACCCGGGTGGCGGTAACCAATCATGTCGAGGTTAAAATATCCAAGAATGTTCATTTCCTGTTGATGGCACCGCTCCGCGTATGCCGTAGAGCCATACAGCCCATACTCTTCGCCCGAAAAAGCACAGAAAATAATCGTGCACTCGGTCGGATAATCAGCCAATACCCTTGCTGCTTCAATCACACCAGCGGTTCCTGAAGCATTATCATCGGCACCGGGGGCATCGTCGAACCAGGTATAACTATCATAATGGGCACCTATCACAACAAACTTATCCGGATAAGTAGTGCCGGTTTTAGTAGCAATGACGTTAGGAGATGAAGCCGTTGCACCCATATTGAATTCCTGCAATTCAACAGCGTAGCCCATGGCTTCAAATTGCTGCCTGATCCATTCTGCGGCAGCAACGGCTGAATCTGTTGTTGCTTTTCGCGTGGTAAAAGCCTGAAGCCGGGAAATAGAAGCTATTATATTTTGTGTATCGACGTTAGCAACGACTTCATAAACCAGCAGATTGGTATCTACCAGCGGAAGTTCATCCCGAAAGCCTGTTGATATTCCCCGGCTCAACCTTATCATCGGGGCTTTTACAGCATCGCGCAACGCGACAACATTGCCAGGATCGAGGATCACCAGGAGATAGTCGGGATCGATCGTTTTCACAGATCCCAGAGATCCGATCTGATTTATCACCTCGGCTGCACTATTGCCCCGCAGATCGAACAGAACAACTTCCTGATTATTCATCCAGGGATTTCGGGCAAGCAGACGGGCACCAGGTACAGGTGTAGATTGACTGGCCCAAAGGCTGTAGGCAGCCTGATTATAGAGTAATTGTGCCGAAGTTGAAACATCTTTGGCAGGATGGTCAGCATGGTAGATATTCTGCGCACTGAGGCAAGAAACCAACGCTGACAAAAAAACTAAAAACAACTGTTTTCTCATAGACTGATTTTTATAGGATTTCTCTATTGCAAATATAGAGAGGAAATATTCCTTGCCTGAAAAAGAAATATAAAAGAAATCATGTAGGGGTATTTCGTCCTGATTAATCTGAATTTCGGGCAAGAAAACACCACAACAAAACCTCTACATATTCATCTGAAAACCTAAAACCACACAAAAAGTAACACTACATCATATATTTTAATACCTTATAAACAATTATTTAATACTTAACATCACCACATCAAACATTTATTACCATTAATCCTTTTACACTTTCATACAATGTTTTATTTATTATGTTTGTGAAACAGAATGTCGAACGAACTATTGAATCACCATGTTTCTTTTTAAACACGCCAATCAGTCGATCGAACTCATCGATAAATTCCTCAATACAATCGATCAGGGTGGCCTCATTTTCAAGGAGGGTGTATACAACTACCTGTACAACAACGGTGATAAATTTGCCGATAATCTTCGGACGCTGACACAACTGGAAACGGAAGCAGATATTCTGAAAAGGAAGCTGGAAACAATTTTATATACACAGTCGCTTATGCCGCAACTGAGGGGCGATATCCTTCGGTTGTTTGAAGAGCTTGATGCCATTATCAACCTGGCTAAGACCAATTTATTCCAGTTTGATGTTGAGGTTCCATTCATTCCTGCTGAGTTGAATGCCGATTTTGTAAAACTCACCGAATTATCAGCCTCGGCCATTGAATCTGTCATTCCGGCCTCACGAACCTGGTTTAAAAATCCTGAGACGGTGAAAGAGCAACTTCACAGGGTTTACCTGTATGAAAAGGAGACAGATAAACTGGCCGATTCGATTAAACGCAGGGTCTTTCACGATATGCCACAGATCAAGCTTAGCGAAAAGTTTCATTTGCGCTATTTCACCCTGCACATAGAGACTCTTTCAGACGCTGCTCAGAAGGTAGCCGATACATTATCTATTATGGCGATAAAACGGACGGTTTAATCACGATGTTTTTCATCTTCTCCATAACAAGCGGCCTGTTTTTAGGCTGGTCACTGGGGGCCAATGATGCTGCGAATGTTTTTGGTTCAGCTGTTGGATCTCGGATGCTCTCCTTCAAAAAAGCCGCGGCTATTGCCAGTATCTTTGTCATCATTGGCGCTGTAGTACAGGGAAGAGGGGCTGCCAATACCCTTTCAGACCTGAGTAAGGTGGATGCGCTTGCGGGAGCGTTTACTGTATCGCTCTGCGCCGCTTTCTCGGTATACCTGATGACAAAGAGAGGATTGCCTGTATCAACCGGCCAGGCGGTGGTAGGTGCTATTATCGGATGGTCATTGTTTACCGGGAGTAAAACCGACTATCATGTCTTAACCACCATTCTGGCAAGCTGGGTTGCCGGACCATTATTGGGAATGGTTTTTGCTTCTTTGCTTTATCTTTTAATGCGATGGTGGTTGCGTCGTCTTTCTATCCATGTAATTAAACTAGACACCTACATCAGGTTATCGCTGATTATGGTCGGGGCATTTGGGGCATATAGCCTTGGCGCCAACAATATTGCCAATGTAATGGGAGTTTTTGTCCCTTCAGCCCCTGATGTTGTCCTGGACTTTGGCCTTTTTACTCTTGATGGCGCACAGTTACTTTTTCTGTTGGGCGGGATTGCAATCGCGGTTGGTATATATACTTACAGCGAACGGGTTATGAATACAGTAGGAGAAGGAATTCTCTCGCTCACCCCCGAAGCAGCAATAGTCGTGGTGATGTCACAGGCTCTGGTTCTGTTTCTGTTTTCATCAACCTCGCTATCGAATCTTTTAACCGCCTCCGGATTGCCTGCTATCCCTCTGGTTCCCGTATCAAGTACGCAGGTTGTAGTGGGATCTGTTCTTGGAATCGGATTAATTAAAGGGGCACGGGAAATAAAACCGAAAGTGATAGGCGGAATTGCTCTTGGTTGGGTAGCAACCCCTGTTGTAGCGGGATTGCTTACATGGTTTCTCCTTTTCTTTGTCCAAAATGTATTCCAGCTTCAGGTCACAACCCATACTTCCATTAACTTATCGCCGGAAAACACGAATGTTGTTACCACCAGATCAATAGGCTATATTAGCATGATCTGGCCCGCTCTACTGGTATTAATGGTTTTGGTTATCCTGGGACTGGCCTGGTATTTATGGTGGCAGCAGCGTTTAAGAATGTTGGCTGAAAACGAACTGCTGACCCAGCAAAACCAATATTTCACGGCACAAAAAAGCCTGAGCGAACTTGAGGTAAATACAGTTCAGCTTGAAAACAAGATATTAAACAACAGGCTTGAAACCAAAAGGCAGGAGTTGATCAATCTGGCCTTAAGCATCGAAGATCAGCGCTCATTTCTTGAAAATATTAATGCCCAGGTGAGTGCTATACAGCAAATGACCACAGACAGGGCTGTACTTGATGCGGTTCAAAATCTTACAACAACCATCAGCCAACGAATGACCTTTAACCGCGATATGGAAACCTTCAATGGTCAGGTGGAACAAATTCACAAAGATTTTCAGGCAAAGCTTGATGCTGTTTTCCCGGGGCTTACTGATCAGGAAAAAAGGTTAGCCACTCTTCTGCGACTAAACTTGTCAACGAAAGAGATTGCCGCGCTGTTAAACATTTCTCCAAAGAGTACAGAGACCGCGCGGTACCGTTTACGCAAAAGACTAAACATTCAACAAGGTGAAAACCTGAATTTATTTATAAACAACCTTTAATTCTATTTTATGAAAAAGTTTACCTATTTGTTATCTGTTTTGATGTTGATGGGCACTACTTCGCTCATCCGGCCAGTCCTGGCTCAGGAGCATGGCGACACGTCTGTCAGAATTAATCAGTACGGAGTGCAGGTGTCGGCGCTTCCTCTGGCTGCTGAACGACAGGGTGGAATTCTTGTACTTGAAAATAAGGACAAGGAATATAAAGTCTGGTTCGATACAAGAGCACAGGTAGATGGAGCTGTATTTCTTGGTGATACGTACAATCCTATCGGTAATGGAACATCTATCAGGCGAGCCCGTTTTGCTATGAAAGCTAACATTAGCAAGAACTGGTACGGTGAAGTCGATCTGGATTTTTCCAACTCAGAGCTGGAGTTAAAAGACGCATACCTGAAGTACGATTTCCTGAATGGTCTTGAACTCAAGGGAGGGAACTTCAAGGAAGGATTCTCGATGGAGTCTACCACCACTTCCCGTTATCTTACTTTTATTGAACGTCCAAATGTAGTAGCTGCCTTTGCCCCATCACGCCATATCGGGTTTGCAGCAAATTACCAGAGAAACTGGTTTCTCGCTATAGGAGGCATTCATTTCCAGGATATAGGCGGTTTAGAAGAAAGAACCTTCTCGAAAGACAATAACAAGGATTATGGATTAGACGAAGGATATTCTTTCACCGGTAAGATTGTTGGAATGCCTTTCTATGACAGTAAAGTTTATGGTTTACACATCGGTGCTGCTGCTTCCTACCGGACTCCCTTGTCGAGCGGTGAAGTAATTGATGCTTTTCGTTACAGTACCCGTTCGCTGACTTCTATCAACCGGAAGAAATATCTCGATACGGATGATATTACCAATGTACATCACACTTTGCTTGGTGGATTAGAACTAGCTGCCTACTACAGAAATTTCCGCGTACAGGGGGAATACATCATGGCTAATGTAGAACGTCGCTTTGGTCTAGAAACTGAGAAATTCAACGGTTTCTATGTATTTGGTAGCTGCCTGATTTTTGGGGGACAATATCGTTATAATACCGGTGAAGGGGAATTTACCCAGCCTGCCAGAGGGAAGAAATGGGGCGACATTGAGTTTGCACTCCGTTATGATTACATCGATTTGAACAGCCGCCCTGAAGGTATTATGGGTGGTGCCGGTGAAGGTTATACTGCCGGTCTGAATTTCCACGTGAACGATAACGTAAAAATCATGCTTAATTACGCGTACCTGAACCATGACCGTTATGCCAATGGCAAAGGGAAGCTTTATGTTGGCCATGATGCCGATGGCAATCTCACTACCAATCCTAAAGATGTAGTAGAAGCTGATGGCAAAGCTGGTGAAGACTTCAGCATGTTCAGCGTTCGATTTGAAATTGACTTTTAATCATGAAAATACATACAAACATGAAACGTAATAACCTGTTTCTATTAATGGCTTTTGCCATAAGTCTGCTCGCTGGTTGCGTGAAAGACGAGAAAGTCGAAGTAACACCTATCCCTGTTGTTTCCGATGCGGCGGTGATTAACGAAGTGTACTCAAGAGGAACCCCTGATGCTCCTGACTGGGTTGAGATTTATAACAATTCAGATAACCAGGTTGATATTAGCGGCTACAAGATCTATGACTCCGGCGGTGAATCGGGAGCGAAGCCCAAAAAGGAATTCCCTGCCGGATCTGTCATTGCTGCCCGTGGTTTCCTTGTCATCGTGGTTGATGATGGGACAGAAAGTGGATTTGGTATCAGCAGTACAGGCGAAGAATTGTGGTTAGCCAATGCAAACGGGGAAGTAGTTGATAACATTAACGTATCGGCTATGGATGAAACACAGAGCTTTGGATGCTATCCTGATGGTTCCGAAAACCTTCAGTTGCTTAATACCATTACCCGGGGTACATCCAACTCTCCAGGCATTGCCCCTGAGAAGATTAAAATCAATGAACTTTATTCTAAGGGAGATGACACCAATCCAGACTGGGTTGAAGTATACAACGCCGGAACCACAGACGTAGATCTCGGAACATACAAAATTTACGACAATGGCGGACATGAAGGAACCAAACCTAAATTGCAATTCACCACAGGAACTATCCTGACTCCAGGTTCGTTTTTAGTAATTGTAGTTGATGGCGCAGGTGAATCAAACTTCGGCCTGAGTGGTAATGGAGAAACTATCTGGCTGGAAAAAGGTGACGGAACACTGGCCGATTCAGTTATATTCCCTGCTCTTGAAGATGGCCAATCCTATGGCCGCTATCCGGATGGAACAAACAACTGGCAGATACTTTATGTACCGACACCTGGCGCTGCCAATGATAATACAGCACCTCCCAGCGAGATTATCATCAAGATGAACGAGATATTCTCAAAAGGAACAGACACTGATCCAGATTGGATTGAAATTTACAATGGATCAACAGTTGATGTTGATCTAAGTGGTTACAAAATTTATGATAGTGGTGCTCAGTCGGGCAGTAAACCCAAAAAGGAGATTCCAGCCGGAACAATAATTCCTGCCGGAGGATTCTATGTTATAGTTACTGATGATCCAGGGGAAAGTGGGTTTGGTTTAAGTAGCAATGGAGAGGAAGTCTGGTTAGAAGATGCCAACTCAACACTAATCGACGATGTAACTTTCCCTGCAATGGTTGATGGTCAGTCATACGGTCGTAAGCCGGATGGATCTGATACTTTCTTCACCTTTACCGAAATTACCCGTGGCACATCAAATAATAACGCTGCCACGCTTCCAAAAAACAGATAAAATCGAAAAGCATCAAGCACACCCGGGTTATCAGGGTGTGCTTGATGTTGATCCTTTAACAATTTAACGCAAAGAAAGAAAATGAGTAAAGAAAATCTTGAAATTGGTCAGATTTCAAAACCACGCTTTGAATTCAGGACTTTTGGGCAATGCTTTGATAAAGCTGCCTACCGGATGGCACGTCTTTCCTCTGTTGTCCCTGAGAAAGTGTGGGAGCGAAATTCTGATGAGATTTACATCGTTTCCCGTACAAACGACATAAACAACACAAAAATAAGGGATGGTAAAATGGACATCAAAACATTTGTTCAGAATGTTGATGGACTTGAGCAATGGAATCCACTCATGAAAGGAGAATTTCCAATGGATGTGGCAGTATTACGTGATGAAGTTTTCCCGGCTTTTCAGGTCACAATACCGAATTTCACAAAGGAAGTATATACCTATGATGAGTTTATGGAAATGGTCAGAAATCATCCAGATCTTCAGGCTGTTCGGGTACATAAACAGCGTTTTGGCTACATGGTTAACGATACAATTTGTGAATATGGAGCCGTCCTGATTAATGGAGCGAAAGTGATGACCATCAACTCTGAATCAACAGAGGTAGAAGATATTAAAAAGACAGTTGCCGCCATTGGTCTGGAAGGTGTTGAAAATATTAACTATCTTCAGGCTATTAAGCGAGTTATCGGAATGATTGATAAACCCCTTGCAAACGAATAACAAATGGCACAAGAAATAGAACGTAAATTTTTAGTAACTGGTGATTTTAAGGCCCAGGCTCATAAACAGACCAGAATTACCCAGGGATATTTATCTTCAGTTCCTGAGCGAACTGTCCGGGTTCGTATAAAAGGCGATAAAGGTTTCATCACCATAAAAGGAATTGGAAGTGCATCGGGAGCCAGCAGATATGAATGGGAGAAAGAGATACCAGTGAATGAAGTAGAAGAATTATTATCTATCTGCGAACCAGGAGTTATAGATAAAACCCGTTTTTTAGTGCAGGCGGGGCCACATACTTTTGAGGTAGATGAATTTTATGGAGACAATATGGGATTAACTGTAGCAGAAATTGAATTGTCGGATGAAGGAGAAACATTCAATAAACCCTCCTGGCTTGGCGAAGAGGTTACCGGAGATCCCCGTTACTTTAATTCAATGTTAATGAAGAATCCATTTACCAAATGGTAAGTCAGACAGAAACCATTATTTAGAGTTCAGCGTTTAGTGTTTAGTTGTTCAAAATCGTTTTCCGAAACGCTAAACCCTAAACATTGAACCCTAATTGTCACTATTGAACTAAATTTCAACAAATAGCTTTACGATTCAAGAAATAACATGACCAATACCCACCAGGCTTCTGCATACGATCCTCTTGATATGAATAATTACCGTATCGAGAAACTCCCAAAGCGTGAAAAAGGAAAGGGTGAGAAATGGATGGCTATTTTAGGACCGCCATTAGCAATCCTGTTCTTCCTGTTGTTCGCTTTCGTCATCAAACTCCCTTTTCTTGATCAAATAGATCCTGAAACGCTTTCATTATCTGCAAGAAAGGTCTTTGATAAGGTGGGGCCGGCATTATTCGCCAGGAACAATGCGTGGATGCTCGCTATCTTTATCTCAGCAATTATTTTATGGATAACAGAAGCCATTCCGAATTATCTCACGTCGCTAATTCTGATTATCAGCCTGGTGCTGACCGGGGTATTGCCCGAAAAACAAGCCTATGCACAACTGGGTCATGAAGTAATGTGGCTTAATATCATGTCGTTTGTTTTGGCCAGTATGTTGGTGGTAACAGGTATAGCCAAACGCTTCGCCCTGTGGTTTATCATCAGATTCGGGAAAAACGCCTCAACTATCTTTTTAAGCTTCATCGCAATTAATGTTGTGTTATCTGCTTTTATTTCAGCAACAACAGCCAAGGCTGCCATATTATTACCAATCTTCATGGTAATGGCAGCAATCTATGGAGCAAGAAGTGGTAGCGGGCGTAATAATTTTGGCCGTAGTATTGTTTTACAGAACCTGCTCTATATCAATATCGGTGCAAGTGGTTTTATGACAGGATCCGGGGCTAATTTGCTTGCTGTTTCTCTGATTGTTGGAGCTACAGGCTCATCTGTCTTCTTTTCCGATTGGCTTATGGCCATGTTTCCTGTATCAATTGGCCTTATGCTGATTGGTTTCATCCTGGCAATGAAGATTTTCTTCCCTCTGAAACCCGAAGAACGACTTCCGCAAATTGAGGGAGGTATGACACGTCTGAAAGAAGAATATGCCAAACTTGGATCAATTAGTTATCAGGAGATCAAATCTGTCATCATTTTTGTAGCAATTCTGGCTTTATGGTCAACTGACAGGTGGCATGGAATCAGTGCAACAGCCGTTGCTTTTCTGGGAGCTATCGTGGCCTTATTACCTCGTATCGGTATTCTTAAATGGAATGATGTTGACGTCCCCTGGCATCTGATGCTCTTTTCGGCAGGGGCCTATACATTAGGTGCAGGTTTCGCAGCAACGGATCTGCCTGCATTGAGCGTGAATGCCTTTTTTGACCATTTGGGAATAGGACAGCAGACCCCATTTTGGAGACTCTATCTGTTATTGACCGGTGTAATGATATTCAGTGCATTGTTCTTTCAATCGAAAACAATGAGAGCCATGATTTTTATACCTATTGCCATTGGTGTAGCACAAAGATTCGGGTTTACTGTCATCAGTCTGGCTTTACCTGTGGCCTTCATGATTGAACATGTATATGTACTCCCGTTCAACAGCAAACCAGCTGCACTACTGTATGAAACAGACCATTACAGCATATCGGATACATTCCGGTTTGGCTTTGCCATGATGATGATTGCCTGGGTATTGAATATCTTTGCAGGAGAAACATGGTTCCGTTTGTTGGGTATAACTCCCGATGGTGTATTTTTCTAATCGGAATCATGCAAAGCGGTTCAAGATGTAAACAGTAGCCTTAGTCAGTGTTCTTTGCTTAAATCTGTTCTGTGTACCATATAGCGCCTAAATACCGACCCTTAAACAACCCTTTGACGAAAAAGGTAGAAAGATTAACATAGTATGATTGAAGAATTTGTAAAAATCCACGATAAATTCTCGGTTGAGATGAAACTGAGATTCACTGCCCGAAGAAAACTTAAGGTAAGCGAATTTGCAGTAAATACATGGATTTTTATCCCCTCAGGCCTTGACATAAACAGGCATACATACACCAAGGAAAATTTTTATCGTGATATTAAGTCAAACATCAGACTTGTAACCCCGGTATACCTGTTGAGGGATATTGCCTCTGGCGACCAATCTCCAATCATTGAACTGACTAATTCTTTTGAGGCAATGGCCTCAGATCCCTCACGGACCAAGATTGGAGAGTATGAATATCACATCAAGATGTTTCTCTCTATTCTTAAAAGCTCGCTTAGAGATGAAATTGCTCATATAATTGGTAATGACATTTCCGATGACACTGGTTTCCTTATTGATTCATATTGCAGTAATGTTAAAACTATTACCGAAAGATACCGTAACCTGCGCCGCATCATAAACACCCCTACAGTTGGCAAAGATTTATTGAACTATTTCCTGTTCGGTGATGAATTTATGAGTAACCTCATCGAACAGCATACCTTTAAATTGTATAGTGCCCTGAAGGAAAACAAATTACTTGGGAAAAAATCATATCTATCAGGTCTTCTTCAGCTTATTAGCAGTGAAATAAAATATAAAAAAGAGAAAGGTTACCCAGTTATTGAAAAAGATGATTTCACTCGTAACCGGGAACTTATCATCAGATTTAACCTTCTGAAAAAATATGCTGAAAGTGAACTCTTCCTGAAAGGCAAAAAGAAGAGAGATGGTGTTTTAGTAGAACAAATATACTTCAGCCTCGCTGCAGGCATTTCAATGATCTTTGCCACCACTGTTGCCTTTTCTTTTCAACAAACATATGGAAACTTCACGATGCCTTTTTTTGTGGCACTTGTGATCAGTTACATGTTAAAAGACCGTATCAAGGAACTGACTCGCTATTATTTTGCCCACAAACTTGGTAGTCGTTATTTCGATCATAAAACAGAAATAGCTTTAAATAACCAGGAGATTGGCTTTATCAAAGAAGCTATGGATTTTATACCTAATGAGAAGGTTCCCGTGAACGTTTTAAAAATACGTGACCGTTCCGCCATACTGGAAGCCAACAACAGGTTCGATACTGAAAAAATAATCCTGTACAGGAAACTTGTCAGTCTGAACCGGCAAAGTCTTGATCTATGCAGTAAATACCCTACTGCTGGAATGAATGATATCATCAGGCTCAACGTCATGAATTATGTACAGAAAATGGATAATCCCATAGTTCCCCTCTACTATCCCGACCCGGAGGCAGGATATCAGATAGTGAAAAGTGAACGCATTTATTACATCAACCTGGTGGTACAGCTGGTTCACGATGGAGAATCCCAACTCAGACGGTACCGTGTTATATTGAACAGAAAAGGAATCAGAGAAATAGAAAAATTTTAATATCATGAAGATTGTCTTAACTATTTTTACTTGTATATCATTGGCATTTCAAGGAATAGCCCAAAATCAGGTTGTTACTCCACGACAGATTACCCGCCTGCCGCTTGAAATTCTGGAGAGTAGTGGCATCGCCATTTCTGGTAGTAATCTCATATGGTCGCACGAAGACTCTGGAAATGATAACCTCCTTTACGGATTCGACACAACTGGGCAGCTCAAGAGAACCCTTACAATTACCAATGTACCTAACACTGATTGGGAAGACCTTGCTGTTGACGAAGATGGAAATATTTTTATTGCAGATCTGGGCAACAACAGTAATCAACGCACTGACCTTGCTATCTACAAGATTCCTGACCCCGGAAATATCACTGGAAATAATGTTACGGCTGAAATTCTCAATGTTAGCTTTGCTGATCAGACTTCCTTCCCTCCCGCTGCTGCCGACATGAATTTTGATGTTGAAGCAATCGCATGGCGGGATGGTTATTTATACCTTTTCACCAAAAACCGGAGTAATCCTTTCTCCGGCATCACTAAGATGTATAAAATGGAAGACCAGCCGGGAAGCTATTCATTGATGCCCGAAGATTCTTTTGTCGTTGGGACAGATTCTTATATCGACAAGATTACTTCGGCTGATTATAACCGAATTAACAATGAATTGGTGTTACTAACCCATAACCGGCTAATCTCTTTTAAAAACTTCCAGGACGACAGATTTTTTGATGGAACAATGACTGAATACACGTTCTCCTCTCTTCCGGGGCAGAATGAAGCCATCGCTTATGTAACCCCCGGAAAACTATACATGACGGAAGAGGGTTCTGGAGGACAAGGAGGATGGCTCTATGAATTGAGACTTCCCGGATCATTGGGTGTCATCACAGCTGGTGGCAATCACACCCTTTCAATAAGTCCGGTTCCCGCAGCAGAGTACATTTCTGTGACAACCGACATGTCTGATGAAACACCTGTCCTTATTACCAACAGCTATGGCCAGACTATTCTAAAATCTACCCTGGGCAGCTGCCGAAGCTTTGATGTATCGGAATTTAAAATGGGTATTTACTTTTTCACACTGAGTGGGGAATCCTTCCGCATTACCCGTCGTTTTGTGAAACAATAAAGCGATTATCATGCTCAATCTTATTCTTTTCGGCCCCCCCGGAGCTGGTAAGGGAACCCAGTCTGAACTGCTCATGCAGCACTATAACCTCAATTATATCTCAACCGGAGAAGTCTTACGCAACGAAATCAGGCAGGGAACCCTGTTGGGGAAGAAAGCCCGCTCAATCATCGAATCAGGGGGGCTGGTAGATGATGAGATCATTGTTCAGATTATTGGTAATTTCATACGGGGCGAAGCACGTGCCGACGGGTTTCTTTTCGATGGTTTCCCCCGCACCTATGTTCAGGCGTATATCCTCGATGGACTGCTTACCCGTTTGCAAAGCAGCCTCACCCGTATTTTTATTCTTGATGTTTCTGATGAAGAGTGTACCCGACGCCTGTTACAGCGTGCCAGGGAACAAAACCGGGCAGATGACAACGAACAGGTCATCAGGCGACGCCTTGAAGAATATCATAAGAAAACACTGCCTCTGTTAGAGTTCTATGAAAGCTCCGGTATCGTGACCCATATCAGTGGCATGGGGACCACATCCGATGTATTTGATCGAATAAATACCCAGATGGAGGCAGAGTTAAGCCGACGTCGGATCAATCTTATCCTTTTTGGATTCCCCGGATCAGGCAGGGCAACCCAGGCACGCCTGCTGGCCGATGAACTGCACCTGAGCATTATATCTACGGGAGAATTACTTCAGGAAGAACGACGATCGGGTTCTCAGACTGGTATAGAACTCGAGCGTTATTTACAGAATGGACTGCTCGTCCCTGATGAAATCGTTATCCGGCTTATCGAAAAGAAGTTGCGTGAAGAAGAAGGCAACAATAATGGCTACATCTTCAAGGGATACCCACGAACCCTTGTTCAGGCATATATCCTCGACGGATTGCTCCGCAAACAGGGAAGCGCTATTTCGGCGGTGGTGAACCTTCAGGTCCCTCATCTGGAACTGGTAAGACGTCTTGATGCCCGTAGCCGTACAACAGCCCGAATGCCATACGATGGCAGTGCTGCTACAATCGTTGCCCGACTTGAAGAACACGAAAACCGCACGTTGCCTGTCCTTGACTATTACAGCGAACAAAACCAGGTTATACATGCCGATGCTACAGGAACACCCGTGGAGGTATTTAGCCGGCTTCGAGAGCCTGTCCTGAAAGCTTTAAAGCGGCTTAAATAGATATCCCGGAATAAGCGGCTCGCAAAACTGAGGATATTAATTCCGGTATATTCTCATTTCCTATAGAGTATAATAGTGATTATCAATTTATTACTCTTAGAATTCATCACCAGGAGTATCGATGACTGAATCAGAAATTCTGGGTGAAAATCTAGAATTCTGATAGAAGTTACCGGAATCACCTTCTGAAGAAATTTGTTTAAACCTTATGAATTTTTCGAATATTTTATCCTTCAACCTTACATTTAATGAAGTCATTATAACATACTTATACAAGAAAACTCCATTTCGTACATAGTAATATTCTTTCCCATATTCGAAAACCCGATTTTTAAATTCTGAGCACAGTAACCTATAAGATACCTCTACATTGTATATATTATTATTGATTTTAAATGGTTGCCGAAGCGAAATACGAACGCTGTCCATAACATAATAATTCCGCATTAAGTAACGCATATGAGTGACATAGAATTCTGCCAATACCAAATCCTCTATTGAGGCATTTCCCCTTTGATACGACTCTTTTAACAAAGTGAGCAGGTATTCTTCACGAAATTCACTGAAAACTTCATCCTTAATTTTGAAAACATGATTCGTTGCTGCCGGCCTCACAGGTGCATATCTAATATACACCTTCAAGTCTGGAATTACCCGCCCTAATACCTGTTGAACCTTCTCACCAAATTTATACCTGCTCCAAACGGCATCTTTGGGACCTTTATAACTCCCCAAACCATTATTATACCAATGGATTGTATCGGTTACCTTCACCCGCTGGGCAAACAGGCCGGTACTCCATAACAGCGAACTGGCATATACGAAGATAATTACTCTGAATAAGCCACCGGAAAGAAATCTTTCTTCCATCCCGTGAAACTCCGGAATTATCTTTCCACGCGTTCCCCGATGATCCCCTTTTCCGCAGGGCATTTGCCTTTTGTATTTATTCATGGTATGTTTCTCCTAAACCTCCTGAAATGATCAATGAAGTCTCTCCATTTCAACCAAATACAGTGCCAGGGATACTTTGTATGAAACAAAACCGCAATAATACATACAACCGACTGTCAAATACTAACACCTTGCCGTAGATACCGGAAAACAAACATGCAGAATATTTTAAGCTCATATCTCCCGCAGGAAGAAAAGGTTCGCTTTAAAGGAAAGGCCTGAGGTATTGATTCAGGCCTTACTCTATCCTATTCTAAATTCTCTATAACATAATACGCTAAGTCAAGGCGATCATAACTATAAAACCAGGAATCGCAGAAAGCATAATAACCTTCTGTTCACCTGTTACTAATCATATAATAACAGCTTTATGGCAATGTACCTGCCCGATAGTGTCTCTAATCCTTATGATGCAAAAACCGGGGACAGGATGGGTGATCGATATCTTCTTTTCATTGCCGGATTCAGTGACAACGAAATCGACACGCTGACCCACCGCGTTGGTAATTTCAATTCCTTCATCTTCCAAAAAAGAATCTGTACTGCATCTGATGGTAAATACCCCCTGGTTAGGATTGGGATATACAGTATAGGTACTTCCATTGGGTATGTTTTCATCAAATAAAGCGGCAATCTCTTCTGTCGATTTTCCCGGGGTATTAACTATCGGATCAATCTTGCCTGTAAACGTTGATCCATAAGTGATAGTAAAACCAGGCCTCATGTTAATGGCCGTACAAGCTTCATAAGCCTGTTGGGCAGTAGCCTGAAAGTTAACCGGATTCAAAGAGGCAAAAATGTATTCCCCAGAGTAGTTTACATCTGGATTAGCATCAGCAATATCCTGATTGATTTCAATCACCTCATTGCAATCAATAGCCTGAATTACATGTAGTACAGCATCGTACATATGATAATTGGTCTGGTTGTTAAAATTCAATGTATTCATGCCTTGCGGATGTTCACGCCTGTTTTTTGCGTCGAAGTAGAGCTCATATCTGCCTTTTGTCGTGAAAGTATAACTGAATGACTGCTGGCTTATACTTTGTGAACCAACCCAGGTATCCCAGTAACCAGGATGATTGGCTGCCCACGTTGATGGCATACTATGGGTCTCCTCTCCAACGAAAGAACCATTTCTAAAAAGTTTCCACCTGAAATCTGTAATAGAACGGTCGTCATATTGAGGTGAATCGGAAGTCTGGGCCTGGCACCAATGACCTGGATAATAACAGTTAAAAAACTCCTCCGGTGTGAAATTGTGTAAAAAAACAGTGGGTGATCCATTCATCCTCACCTTGTTACTGTGAACATTAAAATTATCCCCACCGTCTTTAATTATCTCTTTCAAAGTAAGGCACTGACACGCCTGCCCGACTTCAATGTTCACTGTCGTGCTGTTACAGAAACCTGCAAAGTCGATAACATTAAGCGTTACAGGATAAACCCCGGCCTGAGGATACTCAATTGTTTTTGACGGATTGCCCAACAACCCAGGATCGGGATTAAAATAGGAATTGCCGATAATCTCCCAGGGGGGTCCGCTAGAAGGAATCGGAGCGACACCTGTAGCCAGTTCATTGCCCCATATCCATTCCCACTGCATATATGGTTTGAATCCACCGGTCGTCAGATCGGTAAATGTTACTGGAGTATAGACCCCCAATACCGGCTGCGAGGGATTCAGCCCCGCGTAGGTATAATCGACAGCAACAGAATGCTCCCCCGGGTTACCAATATAATACTGATAGACAGCATTTCCTCCCCCACCCGGATCCTCGCTGTCGACATATACTGTCAGCACATTATTTCCTGTAACAGAAGGGACCAACACGATGAAACTGGTCTCATAGGTCCAGTCAGAAACAAGGGTATTGGCACCATCTTTCTGGTAAGAAACGTGAAAGGGGGGAATACCACCCGAAATGTTTATATGTAACGAAATGAGATTTAAACCAAGTTGATTGTGATAGAAAGTAATCCAGGGGTTGTTCGTTCCCCCTGAATTGAGGCTGGGATCAAGTACAGTGATGTAGTCGGAAATAAACAATGTTGACACCTCTGTCTGATTTCGAACTGTAAGCCCAACCCCATAATATCCCGGATCAAGATACTCCACCGTTGGGTTTTGCAAAGCTGATGTTGCCGGATTACCACCGGGGAAACTCCATTCCCATGACAGAATCGGCGATGTTCCCGGAATTGAAAGATCTTCAAACCCAACTGGCAAATTCACAAATTGAACAGTGCTCCCCTTTCCCCCGATAACTTTAAAAAGAGCACGCAGTTTTGTCGGGTCATATAAAGGACCGACCTTTACTTCATAGGATGTAAATCCCGTACCCCAGAGTTCTTCTTCCCTGTTGTCAAGACGAGCCAATATAACCATATATCTCTGTCCAATCTGACAATTCTCAATGATCACCGAGTTTGCCCCGTTTGACAAATCAATAATCTGATCATCGCCTAAACCGGTCGGGGTGATTTCAATCAGATTGGCATATAACGTCATAGGTGAGCCTGAGTTCAACAAATTGGCATTCACCGTAATCAATACGGAACCTGCCGTACTAATTTCTATCTCAACATAATCCAATCCAAAAGAGGCCGGGATTGTTCCTGATTGATCAATCTCAGTTCCATCATAACTCAGCTTTTTTATATCAGGTTCGATGTACAGATCGTCTCCCCCATCGGTCCACAACCCATACTGTTCATCGTTAAAACAGACAGCTTTTGCAAACATCTTTATCACATCATCCATGGAATCTATGTTACCGGAATTCAGTTTGCTGTCCATGAAAGCCTCGATGGAGGCTATATCAGGATTGTAGTATCCACTCATCATTTCACGAATAATACTCAACTGGCTGGTAAGATCCTGCGATCCGGTATTGTTGTAGTGCTCATATAAATAGCGCCAAAACAGAGCATAATCGTACCCAACCATATTCAGACTATATTCATTACACCATGATATATATTTTTCTGTGGCCATTTTATACATTCCGGGAGTACCATCCAATTCTTCATCGTTAACAATCGTCTCGATAAAGCGAGCCTGGCCTTCAACCAGGAAATCATAATCCAAAGAACCGCTCGTCAGAAAAAATGTCGGATTGTAGGAATATTGAATCGCATGAAAAAACTCATGGTTAATAACCATCCTCATGAAAGTTGTATAAACATAATTTTTGTAAGTTGTAACCGATTCGTAAAGATCAGTAGAAAAAGAAAACATCCTATTCTCAGAGGTTGAAGCCCAATTTGAAGAGCCATTATCATGCCAATAGAATCTTGACTCTTTATCCGTCTTATAATTTGCATTTAATGATACATGGTATACATCGGAAGAATTTAGTGGTTGACTACCGATAAGATTAACTCCAAAACCGTATTTATCAGCCCCTGATGGCAACTGGGTTACCCAGGCTTCCTTTAATTGATCGATTACCATCGTGCAATACTCATCACAATCAGGTATAGTAGCAGAAGAGGCCAGATTGAAAAAGGATTTGACATAGTGCAGTTCGATGAATTGCTGCGGACTTGAACCAGGAAATACATCTGTCCTGATTCTCTCCAATACAATCGTTGTAGGTGGGAAACCTGCCACAGGAGTCCCATTGCTGTTAAACACTTCAACAGAAAAAAAACCATCGTACTCGTTGTTTCCCGGCAGAAATACCTGTGATACAAACCCATTCAGCGTGGAAGAGTAGGTAAGGTCTGATTCAAAAATAACCCTTTGACTGTAAAATATCCCGTCAGAAAAAACTTTTAGCCGATAATTATTCTGTGTGGTGGATAACCCCTGCACCAGGAACGAGCATTGTACTTCTGTAGGATAACCATTACTCTCTACCATGAAATAGTGGTAACCAAGGTATTGTTCGTAAAATGAACTATTTTGGATGTCGATACAAGAAAGAGAGAACTCCGACATAATATCTTTCATTTCTCTTGAGCTATGAAGAGGAATTCTGGGGGGAAATTTATAATAGCGCTTGCTTGTATCTGCCGGCGCTGATCCCCATGATAATTTGGGATATATTTTTATATAATAAACCCGAATAAACTCTTCTTCATCTATGTAGAAAAAAGATTTTATCGCTTTATAAACGCGATTCGCATGATGGTTAAACATAACCAGATAAGAAATTTCATAGTTAAAATCGTTCCCTTCAATCTGGAAATTGTCGTGCTTAACAAGCCTTACGCTATCCAACACGTATAAATCATCCATCAGGTACGACATTTCCTGGATATAAAACCAGGCAAGCAACATATTCTCAGCAGAGATATCCCGCTTATGGTACGATTCATAGATTAAACATCTTAAGTAATTATCATCAAACTTCCGGAAGGTTGTGTCTCGCATCTTAAACAAGTAGTCTTTTGTGGAAGGCCGAAAAGGAGCACCCCGCCAGTAAATTTTCAGGCCAGGTAAAACCTGCTCCAAAACCTGTTGAACTTCATCAGGCAGTTGATAGCGTTCCCAAACCGCGTCTTTTTTCGTGTTAACAGCAATCTTTCCCCTTTGAGTTTCCAGCCTGTTATTATACCAATGGATTGTATCGGTTACCTTCACCCGCTGGGCAAACAGGCCGGTATTCCATAGCAGCGAACAGGCACATACGAAGATCATTACTCTGAATAAGCCACCGGAAAGAAATCTTTCTTCCATCCCGTGAAACTCCGGAATTATCTTTCCACGGTTTCCCCGATGATCCCCTTTTCTTGTCAGCATTTGACGGTAGTTTCTGTTCATGGTTTAGATCCTCCCTTTTCGAGTGACTGAATACGTTTATCCTGTTCAATGATATAAAGGGTCAACTCCTCTATCTTTTGCAACAACAGCCCGTTCATTACTGCAAGATCTATTCCATTCTCTCTTACTTCTTCTTCAGCAGGAATCGCGGGTAAGTGATTATTGGTCTGAATATAGGCTTCAAGTTCAGGCAATGTCATCAAATGATATTCGGGAGAAAAAACAAAATCACTCCAGTTTGCCTTAAGCTTTACCTTAACTTCCTCGGTGGTAATTCCACCCTCAACAAAGAGCTTGTGGCCTTCGGGCAGCAGCAAAGGTGCATTGCCAATACTCACCCTTCCGTCTCTGATCCTAAGAACTTTGGTTTGAATATTATTCTCAAATAAATAGATCCCATCCGCATTAGCTGTAATTCCACCAGACTTACCTAAGGACTCTATATGCAGACTGGCATTTGAACTAAGCGTCGATTTGATTCTTACTTGCGCTGGTTTGTTTCCGGTACCCAATACAGTTAATAAATCACTTTCGCCCAAATCATTGGTATTCAATCCAACTCTACCATCCGGAGCAATATAGATTCCTTCATTAGTAGAAGCTATATCATCATTTGTAATGAAATGATTGTTCAATTGGATGTTACAAGTTGCCACATGATCACCCAGGTCATCACCAACACCATTATCCATTACCTGAAGCCTTCCTGCATCATCTACACCCAGAAGACGAGGAAGACCTGGTTCATCAGCTTCAAATTCCTTCAAAAGTATGGAGCCATTAAAATAAGAACTACCCTCCACGTGCAATCGATTCTCGGTAGGCGAACAACCTATAGCCAGGTTACCCGAGATAGCTGTTCTCCCATTAAGGAAAGAAGCCCCTTCAACATGAAATTTTACAAGTGGCTCCCCTGTTCCTACGCCCACATTTCCATTATCACTCAAAAATAGTTTAAAGTTAATGTTATCTCCTTCTTTCGGATTTAAGGTCTCTTTATCACCATCCAACCATTGAAATGGAGTCCAAAAATTTAGTCCGCCTGCATGGTATTCTATTCCCCATTTACCCCAGAAGGGATTTGTGTTGGTTGGAGAAGGTGCTTCATCGGCAAACAGAAGACTACTATTGGTACTTGTAAGAAGAATATTTCCGTTAACATGAAGTGGCTGACGAGGATCGGCGGTTAGAACTCCCACATTTCCTGTTTGAAAAACAATATTCTTTCGGGATGATGTAGTGAAAACAAAATCTTCATCATTACCGCCTCTGATTGTGCTGGTTCCGAAATAAATTTGTGAATATTGTCTTAACCCCGCGGTCCGGTGTTCCAGCCTGATCTCCGCGGCTTCATTAATATCTGATAAAACATGAAGTTTTGCCGTTGGGGTGGTAATAGCTCCAACACCGATCTTCCCGGTAGCTCCCGGTTCTCCACCAGACTCTACGTAGAGTGTTGACAAGGTACTGTTGAATCCAATCATCAAAGAGTATCATTGCTGTCCCATTAAAATCTAATAATGTTCTTTGAAATATTTGAAATTTAGTTAGTTGCAGGCTTTTTTCGATTAAACGGATTTCAATTTGCATTTTCGCTATTCATTAACAGAATAGCAAATGCATAAGGATAAATACGT
>QKGM01000055.1 GCA_003250395.1 Bacteroidota bacterium | reverse complement strand
TGAAGTTGCCAGAGAGATAAAGAGAAATTTTAAATACATTTCTGTTATTATACAGACTGCATTTGCTGTTCCTGAATATCAAAAAACATGTCGTGAGATTGGTTGTGAGAATTATATTACCAAGCCATATAGCATGGGAAAGTTGCTGAATGCTATTCAGGTTCAATTCTCCGGTATTGAGGTTATGAACTAAGTAATTAGCGTCCAATCCTGTCCATCATAAGTTGTCTTTGATGGATTGAAGCCTGGTAGCTCTTTAAAAAGGCAGGAGATATTGGTTTTGCCGGCGGAGATTTCATTTTTAGCGGGTCAATGGGATGTCCGTTCATATATACTCTGAAATCAAGATGTGGACCCGTAGCAAGACCTGTTCTGCCAACATAACCTATTACATCTCCCTGATTTACCCTTACTCCACTTTTAATTCCTTTGGCATAGCCATTTAAGTGCATATACACAGTGGTGTAGGTACTGTTATGTTTAATTTTAAGATATTTTCCTGCTCCACCTCTTTGAAAACCAGCTTCCTGTACAATACCAGCTCCAATGGAAAAGACTGGGGTTCCAATCGGAGCTGCATAATCGACTCCATGATGAGGCCGGTAAATTTTAAGTACAGGATGGTAACGTTTTCCGGAGAACCGTGAGCTTATTCTACTGAACTTTAGCGGTGATTTGAGGAATGCACGACGAAGGCTTTGTCCTTTTTCATCGAAATAATCTGCTGCAATACCTAACGAATCGGATCTATAGTAATAAGCCTGGAACGTTTTACCAGATGTTGTAAATGTTGCAGCAAGAATTTTACCAACTCCCATTTGTTTTCCACCCGCTGCAAGTTTTTCGTATAGAAGCCCAAAATGATCACCGGGTTGCAGTCCGAAGAAGTCAACCACCCATCCGTAAATATTCTCCATTTCAACAGCGAGTTCAATACCATCAGGAGTAGAAGATAGTGCATTCCACAGGGAAGACTTTATTTCACCAACCACCGAATCTACAGCTACCGATACCTCTTTTTCGCCAAAACTAACAGCAAGAGTATCACGCAAATCAAGTATGATATAGGAAATAGGAGACTCCTCATAAATAAAATACTGAATCGCCTTCGATGAATCTTTGGCTAACATTAGTGTATAGGGGTTACCTGCCTTTATTCTTCTCAGGTCGAATACACCATCACATTTTTTTACTAATTTATCGATGGTTACAGCAGTTAAACCGTGTTTTCCTAAAAGTTGCGAGATGTTTTCTCCTGGCTTTATTTCATCTTTTTTAACGGAAAATGAATCAGTTATGATGCCGAACTCCATGGTTGGTTCGGGGACAAATTCTTTACGTTCCCCGATAAGTTCATCTATCTGACGGCCAGTATAAAATATCCAGTTAGATATTATAATAATAGCAAAGCCGGCAATAACCAGTGCAGCAATTTCATAAATATTTCTTTTCAGTTTCATACTGGTAAAAAAAAGGAGGTCGACTTTTCCCGACCTCCATTGTCAGATTATAAATTCCTTATTAATTAGCGTCTTTCAAGATTATTTACTCATTTGCGCATCAGCTGCTTGTCGTCCGATGCGAAGAGCGTTCAGGTTCATATTAACAATATCTTCACCTTTACGTTTAAAGGTAGAATGAATCGCCTCTTCCAGAATCTCTAAGGGAATATCGAGAAAGGGTGAAGCAGCTCCAAGGATAACCATGTTGGCTGAACGGGCCGACCCGGCATCTGTTGCCATTTGATCTGCATCAAGCACAATGTGGTTTCTGACTTTCCCGATTTCTTCCATCACCTTTTCGATATCAGGGTAATTTGGAATATTGACGAAGGGTGTGGTATTGGTTATTAACCATCCTTCGGGTGACAGATATGGTAAATAACGTAATGATTCCATTGGCTCCACGCTGATAATCATGTCTGCTTTTCCAAATGGGATAAGATCAGAAGCAATAGGAGCTGAGGAGAGACGTAGATTTGACTGAACGTCCCCTCCCCGTTGCGACATACCATGAACCTCAGCTTGTTTAACATATATACCTGACGATACGGCGGCTGTGCCAATGATAGCGGCGATACTCAGGATGCCTTGTCCACCGACTCCGGCCAGTATGATGTCTCTTTTCATAATGACGTATTTATTTTTTCGGGCCGTATGCCCGGTTATTTTTTATTTTTAAATTTTTCACGCATCCGCTTATTTAATGTCTGAATGCATTCACGTGTCGGAATAATTACAGAAACACCTTCGTAACTCAATTCTTCCTTTATGGCCTGTACATTCTCTGCATGGTTTTTTCTCAGCGGTTTTAGAATCCTGATATGCTCCGGATCAACACCAAGTCCCGTAACAATATCCTTTAACCGGCCAAATGCCTCTGATGATTGACCTCCCGTCATCCCTGTTGTACTGTTGTCAAGTATCAGTACTGTTATGGGGGCATTATGAATAACCGCATCAAGCAGTCCTGTCATACCTGAGTGGGTAAAGGTTGAGTCACCAATGACAGCAACAGCGGGTACCAAACCTGCATCAGCAGCTCCTTTAGCCATCGTTATAGATGCGCCCATATCGACACATGAATTGATCGACTGTAACGGGGGAAGCGCTGCAAGAGTGTAACAACCGATATCGGCAAATACCCTCCCTTTGGAGTACGATTCCATAGCTTCATTTAATGCAAGATATGAATCAGTATGTGGGCAGCCTACACAGAGTGAAGGAGGACGCGAAGCTACAATTTCCGGTATTTCTTCTCCCCTGGTATCTGTAAATCCAAGTGCTACAGCAACAATATTTGGATTGAGTTCACCATCACGCGGAAGGGTGCCGTCGAGACGACCTCTTACTTTAATTCCACGATGGAGTAATCCTGCCAGTTGCTCCTCAACTAGCGGCATTCCTTCTTCCATGATAAGCAACTCCTCACATTCATTGGCGAGTTTTTCAATCAACTTAACTGGTAAGGGATATTGCCCTATTTTTACGACGGGGAAGGGAACAATTCGGTCGGCAAAGTTTTCCATGAGATAATTGTAGGCCAATCCTGTCGTGATGATCCCTTTTGACTTGTCTGTCCCATCAATATATGTATTCAGTCCTGAGGTCTCAGATTCACTTATAAGGGCTTGCTGCTGACCTAAAAGGTTTTTGTATTGCTTCCTTGCTATGGCTGGAAGTAAAACAAACTGGCGTAAATTTTCGGGCAACGAAACATCATTTTGTTCACGCTGTTGCCTGGTTTCAATACCTGATCTGCTATGGGCAAGCCGGGTAGTGATTCTAAGCATCACGGGAAGGCGAAAACGTTCCGACAGGTCAAATCCATATCGAACCATATCGTAGGCTTCCTGTTGGTTTGAAGGTTCGAGAATTGGCACAAGGGCAAATTTACCATAGAAGCGGGAGTCTTGCTCATTTTGCGAACTGTGCATCGAAGGGTCGTCGGCTGAGACAATTATCAAACCGCCATTTGCACCGGTTATGGCTGAGTTGATGAAGGGGTCGGCAGCTACGTTGAGCCCGACATGCTTCATACAAACCATCGTCCGTTTTCCTGCATACGACATACCTAATGCCGTTTCCATGGCAGTTTTTTCGTTTGCTGTCCAACAGGCTTTAATTCCTTTGGCAGCAGCTTCTTTTGAATGTTGAATGTATTCGGTTATTTCAGTGGAGGGAGTGCCTGGGTAGGCATAGATGCCTGATATTCCAGCGTCAATGGCAGCCTGTGCAATGGCCTCATCTCCCAATAAAACCAGTTTTTGCATGGTGATTTAGTTTTATTTCTTTGGGGCTTATCTTCAACAAAACTACGAATTTTTAGGTTGCCAGCCTATTCAAAACCGCAAATGCCTATTTTTGTGATTAAAACATATTGTAAATGAATTTTTTGGCCCATCTGTATGTTAGTACGCTTGATGAGGATTTTCTGACAGGAAGTTTTATTGCCGATAGTGTTAAAGGCCGCATGATAGAGTTGTTGCCTGTTGCAGCTAAACAGGGTGTTATCGTGCATAGATTGCTTGATAGCTTTACAGATTCTCACTTAGCTTTTCGGGATGGTGTTGAACTGATCAGACCAAAACTGGGTCGTTGGTCTGGAGTGGTAATTGATATTTTATTCGACCATTTTTTAGCGTTGAAATGGGGATCCTTTTCAACACTTCGGCTCTCCGATTTCGCTGATTATTGTTACCAGATATTACTTCAGCGCACCGAATGGCTGCCATTGCAAAGCAGACGGATTCTCCCTCATATTACGAAGGATGACTGGCTAACAAGGTACTCAAGCCTGGAGTTTCTCAAACGAGTCTTTATCGGCATGCATCATCGGACTTCTTCGAAGTCTACCATGCCAATGGCTGTAGATACTTTTATTGAAAATTATGATGGTCTTTCCGATTGTTTCGACCGACTTTTTCCCGAGGTCATTTCGTATGTGAAGACAGAGATTGCAAAACTTGTCCCGATTCCTGCCATTGACTACTCTCATCAGCTTTCTACAATTAAACTAAAGTCATAATAAATGAACCAAAACAACAAGCGCTATTCACAAAAAACCGGAATGGCTCCTGGTACGCTCGTTTACACAGGACGCTATACCGAACTGAATGCTGGATTAACGCGTCTTGAATATCACGCTGGTAATGTCGAAGTTACGAAAAACGCCACCTTAGCAGAAGCCTTTGCTCCACCGCCTGAAGGAAGAAATATATGGGTACATGTTGCCGGGCTATCTGACATTTCGATGATTGAGGAAGCAGGAGCCAGATTTGGAATACACCGCCTTTTGCTTGAAGATATTCTGAACGTAAATCAACAACCCAAAGTAGAAGATCAGGGAAATCACGTCTTTGTTACGTTGAAACTGATTTCGTTTGAGCAGATATCTAACTCACTCAGGCTAGAGCATGTAAGTATCATTATTGGACCGTCTTATATCATTTCATTTCGTGAAAAACCAGGGGATTGGGTTGACTATATCAGCGAACGGCTTATCTCTGTTCCGAAATTGAGAGAAAGAGGTACCGATTATTTACTCTATTTAATATGCGACCGGATTGTTGACCAGTATTTCCTGGTATTGGAATCTTTCGAAAATGAACTGGATTCAATTGAAGAAGCCTTACTGCGTCATCCCGAAAAGTTTCGAGCTGAAAGACTGATCCTTCTGAGAAAAGATTTTTCAGGAATGCGACGTCAGGTGGCTCCACTTTTGGAGGAATTTCGCAAACTGGCAGCTGGAAATGTTTCCCTGATACGCGAGTCGATGCATATTTATATGCATGATGTCTATGATCACCTGCTTCAGGTGACTCATACAATGGAGAATTTTAGAGAAACCTATAGCTCATTGCTTGATTTTTATGTCTCGCAAAGTGATCTGAGAATGAATCAGATTATGAAGAGATTAACTGTTGTAGCAACAGTTTTTATGCCACTGGGTTTTATTGCCGGATTTTATGGAATGAATTTCAACCATATGCCTGAACTCAGAACAACGTGGGGATATCCGGCGGTTATTGGCTTAATGGTTGTAACTACTATCGGAATGCTGTGGTGGTTAAAATGGGGAAAATTCAGGAAGCCCTAAACTATGATACACCGCTCAGCCTGAGATAAATTTCTCTGCATACCCAGGCATCTGTGGCAGCATAGGTAAGTTGGCCCTGGTTAAGGTCAAATGCTTCCCAGTTACTGGTCTGTTTGGTTTTGCTAAGCCTGAAACCGAGGATCAGGGCTGTAAGCTTTTTTGCCCCCGTGTTTATGAATCCAAGAGGAGGCAGCTCTTTATTAAGATCTATAAAACCGCCCGGATTGAATGGATGAAGTTTTTTAAGTTCGGGTAGGTCATTATCAAGGCCAATGCCTGCTTTGATAATCTGTTTATTCTCCAATAACTTTCTTATTGGTTCTGGAAATCCGATCAGGTTAGTTCGGAACAGGAATACTTTAGATGCCGAAGCTACCTGAATGAGGGCAATAGGGTGATATTCTCCTTTACGAAAACTAGGTCGCGTTTCGGTATCAAATCCAAGAATATCTTCAGACTGTAAATCCGCAACCGCGCTTTTTACCTGATCAGGATGGTCAATCACAACGATTTCTCCCTGATAAAAATTCAATGAGAGCGATTCGAGTTGTTCCTGAGTTATTTCTTTTTCGAACCTGTCGGCAATATCCTGCTTAAAATGCAAAACAATATTTTTTTAATTCATCACAAATGTAACGGTTTTTATTAAACCCTTGTTTTACGATTTTTTCTTTGGACTACGCGCTATGGAAATATGCCGGTAATAGTGATTGGAGAATATGCTTCTGACTAAGGTCATCCTCTTTCGATTTGTTTAAAGGCTGCATTAACTGGCGAAAACTGACAGATACCGGGAAAGTGACAGGTACGACCAAGAATGTTGGTCGACCTTCTGTAAAAAGCGGTTAATATGGCATATACAGAATAGAATATTAGACAGTACATAAGGCAGAATCCTGAAATGGCAGTTTAATAAGCTTTAATTCCTCTTTTTAATGAAGTAGAGAAAGCTTCTTTTGGCACTCTTTTTGTTCTGATAAAGTATGCTTTTAAACAAAAATACACCGAAAACCATTCGAAAATCAAACATGAACCAACCCCGGACGTACGGTTGACATTCGGTTGATCTACGAATGATCTACGGTCGATCTGCGGTTTAAGGACAAAAATGACAAGTTTGGATAAGTCATGCTAAAGATGGAGTTCAGTAAATCAATCTTTAGCTCTAGGCTCTGACAATAGACGGGATTTGAATAAAGCTGAAAATCCAACTAAAGCAAACCTGCTTTGAGTTTATCATTTGCCCCCGCAGAAATACTCTTTCCCAAAATAATGATGTCTCAGATTCTTTCCGTTCATGTAAAGGGATTCGATAGCAACCACGGCAGCAAAGTCTATATTGGTTCTGTCAATATTGCAGCGCATTCTGCTTTTCGCATAGCTCTGTATACTTGCAATACAGCTTGTTCCATCACTCCGGACAAACATAACTTAAGAAATATCTTTTCTTAGATTGGTATATTTTTTCAGGTGTCTATAAATATTACATCTTTGTTTGCAGGGATGTGTGATACTCTATTTAACCAGGGTATCAAAGCCACGGGAACCGGTGAACTTAATTCCCGGAAGAAATGAAACGACTTTGGTTGTCATTTTTCTTCCTTAGCTGCTTGTTGTTTCAGAATCAGTGTTGTAGTGCCTGCTTATCTGGTACCGGTATCAATGGACTTTTCGCCAATAAGCATTTATAAAGACTCAAAAAGGATGTTATCCTTCCTGATATAGCCATCCGAAGATTTTACCGCGAAGCAGATGATTGATTGTACCCATACGCGGGGAATTGTGGTACAAAATAGAAGGGGAGGTGCCAGAGAATCAGAACCGGGCAGCAAGCTTGATGTTTATCTGTCTTGGAGTAAGGTGATTAGGAATAGCGTATCGACGCTCATTTACATCAGTTACCCAGAGGTATGATATGGTATTGTTGAATTGAAGTAAGTTAAAAATCTCAGCAGTAATCCAGATATCTTTGAAATGTTTTAAAAAGCCTTTGCCAGGCTTGTTTTCACTCTTTATCATTTTGCTAAACCCGATATCCACACGCCGGTATGCGGGGATTCGGAGAGTATGCATATACTTCGGAGAAGATGGAGGTCCGAAAGGGAGGGAACTTCCAAAAACCAGATTCAGATGCATCTTGTATGTGGGATTGCCTGGTAGGTAATCCTGAAAGAACAGGTTGAAAGTAAATCGCTGGTCGGTAGGACGGGGAATAAATCCCGGACTTACTTTGACACTGTCAACTGCAACATTGTCGGTAGTATAACCTGAGATAATTTCTTCTCCCGCCTGATTGTAATAGGTGTAATAAAAATCATCCTTGATATCCTCCTCGGTTTTCATGATAGAGAGGCTTACCCACGATTCAGCCCCTTTTACGAATTCTCCATTTACCTTCATATCGATACCGGTAGCATAACCACTGGCTGTTTGGGTTGGGAGGTACCTGATCCTTACATTGTCGACTTCATAAGGGATAAGGTTATCGAGGAATTTAAAATAAACTTCAGTAGTCAACTTGAACGGGCGGTTCCATGCTTTGAAGTTATAATCTGCACCGGTAACGATTTGAATTGATCTCTGTGCTTTTATATTGGGGTAAACAGTTCCGTCACGATCACGCAGTTCCCTGTAGAACGGGGGTTGATAATACAATCCGCCTGATAACCGAATGACAACATCTCTCGTCCAATTTGGTTTTACTGAGAAAGTAGCTCTTGGACTGATTAGTAATTGCCGGTTCATATCCCAGTAATGAGCTCTGATGCCTACTGTCAGATGTTTGTTGGAGCTGTCCCCAAGTTCCCAGTTGTCCTGAATAAACCCTGTAAATCGGTTTGAATTCAGGTTGTTCGTTGATTTAAAAACTTCAGATAGTTCTAATTGGTTTACAGGTTGAATGTCGGGATTGATGTAGCCGATGGAGTCCCAGGTCATGGGTAGCGAATAGCCGGCAGAATCAATCATAACCCACTCGTTAATTTTATCCTCTATCCGTTCGTGTTGCCATTTTGCTCCCCATTGAATTAAGTGAAGCCCATGGGTAAGGTTCCCCCGGTGTTCAATGTTTATCACATCCGCGACCAAACGATTCCGGGCATGGTTTAGATAAGTCCCCACCCCTTCAGCTTCAGTAACGCTGCCAAATTCACTTGAACCCAGATCGGTTTCCAGTTTTCCAATCCAATATTGTCCCTGCAGGTCATACGTTTCACGTTCATCTGTATGGAAAGCTGAAGCAGTTAGGCTGTAGCGGCTTCCCGGGCTGGCTTTCCAGGAAAGAGTGAGCGCTCCCATGTAATTGATGAACCGGTCTACTTCCTGACCGTCAAAGTATATTTTTAACCGGTATGCCTCAGAAATAGTTCCAAAATCCGTTTCACGGTCACTGGGGATGAGGTTATATGCATTACGGCTGAAATTTCCCAGAAAGGCTAATTCCCATTTCTCATCAATATCGAAGTTTACTGCTCCCTGGATATCGGTGAAGGATGGTTTATAATCTCCTTTGGTTTCAAGGCTGCCAAGCATATATTGGTTTGATTTTTGCCGGATCCCTACAAGATATGTCCAACGGGCATCAGGTGAGATTCCTTCAAGGTGTACATTGGCTCCCAGTAAGCTAACCGATGCGGAACCACCAAATTCTACCGGCTTTCTATAACGGATATCAAGTACAGACGACATCTTGTCACCATAGCGTGCTTCAAATCCACCTGCCGAAAACAAAATAGAGGATACAAGATCTGAATTAAGGAAACTGAGACCCTCCTGTTGTCCGGAGCGAACAAGGAAAGGGCGGTAAATTTCTACGTCATTTACATAAACCAGATTCTCGTCATAATTACCTCCCCTGACACTGTATTGGCTGCTCAACTCGTTGTTTGATGAAACACCGGGCATGGTTTTAACGAGCGACTCAATCGCGTTACCTGTGAGAGATGGAATAGCTGAAGATACTTTTGGATCGATACGGGTAAGGGTAGAGGTGCGAATACGGGAATCTTCTATTGTAATGTTGGGTAACAGGGTGGAAGTTGATTCTAATTTTACGTTAATTTCTCTTCGCTCACCGGGTTTGAGTGTTATTTGTTCAGAATATCTGGCATAACCAATAAATGAAAACGCCAGGTTTACTGGCTCCTTTGCCGGAACAGGCAACTCATAGCGACCTCTTCTGTCGGTAACAGTCCCTCCCGGTTGACCGAAGATGGCTACATTAACCAGTTCAAGTGGTTTTCCTTTAACATCTGAAACAATACCGCTGACGAATGCAATATCTTGTGCACCAGCAGTAAAGACGTTTAATAATAAGAAAACCGAGAATAAAGTACGAAGTGAGAATGATTGCATCATATTGAATTACGATTGAATCGTCGGAGGATAACGTTGATAACGGGTATTTTATTTGTTTTTGTCCGGATTTTTCAATTTTCCGTTTCTCACCGCTTTAATAAACCTATACCATGCACCAACATCAAAAATTGTAAGAGGTGTAGTCTGACCCGCGTAATAGCTCTTTTTTATTTGATCGTCTATACTTTGCTTGTAGGTCATAGATCCATCCATATCCATATTTCTTGCAGCGGCTCTAAGTGTGGCCTCAGGAAGGTTCTTCCTGGCTCTTTCAAGGTCATCGTCGGGCACGTTTGCATTTATAAATGCTTCTTTGAATTGATTTCTGGATGGCCATGGCATCACAGTAGTTTCGGGAAGCAGGACAGTATCTGTCGAAAGTTCGACGTAAAGCAAATAATGGTCTGAATGAAGTGTATCGGGTATTAATACTTTCCTTTCCCGGAATCCTATTCCTGTTACCCTTAAGGTATCGCCATTATGTGCTGGTAAGGTAAAAAAGCCGTTGATATCGGCAGCACATCCAAAAGGAGTTGAAGCAAGCCTGATCGTTGCAAATGGAATGGCATTCACACTGTCTGCCGATGAAACATAACCTGAGATTTGTATTAACCGGTTGTTTGTCTGGGCGCTGAGCGAAATGAGCGCAAAAAAAAGAATGACTGTAACCGTCGTATTCTTCCGTAGCATTTAGTTCAACTGATGATTCACTCCGTAAAGGTATGAAAATCTATAGCGTTAAAGAATAATGGTTGTCGTAATGCTTCCAAACAATAAGACTGCCACACCTTATGGTATGGCAGTCTTAATTTTATAAAGAAATGATGGAAATTACAATCTGATGAGACCCATTTTTTCAGCATCCTTCAGACAGGCCATGATGCCTTTCTTGTTGATGTTGCGAATGCCCTGGGCGCTCACTTTCAGGGTAATCCATGCATCCTCTTCAGGAACATAGAATTTTTTGGTCTGCAGATTCGGATAAAACCTGCGTTTGGTTTTAATGTTGGAGTGCGAGACTCTGTTTCCGGTAATGACGCTTTTGCCGGTTATTTCACAAATCCTTGACATCGCTTTTCGTATTTTTTAGGTCTATAATTATCTGTCGGAAAAGGGAGTGCAAAATACGGTATTATTTTCCAAAAAAGCAAGCTGTTATAAAAAGAATTTTACACTCAGTAAAATACATTGACAGAAAACCGGTTTTACTCCTAGTTCCTTTTAGCGATACTATAACCGTATAACCGGAATACATAGATCAAGAATGAACTTATGCTCAGGATGTTCCCTGTGGTCGTTGTGATAGAGTTCATAAGAACAACCTTCTCCAGGCTGGTAACCACTATCAACGAACCAGCGGCACATATCATCCCAGGCACCTTCAAAACCTTCAACACCAATCTCGTATCTTCCTACGGCATACCATCCGGCTGGTACCGTTAGTTTCCCAAATTCCCCGCTTACTTTTACATCGCTATTTACTGTAATGCATGCACTTTGGCGAAGTTTTTCAATTGCCGTTACCTTGGGGTCATCATGATAAACTGTCACTGTTTTGATATCTGGAACCGAGAGCAGGCCGCGAGGACCAGCCCATTTAAAGATCTTTTCATAAGCTTCACCTATTTTGTCGAATGCTCCTGTATGCCTGCAATACACCAGATGGAGTACAGGCATTTCTTTTACCTGAATGTTTTTATGCATCTTTTGATCATTTATGTTTGAAACAAGGCAAAAGTAAGCTGTTCCTTCACCGAAATCTTGTCGATTCTTGCCATCAGATTGATGATTCTTGCTAATTGCTGGCCCGACATTTAAAGAATCTGAAGCGTAATGTTTTCTGAATTGCTGGGCTGTCTCTCCGTAATGCTTCCGAAATGAACGGCAAAATACAGGATCGCTAGAGAAACCGCATTTCATCGCAATTTCTGAGATACTCATTTCCGGGTTATTAATGAGGAGTGATGCTGCTTTTTCAATTCTGAGCCGTTTTACGAAATTATTAACTGTTTCCCCTGTCAGGGCACTAAAAATCCGATGGAAGTGAAAAGGAGAGAAATGTGCTGCAGTTGCAATGTCGCAAAGTATCAACGGTTGATCAAGGTGTTGATCGATGTAATCCATTGCTTTGTTTATACGGCCAATATACGTTTGGCGCGAAGTAGAGGTAAGATCGCTCATGGAATTGGTTGACTATGAATCAAAAGGTTATTTTAGATTAATAATTCGCGTGATGTATTTCTCAGGGTATTTAGATTGGTTATTATTGGTATTTCGCCATTGTTGAAAGCAGTTCATCCTTTTTGATTGGTTTTGTAAGGCAAACTACACAGCCTGCCTCTGTCATCCTGTTCAACTCTTCTGGTTGCGAGTATGCTGTCTGGGCAATGATTATCTGGTTTGGATTGGATCTAAGGATATGTCGTGTTGCTTCTACTCCATCCATTACTGGCATTTTTATATCCATTAGTATGATGTCTGGTTTGATTTTTTCAGTAAGCTGGGTAGCCAGTAACCCATTGGCAGCATGATGAATCTGCGCAACATGTTTAGAAAGTAATGCTTTTAAATACTCGAAGTTATAGTATTCGTCTTCAGCAATCAAAACAATTGCTTTTTTTAACCCAATGTGTATTCCCCCTGTTTTATTTTCTACAGGTTTATTTGCAATAATACAGTTTTCAATACTCAGGAAAAAAGTTGAACCCTCTCCTGATTTTGATTTTACACTGATGGTGCCTTTCAGGAGTTTCGCAATTCCCTGGGCAATACTTAACCCAAGTCCTGTCCCTCCTCTGTATTTGCCTTCAGATTGAACCACCTGGTAGAAACGATCAAAAATACGGGTATGCTCTTTTTCCGGGATTCCAACACCCGTATCGGTGACATAGAATTTTATTTCTTCAGAAGAACACACATACCCGAATGTTATAGAGCCCTTATCTGTGAATTTTAACGCATTGGATATAAAACCTATGATGATTTGACGGATTTTTTCTTTGTCCGATTCCACCATTGAATTCATTTTTTGACAATCACAATAATAGCTGAAGTCAAGGTTTCGTCGTTCGATTTCAGGGCGAAACGACTGGTAAATATCTTCTATCAGGTCGTTCAGACTGAATTGCGACAAGTGAAGGGGTATCCGGCCACTATCAAGCCTGGAGATTTCAAGAACATCATTTACAATGCCTAATAGTTGATCAGAATTACTGTTGATAATATCAACATATTTGTGTCTCTCTTCTATTGTAAGATCTTCATCTTTAAGCAAGTCGGCAAATCCTGAGATGGCATTCATCGGTGTTCGGATTTCATGCGACATGTTGTTCAGAAAAGCCGTTTTTAACCTATCACTCTCTTCTGCTTTTTCTTTGGCTGCCATCAGTTCCGATTCCATTTGTTTCCTGATGGTGATATCCTCCTTAAGTGCAAGAAAATGCTGTGTTCTTTGGTCACCAGAGGCTATAGGGGTTATTATGACACTCTCGGTAAATAAAGTCCCGTCTTTTTTTCTGTTGATCAACTCTCCTCTCCAGGTAAACCCGGCTTTGATAGTTCGCCACAGATCTTCATAAATATTCGCCGGTGTTAGTCCAGATTTTAGTAACGAAGGATTCTTCCCTTTGACTTCTGATACCTGATAGCCAGTAATCTCTTCAAATCGTTGATTCACATATTCAATGGTCCCATCTGCCCCTGTAATTACCATGCTTAACGGGCTTTGTTCTATGGCTAGGGAAAGCTTACGGTTTTCCTCTTCCATGACAACACGGTTAGTAATATCATGAACAATTGAAAAGATAATATCGCGGCCATGCAAAGTAATAACTGATTCATAAGTTTCAACCTTTCTGATTTCGCCGTTTTTAAGTCGATGATTAAACAGAAAGTAGTGCTGTTTGCTTTTGCGGGTTTTCTGCATCACTGAGTATATCTCTCCTGTGCTCATTATGTTAATCTGCCCGATATACATGTTGAGCATTTCTGTCCTGCTATAACCGTAAAAGCTTATTGCCGCAGGATTCACATCCAGAATATAACCGGTATCAGGATCAGACTGCATCATTACCACGCTGTTGTTGTTGAACATCTGTCTGAAGCGTAATTCACTCTCACGTAAATCACTCTCCGTTTGTGTTCGTTGTGATGTCAAAAGCCCCATGGCCATTTTATCGGCTATTTCTCCGGCAAAATGAATTTCTTCCTGTGTCCACTTTCGGGTATCCACTGTGTCTTCAAAGCAGATGGTTCCGGCTAATCTTCCTGATACATTTATCGTAATGTCTAAGGTCGATTTTATGTTAAACTTGTTGATATAGTCTGAATTGACAAATTCAATCATTCGATCATCGTTGTATACATCTGTAGCGTCAATGATCCTTCCTATTCCCATGTTTTTAAAGTAGCCTGGATACTGCTTCATTAGAATGACTTCGCCTCTGGAATGTGTATCTTTACTCTTTGAGTAACGATTAAGGCACAGTAATTGTCCCTCGGTTTCATTACCAAACCAAACAGAAGCGTATTCGACCTGCAAAGCAAGGGCTGATCTTTTTGTTAAGAGTTTAATAAACTCCTGAAGATCAAATTGACTTTCACCGGGATAATTGGAGAGTTCGGCCAGCGCAACCTGTTGTCGTTGTAACATTTTAATTGAAGCGGCAAGGTTACGTGCTGTTTGCCTTCGCTCAGCTATATAATTGGCTTGCTGTAGATTGTGAAATGCAGATTCTGATAATTGATTGGCAATAAGCTGGAGTGTTGCCGCAATTTTTGCAAACTGGCCTGATGGCATTCGCTTTGCTCCGGTTAATATGTTTTTTACAACCAGCGAATCAAAGCCAAGTTTTGAGGTATGTTCTTTTAGCCGTTCTTCATCTTCCTGACTCGTGATTACCTGCCCTATCATCCAGTAAGCAATCGTTTTTTTTCCCAGATGTATTCGGGTGGAAGCGTCAACCAAACCTCCATTCATACAGGTTTGGATCGCAATACCCGATTCTTCTGATAATTTTCCAAGATTTGCATCACTTTTGGTACATAATTCCTTACCCTCCTTTGTGGTTCGAACCTGTGTACAAAACTCGCAAAAGTTACTTGGCATTGTGATTGGCTCTCCTTCAGGGCTGATAATTATCGATGCCAGACCGACAGACTCCGCGAATGCATCCTGAATTTTTTGAATTTCATCGAGGTCGAATATGTCAGTAAATTTTACTTCCATATCACTTATATCAATTGATTTGTCCAATTGATGCTGGATTACTGGTCGGTTTATCAGGTGTCCAGCTTCACTCCAGGTAGTCAGTTTATACGACAATTCACTAATACTGATTAGCAGAACCTCTTCAAAATGACGGATGTTTATATTGAAATGAAGGAGTTCGCCTTTAGTATTCTCAAACTCTATGTTTTCCCTGAATTCATTTCTTTGGTTAAAGTGGCTTTTGTTAAAAATGAACTCTGAAATAAGTTCATTTTTGAACAATCTTGCGACGTTTATATCTAACAGTCTCTCCCTTGGAAAATCCAGCATTGAACAAGCTGGTCGATTGATATCAAGTATCTGTCCATTACTATCTGTAATTATTATTCCATCAGAAGCCTGTTCAAAAAGTATTTGATAAAGGCAATCATTAAGTGCTACAGATGGAGATGTCATGGCTTCTTGATTCGGGTACTTAGATAGGTATAATTTTGGTTGCCGGGCTAATAGATGAAGATCGCCTGTTAAAGCTAAACGTTTGTTTTATGCTTGATAAACACGTTCTTAAGTCCGTTTTTTTCAAGTTCAATATCGTATTTGTCGGCGAGATGTACAATTTTATCCGCTTTTTCGTCTCCTTTCAGCCTCATAAGTGATGCATCTCTTTCTGCCAAGCGGGTTGATAATTCTTCCCAAAAAGTAACATCATCATACTCTTCAAGAATTTTGTCAAACGCCTCAGACGCTTTTTCTGTATATCCAAATGTGCCGGTTACTTCGTTTTGTACGGTATATTCTGTTAGCCCTTGTGCGACGGCCTGTTCCAATACTACCTGTTCTAAATCATTAAAGGGGCCCGTCTCATCATCTTCGAGGTGCGAAGTTGTTATCCAACCGGCCATATAGATAGAAGCAATGAGCTTTTCACATTGATCATCTGAAAGTTTCAGTGTAATCATTTTTTTATTTTTGGTCTGGTATGATGTTCTAAGCAAATATATAGCTTTTATAATTAATCCCGGAAATGTAATAAAAACTACACCGGACAGAAATGAGGTCTCTGTCCGGTGTATAGCAGGGTGCATCTAATATTTCTATTTATCCTGGTTCAGCTTTTCTATAATCCTTATTCTTTCGTCAAGTAGAGCATCAACATCCTCTTCCGGCAGGTTACCTTTTGCCAGAATAGAGTCTATCTGAACCAACCTCCTTGTGAAGGTACCAACCTCAACTTGTGTCGCTTCATTCACTACGGGTTTCAAGATGCCCGGTTTTTCAGCTTCATTTAATATGGCAGGGTCTTCACCCAGTTGTTCGCTAAGGTTTTTTACCAACCCGGCAATCATCTGTTTAAACGGTATCCCAATGTTCTTGAGAGCCTCTCCGGCAGAGGGATCTTTTTTCAGCATCTCGAAGTTTTGAATCAGAAAGTCCATGCTCTGGCGCATGTTTTGATCCATCCCTTCAAATTCTCCGGGCATTTCTCCCTTATCGCGTAACTTACGGAAAAGGACTATCAATTTTTCAAGATTACGTTCAAATTCCTGTTGTTCATTATCCATAATTCAACAATGAATTTTAATTATTTTTTCATTTCAGAGGCAAAGTGGTTGTAGAAGTGGGCAATAGTTTCGATCCCCTTGTAAAAGTTTTCTAATGGAAAGTTTTCGTTCGGAGAATGTATAGCATCAGACTCAAGGCCAAACCCCATTAGCAATGACTTGATCCCCAATACCTGCTCAAAAGTACTGATTATAGGGATACTCCCACCGCTACGGGTTGGAATGGGAAGCTTCCCGAAGGTTTCCATGTACGCCTTGTCAGCAGCTTTCCATGCAGGCATATCGATAGGGGCAACGTAACCCTGACCACCATGAAGATCGGTTACTTTAACTTTCACATAAGGAGGTGCAATTTTTAAGAAATATGCTTCAAACAGACTGCTGATCTTTTTATAGTCCTGATTTGGAACAAGCCTCATTGAAATCTTCGCATAAGCTTTGGAAGGGAGTACTGTTTTGGCACCTTCGCCGGTATAACCGCTCCACATTCCACAAACATCAAGTGTAGGCCTGATACCAGTTCTTTCGATGGTGGTGAATCCTTCTTCACCCCACTCCTGATTGATCCCGATAGCCTTCTTATAGTTTTCGAGGTTAAAAGGAGCTTCTGCCATTGCTCTCCTTTCGGTGTCGCTTACAACTATAACATCGTCGTAAAAGCCGGGAATTGTAATCCTGTTTTTTTCATCATGCAATGAAGCAATCAGTTTTGCAAGGATATTGGCAGGGTTGGCAACAGCACCACCAAATATTCCTGAGTGCAGATCACGATCTGGTCCGGTCACTTCTACCTCAAGATAGGCCAAACCACGGAGGCCAGCTGTTATGCTGGGTGTGTCTGCGGCAATCATCCCTGTATCCGAAACCAGGATAATATCGGCCCGAAGCATCTCTTTGTGGGCTTCGCACCATGCTCCCAGATTGGGCGATCCAACCTCTTCTTCACCTTCGATCATGAACTTGATGTTACATTTCATTTGTCCTGACTTCATCATAATTTCAAAAGCCTTGGCATGCATGAAACTTTGTCCTTTATCGTCATCGGCTCCCCGCGCCCATATCCTTCCCTCCCGGATCTCTGGTTCAAATGGTTGAGAATTCCATAGGTTTATCGGATCGACCGGCATCACATCCATATGAGCGTATATCAAAATAGTAGGATAAGCCGGATCAATAATTTTCTCACCATAGATTACCGGATTACCAGGTGTTTCATATAGCTCAGCCTTATCGGCTCCGGCAGCAATTAATGTCTTTTTCCAATACTTAGCTGCCCGATACATATCGGGTTTATGGTCAGCCAGCGAACTCACTGAAGGGATGCGAAGCAACCCGAACAATTCTTCCAGAAAACGATCTTTATTTTGATCGATATAAGCTTTAATGAAATCCATGACAATTTTATTTAGTGTTCAGATGCAAAAATAGGGTTTTTCCCGTGTCGGGAAGGGATTTGCCATCTTTCAGCCTTATAAGTGGCTGGCCTTGTAGGCATAATTATAATATGCCGTTGATAATTTGAAGTCTCATCCTGAGAGCGTTTTTCAGGGGTGGAGGTTAATCGGGAAAACCAGATCAGCCTTTTCAAAGCAACGAGACTTTACCTTTTCTCCGTCAAACTCAAGGTAACTGAACCACGAGATCCAGTCGCCAATATTATAGTAGTTCGACTTCCCGAACGTAAGGTGTACGGGTAGGTGCCAGTGACCAAAAATGAAATTGTCGATTTCTGGATGCTGTTGATGCTTTACTTCAACAAAACGTGGCAACCTTTCTGATCTTAACCATTGGTCATCATTATAACGTCCTTCAGCTTCTTCTTTTCCCTCGCGAGCTATATTCGCGTAGCGGCTTCTTCGCGACCAAAACAGTGCAATACGAAAAGCAAGATCGGGATGGATTTGTCTGAACAGCCATTGGTTAACAGGCGATCCAAATACTTTCTTCAGAAATTTATATCCGTGATCGCCTGGGCCCAGGCCATCACCATGAGCCAGATAAAACATTTTATTTCCAAGCCTACGGGTAACAGGTTCGCGATACATGCTGAAACCAAGCTCTTCCTCAAAGTAATTGAAGGCCCACATATCGTGATTGCCCCTGAAGTAATGAACAGGGATTCCACTCTTCACAAGATTGGATAATGCTCCGAGCAGAATGGTATATCCCCTTGGAACTACCTGATGATACTCAAACCAAAAATCGAACAAATCACCCATGATATATAATTCCTGGGTATCCGGTGCGATATGTTCAAGCCATCTCACAAAGCGAAGTTCTCGCTCAAGGCTTCTGGTTCTGTCAGGTATTCCGAAATGATGATCGGATGTGAAGTATATTTTTTTCCCTGTAATTATATCCATTAATTATTTTATAGTGTTAGGAGTGTGTCGGTTTAATTTGGTTCGGTCTGTTGTTTATTGTTTCTGTCATTACCCCTTGATTTCAATCGATTTGAGCAGGTCTTTGGCACTTTTGGCCAAACGATCGACCCTGTTACCGAGGTATCTGGCTGAAAAGTCTCCCGTCAGGGCACTGTGCCCCAGCGAATGCCTCCCGGGATAAACAAGCATGAAGCTGGTTTTTTGAGCCATCTTTTCTACTCGTTGTAATAATATATTCTGCGATATACTGTAAGCTACTGTGTCAAAACGGGGAATTATCATCACGATGAGGTCGTTGCTGAGTATTTCATGTTGGACTTTATCGAATGACTCCCATCCGGGGAATGAATTATAGGCAGGGCTCAATATGCTTTTGGTTTTTTGAAGCCAGTTTTTTATCGCATTTTCTGTCGGAGCTGATGCGTATAACTGTAATTTCATCCCCTGCACAGAGGCTAACTGTATTATGTTGGCCAGGACAGAGGCAAGGCTTTTATCTTTTTCAATAAAAGGAGGCACAAACAGCAGAAGCCGGTTGTGTACGTTGAGAGGTGATATTAACCCGCTTACATAGACTGTTTGGCTCGTCTGATCAATTATATATTGCATCGTCTTCCCAAACAGTATATCCGTGAGTCGGTTTCGCCCTGAAAAACCAATAATCAGGTCTGTTGCAAAGACTTCTGTTGTTACACGTTTAATTCCGCTGGCCACGTTTTGGTCGATGGTGCATTTCAACTCTAGCTTATAGTCAGCTGCGGCCCTATGATGATGTAAATTCTCTAGCGATTTGCCTGTTTCCAGAAGCTTTCGCTCAGCTTCATCGTCGTCAATTACTACGGCAAGACCGGTTATCGGGGTGGTGTTACGTGGCATGTGCATACTGATCGCCAAATCAAGCAAACGCTCCATGGTAACCGGATTGGCAAGTAATACGACGAATTTTTGTTCCCTGTTATTGAGAGCGGTATCAACATCGGCCGTTGCCGATTCAATGGCAACTTTTTTAGCAGCAGATTCTGTGATGATTGAAGAGATGAGACAGGTGACGAGAATCAGTAATATGATGGCATTTTGCTCCCTTACATCCACGATTCCGTTTTCAATGCCAACCAGAATAATAGCTAGCGTAGCTGCTGCCCGGGCGGTGCTCAGGCCAAACATAAGTCTCCGCTGTGATTTGCTGTATTTTAAAATTGTTGCAGTTATCCAGGCTGCAATCCACTTCGAAAAAATAGCAACAGCAATGAGTATTCCAGCGATATACAACAGATCAAGACCCCTGAAAATGACCCTCAGATCTACCAGCATTCCTACACTGATCAGGAAAAAAGGGATAAAGAGACTGTTCCCGGCAAATTCAATCCTGTTCATTAATGAAGAGGTTGATGGAATCAGCCTATTGAGTGCTAACCCGGCAGCAAAGGCTCCAATAATCGGCTCTAAACCTGCCAATTCAGCTAAAAATGCACAAAAAAACAATACTGATAATACGTAAATGTAATGGGAGTGCTTTTCGGCTTCAAGTTTGCTGAAAAACCATGCAGAAATATGGGGGATAAAGTACAAAACCACCACAAGGAATAAACCGAAGCTGATGATTAATCTTGGCCAAAGCAAGGCAGCACTTCCGGCTGTGTTGTATCCAACAATAACTGCCAACAGGATGAGGACAGCTGTATCGGTAATAATGGTACCACCGACAGTTACCTCTACGCTTTGATTTCGTGCAATACCCATTCTACTTACAATCGGGTAGGCAACAAGGGTATGGGTAGCGAATAAACTTGTCGTGATCAGACTTGCACTAACACTATAATCCAGTATATAACGGCAGACCGGATATCCTATTACCATAGGTACAAGAAATGTTACCAAACCAAACAGAATGCTTTTGTACCGGGTTTGCCTGAACGAATTCATATCAAGCTCCAGCCCGGCGATAAACAGGATATAGAGCAAGCCGATGGTACTGAAAAGCTCAATAGCAGAATTCCGTTCGATCAGGTTCAACCCGTGAGGCCCTATCAATACCCCGCTGATGATCAGTCCGATGATTCCGGGAATCCTGATTTTACGCAATAGAATAGGAGACAGGAGTATTATAAACAGGATGATCGCAAACATCAGCACCGAATTTTGAAACGGCGGATTAAACTCGTGCAGAAGTTTGTTGAAAAAATGCTCCATTTACTACCTGATTAATATGCAAAAGTAATCATCCTTTTAATACAGACTATCTTATGTGTTCTGCGCGAATAAAAAAAGCCCCTGCTTAGACAGAGGCTCTTCCCAAATTGAGAACCAACCTTAAAAGTTGTACATAATACCGATGTTGATAGCTAAACTGTTAAAAGTAACAGAATATTTTACATCCTTTGAAGGCAGATCTGGATCCTCATTCCAATCAGTAGAATATTCGTCCACAAATTCTGTCTCCTTTTGTGAAACTGTCAGTGTACTGAGCTTATCTACACCCTGTTCAGTGTATTCAACAATTCTCCTTTTTGTTGGCCAAGTCTTTATGTACTGAAAGTCAATTTCTCCAAAGGCTGATAATCCGTCTGTTAATGTAAGGGATGTTCCAAGGCTAAAATCGACTCCCAACGAGGGATCTGTGTCGTATTCGAATTTCTGATAAGCACTAAAGGTTGGATAAGTAAGAGGGTAATTTGTGCTTCCGCTAAATGTAACTTCTCCATCAATTGTCGAAAACATAATCAAAGCACCAAGCTTCATGTAGGGCCTGATTTTTCCCGTCTCAGACCTGAAAACCAAGGCTGGATTGATAAAGAGTGCACTTGCAGTATACTTCTCTTTATATAATTGATTTATAAAGAGTGTCATATTAGCATCATGTCTTTCGTTTTGATAGGACTCAAATTCCAGTGAAGATTTGAATTTTTTAAAAACACTGACCTGAAAACATATTCCGGGAACGGACTTGACAAGACGGGTGCCCAGTGTAACCCCTAGCCGGGCGCCTTTTCCAAAGTTATGATCAACCTCTTTCATCGTGGCAAGGTCTACCACTGAATCACCGGTAGCATTGGACGTGATCAGATCATTCCTAAGGATATACTTTCCGGGAGCAATATCAACTCCCATGCCTCCATAAAGGCTGATGTAAAAAGGAGATTCCTGTGCATAGCTGTAAATTGCCGTTATGGCAATCAAAAAAGTTATTAAGCTTTTTTTCATAGTTTAAAGAATAGATTTTTATTTGTACCTGGTCTTATTTTGGCTAATTGTATTTTGCCGTCACAAAAATATAAAATGATATTAACTTTGCAATGTTACGGGCATATTTAGTACTATATAATGACCGGAATGATTAAACCTGTTTGATAACATGAATTCTTCAGAAGAAGCCGGGGTTGACAGGATTCATTTTGCTGAAACCTGGAAACCTAACCAACAGTAATAAGGAGTTTTTCAATACTTGTGCAAGAGTTTATTTATAATTACCTTATCTTTATATATAAGATACTTCCATGTTATGGTCTTCATAGACATTTTATTATAAAAATATATCTTTGATATATCTTCGGTATGTTTTTAGTCCGTTCAATCAAATGAAATGGTTGTAACGTTCATTACATAAATTGGCCGTAAATAGAATATTTATTGCTACCCATTATTCAAAATTATGCAGAATAGTTGAAGTTTTTTTGATAGAAGGGTTGAATATGATTTGAAAATGTGTTTGCCTTATAGTAAAGAGTTTAATGGCCGGAATATGAAGGTCAGTGCCTTGCAGTTTATTCGTTTATTGAAAGAACTCAAAACTGAACCAGGTCGGTTGATGGCACTGATTTGACGGGCGGATTGTTGCCGTGTAGCCATGTCTGTTCTCGGATGGCAGAAATGGAGAATAATAGAAAGATTTTGCTGTTATATGGCGTGTGATATCGCAGAACCGACAAGGATGTATTTATCCGTCAGTATAATACATGGGCTGAAAAAACAACAGGCTGCTGAAGCAGATTCAGCAGCCTGATTTATATTTCCAGTGCTATCAAAAACTATACGAAATTTCTCCAGTAACAAATCTGCCTGGATTTACTGAACCTTTACTTTCATAATATTTTACATCAAAAACATTTTGTACCGAGGTGCTTGCTGTCAGGGTTTTCCATATCCTTACTGAAATTTTTGCGTCAACCTGAAATACGGATGGATATTTGTAGGCAAACAGGTAGGTGTCGTCAAAACCATTACTGTCGTTAATCCACATACTGTCAGTGTATTTACAGTATGCCGCTGCCCTGATACGTCCCACATTAATATTTACACCCGCGGAGAAAATATTGGGAGCTACGTCTGTCAGGAATTTGCCGGTTAAATTGAAATCGACTAATGGATTGACAACTTCATAATCTTTGATTTGCGAGTGCGTATAGGCATAGTTTGCAAAAACAACCAGCCAGCTTATTGGCCTGGTGCTGATTTCTGCCTCAAAGCCATATATTTCTACCTTACTGATGTTCTCTCGTTTTGAAATCGGGTTTATGGCATACCCCATGTCAATAGTCTGTCCTGTACTGGTATAGTACATAAAGTCATGCCCAAGCGAATAATAGCTGGTGGCCGAAGCTTTCAGGTATCCGAAGAGTAGTGCATCGACGCCCAGTTCTATATTATCGATTGTTTCGGGCTTAAGGTTAGGGTTGGCTATTTTGAAACCTCCCCTGATTCGTCCTGAACGGCACATATCGTCGAGGATGGAGGGGCGAAACCCTCTTGAATATCCTGTGTAAATGCGGGTATTGGCGGTTGGTTTATACTGTAGCCCTAATTTAGGGCTGACAGCAGTCCACGTGGTAGTTTCTATTGCATTGATCTGGTATGGCGCCATGAAACTGTTGATCTCCGACGGGTATTCAATAGAAAATTCTCCACCATGAAAGTGAGCGTAATCGAACCTGAGACCTGCAACCAGGCGCCCTTTTCCACCAAGGAATGAATACTCATCCTGGAGATATACAGCACCGAAATCCATCTTGCCCCTGTTGATAATTTTATCCGTTGAAGTATAATAGATATCGGCTGCATCTACTGCTCCCCGGCGCAGGTCTATACCTGCTGAAAGGCGATGTTTGTTCCATACTTCAGAAGAAGCATTGAGCAGCAGCCCAAGATCCGACCTTTTTGAATCTACATCGTAGAAGGTGTAGCTATTGTCGCGCATGTATTCATTGACTTTAGCATAATCTTCGATCAGAGCGAATGCTGTAGCCGAAATGTCGGTTTTCCCAAGCCTGTCGTGATAAGTTGCCCTGAAATGACGGGTGTCATGATCAGTTGAATTGCCATCGGGCTGGTATACTTTTTCGCCTGAACCCCTCATGTCGTCATACATCCTGACATCTACTTCAAGGTTTCTAAACTGATTGAAATCATAGCCGAGCTTAAGTCCACCCATGATTTCAGTCATCTCTGATTTTGTTGTATATCTGGTTTGCTCAACTTCAGGCTGTACGACATAACCATCGCTGCGACGTGCGAATCCGTTCACAGACCAGTAGAATCCTGTACTGTCGCCAGGTTTTTCTCTGCCACTTAACGACAACCTTGCTCCCGGAGTGTTGAAGGTGCTGTATTCGGTAGCCAATTTACCTACAAGTTTCTGATGGGGTTTACGGCTGATGATGTTGATGATACCACCCATAGCGTTTCCTCCATAAAGTGCTGATCCAGGGCCTTTAATAACCTCAATTCGTTCTATCTGGTCGGTATTGAGCAGGTTCCAGTTGACACTACCTCCATCGGTCTTATTGATTGGAATACCGTCGAAAAGAACCAGCGTACGTGATTGTTCTTTACCGCTTAAACCCCGCATTGAAACAGTTGATTTGGGGCTCAGTATGCCGAACGACCTGCTGATTTGAATACCTGGAATATAAGCGAGTAACTCGTCCGAACTTGAAGCAGGAATCTGGCTGATCTGTTTTGAGCTCAGCGTATTGATGCGGGCAGGGACATCTGATAACCTGTTTTCGGTTCGTGTGGCTGTAATCACCACAGGTTCGGTAACAACGGTTCTGGTTACCAATACAAAGTTTACTTTCAAGGCTTCACCCTGTTTGAATGTTACCTTTCTGGAGGCTGTTTCGTAACCCAGAAAAGAAGCAGTGAGAGTCAGCGAACCACTGGTAGCCGGCTTTATCATATAATAGCCATCACTGTTTGTAGTGGTTCCATCCTTAACACTCCACATCACGACTGCCCCGGGAAGTGGTTCCCCGCTGATATTGTCGGTAATGCGACCAGTAATCTGACCGTTTATAGGAGTGCAAAAAATCAAAGCGAGAAGTACCGTCGCCAGTTTGCCGATTGTATTCATAGGATTAGAGTTGAACTTTTACTGCGAAATCGATGGTACCTGAAGCGTCAAGATCCGAGCGCAAGACTTTTATAAGTCCTATTTTTCCATTGGTGGTTTTGAAGGGGAAAACCCATCCGGCCGTGGCATATTTATATTTACGTCGACCCCATACGTCATCGTATTGTTTAATGAGGAGGCTGTCGTTGGACGCCTCATCGAATGCTTCAGGTGTAGTTTGGGTTACATAATCGTATTTTGTATAGGTAAGGGTTGACCAGTTCCCGATTACGGGGTAGTGTGATAATGCATCCTGATCGCCCGGCGATGAGAAGGTAGGTGAAGGTTTGCCGGCATCGTTGTAAAAATAAACCAGTAAATCGACATCCGATTGACGGGTAGTGGCTTCGGTATCAGTTAACACTTCTCCGGTTTCAACATCAAAGTAATGAGGGCCTTCCCCATTCTGGAAACTCAGTGTTATAAGCGGCCAGTTAACTATTGGCCCGAAAGCTGATATGGAGCCTTTGTGTATGGTTATTCCAGCAGAAGCGAAATCACGGTTTTCGGTCATCACGGTGAAGGTCCAGTTTTCTTGTTTCCATGCACTTTTATAGAATCCGATTATGGTATCGAGTTTGTCCTTCCATAACCCGAAATCCATCATGGTTTTCTTTTGTCCATCACAGGTAATAGTAGCAACCAGGTTGGTTATTTTTGCACCATTTCCATTAATAACAAGCCTGAAATGCATCAGAGCCCCTTCACCTATGGTGTCGCCTTCAGAGATAGTGCCTTCGCCTGTTGCAACCTGTACAGTAGGTTTCGGAGCGGTACCATCATCGCTGCAGGAAGTCAGAATTCCTGAGCAAATTAGAATAATAGAAAAGACAAATGCCCTCATACTGGTAAATAAATAAACCGGCCCCGTATTACGGGACCGGAATTATAGACTTTGTTTTCTTATTGTTGAACTTTCAGGTCGAAAGTTAATCTGCCATCTTCAGTTCCTTCGACCGATATGACTTTAAGCAGGCCATATTTCCCATTTTGGAAAAGCAGGACATATACCTCATCTGCATTTAACTTTTTTGCTTTTCTTAATTTGCTTTCGTTATCAAATTTAGTCAGCATCAGGTCATCTGTTGTAACAGCATTAAATTCAGCAGGTGTAAGGTCTGTTTTAACGAAATAGGTTCTATTCTGGGTTGTGTAGAATTCAGGGGCATGTTCTCCGGTGAAGATGCCTGTAATATTTGAACCCGGTGCGGCAAGAGTCATCAGGTTCTGATGTTCCGGTGTATCTTCATAAAAGCAGAACAGATCAATCAGTTCCTGGTTTTCAAAGGCACCGTCAATGCTGTATGTCAGCCCTGAAGTAGCACTCATGAAACCATTATCAGCAGTGTTGTTCTGTGCTCCCAGCACTACACCTGAATAGAAAGTAACCAGATTGATACGGCTTATTTTCAGGTTCTTTGACTGAGTATGGCCTGCGGCATCACCGATTTCAAATTTCCACGTTTCAACTGCAGCAAGCCCTTTAATAATAGAAAATTCCATGTTAATACCTGGCACACTAATGGTTGTGTCTTTAACCACCTGGTCATTAGCCGTGATTTTCAGATGGGTCAGGTTGTCGCTTCCATTGCTGGTAATGGCAAGACCAACCTTGATTGTATCGTTGTATTTCACAACAACATCCTGCCAGGTGTATCCTTCACCGGTTTTGAATGTGATAGCAGGGTTGCCATTGTCGATGGTTTCATCATCTTTCGAGCATGAGGTAAACAGTGTGGCAGAAAGTAACAATAATGCTGCCGGTAGCAAAAGTTTTTTGAACATGACTGGTGTGTTTTTCGGATTGGTTTATAAATAGATGGTGCAAATTTATAATACGTTTCCGGATATGCAAGATGATGCATAACTAAAATAAAAAAACCCGTCGGATTTACGACGGGTTTTGAGGTCTCAAGCGGATTCGAACCGCTGTAGAAGGTTTTGCAGACCTCTGCCTAGCCACTCGGCCATGAGACCAGAAAGAACCGGGGTGCAAAGATAATGATCCATCATGAAACTGCCAAATGTTTTGTTTCAGGTTAACTGTCAGTATCTTTAAGATGATGGGAATTGACAACAATTCCATTCAAAATATCTTGTACCTTTGCCAGTTGCGATCTCCATATGATATTACAGTTATAAAGAACTCAAACATAGTTTGTAATGAACGATACGCCACTTCCTGCCGAAAACAGTACTAATTCTGCTGAACCGGCCCGCTCACTTAATTTCATAGAAGAAATAGTTGAAGCTAACCTTCGGGAAGGTAAAAATGACAGCCGCGTGCATACACGGTTTCCTCCCGAGCCTAATGGTTATCTTCATATAGGCCATGCAAAGTCAATTTGTCTGAACTTTGGACTGGCGAAAAGATATGATGGCAAGACCAACCTTAGGTTCGATGATACCAATCCGACAAAAGAAGACGTTGAATATGTTGATAGTATAAAGGAGGATGTTCGTTGGCTCGGATTTAACTGGGAGGGACATGAGCTTTATGCTTCCGATTATTTCGATCAGCTCTATTTATGGGCTGAGAAGTTGATTCTTGATGGTAAAGCTTATGTTGATGATCAGTCTGCCGAGATTATCAGCCGCCAGCGGGGTACTGTTACAACACCGGGTGTAGAAAGCCCTTTCCGTAATAGGAGCATTGATGAGAATTTATTACTCTTTCGCAAAATGAGGGATGGGGGATTTCCAGAAGGGGCTTGTGTACTCAGGGCTAAAATCGACATGGCTCACACCAATATGTTTTTCCGCGATCCTATTCTCTATAGAATAAGCTACACCTCCCACCACCGTACCGGGACAAAATGGTGTATCTATCCTATGTATGATTTTGCTCATGGACAAAGTGATTATCTGGAAGGGATCACGCACTCTATCTGCACTCTTGAATTTGAAGTACACCGTCCACTCTATGATTGGTTCCTCGATCAACTTGTCGACACCGAATACCGTCCCAGGCAAATAGAGTTTGCACGTCTTAACCTCACCTATACTGTGATGAGCAAACGAAAGTTGTTCGAACTAGTGAAAAACAATTATGTAAACGGCTGGGATGATCCCCGGATGCCTACCATTTGCGGGCTTCGCCGCCGTGGATATACTCCGGAATCAATTCGTGCTTTTGCTGACCGCATTGGTGTTGCCCGTCGTGATAACGTAATTGATGTAGGATTGCTTGAGTTCTCTGTACGTGAAGATCTTAACAAACGTGCCCGCAGAGCTCTCGCTGTTCTTAATCCTGTTAAACTTGTGTTGATCAATTACCCGGGTGAGAAAACCGAATATCTGAATGCTGTTAATAATCCCGAGAAGCCTGAAGAAGGAACCCGTCAGATTCCGTTTACACGTGAACTGTTTATTGAACGGGAGGATTTTATGGAGAATCCTCCTAAAAAGTTCTTCCGTCTGTTCCCGGGTGGGGAAGTCAGGCTGAAATATGGTTATATCATCAGGTGTGAAGAGGTTGTGAAGGATATGGCAGGTGAGATTACGGAAATCAGATGTACCTGCGATATGGAGTCGAAAACAGGAGGTGCCACATCCAATCGTAAGGTAAAGGGTACCATTCACTGGGTGTCTGCAGTTGAGGCCGGCGAAGTTGAAGTGAGGCTTTTCGATAGGTTGTTTAAAGCCATTGATCCTGATAACGTCGCTGAAGGTCATGACTGGAAAGAAGGGCTGAACCCCGATTCCCTTAAGGTAGTCAGAGCATATGTTGAGCCTTCTCTGCTCGATGCACAGCCCATGGAGCATTACCAGTTTGAAAGGATTGGTTATTTTAATGTTGATTCTGATAGCCAGCCTGGAGCTATGGTGTTTAACAGAACAGTTGCGCTAAAAGATACCTGGGCAAAGATGGTTGGTGAATAAAGAATAGATTTGCAATATCTTTTTCCCACCTGAAAAGTTTCCTGGCAGATAATTGTATTGTTCGGTTGCGCCATCACTCGTCTCGTATTGGTTTTTCAACCTTTAGAGGGTAGCAGGCCCGTTGTATTACTATTGCAGTTGCAGGTTAGTAATGTCAGACTTGTTAGTACTGATATGCCAGGCCTTATTTGGTAAACGGGTCAGCACACTCTAACCGGGAAAGTACTCTTCCGGGGAGTAGGACCTGTATGATTCGCAAGAAGTTGTCAATAATCTCGGCCCTGTTAATCACTTATCAGATTGGGCAGGCGGAGTTGAATTATATTTACTGATTGATAAAGAGCAAGAGATTTGTTGATAATAAATCGTGCTCTGTTACAGGATTACGGATTATTAGCCGATTGAATAAATTATCCTACCATATTTAAACAGGCAATCTTATGATCCGGAGGTGGTTTTACTAATGGCTGAACTAAAGCTGAATTAAAGGTGTTGTTACCAAAGATGGACTATCCTGATATGTTGAAATTCATAGGATAATCCATGGAAAAAACGTACCTTTGCAATATCCTATAACTATAGATAATTTATTGAATATGAGTGACGAAGAAAAAAGTTTACTGGCTGTTGAAACCTATACTGCCGACAACATTCAGGTGTTGGAAGGGCTTGAAGCTGTCAGGAAACGTCCGGCAATGTATATTGGCGATATCAGTATAAAGGGATTACACCACCTTGTATATGAAGTTGTCGATAATTCAATCGATGAAGCCATGGCTGGATATTGCAATGAAATTTCAGTTACAATTCATCAGAATAATGCTGTATCTGTGCGCGATAACGGTCGTGGTATTCCTGTTGACTGGCACGAAAAAGAACAGCGGTCGGCATTGGAGGTGGTGATGACTGTACTTCATGCAGGCGGAAAATTCGATAAAGGATCCTATAAGGTCTCGGGAGGTTTGCATGGAGTAGGTGTTTCATGTGTTAACGGGCTTTCATCAACACTTGAAGTAAAAGTATATCGTGACGGGAAGATCTATTTCCAGCGATATCATGAAGGTAAGCCGGTTGAAGCAGTTAAAGTAATCGGTGAATCAGTCAGCACAGGTACAGAGGTTTATTTTGAACCCGATGGTACCATCTTCACTACTTTGGTGTATGATTTTGAGATATTGGCAAGCCGCATGCGCGAACTTGCCTATCTGAACAAAGGTATTCGTATCTCGCTTACCGATGAAAGAAATTTTCAGGATGATGGTTCACCGGTTTATGCTGAATACTATTCTGAAAATGGCCTGGTTGATTTTATAACCTATCTTGATGAAACAAGGGAAAAACTTATCCCCGATCCAATCTATCTGGAGGGAGAGCGTAACAATACACCTGTGGAGTTGGTTATGCAATACAATACTTCCTTCAGCGAGAACCTCCATGCCTATGTGAATAATATCAATACCCACGAAGGTGGTACTCACCTTGCGGGTTTCCGTCGTGGGCTTACCCGTACACTTAAAGCTTATGCAGAAAAGACAGGGATGCTCAAAGGGTTGAAGTTTGATATTTCAGGTGACGATTTCCGTGAAGGCCTCACGGCGATTATCAGTGTAAAAGTAGCTGAGCCTCAGTTTGAAGGACAAACTAAGACAAAACTCGGCAACAGTGAGGTTATGGGTATTGTTGATACACTGGTTAGTGAAGTACTCAATATTTATCTTGAAGAACATCCAAAGGAAGCCCGTACAATTGTCAATAAGGTTATTCTGGCGGCTACAGCCCGTCATGCTGCCCGTAAGGCCAGGGAGCTTGTACAACGGAAAAATGTTCTCTCAGGATCAGGACTTCCTGGAAAACTGGCCGACTGTTCAGAACGGGATGCTGCCTTGGCGGAGATTTATCTGGTTGAGGGTGATTCAGCAGGAGGAACAGCAAAGCAAGGCCGTGACAGAAAGTTTCAGGCAATCCTGCCATTGCGGGGTAAGATTCTGAACGTGGAAAAGGCTATGCAGCACAGAATTTTCGATAGCGAGGAAATTAAAAATATTTTTACAGCGCTTGGAGTTCACATTGGAACGGAAGATGATACCAAAGCCCTTAATCTCGACAGATTACGGTACCATAAGATCGTGATTATGACTGATGCTGATGTTGACGGAAGTCATATCGCGACGTTGATCCTTACTTTCTTTTTCAGGTATATGCGCGATCTGATTGAGAACGGGTATGTCTATATTGCCACTCCTCCACTTTATTTAATTAAAAAAGGGAGCACAGAGCGATATTGCTGGACAGAAGAAGAAAGAACGGCTATTGTTAATGAATTTTCAAAGGATGGCTCAGAACGTGGAATCCATATCCAGCGTTATAAAGGTCTTGGTGAAATGAACGCCGAGCAGTTATGGAGTACTACAATGGATCCTGCCCGCCGGACATTGCGCAGGGTGACCATAGATAATGGAACAGAAGCCGACAGGATTTTTTCAATGCTTATGGGTGATGAGGTTCCTCCCCGTCGTGAGTTCATAGAGAAAAATGCCAAATACGCCCGTATCGACGTTTAGCTCACATTTTTAATACTTCTTTCAAAGGCTGCCTAAAGTAGGCAGCCTTTTTCAAATAGTTGAACCAGTACCTTTGGAGTTCTTATGGCTTCTGAAACCTAATATTGATCAATCTGTCCTGGGAAAGTTATATAGTTGATTTACTGATCATTTATTATCAATCCGGTTTCAGGAAAGAAAGGATTAATCCACGCAATAAACCAACCTGATTACCTAAGAGTACTAAGTACTGTTTCGTATACACTGATGGGGGAGTAGTACCTTTTTGCTTAATTGTGAGCTAATATGAGCAAGCTTAGTCAATAGTTCCTGTCTCTGCTCTTTTTAAGAAATCACCTGCTACACTGATGAACTCTTCCTCTTTCTCCAGATGATGACAATGAGAGGCTCCTTTAAAAACATGAACTTCGGAACCGGGAAGTTTACTTTGATAGAATGCGACAGTAGCCGGGGTAGCTTCATCAAATTCACCGCAGGTAAATAATACAGGACATTTTATCTCGTGGAGCCTGTCGGACAGGTCAACTGCCTGTAATGTTCCGTTTAACGTGAATTCACTGGCACCTGCCATATACTGGTACACATCAGCACCCATCTTCTCCATCATCCTGTTCATGCACTCGGGATAAGGGTCAAGCATACATACATGCTTTGCATAATAAGCCTCCATTGCTTTTTGGTATTCCACTGCAGTAAATTCGCCTGACGCTTCATACTTATAGATTGTGTCCTGAAGGGCTACAGGAAGCGCTGCAATCCAACTTCTCTGGTCAGCTGCCCATCTGGGTGCACTTAAGAAAGGTCCCGCTAGAATCAGGCTTACAATGCCCTGTGGTTTCTTCCTTAGTATGTATTCAACAGTCAGCATCGATCCCCATGATTGGCCCAGAATATGTATTTCCTTCAGATTCAGGAATTCCCTTACCTGAGATAGTTCATTGACAAATCTTTCTGTTGTCCATAAAGCGGTATCCCCCGTTCTGTCTGAATTGCCGCAATCAAGTTGATCATAGAAAATCACAGGGCGATGAGTAGATAATTTCTCCAGATTCTCAAGGTAGTCGTGTGGTGCACCTGGTCCTCCATGTATTACCAGCAGAGGAATTCCTGATTTATCAGCTCCCGCGATTTTGTACCAGACACGTCCCCCCTCAACCTGTATATACCCCTCGTAAGGTATGTCGGTCAGAGGTTTACGCGAATTATCGGAACAACTATGGACACCGGCAAGAAGCAGGATGAGAGACATAAAGGTGGTTGATCGGGAAGTATTATTCATTTTGCAATAATTTTAATTTTTGAAATTTCTGATAGAACGGAATTCACGGGTGTAAGATTCTCTTTCTAATTTATATCCAGGTATCTGTGCTTTACAGGAGTATATGATCGGATACATTAGTCTTTTTTCGCTGTTTTTAGGCTTTTGCGCAGGTGTTTTGATTTTTCCCTGTTTTCCTGATTCTTATGTTCAGTTTACCCTGGTGCTGGGCCGTGAACCTTCCATCAGGAATATTGGCTCCGAGCCGGAAAGGTCTGTTTTGTAAATAGACGGGAGAAAGCGGGAATCCTTAATTGCTGAAAAGTATAGCGTATCATCAGCATCAAGCCAAAGGTCGAAGCATGACATTCCACGGGGTGTTAATCTTTTGCATTTTTTGCTGACAAAACTGTAGGAAAAGATAGCTTCTGTCGGCTCGTCAATACCTGGTATTGTTTCATCTATAGCAGCATTGAATATCAGTCTGTTCTGGTCGTCCGAGAATTGAAATCTGGATGCACTGGATATAAAATATTTATCCCCAATTAAACGCTTGATGTTGAATGTTTCTTCATGTTCTCCAGCCAGATTGAACGTATAAATTGAGGTTAAGTCATGGGTAATAATCTGCTGGCCGTCTGACGACCATGCTGGCGCAAAAAGTCCATTGCCTGCAGGAGAACGAAGGTTGAGAAGCCCTGTATTGTCAGAATTTATTATCCCAATGTGCCATTCATTGTTGTCAAACAGGTTGAAGGCAATATAGTTGCCATCCGGAGACCAAACTGCCCCGTAATAATTATTGTTGTTGACCTTTAAAGGGGTTTGGGTACCAGTTTCAAGATCGGCAAGGATGATCGACCGAGAGTAATGACTGGATGTGCCTGACTGTTTTGTGTAAGATAGTTTCTTCCCGTCAGGAGAGAGGCAAGGATCAGTTGCCTGCTCGAAGCATACCTTTTCATTGGTTTCAAAGCGGATTACGCAAATCTTATTTCCATCCTGGTATGCCATATCAAATCCTCCCTTTTCAGAATTCAACCCAATGCAGGAGGAGAGGAAAAGTAATAGCAGTAATTTGATCTTTTGTTTCATGATTATACCTATTCCTGAAGGGTTAAAAATACGAATAATTAACTAAAACAGGTGAAGGGAAAATTGATCCATTTTCGCGGGTACTGATGATTTGTTGTGTTTTTTCATTAGACGGAGCAAATTTGAACGATAAAAGGATATTTGTTGTTTAAGGGATTGTAGCGGATATGTTATAATTCAATCAAAAAGCCCCTGAAATAAGTCAGGGGCTTTGGATTATCAGATTCAAGGGATGTCGGGTTATTAATATACCGGTTCAAATTGTTGCAGAAATCTGACATCATTCTCAAAATATAGTCTGAGGTCATTTATTCTGTATTTCACCATGGTCATTCGTTCAATCCCGATGCCAAAAGCAAAACCGCTGTATATTTTACTGTCGATTCCGCAGTTTTCAAGGACATTGGGGTCGACCATTCCACAACCTAATACTTCAACCCATCCTGTACCTTTGCAAATGTTGCAACCTTTTCCCCCGCAAATGTTACAGGAGATGTCCATCTCTGCCGAAGGTTCGGTGAAGGGGAAGTATGACGGGCGTAATCTTATCTGGGTTTCGCCACCGAACATCTCGCGGGCAAATACCAGTAATGCCTGTTTCAGGTCGGCAAACGAAACACCTTTATCGATGTAGAGTCCTTCAACCTGATGGAACATGCAGTGGGCTCTCGCTGATATTGCTTCATTTCTGTACACACGCCCCGGGAATATTTGCCGGATGGGCGGTGCATTGTTTTCCATTGTCCTGACCTGGACTGAGGAGGTGTGGGTACGAAGAGCAATATCGCCATGTATCTTGTTATGCTCAACAAAGAAGGTGTCCTGCATATCTCGCGCTGGGTGGTCGGGCGGAAAGTTGAGCGCAGTGAAGTTGTGCCAGTCATCTTCAATCTCAGGACCTTCTGCTACCGTATATCCCATTCGGGCGAATATTTCGGTAATCTGGTTCCTGACAATTGAAATGGGGTGTCGTGTCCCGGCTTCCGTAAAGTCGACAGGTAAGGTCAGGTCGTTTAACTCGAGGTGGTGACCCTTGTCGCCCGTATTTATTTTCAGGCTGTTTATTTTATCCTGAACAGAACTTTTCAGGGTGTTGAGCATTTGTCCCAGTTCCTTTTTATCGGTTGGAGCAGCTTTTTTAAACTCCTCAAACATGTCGTTCAGGAGTCCTTTCTTGCCAAGGAATCTGATACGGAATGCTTCTACCTGTTCGGCACCAGTTTCACTGTATTGCCCGACTTCCCTGAGATATTGTTCAATTTTTTCTTTCATAACAGGTTTTCTTAACCTATGATTGTGTTTGTTCTCCGTTTTCGTTTAGATTGTCAATCAACACCATCCCGGGATTTGGAGATTCCACAACCGGATGATCGTTAAAACGGGTACTATTTTATAATTTCAATTGACATCGTGATCGGCGTGGCAGGTCTGTCGCCCGGAAGAGTTTTAACTGCGGCTATTTTATCAATCACTTCAAGTCCTTCGGTGATTTCCCCGAACACAGTGTAAGCGCCATCGAGTTGTGGGGTACCCCCCGATTCTGTATAGGCCTTTTTCTGTTCATCTGTAAGTTTTACCCCCATCTTGCTTTCGTACATTGCAATCTGGTCTGCAGTGAGTTTTTGTCCCTGTACAATATAGAACTGGCAGCCTGAACTTCTTCGTTGCGGATTTCCCTGATCACCTATCCTGGCAGCAGCCAGTGCCCCTTTCTTGTGCAGGTGCGTGCTGTTGAATTCGGCAGGTATCATATACCCCGGATCAATACGTCCATCTTTGTTCCCTCCGCCCTGAATCATGAATTTATTGATGACCCGGTGCCAGGGAGAATCGTTGTACCAGCCTTCGTTAACCAGTTTTATAAAATTGTCGCGATGCAGCGGGGTGTCGTTATATAGAACACCTTTCATATCGCCCATCGGGGTGTGGATTACAAATCGTGTCATTTTCTCAGATTTTTGTGCAAAGGTAGCCATTGAAAGGCAAAGAAATGCAAAGATGAGTCGGGTTTTCATGGAATGTATCAATTATTGATAAGTTTTATGTTAATGATAATCTTTTCCAAAGGACGGTCTTCAGCACCGGTAGGGCGGACTGCAATGGAGTCAACCACACTCATCCCGGAAATTACTTCTCCGAAGATGGTGTACAATCCATCCAGCCTGGGCTGCCCTCCCTCCGTGAGGTAATTAATACGTTGAGAGGGAGTGAAACTATAACCTAAACGTTTCTCCTGTATATTCAGTATGCTGTCGGTAACTGGTTTTCCCTGAACAATGTAAAACTGGCTTGAACTGGAGGCTCTTAAAGGGTTTTCATCATCAGCTTCACGTGCCATACCAACTGCTCCACGCAGATGACAGAGATTGGGTGTTATCTCGGCCGGGATCGTATAACCAGGGTCTTCTTCTCCGTTTTTTCCGCCACCTCCCTGAACCACGAAGTTGTAAATAGCCCTGTGGAAATCGGAACCATTGAACCATCCATCGTTTACCTGCCTGATGAAATTATCGCGGTGCAGGGGGGTAAGGTCATACAGGCCTATTACAATATCACCATAGGAAGTGGTAATGATAACCTGACGTGAACAGGCCGCCTGCTGGGCTCCTGCCGTTTCCGCGAAGATCAGGTTAAGACACAGAAGTGCAGAGATTAAGGATGCGCTCAAGTTCATTCTTTTTTAATTTGAAGGAACAAAAGTAACAAAAAGGGCCGTTCTTTTAAAGAACGGCCCTTCCAGGTGCTAATGACAGGTTGTTATTTAATGTCAATCTGCCGGCTGAATTTCACTTCTTCTTTTTTGGGTAACCCAACTCGCAGGATGCCGTGCTGGTAATCTGCCGAGATTTTATCACTGTCAACCGTCTTGGGTAAAGTAAATGACCGGCTGAAGCTTCCATACACAAACTCGCGACGGGTAAAGTTGCGTTCTTCATCCTTTTTTATTTCTTTTTCAGACGAGATGGTCAGAACGTTGTTCTCAAGGTTGATGTTAAAATCTTCTTTTCCCATTCCCGGAACGGCGAGTTCGATTTCAAATGCTTCCTTGGTTTCAAGGATGTTGACCGACGGAATGCAATCATATTGCTTTGTGGCCAGACGATTCTGTTCTTGTTCAAAAAGATTGTCGAACATGTCAGTCAATGTGGGTAAGTTTCTCCAACGTGTAATAGTCATGGTTTTATCCTCCTGTAATTTAATTTGTTATTTATTTTTAATTTCATTTACGACTTCTTGTTTTTCAAATTTTATACCGATCCCAAAAAATGGGATAAAAGGGCTTATTTTAATGTCAAACTGTCGTGTTAGGTTAATATTCGCCTGTCAAAGTGTCCGAAATAAACTATTTTGAATCCCTTTGGTTACTTTATTCAACTGCATCCGTTTTGAGGGCAGTGAGGATTTAGTAACTTTGGATTTCCTATCAGATCTATGTCAGGAGCGCGTAAAATTTTTGAGATTTTCCATATCAGGAGGATTGCCCTCGCGGTGTTCCTTGGCCTGGGCGTTGCCACATGGCTGGTGTACAGGAGTTTTGATGCAGGCGCATTCAGCCGGATCAACTGGAGTTATACTTCTACATTCTTTCTTGCCGTTGCCTTACTGATGATGGTAATCCGTGACCTGGCCTATATGTATCGTATCCGGTTGCTGAGTGATAAGAAGCTAAGCTGGTATCAGAGTTTCCAGGTCATTATGCTCTGGGAGTTTTCGTCAGCAGTAACCCCATCGGTAGTAGGGGGATCAGCAATTGCCATGTTTATAATCGCGCAGGAAGGCATTAGTGCCGGAAGAAGTACTGCCATCGTATTGATAACTGCTTTTCTCGATGAATTGTTTTATGTCGTAATGGTTCCGTTGGCTTTTCTGCTGGCGGGCTCAACTTTTTTGTTTAAATCAGACGGACAGTACCTTCTCTTCAATACCCAATGGGGAACTGCAGGTGTTTTCTGGATAGGGTATGGATTTATACTCTTTATGATTCTATTAATCTATCTGGGAATATTCGTCAGACCCCGTTCTTTCAAATGGATACTCCTAAAAGTGTTCTCGTTGTCGTTCCTGCGGAAATGGCGACAGCGTGCTGCTGACTCTGGTACCGATATTATTATCACCAGCAGGGAATTGAAAGGGCGTTCGTTTTCTTTTTGGCTTAAGGCTTTTGGTTCAACATTTCTTTCATGGACTGCCCGCTTTTGGGTGGTCAACATGTTGATTTTAACGGTTGCTTCGGTTGATGATCATTTTCTTATTTATGCCCGGCAATTGATTATGTGGGTGATTATGCTTATCAGCCCGACACCGGGAGGTAGTGGCGTGGCAGAGTATATTTTTGATGGTTTTCTGGGTGAATTTATCCCCAACGGGCTTGCACCCTCTTTAGCCTTGCTCTGGCGCCTGATCAGCTTCTATCCCTATCTGTTTTTCGGGGCTATTATTCTTCCAATCTGGATAAAGCGGGTATATTCCAGAAAACACCTTAAACAAATCAGAAAGCAGGTATAACCTAATTCTTAAGGTGGTTAGTGGTATTTATTTGGTATAGAATTCAATCAATCTTCTTGCTGCTTCGTACGAACTGATTTGTTGTTTGTCGACCGATTCACTCAGCCTGTTCATCTGATCAACAATGCCGGGATACTGGTAGAATCGGTCGCGCAATTCCTGTTCTACTGCTTCAGTCATGATGTTACGTGCCTGCTCCATCCTTTTGCGGGAGAAGTAACCGTTTGCCCTGACCAGTTTCAGGTAATCGGTTATGATATTCCACACTTTATCGATATTTTGCTTTTGCAGGGCAGAACAGACATCAACCACGGGGCTCCAGCCTGAAGGGGGAAGCGGGAACAGATGCAGTGCACTTTGGTATTCCTGCCGGGCCAGATTGGCCTGCTGCCTGTTATCACCATCCGCCTTGTTAATAACGATTGCATCGGCCATCTCCATGATACCACGTTTGATCCCCTGCAATTCATCCCCTGCACCGGCAAGCATCAGCAACAGGAAGAAATCGACCATGGAGTGTACAGCGGTTTCTGATTGTCCGACTCCCACCGTTTCGATGATAATGATGTCGAATCCTGCCGCTTCGCACAAGACGGTTGTTTCCCTGGTCTTGCGTGCTACTCCTCCCAGCGATCCTGCACTTGGCGATGGGCGGATAAAGGCGTTATGGTCGGCAGATAACTCTTCCATGCGGGTCTTGTCGCCCAGGATACTCCCCTTTGATCGTTGCGAACTCGGATCTATGGCCAACACGGCGACTTTATGATTCTCTTTGGTAAGAAATTTTCCGAATGCCTCTATAAAGGTGCTTTTACCCGCCCCGGGAACCCCGGTAATTCCAAGTCTGATGCTTTTACCGGTGAAAGGGAGGCATTTTTCAACTAATTGTCGGGCAATGTTGTGATGATCGGGCAGCGAACTTTCAACCAGCGTTATGGCCTGACTTAAAATGGTGCGGTTGCCGTCCATAATACCCTTGAAATATTCGTCGACAGATAACAGTGCCCGTTTATGTTTCAGGTTTTTAACATAATTGGCATTCACCTGTGGAGGCTGCTCAATGCCCTCATTTACTTTAAGTGCCGATTTAAATTCGTGTTCTTTTCCTTCCATCGCAGAGGTTTTTTGCAAAGGTAGAGCAAAAAGATGGGATTAGAATTGACGATAATTTAACGAAAGTTTTTACCTTTGCAGTCCGTTTTCAACGGTAAACTTCTCTCCGTAGCTCAGTTGGTAGAGCAGTTGACTCTTAATCAACGGGTCATAGGTTCGAGCCCTATCGGGGAGACACTTTAATTCAGCCCCTCGCGATATAATTCGTGAGGGGCTGTTTGTTTTGTTGGATTTAGATCGCCACACAGTTCAGATTCTGGCTGCAATAACATATTTAATGTTTCTGCACTACCATAATCGGATTCAATAATTTAAGTTGTCGGAACGAAGGCAATCTGTAGTTTTCCTGTAACTGATATTATGAAAAGCCGGCGTATTTTATCAGGGCTTTGCCCTGGCTGAAGAAATTGGATATATTTAGTGTGGTCTTCGAAGTTGAACCGAAGTTCGACCGTAGATTCAGCGTTGATTAATCGAACGGCAAGGGTTTATTCATGTTTGATTTTCGATTGGGTTTAGTTTTATGTCCTATTAAATGCATACCCCGATATTACAAAAATTGTACCGGAGAGTCTGATTCTCATATTGACTGTACAATATATTTTTGCGGGATCATACTCTCAGGAAAAATGTAAGAACAATGCGGGTTTTGAGCTTAAACAGGATCAAAGCCAGTTATGATCTTTTTGTTTAAGCACCCACTGTTGTTACACAGAGTTGAATTGTAAAATTGTGGAGGTAAACATTGATGAGATTCCTGTGAATCCCTGTCCAGTATTTCTTATTTTGCTACGAATTATTGATGCCAAAAGCCAACGCCATAGCCAACGCCAAAGCCAACGCCAAAGTCAATGTCAAAGTTAATGTCAAAGTTCTCAAAAAAAGCCAACGCCATCGCCAATGCCAAAGCCAACGCTTAGTTATGTCTTATCTGCTTTGGCAGGGGTGTACTGCCCGGCAGGATGCTCAGCACCACGGTGTCGCTTCCAGTACAACCGTTGGGGGAGGTAACGGTAACACCATACGTCCCGCTGTTGCTGACTGCTATGGAACTGGTTTTTGCCCCTGTACTCCATAGGTAACTCCATTGAGGATTAAAACCGGCATCGAGTATCACGGTCTGGTTTTCACAGACCGTACGATCAGGCCCGAGGTTCGGGGAGGGTTGCGGTTCTATCGTGATGTTAACAGTAGCTGTATCATATCGCATGTCGATATGCCTGACGATCATCTGCACCGTGAATGTCCCTGCAGAGCTGAAGATATGTTCAGGAGTGCTGTCGTTGGAGAAGTTGGCCGTACCGCTTGTCGGATCCCCGAAGTTCCACCAGAGTGAATCGGGTGGAGGCCATGTATTGGGTTCAAAGGTAACTGGTATTCCCTGGCAGTAACCAGCGTGGTTGATGTAGGCAAAATAGCGTTGGAGGAAATGGGGCAGGCCATCTCTGCACTCCCTCCCCTGCAGGCTGATTGCGTTTTCTTCAAAGTTGCAAGAACTGCCTGGCAATTCAGGGTTGTGAATTATGCTTAGAGAGTCCTTATTATGTATAGATCCATTTTCACTTCTTTCGGTTATATAAATTTTAGAGTCTTTCCCCATCGCCAGTACACCAAAATAATTACATCTACTAATCTTAACCAGTGATGCAGCAAAGGCAGCCGAATCGGTTAAAGAAGCATCAAGCTGGTATAAAAAGTAGCTATATGACGGATATTCGCTTTTGCATTGTGAAACATACAATTTATTCCCACTCCATGAGAAACACATTGTCAATTCAAACAAGGCTAATTCCGGGAAAGAAAAAGTAAACAGGGGTGTGACTACACCGGTTGCTGCATTGAAATTGCAGTTTTCCAGAATCTGAGATCCATACTGGCCAATCAGTTTTGTTCCCGACTGGCTAATCGCGAATTGTGAATTACCGTATGCCAGAGACCTTGGAACAGAACTGTTGCTGATTACCGGAGGGTGTATGCCATTCTGGTCAACCAGGAAAGCAAGATAGCGATTGATATTGGAACTCAAATATTCTTGCGTTAGAAGCCAGAAGTCTCGTTTATTTTCATGCCTGATACCCTTAATGACAAATCTAACAATATCGCCACCTGGTGCATGAATGTTTTTTTGTCCGGCAACTACTCCTCCCAGTCCGTTATCGAGTGTCATATCCACAACGCTGTAAAATAATCCAAATTCACCTGTGGTTGGGTTAGTCGTTATAGTAAAAACATAGTACTTATTTGCGTCGTCTATGAATGGAGCTGCATACACTGTTTGCAAGAATGGCCCCATTATACCAGCGAGTCCATCTGCGTTTAGCATCAGGGTATGGTTCCTGTTATAGATACGGAATCCGTTTGAATAAAAGAGGAGTTGTCCTGATGAGTCGGATACGACAGCGATGCCTCCCTGGTAGTTCAAGCCGGAATTTAATAGTACAGAAGGGGGATTTGGTTGAAAATTCAGACCTGCTTTATTCCCGAAATACCAGTTATTCCACTCCCCCTGGGCAAATACTCCCTTAGCCAGAAACAATATCATCAGCAGGCAGATGAACCTGGGCAGCTTGTTAAAGGTTTGGTGATTGGTCGGGTACACTGTAGTAGGGTGTCTTAAGGGTAACGAAGTTACATATTCTTTTGAATCCCTGTCCAGTATTTCTTATTTTGCAGTGAATTATTGATGCCAAAGCCAAAGCCAACGCCAAAGTTAATGTCAATGTTAAAGTCATTCAGTAAATTACACAGAGTTGCACAGAGAAGACACAGAGTTGCACAGAGAGGAGATTCTTAAATTTATCGTTCTTGCTGTAACAATGGAACTATCCTTGTCTCGTGTCAGCAGTCAAAGTTAAGGTCAAAGTTCTCATATAAACCATCAGCCATTGCCAAAGCCAATGCCACAGTCATTCAGTAAATTACATAGCATTACAGAGAGAATTAATTCTTAGCTCTGTGGCCCTCTGTGGTTCTCCGTGGCTCTCCGTGTAACAATCACCCCGCAAATAGCTCGTGTCAGCAGCCAAAGCCAAAGCCAACGCCAAAGTTAATGTCAATGTTAAAGTCATTAAGTAAATTACACAGAGTTACACAGAGAAGACACAGAGTTGCACAGAGAAGAGATTCTTAAATTTATCGTTCTTGCTGTAACAATGGAACTATCCTTGTCTCGTGTCAGCAGTCAATGTTAAGGTCAAAGTTTTTATATAAACCACCAGCCATCGCCAACGCCAACCCTCAGTTATGCCTTATCTGCTTCGGCAACGGTGTACTGCCCGGCAGGATGCTCAGCACCACGGTGTCGCTTCCTGTACACCCGTTGGGGGAGGTAACGGTAACACCATACGTCCCGCTGTTGCTGACTGCTATGGAACTGGTTGTTGCCCCGGTGCTCCAGAGGTAGGTCCATTGGGGATTAAAACCGGCATCGAGTATCACGGTCTGGTTTTCGCAGACCGTACGATCAGGCCCGAGGTTCGGGGAGGGTTGTGGTTCTATCGTGATGTTTACAGTAGCGGTATCATATCGCATGTCGATATGCCTGACGATCATCTGCACCGTGAATGTCCCTGCAGAGCTGAAGATGTGTTCAGGAGTGCTGTCGTTCGAGAAGTTGGCAGTACCGCTTGCGGGGTCTCCAAAGTCCCACCACAATGAATCGGGTGGAGGCCATGTATTGGGTTCAAAGGTAACCGGCATCCCCTGGCAGTAACCAGCGTGGTTGATGTAGGCGAAGTAGCGCTGGAGGAAACGTGGCAAGCCATCTCTGCACTCCCTTCCCTGCAGGCTCATGGCACTTTCTTCAAAATTGCAAAACTTACCCGGTAATTCCGGGTTACGAATAACACTGATTGAATCGTTATGGTGCATAAACCCATCATCGTTTCTTTCCGTCATATAGATTTTAGCGTCTTTACCTAATGCAAGTACACCAAAATAATTGCATTTACTAACCTGAACCAGTGACTCTGCAAAGGCGGCTGAATCAGTTAAGGAGGCATCAAGCTGGTATAAATAGTATTTATAAGGTGGTAATCCACTTGCCCATTGTGAAACATACAGTTTATTTCCGCTCCAGGAGAAACAAAGGGTTAATTCCAACCCGGCAGGTTCTGGGAAGGAAAAAGTGAATAATGGAGTAACTACACCTGTTGAAGCGTTGAAGCTGCAGTTCTCCAATATCTTTTTCCCATACTGTCCTATCAGCTTTGTCCCCGACTGGCTGATCGCAAAATGAGAATTGCCAGAGGCTTCTGCAACCAGGACGGAACTGTTACTGATCACTGGTGGATGAATACCATTCTTGTCAACAAGGAAAACAAGATACCGGTTGACGTTGGTACTAACATACTCCTGAGTGATAAGCCAAAAGTTTCTTTTGTTTGTATGTCTGATGCCAAAAATAACAGATTTAACTATATTACCACCAGGTACAGGTATGTTTTTCTGACCGGTAACTACACCACCCAGTCCGTTATCAAGCCTCATATCTACCACAGTGTAAAATAATCCATATATACCAGCGAATGGATTCAAAGCTATGGTGAAAACATAATACTTGTTTGTGTCTTCAATGAAGGGAGTTGTATAAACACAATGCATAAAAAGCCCAGAACCACCATATAAGCCTCCTCCGTTTAACATCAAGGTATGGTTTCTGTTAAAGATACTATAACCATTTGAGTAAAAAAGGAGTTGACCAGAAGAATCAGAGATTACGGCTGTACCTCCCTCAGCTCCTAATCCTCCATCAAGCAAAATAGCAGGAGGATTCGATTGAAAATTCAGACCTACATACTCTCCAAAATACCAGTTATTCCACTCCCCCTGGGCGTTTACTCCCTTAGCCAGAAACAATATCATCAGCAGGCAGAGGAACCTGGGCAGCTTGTTAAAGGTTGGGTGATTGGTCGGGTGCACTGTAGTAGGGTGTCTTAAGGGTAACGAAGTTACAGTTTCTTTTGAATCCCTGTCCAGTATTTCTTATTTTGCTATGAATTATTGATGCCAAAGCCAAAGCTAAAGCCAACGCCAAAGTCATTCAGTAAATTACACAGAGTTGCACAGAGAAGACACAGAGTTGCACAGAGAAGAGATTCTTAAATTTATCGTTCTTGCTGTAACAATGGAACTATCCTTGTCTCGTGTCAGCAGTCAATGTTAAGGTCAAAGTTTTTATATAAACCACCAGCCATCGCCAAAGCCAATACCAAAGTCATTCAGTAAATTACATAGCATTACAGAGAGAATTAATTCTTAGCTCTGTGGCCCTCTGTGGTTCTCCGTGGCTCTCCGTGTAACAATCACCCCGCAAATAGCTCGTGTCAGCAGCCAAAGCCAAAGCCAACGCCAAAG
>QKGM01000002.1 GCA_003250395.1 Bacteroidota bacterium | reverse complement strand
TTATTTAATATTTTTTCGAGTTTTGCTTTCGATTGTACTACGTTAAATACCGACTGGTAATAGTTTGAAAGCGAAGAGAGATATTGATTTTGTGTATTCATCAAATCCATACTGGTAGCAACTCCCTGGCGATACTTCTCAAGCGTCCGGTTATAAATATCCTGACTGAGCTCCATACTCAATTTTTGATTATTGAAAGTTTCATTTTGCGATAACAAATCATATTGCGCCTGGGAAGCGGCCAACTTCAGGTTCTCACTTAAATATTCACGGTTATTCCGTGCCTGTTCAAGTGCCATTTTCTTCTGACTTAATTTTGCTAAACGGGATCCACTTGTAAATATGGGCATGGTTGCCTGAATTGCCAGTACATTCTTTGGTGATAAATCAAATTCCGGAACTTTAGCCTTTTCATTGTGAACAAAAGCGGCAGATACCGTTGGAAGAAATTCCCACTTTTCACGCTTGTAGTCCAGATGTGCCAATCGTTCAGCAGTCCCTACCAGTTGATATTCTGGAGAATTATCCAAAACAAACTGTTCAGCAACCAGAGGCTCAATGTTGAGTGAAGCTATAACAGATGACAGATTGTCTGAAAGGCTTAATTTTATAGAATCAGGAGTACCCATCTGAACCTGCATCAGATTATAGGCTACCTGAATATTCCTTTCCAAATTGTTTAGCGCATTTCTCAGATTATTTGCTGTAACACGAAGTTGATCAACATCAGTTTTTTCAACAAAACCCTGACCATACATCTCGTCGATCTCGTATAAAGTTTTTTCAACGATTCCAAGGTTATCTTTCAAGATAGACCTGTTCTCCTCTCCAACAAGAATCATACAATATGTAGTCGTAACTGCTTCTATTACATCATTTTTTGATTTCTGAAGTGTTTGATCACTAAGCTGAGCATATACACGTGAGGCTTGTAATCCTACAATATAACTACCACTGAATATTAGTTGAGAAAATGTTATATCAAGCGTCGTATTCTCTTTTACACTTAGAGGCATTGCAGGCCCCATAGTATATGCATTCAAAATATCATTTTTTGTCAGGTTACCCGTAGCTGGCAGCAAAGTAGGATCAAATGACATTCCAAAACTGACCATAGGAACTTTAAAGATATTCTGATATTGCCCAGTTGCAGTTACCTGTGGAAGACCAATTGCTGTTGTTTCCCAAATTTTCTTCTGGGCTATCTTAACATCGAGCATTGCATTCCTGATACTTGTGTTGTTTTCGAGTGCATATCTTTGAGCCTGTTCCAGCGAAAATTGCCTTATTTGCTGCCCACTTGAAGAATAGGCGGCAAATATTAGCACAGCCAAAATGGAAAAGCCAAATGAATGCTTTTTTGTGTTGTGATGTGTTTTCATTTAATTAAACAAACTAAAATTTATAGTTGAAAATCGAGTGTATCTCTTTTACTTTCGAAGTAGTCTAGCCCCTTCCGATTGGCAATGGCCCGGATATGGTTTTCAAACATCACCTCAAAGACCATTGCAAAAGTGAGATTACTTTTGGCAAGAAAATCTGCCTGGTGCATTGAAACAAGATTATTCACATATACCTGGGAGATAAGTTCTGGGTTCAGGTTTTCACGATAGATCCCTTCTTCGATACCCTGATGAATATTGTCTTTAATTTTCCGATGAATCAAATTCCGCTTCATTTCAATGAAATTATTAAACAAAGCTGGATAATACTTCATCAGGTCAAAAGTGATTACCGGATTAAAACGAAGCATCTCTTTGCTGACATGCTTGGATGCCTCAAGTAAAATATCAATAGCATTCAGGCTTTTGGGTCTGAGACAACTGTAGAATTCCTCTGTCTCACATTGTGAACGCTCTAGAATCCTGCTAATCAAATCCTCCTTACTATCGACATACTGGTAAAGTGTCTTCTTCGATATGGCAAGTTTGCGGCTGATGTCGTCCATAGAAAGGCTGCGAAGACCATATTCCAGAAATAAATCCTTTACCTTCGATAGAATCTCAGGAAACTTGTCATCTCTAACTGTACTCATAATGCAAAATCAATTTCATTCTTTCGTTTCTCAAAATATACAAGTCCTTCCGGCGTGGCTACTGAACGAACGAAATTCTCGAACATAACTTCGAATAGCATGGAAAACGAAAACCTTTCGGGTGGGAAATACTCAGGATTGTGGAGATCAAGTAAGCGGCTGATATATAAACGCGCTACCAACTCAACGCTCAGGTCACCACGATACATCCCCTGACGGATTCCCTTTTCTAAATTTATCTTGATTTTATCAAATATATATTGACTCCGTTCTCCAACATGGTTTCGGTATATCGCCGGGTAGTACTTCTGCAAATCAAAGGTCACCGAAGGAGATACTAGGGTGAACCTTTTACAAACCTCACGGCTCACGATAAAGAGGATATCTATTGCATTGGTATCACAAAAATCATTCTCAATAAAAATACTTTGAAAACTCTCCCGTTCATATAGCAGAAGAGAATCCACCAAATCTCTCTTGGTCTTTGCATATTTCATCAATGTAGATCTATTTACTCCGAGCTTGATACAAAGCTCATCAACCGAAAGGCTTCTTAGCGATACTTGTTTCGACAAATTTCTAGCCCCTTCAAGTATTGATTTAAATTCTTCTTCCATCTGTTTTTCTTTATTTCGACGCTTCCAAAAATTACAGACTGCAAAGGTATAAATAAGAAACGATTTATACTTAAAAAGTTTCCGTTATTCATAAAGATTTTCTGTGTAAATACAGATGATTCATCAGACGACTCATTAAATAATTCGTTACAAAAAAAATAAAAAAGAATCAATCGACTCATATATAGAATATTAGACTCATTCGAGAGATCAATATCAAGGCATACTGATTATAAACACTACGAGAGGAAGTCAACTACACTTTCATATAATCAAGCGTCACATCAGGTCAAAGGGCTATCTTTGCAAAAAAAACTGGATGGAGAAAAAGAAAGTCGCAGTTGGATTATCGGGGGGTGTCGATTCAAGTGTAGCTGCATATCTACTTAAGAAACAAGGATATGAAGTGATAGGTATATTTATGATTAACTGGCATGATACTACAGGTTTACTGGAAGGTGATTGCCCGGCAAACGACGACCGGATGATAGCTGAAATGGTAGCCCATAACCTGGAAATTCCTTTCTATGTTCGCGATTTCAGCATAGAATATAGCCAGCGGGTGGTCGATTATATGTTCAGCGAATATGAAAAAGGCAGAACTCCCAATCCTGATGTCTTATGTAACCGCGAAATCAAATTTGATCCATTTATTAATGCAGCCATAGAACTAGGTTGCGAATTCTTTGCAACTGGTCACTACTGCAGAAAAGATACGATATTGAAAGAAGGGAAACAAGTACAAAGGCTACTAGTTGGGATTGACACAAATAAAGACCAGAGCTACTTTCTTTGCCAATTATCGCAGGCACAATTAGAAAAAGTTTTGTTTCCAATAGGTAATCTCACAAAACCGGAGGTGAGAAGAATTGCTGCCGAAATCAAACTACCCACCGCTGACCGAAAAGATTCTCAGGGGATATGCTTCGTGGGAAAAGTGAGTCTCCCGGAGTTTTTACAACAAAAACTAAAAAGCACTGAGGGAATCATTATCGAAATCGATAAAAAGTTCCATTATCCTCAACAACCTGACACCAATATCCATACACAGACTGAGGAAACTCTGTCCAGCCTGTCGCAGCCATATGTATACAACCAAACTGACGGTAAACTAACAGGAAGGCACCCTGGAGCTCATTACTATACTATCGGACAAAGAAAAGGATTAAATGTTGGAGGCAAAGAAGAGCCACTATTTGTTCTAGCTACTGATGTGGTCAACAATATAATCTATGCGGGACAAGGGCAAGATCATCCGGGACTCTATCGAAAAGCGCTTTTTATTCATGCTGGTGAAATTCATTGGATAAGAGACGACCTAAAGGCAAAGCCAGGTATCATCCGACATTACATGGTACGTATACGTTATAGACAACCCTTACAGTCCTGTACCATCCACTTTGTTGAAAATGGCCTCTACATTCTATTTAACAGCCCGCAACGTGGGATAACACCAGGTCAGTTTGCTGCATGGTATGATGGAGAAGAACTTATTGGTTCGGGAGTTATAGCGGAATAACCTCAAAAGTGAGGAGAGAGAGCATCTTGCTTTAGACAGGATGATTGCTGGTTAAATAAAATATTGCATCTTTGTTTCATAACCAATTAAAACCAGATACCATGAAAAACACCAGGATCTTTTCATTGATCATTTCCATGTTGATAATTAGTTTTGGGGGCTTAATTTCAAGTTGTAGTGATGATAAAGATGACCCGAAACCTGTAGTTGTCGAATATGCCGGCAATTGGGCAGGAGTAACCGCACAGGACTCAACAATCACTTTTACAGTTGGTAATGTTGGGAATAATCCCTGGATTACTGCCTATAAATATTCTGTCAGAATTGTTGACGGTGGAAGTTCATGGACTTCAGAAGGCAATGAAAATAGTACTGAAGGGATTGTACAGGTGATTAACGGTAGTTTTTATAAAAGCATTTCGCAGTTAAAAAACGATGAAGAAGAATACATTGAAGGTACTTTTACTTCAAAAACAGCACTTTCCGGTAAGATTCATCTACAGAACCCATTTACCCAGCAATGGGTCGATATGACCTTCACTGCATCTCTTATTACCAAGTAAAAGAGCTAAAGATTTCAGACCACCTCATTACGATGTGAATCGAGCTTAATGAAGATAAACAGCAGGATCGTAAACGACCATAATGAAGATCCGCCATAACTGAAGAATGGCAATGGAATTCCAACAACCGGCAGGAGTCCTATTGCCATTCCAACATTGATTGCCAGATGAAAAAAGAGTATTGATGCCACACCATAGCCATAAATTCTGGCAAAGGCTGTTCTTTGGCGTTCGGCTTGCATGATAACCCGTATTAACAATGCCAGAAACAAGCCCAGAACTACTGTACTACCAACAAAACCCCACTCCTCACCCACTGTACAAAATATAAAATCCGTACTCTGCTCTGGAACATAATTATATTTAGTCTGTGTTCCATTTAGATATCCCTTTCCTAGTATTCCTCCACTTCCAATAGCGATCAATGACTGGTGTACATTATAACCGGCACCTTTTAGATCTGTCTCTTTCCCAAGCAGAACATTGATTCGTTCTTTCTGGTGAGGCTCCAGAACTTTATGAAAAGCATAGTCAACACAGAGCACAAAAGCCACAGAAATCAAAAAAACACCAATAAGTGCGAACCAAGGGCGACGTCCCCGTTGCCATCTCCATGCAACAAAGGCAAGAACTACTGCAGTTGATCCAATCACTATCCATTGACTAACCAACAGGCTCATAATAAATAGAAAGGCTGCTGCAACACCTGCAACAAGAACATTTCCATTTAAGCCTTCACGAAACAACACAAGAATAAAAGTTGTATAAACAATTGCTGAACCTGTATCATTTTGAGCTAAGATGAGCAACGGGGGAATACCAAGTATAATGGCAGTAACCACCTTGGTCGAAAGCTTTTGAATATTCACATGGGTACGGCCAAGATAAGCTGCCAATGCCAGATTTGTAGCAAACTTCGCCAGCTCGGCTGGCTGTATTCTGAACGAGCCTATTTCAATCCATGATTTTGATCCCGCAACTTCATGGCCAACTATAAGAACCACAACCAATAATAATACAATCCCAACATAGATAACATATGAGAAACTTGAAAAGAATCTGGCCTCTGTCATCATAACCAGAAAGATTAGTAAGGCTGAGGTAGCAATCCAAAGTGCCTGCTTTCCATAATTTGTACTCAGATCAAAGATGCTACTATGTGTGTCATCGTATACTGCCGCATAAATATTAAGCCATCCCATGAGAACAAGCAGAATATAGATGATGATCATTATCTTGTCAGCATTCTGAAAAATATTCTTCCGTTCCCTCATGGACTTATAAGATTAGAATTTATCATATGCTCTTCAACATCCAACCGCTTCACTTTCCCTTTAATAAACCTTTCCATAAGTAATGAAGCAATAGGACCTGCCCAGGTAGCACCAAAACCGGCATTCTCAACCACAACGCAAACGGCAATCTTCGGATTATCCATTGGTGCAAATGCAAGAAAAAGTGAATGGTCTTTGCCGTGTGGATTTTGCACTGTTCCTGTCTTACCGCATGAAATAATGCTGTCAATCTTCCAATATCTCGCGGTTCCATGGGATGCTTCGAATACATTATACATGCCATCAATAATTGGCAGGAAATACTTATCCTCAACAGCAGTCTTTTTTTTCTCAAACTCAATTTCACGAATACCTGCCTTTTTTACTACATGTGGTGGAATATAGTAACCCCTGTTGGCAATTGTAGCTGCAAAGTTTGCCAACTGGAGAGGAGTTACCAGAATTTCACCTTGTCCGATACTTAACGAACGTATCGTAATAGACCTCCACCCGTTTTTCCCAAAGTACTTATCATAATATGCATCCTGGGGTATATTTCCTTCTGATTGATTAAGCAAATCTGGGCTGATGGGCGATCCAAATCCAAAACTTTTAACTATTCGGCGCCATTCATTAAAACCTTTGCGGGTGTTTGAATAGCCAAACCTATCAACTGAATTCCTGAAGACACCCCAAAAATAAGGATTGCAACTCTGTTCGATAGCTCCTACCAAATCCAACGGAGAAGCATGGCTGTGTGTACAGGCAATTGGCGAACTTGCCTTCCCATTACATCCAAACCTGCTAGCAGGGGTTATCGCTCCTTCCTGGAGCCCTGTGAGACCAACAACCAGCTTAAAGGTTGATCCGGGTGGATATTGTGCCTGCAATGCACGATTAAACAGGGGTTTCTGCGGATCCTGACTCAACCTGGCAAAATTCTTTGTCCGTTGCCTGCCTATTAATAAATTCGGATCATAACCAGGAGCAGTCACCATCACAAGTATCTCACCTGTAGAAGGTTCAATAGCTACTATACTTCCACGTTTACCCTGCATCAACTTTTCAGCATATAACTGCAATTGAAGATCCAGTGTAGAAATCAGATCTTCTCCCTGAACCTGAGGTACATCATATTGACCCTCTTCAAAACGCCCCTTTTCACGATTAAAGACATCAACCATGACAATCCGCATCCCCTTTTCTCCCCGCAATTCCCTCTCATACGATTTTTCAATTCCACTCTTGCCAATATAGTCGCCACTAATATAGTACCGGTCTTTCTCGATGTCGTTCTGATTTACCTCACCAACATAACCTAGAACGCTGGCAGCAATCGGATAAGGATATTTTCTTAAAGTCCTGGGTTGAACAAAAAATCCGGGAAAACGGTAAAGCTTTTCCTGTAAATATCCATACGATTCCTTGCTAATCTGTTCCAAAAAGATTGAAGCCTTATACATGGAATATTTCCGTGCCTTCTTTAAACGATTTCTGAACTGTTGAGGATCGAGTTCGAGAAGCCTGCATAGCTCCAAGGTATCCGGACTCTTTACCTGTCTTGGAATCACCATCAGATCGTATGCAGGTTCATTGGTTACCAACTTTTCACCATGACGATCATAAATAATACCTCTTGGCGGATATTGAACAAGCGACCTGCGTACATTGCTTTCAGATAAAAGACGGTAGTTATCACTTAAAACCTGTATGTAAAATAACTTTACCAGAAAAATGGCAACTGTAACTACCATTATGGCAATTATTATATACTGTCGTTGAGCGAAGAAAGCACGTCGGGTCATAACTCTGTTTGTATTCGCAAAAATAGGTTAAAACAAATGCATTTTAGACTAAAAAAAGCCCTGTTTGTAAAGTCCAGATAACTTCTTATTTCCTTTTGTGTTCTTCTCCTCTTATTTTCACCCCTTCAGGAAATACCCCAATCTAACATTCGACTTGTCCATAAGTTTGATTTAGGTAAACACAATATACTTCACTACAATTTTCAATCATTCACTAAATTTTAATCTACAAATAATGTATCACGCTTGGATGTTATCCCCATTTTTCCAATTAAGTCTCTATATTTGCATGAAATCAATCAGTCATGAACCCTTCAAAAGGATGTATTCTTTGTGGCGATGAGTTGGTTTATACCAACGATTTATCAGGATTGACCTGCCACTTCTGCGGAAAGGAAGCAGTTAACCAACAATCATGTGTCAATGGGCATTATATCTGCCCCACCTGCGAAAGTGCTCCTATAGAAGAGCTCATCATGACCTTTTGTCTTTCAACAGCCGCTTCTGATCCAATTGCTATTGCAATGGATCTTATGAATCATCCCAGTTTCAGCCTTCACGGTGCAGAACATCACTTTCTTGTACCTGCAGCACTTCTTACTGCTTTTTATAACTTCAAGGGGCAATCGGGGATGAAAAAAGTAGCCCTCGAAGCTGCTTATGAGCGATCCAAAGGAATTCCATATGGGTTTTGTGCATTGAATGGGACTTGTGGTGCTGCTGTAGGAACAGGAACATTTATTAGCCTCATCACAACAGCCTCTACACTCTCTGAAAAAGAATGGCAACTAAGCAACATGATGACCGCCAGATCGCTTGATCGTATTGCCCGTTCAGGAGGACCAAGATGTTGCAAACGTGACAGCTTTATAGCCTTTGTAACAGCTGTAGAATTCATGGACGAGCTTCTGGGGGTCAGACTCCCAGGTAATACCCGGATAACCTGTCCCTTCCATGCTTCAAACAGAAATTGCTCTCGTGAAGAATGTATTTTCTATCCCGAAAAAAAAGAAAAATAAACACTTCCTGAATCTACTGTATCCTTAATTTCTCCCCTTTTTCCGACACCAAACTAAGACTAATTCAAAAGACAGCAAGGGTATTACAGGAATTACGGGATCAATCAAGATCTTTGCACCATATCTTTTCTTAGGTTTGCAACATAATTTCTACTCCCTAAACCACGTTGATTGTCCATGAATAAATACTTCACACTTTGCTTGCTGGCATTACTTATCTCTGTTGCTGGGTCGCAGTCATTTGCACAACAAAAAAATCAGGCTTTCCTCAGCCTGAATGCAGGAGCCGGCTTCTCTACTGGCAGCTTCAAAAAAAATAGCAACAATGGATTCGGTGGTCAGGCCGATGCCAGATATTTTGTCGCCAAACGACTGGCACTTGGAGGATCCATAGGTTATTTTTCTTTCAAAGGGATTCCTCAGACTGGTGATCCTGAAGATCTTGATTTCAGTTATAACTTTATCCCAATAATGGGTAATATCAGTTACTATTTTGGTAATGAAAGAATCCTTACAGGCTTCGGTACTGGCATCGGATTTTGTAGGTTTGATACCAGAATTCAAAATTATGAAGCAATCTCAACTGCCGGATTTAAATCATGTATGAATCCTAATATCCACGGTCTTATATTTATAAACAAAGACATCAGCATCTCGTTAATGACTTCCTATATGGCTGTTTTTGGAGCTCAGGTGAATCTCGGATTTTTAACCTTTATGGGTGGTATTACATTAAAAATTTAGATCTGATTTGTTGTAGTGCTCTTCCATACAGAATGGGGTAATCCTTCCCCGGAGAATCACTTCTCGTGTTTCTTACAACCAGTTCCCAATATCAAAATGTTCTTCAAATTCGTTTGAAACCATTCGTTCAAATATTTTCGGAAACTCTGGGGACGAACATCTACCTTGAATGCAGTTCAAAATTTCTGCATCCACTTTCGAATCTCATATTATTTTAAATTCAACCGATATGGCTATTCCAACAACCAGAGCAAAAGACAAAGGACAAATCACCATTAGCTATGAGAAATGTACCGGATGTGGATTGTGTGTTACTGTTTGTAAAGATTTTAGCCTGACCGTTAAAAACGGAAAGGCAACTACATCCGATACCGGGGTATTCGGGTGCATAGGATGCGGACACTGCATGGCCATATGCCCTACCGGTGCTATTGCTATCAGGGGCAGAGAAGTATCACCTGACGATTTATTCAAGCTTCCTTCTGTTGATGAATCGGTTCAATATGAAAACCTCCTTTCTTTGTTGCAACGTCGCCGTAGCATCAGGGAGTTCACAAACAAACCTGTTGACCATCTGTTGATTGAAAAAATACTGAATGCAGCAGTGACAGCCCCCATGGGTATTCCTCCTTCCGACGTCCATGTCATGGTACTGGATACCAGACAGAAAGTATACCAGTTTACTTCAGATTTTTGCAAGTTTCTCGAATCAATGAAATGGATTGTCTCTGGTTGGTTTCTAACATTAATGAAACCATTCTGGAGCAAATCGAATGATGAACTCTTCAGAAAATTCGTCAGACCATTGTTTAAAATATACACTGAAGGGATGGAAAAAGACGAAAACCTGGTTTTGTATGACGCTCCTCTTGCCATGTATTTCTATGGTTCACAATACGCTGACCCTGCCGACCCCCTTATTGCGGCCACTTATGCCATGCTTGCGGGTGAATCGCTAGGACTAGGTACCTGTATGCTTGGTGCTGTCCACCCTTTGATTCAAAATGGCAGAAAAGCTGCAACCTTAAGAAAAAAATACAACATCCGCCACAAGAGCCGGGAAGGACTATTTGTTGTCTTTGGTTATCCATCTGTGAATTACACCAGAGGAATTAAGAGATCCTTTGCCATGGTTGATTTTTACAAGGATTAAAGTAAAAATATCCCAGTTTTCCTTTTTGCCTTCTTCAAGAGATTCTAGCAGAATTATGCATTGACATATCGAGAATCTGACTCTACTGAATTCTAAACCTGTTATCCGATGAAAAACTCAGAGCTCATCAACAACCTTGGTCCTTGTGGTCTCTATTGCGGGCAATGCTTTGCAAATGAAAACGGCTCAATAAGATTGCATGCCCTCGCATTGCAAAAAGCACTGGGCAATTTTGACAACTACGCTCTTAGATTTACAACGCTGCTCAACGATCCTCGTTTTTCAAATTATCCGGTTTTCAAAGAAGTACTTAATGCGCTGACAGAAGGAAGGTGTAAAGGATGTCGATATCAGGAGTGCAAATTATTCTTGCAATGCAGAGCCAGGGAATGCGCACAGGAAAAAATGGTGGACTTCTGCTTTCAATGCCCGGAATTTCCATGCAACAATCATGGCTTTGATAAAGACCTTGAAAACCGTTGGTTAGCCATTAACAAAAAAATGGCTACTACCGGAATACAGAACTATTATGAAGAGATAAAAGACCATCCAAGGTATTAAACAACAAGATGATGTTGTTATTGCTACTATCTTCCCGGGGTGATTCTATGACTGATAAACTTTCGTTACCTTTGCTCCGCCTTCAGGCGTCCTGTATCAGTTTTTTCTCAGCTAATTCAATTTGCATGAAATATAATTTATCCTTCAGCCTAAAATGGTGTTTTATCCTCACCGCACTGATGGTTCTAAGCGTTTTCAACAACCTCAGCGCCCAGAAAATCAGGGTAGCAGCTATTGGGTTCTATAATCTTGAAAACCTTTTCGACACGATCAATCAACCCGATGTTAACGACGACGAGTTTACTCCCGAAGGAGCTAATCGGTATACACCCTCGCGATATCTTCATAAACTAAATCAACTTTCGAATGTAATCTCCCAAATAGGACGGGATGTCGACCCAAATGGACTTATGTTACTTGGCGTTTCAGAGATCGAAAACCGTAGCGTTCTTGAAGATCTTGTCAAAACGGAAAAATTAAAGCCAATGAACCTCGGTATAGTCCACTTTGATGGCCCAGATCGCCGTGGTGTCGATGTTGGACTACTATACCGTAATGATCTGTTCAGAGTGTTGAACGCCCGCTCGGTAAGACTTCACATCAAGGAAGATACAGCATTCCGGACTCGTGACCAACTTGTTGTAACAGGTATTTTCGACAATGAAACTATCCATATTATCGTCAACCACTGGCCTTCCCGCAGTGGAGGAGAAGAAAAAAGCGCCCCGAAACGATTTGCAGCTGCCGAGTTAACTAAGCATATCGCTGATTCTTTATACAACCTTAACCCGGCTGCGAAAATTATAATAATGGGCGACCTGAACGATGACCCGGTGAATCTGTCGGTTACTGAGCATTTAGGTGCTGTAGGAAAAACAGGGAAACTAAAAAAGCTGGGGCTTTTCAACCCTATGTGGAAAATGTATAAGCAAGGTATTGGCTCACTGGCTTATCGCGATACATGGAATCTTTTCGACCAGATCATCGTCAGCGAACCTCTTGTTAATGACCATTCAGGCTACCGTTTTCTTCGTGCTAGTGTATTTAAACGTCCTTTTCTCCTTCAAAAAGAGGGCGCTTTTAAAGGCTATCCTTGGCGCACTTATGTCGGGAAAGACTTCAAGGGAGGATATTCTGACCATCTACCCGCATACATTATCCTTGTAAAGGAAGTAAAATGAACCCCAAGGCCGGAACAGGTCTGGTAACTATCCGATTCCGTCTTATCAATATCCCGGAGTTTTACTCCTTTCCTTTTCCCGGCCCTCTTCCTTCTCACCAGCCTGTACTCATCGCTATTGATCATTCCATCTGTGATGGTATCAACATCCAGGGCTGGCTTACCCCTTCAGAACAGTTAAAAGCAGAAACGATTTACCCTGAATCCAGAAAACATCTCTGGAAGGTTACCCATTCAGTATTAAACTGTCAGCTCGCCTTACTTTCCGGTATACCCAATGGTATCCCTGACATCAAGACCCTTCCCGGTGGTAAACCTGTGCTCGACCAACATTCCTCTCTTCATTTTAATCTGGCCGACACCAGGGACCTTGCCATTCTGGCGTTCTCTCATAGCCCGGTCGGCATCGATATCGAACGAGTAAATTCAGAATTCGGTTACCAACCCGTGGTACAGCAATATTTTGGAAGTCAGGATGCCAAATGGATTTCCGGAAAAGGTGCCCGAGGATTCTATCTCTTATGGACTCGAAAGGAAGCCATTCTAAAGCTTACAGGTGCAGGACTGACTGACCATCTGGCTGATCTGACTGTTTCATCAGATAGTTGGAATGGCGACCCGGTAATTATTCTCGCTGACCATCAATCAAACCCACATATATTCGTATACTCCTTTTTCTCCGGCACACATGTCTTTTCTATTGCCTGTTATCACCCGATAGAATCGTGGGAGCCATTGGTTGATACTCTCGCACCTTAATTATCCGAACAATCAGATGCTTAAAATAATCATACTCAGCGAAACCAACCTGATCGATACGTACACACAAAAGGTGTTGCAACCAGTAAGTGAAGATCCTCGTTTTAAGATTGCAGGATTAGTAATTCACCCCCGCCCTCAAAAACCGATCAGGCAAAAACTTAAAGCTTTTCGCAGAAGACTGAAAGGTGGGGCATTTTTGGTGATGATCATTGAAAAATTAGTCAGAAAATTTTCAATGAGACCGGGAAACACCTACCTAGTGAGGAAGCCATTCGCATCCTTTTTTCGTGAACAACAGTTCCCAGAGTTAAGATTCAACAGACTTGACAAATCCGCAGGTTCCAAAATACACGAGCTAAATGCCGACCTGATGATCCTAGCAGGTTATTATCAAATTGTTAGAAAAGAAATAATAGACCTGATGCCACGGGGTGTGCTGTCATTTCATTATGGAGATATGCGTAAATACAGGGGGCAGCCTCCGATTTTCTGGGAACTGCTTCATGGTGAGACTTCAATAGGTCTAACCATCCAACAAATTTCAACAGGTATTGATCAGGGAGCTCCTGTCGAAGAGATGAACCTTTCAATAACAAAAGGAGATACAATGAACTCACTGGAAGAAAAAATTCTTGTCGCCTCTGAAGGGATGATGTACAAAGCTCTTTGCCGTTACCTCGACCCTGCATATTCACCTGAGGCTCTTCCCTCCTATGGCCCATTATATACCTTCCCCGGACTATTCACCTGGGTAATGTTTCAACTGAAATTCAACCTATTCAAATAATTTTCAGCCTGACACGGGGATTTGCACTCTTTCAACCAAAAACCTCTGTCTCCATAACGGACATCGCCTATACAGTTGCTGTTTCCAACCTTGGTATCCTGAAAACTGTGTCCTTTTTATTAAAGCACTATACAATTAACCGCTTCCTTCTGAAGTGGGCTTTACCGTAACGTACCCTCAGGAATTTCCATTATACCAGAAACAATTCCGAAAATAATATTCTTCAGATGGACATAGCCTGCCAGTAAACGTTCAGGATATCTGATGCTTTGAATCTGTTTCCTTCAACCATCCTGAATAATTCCTTTTTTAATCTTCTACCCTAATAAACACCTTAACAATATTTCATTCATCAACGGTTCAATTCGGATTCGAATCAGATTCGACAGAAATCGAAAATACTACGAAACGATAACGGAACCACTTCGAAGCTGCTTCGAACCTACACTATATCTGGTACCTGTATATCAGCAAATTGGTATTTTGTGGTTTGTAGTATTATAATGTGGTTTTTTGCGATAATTAGGGTACTAATAACCCATAGCTGTGATATCCTTTGAGGTCAAACCCAATGACACAAACAGGACAACAGATCAGGAACTTAAACCAGAAATCCGCTGGCAAGGGATGAAACATCATTACACGGATTCAAAATAAAGTGTATAAAGCAGTCTCAGCCGACAAGAGAAAAAGAGATCACTTTTGTATTGCAGAATTATTAGGCAAAGCTCAAAAAGTCAGTATCAATTGTAAATTGATTAATACTTATCAACCATCAAAACAAAAATGCACGGCGATAATCGATACCACCGTGCATTTTATCCCGGAACGACTTATTCAGATAAACAAGCAGATTTTTTTAATAAAGAGGCAGATATACTGTACCTGACTGACCATCCTTCACCCAGTCGAGGCGGTATTTAACGGGGCAATCCTCACCTGTAACCGGCTGGTTATTTTCGTCATAACCATACGTAATAGTAGCTGATTTGCCATCTTCGGGAACCTGATGAATCTTGATTCCTGATACAGGGCGCCAATCACAAACTTCATTGTGGACTATGCTTTGTGTAATCTGGGTATAAAATGCCTCACCATCACGGTTAATACCCCATGCTGCAAGGTTCTCATATCCGTCGGCTGACCCGAAACCATCGACAGTGAGGACAAGGTTGTCAGGTGTTCCGGTAAATACACGCTGACGGGCAAAGTTCCATGTACGGGAAGTGCCGTTATCGAAAGTTGTTACCAGTGAACCTGAAGCACGGTGAACTATACTCGTGACCTGTCCACCTAATTGCCATATCATTCCACCACTGACATTCTGAAGAGTTTTATAACCATTCAGTACGATGGTTTTATTAGTTGAAACTTTGGTTACCGAGTAATTAATAAACTGTATTTTCACGGTCGTACCTGCCATCCCCCAGAATTCTCCAACTTTCCGTTTCGTGATTACCTGACCTGTAATAATCTTGTTTCTCCGGCAATTCAAGCCATCATACGTAATATAAAAAGCAATTGTATCATTGGCAACAACAGCTGAATCGACTGTAGCATGACAGGGCCAGGCCTCAGTAGATTTCAGGTGATTTCCTCCCATAACATTAGTTGCATCGTTAAATGCTTCATCTGTCATATTCTCGATATTTTCTTCATCAGCAGCCAGTTTCTGCATCGAAGAGGTATCAACCTGCTTACTCTCTTCATTGTCTTTACTGCATCCACTTAGAGTAATAATTCCCAGGAACAATGCCAGGGCCGTGTAAGTGAAAATTGATTTAGTTTTCATAGTTTAAAGATTTTAGATTTAAAATTTCCCTTCTTAAAGCTTTAGATTGCATTCATAAGGATTACACACCAAAAACCAAATACCCTTACAACCCTAATAACTTTTTTCTAAATTTTCTGCTTTTTTCTCCGGCAACACAAAGAATGTTCTGGTGGCAACTCCACACGTACCAAAAAAACCTACCCCTCCGTCATTAAGATTAGTCGGTAAAGAGGCCTGATCACCATCAAAAAGCCCTCCATTCCATGTTGTATTGAGAAGCAACGCCCTGATGAAAGCAGCATGTTCGTCAGACAACGAATAACGTGTCTCTACTACATGTGTACCTGCCGGAAACCAGACGGTTTCAGAAATCGGTGCTAGAATCTCATTCACATCGAGTGTTGGCAAGGTATAATAAAAGATCACAGCTTTGCAATCTTCGGGATTCTGATCCCGGTAGGATGGCAAAAAAGACCAGTCAAGGTCAACTTTATACATTGCAGCCCTGTTGGGATTGTAAGGATTTGAGGCTGGCAATATGTGATACAGGTCATTATTTCCTTTTGCATATCGCGCTTTGAAAAATGCGAAAGGTTTTGTCATTACAGCTTTTGCAGTGAGCGACTTATCATCGGTATTTATTAAAAGCGTATACGTTCGCCCGACAACCGGCAAAAACCAGACAGGAGAATAATAGTACCCCGAATTTATTGGAGATTCAGAAAGATTCCAGACACTATCAGCATCATAAATCATGACTACGGCACCTGCAACCGGCATTGGAGTATCATTTGGATTCGCAACAGGATGGGTCAGCCTTACCATCTGTGCCTTCTGTTCATTGGTAATAATTCCGTCAACAACAATTACATCTGGCGGGATGTTCTTATAATCCGTTTCGGTAGCTTTTTCGCAACCCAGCAAGAACAAAATTAATACTGTTACTAGGGTAATATTTCGCATCAAAATCTGAATTGATAGTTAATAGATGGAATGATGCCAGCAGCAGACAAAGAAGTCGGAATAATTTCTGTATTGCCACTCAAATCGGCCGGAACAACAAAATCACCGTTATCGTTAACAATCTTATTATTGTTAATCGAAAACGGGTTCGAACGGGCGTATGCATTATATACCGAAAGCATCAGACTATGTTGAAAGCGGGACTCAGAACGGTTGAGTTTCAAAGTGGCAGAAATATCAAGCCGGTGATAGTCCGGTAACCGGCTGTTGTTTTTATCGCCGTATAAAGGTACGGTATAACCATTGTAGCTCATATATCCTACAGGCGAAGTATAAGTACCACCGGTCATATAGTACCAGGCACCTGAAACTGATATCCGTTTCGATAGAGAATAAGAGAGGCACAGCGTGAAATTGTGTGGTCTGTCGTAAAAAGCAGGATACTCCTTTCCGCTGTTTACCTCGGGTGTTGTCCTTAATGAACGTGACCAGGAATAGCTCACCCATCCCGTTAATTGTCCCCTGGTTTTTTGTGCAATCAGCTCAAGGCCATAAGCTCTCCCTGTACTATAACGAAGTTCAGCCTCGAGATGCTCATTATAGAGCAGGTTAGCATTGTCTGTATAATCGATCTGACCGGTAAGATGACGGTAGTATAAACTTCCTGATACCCTGAAAATACTTCTAACGATATTTTTCGAAAAACCCAACGCCACCTGATCAGCTTTCTGTGGTTGAATATTCGGTCCGGCAGGTGCCCAAACCTCAAGAGATGTAAAGGGAGAGGTAGTATTTGTCAGAACCTGCAGGTACTGAACTGTTCTACCATAACCTATACTAAACGACAATTCGGAATCAGGAGCCCATTTGATAAGCACACGTGGTTCGGGTTGTATAAACCAGGAATACAACATAGAACCTTGTACATCGGTTTGATCAATGAGCCTGTGGAGTGCATCATAGGTATAATAAGTTGTTGGCCCTATATCGCCCCATCCGGATAAACGAACCCCAAGATTCAATGACCATTTGTCTGATAATTGCCAGTCATCACTAACGTAGAAGGCCAGGCTACGAGAACGGTATTTAGGAATTACAGGAACCCTGTCGGGGGTTTCCTCATCCTCATAGTGAACATTCCCGGGATCAATGAAGTAAACTCCAAACTCAGCACCAAACTTCAAGGTATGTGAAGCGACAGGATACCATGAAAAGTCGGTCTTTACCATCATATTCTCGATTGAAGAATTCCAGTATTCATCCTGTTCTTTGGAAATAAGCAATTTATAATTATACCGGCTTATGTAAAATGTTGTGTTGGAGAAAAGTTTTTGACCGAAAATATGATTCCAACGTATGGCTCCCAACTGATTGTTCCAGTTGATCCCATAAGTCTTCAATGAAGATGAACCATCACGGGTAAAATTATCACGGCCCGTGAACAAGGTTAAATAGAGCCTGTCGTTTTCTGCGAGTTTAAAATTAAACTTTGCGTTGATATCATAGAAATGAAAATCAAAATTGGTAAGTGCACCATCATCGGGCTTGATCCAGTTTAGATTTGATACACGTGTTGTAAAGTAGTACGAACTCTTGTTCTCAACCAAAGGCCCTTCAATAGTAAAATTAGAGGTATAAGGACTTATATTTCCAGAAAAACCTGTTTTATAAAAATTTCCATCTTTGGTCCTGACATGAATGACCGAGGATATTCTGCCACCATATCGTGCAGGAAAGTCGCCTTTAAAAATTTCAACATCACTGATGGCATCCGGGGCAATGGCAGTAAAAAAACCAAAAAGATGAGCCGGATTGTATATCGGAGCTTCATCAATCATCAGCAGGTTCTGATCAGATGCACCTCCCCTTACATAAAACAAAGTTGATCCGTCACCAAAACTGGTGATACCGGGTAACGAGGACAACGATTTCACTACATCTTTTTGACCGGTAAAGGAGGGCAGCTGATTTAGCATTACAGGAGTTAACTTCATCTGCCCTAAATTACCTTCAATCGGCAAACCGTCTGCTTCTTTAAAGGTCACTTCCACTTCAGCCATCTCAATCGTGAGCGGCAACAGGTTAATATTAACTCTTCCCCCTGAACCAGAAACGTCTTTCCATACCCGGGGAGAATATCCTATAAAACTAAAAACAAGCTCCCGGGTGGCAGGAGGTACCGGTAGCGAGAAGAACCCATAAGCATTAGTTGAAGTCCCGGTATTGGTCCCTGAAATTCTTACAGAAGCTCCGATTAAAGCCTCACCGCTAACCGAGTCACGGATAAACCCGCTGATTACGACTTGTCGTCTTTCAGCCTCCAGGTTTCTTTTCAAAACAATAGTCCCCTGAACTGGCAGCCATTTAACCCCCAGAGGTAATAATAAATTATCGAGTACCTGCCTCAATGGTTGTTGATGGCAGATTATACTCACCTTACGGGAGGCATTAATTGCATCGGGATTATAGGAGAAGGTAGTATGAGTATATGATCCGAGTGTATCTATTACACTTGCAAGTTCTACATCAGAGAAATGTAGTGTAACCGGCTGTTTCAAATCTTGTGCCTGAACCATAGCCGAAAGCCCGGCCAGAACCGATAGAATGGTATTCTTCAGATATGTCAACCACTTTTCTACTTTCATTGTCTATCTGCAACCTTTACCAGACAGAATAATTGTCATTTCATGCTTACTGACTGTAAGGTCAAGCGTAGAACTAATCACCTGAAGGATGTCATCAAGCGACTGCTGATCAAAATCAGCAGTGAGGCGGCAATTTGCAACGGCGGTATTATCGAGTATGATGTTTTTCTCAAATACCTTCGAAAGCACCGAAGCCACTTGCGATAAAGTCTGATTAACAAAAGTAATGTGACCTGTTTTCCAAGCTATAAAGTTGACATCCTGGTTTTGCATTTTCAACATCTTGCCAGGCAAAACTCCTGCCCTCTCGCCTGGATGTAGAATTATTCTTTCTTCAGGAGCTGTTTCTCTAAATAATGCGACCTTACCTTCAGCCAGGACGACAGTGGCAGTTTGCCCCTCCGATGCACTTTCCATATAAAATTTAGTACCCAGTACCTGAAGTCTCAGATCACCTGAATTGACGACAAAGGGGATTGCACTATCATGGGCAACTTCAAACCAGGCCTCTCCTGATAGGGCAACATGACGATAGTTATCGTCGAAAACCTCAGGATAGACGATCGCTCCTTTATTAAGAACTACAATGGTACTATCAGGTAATAAAATGGGTTGCCTTGATCCGTTGGCAATTACAGTTATCAATCTCGGACTGGAATTTATTTGAACGAGTACAACTGACGAGATGGTTATCAATAAAACAACAGCTGCTGCTATCCACCACAAACTTGAACCCAAAAACAAGGATTTCCGATGGACAACTTTCAACTGGCTATTCCCGTTCAATACCTTCTTAAAGTCCGACCATTCCTCATCGACATTAATTTTTTTCTCAACCGAGACAGAATTACTTATACTCCACAAATCGCTCAGTTGCCTGAAGTACTTCTCATTTTCTGAATCACTTTTCAGCCAGGAAATAAGTTCATGATTCTCACCTTCGTCGGTTTCTCCCGACAAATACCTTCCGATCAGGTTCGAATAATATATTGATGGTTCTTTCATGGCTAACTTCATTCTATATTACACCGCAATGGTCTTTCACCCTTACAAAACGTTATAAATTATTTTCAACGCAATCCAAACCAACCCAACAACGTGCAGGTATAATGCAAGACGGGTTTTCAGATGGCTGAGGGCTCTTGACATCTGTGTCTCGACTGTTTTCACCGAGATGCCGAGTTGCAATGCGATCTGCTGATATTTCATATTGTGAAAACGGCTTAGTTCAAAAACCTCTCTGCATTTAACAGGCAATTCTCCTATGGCTGTCTTTATCTGAAGTTCGAGCTGGGCCATTTCAATACGATCGGAAGGCATTCTGTCTGCTTCATCACTCAACAGACCTTCCAACTCGATCAGATCTCTGTTATATTTCTTCTCATCGCGCAGGTAATTCAAACATCTGTTGCGGACAGTTGTAGTCAGATAAGCCGCGATCTCACGCCCTGTATCCACAGTAGCCCGTTTCTCCCACAGGCCGGTAAATGCATCCTGAACGATAGCCCGTGCTGTCTCCATATCCCTGACAAAACGCATGGCATAGCTAACCAATGGCTTAAATCGGCTGCGGAAAAGGTCTTCAAAAACTTGCTCAGTCAAAGGAACAATATTTTTACTGTTGTCGTTCAGAGATCAGTGTATTTCGAAATGGTAAAGATAGTGAACGAGAAGAAAATGCAAGTCATCCATGCCTTTTCTCAGTATCACGTTTCAATTCTTCAACCCAACCAGGAAGTGTCTCTGCAGGAAGGAATCCATCCATCATTTTAAGCAGCTTTTGGGGGTCATCTTCAACCAACAGACTTGCACGATGTTCATTTCTGATAAAACCCTGATCAGTTACCTGATCAAGAAATCTGCACAATGCATTATAAAAACCACCTGTATTAAGCAACGCTACAGGTTTTCTGATTATTCCTAACTGATTCCAGGTAAGGGCTTCAAACAGTTCATCAAGAGTCCCGATTCCACCAGGCATTGCAATAAAACCATCAGCCAGTTGCCCCATTACCCGTTTCCGCTCTTCCATGCTATCAACTAACTTCAACTCGGTGATTCCCTGATGAAGAATTTCACGACCAGCCAATACACGAGGCATAACACCCGTAACACGTCCACCACCCCTCATCACCGTATCAGCAATAACCCTCATCAATCCTATATTAGATCCTCCATATACCAGTTCATAACCACCTGCCACAAGAGCTTTTCCCAAATTCACTGCATCTTTCAGGTATACATCACCAACACCTAGAGCCGAACCACAGAATACACAAACTTTCTTCATCATCAAAAAAATTATAAAAAACCGGAGGGAACGGAATACACCATAACCTCCGGTATTACTATGATTATATTTTACCAACTGCTTTTAATTCCGTTTCCAGCTGGTCTAAAAGATTATTAAGGCGAGTCACAACAGATTTGATAACTTCCGGATTTGTCATATCAACACCGGCTTTCTTCAACTGCTCGATGGGGTGATCATCTCCTCCTGATTTCAATAGTGTAAGGTACTTTTGAAGTGCATCTTCCTTTTCCTTTGCCGTCCCGTTTGTAATCTTCTGTTCCAGGTGGGCAGCAGCAGCATAACTTGTAGCATATTGGTACACATAATACTTCATCTGGTAAAAATGCATTACTTGTGCCCATACCTGATCACGGTAAGGATTATCGGCAACAATATTACCATAATATGACTTCGAGATATTCGAGGAAATCTCTTTCAATGTACCGGCGTTCAACCCTTCTCCCTTTTCAACAAGTGTACGTGCCTGATATTCAAAATCGGCAAACTGACTCTGCCGATAAAATGAGCCAATAAGCTGAACTATAGACTGCTCAAGCAGGTTGATTCTTTCTTCACGATTGGTTGAATTCTTCATAAGGTAATCAGCCAGCAGGTCTTCATTGAAGTTAGATGCTACTTCGGCAACAAAAGAAGAATACGATGCAGTACTGAAAGGTTGATTTTCATGCGATAAGGTGGTATGCATCGAATGGCCCAGTTCATGAGCCAAGGTAGATACATGATCAAGAGTTTCATTATAGTTCATCAGAATAAAAGGATGAACCCCATATACGCCCATCGAATAAGCACCCTGCTCTTTACCTTCACCTTCATAAACATCTATCCAGCCATTGGCCATAGCCTTTTCCAGCCTTTTTCCATACTCATTCCCCAGAGGTTTCAGGGCTTCCCTGATAATACTGCGAGCCTCTTCATAGCTATATTTCTTTTCGAAGGATGAAAGATTCAAGGAATTATCCCATGATTGAAGAGTATCTACCTTAAGGACCTTTTTCCGGAGTTCAAAATAGCGCAATAGTGGCGCTGTATTTTCACGGGCAGTATTGATAAGATTCAGATAAACATCTGTAGGGATATTATCAGAATCGAGGCATGCCTGAAGAAAACTATCATAATTACGAGCCTGTGCACCAGCCCAATCTCCCTGGAATACACCATTAAGAATTGCGGCAAAAGTATTCAGGTTAGCATTATATACTTCATTATAAAGCTCGTAAGCCTTTCTACGATCCTCTCTGTTTTTGCTAAATTGAATTATCTGGTGAAATGTTCCTGGGGTGAGCTTCACAGTTGCCCCATCTGATAGTGTGATATCAGGAAACTTTATATCTGAGGTAGCCAGTTCAGTATAAATATTGGAAGGAGCACCTGTTGCCAGACTAAAATATGAAAGCAGCTTCTCCTGCTCACCACTTAGTACATGCTTCTGGGTACGGTAAAGTTCATTAATACCGAAACGATAAGGTTCATAAGCCTTATTTTCATCAATCCATTTCTTCACTGTTGCTTCAGGAATTGTAACCATTTCAGGTGTGACCCATGAGGTAGCAGTACCTAACTGTTGAAAAAAACCGAGTACCTGCATGAAGTAGCTGTTTGTCTCCTGATTCCTCGAATCAACTGATCGGCTCAGGTATGGAAAGCAATAGAGTTTAAAAGATATTATATTAATCTCCTCATTGATCTGAAGTGCTTTAAGATAGTTATCACTATTCTCACCCAGTTTACCCTTAAGAGCCTGAAGTTCATCAGCCAAAGCAGACACTTTTTGTAAATCAGCCTTCCACTCATCCCATGAAGGATAGATATCAGCAAGATTCCACTTCATTTCGGCAGGAGCATTGGCTCTGTCAGGACTTTGCCCGAAACATGCCTGCGATGCAAACGCGGTCGTAAATAGTACGCTCATCAGAATGTTCTGAAATTTAATTGTCATTTCTAATTGGGTATTTGATTTAAAGTATTTAAGCTTCGGCCGAGGTACCATTGGCCGAATGGTAATTCATAATATCGTTCTGGCGCCTGATTGATTCTTCATGTACAATTTCCAGCAATTGCATAATAAAACTACGACTTAGGCCAAGACCCGCCGCACGGTTTATACGATCAATACTGATTTCCCGCCAGCGATCCAATTGCAATATCGTGATATTATTTTCCAGTTTATAATGGCCTATCTCGTTGATTAATTCCATTCTACGGGCAAGAATATCAATTAGCTCAGCATCAAGCCGATCAATCTCCGAACGGAATTGTTCGAGCTTCAACTCAAAATGCTCATCACCCGAAGAACTTCTTCTGACAAGACTTTTCCACAAATCCATTAACTCCCCGGGAGTAATCTGTTGTTGTTTATCGGTAAGGGCAGATGAAGGATCATGGTGTACCTCCAGCATCAGACCATCCATCTCAAGATCAATAGCTTTTTGAGCAACAGAAGCCAGTAACTTCGTGTTACCACAGATATGACTGGGATCTGTTATAACTGGTATGCTAGGGCAACGCCGTTTGATTTCAATTGGTAATTCCCACATGGGAGCATTCCGCCAGGGACTCTTCCTGTAAAATGAAAAACCCCGGTGAATTGCAGCAATCTTTCTGATTCCAATACTGTTGAGCCTCTCTATGCTTCCAATCCACAAGTCTGGATCCGGATTTAACGGATTTTTAACTAACACCGGGATATCTGCTCCCCTAAGGCTTTCAGCAATCTCCTGCACCAAAAAAGGGTTCACAGTAGTACGTGCACCAATCCAAACCATGTTAATGCCATAACGCATGGCTAATTCAACATGTTGTGGGGATGCCACTTCTACTAAAGTCTTCAGCCCGGTTTCCTCATTTACTGTTTTAAGCCATTGCAATGCTTCCTCACCCATACCCTCAAATCCTGAAGGGCGGGTTCTGGGCTTCCATACTCCTGCTCTGAAAGCAGAAACATCGGGCTGTAAGGCCAACAATCGGGCAACAGCCAACACCTGTTCCTCTGATTCAGCACTGCAAGGCCCGGCAATCAAGGGAAGATACCCGGGTTGACCAAGCCATTGGTTCAGGGGAACTATATTTTCGAGTTCACAATTCACGGATGCAAAGGTAGCATCATTGTCCGGATTTGAAAACAGCCCTGAAATTGTTTGTAAAGTCAAGATACTTAGCCCCCACGAATAAATACAATAGTAAAAAAATCCATGGTTATTCCAGATATTACTTAAGTCATGATTGTCAGACCTGTCAAAATTCCAAATGAATCCGACGATTTAACTTGTCAGTCTGCCGCTAATCATGTCGTATCGGAATAACTCCAGGCAAAGGATTGACAACCAAAGACACTGAGTCAGAGGATGCACAGTTATTAACATCTGTTGCAGTAACCGTATAAATACCTCCTGTTCCCACCGTTATTTGCCGGGTATGAGCTCCTACCGGATCCCATTGATATGTAGTAAAGCCTGAACCGGCATCAAAAGTAACAGTACCTCCATCACAAATTGCAGTATCCGAACCGGCATCAACCTGAACAACAGAAAACTGACTGATAGCAATAGTATCGCTCAGATTACAGAAATTGTTAGTCACATTTACCCAATACGTTCCAGGCGAAGAAACCCACAAATAGCGTCCTGTTGCTCCTGTATTCCACAAGTAATCGGAATAACCCTCACCACCGTCGAGGCGAGTACTGTCGCCTGGGCATATTGACAAATCCGGACCCAGGTTTAAGGATGAGAACCCTGAAAAGAATCCGTAACTACATCCCCCGCCATAATCGCCAATAATAACCCCCATCTGGAACAACCCTAAAGAGTTACTGACAAGACAGGTTGTCCCCATTGGCACCTGTGTAAGCGAATATGTGATGCGGGCTGCAACCCATTGACCCCCAGTACCTGGTACAGCACTAAAAGCAGATGCCGGTATCAGGGTGCCATTACCATTAAGCGTAAAGCCATTCTCGCTACCGACACGCGTACAAATAATAAGCCCCAGTTGTTGGGCAGTAGTCCGCGTAAATGTTACTGAAGTTGAACCGGTGCAACCAATGGCAGGTATAACCCCGGAGCCTAATTCACAACCAAAACCAGAGGTCTGTAATACCAACACCGGATTACTTGCATTTAAATAGGTTGCCGAATTGGGAATCTCGTAATTATATACCTCCTTACGGTTTACATTGGCAACAGTTGCTCCTCCGTCAAATGTAAGCACGGTGTTATCAGTCAAACCCAATACAAAGATCCTTTCGCCTCCATTTGTCAGAAAACCTTTTACAGCCACATATTCATCACCTGCCAGTGATTCTGCAATCAACTGATCACCGGTCAGGTCAGCACAACCAGTTATTCCATAAAGAAGGTCATCTGTCAGTGTGATAGCTATTGGTTTGTCTGACGTTACCTCCGTACCCTGTATATGACCAGCAATAGACTGGGTTGTTGCAACCCCGGACCATGTCTCTCCCTGGTTAAGTACAATCTGGAAGGGTATACCTGCTGCATGTCCCACAATAGCTTTCTTAGGATTGATGGTAATAGTGGTTGAATTCTGGGTAGCTACAATATCGAACCTGTTATAGGGGGTAGGTGAATAACTTCCTGAATTTTCGAAATGGGTCTGACCAGGAATCAGAAAACTGGTGCCAAGAGCATTGCGCCCTTTTAACGCATAAATCTCAGGATTACAATTACAATAAGTACTCGCTACTTCGTAGTATACTGTAATTGGATTGGTAGCTGTAATTAGAATTCCTTTATTAAGGATGGTGTTAGCAGGTTTGTTTTCTACTGTCTCAAGAAAAGCCGAAATATCAATAGTTGCAGCCCCATTAGCCGCAATGTTTTGAACTATAGGAACAAATGCAGGATTAGCCGGCATCGAGATGGTGACTGTACTGGGCATGTTATAGTTCGACAAACGTAAGTATATAGGTTCATCGAAACGTTGAGCTCCGTTTTTAGACACTTCTGGCGCTACAAACCAGAATTGAGTATCGGTTTGCGCTTTAATCCACTTTGGACTTAAAGTCAGGGAAAGGAAAAGCCCGCCAATAAAAACGGAAATCAACAGCCGGACAGACATTTATAAGATCTTTGCCGGTAAAATTAAAAAAACCAATGGAATATAGGTCACCCAAACCTAAAATAATTCCTCTCTCTGTTTCATATTTCACAATGAAATTCGGGCACTAACCTGAATAATCAGCGAAGTGCCCGAATTGATATAATCCAAAATCTATACTGGTTAAAACCTTTTTGTGAAAAAATGACAATAAGGGTTACCTCCGGTTTTGTCGTAATAATCCTGGTGATACTGTTCTGCCGGCCAATATATCCCGGCTTTAGTCACCTCTGTCTCTACTTCATACCCTTTAGCCTCAAGCAGAGCTATAAGCTTCTCAGCTACCTCTTTTTGAATTTCATTCTGATAGAAAATAGCTGACCGATATTGCGTTCCAATGTCCGGTCCCTGCCTGTCAACCTGTGTTGGGTCGTGAGTTTCAAAGAACAAGCGTGCTAAAGTCTCGTAGCTGGTAACCGATGGATCGAAAAGCACCCGTACAGTTTCGGCATGTCCTGTTAATCCCGTACACACCTGCTTATATGAAGGATTAGCAGTTGTTCCCCCGGTATAACCAACATCGGTAGCCACAACTCCCTTTGCCCGCTTCATATAATGCTCGGTTCCCCAAAAACAGCCCGAAGCGAACAAAGCTATCTCGAATTTAACAGGCAATGAATCGCCTGCCTTAACAAAGTCCATCGAGATACTGTTCACACAATGCCTCGTATTCTTCGGGGTAAATCCCTCCCCTTCGAACACATGCCCAAGGTGAGCACCACAGTTTGCGCACTGGATTTCGGTCCTGTGGCCATCGGCATCAGGAACTCTGATCACTGCTCCTTTAATCTCGTCATCAAAGCCCGGCCACCCGCAATGAGAATCAAACTTATCAGTTGAAGAATACAAAGGGGCATTGCACCGCCGGCAGATATAAGTCCCTTCAGACTTATTATTAGTCAGTTTACCGGTAAATGGAACTTCGGTCCCTTTAAATACAATAACTTGTTCCTCTTCTGCGGTGAGCACCTTATACCATGGGTGCGTAGTTTCGTTTGTCATTTTCTTATCAGATTGATTCTGTGCACATCCCGATAACGAAAGTACCAGAAAGATTATTATCGTTAATATTTTCATGGTGTATCATATCATTCAAAATTATTATACAGTTTGAACCAGGTAATGTTTAATCGTGTACAAATAATTCCTCAGAAATGACGTGGCCATAAAACGCTTTCCGGATTATCAAATTGTGTAACCACATTCAATTGGTTTATCTGCTTCCGTTTAGAATAAAGGACATTTACCCCCTTTCTAAAACGACAAAAGATGAATGGGTTAAGTAAGGGCGAAAATAAAGATCATAGTGTTCCAAATCGGGAAACCTCTGCTGATTCATTTTCATAAAACAGAATCAGAAAACTACTTATCGCCCGAAATCTTTAATAAAACCACAAAAAGTACTAAATCTGAAATGAGATATCTAAGTGTTTTAACTGAGATTTGTAAGGATATCTGGATCAGATGCCTGATTTGAAACGGTACCTTCAACTTGCAAGAGGTTACCTGAACAGGTATCCGGTAAGTTTTAAACTAAGACTATGCTGTCTGTCGCCACGTAATAATATTCAGGCCCATCATTGCCCCCGCTTTTCATTGATCTGTAATTACCAGAAATTAATACATCATATCCCGGTAAAGGGGCAAATCTTCACACAGGATACAATGGGAAAAATTATTAGTGTCAAACACTAATAAATCAGGCAACCATTCACGGGATAACCAAGTCTGTAATAAAAACAATCAAATTAACAAAAGTCTTCAATGGAACGACTTAATCAGGATTATCCAGGACTTGAATTACCATTTAAGGTATGATAATCAAGAACCATGATGTTTCAAGTTCTAGATTCGATTAATAATTAATAAGAATTAGTATTAAAAGCAGTTAAACTGTACCTGTATCGCAGATGCAAATCAACCAGCAAAACATAAATCAGCATGATAAAATCTAACATTTATTCGATTTTAACCAGTTCAAGTAAATACTGCAGAATAGTGGCACTTTTTTTGCCCATGTTGCTAATTTCAATATTAAACCAGGCTCAGAACACGAGTCCCGATTGGTGGCAACCTAACGGGGATATATCAACAATCGATGAAGATACGATATTAAAAAGGCTTTACATTGGTGGTCACTTTAGCCGGGTCGGAAAACCCAGGCTAAACAGTACAATTTTCGACAAAAACACCGGTCAGGAATCGCAAGGAACGAATCAACCCAATGAAGCCGTGTACTGCTCGGTGACTGATGGACAGGGAGGCTGGTATATCGGGGGGAATTTCACGAAAATTGGTGACAGCGTACGATATCGAATTGCACATATTGATAACCAAGGAAATCCAACCGGTAGGCTTAGAAACAAAGGCTTTGATCAGGAAGTAACAGAACTTTGTCTGATAAACGGAAAACTTGCTGTTGCAGGAAGTTTTCAGTCATATGACAAATACTCTTTGTTTCACAGATATGGGGCAATACTTGACACACTAACCGGAACAGATGCTTTGTCTGTAGCTGAGCCAAATGGCCCAATTGAATCATTGATCAGCGATGGTAAAGGTGGCTGGTTCATTTCAGGATCATTCTCGTATATAGGAGACAGCGCGAGGTATGGGTTTGCCCACCTGGCAGCCAATGGTGAAGTTGATGAATTTAACATCAGGATCGAAGGTACAGTTGCCACCATGGCGCTTCACGACAGCTTACTATATATAGGAGGCGAATTCTCAAGCATAGGTGATTCATCAAGATATAACATAGGTTGTATCAATATTCAAAGCCAAAGGGCATCGTCCTGGAAACCGGTATCAGGAGGGATCGTTCGTTCAATTGTAGCAACAGATACTGTAATATACGCTGCAGGAGAGTTTTATGGTATTGGGGGTGAAGTACGTTTTGGAATTGCAGCTGTCTCAACTGTTACTGGAAAAGCAACAGCATGGGCGCCAAGCGTACAAGGCGAAATTAAGCAAATGGCCCTGCAAGATGAATCACTTTATATCATCGGAAATATATACAAAATTAACAATATCACTCAGTATTATATCGGGGCTCTCGACATCCGGACAGGAGATAATAAAAACTGGTATCCTTACCTGGACAAGGCAGTAAATTCATACACCATCTATGGAGATAAATTAATTGTAGGGGGAGAGTTCACGATGGTCAACCAGACACCAAGAAATGGGTTAGCCGCCATAGATATGACAACTGGAAGCTGTTTGCCATGGAACCCAGCGCCAAATGGAAAAATAAATGCTATGGCAAAATGTGGCGAAAGGCTTTATATAGCAGGAGAATTTGATACTATAGGAGAATACCGCTGTTACAAGAGTGCTTCAATCAAATTGTCAGACGGATTGGCTCTGTCCTGGGATGTAAATATCGGGGAGATGACAAATACAATCACGTCAGACGGGACAAACCTTTTCGTCACTAATTTGTATAATCCGATTGGAGGAAAGCAATGTAAAGGATTGACTATAATAGATACTACATCCGGGGATATTACCGTCGAACCGCCATTGATTAACGGCACCATTTATTCACTTGCCTCTTCTGGTGATACACTATTTATCGGGGGATCATTTACTTCTGCGGGGAGCAGCAAGCGTGAAAATATTGCGGCGATCAGTTCAGGCACTGGAGAGGTGCTTGAATTGAACCCCGGCGTAGATAACACGATAACAGATATGATATTCTCAAACGGAAAATTATGGATTTGCGGGTACTTCGACAGGGTTGCCCAATCAGTAAGAAGAAGAATCGCGGCTATAAACCCACAGACAGGACTGGCTTATGCCTGGAACGCAAATCTTACAGCTGATCACGAACCCTTGGTCTACATTTATATTGATGAAAATGAAATATACACGACCCTGACATACACAAACTACCCAATTATTGATCAACCAGTAAAGCGATTTAATATCATAACAGGAGAACAGGACTCATGGGAACCTGCTATTTCCTGGAGCCTTCACTGCCTGGCAATTGATGGCGACAAAGTGTACGGAGGAAGTGAAGCAAATAACTCATTGTCAGATACTGCTAACGGAATCTTATGTTTCAGCAGAGAATCCGGAGCACTTATTGATAATAACATACGGATTAACGGCGGAGTCTATACAATAAATATTCAAAATAACAACCTTTATGCCGGGGGCAATTTTACAACCACCGGAGGGTCATGCAGATATAATGTTGCTGCTCTAAACACCGAATCGGGTGAATTAGTCGACTGGAACCCAAAAATAGATGGCTACATCGGACAAATTCGTCACGAAGGTGATAAAGTTTATATTATCGGATCATTCAAGATGGCAGGAGACCTTTATAAAAGCGGGATAAAACAGATTGATGCGGTAACAGGTGAAATAACTTCCTGGGATCCAAAAATAAAGACCAATCCACACTGGTTGAATTGTGTTCTTCCGGATGGGGACAGAGTGTATATAGGGGGGACATTTGATACTGTAAACAACTTACCACGAAAAGGAATAGTTGCTGTTGATAACGTCACAGGAGCTCTGCTTGACTGGAATCCATGGAATAACGGAACCCCTTTCTGGGTCAATTCAATGGCGAAAAGTGATTCACTGGTATACATTGGAGGAGTATTCAATTCAATTGGAGGGGCAAATAGAAAAAATACTGCTGCTATCAGAAAATCAGATGGTACAGCAACAGACTGGAATCCTGGCCCCAACGGAGAGATTGCGGCGATTGCATTATCTGAAAAGAGAGTTTATTTAGGTGGAAATTTTAATTATATATCCGGGCAATTTCAACCTTCCTATGCCTCGGTTGATATAGAATCAGGGAACCTGCACAATATGAGCAGATTAAGCTGTACACCCCCCCAGTGTATTAATGTGGTCAACGATACCATATACTTAGGAGCCGATTTCAAAAGCATTACAGGAATTCCACAATATGCCCTCAGAGCATTTTCAGACTCATCGGGAGAAGTTCTTAACTGGATTCCACTCCTCGATAAAAAAAGTTATTATAGCTCCGATAATGTAAGAGAAATAATTGGTAGTAGCGAAAGGTTAATTCTTGCCGGGCTCTTTTCAATATCAAATTGGGAATACTATTCGCTGAAGTCAGTTACAATCCCTCCAGCACGCCCCTCCTCTGTTTCCGGGCAGGGAAACCCTTGCCTGCATCACTCGGGTAATGAATACTCAGTTACTTCACAGCCAGGCACTACCTACCTGTGGAGTTATACTGGTACTGGTGCTAACTTCGTATCAGGACAGGGAACATCTACTGTAGTGATTGACTTTACCCAACAGGCAACACCAGGAAACCTCGTCGTTACACCTGCAAAAAATGGAGTATCAGGTGAGAGCCGCCTTTTCAGGATTGATTTTCTACCGGTAAGACCAGAGAAACCTACAGGTGAGACAGAAATTGATCTAAGACTGATCAGGCATTCGGACTACTTCACTACTGGTATCGGGACAGATGGAATCACAGAATGGACAATAACTCCCGACTCCCTTGGCGTTGTAAATAATCAGGGCGACCATTGTGAAATTGAATGGCAAAAGACCGGTATTGCCAGCCTGTCAGTTCATGTAACATATAGCTGTGGCGAAGAAACATCCGACACCTTGCATATTGCTGTAATAAACTCAACAGGTACCGTAGAACTCGCGACCAACAGTATATCTATTCAGCCTAATCCCTTCAATAATTTTTTCTCTGTAATAATTCCCACCGGCAAAGAGGTATCGATTATAGAAATCTATGACCTGACTGGTTCATTGGTATTAATTAAAAAGGGTAAGTTTAAAGGCAACCTTTCCATAAACTCCGACGTCTTTCCTCAAGGAATATATCTGCTCAAAGTCACTTCTTCTGATCAGCAGGTATTTAAGATCATCAGGAAATAAAACTTTGTTCGCTATATATAACTGGTTTAGGTTTTTATTTGGTTAATTAACCCGGCTTAAAGCCGGGTTAACTTTTAAATAATCTGGTAACGGATTCTCAGTGAAATTTTACCCAAAACTCTTTTCGAAAGGAAAATTTTCCTTTAAACCAGAGAAATTACTACAAAATAAAACCCCCGCTCTGCTGACAGAACGGGGGAAAGTTTATAGCCAGTAACCCATTTACAATAAATCGTTGGCCAGATTAGCCAGTTCGGAGCGTTCACCTTTCTCAAGCCTTACATGGGCATAGATAGGATGATGTTTAATCTTATCAATCAGGTAAGATAGTCCATTACTCTGAGAATCGAGATAAGGTGTATCTATCTGGAAAATATCACCGGTGAAAATAATCTTGGTCCCTTCACCTGCCCTGGTTATAATTGTCTTCACTTCATGAGGGGTCAGGTTCTGGGCTTCATCAACAATAAAACAAATATTTGAAAGGCTGCGTCCTCTGATGAATGCCAATGGAGAAATTACAATTTTTTCCGACTGAAGCATCTCATCAAACTGTCCATATTCCTTATCACGTTCGCTATATTGATTTTTAATAAACTTCAGGTTATCGTGCAATGGTTCCATATAAGGCGTGATCTTTTCATTCGCATCACCAGGCAGGAATCCAAGGTCCTTGTTGCTCAACGGGACAATTGGACGGGCAAGATAAATCTGTTTAAAATTCCTTCTTTGGTCTAGAGCCCCTGCAAGGGCTAACAGAGTCTTTCCTGTTCCGGCTACCCCCTGAAGAGTAACCAGCTTAACATCCGGATTGGTGATAGCATGTAAGGCAAATACCTGTTCGGCATTTCTTGGTGTAATACGTTGAACAGGGTGCTTGTCGATCCTTTCAATATGCTTTGATGTTGCATTGTAAAAGCCGAGTGCTGAACTTACGGGGCTGTTTAAAATAAAATATTGATTGGCGATGGGCTCTCTTACTCCCACTTCGTCAGGGTTACACCATCCCTGTTGATAAATGAGTTCGATAAGAGAAGGATCAAGGTCATTAACCTCTGATGTTCCTTTGTATAAGAGGTCAAGATCTTTAATTTTACCTGTTTCAAAATCCTCAGCCTGAAGCCCAAGCGATTTAGCCTTAATTCTCAGGTTTATATCCTTCGATACCATGATAACCTTCTGCCCTGGGTTCTTTTCACGTAACATTAAGGCGGCACTGAGAATCCTATGATCATTCTTGTAACCTCCGAATATCTGCTGTACATCCGAACTACTCCGCTCATCAATAACAATCCTGAAACGACCTCCCTTCTTGTTTTCAAGCGGAACCCAATCTGATATTAGCTTTTTCTTCGACAACCTGTCAAGAATCCTGATGAATTCACGGGCCTCAAAGTTCTTTATCTCGTTTCCCTTTTTAAAATTATCGAGCTCCTCAAGCACGGTAATAGGGATGGCAATATCATTGTCATCAAAGCTGTTGACCGCATCGTGATTATATAAGATTACTGAGGTATCAAGTACAAAAATCTTCTTGGGGCTCTTCGAGCCATTCTTTTTTCCATTTACTGCTTTTGCAGTCACTTCTTTCTTTATAGCCATAACAGTTCAAATTTGAGGTTAGACCTATCAAAGCTACTACAATTCCAGAGAATGTGTCCTCTGACATGAAAAAAACTCCCGCATAATGCAGGAAGCCATTGCAGGCTAACATGAATGAATTATCTTTGATTTAAGAAAAAATAAAATTATGGAGACCTTTGTACTGCAATTATTGCTTGGATTGAACTGGTTGCTTTGGGGTATCATCGCCCTGATGGTAGTATTCCTGGTGATTCTGGCCATTGCGGGTTGTTTCAGAAAACCTCCGGAATTAGCTATGTCACAACAATTCCGGAAAATAGCGGTCCTTATCCCATCCTACAAAGAAGATCAGGTAATTATGGAGGTGGCTGCCGACGCCCTTCATCAGGATTATCCTCCGGAATGGTATGATATTGTGGTTATAGCCGACAGCCTGAAACCAGAGACCATTGAAGCCTTAAAAGCGATGCCCGTTCATGTGATTGAAGTAAAATTCGATAAAAGTACAAAGGCCAGATCTCTGAATTTTGCCATGGACAAATTGGGTAACGGGTACGATATCGCTTTGGTCCTTGATGCTGATAACCTGATGGCAGCCAACTTCCTTACCCTGATCAACAACGCCTTTGATGCCGGTTACATAGCAGTACAGGGACACCGTGTTGCAAAGAATATGAATACCCCGGTTGCCGTCCTCGATGCCATCAGTGAGGAGATTAATAACCATTTTTTCAGGAAGGGCTACAGAGCACTGGGACTGAGTAGTTCTCTCATAGGTTCAGGTATGGCTTTCGACTTCCGGATGTATAAAAGCGTGATGAAGACTGTTGACGCCGTGGGAGGTTTCGACAAACATCTCGAATTGTTTTTTACTAGCAACAGGGTAATGGTAGAATTTCTCGAAAACGCTTACTGCTATGATGAAAAAGTACAGAATTTCGACACGCTTGGAAATCAGCGACGCCGATGGCTCTCTGTACAATTTATTTATCTCGGACGAAATGCACTTCCTGCTGTCAAAGCCTTGTTTACCAATGGCAACATCGACTATTTTACCCGAACATGGCAACAGGCGCAAATCCCCCGCATCCTCCTGCTGGGGATAACATCCATTATCATGGTGCTTTCGCTGATCTTCTGGCCTTCGGTTGAAACAAAAGCTTGGATGGGTTTATGGGGACTCCTGGTGATAGCATTTATACTCAGTGTCCCCCGTTCATTTTATAACAAAAATCTCTTCGGTGCACTCCTCCATATCCCGATGGGGATGTGGAAGATGCTCCTTTCGTTGCTCAGGATCAAAGGGGCCAATAAAACCTTCATTCATACAGAGCATACAGCAACTGCACCTCACCTGCAGAAGAAACCCGGATTGGGTAAAAATTAAACCCTACTGTTATAGTTCAGGAAAACATCGTAAATTTGCCCCGCTTAATGGCCCCGTAGTTCAATGGATAGAATATCAGATTCCGGTTCTGCAGGTTGTGGGTTCGAGTCCCGCCGGGGTCACTGAAATAGAAAATAAAGCCTTGTAGTTAAAGTAATTACAAGGCTTTTTTATTTTTTTTAGGATAATTATTCGGACATAATTATACACAAAAGGCTACCTATTTAGGTAGCCTTGTTATCAGAGTTAAAAAAATTTACTGTTCTAAATGAAACTTCAGGTAACTACGTATGAGGTCAACTTGATTTTTAGGAATATCGATCAACCTTATCGTTTTTTTGAAAACATTAAGTCCATAATTCTCAATTAACTCACCGAATGAGGAATTGAAAAATGATGATAACATAGGACTAAGGCTTGTAAACGAGACAGAAACAAGCTCTTTCCTTTCAAAGTAAGGCTTCAGAATATTATATAAAACCTCACCGTTTGCATTAGTGCAAGTGTCAACGACAAATTGTGAAATAACTGCTTTGTTCATTAAGGGAATTATCGCCTCTTCTTGTAAACGAACACACCTGCAATAGCAACAATAACTCCGGTTGCAATTATTGCAGCCTCCGTTGCGTATCCTAATGTCAAAGCAAAATATACAAGATAACCAACCATACAAGCAGCAAAAAATCCCAACAGCATTCCCAAATAAGTACTCCTGACCAAACCCTTATTCAACATTAATTCATTTTTATGTCGATGCGCTGATTCTTTTTCAGCCATCGCCATAATTCTCTCCGGGAAAGTTGGATCAACATTCATAAATTCCGCCATCATATTAGGCGGGGGGATCATGCCCTCATACGACTGAGAAATAAAAAGCTCAGGTTTATGATTGCTTGTACTGGGCTTAGTTTGCTTTTCTGGCCTGTTCATCGAAAGCTTTTCGCATGTCTATACCAACGTTTTTCCAGTCGGATGCAATTGCATTTGATACAGATTTCCGACTATACCGCTTCTTTAACTTCAGCAATGGGTTTTCTTCAAGTCCTAGCAAGAAGAAGAATCCACTTACCATAAACTTATAATATACCTTGCTCATAACTTCCTTTATTTCAATTCCTAATTGGTACTATTCACCGTCTACTATTTCTTATCTTTGTCCTCGATCAATTTAGATCGTTGGAAAACTGGCTGTAAACTGCCGACAAAAGTATATATTAAACGTATAACTCTTTCATTTTGTTTTGTTATATTGCAAAGATATTATACAAATATAACACAAAACTACCACAAAAGCACTGTAAACGATAGTTTAATCTTCAGTTAACAACATAAACAACATCTCAACTCTACTATTACAATTCCACTAGTTTACAATTCCACTTTGGTGCAAGTAGGCAGGGTTACCAGTCTTGAGTAGCTGGTGTTGGTTTTTTCATGGAAACTTCTAAGTCGTAAAGTAACGCTTTCATTCTCTCATCAACTTGTTTATATAGCTTACGAGTATTTTTCTTTCTGTGTCCATTATCAAATGCCTCAATAGGTGATTCTGACCAGCCTCCGATTGTATATCTAGATGAGCTTATAAACCATTTGCACTTAATGTTATTCAACTCATATCTAAAACGTCCGTCTTTGATGTATATGGATAGTGTAAAATAAGTATTAATCTCTTGAGGGCCATTCAATTCAGCAAAAGCATGATAAACATTAGAATAACCTTTACAAACAAGCGTGCCATTCTGTTTATCGTCTAATTGAATTACATCGATTGCCGATTTAAAAACATTAACAGCCCATAACTTTGCTCTAGCATATAGCTCATCCTTACTCGTAGAATCAACCGAAACAATACTTGAATATATTACATACCCATTTTTGAATGGTAGAATCTCGCTTAATGGAGGAATATAAGTCCATGATTTTACCTTAATAATTTCACTATCAATCAATGAATTAAGACTAGAACTAGTCAAAATTACACTTTTGTTGGATGTAATAATGCTCTGCTTTTCAAATACAAGATCTGGTGATGAGCAATACGAAAGCTTCTTGATTTTTATCCTTTCGGTTTTATCAACCTTGTCGTGATCCTGATAGCTAATAAATAATTCCTTTTGATTCATATCCATGATCTTTCCAACATACATATACCCATTGAAATCAACAACTGTATCTTGTGAAAATGTTAAAAATGGTAGAAGAATGGAGAGTATTATTAAGGCTTTCTTTATCATTTACTCTATGTTTAGGAGAAACATTTAGTTGATATAGATAGTACAAATATACGTCAAAGGTGCTTCCGGTAGCATATTGTTAACCGGCTCTACTTCTCAGTCATTACTTATTACAAAGAGCGGGTTGTATTTCTTATGGATTTCTTTAACAATTTCGAGCGGATTGCCTTCAGGGACTGAATTAAATGTGGTCTGCTGATTGGTCCAGCGCCACTCAAATGCAGCCATCTCTTTGTTGATGGCCTCCATATCCAAAGCAACACCATGCTTCAAATGAGATCTGAGAATATCGAAAAACATCTCCCATCTCACCTTGTAGTATGAAGAAATCATTCCCGAAAGTCCCCGGCTGGCATAATCAATAATGTCATTTCCTTCATTGCCCCAGGTGGATATTAATACACGGGCATTCTTCTCATAATATGCTTTGCTGACAGAGTCATTCCCAAACGTCCGTGCATCATTCACCCACTTCCCCAACAGTAAGTCTGACTGGGTGCCGAGCAATCTGTCCTGATCATCCAAAATCCCGGTAAAAATCCTGATTTGCTTTTCCAATTCAACGGAATCGCCTTTTACGTATGCATCATTTAATTTTTTCCTGACCGGAATAATCAGATTATCGAGAATTTGTTTGGTAACCAGCACCAGGTCCTGAAGGTATTCTTTACTCTGTAAACTTGCATCGTCGGCAGTCAGCATCATGGTCAGTATTTTCGTCAACTCTTCATAATCATATTTACTAGGCCGCTGGTATCCCTTCACCCCTGTAAGTATCGGGCGTGTATGCATCAAGCTCCCCATAGCAACACCCGAGACCTGATCATTGTATACCAGATTAAACAAAGAATGATAGGCTTTGTCGGCAACCGGATCATAATGTTTGGTTCTTGTAACCGCATAGTCCGATATCCATTTATCAAGATTCGAAATATCCTTATTCCATGCGTATTCAAACAACCATTCGTACATAAACCTGTTTACACCAAAACCTTCGAGCGTTGAGCCAATACCGAATAGTTTTCCATGAGAGATATCATCCTCTGCATTAACAAGTTTCTTAGCTACATTTATAATTGGTGCAGCCATCTCTGTATTACCCCCAAAGTTACCGAGATAACACCAAATGTATGGGGCACCATACCAAGCCTCCGTATTCCGCCAGACTTCTTCCCTCTCGGCAAAATAATCCAGAATAATCATTCTATCCTCCGGGACTGCCTTAATCATAGCTTTTAAACGTTCAGGGTCATCCTTCCATAGCTTCATGTAATAAAAAGTCCAGCCCATCTGAACCCATTTAGCATCGGGGTCGACACTACTCATGCCATTGTATATGGTTCTTGAAACGGTGGCCAGATATTCAGGCTCTGTGCTTGGAGGATCCATTTCGTTAAAAGGATCGGCTCCATAATAATGATCGGTACCAAAATATCTGGCCTGAACCCTCAGGAATTTTTGCTGAATAGTAATAAACAAAGAATCCATCGGATCAAGAAAGAATGCATCATATTGCTCACCAACACCATAAGATCCCAAAGAGGTTATCTTTGCTTCGGGATATTTCTCCTTAATAGCTTTTGGAACATGTCCCGCAAAAGCAGGAAGTACAGGGGTCATTCCGAATGAACGCTCGCGTTGTAATATTTTCTTCTGTAATTCAAACTGATGTGTTATGTAATCCTGCGGCAACGGGCCAAGGAAACCATCAAGGTTGCCCATTCGGTGCCAGGGAAGATGAGCAGGACCTGTAAAATAGGCCTTTATCTGCTCTTCAGACATTCCAAAGTCTTTCCAGACCTCAAGCCAGATAGCTTCCTGACCGGTAATTGCAAGCGGCATATTGATTCCATTCAGAGCCATCCAGTCGATGAAGCGTTCCCAATCATTCCATTGCCACCATAGCATTGTATAACCAAATGTACAGTAATTCAAAAAGAACCGCTTCTCGAAACGGCATTCCTGCCTGATCGTGGAATCAACCAAAGGTAAAAGCCCCGGCGCCTCAATTATATCCTCTTTGTACCATGAAACACGAATGTTACAATAATTAATCAGATAATAATTGAACCCTCTAGCCAGCGCCAGTTCATCGGTTCCCTTTATACTGATTTTTCCTTTTTCGGAACTTAGCACAAATGCCTCTTTGCCATTCTCTCTTACCAATTCTTCAATAGCAAACTGATGCGACTTTCCGGGGAGAATCCTCTCAATTAGCTGATAAATATTTTGACGTTTTAAACCAGTTGCTTCCTGTTGCTGGCAAAAACCGAATCCTGATAACAAAAGGATAATTAGTCCTGTAAATAAGTATCTCATGTTAATGGTTAAATATATTTTTAAAATATGGTTCGCTCAGGCAAACTTATAATATTTTCCAATACTCATCAATTCATCTTACATATATAAAAATCGTAAGCATTTCGACTACGACGGGTCACAATGCCAAAACAGGTTAATGCTGAAATCGTTGCTCTAAATTCCATTTTATTTCTCCTGTCAGTCATTTCCGAAATCAGTATATCCTGACTGTTTTATAAGAAAATATCATTTCAACAACCAATATTTCCATTGAAATTGTACAATATCAGCCATAGCCACTATTAAACAAAACATACCTCCCATAACTATTCAGGGAAAACTACAAGAGAGCTTCAATGTCAACCTGATAGAATGAAGACCCCTGATCAGGTAATACCCGCTGAAACGAGCCATTAATGTAAGCAGCTCCAGTCAGGAACACTTAATTTATTCAGGCTCACAAAGACGGCTCACCAATTGTATCAACTCACTACGTTCTTGTTGTGTCGACTCCATAAAGTCTCTATAACTACTGAAAAGCTCAATTTTTCCAACCATACAAAAGCAATAGTCATCACCTCTGAAACTGTTTTCATCAACCATCTCCCCGATGCAATCGTCTAAAAATGCCTGCTTCTGCTCATCAGTCCACGGGATGAGATTCCTGTTCCGCTTTCCAAAATTTGTCAGCCCTAAATCAATCTCCCCATTTTTTAAATAATAGGTATTCTGTACAATCAGATCAGAATCATAAATTCCAGACTCCATCAATTCGCCTGTTTTATAAAATGCCTTATACGTTCCATGTTTTCTGCCATTTCTATATACTCCTTCACCCGATTTTAGCCCGTTAGGGAAGTAATAGCACCAGACACCTTCTTCTTTACCATTCAGCACCTTACCAGTTTTCCACAACTTACCATTAGGGTGGTAATATCTAAACTCTCCCGCCCCATTATCAAAAAAGCCTATCGATTTTATAACTCCGGTTTCATAATAATCGCAGATTGTATCATCCAATTCTCCGTGGTTATATGTTGCTTTTTGCCATAACTGACCATTTGGATACCAATAGGATACCTTTCCATGTACCTGGCCGTTTTTATAACCGATGCGATATTTCATCCTGCCATTCTCATAATAGAATGTCGAAACACCATTTTTCATGTTTTGAGAAATAGAACAAACCAGATTGGTATCGCCTGAATTATATAAAACTATCAGCTTATAATCCGAAGTATCACCTGGATTAGTGTATTCAATTAATGTCTTAATTCTATTGTCAGGATAGGTCTCCAGAATTCTTGTTTCATTTCTCTGGCACGAGGTATTCAACAACACCAGTAATAGCAAAACTGAAAAATAGTTCTTATTCATCTGATTGCTTCATTATAACTTTGATTATATCAGTCAAAGGTACGCAGCAGAATTAATTTTCAAATACAAAGAGACGTATCGATCCAATCCGAAGCCCGATATGTACATTTCTACAGAATCAAACAGTCGGCCAGTTGTCAGTTCCCGATCCCGCTGTTAATGACCCTTTCTGGTCCTGATAAAAATCATCGCGATGGCAGTCGTTACAGCTCCCATTACGAGGGCTCCGATCGCTCCCTGAACCGCGTAGTTCCGGTAATTGAAGTTGGCCTCTGCTTCAGCTGTAGTCGGGTAATAACCTAATTCCACTGACCGCTTTATTACATTTGGGAAATATTCAGGAGAGATAACATAAGAAGTTATCCACTGGGTAGCTGGGCTCAATAAAGCAATGATAACCGACACGATGACACCCGCTATCAACCCTTGCATATAACTCATCTTTCCGCCATAAAAACTTGTCTTCTTATCCTTCAGTGCCATTACCATCATGACGATGGCCGGAATGGCAAACAGGTTAGTAAGGTACAGATGGTAATCAATGTACTTTCCGTGAAGTCCGGACAGTTTTTCCAACACCATCCAAAGCAATCCAACTACTGAAAAGATGATGGCCCATTTGATCTCTATTTTGATATTTTTCATAAAAGAAATTTTAGGTTAACTGTTCTTCAACATATTTCAATGGTATCTTAATTTAGAAACGAAAATACTGAATGCAAATATGGTGGTTTTGAATTGAATGTAACAGAACTAATAACAAATGATTCATATTCTTTGTTTCCAGAGGAACAAGCATATATAAAAATCAAGTCCCGGGCAAATACAAAGGATGGTTATCTTATATATCAGAATATTACGTCGTTTTTATTGTACATCCCCGACAGGATCACAGAAATATCGCCTTCATTTCCTGAAATATAAAATGAAGCTCCATATCCTGATTTTCTCATCAGGTTGAACCGGACACCCATTACAAGCACCTGCTTTATCTTTATCCTAAAAACTTCAACACAAAAGCAGACAACTTCGCGCAAAGTTATCAACAGTTCTCTACCCCTTCAAAAGTTATCTTAATGTGCAACCCTATTTCAATATTACTCCCTGCTTTAAAAGGAAATCTGCTAATTCATCTTTCTTTTCCAAATCAATAAAAGAAAACCTGGCATGTTTCATAAACTCTCTGGATAATGACTTCCTGATCGGTTCTATATACTCATCGAATTTACCGTATCTTATTTTTAATCCTATTGTTAAGCCTGAAATTGTATTTCCTTCTGTATTGATATATCTTCCAACAACAATCCTTTCTACATTCAGGTCAAATTGAAAATCGCGCAGGATTGACTTCGTAAAAGCCCTCAAATCCCACTTGTCTGGCTTGGTAAAAAACTGGGTTGTCCGGAGATATTCTATTTCCCTCTTTTGAAGACTCTCTTCACTGATATTTAACATGATATCATCTGTCATATCAATCCCTCCTTTTCGGTTCACACCAAAACTTCTTAAAGTATAGATCGGCCCCCAGGGAAATCCCCACCAACCAAATACCGAAGAAACCAGGTTATACTTATTGGAATACTTTCTGATGTCCTGACTACTGTTTATAAGAATTGCCTTTGAGAACCGCCTTTGGGTTACGGCAACAAATGAGATGATGTATTCAAAAGAAATGAAACGATAACCAGCCTGAACTCTTTGCTCTAATTCCTGAATCGTCAAATCATCTTTCGGGTCAATTTTAATCGTATAATTCATATAGCGTATGACATTTGAATATCATTAATTATGGTTGTGTTTTACAATAATTCCTGTCCGTTGCATCTCAGTTATGGTGGGTAAGTGTAGCCTCTGTTTCAGAAGACAGAATACTTCTGACTGAAATGAAATATGCAAAACTTTTTAAATCAGAAATTATGTTCGGGTTGACACCGAATCAAATTCAGCCTGCCGCAAATTAATATCAAAAATACCGGATTATTTCCTTCTGACAGAAAATGCATACTGTAAATCTCCGGGAAAGAGATTTAACAGGGTATTGCAATGACCAGACAATCAATTGAGGTTATTCAAAAACGTTTATAACAGGTAAAAAAGATATTCACAATGTACCTGAGCCAGATCAAAATTATGAGTCATCCGTTACGGGTTCGAATTGGCTTCGTTGAAAAACGAAACTACTTCGAAGCTGCTTCGAAGCGAGAACGAACCGTCAATATATTTGGTGCCTGTAAATCAGTATATTAACTTTTTGTCTAGTTGTGGTAGAATATTGTGGTTTTTTGATGGTTTTTTAGTGATTTTTTTATCCGTTATGACGGTCATTCTGCTGCCAGATTTCACTTCACCGACCCGCCTCTGAACATTGAACTTCCCTGAACAAGAAGAAGCCGAAACACCCTGGTTGGCAAGGGAGATTCCGGAGCCGGAACGAACAGAGTGACCCGTCAGGACTGTTAAGTAGTTTCTGGCGACAATCAAAACTGTATTTTCCGGTCTTATCCTCAGGATGTTTGCGAGCGTGAGGTTCTGTTATCGGGAATTTGCCCTGAATGAGGTTACCCGCCGATTTCTGTCTGATTTAAGACAAAAGCCTTTTCTACGTGGAACTGAGAAATAAAAGCTTTCTCATCTGCCTTTGCCAACCAGAACAGTTCCCTGGACATTGAATCCAAATAAGGTCATTGCCTGGTTACCAGGTAACTTAATCTACATACAGGATAAATAGCCCATACTATGAGTTAGAGGAGCTGAACAAATAACGAACGGCACCGGGCATTTCAAGCAATTTCAATTTTACAAACAGGCCACTTGACTGGAGGAAAAACCCTGAAATCCCCGTATATTTACGCCCTGTTTGAGCATACATGAATAGTCTGGAAATGGAAAATCACAGTAACGGGTTATCTCCCGGGGAAGGGCTATGTGGAGAAATATTCCACTTATTATACAGGCAGACCTATGATCTTCCTTAATTAATTTAACTTTGATTCATAAATAGCTTCGGATAAATCGGATAAATCAAAATACTACCAATGGCACCGAGTAATTTTCACACGAATCCTTTTCCCGGTATCAGGAGTTACGAGATCAACGAGAATCACTATTTCTTCGGGAGAGAGCAGCAGGTTAAGGAATTGATCAGGAAGCTGGCCATTACAAGGTTTCTGGCCATCGTAGGGTCTTCGGGATGTGGTAAATCATCGCTGATCAAGGCTGGATTGATCCCGGGGTTGGTTGAGGCTCAACAGGAAAATCTGCCGCGATCGTGGAAATTAGTCATTTTTCGTCCTGCCGAGGATCCCATTGGTAACATGGCCAAAGCACTGGCTGAGGGAATTCGAGATCATGAAACTACCGAGGCAATACTGCGTTCGGGCCCCGATGGTCTGGTAAAAGAAACGCGAGAGATAGTGACCGGTGAAGCAGCAGTATTAATTTACATCGATCAGTTTGAAGAGCTTTTCAGGTTTAAAAGGAGTGGTTCGTATGCCCACACGATCACTGAAGCCGGTAACTTCATCGATTTACTAATCCATGCCATTACACAGACGGATACACCTGTTTACATCGTTTTGTCGATGCGTACCGATTTTCTTGATGAGTGTACCGAGTTCAGGGGGTTAAGCGAGATCATCAACAAAGGTTATTACCTGGTGCCAAGGATGAACAATGGGGAACGCCGTCAGGCTATTACGGGGCCTGTTTATGCAACGGGAAACAATATCAGTGAGGATCTGGTTGAAAGGCTGCTGGCTGATGTGGGCGATGACCCAGACCAGTTACCTATCATGCAGCATGCTTTGATGCGGACCTGGGATTATTGGATGATGAACAAGACTGGCGATCAGCCAATAAGCATTGAACACTACGAGGCCATTGGTACTATGAAAGAGGCTCTCTCGGTTCACCTCGAAGAGATTTATTCAGACTTAAAAGACGAAAAGAATAAATTCAATACCGAGAAGCTTTTCAAAGCACTGACAGACCTGACGAAGGAAAGCAGGGGTACACGCCGTCCCACCAACTTGGGAGAGATATGCACGCTGACCAACTCCCGGGAGGAAGAGATCATCAGGGTAATTGACCACTTCAGGAGTCCCGGGTGCTCATTCCTGATGCCTTCGGCCCAGGTTACCCTTCACCGTGACACCACCATCGACATAGCCCATGAAAGCATCATGAGAGTGTGGAAGAGATTAAGAAAGTGGGTTGAAGAAGAGGGGGAATCGGCCCAGCTCTACCTTCGCCTCTCGAAGTCGGCAGAATTATATCAGGAAGGGAAGACCGGGCTGTGGGTAAATCCTGAACTTCAACTCGCGCTGCAATGGAAAGAACAAACCCGCCCCAATATTACCTGGGCATCGCGTTACGATCCTGCCTTTGACCGCGCGATGACATTCCTCGATTTCAGCAGGAAACAACATGAGCTGGAAATCTCTGTCAGAGAAAACCAACAGAAAAGAAATTTAAGAAGGGCCCGCCGTTCTGCTATCGTCCTGGGGATTGCTTCACTCGTTTCAATCCTGTTTCTGATTGTTTCGCTCAACCTCCGCTTCAAGGCCGAGGCGAGCAGTAAAGTAGCCATGGAAAAGGAAAAAATGGCGGTTGCTGAACGCAAAAAAACAGATGAGCAAAGGAAAGAGGCCATCATACAGCGAAAAATCTCCGAGCAACAACAACAGATTGCAGAGCAGCAGGAGATGATCACGGAACAGCAAAGGCAGTTCGCGGTGAAACAACAAATCATTGCGCAGGAACAGACTGTTGAAGCCATTCAGCAACGTAAGCAGGCCGATGTAGCCCGACATGAAGCCATCAACGCGAGAGATGAAGCCCGGTTGCAACGCCGTGAAGCGTTGATGCAAAAACAAATAGCCGATCAGGAACGGATAAAAGCAGAAGAATCAGAACAGACAGCACAACGTTTAAGATTACTGGCCATTGCCAACTCGATGGCTATTCAGGCTATACAACTGAACCAGACAGTACAGGATGGATCACCGGCCTTGTATGCCCTGACAGCTTTCCAACTTCATCAGCAAAACGGGGGAGACCGGAATGACCCGGTAATTTACAGTGCCTTGTCGGCAATCTCAAACGATCCTGTTGTATTGAGAGGGCACGACGATGGGGTACGAGGCATGGCAATCACTAAAAACGGGAAAGAGATATTCTCTTGTGGTGATGACAAAAAAGTGTTGCGCTGGAATCATGACCATCCGGAACAACTCCCTGTTCAGGGTGTGCTGCCGAAAGAGATCAGGGAACCTTTCCGGACAATCATGCTGACACACGACGACAGATGGGTGGTAGCCGGAACCACAGATGGTTACTTCGTTATCTGGGGCAGGCAAACCTTCCCGAATGGAGCGATCGTCCTGAAAGCTCATACATCAATTGTCAGCAGCCTGGCCCCCGATCCGGGCAGAGAGCAGTTTTACTCGGCAGGTTCTGATGGACGGCTGATACAATGGACATACCGGGGTGATAAATTTACCCACGCTACACTTGATTCACTTCCAGATGCAATTCGTTGCACGGCAATTAACCCTGCCGGAAACCAATTGGTTTATGCCTCCAATAGCGGAACAGTAAAAATCATTTCGTTTGCCAACGGACAAACAGGCGCCAGTGTGCTCACCCGACTTAAAAGCCCGGCGTTAACGGCAAAATTCGACAACCGGGGAGAGGCCATCGCACTCGGATGCCTTGATGGATCCGTGCAATTAGTCAGACAGGATAAAGAGGGTGAAATACAGGTACAGCGCCTTATCGGCCGGCATGTATCGGGAGTAACAGCCCTGGCTTTCAACCCGGAAGGAAACGCGCTGACTTCAGCTGGTTATGACTGGACTGCAAGAATTTCGGACTACCCCCTGACAGAAGAAAAACCGGTCACGATTAAGAATCATGATCTCTGGATCTACGATATCCTATATACCCCGGATGGCAGTCAGCTACTCACATGCAGTGCCGACAGAACCATACGTATTTTTTCGACCAGTTCAGAGAAGATGGCAGAAAAACTACCATCGATGATCACTCGCAACCTGACTGTAGCTGAATGGAATAAAATGGTGGGTATAGATGTGCCTTACCAGAAAACCATAAAAAGCCTTCCTTAAGAAGAAAGAAATTATAACATTGATAAACATGCAAAACAGTCACTACAGACGTTTTTTGTTATTGATGGCCATGCCGCTCTTGATGGGTGCCCTGCTCTTCGCCCGGGATGCCGCAGGACAATCGTGCGATGAAGTCACCCTAAACGAGGCCCGGAAATACTACGAGCTGGGAAAGTTTGATCATGTGATCAGTTCGCTGGAGCCATGTGTCAGAAGCGGATTCAATGAGAAGCAGAAAATTGAAGCGCACCGGCTGATGGCCATGTCGTATCTGTCGATCGATTCAATAGAAAAAGCTTCGGTCGAAACATCACTACTGCTCCAGATCAATCCGACGTATGACGCTAACCTGTTCGATCCTCCGGCTTTTGTCGAGATGGTTAACATAATGAAAATCTCAGATGTAGGGCAGATAGTAACCTCCGTTTCGAAAAAGGCAGAAAACATATACGAGGCTCCGGCAACCATCACCGTCATCACCCGTGATGAGATCAGGAAACGGGGCTACAACGACCTCGTCGAACTTCTGAAAGATGTTCCGGGCTTCGACCTCACCATGTTTTATGGCCCCGAATATGCCAATATCTACCAAAGAGGATTCAGGCAGAACAACACGGAAAAAACCCTGCTTCTTATTGATGGTATAGAGGAGAATGACCTGTGGACCAACTGGGCTTATATTGACAGACAATATCCACTTTCAAACATAGAAAGGGTGGAAATCATATACGGGCCGGCCTCAACAATGTACGGGCCCAATGCCTTTGCAGGTGTAATCAACGTCATCAGCCGAAACACGGTTAATGCCATCAAACCCGGCCAGAACATTGGCGTCAGCGGACAGGTTAAATATGGATCTTACAAAACCCGTACCCTTGATTTAAGCGTATCGGGCAAAAAACGCTCTGTCTCGTTCACCTTGACGGGAAGGCTTTACCATTCGGATGAACATGACCTCACGAGCCAGAAGTACTTCGATTATGACCCTGCCGCTTATGATGAGGTTGACTACAATAAACTTCTCGGCATCAGCGAGAATGCATCTGAATTCTTACAAGCCAACAATCTACCATATTCGCATCCCTATTACCAGCTTTCGGCTGATTCAAACCAGTTGAGTCTCACCCCGCAGGGAGAGGAGGCAGCCAGGAACCTCGACAAATCGGCCTATAGTCAGGTGGTTGGAGGACATAAAATAGGGTTCAGCAACGAAACGGATAGTTGGTTGATTAATGGGAAACTAAATATCGGCAACTTCAGTTTTGGATTTCAGTCATGGAAATATTTACGGGGAGGATTAACCCAATACACCGATCTTTACGCCGCAGGATCGCAAAACGGGGGAACCTGGGCTCCAAAGCTCAGCAATTTCTACACAAAATATGAGAACCAGATCAACGACCGGTTGTTCGTTTCAAACCTGACTACCTACCGTATCCATGACGTAACGGAAGACTCTCGTCTGGTATCTGTATTAAACTATGCACGGGGTAATAAAAACCTTGCAGACCTGGTCGAAAACTCAGAACCGGTATGGACGACACTCTACCTGTTTTCACAATCGAAGCAATTAAGGAATGAGTTGAAAGTAAATTACCGGCCATCATCCAGAATTGACATCATTTCAGGTTTTGAAGTGCGTAACAGTACACTGCAGGGAGCCTACTACACCAGTTTCACCGGTACCCCCCAGGATTCTGCAGTAATTCTTCCCTCACCAAAAGGGGGAAACAGCTTTAACGTATGGGATCTCGGGCTGTACAGTCAGGGGACCTGGCAGGCTCTCAGGAACATGAAGGTCACCTTAGGGTTACGATACGACTACAACGTAGTGAGAAACAACGACGGTTTCGGCAGTGAGCTGAGCCCCCGTCTTGCAGTAGTATACTCTCCCGGGAAGTACACCTTCAAGGCTATTTATTCGCGTGGTATCATGAACGTGTCGAACTGGACAAAATACTCGGCGGTTGGAAACCGGATACCCAACCCCGACCTGAAGACCGAGAACATACAGAACTTCGAGATTAGTTCCGGAATCAGGCTGAACCGGGAGTTTCAGGCCGATATAGGTGTTTACAAGGATTACATCAACAATGTAGTCGGAACAGTTGATGTGACCGAACACCCTGGTAAGGTACAAAACCGGAACATAGGAAAATTCGAGATCATCGGTGTTCAGGCCAATGTAACCTATAAAAGGGAGACCTTCTCGGCCTATTTTAATTATACCTTTTGCGACCCTAAACAGACCTTCTCGGAAATCGGAGAAGTTGACAGCCGGGTAGGCGATATCGCCTCACATCAGTTTAATCTGGGTGCAGAGAAGCTATTTATCAATCATTTAAACGTCAATCTAAGGATGAATTATACCGGAGAGAGACCTACTGGGACAGGAACAACCGTACCGCTCAATAACGACACTTTCCCTGCAGCCCTGATCCTGAACGGTACAATCACCTATTCAGACCCGGCGCTCCTGCACGGGCTTTCTATGCAGTTAGTCTGCAACAACATCTTCAATACTACCTACTATCACCCCGGAACCAAGGCAGCAGAAGGGGTTACAAGCCCCACCGCCATACTTCAGCGCGGCCGCCATATTCTGCTGAGCATCACCTATGATTTCTAATCTGTATTCATGTCAATGTCAAACGCGTACACAGTATTAAAAACAAAAGAGACAAGGTGGGGTGCACTGTACCTGCCAGTGAAACCTAAAACTAAAGATGAAGGTCTCAGGACTGTATTGTTTGTTAGTTGCAACAGTGGAGACCTGTTGCTTAAAAACCTGGCCCTGTATGAGCAAATCTATCCTGAGAAGCTGAATATTGTTGGTATTGTAACAGATGACCCAATTGATCCTGAAGCAAGGATTTCAATCGGGAAAAGGGTATGGAAGCAGTTTACCCCGCAGGAAAGAAGCCGGTTGTTTAACCGGATTATTGATTTCTCGACTGAATTGGGGGTTCCCTGCTATACGGGTGCAGTTAAAACCACATGGTTTCATAATCTTTACCGCTCCTGGGCACCCGAAGCGTTGTTGATGCTTTGTTTTGGACAAAAGATCGACTCTGTGCTGTTCGGGCTTCCGGTAATGGGATCCTATAACTTCCACCCTTCCGACCTGCGTAAAAAAATAGGAGCCGGGTCACAACCTTTCGAGAACATTATCAGGAAAGGGGAAAAAACCTCGCCGCTTGTGATCCATGAAGTGACCAATATTATTGACAGAGGGCCTATTGTCGGAGTTTCCCCCCAGATAAACATCTGTCTTGAGGATGGCGCCTATCCGGCGAATATCCTGACCCTTGATGATAAAATCACCAGTGTGTGTGGCTGGATGGGAGTAGAACTTATTGATACTATCATTGCCCGGAATGTTGCCGGGGATAAAGGCCCGGTTAGCGAAATTGATTTCATCGGTAAAATGCCCGAGCCGGTTAAGACCATATTGAACGAGCCGGCTGTAAACGACCTCAATGAAAAATACATAATCCCCCGGCACCCGCTGTTAAATAATAGTGACCACAGATGAAAAAGGAATCCGGAATACTGAAGCTGATGAACATCAGGCGGGAAGAAGCTAAGGCAGTATTTCTGCTGATAGCCTTTTCGTTTCTGATTGGCCTTACCCTCTCCTTTTACTTTACTGCATCGAACGCCATTTTCCTAAAGCATTTCAAGCCTTCGATGATCCCTGTTTCGTTTATCGCCTCTGGGATTCTGATTTATCTGGCCTGGTGGATTTTCTCGAAAAGCGATCGACGGTTCTCTTTCTCAACGCAGGTATTGTTGAAACTGGGTTTTATTTTCCTCACAGTTCTGGCTATCAGCATCGGTGTTTATCTGTACAACAATTCATGGCTCATCTTCATCATGTATACCTGGGTGAGGATCGTTGTCTATATCACGCTGGTTACTTTCTGGAGTATCGCGGGAAAGATATTTAACATCAGACAGGGGAAAAGGATATTCGGCCTGATCGGGACCGGTGAGGTAGTCTCAGTAATGATTGGCTATTTCTCCATCCCGCTGATTCTGAATTTCCTAAAAGCCAGTCATCTGCTTTTTCTGGCATCCGGAACCCTGTTATTCTGCCTGATTATTGCAACTATCCTGCTCCGTTCCTTCAAGGAAGAGCTTTCTGAACCGAAGATGAAGGAAGAGAAAGGAACCGAAAAGAAAAAACCGGAGACCAGTTACTGGAAACTGGTGAAAGAGCCTTATTTCATGTTGATCTCGCTTCTTGCACTTCTTCCGATATTCGGTTACCTGTTTGTCGATTTTCTCTTCCTTGCCCAAACCAAGCTGGAGTTTGCCAACAATCCCGAAACCATCGCCGGATTCTTTGGCATCTTCCTGGGATTTGTTTCGGTAATAGAATTATTGCTAAAGTTATTCTCTGGAAGGTTCCTCAATAAATACGGGATAAAACCGAGCCTTATTTCATTGCCGGTAATCCTGTTGGTACCTGTTTTCATAGCAGCCATTTTTGGCAGCTTGTATGGCGCAGCGGGATTATTCTTTGCTTTTATAGCCATGGCACGGTTGTTTGAACGGTCAGTCAGGTCAGCTGTCTATGAACCAGCATTCCAGTTACTATACCAACCTGTTCCACCAGGCCAGAGAATCATATTCCAAAATCAGATTGAAGGGATTCCCAAAGCTATCGGGACCATTATTACCGGACTGGTCATATTACTGTTTTCGACGCTTGAGTTTTTCAACATGGTCCATTACAACTGGTTTTTCATTCTTGTGTTGGCCCTGTGGATATGGGTTGCCATCAAAATGTATGAGACCTACCGCAACCTGTTGAAATCAAAACTCAACGATTTGAAATCGGAAAAAGAGAAAGCAAGCAGTTCTGTTTCCGAAGTCATCCGTCAAAAATTAAGACAGGCCGGGAGGAATAATTTCGGACACATTTTCAAAATTTGCATGACTGCACAACCATTCCTGACTGAAAAAATACTTGAAGAGATATTTGAAGAAGTACCTGAAGAGATTAAACGGATCATTCTTGAAAAGATGGCTGAATATCAAATGGTAAATTCTGCAGGTTTCCTGAAAAGCCTTGACCCGATAAAACAACAGACTCATTTACAATCCATGCTTGACAAAACGGTTGAATATCTTGAATCTACAGCCAACACGCCGATAGAAGAAATAGCCAACCTCTGTAAATCACCTGAACGGGGCGATCGTTTGAAAGCAGCACGACTGTTAGGTTCTTCCGGAAGATACAATACGATCAGGCTGTTGCACTCCCTTACTAAAGATACTGATGCCGAAGTAAAAAAGGCAGTCATCGTGGCATGTGGTAAGATTAGGCGATACGAATTATGGGCCTTTGTATGCGAACAACTTGCTTATGATACCTTCGCGGAAACAGCCGGAATTGCCGTCAAACAAATCGGCGAACCCATCTTGCCCGAACTTGAACGGATATTTGAGAAATCGAAAGGCCATTCAATAGTTCAGGTCAGGATACTTAAAATCTATGAATCAATTCAAAGTCAGAAATCGCTCAGACTGCTTCGTGACAAAATGAGGCACCCTGACAAGGATGTCCGCAGGCAGGTTTTGGTTTCGCTAAGCAACAGAAAATACCAGGCTACTGCTTCAGAGACACCACTTCTCAAAGAGATGATTGAAGAAACCGTCTCAGGTATTTTATGGGTACTTGCCACCCTGCAGGATATAAGTGGTTGTGAGGAAGCCGCCGATCTTAAACTGGCCTTGCTGACCGAGGAAGAAGACCAGAAAGAATTCCTCTTCCTGTTACTATCGCTGATGTACGATGAGAAGACCATCCATCATATCCGTGAACACATTGAAAGCAAAGATGCCAACGCAAAAGTTTATGCACTTGAAATCGGTGACATGATTATTGGAGATGAGATCAAAGAGATATTTTTCCCAATTTTCGAGGATCTTCCTGTTCAGGAAAGACTTAATCGATTCATATTCAGATTTCCCCAGCAAAAACTTGAGCCGTTCGAAAGATTCTGCGAGATACTCAACAGACCCTATACGCGTTCGAGCAGGTACAGCAAGGCCTGTGCCCTGAAAATTCTCGAAACCCGTAAAGGAAATAATGAACAGGCAACCGAAAGGATACTGGCAGCCAATGTTGTTCATCCCGATAGGTTGATAAGCGAAATAGCAGCATTGACACTTTACCGCTTCAATATTAAGTATTATCGTGACCTGATAAACCGGTTGAAAAAAAACGGTTATATCGGATCAGGAGCGATGGAGGAAGGTATCAGGTCGTGTGAGGAAGAATCTGAGCTGCTCATGTTTGAAAAAACGGGATTGATGAGAAGTACGGAATTATTTTCGACTATTCCTGAGACAGCCATTATTGACTTCCTGGAGCGGACGCCAGAAGCCTCATTTATCAGGCAACCAGCAGCCTCCCCGGGATATTTTCCTCAGGATACCAGTTTAGAATATCTGTCAACTGATCTGGGCTACTACGTAGCCTTACCAAAAGCCACGTTGTATGAGTTTATGATGAGCAGCCCAGAACTTGCAGAGAAACTGTTCAACATTATCCGGATAAATAATTCTAATTGACTTATTATGAAGAACCTGATAATTGCTCTTCAATTTTTATTGCTTCCGGCACTTTCGATAGGGCAGGCAAGGCATGAAATTGGATTTCCGTTTGTAAGAAATTATACCACATCCGACTACCATGCTCACGCGCAGAATTTTGCCATCACCGGAGACCGGCAAGGGATCATGTATTTTGGCAATTTTGCAGGTGTTCTGCAATACGACGGGGAAACCTGGAGATTAATACCGACCGGGAATACAACAAAGGTCTCTGCCCTGGCAACCGATTCGACCGGAAGAGTGTACGTTGGTGCTCGCGGGGAGATAGGATATCTGGGACCTGACAACACGGGAACGCTGAAATTCATTAGTTTACTTCAGAATTTCAAAGCAAACTACTCCCCCTTCTACGATGTTCTTCGTGTTTTCATTGTTAGCGGTAAGGTACAATTTATTACCGGCAACCTAATTTTCACTCTCGAGAACAGTAACCTTTCAGTATGGACTGCACCCAATGAAATACTTAATGCATTCCTTGTCAGAGATGTAATCTATTTGCAGCTAAAAGGAAAAGGATTGGTATCTTGGCATGGCGGGAAAATAGAAGCCTGCAATCAGGGATCCGTTTTCTCTGGTGCAAGGGTTATCAGTGCCATGCTTCCCTTCCAGGAGACTAAGACACTGATAGCGACAAGCTCGCAGGGTCTTTATCTTATGGAAGGAGGCTCAGTTCGCCCGTTTGCAGCGAAGGGAAACGAACTTCTGACAAAAAATCCGGTAACCTCAGGGGTCGCCCTTTCAGATGGGTCTATAGCTCTGGGGACCTCACGGATGGGAATCATCGTAATAGATAACGAAGGAAATGTCAGGCAAATCATTGACAAAGCAGCTTCTCTTCAAAACAGTTTTGTTCAAACTCTCTATATCAACAATGACAATACCCTCTGGGCTGCGCTGAACAACGGAATCTCGATGATAGAAATTCCTTCACCTTTTACCTATTTCGACGAAAAGTCAGGGCTCATGGGTGGAGTCAATCAGATTTTACGCTTCCAAAACACCTGTTTTGTGGCAACCTATCAGGGATTGTACTATTATGATTATACAACTCTGGGATTCTTACCTGTGAAAGAGATTATATCAGCCTGCTGGAAAATTACCTCTTTCAACAACGACCTGTATGCAGCAACATCGCAGGGAATTTTTGTCATTAAAAACCATAAAGCTGTTCTACTACGCGATGGATTTATCCTGTCGCTGACCACATCACAGAAAGACCCCACGAGTATATTTCTTGGAGAGACCAGAGGATTTTACAGACTGACCAAAAAAGGAGATGGATGGATTGTGATGAAGCTCGACGGGATAGATGAGGAAATCAACGATCTTAAAACAGATAATTCAGGAAATATCTGGGGCCTCAGCCTGTCAAAAGGTTTGTTCAGATACATCCCCGGAGAAGATACCTTGTCATTCTTTGACGAAAAAGATGGGTTACCAGAAGTTCAGGGTATTACAATCAACCCTCTTGACGAATCCATTAGTATTGGAACCAGCAAAGGGATTTATGTCTTCAATGAAACCAAGCAATCGTTTGATTCGGTCAGGCTGATCCCTGATACTAAACAAGTGGCTGATGAATGGTTCTCTCTGATAATTCCCGACAGGAAAGGCAACCTTTGGGTTAACTCCGGAGAAGAGACCGATACAAAAATCCTCCTCAGAAACAGAAATCAATACCAGCTTCTTTCAATGCCTTTTCTACCTATTGCAGACTATGTTATCTGGAGTATCTTCCCTGAAGAAGATGGTATAACGTGGTTGGGAGGCCCGGAAGGGCTTATCCGGTATGATGCTGCGGTAAGGAATAAAAATGTCAGGCCTTACCCAAGCCTGCTCCGCAGGATAGTGGTCAACAACGATTCTGTTATCTACTCCGGAAACATCTCCTATAATAGAAACAATATTGTACTGAAACACAGCGAAAACTCCGTTACATTTGAATTCAGCACTCCATTTCATTCAGTAAAGGGTGATATGGAATACCAATTTTATCTCGAAGGATTTGAAGATACCTGGAACGACTGGTCTACACAGACAGTCAAGGAATACACCAACCTTCCCGGAGGCAGATTTGTTTTTCATGTCAGAGCCAGAAACATATTTGACGAACTGGCATCAGAAGCTGTAGTAAAATTCCAGGTGCTCTCACCCTGGTATAAAACCATTTGGGCTATTGTGCTCTATATAATAGTATTTGGAAGTATTGTATATACTATTGTTCTCCTACGAAATCAAAAATTACTGAAGGAAAAAAGAATTCTTGAAGAACGAATCGCGGTAAGAACTGCAGAAGTTGTTCAACAGAAAGAAGAAATTGAGAATCAGTCGCAGGAACTGGCTAACAAGAATGATGAACTCGAAAAGATTAACTCGGCCATCAAATCAATCAATGCTGAGATAAACTATGAGAATCTTTTACAATCTCTTCTCGAGAAAATGAAAATCATAAGGGCTGCCGAGAAATCGCTGGCACTTGTATTTGATAAAAATATCAATGCTTATCAGTTCAAAGCCTGTCTTGGCTATGCGGTTACTGATTTTGAAAAGTTCACAATCAACCTGGCACAAGCCGAGAACAGATATCTGAAAAACTCCGAAGAGGTTTTTGAAGACATCTTCATCAAATCAGAATTTTCTTCTTATAGCGAAATAGAAGAGCTCCGGAAATATGTGAAGCCAAAGTCAGTAATGGTGCTGGTGATCAGGATTGAAAGTAAGATTGATGCCTTTCTGATATTTGAAAACCACAGCAGGGCAAATGCCTTTGAAGCCCGCGACATCAGCTTGATCAGAAATTCAAAGGAACATATCATCTCAGCCATCATACGTACTCGTCTACTGGACGATTTACAACAAACACTGCATAACTTAAAAGACACTCAGGATCAATTGGTTCAATCAGAAAAACTTGCATCGCTCGGACAGCTTACAGCAGGTATTGCACACGAGATACAAAACCCTTTGAATTTTGTCAACAATTTCGCATCCCTTTCGGTTGACCTGGCAGATGAACTGAACGAAACACTTGAGGATATCAGAGAGAACATTCCTACAGATAAATACGAGGATGTTGCCGAGGTGATTGGCATGATCAAAGGAAATGTCGTTAAGATCAATGAACATGGAAAAAGAGTCGAAAGCATTGTGAAGGGGATGCTGCAACATTCCAGGGGCAGAACAAGTGAATTCGAAGAGGTTGATCTCAATAACATTGTAACCGAATACGTGAATCTGGCTTATCATGGCCTACGAGCAAAAGACAAGAGCTTTAACACAGCCATACGCACCAATCTTGATCCTGAAATAGGTAAAGTAAGTATAATACCCCAGGATCTGAGCCGAGTTGTACTTAACATAGTCAACAACGCGTGTTATGCAGTTGACGAGAAATCGAAGACAAATATTCCGGGCTATAAACCAGAAGTGGTGATTACAACCAGGAAAGTACAAAATAAAGTAGAAATAAGGATCAGGGATAACGGTACCGGGATTCCGCAACAGGTAATTGAAAAGATATTCAATCCCTTTTTTACAACCAAACCAACCGGTAAAGGAACCGGTTTAGGCCTCTCGATGAGTTTTGATATCGTTAACAAAATTCATAAAGGAAAACTGGAAGTTGAATCAAAAGAAGGTGAACACACAGAATTTATCATCACCATCCCTGAAAAGCAATCCTGATAACAAACTCACATGAAGTTCAGAAAAATTCTGTTGGCACTACTGATTTCATTCTTTTCAGGTCAGTTACGGGGGCAAACCCTCTTCAAACTCAATGAATACAATATTATTGATGATGGCCGCATCATCCCTGTAATGACACTCTTCTCTGCTCAATCCTTCAATGAAAGATGGGGAATGGCTGCATATTTCTACCTGAATGGTGCTAAGGGAAGTAGTTGGGGACAAGGATTAGCAGGCCCTACCTGGGTTCCGGTCAAAGGACTTACATTAGGCTTTCTTGCCGGTTTTCAGTCAAATGAAGATCAGCTATGGCGTGTTTCTCCAATTATCAATTTCACTTCTGAAAGATTCTCAGGCTTTGCTGCCTTCGAATATGGGGGAAAAAGACACCGATGGGATGCAATGGTATTTTACCTGATCAGAAACTTTAAACTTGGCGGTGAGTTTATCCGATTTTTCGGGATGTATGCATCAGGCCCCAGAGTTGAGTTCAGCTTTGTAAAGAAACAGAAAATCACATTATTCTATAGTCAGTTATGGGACTTTACCCATACCCGACCTTCCGCGATGATCGGTATTTACACATCCTTTGGTCAAAAAAAATAGTGTAGGTAGTGTGACACCACTTCTAAGAATAAGAGCAACTCTTAAATTGCAATAACATCAAATTCATTTCTTGGAACTTTGTTACAATAGATGTAATTTAGTCCGACAAAACGCAAATAACTGACCTTATGAAAAACATTTTATTAACTGTATTTGCCTGCTTCCTGGCAATGTATCTGACCGCGCAGATAGATATTAAGGGAAAAATTGAAGATGAAGCCGGAAGCCGGGCAGAACAACGTACTGAAGAAGGGATCAGTACGGGGTTCGATAAAGTTGAAGATGGTATTGGAAGCCTCTTCACTAAAAAAAAGAAAAAAGAGAAATCGGAAAAACAGGAAGAGGAAGAGACAGGAGAATCCTCAGAAGTAGAAGAAGAGGCTGAAGAACCAGGCGAACAGATAGCACCTGCAAGGCCACAATCTCAAAAACTTCAGTCTTTCTCAAAGTACGATTTCGTTCCTGGTGACCAGATTCTCTTTTTTGAAGATTTCTCGCAGGACGCTATTGGAGATTTTCCAGCCCGGTGGACTACGAATGGAAGCGGTGAAGTAAAGACAGTCAATCTGGCACAAGGTAACTGGTTGCACATGAACGGGAAAAATGCTGTATATTGCTATACCGGGAATATTAACTTTCCTTCCAATTTCATTATCGAATTCGACCTGATTCCTGACGAAGAGTTTCAGGACGGATGCCAGTTAACATTATATGGCGATACTGAAAACCGAGAGCTTGATGATGATTTGTATCCAGGCGTTCATGGTCTTCATATCAATATCATGCCGGAAACATGGACAACGCTTGGGTACGATAATATTACTAATGGAGACTGGCTTGAAGGGCAGTCGGAGAGCATGCCGGTAATCAAAGAAGCTGTCAACCATATAATCATCTGGATTCAAAACAGGCGTGTCAGGATCTATCATAAGGGAGCAAAGGTGCTGGATATGCCCACCAACATATACGCCAATACAAAATTCAACAGGTTTCGCTTCAGCGGTTGGAATCGCAATGCTTACCCGTATATATCAAACCTGAAGATTACTTCTGCCGCTCCTGATATGCGAAACAAATTGCTTACTGAAGGGAAAATCATATCCTATGGCATAACTTTCGATACCGGAAAAGATGTTGTCAAGCCCGAATCTTATGGTTCAGTAAAAGAGATTGCCCAGATACTTAAAGAGAATCCGGATATAAAAATCAAAGTAGCCGGGCATACAGACAGCGACGGTGATGAGGCCAAAAACCTTGATCTTTCAAAGCGTAGGGCAGCCTCGGTAAAAGCATGCCTTGTCAGGGATTTTGGTATTGATGAGTCGAGGATTAAAACGGAGGGTTTGGGACAAACAGTTCCAATTGCACCTAATTCATCACCTGAAGGGAAAGCAAAAAACCGACGTGTTGAATTTATCAAAAACTAAACCAGCTATTCACCATAAGCTTATTAACCGAAATTGCTGTTACTATCAGTATTATTTTTATTATTGACCTGATTATCGTAACATCAGGGCAATAACTAATTCAGTGCAGATATACCTTTTCTGATATTTTATCTGTAAAAGCGAACTTCTTTCCGTTGAAAACAGCATTTTCGTACAGCGTATTACGGATTAATTATAAAGAGTGTTTAATATTATAGTACAAAAAAGCCGGTTAACAATAACAGTTTAACCGGCTTTTAAGAAATACTTTAATCTTGTTAATCCCGACTCCAGGAGGCACCTTCTCTGGTGTCTTTTACCTGAATACCAACCTCCTTCAAACGATCACGTATCTTATCGCTGGTTGGCCAATCCTTTCGATCACGTGCGTCTTTTCTTAATGAAAGTATAGTCTGCATAAGCCCTTCAACAAGCTGGTCATCTCCTCCTGTCGAGGTTTCATCGGAAAGGCCCAGTATATCAATAGCAAAAACCTGAATTAAATCAACAAGCAATTCAATGTCAACGGCTGTCAGTACCTCATGTCCGTCATTCACAGAGTTGATGATCCGGACAGCTTCAAACAGGTGAGCAATCAGTTGAGGAGTATTCAAATCGTCATCCATGGCTTCATAGCACTTGTTTCGAAGGGCAGAAACATCGGTATCACTGTGATCCGATGGTTTAAGTTTATGAATCGTCTTCGCAGCCTCCATTAACCGGCGATAACCCTTTTCCGCAGCCTGCAAAGCCTCATTTGAAAAGTCAACAGTACCACGGTAGTGAGCCTGGAGAATAAAAAAACGTATATTCATCGGACTGTATGCCCGCTCAAGCTTTTCGTGTGAACCTTTGAAAAATTCCTCAAGATTAATAAAATTGCCCAACGATTTACCCATCTTCTGGCCATTGATCGTAATCATATTATTGTGAAGCCAGTACCTGACAGCCTCTCTGCCATTTGCCGCAACGCTCTGTGCAATCTCTGCTTCATGATGTGGGAAAACAAGATCCATACCTCCACCATGAATATCGAAAGTTTCGCCCAGATACCGGGTTCCCATGGCTGAACACTCCATGTGCCATCCGGGGAATCCGTCACTCCATGGCGAAGGCCATCTCATAATATGCTCGGGTTGTGCCTTTTTCCACAATGCAAAATCAAACCCATTACGCTTTTCCGCCTGACCATCCAGTTCCCGGGTATTTGAGAGTAACTCATCTACAGAACGACCACTAAGTTTACCATAATGATGCTTAGTATTGTATTTCAACACATCGAAATAAACAGAGCCATTGCTTTCATACGCGAATCCCTGTTCCATTATCCGCTTTACCATTTCAATCTGTTCGATAATATGCCCTGACGCATGAGGTTCTATGGACGGACGTTTTACATTCAGTGCATCCATTGCCTGGTGATACCTGATCGTGTAATATTGAACAATTTCCATCGGCTCAAGCTGTTCGAGCCGTGCCTTCCGGGCAACTTTATCCTCGCCCTCGTCAGCATCATTCTCCAGATGCCCCACATCTGTTATATTTCTGACATACCTTACTTTATAACCAAGATGCTGCAAGTATCTGAACAACACATCGAAAGTAATGGCAGGGCGGGCATGTCCCAGATGAGGGTCACCATATACTGTAGGCCCGCAAACATACAAACCAACATGAGGGGGGTTCAACGGCTCAAAAACCTCCTTACGACGTGTAAGAGTATTATAAAGCATCAACTTATGTATCATACTGCATCATATTAGAACCCGGGGGGATAAGCCGGATCGGTTTGCCTTGCAAAAATACGAAAATGGACAGTCGTTCTACGCTTCCTTACGGTGAATCAACAGGAATGGAATTGAATCGTGTATAAAGCTGATGTCACTAATCTATCTATTAACGACAGAGTAAAACTTACAATCCGCAGTAAATGATTATAATACCAGATTTAGTCCATGCTATTCTCTCAATATTTAAGACATACAGATTCCCGTTTTTCGGCTTTAAAGTGATATGAATATCTTTGCCGAAAATTTAATGATCATGAAGTTCAAACATTTTATCTTCCTGTCCTTTATCTGTGGTTTCATATTGAAGGGGTTTTCCCAGCAGGTGGTCATTCAACCGGATAGCCTCTTTAAACCGACTCTAGAACAGGTCGATTCACTTAAACAATTATACCCCGTCGTATTTTCGAATAAAGGTTGCGGCCGCTGCACAACAGCTAAAGATTTCTTTAATAAAAACCAGATAAGCTATGTAAATGTAAACCTTGGGCTACCTGAAAACCGTTCCCTGATGTACAACGTAGCAAAAAGAGCCGCAGGAAGCAAACTACGTGGAATAAAGTATCCGGTCATAATATATAAAGACAGCACCCATTGGGGGCAAAGCGATCTGAACACCTTTCTCATTAAAATACAGCCAATTATTGAATCTGAAGTAAAACTGCCTGTAGAAAAATAATTCACATTACTTTAGATGAAATATTTAGCGCCAGATTACGTTTTTCAGTCTGTTGCGTTCTATATACAGCCACATTTCACTTCGGAAATCCAAAACTGCACTTAAACATTGGTTCAAATGAAATATTTCTTCTCCATTCTGTTGTCTATCATATTTATAACTGGGAATGCCCAACAGGGAACAGCTATACATGAATGGCACGACCATTTACCATATAGTAAAGGTTTACAGGTAGTCAATACCGGCGACCAGATATTCTGTGCCACCCAATATGGGTTATTCTCGTACGACAAAAACTACAATTCGGTTAAACGTTACAGTAAGGTTGCCGGATTAAGTGACAGCGAAATAGCGGACATTGGATATCATTCCGCCCTGAAAACCCTGATTATCGCCTATGCCAACACTAATATTGATCTTCTGGTTGATGGCTCCGTAATTAATCTGAGTGATATTAAACGAAAAAACATTCTGGGAAACAAAACCATCAACAAAATTACCATAAACGGTGAATATGCATATCTGGCCTGCGGTTTTGGAATTGTGGTTGTCGATTTACGCCGTCATGAAATTCACGATACGTATATCCTTGGGCCAAATGGTTCGATGATTGACATCAACGATGTAACATTTAGTAATGATAAAATATATGCCGCCTCTGCCATCGGTGTTTTTGAAGCCGACAAAAACAACCCTATGCTGGCCGTTTTCGAGAACTGGTCGAAGATTTTAATCCTTCCCCAACCTGGGTTGAATTATAGTTCAGCAGTTTGGTTCAGTAATGAACTTTTTTTAGCCCAGACAAATGATGGATATAATGATGATACACTATGGGTCTATAATCCTTCAACTGAATCTGCAAGAAAGCTTACCTCATCAAATTATTACAATATCTATCATTTGCAGGTTACACAAGGTCTTTTGGCAATCAGCTATGAAGGAGCCGTTGAACTTCGGGATGAATCGTTACAGATCGTTTTATCGGTCTTCAAACCTTCTGAAGTACAATTATCACCTTCAGCTGCCGTGGTTGAATCGACTGATTTAATATGGATTGCCGATAGAAAATATGGATTGGTCAAGGTAACCAATGCAGGCTGGAAAGGCGAATTCCTTGCACCACAGGGGCCTTATTCACACAAGGTATTTGACATCAATACACAGGGAGATAAGCTATGGGTTGCACATGGCGGTCGTAATTCAACCTGGGGAAACCTATACATTCGGGACGGACTGAGCGCTTCGGACGGAGTATCGTGGCAGGTATTCAATTATACAACAGAGCCACAGATGTCAGCCATTTGGGATATTGTAGCCGTTAAGTCAGCACCTTCCGGTGACAAAACTTATGCTGCCATCTGGGGGAAAGGTCTGATGGAGATCAGCAACGGTGAGATTACAGCTGTATATGATACAACCAACTCTTCACTTGAACCATGGATAGCTAATGTCAGACAGACCTTTGTAAGCGGAATCGATTTCGATGATCAGGGTAATCTTTGGGTAGTCAACACCGGAGCACAATCGATTATCCATGAAAGGAAAACCAATGGTGAATGGCAGGGTTATAATATTGGCGGCAATATGAGCAATATAGATGTGGGGAGCCTGATTGTTGACCAATCAGGACAAAAATGGATTCAAATGCGAAAGGACCATTCCTTACTCGTTTTTAACGAGAAAAACGATATCAGTAAACGAGCCAAGATTTTGAATGAAGTTACCGGTAATGGAGCCATCCCTGGAAATAAAGTGTACGCCATGTGTGAAGATCAGGATGGTGAAATCTGGATTGGAACTGATGTAGGAATAGCTGTTTTTTACAATCCGGGAGCCGTACTGACAGGCACCTCCAACTTTGATGCCCAGCGCATTGTTGTGACTCTTGACGGTTATAACCAGTATTTATTAGAAAATGAAACTGTAACTTCAATTTGTGTTGATGGTGCAAACCAAAAATGGATTGGAACCGACAGAGCTGGCGCATTTTTGCTTTCTGCTGATGGCACAACTGAAATTTTCCATTTTACTGCTGAAAACAGTCCGCTGTTTTCCAACTCAATCACTGATATTGCCATCGGAGATGATGGAACAGTCTATTTTGCCACACCTAACGGAATTGTTTCCTTTAAAGGAGAAGCCACGCCCCCGCAACCTACCAACGATGACCTTGTTGTATATCCTCAACCGGTTCCCGAAGGATATGAAGGGGTAGTCGCAATAAAAGGGCTGGTTAACAATGCCTGGGTTAAAATAACCACCATCAGTGGTGCTTTGGTGTACGAGACCCGTGCTCAGGGAGGACAAGCTATCTGGAATGCCAAAACAACAGATGGGGAGAAAGTAAGTACCGGCGTCTACCTTGTTTTTATTACCAACGATGACGGATCGGAGACAGCCGTGACTAAAATCATGGTTATCAAATAATATAATTCTTCCCAAACTTCATTAGAAAGGAGGAGCCCCCGGGGTTCCGCCTTTTATGCAATTCCAAGTCTGAATCTAATCATGGTTAATCAGAAAGGATTTCGTTCTCATCTGTTGTACTTCCACCAATCACCTCCTCAAATAAAGCCATTGTATCCTTATCCGGCATAACACCATACCGGCTTTCAAAGTATTCAACAAACAACTGAGTAATCTCCTTGCCTGGATCCGGTAATAACGGATGGCGTCCCGGTTCATCAGATGATATATGTTCCCTTAGCGGAATTAATTGTACTACTCCAGGGTGAGCAGAGTGAACAGCCTTTACATATTCAGCACTTAAAAAATCGGGGGTCAAAATTGTTAACTCCACATAAGCTTCCTTCGGCTGACATAACAGCCATTGAATGGCAGCTTCAGTCGATTCAGCCCTGTACTTGATAAGAGGCCAAATTCCTTTCAACTCTATCGCTTTATGTTGTGCGGGTTTCCCTGGCTCAATATCAACCACCTCTACATATTTTGGTTGTCCTGCTTCTGAGAATGAATATTGCAGAATACTACCCGGATAAACAACGGGTATTGGGTCCGTTGCTGTAATAATGTGACGATGCAGGTGCCCCATGGCAACATACTGAACCCCTGCCGGAACCATCGAGGCAAACATCTCCCCTGCACCTCCAACCGTTACAATTGGCCGGGCTTCATCAAGCGGTTCTTCAGGCCGAACAATTTTGCCATCGGTCATAAAAAGATGACTTACGAGTACATTCACCCCTCTAGAACTGCAATATTTATCAACCGTCATCTGCCAATGCTTTTGTAGGGCATCCCTCAGCCCGTCTGTGGCATTAATCCCCAAAAACTGTCGCATTCGATACTCATTTGCATAAGGCGTCAACAATAATCTCAGCGGGTAATTATATCTGGGAATAATTAACTCTGCAAAACCTGGTGCAGTTACTGTTATCGCAGCTCCTCCAGCAAGGTGAAACGATGACGGTCGGGTAAAGGGGTAACCACAAAGCAGGATACCACATTCACGGGCCAACATTTCCGGAGCTTCTACCCTTTCAGGAGCATCATGGTTTCCGGCAATAGCTACAACCAGTCTTTGCCCTTTACCGGTCAATTCTTTAAGCGTGCAGTATAGTAGCTCGGAAGCATCAGCAGAAGGGTTGAAAGCATCCCACAGGTCACCGGAAATAATAACTACATCCGCTTGTACCTCATTGACATGACGGATCATCTCGGCTAATACAACTCTTTGCTCCTGAAGCCGGCTGAATTGTCCAAGCCGCTTTCCAAGATGCCAGTCGGAAGTGTGAAGAATTCGCATAGATAAGAAGAGAAAACCTTTTGTAAAGGTAGAGATTTAGGTATTAATAACACTACAGGAGTTTACCAGGGTCTATATACCACCTGATTTACTGTTTTAACACCCATGTTGTCATAACACTATCGCCAGTTGACAATCGGCAAAGGTAAAATCCCTGTGGCAGGTAACTGATATCAAATTGGTGGTTTTCCAATTGACCAACTGCCGCGATACTACCATCCGCTGCAAGTATCGTAATATCTGCATCTGTAATACATCCCTGGAATTCAATTAGACCGCTTGCCGGATTTGGATAGCATCTGACAGTCCTGCCTGGTTGTTCGTAAGTAGAGGTGATATCACTCAGCGGCCTCCTCCAGATGCTGTTTCCTGCCATGATAAGGTAACCAGCAGTAACCAGCAGCGAGGGAGCTTCTCCCCACTTTGTCAGAGGCATGACAAGTCCTTCATTCCACTGAACCCATGTATTTCCCAGATCAGTTGAATATTGAACTCCTGAGACAGTTGAAGCAACCAAAAGATTATCGCTCGAAACAATAGAAATTGGGACATCCGACTGAAGGGCATCAAGAGAAGCCCAATGGTTGCCAAAATCTGATGATTTGAAGAGTCCTTCGGCAACTGAGCCACAAAACATCTCATCACCAACCCGGGCAAAACCCGTCACTGTGGGATCTAAATCTCCTGAAACTTCAGATTTAACCCAAAAACCTCCCCAGGTTGGCGAAACATACAGCCCATACCAGCTTGTACCAGCAAAAAAAAACGGATAATTACAATCAAGGGCTACAATTTTAGTATTTATTGGTGTGGAGCTAAAAACCTTCCAACTGCAGGAAATCGTATCGAATCGCATCAATTGTCCGAGAACTCCTGCCAGAATACCATCACAGGTTGAGGCAACAATATCAATATCAACACCTCCAAGCCCATAATCTGCAGAGCCCCAAGTCACCCCATTATCAACTGAATAGACCGGTGTAGCATAACTACCGGCCACCATCAATACATTACCAAAAGAAGCCAACCATTTAACGTCATTCAACAAAAGGTTGTTTGATAGATGAGTCCAGTTAAGTCCCTCATCAGCTGATGAAAAAACACCGCCTCCTTCCGTTCCTGCAAATAAAACTCCATGATGCTCAACAAGTGTCTGTACCATTCGCCCGTTGACAAATGAAGTCATCTGCCATTGAGCCACAACAGCATTGCCAAACAAAACCATAAAACAGAAGAAGACTAATACCCGCTTCATCCTAAAGTATTTATCATAAAACAAAGGATTATAACCTTTAAAGTAACAAGACGATAATTAAAATCAAAAGGTTTATCACTGCAAATTTTTTTAGCCTTCAGAGTACGCTTCAGGGTGTTCAAAAACCATCATTATTTGACCAGTATAGCAGTAAGGGCAGTAACCAAATTATGAGACAAAGGAAAAATCTTAAAATGAAAAAACACATATCTGTTGGCTGAATCCGGTTTACCATCTTCATAATAAATCGAGTAATATGAATTAAAAAACATAAGTTCGCATTAAATTTGTAAAATGAAACATACAGAATGATAAGGACACTCATCTTTATTGGCCTTGGGGGATTCCTGGGGAGTGTAAGCCGGTATCTGATGTCTGTCGGTCTGCAACAATACTTTTTTACCAATTTTCCAGTAGGAACCCTGAGCGTTAATACTCTGGGATCATTTCTCATTGGAGTTATCTTTGGGTTTGCCGAGAAGGGTGTTCTTCTGAGTGCAGACTGGAAGATGTTTCTTGCTGTAGGTTTTTGCGGTGGATTTACCACCTTTAGCACTTTCACGCTCGACAACCTCATGTTGATGCGCGACGGGCAGATAGCACATTTTCTGCTTTATACCGGTGGGAGCCTTCTGTTAGGGCTTTTCGCCGTTGTTATGGGATATTACCTCACCCGCATAATTTGATAATCATGACTCTTTCAGGTGAAGCAAAATTACTGCGCATCTTTACCGGCTCACAAGACAAAGCAGGGCAAACACCTCTATATGAATTTATAGTTTACTCCGCGAAAAGAGCAGGACTTGCCGGGGCTACTGTATTGCAGGGAGTAATGGGATTTGGTGCCAACAGCCGTGTACACTCTGCCAAGCTACTAACCCTGAGCAGTGATTTGCCCATGGTGATCGAGATCGTTGATGAAGCAGAAAAAATAGACCAGTTTGTTGATGCCATTCAACATCATCTCCAAAACTCAACTTTTGGCGGCATGATCACCACGGAAAAGGTGAATGTTATCGTGTACCAACCACAAAAACAAAAATTAAAGGATTGACGGTTATTGCTACATTCCGTGACGTCTGGATATAAGCGACCGGAGTTTTTCCACCGCCTTGGAATCCTCTTTCCACTTCAACTCGGAAAACATTCGGGAGAACATTCCCATTGCCTCATCATAAGATTCAGCATTGTTCAGGAAATGAAGCGCCTGAGTATAATGATGCTGGTTACCTTTAAACAACTCATTGATCAATAAAAATTTATCGTTGATCCCTATCGCCTCTTTCATATCAGCTATATTCTTCTGGCTGAGTATTGAAGCCAGGTTCTGATCTGCCTGATGCTGATCAGAAAGCTTATCAGCCAATGAAGGTTTTTGCCCAGATACAAGCGATTCCCCCAAGGTTGGTGTTCCTGTATTAAATAAATCCGAATTATAGATTTTTTCATGTTTCCCTTCCTGTTTTTTTTGTGGCGCAGCCGGAACAGGCTCAAATGAAAAGAGCAAATTACCTTTATCAGGCTCATGGCTCTGTTTAGCGGGATGGGGAAAAGAAGATACAGAAGATGATATAGTCTCGCTGAACTGTGAATCAATCTCCATTCCCGGGAGTTGATCACCGGGTGAAGGCTGTATACCTTTAACCTCTTGGATTGCAGGAATCTCTTCTTCTTCAGGCCGAATAATACCAGATTTTACAGATAGTTCAGAAGCAGCAGATTCACTGCTTTCTTTTAGTGCATCTGATTCAACATCAGGGCTCAAATCAGATTTTGCTTCAGGTGTTGTTTCATTTGCCTTTACTATCGGTTGCTCCTGAGTATCAATCACCGGCTTAAAGACAGGTTGAATATCATTAGCTGGTAAGTCATCCGGAAGATTTGAAGCCGGAGCGATCTCATTTGTTGCAGGGGTAATCTTCGAAATCTCATTTTCAATACGAATCATTCCAAGGCCCTGGTTAATCATATTTAATTTAGAGCAATAATCATATACCTTTCTGAGGCTTGACATCACAATATCAAGCTCAATCTGGGGTATCCGCCCTTCGTACCCGGCAATAGTCTGCGTTTGCTCCTTTAGTGATTCCATGAGCATGGCAATCATTTCGTGAATATCTTTTTGTTCCATATAGTAAGGCTGACAATGAGATTTTTCAGTTAGTTTCTATCGACTGGCGTCGCTCTTCCAGATCACGTCCTACAGTTCGAGACCAGAAATTCTGTATGTTTGCATAAACGACTTTGTCACGATAAAATTACAAAAGTCCCATCAAACCATCATCATGTTTCTGGAAAATACATCAAACGGGTCGGGTAGGTCAGGTTGGATTGAGGTGATCTGCGGTTCGATGTTCTCGGGTAAAACCGAGGAACTGATCAGGCGCCTTCAACGAGCCAGGATAGCCCGGCAAAGGGTAGAGATTTTCAAGCCACAGATCGATACCCGCTACGATGATCAAAACGTTGTTTCTCACAATGCCAATGCCATTGCCTCCACGCCTGTTGGAAGTGCCACCCATATCCTGTTGCTGGCTACTGCAGTTGATGTCGTTGGGATTGATGAAGCTCAGTTCTTTGACGGTGAACTACCGGCCGTTTGTAATCAGCTTGCCTCCCAGGGTGTAAGAGTTATTATTGCAGGCCTCGATATGGATTATCTTGGGAAACCGTTTGGCCCGATGCCTGCTCTGCTTGCTATGGCCGAATACGTTACAAAGGTTCATGCTATTTGCATGGGTTGCGGTAATCTTGCACATTACTCCCACCGTACTGCCCCTGGAGATAGCCTGGTTTTATTGGGTGAAACTGACGCCTACGTGCCACTTTGCAGAAGTTGCTACCAGAAAGTTAAACTTGGTGCTGAAGTCCGCTCTGCAATCAACCCGGGGAACCCGGCACCTCTCTGAGATACCATTCAACAACTTTCGTTCAGTATTAAAACGAAACTATATTCCCAACGTATTGGCTAAATATATCTTAGAAAAAGGGAGAATAACTTTTTCCGGCCAGATTACTGATACTCCTTCGGGTGAATGAAAATTATAGCAATGTGATGCGGCTTTAAGAACCTTCTTCATCAGGGCTGACAGTTATAACTTTACTCTGAAATGGTAGTACCAAAAGTTTCTGCGCAGTGGAAAATTGTGTAGTTAACTATAGATTAATCAACTAAACAACTGGATAGCAATCTGTTAACATTTACGATTATAAACAAGGTTATATTCTCTATCTCCCTATGCGGATAATACTAGCTGACATTCTCCTCACGATTGCCGATAAAAGGTCTTTAACAAGTTCTATTTGGAACACATGAATTCCTAACTAAAATTGTGCCAAAAATTCAACATAGTCATAATTTATACATATGTAAAATATCCGGAGAATACTGTAAACATAGGTCTTTCATACCAAAAACATATCTTTGCTCTATCTTTGGTATTAATTTGACATGAACACGATGCAAAACTTGCCTATAAAATCCTCATAATCAACAGAACCAAAAACAGATCTTACTGACAGTTTATCAGTCAAAATTTTTGAAAAAAGTTATAAAATCATCGTCAGAAGGAAAAATTTGTACGATCTGCTTTGTCCAAAACAAAGAAAACAATCCAACGCCTGGAATCATAAAATAAATCTTTTGTAGACCGGGGAGAATTTATAGGTTTTGGAACGCTCAGACCGTGTTATTTTATTTTATAGGCTGGAGGTACATAGTCATCAAGTTTTCAATCGGATCACTGAACTTCATTTCAGTGAACCTTTAAGGAGAGTTCTCTCAGGTTGACAGCATGGCCTGATCCGGTGTTTGTCCAAATTATTTCAGCAATTCAGCACCCGGAATATTTCAATCGAACCGGGACGAATGAATTCAACCGGAGGAGGAAAGGGAATACCAGGCTGATTCTGAATTGCAGAGCAACATCTGACATGAAAACCGTTTCCAAATAAAATTTTTAAATCTCTTCCCAGACAATCCTCCCTTTACGATAACCTGAGACAATAAAAGGGTAACTCTGCCCTGGTTCATAACGACTGACAGCACCCACCAGTATTGTATGCAAACGTCCTGATTCATCCTTTACATCCAGCCATTGCTTTATGCCACGTAATAAATCATCAACCGAATAGGCCCTGACTACCTCCATGATTCTCTTTTCTCTGAAAGGATAGAAAGGATTTACGGGTTCGGCGCGCCAAACACCGTTTTTGTTATTATAGAGGAGGCACTTTACTTTTTGGCCGGGTAATGGATTGAACCAGGGAAACAGGCTGGACTTAATTAATGCAGGAACCTGTTCATAGACAAGTAAATGATATTTTTCATCATTTTGAAGGGAATAGGTACCCAGATAATCAACCATTACAGGCAGTTCAGGTGACCTGAGCTTTCCGGATGAAGCTGCAGGCCATTCCGGGTAAACCATCCCCTTGCTGATCGATTTGATATTCAACAACACAGCACTTCCAGGCGGGGGTGACCCGGGAGGGAATACAATACTATACTCTAACCCATCTACGTCGGTCACAATAGAAGGCATAAAACCACCTGGTGATGAAAAGAGTACCTTTATCCCGAATCTTGCCATCGATCCTGTCTTAAACCGGGGATGCTCAGGCTCAAGGAAAATACGTCCATTACAATTTACATGGTCTACAACAGCGTCAATCCTGGTTCCGGGCTTCAACCCATATGACCGGTAGTATTCGGCCGGCAGTAAAAACCGTTGTTGATGCTCATCAACAAGCAGATAATACTCCCTATTATCAGGGAAAACCGATTCCCTGATCAGTTTTAACTTTATCTTTTGTCCCTTTTGAGGTATATTGGTACTCATTTCAGTCGGGCGGGTAATTAAGGACGACCAAATTAATAAAAAGGCATCTTCAAGCCAAATTGCCAGCCTGGTGAAAGAAAGCAGGAATCCACTCACAGGAAAAATTACTAAGTTTGTATTTAACAAATAATAATTGGACACATTATGAAACGATTTGCTGTAATCATTGCTGGATGTGGTGTATACGATGGTGCTGAAATTCATGAAACAGTTCTTACACTTTTGGCCATTGAAAGACATAATGGTTCATACCAGCTTTTTGCACCTGATATTAATCAGGCACATGTAATTAATCATCTGGATGGCAAGGAGATGAACGAAACCAGAAATGTTCTGATAGAATCATCCCGCATTGCCAGAGGCCAGATTAAACCTTTGACGCTCTTCAAATCAGAAGAATTTGATGCTTTGGTATTCCCTGGTGGCTTCGGGGTGGCTAAAAATCTTTGTGATTATGCTTTTAAAGGGGCTGAATGTATAGTACACCCTCAGGTATCCAAAGCTGTACAACGCATGCATCATGAACGCAAACCAATTGGTGCTATGTGCATTGCTCCGGTTCTTATCACCAGGTTACTTGCTCCTGTAAAGGTAACAATTGGTGACGATGAAGTTACATCCAAACATATCGGGGAAATGGGCGGAGAGCATATTCATACTGTTGCCACCCAGGTAATCATCGATGAACAGAACAATGTTTTCACAACTCCCTGTTATATGTTAAACAGTAGCATCACCGAGATTGCTGATGGTTGTGATAACCTTATCACCGAAATGACAAAAAAAATGAAATAGGTCAATTCAGGAACGGCTATTTACTTTCCGGATTTGTAAATTGTTTTATACACCGGTTCGGTCAATTCCCAGGTATCCTATCGCTTTCCGTACTTATACATAAAAACAGTAAAGCCCCATTGCATCCTCCTGCAATAGGGGCTTTACATTTATGTCAGCAGACACTAAGTCAGACATGACGAATTCACCGCTTCACAGAATACAGGTTGAGCCTTAACAACCCAATTTCATTATACCTGTTAGAAATGCAGTATGGGTCCTGTAACTGGTTTAGGTCGTATCGTCAACACCTTAGTATCAGAAATATCAGGACAGTGTTTGTTCCCGGTAGCAGTCAAAGTAAGGGTAACAGACCCGGAACTATTATCTGTATCACCCGGGTTATAAGTAACATTTAACAGGTTAATATCATCAAAAGCACCATCACCGGAAGTGGTCCATGTATAAGTTGACGAATTGGAAACGGAAGGGTCATCCATAAAAACAGTTTCATCCCAACACAAAGCATCATCGGTACCTGCATTGACAACAACAGCAGGAATAAGTACCAAACGCATTACATCGGTAGCAGGAGTAGCGCAAGGGGTATTTGGATTTGCGGTGAGGGTCAGATCGACAGAACCTGTCGCGATATCTCCGGTACCAGGTGTATAGACAGGTGTGAGAGTATTTCCATCTGTAAAGATGCCGTCGCCCGAAGTACTCCATACAAGAGATTCATAGTTTTGGGCATTTGCCCCGGCTATTGTCAGGCTACCACTACTACAAATTGTATCATCAGAACCTGCATTGGCAATCGGGACGGGGATTCGTACAACAGCCAGTTTAACCATATCTCCCGGGCAACCGTTCAAGTCAGTCTCAACAATCTTAACAGTATCGATCCCTGCTGTGGCTGACCAGTCAATTGTGATCTCATTGGTATTGGTAGAATGAAGCGTATGCCCGGTACCAGTTACACTCCAGTCGTAGGAACTTCCAGAGGTGAGAGTAACCTTGTAAATTTCACCTGAATTACCGGCACAGGTAGAATCGGGCTGAATAGATGTCTGTGAGAATAACGCCGGAACAGAGGCAATCCATAAAACGACAACAAGAACGTAATTAACTGGTTTCATAGCATTTAACTTTATAATAAGAATTGGATTCAACAACAAATATTGATAAGATCATTTAAACTTCATATCGTGAACTATTTACCTGTTTTGTCGAATTATCAACAAAATCAATAATGGATTATACTGGAAGTCACGGGCTTAGAGCGCCTAAAAATTTGTATGGAATCAGATGTATTCGGGCAATTCCCGTTAACAACTGTATTCAGGATCAAGATAACCGGGTTGACAGTCAGCTCTGTATTTTCAAACCGGTATTCAACTGATAAGGAATTCCTATCGGGCATAAAAGATCCGAGGCCTCCGGACCATTCACAGGCTGAAGCCCCGGTAATACTACCATTCAGGAAAACAACGGAATCATTATGGCAAATGAACTGATCACTCCCCGCATTGGCAGTAACAGCTTCGGAATTTACAGCAACAGACACAGTAACTTCCGATCCGTTGCAGGCAGACAAATCAGAGATAGTACATGAGTGAGCCCCAGCCGAAGCTTCAATTGAAGGGGTGGTTTCACCCGTATTCCATAAATAAGAATAGGGAGGAAAGCCACCCGAAGCACTGGCAGTTAAAACTGTTGAAACAGAATCAACACAGATTGTAGGATTTACAGGAGAAAGCCCGGTTACCAACGGAGGGCCGAAATAAAACCTCAATGTATCCGAAAGATTAACAGAGCATGAAGTCAAAGGCTGACCACTAACCTTAAAATCAATATAAGATGGCAACCCTTCTACTGGAGTGAGCGTAGGTGCTGAGCAGCCGGATAAACAACTAAGCAGAGAGTTGTAAGCTCCCTGTACTCCGGGATAAATCGATGTCCAAACAATGGAAGACTCTTCAAAACCTTCTGCCTGAATAACAGTAGAACAGGAGGTGGTAATTAAAATATCATCTCCCGCGAAAGGTCTCGAAAAAGAAGTCAGCCTGTAGGTATTTGAATTTGCACCAGGTTTACAAAAGATTAAAGAGTGAGGCCCTGTTCCGGTCAGACACATCGAATCGCCGATAGGACTGGTTGTACCACAATTATTCTGATAAAATAAGCTACCAGGGGGTTGAGAGCCACTGGCAATTTCAAGTATTACACCTGCAGACTGGGAATTCAGATATACAAGAAATTCAACACAATTTAATGAAACCCCATCACAACAATTTCCACTTCGCATCACTTCACTGCTCAACCATGTGCCCGAAGCATCAGCACTAAGATCAACTTCAAAAAAAGGGACATCACTGGTGCAATTACTTTGACCAGAGATTTGCCCGATTCCAAAAATAAGACAACCTGTTATGACTCCAAGAACAAATAAATAGGTTTTCAATTGTCCGGCTATGTTTGGTGAGCAAATATATTAAATTTTGGAATCCATAGTCCAATATATGGAATAATTTTCAAAATTTAGACCAGGGGGGCTATTAGTTACAAACTATCAGGCACAAGGTACTCACAGCTCTCAGACTAAATTCCAACAAATGGAAACCATCAACATCACAGAAGCATTATCTTTGTCGCCAGGAAAGAAAACCAATCAATGAAATTGATATTACAGGCATATAGGATAAGAAAAAGTAGTTGAACAATAATTGTCTTAAATAAGATGAAATCGCTGAAATCAGAGCCCTTTATTGAAGAATTGCTTCTACAGGAAATGTCAAGGAACAACACCGATCTGGTCGCAGGAATTATCAGCCGGGATCCGGAACGATTTTCACAGGCTGTTGACATTGTTTTCCGACAGGAAGACCCTGTCTCACGCAGGGCAATGTGGGCAATAGATATCGCATGTGAAAAAAGTCCGGGGCTAATACAGCCGCACATTAAACAACTCATCAGCAGGATACGGGAATTCAGGCACGATGCTTACCGGCGTCATATCCTCAGGATCGCGGCCCGTTTACCCTTTCACGAAAATTATAAAGGTGTACTTCTAGATGTTTGTTTTGAAATTGTTGCAGACAGCAGCAAAGCGATTGCAGTAAAGGCAAACGCGTTGCAAATTCTAAGCCGTATGGCAGTTGAAGAACCGGATATCAGACATGAACTGACAGAGACGATCCGATTTCAGATGGAAGAATCATCTCCTGGTTTCAGGAATCAGGCCAACAAGGTGTTAAATAAAATCAAACAACTGGAAACCAAAACAATATAGGCAACAAAACAATTTTTCAGGCTAATACAAGTTATAGTAAACAGGTACCACTAAAGTTTAATACTTTTGATGCGTTTTCGTATTACCTTCAAAATTCTATAAATAATTATAAACCAACAAATTAAATTGATCTTATTATGAAAAAAATAATGTGGTTCATGGCAGGTACCGCGATGCTTTTCGCATGCAATACCCAACAGAAAGAGATCGATGGGCTAAATGCTAAATCAGATAGTCTGGCTGCCGTTAATATTCAACAAGGAGAATCCATCATGGGCTTTGTTGCCTCTTTCAACGAGATCCAGGAAACGCTGGATTCCATAAAACAAATAGAAAAGATCATCTCCTTAAACGCCGGGAAGCCTGGCGCTGAGATTGAACAGGATGCCAAAGATAAAATCAATCAGGATATATACGCTATTCATGCAATGTTACGCCGGAACCGTGAAATGGTTGTTAATCTCAAAGCCAGACTTAAAAAGTCGGATGGCAAAGTAGATGAATTGGAAAAAATGATCAATTTCATGACCCGTCAGATTGAAGAAAAAGATGGAGAAATCGTTCAATTGAAAGACCAATTGACTCAGATGAATATCAAGGTTGAGGAGCTTTCAGGTAAAGTTGACAATCTGGCATCTGAAAGTCAGGCAAAATCACAGGTAATTGACGAGAAAACGATTGCTCTGAACACTGCTTATTTTGCAATTGGAACTAAAAAAGAGCTAATTGACAATAAAGTGATTACCCGTGAAGGCGGGTTTATTGGCATTGGAAAATCTACATCATTGGCCAAAGATTTCAATACAGACTATTTCACCAAAGTTGACATCCGTAATTTGAAATTTATAGCTCTCAACGTAAAGAAAGCCTCAGTAGTGACAACTCATCCGGCTGGCAGCTTTAACATTACCGGGGTAAAAAGGGCTGACACACTGTTTATTTCGGATTTCAACAAATTCTGGAGTGCTTCAAAATATTTGGTAATCCAGGTAGATTAATTTATAAACCAACGTTTTAGCTCCCCTTCGGGGAGCTTTTTTTATTAGTTTCAACTTCTGTTCCTTTTCTTACCTGATTCCGTGAGACGACCAGAAACTTTGGGCGATGTACCTAACAGACCCTGTCTCAATGATTCATCGGAGAAGCGTACCAGCGCTTTTCTAATAAAAGTGCGGTTTTCATCCTGGTACCAAAAGAAAAAACGCCGCTGAGCCAGTTTATCATCCTGATTAACCGCTGTATACACCTTATTCATAGTATAAGGATTGAGCCCGGTATAATACATCTCAGTGGCAAGGGTCAATGGCGTTGGAGTAAAGTCCTGAACCTGTTCAAGCCTGTAACCCAACTTTTTTGTTTCTATGGCCAAATTTGCCATATCAATAAGTTCACATCCAGGATGTGACGATATGAAATAAGGAATAACCTGTTGATTAATACCATGCTTTCTGGCAATTGAATCGGCTTTCCGCTTAAATTCAACAAAGAGCCTGAATGATGGTTTTCGCATCAACTTCAACACCTTGTCAGAGGTATGCTCAGGGGCGACCTTTAACCTACCCGACACATGTTTAGTAATTACCTGCTCCAGATAAGCATTAACTTTATTTTTTCGCTGTTTATCAGGCTTTTGAGCTAACAATAAATCATATCTGATCCCACTGCCAATAAACACTTTATTAACACCAGGAATTTGTTCCGATTTAACGTACAGAGAAATCAATGGACCGTGGTCGGCATCAAGGTTAGGGCATATAGATGGGAAAATGCAACTTGGGCGATGACACTTCTTACACAGTTCCTTGTCAGCCCCACCCATTCTGTACATGTTGGCAGAGGGGCCACCAAGGTCAGTAATTACGCCACTGAAACCAGGAACTTGTGTCAGGGCAGTAATCTCTTCAAGGATAGATTTTTCAGAACGGCTGCTAACAAACTTTCCCTGATGGGCAGATATCGTGCAAAAGGCACAACCACCAAAACACCCACGATGAATATTTACTGAGTTCCTGATCATATTCCAGGCAGGGATTTCACCGCGCTTTTTATACCTGGGATGAGGCATGCGGGTATAGGGGAGATCAAAAGAAGCATCAATCTCACTGGTAGTCATTGGGGGATATGGCGGATTAACAACCAGTAAAGCGCTATTAACCTGCTGAAGCAGCCTTTTTGCCTCCCATCTGTTTGATTGCTCTTCAATGATCCTGAAATTTGCTGCATGAGCTTTTTTATCGTGCATTACCACATCATATGGGGCCAGTTCAATATCTGACCACATCTTTTCAGCTTTATAAGCTGTTCTTTCCGGAAGCAGGAAAGCTGTCTGAGGGACATTTACGATATTGCTGAAAGGGACACCCTTTCTAACTAATCTGACAATTTCCCGCAATGGGTTTTCACCCATGCCATATACCAGCATATCAGCACCACTATCGCATAAGATGGGCTTCATCAAACTATCCGACCAATAGTCATAATGGGTGAACCTTCGAAGTGAAGCTTCTATTCCTCCCAGAAGTACAGGAACATCTGGGAACAACTGCTTCAGGATTGAACTATAAACGATAGTTGCATAATCGGGACGAAATCCAGCCAACCCTCCTGGAGTATAGGCATCATCAGAACGTTTGCGCCTGGCAGCAGTATAGTGATTAATCATGCTGTCCATACACCCCGCAGAAATTCCAAAGAATAAGCGCGGGATTCCCAGCTTTTTGAAATCTCTTAAATCATCACGCCAGTTTGGTTGTGGAAGAATAGCAACCCGAAGCCCCAGTTTCTCCAACACCCTGCCGATCACTGCATGGCCAAAAGAGGGGTGATCAACGTATGCATCACCGGTAACAATAATTACATCGGCTTCATCCCAGCCAAGGCGATCCATCTCTTCCCGGGTGCTAGGCAACCAGGCAGTTATGGGTAATAGTGGCCTCTGATCTTTCATTGGAGGGCAAAGATAACCAATTAGGTTCTATTGAGATTGGAGGATATTGAAATGTATCAAACCGACAGCCAAAAAACAGAAAAAACGGCAGCCTTCCATATAAAAAGGAAGAACTGCCGCGCATCAATGCCACCATTTTCACGGTGATTCTCTCATAGACAATATGGAGTAATAATTATAAAATATTCAGATTGTGTTTCTGCAACAAGATTATTCTCTGGCGTAAAAGTCAATAATGTTATCTGATATACATCCCTTTACAAAACAAGGCAAATGAAGCAAAGTTACCTTGCTTAAAAATCTGCTGCTTTGGTTATCTCTTGTAAAAAAATCAGCGTTTCTTCCAGTTTGTTTATTGTTGTTGTCTGATTCCTTGTCGGTTTCTGAGACGATTTCCACTCGTGGGTAATGCGAATCATAGTTTCAATCTGAAATAATATTCTATCCAAAACCAGACTGCGTTGGTCCGATTCTTTGAAACTTAACCAAAGACTTATATTCAGTAATAAATCCCGATAAGCTTTCTTCAGATTTATAGCAAGGATTTGATTCACCATAGGCAACACATCAATCCAATGTAGCAATTCGGATAGTTTGCCATAGATTAATTCTATTTCAATCGTTTCCCTGGCTTTCATTCTATTCTTATTTAGGATTGGTAAAATTTCCAGAAATACTTTTGTAGTTGGATAATTCAATCATGTAGTTATAACCTGATCCCGTCTTCTGCTGGACACCTTGTTGCCATAGTGCCTGCGCCTCAAGCAGGTCTGAAACACTTACCATGCCCGCTTTATGGTTATCGGATAATACCCTTAGATGTTCTGTAGCTTCAGATAAAGCTGCTTCAGCCAGTTTAATCCTTGTCCAGGCTTCTCTCAGCCTGTTAAACGCTATCTGTTGTTGCATCACCAACTTCTGGCTGTTATCAGTTAGCATACTTTTAGCCTTTTCTACTTCCAGGGATTTCTGCCTGATCTGATGAGTTCCTCCCCACCAATCACTAATTGGTATGGAAACAGAAGCAAACGCCAATGCATTAGTCTGGCTGTTATCCATCACATCATACCAGAAACCAGTGGCACCTATTGCTACAGAAGGGAGATTTTTTCCCAATGCCACCTTTTTCTGAAGAGTGGCAGCATCAACAGCCTTCGACAACATAATATATTCTGGACGAACTTTTAGCGATGAGTCAGGATCTTTGAAATAGCTTTCGGGTGGTAAAATCAATCCGATACTATCAGTAGTTATAATTCCAGCTGACCATTCGATTCCGGTTTGTTGACAAAGGGCTCTCTGAACCGCTTCAATTCCATTCTCCAGAGTCAAAGAATTGACCGCTACTTCATTTAACTTAAGGTCTACTTTTAGTAAATCGCTCTTCTCTATCAGCCCGTTTTCGTATGATACAGCGACATCTTTCCTGAGCGAAACGAGAAGATCCTGATAAGCTTTAATTGTTTTTCGTTGCGCAATCAAACCAGCAAGTGTCCAGTAATATTTTTCTGTGGTCAGAAGCTGATCACGTGTATCAGCATTCATCCTTTCAGATGCAATTTCAGAACCAACCCGGGCAAGGCGATTGCCGTTATATATCTGCCCACCGGCAAATACTGGCTGTGTGACAACCACCGATGCCGTGTTCATATAATCGAGGAGATTCAGAGAAGCACCCGGAAAATAAGCAAATTGAGTTGGATTCAATAAATTGACAGGGTTTCCATCATAAACCGGCAAATTCATTTGCGGAATATTCCCTTTAATTAAATAGTCGTTGGCTTTCATGGCTATACCGGAGGCACTCACATTAGGAAAATAATGTGTAAAGGCTTCCATGCTTGTCTGTTCAGCCTTTTGTACATCCAATACTGATTGCTTAATCGTTTGGTTATTACGAATTGTAAGCTGCCTGCATTCATCCAGCGTAAGGCTCTGTCCATTTAGAACTGTAGAAGTTGCCAGGAAGAGGAAAGCGATGAATAGGTTATATAATTTGTTCATTTTTCAAAGATTTATTCAGGTATTACTGACTGTTTGACATTGGAGAAAACCACAGCATAGAGTACCGGCATAATTACTAATGTTAGTACCATTGCAACTGAAAGGCCAAAACAAATGACTGTACCCAGTGGCCCCCAGAGTAATGATTTGCTCAAAATCATAGGGATAACACCAACCGCAGCAGCGGCCGAGGTAAGGAATATAGGACGCATACGTCGTTTTCCTGCTGCAATTGCAGCATCACGTAAACTCATCCCCTGCTCATTATTTAACTCTTCGATATAATCAACCAATATTATCCCATTTCTTACTACCATCCCACATAAACCCATAATCCCAATAAATGCTGTCAGACCAAACGGATAACCTGCTATCCATAACCCCAGAGCAGCTCCAGGGAAGGCTAACAGCATTCCCGACATGATGATTATCGTCTTGTTCACCTTCCTGAATTGGAATAATAAAATGAAGAAAATTATAAGAATACTAATAATCAAAGAGTAAACCATAGGAATAAAGGTTTCAATAGCGCTTTCAGAATCACCACCATATTCCATTGTTACACCGGCAGGTAATTCCAACTTATCGAGACTGGGCTTAACAGCATTGAGAACCTTTGATGGTACCAATCCACGGGCAACATCTGCTGAAAGCGTCATAGTTCTCCTTCCATTTCGTCTTACAATCGTATTTTCCTGATAATCGGGGCTAAGTGATGCAACCGTACGAAGTGGCACAGGCTGCATTGTGAGCGGAGGAGTAATGTACTGGTTGCCCAAATCACTCACTATATCAGACGATGGAGTGTATAGTACTACATCTACAGGGTAGTCCCCTTCCCAAACTGTGGTTAGAGGCAATCCTTCAGTAGTTATCAACATCGAACTTCCCAGGATCGCGCGAGTCAAACCCAGACGGCCAGTCTGATCAGCTATCGCTTCAATCTGAATCCCTGCAAGCGGATCTCCCCAGTCATCGCGTATCCAGATAAAACCTTTCTGAGTTCTTAAAACTTCTTCAGCCTTCTCACAAGCAATTTTCAATGCAGCAATTGAGTCACCACTGAAACGGATTTCAATTGGACTAACAGACATACTAAGTTCCAGTTGTTTAAATTTAACATGAGCGCCGGCAAAATAATCAGCATAGAGGTCAGAATATTCATCAAGCAAATCATCGGTAGCCTCATTTGAAGCAGTATTCACGATAATTTGTCCATAATTAGAGGCAGGTGCTTTGGGAGCATATGCGACATGAAAACGTGGCGACCCTGTTCCAAGAAAGCTTGTAACATGTACTACCCGCGAATCAGTCATAAGAATTCTTTCGAGTGAATCGACAATTTTATCGGTCTGTTGTACTGATGCCCCGGAAGGGAGAGTTACCTCCACAGCGAACTGGTTTCGTTCGACAGTCGGGAAAAGTTGTTGAGGAGTAAAGAAGAAAATTATGAAACCAGCCAGAACGACAATACCTCCAATTCCTATTGTAATCCATTTGTTTTTAAAAGCAGCATCGAGCAGCCTGTCGTACCACCCCTGAAGCAGGGTCAGAAAATCGAATTTCCGATTAGTCGACTGCTCCGATTTCAATCCCTTCCTGATTAGAAAATAATTAATTGTCGGAACCAGCAAAATAGCAACCAACATTGAAATTGAAAGGGTAATAGCTATGGTTATCGGGAATGAGCCTATGAAGTCACCAGCCGTCCCGGTCAGAAGGTACATCATGGGAAAGAATGCCACATTAATAGCCATTGTAGCAGTAAGTACAGGTATAAAAAGATGCTGTGCACTCATCCATGCAGCTTTCCAGGGAGAAAGTCCGTGGTCAAGTTTTTCGACATGGTCATCAATAACAACGATACTGTTATCCACAACCATTCCAAGTACAATAATAAGTGCTGCCAGAGAAACAGTATGTAACTCAACGCCCATGAGGAACAAGAGTCCAATTCCCATAAGAATCGAAATAGGAATGGTAATAGCAGCTACCAATGCAACCCTGAAAGGCAAAAGCAACATGGTAACCAGGATAACAGCTATCACAGCCATCATGAACTCAACCATAAAGTGGGAGATTGAATCATCAACCACCTGTGGAAGATTGTTGATTACCTGCAGGTGTACCAGACCTTCATTTTCGTTTTGAAAATGGTCGAGCACCTTTGTAACCTGTTTTCCAAAATCCACAATATTATTACCAGGCTGCATCTCAAGTGACAACAGAACAGCATTCCGGCCATCCGAACGGATATACTCTGAAGGGTCATCGTAACGTCGTTCTATAGTAGCTACATCCTTCAATCTGATTACATTTCCATTTGGGTCGGCATATACCATCTGGTTACCCAGGTCAGATTCAGTACTTATACGGGCTGGTACATGTAATGGCATTTTCTGTACACCATTATCAAAATCACCAGCAAATCCGTTCATTCCGTTTGTCTGAAGGGTTGCCATCAGCATCATCGGTTTAACATTATACTGGTTAATACGTGCGGGATCAACCGTTACGAAAATCTTCTCTTTCTGAAGTCCTGAATGCTTTACCTTACCGACTGCCGGTATTTTTCTGATTTCTGCTTCAAGTTTTGTAAGCATTTTTTCCAACTCCTTGTTACTCTTCGTATCAGATGTAAGCGTAATAAGCAGTGCAGAGGTATCCCCGAAATCACTGTTTGTCATCAGGGCAGCTACTCCGGTAGGCAGACTCATTTTTAACGTATTGAGACCATTATTGAGCTTTGACCAAAACTGATCAGCATTAACAACATCATCCTCAAGCTCAACATAAACAATCATTATACCCTCTCTTGAGTGAGAATAGGTTTTTGCCTTTTTTACTTCTTTAAACCCGAAGAGGTAGTTCTCAACCTTAGTGGTAAGCTGCTCTTCCACCTCCTGCGAAGTGGCTCCGGGATAAACACCTATAACCAAACCCTGACGAATGGTAAATTCCGGAAATTCCTGACGGGGCATCTTCATCAGGCCATATATTCCGAAGGCAACCATTAGTACAACAATGGCAATGACAATCTGCCGGTTTACCATCGCTGACTCTATCCAGCTTAACTTTCTCTTTAGCATATTCATAGCGCAACTTTACAATGGGGGTAAATCTTTTCTTTTCCTTTCACAACCACATCATCGCCTGCTGCCAGACCTTTCAGTATGGTGATATCGTTTCCGATATAAGGGCCGGTGACCACACTTCTGCGGTCAACCTGCATAGTCTTATGATCGAGCAGATAAACCTGGGGCTTTCCGTAGGAATCGGTAGTAATCGCAGTTGAAGGAACTGTAAGCACGCTATCGGTTACCATTCCATCCAGATTAACATCGCAAACCATCCCGGGAAGCAGTTGTGATCCAGGGTTATCCACTTCGATCTTGATATCATAGGTTCTTGAAATAACATTTGCCGAAACACCAATGCTTCTCACAATCCCCTGGTATGTTTTGTTTCCAAGTGCACGAACCAGTATGGATGCTTTTGCATTTTTGCTCACCAAAGGAACTTCCTGTTCAGGTACAGCAATTTTTACCAAAACTTTCCTAATATCGATGATTACGAAAGGAGCTTCTACCTGCAGAGAACTCATCCCGGGTTCTGCCTTCCGGGTTCCAATAATTCCATCTTCAGGTGCATAAAGCGAAGTCTTCTTCAGATTATTCTCAGCCATATTCAGCATCGCTCTTGCCTGCTCAAGAGTCGTGGTTACTTCAACCCACTTCACATCGGGCAGGCTCCCACTTTCATGAACAGGCTTCAGCCTGTTGTATGCATCAAGCGCCCGCTCATATGCAGCCTTCGTTGTGTTTTTTGCATTGGTGAAATCTGTGGCATCAAGTGTAGCCAGCAATTCTCCGGCTCTCACAGCATCGCCCTCATCCACAAAAACTTTTTCTATAGTACCATTGATTTGAAAACTTAAGGGCGTTGTACGTTGAGGCTCTATGGTTCCATTATACCTGAAACCAACTTCACGGCCAGCTATAGTTGCTGGTGCAACTTCTATCCTAACAGGTTGCCGTACAGCTTCTTTTTGATTTTCATGTCCTCCTGCACCCGTACAGGCAGTTGTCATCGGTAGGGCTATCATCCAAATCCAACGTAGTGTATAGCTTAATTTCGTTTGTTCTTTCATGTTTATGCTCACTTATTTTGTAATTTAATTTAGTTCTTCTATTCTTTATGCAATACTCCATACCAATGTCATGCCAGATCTATCATCTACCAGGAAAATAAATACAAAAACCTAATATTCAATTATATGTATTTATCTCCTTAAACTCTATTTTCCTAAATAAAAGAAATTGTATATTTGTGCTTCTTTTATTTAAGAAAATGTTGATATGCACGAAACGGAATTATTGGTTACAATTGGAGAGGTTATCGCCACCATTCAGGAAAAAGAGACTCTGTTCCAGACTATTCATAACCAACTGAAGAAGTGGTTTGATTATCATATTTCCGGAATAATTCAGATAGATACCGGGAAAGGGGTAGGAAATATATTCTGGACCGGATCGGAGATAACTACCGGGAACGGAGCCCTGCTTAATCATCCATCAGATTTTCAGATAAAAACGCTGTCTGAACCTCCTCTGTGTTTCGACATGGAAGCACCAAAAGTTATCAGAACTCCTTTGGTAGTCAGCGGCTTTCCGGAAGAATTCAAAGAATCAGCCGAAGCTATCAGAGCCATTGGAATAATTGAAATGGTATATATCCCCCTGTTGTTCGGGGGAGCACTTCAAGGTTTTTTAATTCTTGGGTGCCGCAGACCGATGTCGATTCCTGATGATCACTTTCCACTATTGCTTGCCATTGGAAACCTAATGGCCAGCGCCGTCATCAATACCCGCAATTACCAGGATATCAAACTACGGCAGGAATTCTTCAGCTTCCAACTCGAATTCACCAACAAGATACTTTCGGTCATCAATCAGCCTGATGTTTTTCTGCACCTTGCCTACGAACTAAACACCAGGGTAAACTTTGACTTCTTCAACATAGTAGTCATAAGTAACACATTTGAAGCCCGGCTCGAAGTAAGTTTCCTCAAAGACAGTGAAGGTTCCTTCAGGTTTTTCAGACTCCCTGAAGGGGTCATGCTGGACTCCAATGAAATATCCCGACACATCGATATCTTTAATTCCAGACAAAAAGTATTCAGGCTTAACGAAGAAGATATCAACATGGTGGCCTCTAAAAAGGAATATCAAAACCATCTTCTAAACCAACTTCCACTTAATGGAGGAGTTTTCGTATCACTTCGATCAGATGCCGATGCCGAAATAATATTCTTTCTTGGTAGCAGCAAGCATGATTCATTCACCCCGACTGAACTGGAACTGCTTCAACTCATGGTACCCCAACTCCAACTTATTCTGGAAAACTACTACGCGTTTGCTGAGATCAATACCCTGCGTAGTCAACTGGAACAGGAAAAGCTTTCTTTGCTCGGAGAGATGAGTGAAAAGATGCACGACAAAGGTTTTATCGCCCGGAGTGATGCCATGATTTCTACTCTGCGACGCGTGAAGCAGGTTGCCCCTATTGACACGACAGTGCTGATTCAGGGAGAGACTGGTGTAGGGAAAGAATTAGTAGCTGTCGCCTTACATAACAATTCGTTACGCACGAATGGTCCCCTGATCAAAGTAAACTGTGCTGCACTGCCATCACAACTAATCGAATCTGAACTTTTTGGTCATGAGAAAGGAAGCTTTACAGGTGCTACCGAGCGAAGAATCGGTAAGTTTGAACTGGCAAACGGAGGAACTATCTTTCTGGATGAAATCGGGGAACTGCCACTGGAAGTTCAGGCCAAACTGCTACGAGTGATCCAGGAAAAAGAATTTGAAAGAATAGGCGGGCGTTCTGTCATTCGAACCGATGTAAGAATCATAGCTGCAACAAACCGTAATCTGGAGAATGAGGCAGAACAGGGAAAATTCCGTTCAGACCTCTTTTATCGGCTTAACGTGTTTCCAATTGATATCCCCCCTCTCCGGAACCGGCATGAAGATATTCCGGAATTTATAAACTATTTCATTGAACTTTATTGCCGTCGTATCGGGAAACCGATCATGAAAGTCAGCGAAACTGACCTCATGCGCCTGCTTGATTACCGATGGCCCGGCAATGTCAGGGAACTGGAGCACACCATTGAACGCGCAGTTGTTATAAGCAACGGCCCATTTCTCGACTTGGCAGATTTCAGGCCTGCCTCTCACCTTCAGAACTTAAGTCATCAACTTCAAAACTTCAAAACACTTGAAGAACTGGAAACCGAACATATTCTTCAGGCACTGGAATTAACCCAGGGCAGGGTTAGCGGAGAAAAAGGGGCAGCCAGGCTCTTAGGGATAAATGGAAAGACCCTCGACTCACGAATGCGGAAACTGGGTATCAGGCGTGAAATCAGGATAAAAGTAGACAGGCAATCGTAAAGCGGGACGAAACAACCTTCTGGTTAATCTACATCCCCTAAATCTGACTTAAGACATACGGCTACATTCCGCATCATCCGATGATAACCAGTCCGGTGAAGCGGAGTCTTCCTGAAATATCCAAGGAATTCATTATGCGTTAAAGATTGCCATCCAGCGCGCTCAAGATGTTCGAGCACAATGTTTACTTCGCCAATCGGTTGTCTGGCTTCCTTCGGTCTTCGGTTCCAGGGGCAAACCTCCTGACAGATATCGCAACCAAAAACCCTGTTATTCATCTTTCCGGATACTACCTGATCAATTTCGCCTTTGTTCTCGATAGTATGATACGCTATACATTTACGGGCATCCAGACGACCGGGTGCAACCAGTGCACCCGTCGGACATCCCACGAGGCATTTGTTACAGGATGGAGGACAATGATCAGCCATGACAGGCAGATCAGCTTTCAATTCAAGCCTGCTGAAAATAACGGAAATAAAATAATAGGATCCTCCCCCGGGGACAATCAGACAACTGTTGCGCCCAATCCAACCTAATCCTGCCCGGGCAGCCAGTGCACGTTCTGCCACCGGACCTGTATCTGTATAAGACTTTACAGCTCCATCAGGCCACAATGCATTAATCTTCTCAGATAGATGAAGAAGTCGCTGTCTGATGACATCGTGATAATCTGCTTTGTAACGGGCATACCTTGCCACCTGTAATGAACCTTCCCTGTAGCCACTACTGGTATAATACCCCGTCAGCAGCACGATAACAGATTTCGATCCCGGCACAAGCAATCCCGGATTAGTCCTTACGTCAGGATTTCGTTCCATCCATCCCATCGATCCGTGAAATCCATCAGCAATCCAAGACTTCAACCGCTGGAAATCATCTTTCAACAGGTCGGTTCCTGTGAATCCACAGAAATCAAAACCGGCTTCAAGTGCCAGATGGCGTATCGTTTGTTGGGTGGTTTCCGGCATAAACTAAAACCTCTCACTCCAAATCCAGAATTCCCTGATTCCCCGTCAAAGGCATGACACGTTTCAGGTGCTTGTAAGCCAATGCTGTCACTTCACGCCCCCGTGGCGTTCGTTGAATAAATCCCTCCTGAATCAGAAATGGCTCATACACCTCTTCAATGGTTCCCGGATCCTCCCCTACACTTGTAGCGATAGTTGTCAGACCTACCGGCCCCCCTCCAAATTTGTCGATAATAGCTGTCAGGATGCGGTTATCCATCTCATCAAGTCCATGCTGATCAACATTTAATGCCGTCAGTGAATACTTAACAATCTCCATATCGATTCTTCCGGTTCCCCTTATTTGGGCGAAGTCACGTACCCTGCGCAACAACAGGTTCGCGATACGAGGCGTCCCCCTGCTCCGCCTGGCAATCTCAAGAGCCGCGTTAGAAGCGATTTCAACCCTCAGGATAGCAGCAGAACGCATAACAATACGCGCCAGCGTATCTGAATCATAGTACGAGAGCCGTGCATTGATCCCAAACCTGCTCCTTAAGGGAGCCGTCAGAAGTCCGCTTCGGGTGGTGGCACCAATAAGGGTAAAAGGATTCAGCGCTATTTGTACACTACGGGCATTGGGGCCTGTTTCGATCATTATGTCGATCTTATAATCTTCCATCGCCGAATAGAGATATTCTTCTATTACAGAGCTTAACCTGTGTATCTCATCAATGAACAAGACATCATTGGGTTCAAGATTTGTAAGCAAACCCGCTAGGTCACCAGGCTTATCAAGCACTGGCCCTGACGACATCTTGATACCAACACCCAACTCATTTGCTATGATATACGATAAGGTGGTTTTTCCCAAACCCGGGGGGCCATGAAGCAATACATGATCGAGGGCTTCGCCACGTTGTCTGGCGGCTGCAACAAATACGCTCAGATTGTCAACCACCTGGGGCTGTCCCGAGAAGTCATCAAAACTGAGTGGCCTGAGTGCTTTTTCCAACTCACGTTCAGCCGGTGAAAGGGCATTCCCGCTTGCATCAAGATTCTGATTCATAATAAAATAGTTATCACCAACAAGTGTAGGTATTTACTTGTTGCCTGTTGCAAAGGTAGTGACAGAATTTCAATTCACCGCGCCAGATATCGGCGAGTCAGTAATGTATCCCTTTACCAGGCACTTTCCCTGATCCATTGTTAAGGGGTAAATCTTCCCAAAGGGTAATCAGATTCAGTGAAGCCTTACAATTTTCTGAGCCCGGGTGATTTCAAAGAAGACAAAACCGAAAGGCCGAAAACATGATGACAATAATGAAGTCCGGACAAATAGCCCATTTTTTTCGATTGTAGTACCCTTAAGGTATCGTTTCCTTTAGTATTAGTTGTAATTTAGCAAAACAATATGGAAAGATGTCATCGGTAATGGGATTGGCGCTGGCTCTCTTTTCAGAAAAACCGTAAAGTCATGAAACAGATATTAACAGCCATCGACTTTTCACCCGAATCGATCTGTTCCCTTGAGTTTTCGATTGGATTGGCAAATCGTACGGGTGCCGGGCTTACACTTGTTTGGGTAGATCATCAGACTGAACGTGAATCAATATATGAAAACGTGAAGAATGAACTGCGCAATGAAGCCCGCGAACATTTTGAGGAACTCGTCGGCCGCTATGGCTCAAAAATTCATTCAGGCAGAATTTTTTACAAACTTCGTAAGGGAAAAGTATATCAGGAGGTTTCCCGTCAGGCAATCTTGAGTGAAGCCGATATCATTATTGCAGGCACTCATGGTGTCAGTGGATTTGAAGAAGGGTGGATTGGCAGTAATGCTTACAGGATTGTTTCTCATTCGCCCTGCCCTGTAATTACTTTACGACATGACGCGGATGCCGGGCGCAGGATTGACTCCATCGTGATGCCTGTCGACAGTACCCTGGAAACTCTTCACAAGTTGCCTTTTACATTGGAATTCGCCAAAAATGTAGAAGCCATTGTACACATTGCCGCCATGATGACTGTTTCTACCAAATCGCTCAGAACCAAAATTGAGAGCTACTCCAGAAAAGCAGCTGGTGAAGCCCGTAAAATGGGAGTAGAGACTGTTATATCAGTTGTTGAAACCGATAACCTCGTGAAGGGCCTCCTTGACTATACAGGCAATGTTGGGGCTCAACTCATCAGCATTATGACAGAACAGGGAAATGCGGGATCAAACATTTTAGGTCCCTTTGCACGTCAGGTGGTCAACGACTCTCCTGTTCCGGTACTGAGTATCCAGCCGGGTCAATATAAAGTGTAGATTAAAATGATTTCCTATACAGTATAGTAAAATAATGCCTCAGATACAACCGTTATTTCTCACTGCTGAACCAGATAAACGCCAAATGAAACATGCCATTAACATACTTTCTGTTGTTATTATCTGTCTCCTTTCAACACTGGTAAATGCCCAGTCAGCACAAGGAACTCTTGTCATAAAGCAGGATGCACGAATTGATACCCTTTTGATTCGTCATATTGAACACAATAAAGCCAATCCTGCAATTGAAGGATGGCGTGTACAGGTCTATTTCGAATCAGGAAACAACTCAAAGCAATTAGCAATCAACGCGCGTGATCGCTTCACTGAACTATTCCCCGAATATGGGGCATATCTGACTTTCAATGAACCCTATTACAAAGTCAGGGTAGGTGATTTCAGAACCCGTATGGATGCTGAAGGCTTCAGGCAACTGGTAATCACTGAATTTCCAAACGCTTATGTTGTACCTGATAAGGTAATGTACGATAAGTTATAATAAAATCATCAAATCATTTTCTTATGAGAAACGAGATTGTAGTTGCCATCGACTTTTCTCTCTGTTCAATCAATGCTCTTGAACACGCTATCAGCATCGCTAAACTGTCGAAAAGCAATGTGGTGATGGTGTTTGTACACAACCCCCACAAGCCCCAGCGTACTATTTACAAATACTCCGATCCTATCGACGAAGCCACCAAGCTGTTCGAAGAACTCTCGGAACGATATCAGAGCCTGATGCCCGACAGTAGACTGATATACCGGATCCGCGAAGGAAAGGTTTATCAGGAAGTCGTAAATGAAGCGCGCGAACGTGATGCATGGCTTATCGTGGCTGGTACACACGGGGCTTCAGGTTTCGAAGAATTCTGGATGGGAAGTAATGCTTTCAGGATCGTATCAAATGCACATTGCCCGGTGATTACCATCAGGGAAGGTGTACACGTAGATCATGTGCTTAAACGTATTATCCTTCCTATTGACCATACACTCGAAACCAGACAAAAAGTTCCTATTGCCTGTAAACTGGCTCAATTATTCGACGCCGAAATCCACGTTCTGGCAACCTATGCAGCCCCTACCCACGAGGTAATGGTCACTACCAACCATTATGCCCAGCAAACCATCAAATATCTTCAAAAAGCCAATGTAAAATTGGTGAAAGCTTCGATCAAGGGCAAAAACATGCTTGAAAATACCATCGAATATGCCAGGAAAGTGGACGCCAACCTCATCATCATCATGACCGAACAGGACGCCAAGATGTCGAGCCTGTTCCTGGGACCTTACGCCCAGCAAATGGTCAACAGGTCTCCCTTCCCGGTGATGTGTGTTCACTCGAAAGAACTGATACGCGTACTGACTGCCTGATATAACCATGACCGGCACTCCGGTACTATTATCAATTCCGTTCAGGGAAAGATTAAAATAAAACCAAAACATCATTTGTACCAGCCCCGACGGGGCTGGTTTTGTTTGAATAACCTTCAATGCTACTGTGCTACCATGGTAACAAGCTATCAAAACCACAAGGTTATCAGGCTACACTAATTAAGCCTGTGGCCAGCCAACTGTACCAGTTCAAGTAACCGCTGTTCATTAACCTCGGTAACAATTCCCCGTGGGTGCCAGTGTTTCCTGCAACCACAAAAATCGAGCAACAGACACTGTGCCGGGATATTAAGCTCACGCATCTCGTAACCTCCCGGGACAAGATTGAGCAGACAAGCAACAGCTATAAGCCCTGTTTCTTCATTATTCTCCCAACGCTTCAACCATTGGGTGAACCCTGAAGAATGGGGTACAATAAAAACATCAAAATCATTCAGCAACCCGATTTGCCGCAACCGGTTAACCCTGCATTCAGGCGTGCAACCGGTACAGGTAATATTCATCCCCTCCATATTGGCTTTACAGCTAACACCATCGTTGGGTCGCATACATCCGGGTACGAGCAGGGTTTTATGGGTAGTCTTCCTGTACCCGGGGGCAAATCCCCGGTTCATGATCTCGGCACCTACCATATTCAAATGGTATTCAACTTCCTGCTTCCCGCAAAAAATAACGTCTTCACGGTGACGGTACGCGGGGTGCTGCTCTTTCAAAAATGAATCAACACCGGTGGTGTATTTACCCAATCTCTCTTTCGATTTTTCCCTGAACCAGTCAAAAACAGCCAACACCTCTTTCAAAACACTCCCTGAATAACCAGGCTGCTGATGTTTAAAAAAGAGATACCATGATTGCATTCTCCGGGTCTCATCTTTAAATTCACCTGTTGCGCCAAGCCAGCGAATCAGGAGCTTTAGGGTATCCGACGAAAATGAAGAATCCTTCGCGGGTGCTCCAATACGCGGCACAATACAACGTCCGCTGATAATCCCTCTGAGGCTGTCAGCCACAGGCTTAAGGCGTTGGTTTGAACGGCGAATATTATAGAGACGTTGCAGGAGCATGGTAGTTATCCACGGCGTTCGCTGTGCCGCTCCAAGATACCTGTCCCAGGCCATACCGATGGTGAGCAGTTCGACAGCATACTCGGCCCGGCTGCGGGGCCGTTCCAACGAATTTTCCCTGACAAACGAAATCATAGAATCAATGGTGGCACCAAGACGATCTTCGATACGGACATTTACCTCGGTAGCGAAACCGCTGATTTCCTGATAGAACGAATTCGAATCGCGACCTCCACAACGAAGGTCATAAGTAATATGTGTCATCTGATCATTTTGGTAATGGTGAAATAACGATAGGTACCACGAGATGATTTTACCCACCGGAAAATTTCCTTCACTACAAGACGTAAGAACCTGAAACAGGTTACAACCCGTGACAGAAAGAAGGAGGGGCGTTAAAACAAACAATAACCGGAATACTGATACACAAGTTCTCGAATCAGCTTTTCCTTTCCGGTTAAATAACACATGATGTATCACATTCAGAAGAAAATATTTAATAATTACAATCCGGGCTGTCGTGCCGGCCATCGCAATGCCTATTGGATACCCGGATATCGCGCAACAGAAAAAAAAATTCATCCATACAGCCCCTTAACATGAGTTTGGCACGATTTTTTGTTCTGATCAGGCTGGTTTTGAATAGAATCAAAACAAAAGATCAGGCGAAAACAGATCGATAACGAACCCTGGCCACACGCTAGACCTACGCTTTAGCTACGCTTCATCTTCGGTTCAACTTCATAAAAAACCAAAAGGTGACGCAATTCTGAACCGACCCTCAACAGCCCGGAACCGAGCCTTGCAAACCGGCTGCAACAGTTTTCAATTTTAAAGTGGGTACCCATCTTTTCAAAGGCAAAAGGCAAAAGGTGAAGGTTTTCACCGTTGGGGTTGCTATAATCATTTATTAATTATTATACTCACTTTTAAATTATTAACATCATGAAAATCAATTCTTTTTTTACAGAATATTCCGGAAAAATTGGTAATATATCTGTTTACAATGCTTACGGGCAAACCATTGCAAGAACGCTTCCGGGTAAGCCGAAAAAAAAGGCCAGAGGAAGAAAACTTGAATGCCAGCATGATTTTAGCCGTGTAATGCGCGTGTTACAACATCTGGCAGATTACATCAGGATAGGGTTTATAATCAAACAGGAAGCACGTTCAGCCTTCGCCGGGGCATTATCGGTTAACATCAGGCGGATGAACCAGTCAGATCAGAAAAGTGGCCTTGGATGGCTGATGATCAGTAAAGGGACACTGGCAGGGGCTTCAGAACTGAAAGTTGAGCTGATCAGCACTACCGAAGCCCTTGTCAGCTGGGACGATCCGGTAATATGGCAATCGTGGTCAGAAAAGGATGTAGCGATGATCGCTGCCGTAAACGACCGGACGCTCGAAGTGACTGGCATCCGGTCGGTTGTCACACGGTCGCAAAAACAAGCAGAAATCATACTGCCACCAACTAACCCCGGAGACTCCATCTGGTTCTTCATTGGTTTCTATTCTCTTGAGAATATTCTCCTAAAAGCCACCCCCTCGGCTGTTTCCGACAGTCAGTTAATCGGCACGATCATGGTTTGAAATTATCCGTGAATCAAAACCCCTGTTCATTGCAAGGCCTGTAGCCCATTTCAGGAACCCAGGCACAATGGATTGACATGGAGGCAGCTTCTGAAAGGAGATTTCCAACAGATATCAGCCATAAAGGGTATTTTACGGAAGCCTGATACTTGGAGTATTCTCAGCGATCCATCCATGCCCTGAATTCTCCTACCCTTTCACGACTGACAAACACTTCGTCGGTTTTAACCCCCTTCACGTTGATTTTCAGACGCGAACCACTATACACCGAAACGCTCGCGATAGCATCAATAGCAACTATGTATTTCCGGCTTACCCGGAAAAATTTATCGGGGTCAAGCAAACGGGTAAGCTGATCAAGGGTAAGATCAAGGTCGAAAAGTCTTCCTTCAAGGGTAGATGCAAAGGTCTCTCCTTCCAGGCTGATAAAGGCTCCCACCTGAGCTACGGGCAATATGTGGATTTTTTCGCCCGACCTGATCATAAACCGCTCTTTATATCGACGTGTAATCATTTGCAGGGCAATCGCCATTTCTGCTGAACTGAGAGGAGCCTGGGTACCAGCGCTCCTCTCCTTCACTCTTTCGAGCGCCTCTGAAAGCTCAACGGGGTCGACGGGCTTCAACAGATAGTCGATGCCATTCATCCTGAATGCCTTTACAGCATATTCATTAAAAGCCGTGGTGAAAATCACAGGGCATTTAACCCCTGATTGTTCCAGTATATCAAAACCCGACCCATCACCCAGTTGGATATCGAGCAGTAGAAAATCGGGATGCGGGTTCGAACCAAGCCAGTCAAGCGTTGATTTCACTCCTGTCAAAACAGCCTCTACCCTTACAAAGGGGGCAACCTCTCCTATAAGTTTTTCAAGCCGTTGAGCCGAAAGACGTTCATCGTCGATAATAATAGTTCTCATGCTATGACAGGTATTCGTACTACAAAACTATTGCCTTCGATACCCGAGAGCACCGGTTTGGGAGTCAGGACTGCATAACGCCCGGTAATATTTTTCAATCCTGTGCCCGTCGAAGGTTCTATAACCTCGCGTGGCTGGTATGTATTGCTGCAAACCACGTAACCTTCCTCCTCGTACACCTCAATCCTGAGGGGGTTATCTTCAGAAATAATATTATGTTTCAGCGCATTTTCGAGCAACATTTGTAAAGAGTGCGGTACAATTTTTCCGACTGGATTTTTGATATTGATGCTCACTATCAACTGTTCATTAAACCGGTATTGCTGCATGAAAAGATAAGATCCCGCCAGTTTGAGCTCATCAGCCAAACTTACGGTATCCTGATCACGCATATCGAGCACGTAGCGGTACACCTCAGCCAGTTTACCGATAAACTTCACGGCTGCCTTCTGATCGGTCTCCACGAGCGAGGTGAGGACACTTAAACTGTTGAACAGGAAATGGGGATTCACCTGGCTTTGCAGCACCTCATATTGTGCCATTATAACCTCCCGTTTGTATTGTTCCTCCCGTTGCATCCCTTCACGCCAATGGCTCAGGAATTTTTTCAGAAAGAAGTACATGAAAATAATAATGGTGATAATAACGGCAATCAACGTATGCATCAGAACAGACCAGATAAAACCATTCCAGTCTGTCATGGCTTCACCCCTTGGGTATAAGACAGCGAAATTGAAAGCACTGATACTGACCAGCGTGTAAACAATACAGAAAGCAAAATTGATTGTAAATGTACGGCCGGGGTTCACATGCCAGGGCCAATAACGCGGAACCCACCTCGAGATCAATTCACTTCCGCCCCAGACAATCGCACCAATCGAAACCGAATACAGTGCAATTGAGATCAACCGGGGTAGTTTAAACATCCTGAAACCACTAAAAATAAAGGCAAACAATAACCCGAACCCGATAGAAAGGCCGAGGATCAGAACTACGTTTTTAGCCCACTGAATGGCTACAGGTTTTTTCATGGTGTAAATGTAGTAAAATGGTGTGCTAAGCGCCCCGGAGATCCAAAGATACCATAAGAACAGAGGAAATCTTTGGATCACCGGATGAGGCTTTATTATTAATTAGATTCGCAAGCTTTGATTTTCGCATCGTTTTGCTCCCTGCCCCAATCGGGATGGTAAGGGGAACGGGGTTTATAGGTACCAAACTTTTCAGCAGCAGTTTCAAAAATAGGCCTGGCCTTCTCTTTACCTCCACCGAACATAGCTGGAGTATAAAGTACATTGGAAGCCTTCAGGTACCAGGCACGCGGGTTATCAGGATCGAGGTTCATCGCTTTCTCAATGTTTTTGTCGGCAAGGCCTGAGTACTTCATTCCACGTGTCATAGGGTTCACACTTATACGTGCCTGATTGAGCATAGCCATCAGCACATAAAATTCGGCTTCATCCGGATGCTGTTGAATGAGCTTTTCGAGCAGAGACTCCGCCTGATCGAGTATTGGGTCAATCTTATCTGCCTCCTTTTCACTGAAAGCCTGGAGTACGAGGCAATGAGCACTCCAGAATGGAGCCTCCCAGCGGCCAGGTTCTGATTGTGCCAGACTGTTTAGTTGCGAAGCTACCAGAGCATAGTCGGCTCCTGTTTTTGCTGTTCCGATCCGGGGAAGCAGCACTTGAAGGTCGGCATCATAATCCTGGGCCGAGAGTGTAAAAGAAAGCAGGAGCGGGATAAAGAATGTAAGAGCTAAGTTTTTCATAAATAAATGATTTAATTAAAAATATAGAGAGTAACTGTTAGCTAAAATTGAAAAACACGCCGATAAAATAGAACCTGTCGGCTTCAGGCTTCACAGGATCTGATATGATAGTCCCCTGAGCCGACTGGTAAAAGTGGTAACCAAATATATTCTGCCGACCTGTAATGTTGCTGACTGAGAGGTAAAGCACAGAAGTTCTACCGAACAAAGGAAATAGGTAACTCGCGTTGAGGCTTATATCAAAATAACTCGGTGCTAGTTTATCCATAAAGCCAGTTGAAGAGGGATCATTGTAAGGTCGTCCTGAAGCCATGGAAAGGGTGCCGCCAAATTGTGTATTAAGCTTCGCCACCCACCACTTTGCTACCAATGAAAAATTATGTTCCGGGGCAAAAGAGGGACGGGCTTTCACCGGGAAATCGCGGTAAAGGCGGCGGGTATCGATAAAACTATACGACACCCAGTAATCAAGTGCCTTCACTGTTTGCTGATCGCGCCAGAAGATCTCGAGTCCACGGGCATAACCATTCCCTCTGTTGTTATATGTGGTTGCATTGGTAAAATCTAAACCGTTATAGCATACCAGGTTAGAATAGTTTTTTTGATACAGTTCAATTCTGAAAATCCGGTCATTTTTCTGTATCTGATAATTAAGAATGTAGTGTTCTGCCCTCTCAAAACCAAGATTCCTGGTAAACCTGAGCAGTTGCTCCTGTGGCTTCTGGTTAAAGATACCAGAAGCAAAAGATATCTGACTATCCTCGCCAATAAGCCATGCAGCGGAAAAACGCGGATTCACTACCAATTCGCCCAGCATCGGTGACCATTCTCCCCGAAGACCTGCCCTGATTGCGATTCTGCGCATTACCATCACCTCCGATTCGACAAAAAGCGCTGGCATCTGATCGCTGATTTCAACACGAAAATGAGAGGAAGAAGGATCAGTATATTCCTGAACAAATCTGCTCAGGCTGATGTCAGCGCCCGCCAGCAGGTTCACTTTTGGGGTAAATTCCTTATAGAACGACAGTTTACCCTGGTAAAAAAGGTCTTTTTCATCGATCCCGCGTTCGCCAGGCCGAAGCCTGTTGTTGTCGTAGCTGAATGCCTGACCAAGTTTCAATCCCCAACCGTCGCCGGCAGATGTTGTCCAGAGGCTGTTCAGGAAAAGGTTATCGTTATCCAGGTTGACAGGTGATTGTACCCCATTATTTTCGTAATCAGGATACCAGAGACCCACCCGGCTCAAAGAGGCATTTCCCATTACACGTAATAATCCATCATGGTTGTTTTTTTTCCGAAGGTTAAAACTAATACCCGCACCTACCGGGTCCTTATCATAACTCACTCTTTGTTTCACAAGACTATTGTATAATTTCAGATCGTAATACTCGGCACCAATGGTTCCTGAAACTTTCTCTCCAGCCCACGTTTTGGAAGCAGAAATCCCAAGCCCCATCAGACCAATCCCCCGTTGGCTTTCAGAAGCCATCCCGGTGGTGTTAAGGATAAGGGCAGAAGATAAAGCCTCACCGTATTGGGCTGAGTACCCCCCTGAACTGAATGTGGTACCGGTGAAGAGTTGTGGGGAAAATCTTCCACGGGATGGAAGGTCGGGAGTTGTGGAAGAATAGGGCTTTTTCACCCGCATGCCATCGATATATGTATTTGTTTCATATGCATCACCCCCCCTCACAAAAAGGCGGCCATCCTCACCAACCACCGATGCACCAGGGAGAGTACTCAGGGCACCATAAATATCACCGGCAGCACTCGCAGTTGTCAGGATATCGAGTGGTTTCAGCGTAACACCCTTCTTCTTATCGGATGCCTCGAAGCTACCGGCTGTAATGACGACATCGGCCAGAGAAGCCGATTGCTCCCTGAGGCGACAAACGACATATATATCAGTTCCGTCAAGTTTCACCTGAGTTTCATCTGCTTCAAACCCGATAAAAGTTGTCAGGAGAATCGCTTCTCCTTTGCGATGGGTGGTAAAGGAGAAATGGCCCAGTGTATCGGAAGAGGCTCCGTCAATGGAACCTTTTACCATGACATTGGCACCGGGGAGCGGTTCGTTTTTCATATTGGTAATGGTACCTGAGATGAGTGTCTGGCACTGAGTTCCGGAAATCAGGAACATAAAAACAAGAACAGTGAAAAAATAATTCATGGCTTTTTTTTGAGGTGCAATGGTAGCCATAACCAAATCAGGTTTATTGACATTCCTTGCCACCGTATTTACCATTCTTGCGATTATTGTTTTTAATTTTTGCATATCGTTGAATGAATGACACAAAGATGCATTTAAGCATATACCACATGCAATTAAGATCCCCTGAACAGGTGAAATAATGAAGTGAATGGATAAATACGGAAGGTGAAAGGGAAAGCATCGCGTCACCACTTCAACACCCGAATACACTTATAATGTTTTCCAGGTATCTAAATTTGTAAAAACTACCCTGGCTTATAAGCAATAAGTGAAAGCTGACATAAGATGGGTCGAATCAGTACATTTACAGACTTTCGCTCGATAACGATACATTAACTGAAAGCGTGTCATTGCAGACAGCCTTTCAACGCTGCGATCAAAAGACCTTACTGTTGCTCGCAGCAAATACTTTACCTTTGCTTAAAAATTACCTAATGCTAGAAAAAATAAACCTAATTCAAATCTTCAGTGCTTTTGTTGTACTGTTCGCGATTATAGATGTGTTGGGCTCCACCCCTATTTTTCTCAGTCTGAAAAGCCAGCATAAACAAATTCGTGCAGGCAGGGCAGTTCTGGTATCACTGGTCATCTTTCTCGCTTTTATCTATGCCGGAGAAGCCATGTTGAATCTCTTCGGGGTAGATGTAGCTTCGTTTGCTGTAGCAGGTTCTTTTGTAATCTTTATTCTTGCGCTCGAGATGATTTTAGGGATCGAGATTATTAAAAGCGAAGGGAGATCGGGTGCAACGCTGGTGCCTGTAGCTTTTCCATTGATAGCAGGCCCGGGCGCGATGACAACGTTACTTTCGTTGCGGGCTGAGTATGCTATGATAAATATTCTGATAGGACTGGGACTTAATCTGATATTCGTCTATTTTGTACTCAGGTCGGTTGAGAAAATTGAAAAAGTAGTTGGTGGCGATATCATTTTTATTCTGCGAAAATTCTTTGGCGTAATATTGTTAGCCATCGCTGTCAAATTATTCGCCACCAACCTTCAGGTTGTAATTGGGTAGTAAGCGTTGATAAATAACTTATTTTTATACTTACCGGAAAACCTGTATAAATTCAAATCGTTTTTTTTAACGGTTAAAGCAAAACAGGTATATAGATTGTTGTCAATTGCATCTTCAACACCCTGAACCCATTTCATTACTCCTGCGCTTGCGTATCTTTACCAGCCAGTGAACTTTTAGGCAAGCGACCCGCCTCCTTCAGCGATCGTGTAATGATCCATTCTATCTGGCCATTCACGCTTCTGAATTCATCGGCTGCCCATGACTCAATGGCGCTCATTACTGCAGGATCGATTCGCAGGGCAAAATTTTTCTTCTGAGCCATTTTATCGATTAGTGGTTTAACGTACCTGTGTTGATCACCGGGTTAGCTGCCTTATCAGATGTAAGAACAACCATCAGATTCGAAACCATCGCTGCTTTCTTCTCATCATCCAGATCTACAATTCTGCGCGTAGACAACATCTCAAGTGCCATCTCAACCATACCTACAGCACCCTCAACAATCTTCTGACGCGCAGCTACAATGGCAGTTGCCTGCTGACGCTGGAGCATAGCGCCCGCGATTTCACTTGCATATGCCAGATAGCTGATGCGGGCTTCGATTACTTCTATACCCGCCATTGCTAATCTTTCGGCGAGTTCATCCTCCAGAACCTGGTTAACCTCTTCGCCTCCAGCGCGAAGGCTAATTTCAGTTTGTAAATCATCAAAGACATCGTAAGGATAATGCCCGGCTAATTTCCTGATAGCAGATTCACTTTGAATATCAACAAAATGAGTATAATCATCTACTTCAAAAGCAGCTTTAAAAGTTTCCTTTACACGCCATACCAGTACAATTCCAATCATGATAGGATTACCAAGTTTGTCGTTGACTTTAATAGGGTCACTGTTCAGATTACGGGCACGAAGCGAGATCTTTTTCCTGGTAAAAAAGGGATTGATAAAAAAGAAGCCATTGCCAGCGACAGTTCCCGAATACTTTCCAAAGAGCACCAGCACAGACGACTCGTTAGGGTTGACAACCAATAAACCGGCCAGCAGGAACAGACCAACGACGGCCAGTATAATCCCTGCAACAATAAAAACTACCACTTCCTGTAAAAGTATAGCAGTAGCGATTCCTCCTCCAATCAGCACCAATGATACGAGCAAACCCAGGTAACCCGACATGGGGGTCACAAACTTTTCCTGTTTCATAAAATTACAATGATTGATTAATGATATTAAAATGATATCGCAATAATACAACGAAATTGAGTGAAAAACAAATTTCCGGATATCTTTACCACTAAAAAGCTCAGATTTATGTAAAATCGGTACCTTGCAGCCACATTTACTCACAGACAGTCGAAAATTAATGATGCTATCGTCGATATTATTACCGTTGATTGTAGGAATGTTTCTGGCAATCAATATGGGAGGAAGCGGTACAGCGCCGGCCTTTTCGGCGGCTTATGGAGCGAATGTAATCAAACGATTCGCGATACCCGGATTGTTTGGTTTATTTGTGTTCTTCGGTGCCATTTTAGCAGGAAAGCGAGTAGTTCTCACTCTTGGAAAGGGTCTGTTACCCGCTGATGAATTAACCCTAACAGTCACCACTATCGTATTGTTATCGGTTGCAATTTCATTGATGATTGCCAATTTGCTTGGGGTTCCCCAGAGCACCTCACAATCAACTGTATTTGCTTTAGCAGGGCCGGGGATACTACTCGAAAGCCTGAACACCAGGATGCTGTTAACAGAAGTGATTCCTACCTGGTTTCTATTACCTGTCATTTCATTTTCCCTCACCTATTTCCTGTCGGGAAGATTAGAGAAATGGTTGGCACAAGACCTTGAATCGTGCCGTCGTTTACCACGTTACTCAATGACCAGGCTGATGCTTATTGCCTCCGCATGTTATGTTGCTTTCAGTATTGGTTCAAACAATGTAGCCAATGCAACAGGGCCTTTGGTTTCAATGGTAATGAATGAGCTCTCCGGGACGAATGGTGGCGAGGCTCAGTTTAAAATGATAATGGTATTATCTACACTGGTAATTGCACCCTGCTTTGGAATCGGAGCGTCAATATTTGGATACAGAGTAATAAGGTCAACAGGAAAAGGAATTACTGCCCTTGGGCCGCGAGAAGCGACACTGGTATCTGTAATAACAGCGACTTTGCTGCTCACAGCCTCTTTAGTGAAAGGGATTCCAACCTCCCTGGTACAACTAAATGCCCTGGCTATCATGGCAATTGGTGTTCGTAAGAAAGGCCTTTTTATCATGCTGGAGAACAACACTGTCAAAAAGTTTTGGCTTGTTTGGCTGGTTGCCCCGCTCATCGCTCTGGTTCTGAGTTTAAGCCTTACGTACCTGGCAAACCAGGCTGGTCTTCTTGGCTACTAACATCTTCCACGATGATACTTTTTATAACTTTGCACCGTGGAACACAACTTCATGAAACCGTATACTCATCTCTTCTTTGATCTGGATGGAACCCTGTGGGATTTTGAACGTAATTCAACTGAAACCCTCAATGAGTTATATAATGAATTAAACCTGAATGAGAGAGGAGTCCCAGGGTTTGACGTGTTTATCACCGACTATCACTCAATTAATGAAAAACTTTGGGCAGCATACAAACGGCATGAGATTACCAAAGAGTTGCTCTCGGTCGGCCGGTTCATTCAAACCCTAGCACTGTATAGCCTTAATGATAAGGAACTGGCCATAAGTATGTCAGAACTCTACATAGAGCGGAGTCCATCAAAGACCAATTTACTTCCTTGCACCAATGAGGTACTTGAGGCATTGAAGCCACATTATCGGATGCATATTATCACCAATGGATTTTCGGAAATCCAGAGCCGTAAACTTCGCAATTCTGGTCTTGACCGATACTTCGAGACTTTGATTACATCAGATGAGGCTGGTGTAAATAAACCTAATCCGGCGATATTTAATTATGCACTAAAAAAAACCGGCGCAGAAGTTTCAGAGAGTCTTATGATTGGAGATGAACCGGAGGCCGACATTGAAGGAGCCCGGCTGGCAGGAATCGCCCAATTATACATCAATCTGAATAACAAACCCGCTATACAGTCACCTACATTTGAGGTAAAAAATTTGTGTGAAGCTTTGAATATACTGACTATAATACCCTCCTGAAATGCAATTGTTCTATCTCCCGCACCTCAATCCGGACTCTATTAACAACCAAAAGGTTGAATTCACATTCGATGAAAATGAATCACGTCACATCGCTAAATCGATGCGTCTGAAATCGGGGGATGTACTCAACATTACTGATGGTGCAGGTTATTTATATGAAGGCATTATTGAAGAGGCAGACCAACGTCAAACAAAGGTATTAATATCCAACCCGAAAGACGACAAAAGGTTGCTTAGCAATAAGCTACATATTGCAATTGCACCAACAAAAAATCCGGATCGCATAGAATGGTTTGTTGAAAAGGCCACCGAGATGGGAGCAGATGAAATTAGTCTTTTAAACTGTCAACACTCGGAGCGCACGAGATTGAAGACCGAAAGGCTCGAACGGATTGCAATAGCTGCCCTTAAGCAATCAGGAAGGAGTAGATTACCGCTACTTCATGAAACCATCAGTTTCGATAAGTTTATAAAGCAAAGATTCACTGGAAAGAAATTCATTGCCTGGTGTGAAACAGGTATGGAAAAACACTTGTCACACAAAATAGAAAAAGGTACAGATGTCGTTGTGCTTATCGGCCCCGAAGGTGACTTCAGCAGGGAAGAAGCAAATGCAGCACAGGAAGCTGGTTACGAACCGGTGAGCCTGGGTAAATTTATCCTTAGAACAGAGACAGCAGGTTTAGCTGCCTGCATGTTATTCCAACAGGCCAACCTCGAATTACCATGAAACGTATTACAACACTTTTCTTCATCATAGTAGCAATTACGGGGTTGTCGGCGCAAACTTCAAATAGTACCTCAACGGCAACCTACTCCATTGCTCTACTGAAATATTCGGGAGGTGGCGACTGGTATGCCAATCCAACATCATTACCGAACCTTATTAAATTTTGTAACGAGACCCTAAACACTAATATCAATACCACCCCCGCTACAGTTGAGCCGGGAGATCATGGAATTGGAACCTTCCCTTTCGTCCATATGACTGGTCATGGAAATGTTGTGTTCAATGAGGCTGAAGCTGCTAACCTGCGTAATTACCTCATAGGGGGAGGTTTTCTTCACATTGACGATAATTACGGACTGGATCAGTATATCAGGCCACAAATGAAAAAAGTATTCCCGGAACTTGAATTTGTTCCAATTCCCACTACTCATCAACTTTTTAATCAGAGCTTTAAATTCATAAAAGGTTTGCCAAAAATTCATGAACATGACAATAAACCTCCTCAGGCTTTTGCTCTGATATACAACGGACGGATAGTTTGTCTCTATACATGGGAAACTGATCTTGGGGATGGATGGGAAGATACAGAAGTGCATCACGACTCCAGGGAAAAACACCTCGATGCATTGCGTATGGGGGCCAATATCATTCAGTATGTATTTAATGGTGTAACTGAATAAAGATCATGAGAGAAATACTGTAATCTATATCCTCCTTACAATGTTGTTTCAAAATCCAGCTTTTCTGTACGCCCTGCCGGCAATGTTGATCCCCGTCGTTATACACCTGTTCAGTTTCAGGAGATACCGTAAGGTGCTATTCAGCAACGTAAGGATGTTACAAGCTATCCAGATAGAGACAAAGCGTCAGTCAAAGATCAGGCACTGGCTTGTTCTGGCAGCCCGAATGTTAGCAATCGGTTCGTTGGTATTGGCATTTGCCCGCCCTTATTTCCCTGACAAACAAAAGCCACAACAAACAGGAGAAAAAACAGTTGTGAGTATCTTCGTCGACAACTCCTTCAGCATGGCCAATGAAAGCGAACGGGGAATATTGTTTGAACAGGCGAGAATAAAGGCCATTGAGATGGTTGCAGCATGGCCCCCGACGACACAATTCAGAATTCTCACAAATGATTTCTCATACCGCGGACAGCAGACCATGAGTCAGGAACAGGCAAAAAAATACATCACGACACTTGAATTATCGGCTGCCTCCCACACGCTAAGTCAGGTATTGATCAGACAACAGGAGGCAAACCGGATAGAAAACAGGAACCTCGCCTTTATCTTATCTGATTTCCAGAAAGGATTCTGCGATCTGAATAATATTACTCCCGATTCAGGTTCAAACACTGTGCTGGTACCCTTTCCACCAGTTTTGACAGGAAATGTTTTAATTGATAGTTGTCACTTCGCATCTCCTGCACTGCAGACAGGCAAGCAACTCCAGCTCATAGTTACACTATCGAATCATAGCACAGAAGCACTTGATAATCTCCCTGTCAGGCTAATTATCAACAACCAGCAGAAATCAACTATTAATGTAAGGATCCAACCGGAAGAGACTAAAGAAATCTCAATTCCATTTATGCTTACAGAACCTGGTTTCTATCAGGCGGTTGTCGAAACTGACGATCATCCCATCACGTTCGACAACCGTTATTTCATGGCTTTCAGCCTGTCTGAGGAAATCAACGTGTTACATATAACTCAGGAACCGCCAGAACAATGGATTAAGCTACTATTTACAGGAGATTCTACAATCAACCTTCAGCAGAAACAATTTACCGAACTTGATTATTCCGAATTACCCAACCAAAACCTGATAATTGTCGATGGCCTTGAACAAATTCCTCTTGGGCTGAATACCGCATTGAAAGAATTTGTAGTTCAGGGAGGAACTTTGTGGATAAATCCGCCTGAAAAAGGGCAACCTCATGCACTGAACAGCCTTCTTGCTTCACTTGATGCTGATATTCTTCAACCTGCCGACACTTCGCTGGTATACGTTGATCGCATCAATCAACAGGCAGATCTATATCGTGATGTATTCGAGTCGATACCAAAGAATGCAGATCTTCCATACATCAAAAAATACTTTCCCGCCAGTCCTACAGTCAGGAAGCAGGCAGAGACGCTCTTATGGTTACAAAATGGACAACCTTTGCTGACTAAGTACAGATCAGGATCTGGCTGCATTTATCTTTTCCAATCCCCATTAAGCCTTAATGGAGGAAATTTCGTCTCCCATAACCTGATAGTCCCAACTCTATATAATGCAGCTTATCAAAGCATTAAACCAGGTATAATAAGCCATCAGGTTATGAAAGAAACTGTGTTACGAATAACAGGAACACCCCAGGAGGGATCTCTGAGAATAAGCAAAGAGGATGGAACTGAAGAACGTATTCCTACAGTGAGATCATCGGCATATATAACAGAAGTATTTACAGGTTTAGATATTACTACAGCCGGATTTTACAGACTGACTTCTGCCGGAATAAAAATAAAACCCATTGCATTTAACTACCCGCGTGCTGAATCATCCCCACTGTTTCTCTCAGCTATGGATATACAAAATGCTATTGAATTAACAGGTATACCAGGAATGACTGTTGCAGTCAATCCAGACCTTCCTGCAACCGGAATCATTTCGGTAGCCACTGAAACACCGGACTTGTGGAAATTTTTCATTGTAGTAGCTTTGATATTCCTTGCCTTAGAAGTATTTTTGCTTCGACTTCCAGATCATTTGTTTTATAACAGGAGACAGAAAACAACCTAGTCTCTTTAATTAGATAATCAAAACATTAAAATATAAAAGCCTTCAAATGCATCAAAAGGTAAAACTTTCAGAAAATATTTACTGGATCGGAGTAAACGACCGCCGTACTCATCTCTTCGAGAATCAATGGCCATTACCAAACGGGGTAGCATATAACAGTTATTTGATTTGCGACAAAAAAAACTGCCTTGTCGATACTGTCGAGATTAGCAGGATGGAGACCTATATTGAAAAAATAAAAGAAATCATCGGAGCGGAAGGAAAAATTGATTACCTGATAATTAATCACATGGAACCTGATCACACCGGTGCAGTTAAATCAGTAATCGGTGAATGGCCGGAAATCAAAATCGTGGGCAATGCCAAAACATTTCCTATGCTTGAGGGTTTTTATGGGATCAACAAAAATTTACACTCTGTTGATGAAGGAGATATCTTAGATCTGGGTCACCATAAACTCAATTTTTACCTTACGCCTATGGTTCACTGGCCTGAAACTATGATGACTTATGAATCAACGCAGAAGATACTCTTTTCAGCAGATGCTTTTGGCAGCTTCGGAACTCTGGATGGCGGAATCTTTGATGATGAAATCAACCTTGATTTTTATGACGAAGAACTTAGACGTTACTACAGCAATATAGTAGGGAAATATGGTCTTCAGGTTCAAAAAGCATTGGATAAGTTGTCCTCGCTTGAGATAAAACTGATTGCCTCAACCCACGGACCGATATGGCGGAGTCATATTCCAAAAATCGTTGCTGATTACCAGAAGTGGAGTACCTACGAAACGGAAGAAGGGGTAGTAATTGTTTTTGGATCTATGTACGGTAATACAGAAAAGATGGCCGAAATTATTGCTCGAACCCTTGCAGAGGAAGGAATTAAGAATATTAGGATATTCGACTCTTCAAAAACTCACAGTAGTTATATAATCAATGCCATCTGGAAATATCGTGGAGTTATATTGGGCAGCAGTGCATATAACGGAGGAATATTCACCCCCATGAGAGACCTAATCAGGGAGCTTGAGCACATAATGCCAAAAAATCACCTGCTTGGTATATTCGGATCTATGAGCTGGGGCGGCGGCGGCGTAAGGACACTTGAGAAATTTGCAGAAACTATTAAGTGGGAAACTGTAGCTCCTTCTGTTGAGGCAAAACACTCAGCCAGAGAAGCAGAAATTAGCCGATTGATTACCATTGGACAGGAAATGGCTCGCAGGCTCAAAGAATTCAGAAATTAAAAGGTTACACATTACCGAACATGCCAGACGACGAACTCAGGTCAGAAGAGTTACCGGAAGAAACCGGTGAGCAAACCGAACCAAACAAACAGGAAAAGAGTACCGATACCGGAGAATACAAAACCATTGCTCTTAGGGGGATGTATGAGAACTGGTTTCTCGACTATGCATCTTATGTGATTTTGGAACGAGCCGTACCTGAAATGCTCGACGGGCTCAAGCCTGTTCAACGTCGTATTTTGCATGCGATGAAAGAACTTGATGATGGCCGCTATAATAAAGTGGCCAACATTATAGGACACACTATGAAATATCACCCTCATGGTGATGCCTCAATTGGTGATGCCCTTGTTCAGTTAGGGCAAAAAGATCTGTTAATTGACATGCAGGGAAACTGGGGAAACATACTGACTGGCGACAGTGCTGCTGCCCCAAGATACATTGAAGCACGACTTTCAAAATTTGCGAACGAAGTTGTTTTCAACCCAAAAACTACTCTTTGGAAATCGAGCTATGATGGACGAAACCAGGAACCTGTCAATTTGCCTGTAAAATTTCCCTTGTTGCTGTTTCAAGGGGTTGAAGGGATTGCAGTAGGTTTATCATCTAAAATAATGCCCCATAACTTCAACGAGTTGATTGATGCTGCTATTGCACATCTTCGGGGCGAGGAATTCGAACTTTACCCTGATTTTATCACTGGAGGACTTGTTGACATAACGAGATATAATGCTGGCTTACGAAGTGGTAAGTTGAGAATCAGAGCCAAAATCAGTCAACTCGATAAAAAGACCCTCATTATATCTGAGATACCGTTTGGTGTAAATACTACTTCGCTTATTGACAGTATACTGAAGGCAACCGACAGGGGGAAAATAAAAATCAGAAAAATTGATGACAACACAGCTGCGAACGTTGAAATTCTGATTCATCTTGCACCAGGTGTTTCCCCTGATGTAACAATAGATGCCCTGTATGCATTCACCGATTGTGAAATCAGCGAATCGCCCAACGCCTGTGTTATCCATGAAGGCAAACCTATCTTTACCGATGTTAAACATATCCTGCGTGAAACTACCAGGCAAACTGTTGAGTTACTAAGGCAGGAACTTCAAATCAGACTTGATGAACTTGACCAGGAATGGCATGTATCTTCTCTTGAGAAAATATTCATAGAAAATGAAATATATCTCGACATCAGAAAATCACAATCATATGAAGAGGCCTTACGTACGATTGACATCGGTCTGGATCCGTTTAAATCAATTCTTCGAAGAAAAGTTACCCGTGTTGATATCGAAAGGTTAACAGAAATCAGGATAAAGAGGATATCAGCATATAATACTTTCAAGGCTGAAGAACATATTCGGGATTTGGATAGTGAAATGGATGAGGTTAGAAACCACCTGGAACATCTCATTGATTATACCATAAACTACTACAAACAAATTAAGAAGAAGTATGGTGTTGGAAGAGAGCGTAAAACGGAAATCAGAAATTTCGATAATATCGAAGCTGCAACAGTAGCCATAGCAAACCAAAAACTGTATGTCAACAGGGAAGAAGGCTTTATCGGAACTTCGCTGAAAAAAGACGAATATGTTTGCGATTGCAGCGACATAGACGACCTGATAATATTCCGGCAAAATGCTACTTTTATCGTTACCAAGGTGGCTGAAAAGGTTTTCGTAGGAGAAGGAATTATACATGTAGATGTATTCCGGCGTAACGACGAACGAACCATCTACAATATGGTTTATCAGGATGGCAAGAACGGGCTGGCATTTGTAAAGCGGTTTGCTGTATTGGGAATTACCCGGGATAAGGATTACGATCTGTCGCAAGGAAAAGCAGGAAGCAAGGTACTCTATTTCACAGCTAATCCTAACGGGGAAGCCGAAGTTGTTAAGGTGAACCTGCGACCAAGGCCTAATCTGCGTAAATTGTCGTTTGAATATGATTTTGCATCACTTGCCATTAAAACACGTACAGCAAGAGGCAATACCCTATCAAAGTATATTGTCCGAAATGTACAACAGAAAGAAAATGGTGTTTCGACACTTCGCGCCCGAAGCATCTGGTATGATGACAGTGTAATGAGGCTAAATGCAGATGCGAGGGGTCGTCTTTTGGGAGAATTTGAATCAGATGACAAAATTATCGTAATCAACTCATCTGGACACTTTCGGTTCTATGGATACGATTTATCTACTCATTTTGACGACGACATCCTCATCATGGAAAAGTTTGATCCCGATAAAATCATCACCGCACTTTATATTGAAGGGAAATCAGGTATGATTTTTCTTAAGCGCTTTCGTCCTGAAGTGACAGAACGCAAAATGTCGTTTATGAGTGATGAGCCTGACTCAAAACTTTTAGCTGTATCATTAGATTACCGACCGCAGGTAAAGGTAATTTTTGATGGCAAGATTAACTCAAAGCCTTTATCACCTGAAGTAATTGACGTATCAGATTTCATTGAGGTAAAAAACGTCAAGGCAAAAGGAAAGAAGATTTCCAATCTGGCTATCTCACGGGTAAACTTTATTGAACCTCTTCCATATACCCCCCCGAAAACAGAAGAACAGGAAAACGACACGGAACCGGAGGAGATGGAGGAAACAGACAAATTTTTGACTGCAAAAAAAACAAAAACGGATGACGGCATCCTGACTATTGATTTCGAGGACTAGGCCTTGGAGAAATTTACCGCCCTTAACTCTGGAATCAATAGCCGGAATTTGTATTCGGGGAAAATCCTGCCAGCAATGCCTACATTGTTATTAAAATGCTCATAATAACAATAACAGACATGCAACCCCGACTCATTTTCAACAATTAATAAGCACTATCGATGCAGGTTCACGAAAGATTTTTACTTTTGCACTGCCAAAGCCAAAAGCATTGGCGGTAAATCCATTAACACCTACCCTCTCAATAAGATACACATAAATGATCACCAACAATTTTACCCATCGTCACAACGGCCCAGGTCCGAAAGATGTGGAGAAGATGCTTCAGAAAATTGGCGTCGACTCGATTGATCAACTCATCGTCGAGACTGTTCCTGCTGCCATCAGATTAGATAAACCTCTGAACCTTCCGGCAGGGCTAAATGAATATGAGACCTTCAACCATATGAAAGAGGTTGGTGGCCGCAATAAACTATATCGTAGCTACATAGGAATGGGCTACTACAATTCTATTGTTCCCGGTGTTATCCTTCGCAATATATTAGAAAATCCTGGATGGTATACAAGCTATACCCCTTATCAGGCTGAAATCAGTCAGGGGCGACTGGAAGCTTTATTGAATTTCCAGACCATGGTAAGTGATCTTACCGCAATGCCCATGTCAAATTGTTCATTACTTGACGAAGCTACCGCAGCTGCTGAAGCAATGATCATGGCATTCAACTCCCGCTCCCGCCAGGCTATAAAACGTAATGCGATAAAGTTCTTTGTAAGTAATACCCTCTTTACTCAAAGTATTGATGTGCTTCGTACACGTGCTTTACCTCTTGGTATCGAACTGGTAGAAGGTTGCCATAAAGAATTCAAACCTACACCTGAATATTTTGGGGCCATTGTTCAATATCCTGACGAAAGAGGTTCAGTCAATAATTATTCAGAACTCACCACCAATATCCATGCTGTAGAAGGAATGATGCTGGTAGTTGCTGATATACTCAGCCTGGCGCTTCTAACACCTCCGGGTGAATGGGGTGCTGATGTCGTGGTTGGTTCAACCCAGCGTTTTGGTATTCCTATGGGATATGGTGGTCCTCATGCTGCCTTCCTTGCTGCCCGCGATGAGTTCAAGCGCAATATGCCTGGTCGGATTATCGGAATAACTGTTGATGCAGATGGAAACAGAGCCCTACGCATGGCATTACAAACCCGTGAACAGCACATCAAACGGGAAAAAGCAACTTCGAATATTTGTACAGCCCAGGCATTACTTGCAACAATGGCAAGCATGTACGCTGTCTTCCACGGACCTGAAGGAATCAAAGAAATAGCTCGGAACATCAACATTCTGGCTGGAGTACTAAGTGATGAAGTCCAGAAATATGGCTACAAACAACTCAACCAGTTTTTCTTCGATACAGTTCAGATCAGCCTCCCTGAAAGGGTAAATCTGGAGGAAATAAGAAAGCTGGCACTCGAGAATAAAATGAATTTCCGCTATATTGACGGGCAAACTATAGGTATCAGCATAGACGAAACCACCACTCTTGCTGAGATTAACATCATACTCAGTATTTTTACAAGGGCAGCAGGTAAGACCTTTGATGAATTTATATGTGTACCGGCAGAATGCAAAAAAATCACAACTATACCGGTACAATTTGCAAGAACAAGCAGCTATCTCACTCATGATGTTTTCAATAATTATCATAGTGAAACCGAGTTGATGCGATATATTAAAAGGCTCGAAGAGAAAGACCTTTCGCTCAACCGTTCGATGATTCCACTTGGTTCATGCACCATGAAACTTAACGCGGCAACCGAACTGTTCCCGTTGAGCTGGCCTGAATTCAATGCGCTGCACCCCTTTGTCCCTGCTGATCAGGCTGAAGGCTATACATATATGATAAATGAAATGGAACGTGCTTTTAGTGAAATTACCGGTTTTGCTGCAATGTCGTTCCAACCTAACTCAGGTGCCGCCGGAGAATATGCAGGTTTGATGGTAATACGTGAATACCATCGAAGTCGTGGAGATTTCCATCGTAATGTTTGTTTGATCCCATCCTCGGCACATGGAACCAATCCGGCTTCTGCACATATGGCCGGAATGGAAGTGGTAGTAACCAAATGTGATGAATACGGGAATATTGATATCGCAGACCTTAAATCAAAAGCTGAACAATACAGCAACAACCTTGCTGCCCTGATGGTCACATACCCTTCAACGCATGGCGTTTTTGAAGAAGGAATTCTCAAAATTGTTGACATTATACACCTAAATGGAGGACAGGTTTATATGGATGGAGCAAACATGAATGCTCAGGTTGGACTTACAAATCCAGGCCATATTCATGCTGATGTTTGCCATCTGAACCTCCACAAAACTTTCGCCATTCCACATGGTGGTGGAGGCCCTGGTGTTGGTCCCATTGGAGTTGCTGATCATCTTGTGCAATTTCTGCCCGGACACACTATAGTTAAAACAGGAGGTAGTCAGGCTATTACCGCTGTCTCAGCTGCTCCATATGGAAGCGCACTTGTTCTTACAATCAGTTATGCCTACTTAAAACTGATGGGGGGTGAAGGATTGACTGAAGCAACAAAATTTGCCATCTTGAATGCCAACTATCTGAAAGCATGCCTAAAGGATGATTACAAAATTCTTTACACCGGGAAGAACGGACATGTTGCTCATGAAATGATTCTTGACTGCAATAAATTCCACCTTTCAGCCGATGTACAGGTAATTGACATCGCGAAACGTATGATGGATTATGGATTCCATGCCCCAACAGTTGCTTTCCCTGTTCATGGTACTCTGATGGTTGAACCTACCGAAAGTGAACCTTTAAGTGAACTCGACCGACTGGTAGATGCCCTGAAATCCATCAGACAGGAAATTGCTGAAATCGAAGAAGGAAGGGCAGACAAGTCAAACAACCTGATTAAAAATGCCCCTCATACAGCTATGATGGCTACATCAGATGAATGGTCATTGCCTTATACACGTCGTCAGGCAGTATTCCCCAGACCATGGAGCAATATCGACAAATACTGGCCTTCAGTACGCCGTGTTGATGACGCCTATGGTGACCGTAATCTGGTCTGCACCTGTCAGCCAATCGAAGCGTATATGACGAAAGAATAAACCATTCTCGAATTTATGATAAAGGCCCTTTGCTTTCGCTTTGGGCCTTTTTTATTCCTGTCTGCTATATTCACAGTAAGCTGTCAGAAGTAGCAATAATCGCTGGCAGTTAATTTCCAGACGAATATATTTTACCAATTATTTTCTCATAACCAACTGGTTTACTTTCGTCTGAAAAGAGGGAGGCGAAGTAATTCGACCATCGATACCTGTACTGCTGATAACCCTTATGCAAATCTTTGCTTCTGTTGTTCATTATTCACCGCAATTCAGCCTCTTTGCCAAAATGTCAGCATTTGATCACTGGCACAACATTTGAAACCACCGCCACCAGTAAATCAAAATTTTAAGAACGATGCAAAAAGGAAAAATTAATGTTCAGACTGAGAACATTTTCCCCATTATCAAGAAGTTTCTCTATTCCGACCACGAAATATTTCTTCGTGAACTGGTCTCCAATGCAGTTGATGCCACTCAGAAATTAAGAACACTTGCCTCAATGGGTGAGTATTCAGGAGATATCGGAAATACCCGTATTGAAGTCCTGCTCGACTCAAAGAAAAAGACTTTGACAATTCGTGACCGGGGAATTGGAATGACTGCTGATGAAGTAGACCGCTACATAAACCAGATTGCCTTTTCCAGTGCTGAAGAATTCGTTAATAAATACAAAGGGAAAACCGAAGCAGAGACTACAGCCATTATTGGACATTTTGGCCTGGGATTCTATTCATCGTTCATGGTTAGCGACAAGGTGGAAGTTATCTCACGTAGTTACAAAGATGGTTCTGAAGCGGTAAGATGGGAATGTGATGGTAGTCCCGATTATACCCTCGAAGCCGGGGTAAGGGAAGAACGTGGTACTGATATCGTTTTACACATCAGCGATGAATCTAAGGAATTTCTGGAAGAGTACAAGATACTTGAATTGCTGAAAAAGTATTGCAAATTCCTTCCCGTAGAAATTGAATTTGGTGTTGAGAAGACCAAAGAAAAAGTTGAGGGAGAGAAAGACAAAGACGGAAACGATGTATACAAAGACGTAGAAAAGCCTCGGATTATTAACAATACTCATCCGGCCTGGACAGTTAAACCTTCCGAAATGACGGATGAAGATTACAAGAAGTTCTATAATGAACTTTATCCATATACATTCGAAGAGCCTCTGTTCCATATTCATCTGAATGTTGATTATCCATTCAACCTTACCGGTATCCTTTACTTCCCGAAAGTAAAAGACAAATTCGAAATTCAAAAAAATAAAATTCAACTTTATAGCAACCAGGTCTTCGTTACTGATCAGGTAGAAGGTATAGTTCCCGACTTCCTCACTTTATTACATGGCGTGATCGATTCACCGGATATCCCGCTGAATGTCTCACGATCCTATCTTCAAAGTGATCCTAACGTAAAAAAAATATCAAGCCATATCTCGAAAAAGGTAGCTGATAAACTAGAGGAAATATTTAAAAATGACCGTACTTCATTCGAGCAAAAATGGAATGATATCAAGGTGTTCATTGCCTATGGCATGATTGCTGACACAAAATTCTATGAAAGGGCTGAGAAATTCTGCCTGTTCCAAAACACCGAAGGAAAATTTTTCACTTTTGGCGAATATAAGGAACTGATCAACAGTAACCAGACAGACAAAGATAAAAACCTGGTTTACCTTTACACTAATAATCCTGTAGAACAACACTCTTACGTCGAAGCTGCCCGTCAAAAAGGGTATGACGTGCTGGTAATGGATGGCGTTCTCGACAGCCATTTCATCAATACGCTTGAACCTAAATTCGAGAAATCGAAATTCACACGTGTTGATGGTGATATTGTTGAAAAGTTGATCGAAAAAGACGAAAAGCTTCCCAGCAAACTTACTGATGAACAAAAAGACTTGCTAAAGCCTCTCTTCGAAGAGATGGTTGACAAGACAATCTTCCACGTCCAGTTTGAAAGTATGAGTGAAACCGATCAGCCAGTCATTATAACGCAGAGTGAATTCATGCGCCGCTATAAGGAGATGTCACAGCTCGGTGGCGGTGGAATGGGATTCATGGGGTCTATGCCAGATAGTTATAACCTGGTAATTAATTCGAACCACCCGCTGGTGGGTCGAATTAATGAAGAACCGGTTGAAGAAAATAAAAAACAGGTTATCAAACAACTGACCGACCTGGCACTGCTGTCGCAGGGGCTGCTTAAGGGTGCCGCTTTGACAGAATTTATTAAACGCTCTGTCGATTTAATCGACTAAGTCGTTTATTTACTATATATTTGGGGTTCGCGCCCTGCCCCGTCTTCTCCGGGCATTACCGGCGAAGACGGTTTTTTTCTAACAAAAAATAATTAGAAACATGAAAAAAGGATGGATTATTCTGATCGCGGTAGTAGTGGTGATATTTATCATTATCTCCTCGTTTACCGGAATGTATAATGGCCTTGTAACAAAAGAAGAGGCTGTTACAGCCCAATGGTCTAATATTGAAAATGTATACCAGCGTCGTGTTGACCTTATTCCAAACCTTGTGAATACCGTAAAGGGGTACGCTGATTTTGAAAAGTCAACGCTTACCGATGTAATTGAAGCTCGTGCCAAGGCTACCTCTGTAACTATTGACCCGACTAAACTAACCCCCGAAACCCTGCAGAAATTTCAGGGTGCTCAGGATGGCCTAAGTTCAGCCCTCGGTAGGCTGATGGTTGTAATTGAACGTTATCCAGATCTAAAAGCAAACCAGAACTTTCTAGATCTGCAGGCGCAACTTGAAGGAACGGAAAACCGGATAGCCGTTGAACGCAGAAAATTTAATGAAGCCGCGCAGCTCTTCAATACCAGCATCAAAATATTTCCACGTAACATGGTAGCCGGAATGTTTGGTTTTGAAAAGAAGGCTTACTTCGAAGCTGCTGAGGGAAGTGAAAAAGCTCCTGAAGTGAAATTCTGAAATTCATTAATTAATTGCTTCCGTTAGTATCAGAACAGCATCGTTCCATATTCTGTCTACCGTTTTTGTTTCGCTTTCTGATACAATTCATCTATTAATAATCAAGTTGCTTTAACAAAATATTAATGACAACCCAAACCATAACCCCTAATGCTCGAACCTTTTTCAGTTCAGATGAAAAGGATGACATCAAAATGGCAATTAAAAACGCTGAACTCAATACTTCCGGTGAAATCAGGGTTCATATTGAAAACACATGTGAAGGTGATGTAATGGACAGAGCCAGCTTTGTTTTCGGTAAACTTAAAATGCACACTACCAACCTGCGCAATGGTGTTCTGATATACCTTGCCGTGCGTAACCGGAAGTTTGCAATCATTGGCGATGCAGGTATTAATGCTATCGTTGGAAATGATTTCTGGGATAACGCCAAACATACCATGCTAGTTAATTTCCGGGAAAACCGTTTCGCCGAGGGTCTTGTAGAAGCCATAGGCCTGGTAGGCGAACAACTGAAAAAGCACTTCCCATACCAAACTGATGATGTCAATGAACTCCCCGATGACATCTCGTTTGGTGATAAATAAACTAATCCCTGGTGATTCACCATTAACCCCCACCTCATGAAATTAATTCGCTCCATCTCTCTTCTAGGATTACTGTTAAGTTTCCAGATTACCGTTGCTCAAAATATTCCTGAAAAGCCAGTGCCACCAAGGCTGGTCAACGATTTCGCAAATATTCTTTCAACCGGAGAACTTAACAGACTTGAAAATAAATTAGTAGCCTACAGCGACTCAACCACAACTCAAATAGTAGTGGTTATGGTTCCATCGCTTGAAGGTTACGATAAAGCCGACTATGCAGACCGACTTGGTGAAAAGTGGGGTGTTGGTGTGAAAGGCTCTAACAATGGTATCGTTGTCATTGTTAAACCGAAAACAGCAATTGAAAAAGGAGAGGCTTACATTGCTGTTGGTTACGGATTGGAAGAGGTAATTCCGGATGCAACAGCCAACAGAATAGTTGATAACGAAATGATATCTGCCTTCAGGGAAGGGAACTATTATGCAGGGTTAGATAAGGGAACCACAACCCTCATGGGACTTGCCTCAAAATTATATACGGCCAGAGATTATGATAAGAAACATAAAACTTCACCTTTTACTGCTCTTATTCCAATCATCATCATCGTTGTTGTACTACTGCTTATGAGGGGCAGCGGGCGCCGACAAACCATGGGCGGCAGCAGTCTTCCTTTCTGGGCTACCTTTTTCCTACTCAATAGCATGGGTTCCCGTGGTCATGGCGGTAGCTGGGGTGATTTCTCCGGAGGAGGAGGCTCATTCGGTGGCGGTGGATTTGGTGGCTTCGGAGGAGGTAGCTTTGGTGGCGGCGGAGCTGGAGGTAGCTGGTAAACAATATTCGGTGCTATACTCTATCAAAGTGTTGTAAGTTAATAAGCTGTCAACTCTAAAACTTACCATCATTAACGGGGATAAAAACATCTGTAGAGAAAATTACTGCAGATGTTTTTTTATAATATATCTGATACAAAGACAACCAGGATTAAATATTTCGTTAGCTCGCCGGATACAACCAAAACAACAGGTTAAACGATCATACCCTTAATTAATAATTTGCAGATATGAAGATTGCCTTCCTGCCCAGGTAGAAAACTGCAGGACATCTGACATATTAAACTTCAATTCCCCTAAACGCTGTCAAAGTTGGGTGATTTTAACCACATGTTGCTACCTGTTATCCAGCTTAATATATCACCTTGACGGACTTCCCGGAATTTCCTGCCAACCTGGTTCTCAATCAAACCGCTCACATCATTCCGAAAGTACTCTTTACAACACACCGGTTCTCCAAATCTTGAATAAACACTCCGGATTATGAGAGCACTTTTGCACTCTCTATAGCCGGGGATTTAAGTAATTCCCAAACCTCATTACGGTTCTTCAGCTTTACAATCTTACAAATTGATTATTTTTAGCACACTGATTACATGAACCTTGCAGGCTGTTAATGTATCAAAATCACACTTAAGATATATTAAAGATATATCAAAGATACCTTTTCCTATGAAATGCATATAATTACAGTATTTATAGCGTATCTTACATATGAAATAAAGAAAATTTTAAATAATTATTGGCAAAATATTGGTAATTACGCTTCAGAAACAAGGAGCTGGTATGAATAAAACCGGAACTATACCTATGGAAACCTGCCCTGCTTTGTAAAACTGTAAACCAGAAGCAGGCAAAATCCCTGAAGTTCATTGTTATGAAAACGGGACCAGGAAATGATATAATATGAAAATTAAAGAGCCCTGATCACAGTAAGTTAAATGAGATAAGGTAAGAACCGCACAGAAAAAATGATTTCACACATTTACTCATATTCAGCAAGATAAACAACCATAGTACTTCTATAAGGTAGTTTCAAATCCGGTTTTGCTTAACCTTCTTTTCCCGTCCCTCTTCAGCCCGTGGTGTGACATAACCCCATCAAAGGTTAGCGTTTCTGAATCTCTTTATTCCATACACAATTAATTTAGGCAGTAGGACCCGGCAATTAATCACGTTTTCAGATAATTAAACGGCAGATACTTTCTGTAATTTACTTGAAGAAATGATCATTCAGAATCTTTCTAAAGGGTTATTTTTCATTTCAGTTGTCTTTGTATCTTTGGTTCACAGAAGTCATAATAAAAAAAATATCACTACTATTTATTCTGGTTATACAATAACCTGCTATTTAATACAACACGGAATTTAAATTCAAAAATTATTTACACCAATGGGTATCAGAAAAACTCAACTTTTACTTTGTACAATCCTATGTACAATTAGCTCAACTGCAGTATGTCAGGGGGTATATTACCCGGAAACAGGGAGTGGTTTCTCGATCGGAGGTTCATACACGTCAAAAACAATTCAGGGAATATCTGTTACAACAAGTAGTATTGAGATCTCAACCCGGGTTTCAAAGTCAGTTTCGGTAAACCTAGATTATACCTCAGTCTCAATTTTAGAGGAAAGCTCTTCAGCCTTAATCCCATCGCTAACCCTTCAGACGCCAGGGAAAAACATGGTTAATCTTGCCGCGAGTGTTGGATACATGAAATCACGAATATCAGCCAATATACCATCCTTGTTAATAAGCTTTGGATTATTCATGAGTTTAAACCGAGAAAGTATCTTTCAGATTTTCCCCAGCTTATCATTAAGTCAAACAATACATCTTAAGCGGAGCTCATACAGACCAGATCCGGCAATTGGGATAGGAACAGATCTTGGATTAAGACTGGCAAGTAATGTTTTTATTGTAGCCGGCCCACAACTACAATTGAGCGGAGGAGAATCCCAGGTTGTCGGTAGCCTTGGCTTGGTAATTCAATAGGGCAATAAATACTTAAACAGGGTGTAACTGGTTGTTGACAGGAGAATAATCTCCTATCAGGTTACTCAGCCTTCCTTTGCCAGTTTTCTTAACGCTACCCACTGTTTAAGCATCTCGCGTGAATCAGTGGCAGGATATCCCAATACTTTGCCTCCATCAGGAACATCGTTCATCACACCAGAACCTCCACCTACCAGCACACCATTACCAAGGGTGACATGATCGGAAATAGAAGCTGATCCCCCCACGATAACACCGTCTCCAAGGGTAACAGAGCCAGCAAGGCCGCTGTTTCCTGCCATCATACAAAACCTGCCAGTACGGGAATTATGGCCAATCTGGACCAGATTATCAATCTTGGTTCCATCTCCTAAAGTGGTTGAGCTAAACTTACCACGATCAATACATACTCCTGATCCAAGCTCCACATCATTTCCAATAACAACATTTCCTATATGAGGGATCTTCACGAGTCCATGCCCATCGGCATTTGGTCTGTACCCAAAACCATCACCACCAATACTGACATTCAAGTTAAACAGACAGTTTGATCCAATTATACAACGTTCACGTATCACAGTACCTGACCAGATGACGGTTCCTTTCCCAATTGAACAATTATCGAGTATCGTAACATTAGGATAAATTGTCACATTATCTCCAATCCTAGTGTTCGGGCCTACATAACAACCAGCTCCCACACGTGTACCTTTACCAATTTCAGCATCAGGGTGGATGACCGCAGTGGGATGAACCGGATATTCGAAAACAGGCGGCTCAGGCATAAAAAGCTCTAAAAGCTGAGCCATGGCCAGGTCAGCATTTTTAACCCTGATAAAAGCCCTCCCTTCACCAGGTTCTCCCTTAATCGAACTGGTTATAATAGCTGCGCATGCCTTTGACCGTTCCCATAATGGCAAAAACTTCCGGTTTCCGATGAAAGTAATTTGCCCGGGAGTAGCATACTCAATTTGCTCAGGACCCTCAATTATAAGTCCGGCTTTCCCTTCAAGGTTTCCCTGAAGAAGGTCACATATCTGTTCAATAGTAAAGGTTTTCATGCTATTCAATTCGATTGCTTCGCGTGACGAAATTATTTTAATGGCAGTGGATTGCCGTTTCCGGAAATTCTTTGCCAATCGATAAGAAGAAGCAAAAGTATAAAAAATGAGCCTGAAAATCCGTTTTGAGATTAAACAGAGCAAGCCCGAAAAGATCTTTCTGAAGGTAAGATCATCATAAAAAAGGTAAAAAACCAGAACTCAACAAAGCAAGTAACAAACCTTAACATAGAGAAAATTAGAACTTCTCCTAACCAGCCGATCAGGCGATGATTGATTAATAAAACGACAACAAGCACTGCAATAACTACCGGAACAACTGGCAGAAGATGCACTTTAAACGAGTCTCGATACAGAAAAGATTCTGGTGATAACTGAACATCTGATAATAAACACAGCATAAAACCATTACAAAGTCAAATCTTTATTCTGTTCTTAATAAATGAAGAAAAACTATGTTACAGGTTATGAAATAACAATTTATCAGCTTAGCTGTTATATTGCTTAACAATACTACACAAATTCCGGTAGAACCCTGGCGCAATATTATTCCTCTAAAAAATTTGAGGCTCAACCTCCATATGTCAAAGGCCTGAGGTTCGTATTGTCCATTCTGTCACTCTCATCATTTTCTGAGTCTGAAACTATTGGAGTTGGTCTCAAATCAAATGACAGAGTTTAGGGGATGACTATATCAATTGGATCGGCAGATGTGGTAACCTCATCCCAACTCATAATTCCTGTATATTGATAAGCAGCAAGCGTATTATTGCTCCGGAAAACTCTCACAACTATTCTGCAATAATCAATATTTGTCGGGTAAGATTCCGGTAAAGTTATAGAGGTAACAGGAAACTGACTTACTGAATAAGGTACAGCCTCATTTTGCGTCAAATATGCAGATGCAATAACCTGGAAAGTCTGATAATGTACTATTACCAGCTGGATGGAGTATGGTGTTTGAGATTCAACTACTTCTCTGACGGAAACATTAACGACAGGGTTTCCTTGAGCAAAAATTGATGTGCTAAATACCATCAATGCAAAAATAAAAAGTAACTTTTTCATTGTTTATAAATTAATTATTCATCGAAATTGCCAAAAATACTATTGAAAATAATTGTTTTTCACTAGTACAAACTTGAAATTTAGGAAAAACAATAAGCTGTGCAGTTAGATGGCCGGATTTGCAGATGGCCATCCGGGAAAGTCATAATTATTAATTAAGGTTCTACCGGTAATTATGTAATAATCAATATTCACTCATCATAAAAGAGAAGCTAGAGTATTTGCACCCTGTTCTTCGGGTTACTGCCAGATATTTAAACTCAGATTCAAATATAAAAATAAAATATTCAAATTAAATAAAAGAAGGAAGTTTTTTAAATCTAATTAAAATTTATCCTCTGTCAAAATCAAAGTATAATATTAAAACTACACGCTCAACAGTACAGCCGCTCCAAAATGAGCTCTTATATTTTCTGTCGAACTTTCTGATATAATGCATAATAGTTCTTCACCTAAATTCCATTGGCAAATCATTTTTATGCATTATAGCATTTCGTCGGCTTAAAGCTATATTAATTGAAAAAAATGCCGATTAAACTAATTGTAAAGGGGAGCCTCTAAGAATGGTGTCAGGTTGATTTGAATGAACTCTTCGATAATCAAAGAATAACCATCCATCAATGAAACATTTGTTCACGGCCATTTTGTGCCTGTTGGGATCGCTTGCCATGGCACAATCGCCACTCGATATCAAACTCGACGACCTATACTATGGCAATCTGCATGAAGTATTGACCCTGATCAGCAAACAGCATAATATCGTATTTAAATACGATACAACACGATTAGAGGCAATCTACGTGAATGAGCGACCAATGCGGGAGAAATTGAAAAACATGCTTACCAGAATATGCAAGGCTGAAAAATTAAAGTTCTATGATGATGATAATCATATAATCCACTTTATAGATAGGTGGGAAAGTCAGAGCAATGCCCAGGCATCTTCCGTGAAAACATACTTTGGAGAAGTAAAAAAGCGAAACTTCACCCTCACGGGAAAAATTGTCGACGTGACTTCTCAGGAGCCTTTGCCTTTTGTTTCCGTCATTGTAAGAGGTACAAAACTGGGAGCGGCTACAAATGTTGATGGTTTTTTCTCCATCCACCATGTACCTGCCGACACCTGTGCAATTGAGATTACCTACATTGGATTCGAGAGACAACTAATATATCTGGTACCGGGGATGAACACAGATCGTTTAAAGATTGACTTGAAGCCTTCTTCTGTTAATCTTCAAATGGTTACTATTGAAGGTGAAAAACAGGAATTACTTGAGGCTAATAATCAGGCTGGATTACTGAAGCTTTCACCTCGAAAACTTAGCAGCCTTCCCAATCTGGGTGAGAAAGACATTCTCAGGTCTTTTCAATTAATGCCAGGGATAAGCGCAGCCAACGAGAACTCTTCCGGTTTGTATGTAAGAGGAGGAACTCCTGACCAGGCTCTGGTTCAATATGATGGATTTACCGTATACAATGTTGAACACTTATTCGGCTTTTTCAGTGCTTTTAACAGCAATTCGATCAAAGATGTTCAATTATACAAATCAGGATTTGATGCCAGGTTTGGCGGTCGGCTATCGAGCGTGGTAGAAATAACCGGCAAAGAAGGAGACAGGAAAGAATTCAATATGGCTGCCGATATAAGCCTTATGTCGGTTAACGCATTTATAGAATTCCCGATTGGTGAAAAATTCTCATCAATAATAGCGTATAGACGAAGTTGGCAAAGCCCATTATATAACAAGATTTTTAAACAGTTTACCAGCGAGAACACTATATCTCAGAACGAACCATCCAACAACCATTTTCAACGATCAGGATCAGCAGAAGTAAGCAGCCATTTCTATGATTTAAATACCAAACTAACCTGGCATCCGACAGCTGCAGATGCTATTGCTTTTAGCTTTTATAACGGGAACGATAATCTTGATAACTCCGTTACACCTGACAATTCAGGAAGCGGCATGGAGGGTGGGGCTGGCTCTATGGGTGGTGGATTCAGTGACTTCATTATGAAGAACAATGATCTTACATCTTGGGGAAATACCGGGGTATCGATAAAATGGTCGCATCATTACAACAGCTCCCTCTATAGCAATATGCTCCTAAGCTATTCTAATTATTTCAGCCAGAGAGACAGGACAAGTTCAGGGTCCTATACAAATGATGAAGATGAAACAGTAAGTATTCGACGTGGTATAATCGAGGACAACGACCTTAAAGATTTCAGCTTCAAATCAGACTTTGAGTATAATCTTACTTCCTGGTTAAGGTTTGATTTCGGAGGTCAGGTTACTTATAATGATATAGATTACATGTATAAACAGAACGACACCCTGACAGTGATAGACCGGTCAACACAAGGGACTACAATCAGCAATTATTTACAGACAAATATTATTCTGGACAGTTCCAGATTGCGAATAACACCAGGCTTTCGATATAATTTCTTTACTCCAACTTCAGGCAACTACGTGGAGCCACGAATTAACACTTCCTGGCAGATTATTCCCTGGCTTAAACTAAAAGCGTCAGTAGGCCGGTATTATCAATTTGCGAGAAGAGTAATCAGGGAAGATATACTACAAGGTAGCCGTGATTTCTGGGTATTATCGGATAACACAAACCTTCCGGTGAGTTCATCAGATCAGGTCGCGGCAGGATTCACCACCGAAAACAAAACCTTACTTTTTGATACAGAAGTCTACTACAAGAAACTCTACAATATTACAGAATATTCATTACGCTATAATTACTCTCCCCAAGGTACCGATTATAAAGAAAATTTCTTCACCGGATCAGGCTATGTAAGAGGAATTGACATTCTGTTACAAAAGAAAACAGGGAAACTCAACGGATGGATAGGCTATACACTGGGACAAGTTGTCAATGATTTTCCAAATTTTGGGACCTATGAATTTTACGCATCCAATGACGTTACACATGAATTAAAAATAGTTGCAAGCTATCCTTGGCGTAAATGGATTTTCGGTGCAACATGGATCTATACCACAGGCCGACCATATACGGCACCAGAGGGCGGGTATCAAATTACATTACTTGATGGAACAACTGCCGACTTTATAAATGTCTCAATAAAAAATGGGATGCGCCTGCCATCATATCATCGTCTTGACCTTTCTGCAACTTATAGCTTTAAAATCGGCGGATACGCGCCGGCAACTGTTGGGATATGCATTTTCAACGTGTATAATCGGGCAAATGAATGGTATAAAGAATATGAAATCATTGAAAATCAAATCATCGAAACGCCTGTCTACTTTCTAGGCTTTACACCAAATATAAACTTTACTATTAAACTGAAATAGAAACATGAAACCTCTATACAGATATAATTCCTTGCTTTTCATAATAAGCGGATTAATTTTACTCTTTTCATGCGAGAAAGTTGAAGTTGCATCGGCAGATGCTGATGTAGCAGTCGTTGAGGCATTTCTCAATCCAGGTCATGAAATTCAAATTCATATCACGCATCAGTTAGTTTATCAATCGACAGATACTGTAATAAAACCTATTGAAGGATTAGTTATCACTATTACATATCCTGACTCCACAGTTACCTGCATATCGGATAGCGCCGGATACTATCGGGCACCCATTATTCCAACGGAAGGGCTCTTCTATACAATGGAATTCACATATAATAGCAAAGTTGTTTCTGCCGGTACCAGTATCCCATTAAAACCAGTCAACTTTGAAGCATCGGGGACAAGTATAACGATAGGAAATACCGGAGGCGAACCTGGAAGCGGAAATCCTCCTGTCCAGCCCGTCCCACTAACCTTAACCTGGGATAATGACGAACTGAATTATTATATGGTAGTGACAGAAAATATTGAGGCAGACCCGGATCCGATATTTGATACAACTAAAATAGTACCTTTCAGGATATTCAGAAATACACCCGACAGAACAAATACCCAAAATATAAATCCCGGTTCATTTTATTACTTAGGAAATCATCGGGTCATACTCTTTCACCTAAACCCGGAATATGAACAACTCTACAATGAAAATGGGAATTCCTCCCTGAACCTTGCAAAACCACCTTCAAACATTGCAAACGGGCTTGGAGTATTTACGGGAATCAATTCTGATACACTATATATACTTGTGAAAGAAGAATAAGCTGACTCTCTGTATGTTCCCAAATAGGTTTACAGATTTATTGTAAATAACTTTCGGATAGATCGTTTTGACCAAAGGAAGGTTTATAATAAATTATCAAATAATCGATCAAAAATTATTATAGGCCGGATTTCTACAGTAAACCCGACCTATAATATTCTAAAAGAGTAATTACCTAGTCAGATAAGGTTTTAAATAACAGCACCATTTTGTGGCAAAATCAATCGCATCAAAAGCAGCCATCGGATCCTCGCTTTGAAAATCAAAAACTGTTACACTTTCCTGCATTTGCTCTCCCCGAGTAAATGTAAAACGAATTTTCACATTAGTAATCTGATGGTTACTGTTTCCCCGGCCAGACCAAATCTGATTATTCACTAACACACGGCACTCTAATGCATTACCGATTTCAATCAGACGACTGTCTATAATCCTATTATCAATAGAATCGCACCACAGGAAAGTCCCGGTCTTGGCATCTATAATAAAGCCTTTCTTCCCGAATAATCCAAGTTTAGAAACAGTAATCTTTTGCCGATGAGCCTCTTCGTTGAAAAGCCTGACTAACGAGCTGTTTCCTTTACGTCCATTTCGAAATGCAAAATAGAAGGGAATTATAAATAAGGTTGTAATAATAAGCCCCATAATCACTACACTTGTATCCATCTTTGTTTGAGTTAGAAAAATAATTAACACTTATTCAAGAATCTTCATAATTACTATAAAAGTAATTCGACTCCGATCCAGTATAAAACCGAAGCAATAAGTGCCCGACTCTATAATAATGTTTAATAAAACTTAAAGCAGTTTTGCCTCAGAGAATAAAAAATGGAAAGCGTGATTACCAGAATTCGTGAAATGGGAACAGAAGTAATGATGCTTTTATACATCTGAAAACGGCAGATTTTCTTCCAGTACGATAGAAATATTGTGGAAGTAAATCCAATGACAAAAACTCAAGTGCCAAAGGCTGCCATTTGGAAGGTTTGAAGTTAAGTTGAACGGGACCGGCAACAATTGAATTAACAGGTTCTGATAACCTGTGGTGCGCAGATTGTTCAGTAGGGTACACATGCATTTCTCCATGATAATTGGAGCTACAACATGTTGCTAATCTACAATAAATCAGGAAAATATTCCCGACTATAATTAAAATTAACAACTTAGATGTTGAAACCTTAATACCCAGCATACAATGAAATTATGCAGCAAATATAGGAAGAATCAATCATCTAATAACCCAAATAAAAATGAGGAGAATTGAAATTGTATAGATAAACTTTACGACATCTTCTTTAATAGGTTAATAAAAAAAGGCCACCTAAACAGGTGGCCTTTTATAACGAAATCAGTATAATCAGATTGAATTATCTGGTGATAGTAATACGCTCCATAGAAACTGAACCATCAGCAGTAGTAAAGCGGACGAAATAAATGCCACTTTCAAGATTGCTGACATTCAGCTGTTGGGAACTCTGACCATTAACATCCATATTCATAACAGGCTGTCCAAGATAGTTTATCAGGGTGATGTTACGAACATTTGCAATAGCTTCAACAGTTATCTGATCTGTAGCTGGGTTTGGATAAACCTTAATTCCATCAACACTTGCATTTTCAACACCAACAAAGAAGTTGAAACAAACTTCATTCGTAGGAGCAGACTCCATAATTGAGCTGAATCCATTGTAAACAGCCTTCACAGTGTAGCAGAAAGTATTACCTTCAGGAACATTGAGATCATTGTAGGTTGTATCAGTCAAAGGAGCAGTATTCAGAAGAACACCGTCACGATAAACGTTATAACCAACAACACCAGCGCGAACGATATCACTCAGGTCAATCTTGGAACTGGTGGCAATGTTATTAGTAACAACACTACGATTAGCAGCACTGATAGAAGCAGGTGCAATGGTAGTTGAGGAAGGAGTGAAAGTTGACAGTGATCCGTAAACAACACCCTTGGCAGATTTACCAACTAGAGCATGAGCACGAACACCGAATACACCACCATTATATCCCATATTTGACATCTTGTCCCAAGCAGAACCATCGAAATACCATTCAGGATCAGCAGCAGCATTAGGACCGTCTTCGTCGATACCAAAATAGTTAGTTGCAGCAGCACAGTTATCCCAATGTACCATTGCGAAGAAGGTACCATTGAAAGGAATGTTACTTAGTTCAACAGTTACAAAGTCATCAGTAGGAACATTGAAAGGATCACTTGTTCCAACTAGAACTTTATTCTCATCAAAAATATCAACAGTCAGTTGGTCACTACCAGCACTTGCATTAGCCATAAAGTAGAGGTCTACAGAGGTAAGTACACCCGCATCGGTTGTAGCAAACTCGTTACCAAACCATGAGCTGTAACCAGGATTAATTGACCAACCATTCTCAAATGAACCATCATCGAGAACATAATTAGCAATTGTTCCTGCACCACCTTCAACACAGATAGCAGAATTCCAGGTAAGCTTAAGATCGAACTGGTTTTGTACTCCAACCAGGTTAGAAGCCGGGGGTAATACAGGATATACTTTAATATTGTCAACATACCAGGCAACTATATCAGCTGTGTTTTCGCCATGAGCAACAAAACGAACCTTTACAGCTTTTCCAAGTCCACCAGTCAGTTCAATACTCTTAGTGTTCCAATCGAAAGAACCTTCATTTTTATATTCACCAATCTTTTTCCAGTTACCATTGAAATAAAGGTCAACGGTAAGGATTTCTTTAGCAGTTTGGTTACGGTCATCCAATTTCAGATCAAAATCAAGCATCAGTTTTCCGCAAGTGAAGATTGAAGCATTGATGGCTGGAGTAATCATAGCATAACTATAATCATCCTCTGGTGAAGCCCAATTGAACTCGGCAGCAGGAACGCCATTACCGATAGAATTGCTGATTCTCCAATGTCCCTGGTTAGGTTCAAATGACCAACTGTTATATGAGAAGTTAGTGCTATTCCACTCTTCAATGAAAGGAGCAGGAACGCCATAATTAATATTAATACAAGCAGGACCTTCTTCAAGTGATTCAGCAGTACCAGTCATACCAAACTGGGTAAGATCATAAACTGCAGTAACATCATAACAATAGTTACCTGGGTTCAAATACAAGTCATAGTATTCAAGAGTATCAGCACCAACGTAGTCAATGAGTAAACCATCGCGATAGATATTGTATCCCATAACATCTGAGGAGCTTCCACCACCGCTTCCACGGAGGACAAAAGGCATACCCTGAGCTCCAACATCTGTAAGAGTCACCCAGGTTCCAGATTGATTTTGGATAGCATTACCAGTTTCTGTTTGACCATTAATCGTAATAGCAGGTGCCCATGGTCCACTTGATCCAGATCCAGTTAATGTCCATTCGAACCAATATGTGCCAGGAGCAAGAGCTAATCCGCCAATATTACAGGTAACTTTCATAATAGGACGGTTTGTTGAACCACCAGGACCATCATCATTACGATAAGCATTAGTCCAAGAAGTAGATGTCATAACATTGGTTGTAAGATCACCCCATATTACAGTGCCGCCAGCCATAGGATCACCATTCCAAACTCTAACCATTGCTCCGGTGATTGTTGAAGTGGTAGTCGAACCGGTCTGATAGGTGAATACATCAAGTTCATCAACAGTCCACGCTGAAGGAACAACTACATCATCAGCAATACTGTTACCAGCGGTCTGCTGACAACCAGATCCATAAGAAGTCATTCCAAGACCTGTCTGAAGGATACTTTCATCAGCACCACCAGAACCAGTACCAGGGCTGTTCACGAACGGGCCATTATTGAAAAGTTCTGCATCTGTCGGATTTGGATTACCAACTAGTTGAACTGAACCAATATAACCATTATTGTTTGAAGAAACCTCAACTGAAGGTTGAGCAACAATTACCGGAAGATTTGCAGTAGCATTCTCGCTAAGTTTTTTTCCAGGCATTACAGGTGCAAGCCATGTTAAATATGCAGCATCCTGAATTGCAATTGCTGCGAGGTCACGTGGGGCAGGCAGGAAATGGGCTGTAAAAGTATAACAATCCCTATCAGATGTTCCACTTTCATAAGCGGCATCAACACATGCAGTGTAGGTTTGACCATAAGTAATGATGTTAGCGGGTAGTAGGTAAGTAGTATCTACAGTAAAAGCAATCTGTACATCATCTAGGTACACATTGTATCCAAGTTTGCTCTTATCAGAACCCTGCTTGGCTAATACCATAACATTATCAATATTCCAATTGTTAATATCATAAGAATCAACACCATACGCATTAAATCTGATTTTAAATGTATCCCATGTATAAGCACTTAAACTTACGGATTCTGATGTCCAGCCAATGCTACCACCCATATTGGTATAATTCTTCAACCGATTCCAATTTGTTCCATCCCAAATCTCAACTGCCATTTGGTTTTCATTGGTTGTGCCATAGTTATCGAGCATGATATCGTAGCGAAGCTCCAGTACAGGAGAACCAACACCTACAATCTCAGGAGTGACAATAGATTGAGAATAATTGGAAACCTGAGGGCTATAATCGAAAATAGCACTTGGTGCAGGTTGTCCGATACTGGTCGTAATTCCCCAGTTTCCACCTTCAACTGTCCAACCTTCAGTGGCAAAACTACCACTTGTAAAATGATCTTCAAACAAAGCAACCATTGGTATCGGAGCATTCCAAACAGCTTCAAGAGTACGATCATCTACATATAGATTAAAAGGAGCCCAACGGGTTTCGCCCAACAAGATATCAAAAGTTTTATCACCATTAATATCAACATTGGCTGTATAGGCATCGTAACCAAATTTATAGACTGTTATGTCATAGTTTCCTTTCCAAACAGTGTTAAATGCAATGTGACCGGTAGCCGGAGTAACTGCATTATAGTTAGTATCACTTAATAATGTATTCTGCATTGTGATGCTTACACCTTCAGGAATGGCACCAACAGAAGATAAAGTAATATTGAAATTTACCAAAGCAGTCCAACCTTTTCCAATGACATTAGAAAAAGTAGGTTCAGACCAGCGGTCACCGGTATATTTGGCTTTTACTGCCCAACGATAGGCTCCATTGGGAAGAGTTGGCCAGCTATTATCTACCATATTTGTGGTAGAAGGCATACCAATTGATGACCATAAGGCTTCATTGCCTTCCTGACCCTGAATAAGACGGTACACCTGGTAACTCAATAAACCATCAACATTATCGCCATTATCTAATGGAGCATATTTAGCCTCTCCTTCAATACCAGAGACCATTTTAACAGAACGCATTGGAATTGAGCCTCTGGAAATACGAGTTTTTTCTATCATCATTCCAGTTGAAGCACTAACAGCCAAGTCGCCAGGACCACCTGCACCAATAACTTTTGCACGAATCATGAAATCATTATAACCAGCAGGAACCCAAGGTCCATTTGCTGAGGCATACTTAGAGTAGCTACGCATGCTAGGGTTAGTTTCGTCGATACCCAAAGGAGCGCAGTTGGGATGGTTACCCCCTTGGATCATACCAAGGTAAAAATTACCACTACTAATGCTAATTCCTTCCGGAAAATCAAATTCTACCCAACCAGCATGAGTTGGTGTAACTGTAATCACACCGAGTTCAGTGTTGGGATAACCTAAAGCACCATCGTCATCATAGACAGCCATTTCAAATGGTGTCAAAGGATTGCCACCTACTGGGAAATTTCCATCACCAATAAATACTGAACCTCCAGTAATCGTTACAGGATATTGATTGATAGGTGTAAATTTCAAAGCATTAATATTTCCTTCTGTAGCCCAGGTTGTCATGTTTTCAAATACTCCATCATCATAGATAATTTCATATCCACTTTGTGGGAGGCCCCAGGTAAGATTTACTGCAGTTTGCCCTGTATTGAGGGTAGCAAGTACAACACTAGGAGCCGCTGTATTTTCGAGAAGAGCTGCATCTTGTGTATTTGCTCCAGCAACCAAAGTAAGGTTAGCAATAAAGTTTTCAAATCCCTCTTTTTCAACGATCATTGAGGCAGGTCCACCAAGAAGATCCATATGATAAGTACCACTTAGATCAGAATAAGTGAGGCTATCTCCGACCATAATCTTGGCACCAAGAATGGGCAAACCAGTTGCAGCATTCGTAATAACTCCTGATAAATTGGCAGCGATTGAGCTGGTTGCTGTTACAACAACATTATCTAAACTACAATTGTTACCATAAGCAGAAGTAAATAAAAAGGCAAGGTAAAGATTTGCCTGATTATTGGCACCAACCGGTAAAGTAACTGATTTATCTTTCCAACCTTCAACTGCATTGTAGCGTAGGAAATCACCAGCGCTAGTCCATGAAGTCCCATCAGTTGACCATTGGACAGTTACCTTATCAGCGTTTGAAGTATAACCACCATCTTCATACCAGCTGAAATTTACAACCACGTTTAAATAATCAACGGTTGAAAAACTTGCAGTTGTTTTCAGCCTGTTTGAATTGGCTGAATTTGCACTGAAAGAATTAAATTTCACGAAATAACTACCATTAGCCGCGGTAGAAATCGTGGGGTAAGTAGAGCTTGTAACGAAAGTCAGAGTACCAGCAGTACCTGTAACAGCCTCTGTTGCCCAATTGGCGGGAACAGCACCTCCGTTTTCAAAACTCTCGGTCAACAGCTGAGCGTTGACCGACGTTGCTGACAGGAAGCCAATTGTTAAGAGGGCTGCCAAGGTCCGCAATGTTTGGGTAATGAATCGCATAGACATTGTGTTAGGTTAAAAAATTAGTTATAAAAGGGTAATAAAATCGTTTTACAACAAAAAAGCAGGCATAAACCTTTTTAAGGAAAATACCTCGAAAACTTTCAGAGTATATTTACATTTGAAATATAACCCTTACGGTGGGAATTCAGAAGAAAATGAATGGAACTGGTGCAGGATACACCCTTTAAGATGGGATTGGTCTTAAACCGCCCAAATACTATTTGTAATAATACAAAATACTCCGTCTGTAACTGAAGTCCCCATTCCTCAGCAACAAACGCTTTCAATGCGTTCATCTTCCTCATAGACTTAGACAATAGATCCGTAAAAACGGAATCAGTCCGCAAAGATAATTTTTTTCCAGTACTCTTTCAACATTTTTGACATTTGAATTATAAAAGTCAAAATCACCGGTTATCATCTAAAAGAACTGCCTCCATATAATTACATTTTGCCAAAAAGCATTCTTGTAATTATAGGTTCAGACTAACGTCAGGAATAAAGGTTGCCTGAGAAAAAGATAATTTAATCAATTTTCTTACGAATAATGCTCAAATCATTGATTTCCCGAAACTCCTAAATTAAAAAAAGCCTCCCTTTACAGGGAGGCCTTATCTCTCGGGAATATACCCGAAATACTAATCTATCAAAACTACTTCGTAATAGTCACACGTTCAAAACTAATACTACCATCCTGAGTATAGAATTTAAGGAAGTAAATTCCCGATTCCAGTTCGCTTACATTTAATATATAAGTTCCCTGACCAGTGACAGACCGTTTGAGTACAACTTGACCAATGTAATTAATTAATTCCATTTGACTTATGTCAATACCAGACTTAATTGTCAATAAATCAGTTACAGGGTTAGGGTATACTGTAATGCCTATCATACCTGCATTAGCTATACCAACATATTCTGAACACCATGGCTCTGTTGCAGATGATTCCATAGTGCCTGTGAAGCTTTCATAAACTGCCTTCACTTCATAACAATATATAGCTCCTGCTTCGAGGTCTAAATCTTGATAAGTAGTATCAGTCACTGGTGTATTATTTAGTAAAACACCGTCACGATATACATTATAACCAAGCACACCACCACGTGTAAAATCACTCAAATCTAATTTATTACTTTGAGCTATATTACGTGTAACAACACTACGATTAGCAGATACAAGTGAAGAAGGTGCTTCTGTTGTATGATTTGGTGTAAAGTCTGATAATTGGCCATAGACTACATCTTTACCACCATCACCAACCATTGCATGTGCACGTATTCCAAAGACCCCACCATTATATCCCATATTAGAGAATTTATCCCAGGTAGAACCATCGAAGTACCATTCCGGGTCGGAAGCGGCATTTGGTCCATCTTCGTCCAATCCTAAATAGTTGGTAGCGCTAGCATTCAAATTCCAATGAACCATTGCATAAAATGTACCACTAAACGGTATATTGTTAAGCTCTACAGTTACAAAATCATCATTAGATGGTGTAAATGGATCGCTTGTTCCTACAACTACCTGATTTTCATCAAAAATATCTATCGTAAGTTGGTCACTTCCAGCAGAGCCATTAACCATAAAATATATATCGACAGAGGTTAACATCCCTGCATCAGTTGTAGCAAACTCATTACCAATCCATGAACTATAACCCGGGTTAATAGCCCAACCATTCTCAAACGAACCATCATCAAGAATATAATTGGCGGCAACCCCTCCTCCACTCTCAACACAAATTGCACTATTCCAAATCAAATCGATGATTTGATTGTCCTGAGTGCCGAAAAGATTTGATGCAGGGGGAAGAACAGGATATACACTGATATTATCCACATACCAGGCAATGATATCAGCAGAATTATCACCATGAGCAACAAAACGTACCTTCACTGCCTTACCAATTCCATTGGTAAGTTCAAAACTCTTAGGTTCCCAATCAAATGAACCTTCATTCTTGAACTCGGTAATTTTCTTCCACATACCATTATAATAAAGCTCAACTGTTAGCAGTTCTCCTGCCGTTTGATTGCGATCATCAAGTTTAAGGTCGAAGTCAAGCATCAGTTTACCGCAAGTGAATATTGACGCATTGAGAGCCGGAGTTACCAAGGCATAACTATAATCTGTTTCTGGGGCTGCCCAGTTGAACTCGGCGGCCGGTACTCCGTTACCTACTGCATTGCTGATTCTCCAATGTCCCTGGTCGGGCTCAAACGACCAGTTGTTATAACTGAAGTTCGTGCTGTTCCATTCTTCAATCCATGGTATTGGCGTTCCATACTGAATATTCACACATGCTGGACCTTCTTCAAGTGACTCATCGGTTGTCCCCACTGGGAAGCCAAACGGTTCCAGATCATAAACGGCTGTTACTGTATAACAGTATTGTGCCGGATTCAGATACAGATCGTAGTACTCCGTCGTCGGGGCTTCTACATAGGCGATCAACATCCCATCACGGTAGACATTATAACCCATGCAATCTGCTGCTGCTCCACCACCGCTTCCGCGTAGTACAAATGGCATACCCTGTGGGCCTACGTCTGTCAGGGCTACCCATGTGCCTGACTGATTCTGGAGAGCATTTCCTGTGGTGGTTTGACCATTGATGGTGATTGCCGGTGCCCACGGGCCACTGGAACCTGATCCTGTCAGCGTCCATTCAAACCAATAGGTGCCAGGAGCTAAGGATAAGCCGCCTAAGTCACAGGTAACCTTCATGATCGGACGGTTTGTTGACCCGCCTGGGCCATCATCGTTACGATAGGCGTTTGTCCATGAGGTTGAGGTCATTATATTGGTTGTCAAATCTCCCCATATTACAGTGCCTCCTGCGGTAGGATCTCCATCCCATACACGTACCATGGCTCCGGTGAAGGTTGAGGTCGTCGATGAGCCGGTCTGATAACTAAACACATCCATCTCATTCACTGTCCACGCTGAAGGAACTACCACATCATCAGCGATACTGTTACCTGCGGTCTGCTGGCATCCTGAACCATAGGTGGTCATTCCAAGGCCGCCTTGCAGAATACTTTCATCTGCACCGCCGGCTCCCGTTCCCGGGCTATTGACAAATGGTCCGTTATTATATAGCTCTGCATCTGTTGGACCGGGGACATATGTTAGGTTAACATCACCTACGTACGAAGAACTTTCTATTGACTGATCGGAAGAGGGCTGTGATATCTGTACCGGCAGATTACTCGTTGCATTGGCTGCCAATTTCTTGCCTGGTACAACAGGTGCCAACCACTGTAGATAGGCAGCATCCTGAATAGCCAAACCTGTAAGGTCTACTGGAGGTGGCAGGAAGTGGGCGGTGAAGGTATA
>QKGM01000009.1 GCA_003250395.1 Bacteroidota bacterium | reverse complement strand
CTCGTTGCTCAATACGACATTGTCAATGGAGTTTCCAAAGTAGTTAATTTTAACCAGGACGATGCAATAGGTTATTCAGTTCCGGCAGTTGAGGTGGATGGCGGCAATAATGGAATCAGTCATTCCTTTATTGTGAATGAAGACCAGTTTGCTACTGGTGACCGTGCCCTTATCAATTATAAGCAGTACTATTTCTTAGCTGTTGCATATGCTTATAATAATTATAAAACATATGATCCTAATGACCCTACTGCTCTGGATGGACAAAAGAAGCCTTACCTTGCCGGACGTAGAAATATATCCGTTTATACTGGAATTCCACATAAAACTCTGAATGGAACTGTTCCAAATGGAAACTATGGTGATCGTCCTCAGATTACACGTTTACAGGGTCAGGGTAATGGTGGAATGAATATTGAGTTTACCAAACAGTCTGTTGATAATGTTCTTACCAAAGGACCAATTACTGGAAATACTAAGCTTGGTGATCCAGAATACCCCATTGTCTATAACCCTACCTACGAGATTGGTTATGGTCCTCTCGATATTAAAGTAGTCGACCCGCTTCGCGTGAAGAAAGGGAATTTCACTGTTCAATTCTATGATTGTCTGGAATCGGGCAATACACTAACCCAGGCCAAATGGAAATTGATCGACAACAGCAATGGGACAATTTACTACTCTGACACAACTATTCAGGTTGGATATGAACAGTTGATTCTTGATCTTGGCCTCTCTGTTAAGATTTTTCAGGTTGCCAGTGCTGGTACAGATAATGCTTATAACAATGGATTTGTAGAAGGAAGCCTTGTTATTGACAATATCATGAACCAATGGGTTACTGGTGTTCCTGATGGAACCTTACCAGCTGGTGAAGACAACTGGATCAGGTCTGGTACTTATAAAGGAGAAAATGCCCTTTACAATGACTGGTATATGAGTGCTGATACTGCCGATCCCTGGGATCCCAATGAATTTTATGAAAAGATTCTTGGTGGTACATGGGCTCCTTATGGAATGACTGCTACAAACACTGAAATACCGGGAATTGGTCCATGTTTTAATAAAACAGCAGCACAAATAGAGTATATATCGCTCGATAAGGTTGGAAGTGTTGATCTGGTTCTTACCGCTGACAAATCAAAATGGACCAGGTGTCCTGTAATTGAGATGGGTAATGACATTGCCCTATCAGAAGGTAATGCCTCCAGGTTTGAAATGCGCAAAGCTCCCTCAGTCGATAAATATGGAAACAGGGCATTGGCAACTGATACAGCCAGTGATGATCCTGAAGCACCCAATTACATTAGTGCTACCGGTTATGGTTGGTTCCCGGGCTATGCGATTAACATAGAAACCGGTGAGCGTCTTAACCTGGTATATGGTGAAGATAGCTGGTTAGTCGGACAAAACGGACGTGATATGCAATGGAATCCTTCATCCACAATTTATTCTTCACCTAATGGTGTGCCAGTTTTTGGCGGAAAACATTATGTATACATTATGCGCCATCAGGATTCAATTAGCAGGTATCAACGGACGCTGTATTTCCCAGCATACGATGCCGGCAAGATGTTTGGACAACAATTGAATGCTAATTCTGGAAGCGGTGCTATCCCAAGGTTGGTTCGTGAGGTATTATACAGTTCAGCAGATTGGGTTTGGTTACCCGTTGCTGTAAATGGGACAAATTGGTTGAGTACTGATATGAGATTTAGAATGCGTGTTGCAAAACCCTATCAACGTCATTATTCAACAGCAATGAGTCCAAGTTCTACTGATACGATTAACCAGAACTTCCCTCTCTATAATTTTACAACAGAAGGAATTGAAACAGTTGACCGCGATATTACCAAGGTTCAGAGTGATCTTGATCTGATTAACATCGTCCCCAATCCCTACTATGCCTGGAATTCATATGAGAAGGATCCTCTTTCAAATCTTGTGAAGTTTACGAATCTTCCCCGTAAGTGCACTGTAACCATTTATGCTATGAACGGTACACTTCTCAGACAGTTCACCAAAGATAGTGATGTATCTTACATCGAATGGAATCTGACCAATTTCGCTGGTGTACCAATCTCCGGTGGAATGTACCTGATTCATGTTAAATCTGACGATGGTGAGCGTATTCTTAAATGGTTCGGCGCAATGAGACCTGTTGATCTTAACACGTTCTAACATGATTAAAATGGCGATTAAACAGAGCAAAATTTATAAAAAATTGAGTATGAAAAACATATATAAATACTTGATCGCAGTCGCAATCACAGGGCTTCTTGTTGTTCCCGAACAAAGCGTTAAAGCTGGTAATAAAGACAGATCGGGTCAGGCTGGTGTTTCTGAGTTGCTGATCAATCCCTGGGCCTCAAGTAGTGGCTGGGGAGGTGTCAACATAGCAAATGTACGTGGTTTGGAAGCTATGTACGGTAATGTAGCTGGTATAGCCTATACCAAATCAACGGAGTTGATATTTTCTCACACGCAATGGTTAAAAGGTTCCGATGTTAACATTGTTGCCTTTGGTTTTACTCAGCGTGTTGGTGAATCTGGTGTATTAGGAGTTTCAATTACAAGTATGAGTGCCGGAGATATTCTGATAACGACAACAACCCTTCCTGAAGGTGGTATCGGAACTTATGCTCCTGCATTGATGAATGTAGCTCTTTCATACGCCAAAACTTTCTCAAATAGTATAACAGGGGGATTGACTTTGCGAATGATCAGTGAATCTATTGCTGATATGTCTGCTAATGGTGTCGGTCTGGATGCTGGTATACAGTATGTCACTGGTGAGCAGGAAAATATCAAGTTTGGAATTACCTTGAAGAATATCGGGCCAAGACTTTCTTTTTCAGGTGATGGTCTGACAAATCGTGTTTGGTTAACCGATGAAGATGTTGTTTTCTCAGTTTCTCAGAGGCAATCAGACTTTGAACTTCCCGCTACTTTATCTATGGGTGCGGCTTATGACTTTTTATTTGAGAAATCAAGGTTTACCCTTGCTGGTAGTTTTCAGTCAAACTCGTTTACTAACGACCAGTTTAGAATAGGTGGTGAGTATTCATTCCGTAATATGGTTGTTTTACGCGCCGGCTATGCTTATGAAGATGGGCAGACTAAGGATATCGAAAGTAGCGAGCGTTATACTCTTGATAATGGACTGAGTGCTGGTGCAAGTGTTCAAGTACCTCTGAATAAGGATAAGGGCAGTATTCTTGCTGTGGATTACTCTTATCGGGCTACCGAACACTTCAATGGAACTCATTCCATTGGAGTACGCATTTCATTGTAAGTTTTTACTATCTTTGCATAAAATTAAAGGGGACCCTGTACTCAGGGTCTTCTTTTCTTTATATCTTTTTTTTTCTAATTGGTTGTAAAATGGCAGAAGTTAAGTATTACACAAAAGAAGGCCTCCAGGCACTTAAAGACCAGCTGAACCAGCTGATGACTGTTGAGCGTCCCCGCATCTCTCAAATGATCGCGGAAGCCCGTGATAAAGGTGATTTGTCAGAGAATGCTGAGTACGATGCAGCCAAAGAACAACAAGGCATGCTTGAACTCAAAATCGCCAGAATGCAGGAATTAATTATGAATGCCAGGATCATTGATGAATCCAAACTTGATACCTCCAAGGTTCTGCTATTTACAATAGTTAAGATTCGGAATCTTAAGAATGGAGCTGAAATGACATATACGATTGTTCCTGAAAGTGAGGCTAATTTGAAAATTGGAAAGATATCTGTCAGTTCTCCTTTAGCTAAGAGCCTTCTTGGGCGAAAAGTGGGAGATAAAGTTGATGTTGCTGCCCCTGCTGGCAGTATTCCTTTTGAGATTGTAGAGATTGACCGGTAAAAAGTTATGTGATGGCTTCAATATTTTCAAAAATTGTTACTGGTGAAATTCCTGCATACAAAGTAGCAGAGAACGAGAGTTTTCTTGCTTTTTTTGATATTTCACCATTAGCCGAGGGTCACACTCTTGTTATACCTAAAGCTGAAATAGATTATTTATTTACACTTGACGATCAGTTATTAGCTGATATGATGGTTTTTGCCAAGCGTGTTGCTATTGGCATTGAGAAGGTTATACCTTGTAAGAGAATTGGAATAGCAGTGATAGGATTGGAAGTTCCTCATGCTCATATTCATTTGATTCCAATCAACCATGTAAGTGATATTGATTTCAGTAGACCCAAGCTAAATCTAGCCCCAGAACGATTTGTTGAACTACAGAGGGCCATAATACACGAATTGTAATTATTAAAGTCTTTATTGCATTTTTCTGTCACCAAAAATTCTTTTTCTGACTTTAGTAAGCCCTCTCGTCGCGACCTTCAATGTAGTTAATAAATGCTTTATTTACCACCTTATTACCTCCTGGAGTAGGGTAGTCCCCGGTGAAGTACCAGTCTCCTTTATGTGTAGGAATTGCCTGATGGAGATTTTCAATCGATTGATATACTATGTGAAGGTTAGCTTTTAAGTCTGGAGGAGTTAGTATTTCAGCAATTTTCCGGCTAATCTGTTGAGAGGTAAACGGACGATAGATATCTTTAACATAATTAACAACTTCTGTTCTGTGCAAATTCTCCTGTGCTTTGCTCTTACGATAAACATCATTTATTATACTGTCCATTTTATTTTCTTTAAGAAGAGCCATTGCAGCTTTGAAGGCTACAAAATCTCCAAGACGAGACATATCAATTCCATAACAATCAGGATATCTTATCTGGGGGGCAGACGATACAACAACGATTTGTATAGGACCTAATCTATCAAGTATCCTAAGTATACTTTGTTTCAACGTGGTTCCTCGTACAATGCTGTCATCAATTACTACAAGTCGGTCTTTGGAACGTTTTATACTTCCATAAGTTATATCGTAAACATGAGCTACAAGATCATCGCGCTGTTTGTCTTCCGTAATAAATGTACGTAATTTAATGTCCTTGACAGCAACTTTTTCAGATCTGGGATGTATTGCCATTATTGGTGCCAAGGCTTCGGTTGTTAGGTTCGATCCAAGTGCTTTGATCTTTTCTATTTTTACAGTATTACAAAAGTCGTTTAACCCTTCAATCATACCCTGATAAGCAACAGCAGCAGTATTCGGGATATATGAGAAGACTGTGTTTTCAAGGTCAAATTCAACAATTTTTAAAATCTCAGGAACAAGTAACCTTCCAAGGGATTTCCTCTCCGTGTATATATCTGAATCTGTCCCTCGTGAAAAATATATTCTCTCGAAAGAGCATGAGCGATATGGCTCCGGTTCTTTAATTGTTTGGCAAGAGAACGAGCCATTCTTTTTAATAATGAGTGCTTTTCCCGGGTCTATCTCTATAATTTGTTTAATATCAATGTTAAGAGCCGTTTGTATAGCTGGTCTTTCAGAAGCGGCAACAATAATTTCATCATCAGCATAGAAATATGCAGGCCTTATTCCTGAGGGATCTCGAAGTACAAAAGCATCACCATGACCAAACATTCCGGCCATTACATATCCTCCATCCCAATGTTCTGAAGCTCTAGAAAGAATACGTTGTACATCAATATGCTCAGCGATTTTATGGCTAATCTCTTTATTAGGAAACCCTTGATCTTTAAACTGTCTGAATAATAGTTCATTTTCGTTATCTAAAAAATGTCCTATCTTCTCGAGAATAGTCACTGTATCAGATGTTTCAACAGGATACTGCCCAAGTTCAAGTAATTTGCCAAATAGTTCATCTACATTTGTTAAATTGAAATTACCCGCTAAAACTAGGTTTCTGGTAATCCAATTATTCTCGCGAAGAAATGGGTGTATATTCAGGATGTTATTTTTCCCGAATGTCCCATAGCGTAAATGTCCCAAAAATAGTTCACCGGTAAATTCAATATTGTGCTTCAGCCAGGTAACATCTCTAAGTCGAGCAGGATGGTTATCCTTTAATTGGGTTAGGGAATCATAAACTCTATTAAAAACATCCTTAATGGGAGTCCCTGAATTTGATCGTAACCTATTGATATAATGAAATCCCTGAGGTGGGTCTAATTTAATACAAGCAATCCCGGCACCATCTTGGCCTCGGTTATGCTGTTTTTCCATTAACAGGTGTAGTTTGTTTAAACCATAAAAGGAAGTTCCATATTTGCCAAGATAATACTCCAATGGCTTCCGCAGCCTTATCATGGCTATCCCGCATTCGTGTTTTATGGCGTCACTCATATATAAAAGGTTAGCTTTATATTCGAATAATTTTTAAAGAAGGTGCAAATTTACCACTTTTTGCTAGAGACCAGGGGTAAAGTATGAGAACTTTGGTAGTTTCATTTTATTTAAGATTGTTGAGTTTGTAGTAAAATTTGCATCTTTGTGATGTTATTGACAATGTTGTTATTAAATCTTATATATTATTCACTGTTAAGGTATGGTAGATTTTTATACCATAGGGCTTTCTATTTATTGCTTTTACTATTTACATTGTCTACATATGGAGAATCGATAGTTAATCGCCAAATCATTAGCAATAGATATGAATCAGATTTTTTTCTAATACCAGAGCTTGTACATATTGGAGAGAAACTAATTTCATCAAAAAGAAACGGCGATTTGCTCCGCCTTACTTCAGCCCGATTTGAACTTGCTAGCTATTTTGCGCGTAATCAAAGATGGAGTGCTGTGAAATATATGGTAACAAAATCAATAGAGGTTGCCAAATATTTAGGCGACCATAAACTAACTTGCGATTTAATGCTGCTTACAGCTAAGGTTGATCTTTATTCTGGAAATACCTCGTGTTCTGAAAGAACCTTACAATTGTTGATTAACAATGGAGAAGAGGATAGAGATCCTGTTAGACAGGCTCAGATTATGGTAGCATTGGCTTCTGTGTATCAACGACAGGGTGAAAATAACATGGCCTGGCCACTTTTACGCGAGGCAGCCTTATTAACTTCAAAGGATGGTTTGAATAAGCAACATGCTGCTATTCTGCATCAAATGGGTATAATTAGTCGTGATATGGGAGATATTGCTCTGGCTGCTCATTCTTTTTCTGAGTCATCGTTGCTCTTCGAAAAAGAGGGTGATAGAAAGAATCAGGCAATGGTTAATATTTCGCTTGGTGCGATTCTTTCAGAAGCAGGGCTATACCAATCCGCTCTTGGATATGATAAAGAAGCAGTTAGTCTGTATCGCAAAATGCCGGTAAATGAACACCAACAGCGATTATTAGGTTATGCCCTTAATTCAGTTGGGATGTCGCAGTCGTTTCTTGGTAACACAAGGGCAGCTCGTCAAGCATACCTTGAAGCATTTCAAACCTGGGCAAATATTGGTGATGTAAAGAATCAGGTATTCGCTGTTGATAATTTGGCGAACATTGCCATTGAACTGGGTAATCGGAATGAAGCAAGAAGTTTGATTGAATCTGCTTTTCAATTAAATGGAAAGCTGATAAATGATATTCAATCTGCTGTAATTCTTCATACCAGAGGTAGATTTTATGCATCTGCTAATCAAATTGATAGTGCCATTCTTTTCGCCAGGGATGCCAGTAAGCGATTTCTAAATACTGGTGTTTTAAATTTGGCATTAGACGCTTATGAAGATCTGGCGAAGTATTTCCGAGCTAAAGGAGATCTAAAGGAGGCACTTACTGCTATGGATCAGTGGAAAGAAGTTTCTGATTCTCTTAATAAAGGACTTACATCAACTGCTATTGCAGCTCTTCAGATTGAATATGATACCAGGCTTGGTAAAGAGACCATCAAATATTTAAATGAGGAGATGGCTTTTCAGGCGAAACTGTTGGAACGGAAGACCAGGTACCTTGTAACTTTTAGCCTGGCATGCTTTCTTATATTAATGCTTGCGTTATTATTAGGCTTTCAGGTTCGTCGAAGAAACCAAGCGTATGCCGTGTTACTTCAAAAGAATTTGGAAATCATGGAAATTAATAAACCCTCAATGGGTATTCTCAGTTCTGGATCATCTGGCTCAGGATTAGTGGGCAAGCAGCTTAGCGAGTCCCATAAGATTATTGTTGATGCTCAAGGGATTATGCTTCGACTTCAGAAAGCTATGGAGGCAGATAGAATTTACAGAGATTCAGGTATTACTCTTCCTGGCCTTGCTCAACATCTTGGAACTAATACATCCTACCTGAGCAGGCTTATTAATGTGGAGTACCATACTAATTTTAACGCTTTTATAAATACATACAGAGTTAGAGAAGCATGCCGTCTTCTTCAGGCTGGAGCGGCTGATAGCCTCACTTTGGAAGCGCTAGGACAACAGGTGGGATTTAATTCCAGAGCTTCATTTCATGCTGCGTTTAAGCGAGTGACAGGTCTTACCCCGGGAATCTTTGTTGATCAGCTAAAAAGTAAATCATTAAATGTTAATGCATTGTGATATATTTTGTTGCAATTTATAAATCTGTACAACAATAACTAATAAAAATGATTTCCTTCAGGGAGTTTCATTTAATTTAGCAGAACTGAAGGTTCTCCTTTTAGATTACCTGTAAAATCCCTTCTTATTTATTAAAACGCGGGATAGAGGAATCATCAAAATCATGATATCAGAATGCCGGCATTTCCGGATGCGATATATTTATATTATGTTAAACTAATTTACTAAAATCAAAATGGCTGAAGAAAAAGTATTTCTTGATGAACGTGGTATAAAGGTTACTAATGCCCGTTTTGTAACTTTTGCAAAAACTCATGCCCTATCGGGTATCACTTCTGTAAGTACATTCACCGTATCTCCAAGTAAAAAAGGGCCAATAATTGTTGCAGTTCTTGGTTTGATTGCTCTGGCCATAAAATGGTGGTTGGGGTTAATACTAATAGCTGCTGGAGTAGGTTGGTTTTTGAGCCTGAAAGACGAATACCAGGTTGTTCTTAGTTCTGCCTCCGGGAATGAAGATGCTCTTACTGATAGAGACAGTGAATTTATAGGCCGTGTAGTTGATGCTCTGAATGAAGCAATAATCCACCGCGGATAGGGGTTCATTGGTTAATTATCAAGTCGTTGATATTACTGCAACGGCTTGATAGTTTAATTTTTTTCGCTTTGCTTGATGCCATCAGGCGACCAAAATCGTTATACCATGTTGAAAAGTACAATTGTCTTTTTTTTCTTGCTTTTTATAAGTATTGGGTTAGTCATTGGCCAATCGGATAGTCTTCGAATTGGTCTGGTTGCTGACTATCCATTGGGACGTGATGCTAATGATGTTAGTGGAGGGAGACACCATGGCTCCTTTAATGCAGTTAAGTCTGTAGTTGATCGAAATGGCAAAACTGGACAAGCCACACATTTTGAGGCTAAGAAAAATGGTTTTGGTAGTTTTGCTATTCCATTTGACCTTAATCCTACAGAGTATACTCAGCTGACGGTAACATTTTGGGTAAAGCCTGATCAACTCTCTTACGTTTCTGATATTTTTTCGATGGGTGATCCTAAGATATATCGTTCTCTTTCAACAACCAGAGAAGACGGTAAGTTAGTTTGGCGGTTGGGTTGTGGAAGAAAAGGAGAAATTATTGGTTCAAAAGTAGAGGCAGGCTGGTCCTTTGTGGCAATTGTATATGATCAGACTAATGAGGCAGCTCGCTTGATTGTGAACAACAGTGTTTATGCAGGAAGAACTTCTTTGAAAAATAGTAAGCAGAAGGCAATTTTAGGTAATTTCCAAGGTGCTGTTGATGATTTCAGAATTTATAAGCGAATTCTTAAGCTTTCAGAGCTGGAAGTACTCAGTGGAATTATGATTAATCAAAATGCCAACGATTATCCTATCATGATTCGAGGTAATTATAAGAAAGAGAAATCATTGGCAGAAAGGTCAGAACTCGATAGCCTTAGGACAAGGATTGTTGTTGTTGATGAGTTGAATATTTATGACCCGGAAACGAGAAAAACTAAAATTGACTTTTTATCAAACGGTGATACTATCCGGATAATTGAAATGCGTGACGACTGGGCTGTTGTTGAATTTAAGGATGCTGTCAAAGGATCAGTCAGCTATGATAATTTATATGAGTATACTCGATCTGAGAATGAGACAGGAATTGCCCGTAGAATTTCTAATAACCTGACAGAATTATTTAACTTCACGAAGTTGAAATCTTGGATTATTGTTGGACTATTATTGGTTCTTTTATTTCTGTCCTTTAAGTTTTTCTACAAGATTGATAATTTCTTCATGAAGATGAAGAAGGATAAAACAGTGGAGGCAAGTGGTGGAAAAGTAGATGCTTCTTTTGTTGAACGTAAACCTTCTCTTTTAGCAAGAATATTTCCTTTGAACCGTTTTCGAAAATGGCCATTGTACATTGGGGCTATTATTGCAGTATTAGTGCTCGGTTCAGTCATAGTGGATCAGCAGGAAGCCGAATGGTTTTTTAATAAGGGGATTTCTTTTTTTCCTCGTAATTATGATGCAACAGTTCACTGGATCCTATGGTGTGGAATGGTGCTCGTCCTTTTAATGTTTATTACTCTTTTACTTGAAAGTTTTACAATTGCAGGGCCGGTTTGGGGATCTGTTAGAGTTGTTTATCTGCTTCTGGTGAATCTGATAATGATGATTGTAACCTTCTATTTATTTATTCTTGTGTTGATAGTTCTGGCGGTTATGTTTGGGTTATTCCTGTTGTCCTCTGCCGGATCAGGGAATAAATATCGTTGTACAAGATGTGGAAGGGTTTTTTATGGGGCAAGTTGCCCAAATTGTGGATAATTAGAGAATATAAGGGGAGGGAGGATATTCCTCTATATAACATATATTAAATGGCTGGAAAGGAATTTTTTTTCTCAGGAAAATTTCCTGATGATACTATCTCCAAGATTTGGAATAAAGGACATCTGGTTAATAACCTAACATATGGTAACGGTCAATGGTTGCTCGTTACCGATTCCAAGAGTAAAATGAGCGGTCAGAGTTGGTGGACTCGATCCGAGTTTCCATCAGAAGCTATCAGTGAAGGTTGGAAAGGAGATCTGGATGTTACTCAGATTGTATACGGCCCTGATGTTTGGGCCTTGGTCATGAGCGGGGGGAATGGCTATTCTGATCAGAAGTGGTTTACGAATAGTAAATTTCCCGAGAGCGATATCGCGAAGCATCGAAAAATGGGATACTATATTACCAGTGCCGAATTCGGGCTTGATAGATGGGCTGTAGTCATGAGTAAGGACGCTGGATATTCTGATCAATATGTGGAGATTTCATCTGCTTTTCCTTCTGAAGCTGTTAAGAAGGGGTGGGATAATGACTATTATATTACCAGCCTGACATATGGAAAAGGGAAGTGGGTTCTTGTTATGTCTAAAAATTGTGGTTTTGATACCCAATATTACATGTGGAATTCGACGTTTCCTGAGTTAGAGGTCAAAGCGAAAATTAGGGAAGGTTATGAGATAACGCATGTTAGTTTTGGCGCCGATGTATGGATTGTTGTAATGGGAGTTTTGTCAGATACCGATGAATATTCGACTGAAAGTGTTCAGGATAATGAAGAAACAGATGACCAGCTTGATCAGGAGGTTTCCACCCATTTAAACCTTGATTCAGATGCTGTTGCCTTTTATGAAAAGGGGTTGAAATTCATGAATGATAAAAAGTATCAAAAGGCTTTAGAGTACTATCAGAAAGCGGTGAAAATTGAACCTGAATATGCTGATGCAATTAATGGAATCGGGGCAGCCTATTCATGGCTTGATGAAAATGAGAAAGCTCTAGAGTATTACCGAAAAGCTTACAATCTGGAAAAAAATGATCCGACTGTTTTAGGAAATCTCATCTCATCTCTGTTTGATCAAGACCATAACGATGAATTGTCTGATATTATCGATAAAGCTAAAGCGAATATCCTTAAAGAAATTTCGCCTTATGCACTTTGCATTGTGGGGGATTATTTTTTTCAAAAAAACGAGCATGAAAAAGCTGTCAAATATTACAAAAAAGCTGTTAAAGATGATCCAACAAATGAAACGTATAAACAACGATTAGCCAGTGCCAAAGAAGTATTTAAGGATGGTCCGGAAGAAACAATACAACCAAAACCTGATAAGTCAAAGTCGGTGCTTGATGAACCTCTTTTGCCAGTCGAGGAGATAATGTCACAATTTGACAATCTAGTTGGGTTGAAGGAGATTCGTTCTGACATTGATGCCTTGATGAAGTATATTCGAATTGAGAAGATGCGTGCTGAACGTGGCCTTACTTCAAACCCTATGTCTCTTCATGCTGTCTTCTCAGGACCTCCGGGTACTGGTAAAACAACTGTAGCGAGGCTTTTGGGAAAAATTTACCGATCACTTGGTATTCTTAAAAAGGGTCATGTGGTTGAAGTAGACCGCAGTTCTCTAGTTGCTGAATTTATCGGTGAGACTGCTATAAAAACGAATAAATTGATTGATTCGGCTCTTGATGGAATACTGTTTATCGATGAAGCCTATACTCTCATCCCCGAGGACTCTTCACGAGATTTTGGTCGTGAGGCTGTTGATACTCTTCTTAAAAGAATGGAAGATGATAGGGATCGTTTGATTGTTATAGTAGCTGGATATACTGATGAGATGGATCGGTTCATTAAGTCTAATCCCGGTCTCACTTCCCGTTTCACCCGGGCGTTTAAATTCATCGACTATACTCCGGAAGAGCTGTATGAGATATTTCACCGAACCTGTGAGGCTGGAAAGTATCTGCTTGAAGAAGCTGCTTCTGAAAAGCTAATGAGATATTTTGCTTATATCTATCGTAGCCGGTCAAAAACATTTGGGAACGCAAGAAAAGTCAGAAATGTTTTTGAGGAAATCATTCGTAATCAATCTGCGAGAATTGCCGAGGTAGAAGATCTTACAGATGATATCTTAGTCACAATAAAGTTAGAAGATATAGAAAACTCTATTAACGACGAATTCGTTGATGATGTAACAGAATCTCTCGAAAGTATTATGTCCGAATTAAATGCATTAGTTGGTCTTGAAAAAGTGAAGGACGATGTCAGGATGTTGCTAAATTACATTAAAGTTGAGAAGATGCGATTAGAAAAGGGTCTTTCAACTCAGCCACCAGCACTTCATACTGTGTTTTATGGACCACCTGGAACGGGTAAAACAACGGTGGCCCGAATTATTGGTCGTATTTATAAGGCGCTTGGATTGCTTAGCCAGGGACATGTTGTCGAAGTTAGTAGATCAGATCTGGTTGGCGAATATGTTGGACATACAGCTCCCAAAACCCAAAGAGCTGTGGAAAAGGCATTGCATGGTGTTCTTTTCATTGATGAGGCCTATACTCTTAAACCTCAAGGTGCAGGAAATGATTTTGGGCAAGAGGCCATTGATACAATACTAAAAAGGATGGAGGATGACCGTGATAAGCTTGCTGTAATTCTGGCAGGTTATACGGTCGAAATGCAGACTCTTATTGAATCAAACCCCGGGCTTAAAAGTAGGTTCAATCGTTTTTTCTACTTTAATGACTATGAGCCCTCAGAGCTTTGGCAGATTTTTAGCAATCTGGCTATAAAAAGGTCTTATACGTTGACGCCTGATGCTGAGACAGATGTACAGAAATATTTGGAGAACCAGTTTATCAACAGGGACAAAACTTTTGGAAACGGTAGAATGGTTCGTAATATCCTGGAAAAATTGGTACAGGTTCAATCGCACCGTATATCACAGCTTACAGACTTATCCGATACAGACCTGGTTACTATAACAGAAGAGGATACTATTAAGGTTCTTAAACTGCCTACCGCAACAAGTGGAGCTAGTAACAGTATTGGCTTCAGGTCAAACAAAACCTGAACCAGTTTTATAGAAGTAGATCATCTGATAAAGTGCGCCCTGGAGACTCCTTTCAAGGCGCACTATTTATTTCACATGCTTCATTGAAATAAATTCAAACTGTTTATTTTTATTTAAGCAATAGCCTAAAACTAAAGAACGGCTATAATAGATTTGGCTGACCCCTATGGCCAGCCAAATCTACGATGTAAACCAAATCCCACAGCGAAATTTAAAGATTTATAAGTGTTAATCAATGCACTTCACAAATAAACTTTAGGAAAAACCACCGGAATCACCGTTAACCGTAAATACACTATTCCAAACAAAAAAAAGACTCCGGTGGTTATTATCATTAGACATAGGTATCATTGATTAGATCAAATAAAATACCTAAGGTTAAAAATGCAACAGAGTTCTATGTCAGGATAGATACATCTTAAAGTTTCCTTTCAGTCGTTTAGGATGAGACAAATGATATATGAAAAAAGGCGGATCCATCCTCAACAAACAATTGTAGAAGCATGTGAAATGGAAAAAGTGAAGTTGATGTGATGGAGCTGAATGGATTCCGCCTTGATTATGCGACAATAGGTCTCTTGTACTCTACAACTATCAATACTAAGAGGATTCATTGTAGAAGCATCTCCCGAAGAAATATTTTTTAAAGTCTGTCCCGGATTTTTTCTATCTTCATTTTCCCTGACATCATTACTAATGCCACAAATCAGAAGTCTGAATTGCTGGTATAAGTGTGCACTTCCCATATCCTCCCCAAGAGAAATATTATGACGGTTAGCTCTGCACAATGTTCTCATACCAATTTGTTAGGTTTAGACATCTGACCCCGGGAAACCATTTTGCCTGATGGCTTTCCGGATCGGTTTTCTGATTTATAAACCCCAACAAAATGAAAGGTTGCCTGAGATTTTAAAAATTATTCCAGAAAAAGTTTATGAGTACTTATAATAGTGTTATTGCTTTGTACAACAACATAGTAAGCACCTTTAGTTAGATCTCCTGACAGGAAAGTAAAGTTATTAGAACCTGAAATAATCGTTTTGTTGTATTCTGCTACCAGGCGGCTGTCAGATGAGTACATCAGTATATCAATATTGGTCGTAATATCTGATTCAATAGAGAGGTTCCAGGATTCTCTGGCAGGATTAGGATAGAGTATTGTTGATTTAACTTCCGGTTTAGGCTCACTAATTCCTATTCCGAAGGTTACACCTGATTCAATAACCTTAACGATCAAGTTATCTTGACTTTGATTTTGTTCGTTTATTTGAATTTCGTATGGATTAATTGACATGCCGGTAATCTCTGGTTGTAACTTCCATAGCCCCGCAGGGACATCCAAAAATTCAAAATATCCATCTTCAAGGCTATAAACACCATGAATTGGCTCACGTCCCTGATCAAATAGCAGAATCGGCATATAACCAGCCGGAATATCTGATCGCATGTTTCCGGTTTGCTGATAATAGATATGACCGTTAATCGTGCCTGGCCCATTGAGCATTGCAGGGTTGGGTATTAAATGAAAATCAAGGGTAGTAGAATCAGTCGTGAGATTAAATGTTTGAGCATCCTCCCAGAATGGCACATTTCTGTAATAAGTCGTAAGGTACTTACCATAGTCTGGTGATGTTGTTTTGAGGCTTGCTTTAAGAATGTATATTCCTTGGGTCAAGGCATAAAAATGAAAAATGCCATATGGGCCTGAAGTGTATGACCCAGCAAATACAGGGAGGCCATTATTTATTCGATACACTTCAACTTCTGAAGAATCAGCTGGAAATCCTCCGGCAAAAATCTGACCAGCCAGATTGAAATAATAACCCAGACCAACATCAATAAGAGTTGTAATTGAATCGTTACATCCGGTACTTTGATTTCCAACTTTAAGCATTACGTTATACTGCCCGTTTTGTTGGTAAAGGTTTTGAGTATTAGGTAAGTTCGACTGATTCCCGTCTCCGAACTGCCAACTATATGTATCTATTTCGCCAGTGGAAGCATCATTGAAGTGAAACAATCTGGGGTTTTGTGGATCAGGAATGTACCTGAAGGCAGCTTTGCAAGGTTGAATAACTTCAGAGACCTCAATCTGGCCTGTGTGGGTATCTTCACACCCTGAAAGGTCAACAGCCTTAACTGTAATTGTATAAACACCCGGATTGGAGAAGTTGTGAGTTATTGTCTTCCCTGATGCTTGCAATCCATCTCCAAGAAACCAGGTAAATTCTGTCGATAGTGAACTGGTTGTTGTGGCTTGAAATTGGATTTCAAGTCCGGCAATCTGGCTATAGGTAAATGTTACCTCACAGGTAACAGGATCAGCTATGCTAATAGTTTCACAACGTTTATCGAAACAGCCTGTTGGATTACTAATGGTAAGACACACCTCATGGTTTCCCGGTTCGAAAATGTGGATTGGATTTGCAGTCGAGTCAATTGTTCCATCACCAAAATCATAGGCGATATCGGTATAATTTCCTGTCGAGGTATTTGTAAATTTTACTTTTCCCGGTACTGCTGGGTCATTATACCAGTTGAAAGAGGCTACGCAAGGGTCAAGACCTCTGACAACTTGTATTTGCGCTGAAACAGAGGGATGCATAATGGAAAAGGCCATTAAGGTGTCAACTGTTCCAAAACTTGAGTCGGAAGCAGTAATTTTAATGAAGCCTGGAACATCAGTAATAAATGAGTCAGTAAACCCTCCAAGTCTGTCAGTTGTGGTTATATTTGAATATATCAGTGATCCCCAGAATGTTTTTGCCGAAATCTCAACATTAGCTCCTGGTACCGGATTACCTGCAGTATCGGAAATGTTACCTTTAATATGCACTATATAGCTTGTCGCGAACAGTTGCAAGTTGACCAGCAATAAAGTAAAAAACAGAATTTTCTTTATCATGATATCAATATCTTAAAGCGTATATAGCAAACCGCTGCGGAGTTCGAGTGACCATGGCTTCTTTGTGGTTGCTGCTTTTTCATATACCGAATTGAAATAGTACTTAACTCGGGGTTCCAGTTCAAAATAGAGCTTCGATGTTAAGTGATAGCTGAAACCAATTCCTGCACTAAACTGCCAATTGGTTTTAATTCTATCAGGGCTTAGAGTAGTAGTGTTTATTATAAGATTTCTACCGGGGTCGTAATCACTTGTTTCTTTTTCGTCAAGCAAGATTGAAAGCGTCGGGCCGGCAGTTACAGATATGCCAAATCGGTTCTGTTCAAAGAAGCGGTACCCGAAAAGCAATGGAATCTGTAGATACGTATAATTTTTTTTGATTTCAGTAATTACGTTTTGAGATACTGAATCATAGACATTTTTTTCGGAAAGGTGGTATACACCTACAACCTGTCCCGTTTCATCATCATAGTAAAAATCTAATGAATCAAGATGCTGGAATGAACCTTTATACAGATTATATTTTACTCCAAGAGCTGAAGTCCCTTTCGCGAAAGCAAGTCCAACGCCAGTTCTTATTGTGAAGTTATGATAATGGAAGAGTAATTCAAGTGCGGCATTATGAACGAATTTCTGGTCACCATCCAGAATATTGAACATAATTTCAGGCGTATAGCTGGCACCGAGCGAAATACTTCCTTCATAACGGGAAAAACTTGTCGGTTGGGGAAGATCATCCTGAAACATTCTGGATCTGACCGGCTTATTTACTGTTAGTATTTCGTTAATGACGGTCTTGTTGGTTTGAGAAGGAAACAGGACTGATTTATGCAAAGGAAGAAACAGGTTAAAGGGTTTGTCTGTCTCGCTTGTCCGGGTATCAATAGTCGCAACTACACCTTTCTCCCATTTTGGTTTGTTCCTGTCATCTGGCTGCTCTTGGGTTCCTGTCTTTGCTGAATGAGCAATGATCTCGTTATGGGTAGAACTATGTGACGGGGTGTCGGATGATTTAATTTCGGTTCCAGAATTTACCTTATCCTGGCCATCAGAATTTATTTCCTTCTCTACTATAGCATTTTTGGTTTCAGGAGTCCTGTCTGTTTCTGGTTGAGAAGGACGATTGTTAACAGGCCTGACATCGGTCAAACCGACAGATTCTATTGTTTCTGAATTATTAAAAGGATTGAATATGGAAAAAAGATAGAATGATACCGGAAACAACAAAATTGCGGCAGCCAGCCAGTATGTCCTGCTGTACAGGTACCACGCTTTTTTGCGCGGAGGTGTCGATGTAAGCCTTGACATCAGAGCATCACGCAACGCTGGTGACGGAACAGTTGTATGTCCATCCAGCATCTGACGTATCTGATTGTCAAAAAGTGTACTATCTTGTTTCATACTAGACATGCTCCTTTGTGTTTTGCAGTTCCACTATTTTCTTCTTAAGCATATTCCGGGCTTTGAGGAGTTGGGTTTTTGAAGTGTTTTCAGAACATCCCAGCATCGCAGCAATTTCCTTGTGACCGTATTCTTCCATGACATAGAGGTTAAATACGGTTCGATATCCATCGGGAAGTTTTTGAATCATTTGATGAACCTCATCAGCTGTTACATTCGGAAAACCCGAACCCGGTTCATCTTCTGGCATATCGGGCCACATCCCCGGATCACTACTTTCAACGAACAAGTGGTTTCGATTTTTATCGCGTATATGATTTAGGGCTTTATTAACGACAATCCTTTTCATCCAACCTTCGAAAGATGCTTCGGGTCGAAGTTTGAACTCACCGATCTTTTCAAATATGCGAATAAAACATTCCTGCAAAATATCTTCGGCTTCAACTCTGACCGGTAGATAGCGCATACAAACACTCAATAAAATCGGAGCATACCGATCGTAGAGTTTTCCAAACGCTTCCGTCTGGCCTTTTATGCATTGTCTGATCAGGTCATCATCCTGAGCCATCGATATTCTACTTAATTTAACACCTTAATTAAAAAAGGTTGCCTGTGAGGAGTATTAATTTTGAGGCCGCAAATTACACAGATTTTTGTTAGCGAAATCATTATAAGATTGATTTATTTACAAAAATTGGAAATTTCTTACCTGATGTGGGTAGAACTATGGAATTCATTTTATGGTATTATTTGTTAATATATTGTCTTTGAGATCATAATGTATGAGTTGGTTTTAAAAGTGTACTGAACAATTTCTATTCTCTTAATTTTTCGGCTGGAGGTTAGTATTCAGGTGTTTAATCTTGTTCCTGATGGTACAATTTTCTCCAAATTGTAGAACTCAATTATTTCGATGTGTTTAAGTTGTTTGTTATCAGTATTATATCGTTTTAACGCGAATTTTAACCCTTTTTTACATCCCATTTCCAATCATTGTACATATCTTTGAACACGGTGAAGTTCTTTTTGGTTTCCGCCCTGCGTCTAACGGCTGACGCATGCTCCCTGTGAAGGGTATTGCCTCCGGACTTCCGTAACCCAAACCGTTTACGATGAACTCACTTAGATTCCATGTTTTTATTTCGCAAGTGCTCTGTGGAGGACTCATTTTGATTTTTTCTTCGACTGTTCTGGCACAGCGGCCTGTTGTTACAACACCTGATCAAGGCAATATCAGGGGAGTGGTTTCAACTCCACCCGATTCCGTAAGTAAGGATCTTGCGGAAGATGAAGATTTTGATTCTGAAGCCATTGATTCTTTAGTTTCATCTTTCTTTGATACGGACCAGGTTTTCGCATACCGAATCAACACTCCAGCTATTGGAGATTCAATGCTTATTACAATGGTTGATTCCGTCCATTGCTTCTCTATGCCTTCGAATGGCAAGATTATTAGCAAGTTTGGTCCTCGTCGTCGTCGCCAACATAAAGGGGTTGATATAAAATTAAATACAGGTGAACCTATAAAATCAGTCTTCGATGGGGTGGTACGATACGCGAAACGTAATAGACACGGTTTTGGAAACCTTGTTGTAATCAGGCATTTTAATGGATTAGAAACTTATTATGCCCATCTGAATAAAATTGAAGTAAAACCTTATCAGGCTATTAAAGCAGGAGATATAGTTGGTACTGCTGGTCGTACCGGTCGTGCAAGGGGAACTCATCTACACTTTGAGATGCGTTTGTTTGATAAACCATTCGACCCGGCTAAAGTTATAAATTTCGATTCTGCGCAATTGATTACCGATAAATTGTGGCTTGATCGTAACTTCTTTACTCCTCCTGCCAGAAAGGTATTGGCCAAAAATGGGAACAATCCATCGGCTGTTGATGGATATCATGTGATTAGAAAAGGGGATACCCTTGGTAGGATTGCTCGCAAATATGGAACAACCGTTGAGCAATTATGCAGACTTAACGGGTTAAAAAAAACCTCTATCCTGAAAATAGGAAAGAGGTTGAAACTCAGTTAATCTCCGGATTGTCTTATTTTTTCGTAAAAACGAGCCGTTGGTATAGTTCATTATTCCAGCGGTTTGTCATTTCACGCAAGGCCTCATAGTCTTTCGGCTCAACAATCCTGCAACGTGATTCGAAGCCACGTTGTACTGTGATGATATTACCTCTCTGACGAATATCAAGCATTAAGTTTCCCCAGTCTGTTTTCTCTGTCAGGTTGGTGATTGGAGTTAATAGTACAAGTTCATCAGGTATCGTTACGGTGAGGATGGTTGACTCCGCAAGGATTGAGGGGAAAGCAAATGGGGCAATACGTTCTGAAGGCAGGGTGGAAAATCCCCATGTACTTATACCGTTGGTAAATCCGGGAATATCGATCGTGTATATGCCCGGGGCAATCTCATTCAGCAGTTTCTCAGTCTCAATCTTAAAACTGGCCTCAGATTGTTCGGCATTTACCCTTACAGGCTGAAAATCACTAATCCCTTTGACTGGAATTCCTGAGAGGTAGTTTTTCATCGACTGGCCATCTGTCGTCACTTTAAACCATGGATTTGCGGCCCATAACATGTTCATTGTAAAATCTCCATCAGCTTTGCCATCAGATGTCAGCCTGATTTGTCCTTTAAGTTTTAATGTCCCTGTACTAAGTTCTGTTTCTGTTTTAGGGATATTCTCGGCAGCTGGTTCAAGTTTTACAAGCATTTCACCTGGGAAGAGATAGCGTGCATCCCCTTGATATTGACCCGTAGTCAGGCAGAAATTTTGGCCTTCAACACCAGTTATATTAACAACGAACAGGTTAAACATCTCCGGATTACCCAGGTTCTGCTTAAACCTTTCAGCCTCCATTACTGCTACCGGTTCAGCATTAATCCCTGCATGTCTTAGTAAAGCGGCCAAAAGTACTGCTTTTTCAGCCGGAGTTCCGGCATTATCATTCCAAACCGTAGAGACAGGCAGGTACCGATAGCCAATGAATCGGGAAGGGATATTCAGACTGGCCATTTGTTGACTCACTTTATCTCTTATTTTCAGGATAACTGCCATATCAGTTTTTTCGCTTTTTTTGACGGCTTCAACCCATTCTCTGGCACTTGAAGGGAGTTGTGCATCAACATATAATGGTTGATTAACATACCATTCATATCCCGAAAACATTGAAGGCATGGTGCTAAAGCTCAATACGGGTAGCCATTCAAAATCTTTTGGCATAAAACTTTCATGAGGAATGGCTTTGGTTGCACCTACATTCCAGGTATAGACATCGTAAGGCCCCTGGTGGGTAATGGAAGGTGCTAAACGTAATTTTGAAAGCTGATAGTTAAGACTTGTTCCTGAAGGTACTTTGACAATGATCGTGTACGAATCAGCTGGTTCATCTTCTGCAATAGTCAATTCACCAAATAAGCCTGGGTATACACCCGGGGCAGTTGTAATACTGTATTCAAGATCTACAGTACAACCAACTTCCAGTCCTGTATGGGTAACAACCATTTCTTTGAGCTGATTAACCCGTGCAGAACCTGCGGCAAAATGGGGAAGCACTTCATTATAAGCATTTGCTGGCGAGGGAGTTATTTTTCCATCCCGCATAGTAGTAGTAGATTTTTCAACCTTTAGCTTTTGAAAATCAGGATTATATACAATGAAGGTTTCGCCATAAAGGCTATGGAAGGCGCGATGTGTGAGATACTTTAATTGATGCGAATAGCGGTATACCTGACTTCCGTCTGGTAAAAGCTGGTATTCTCGGGTAATGTTCAGATATCGGGCATCTGATTCAGGTTTCTGAGCCGAAGCCATCAATCCGGCAAGAAGGAGCCAAAGAAAAGCGCAGTATCTAATAATTTTCATTCCAGGTAATGTTTTGGATTTACGTATGGGTTGTTGAGGCAAATGTATGGAATTTGTACCGACTGATTGACCGACAGGTTATCAATTTTGGAAACAGTTTCCTGATAAAAACTTCTGTTTTTATTGAATTTGCCAACCATCTGTTCAGGAATAAGGCCGTTAGACCTGATTAAAACATGAGAGACAGACTATCCTGATGAGTATTGAATGACTGTCTGTTAAGGTGTAGCCCGGAAATAGTATGGAGGCAGGTGTTCAAAGGTTGCTTTTTCATTATTCTTGTTTTAACAAATAGATCGAGCGGTTATGATTAATACCCATGTTCAGATATAAGAATAAAATTCGCCATCCTTGCTTCGCGAATACCTCTTAGTATGATTTGAATCCAATCTTTATTAAAATGCAATCACAAATGGTACGGCTAACCATAGTTATACCGGCAACAACAGCTATCTACAGGAAATTGGCTAACTTTCGCAGGTAAATTATTATCATTATGACTAAATCATTTGTCTTTGGTTTTTTGGCCTTTATGGCAGTTGTCATGTGTTGGAGTTGTCAGACAAAAACCTCTGAAAGGATGGCAGAAGGGTCATGGTTAGGAACAATAGCTTTTGACAGTGTCGATCAGGTACCATTCAATTTTGAGGTTCGTCGTGATTCTGCAGGAGAGGTATTAATTACCGTGATTAATGCCAATGAAAGAATCAATATTACGGAAATTATATTTGATGGTGATTCGGTTGAATGGCATATGCCTGTTTTTCAAAGTGTATTCAGAGCCGGTTTTAAATCAAAGGGACTAATGGGTTGGTATTATCCCAAAGGAAAAGAGAACGGTGGGGCATATCACTTTACTGCTGTTGAAAATCAAAGTTTAAGATTTCCGCATCTGACACAGAAACCGGTTGCCGATCTTACAGGCCGGTGGAAAATAGTAGAGAACCCCGGAGCACAAGACGAGGCGATTCTGATCGGTGAGTTTGAGCAGGAAGGGATGAAACTGACAGGTACAATTCTTTCACCATTTGGCGATTACAGGTACCTCGAAGGGGTTGTTTCGGGGTCGATTATGACTTTATCGGGATTTGATGGCTGCCACGCGATAGTATTAAACTCACGTATCAACAGGGATGGTACTCTTTCTGAGGGGCGTTTCGCAGGCAGTCATAGTTGGAAGAGCAATTGGATAGCTCAGCGGGATGATTCCATTCAGTTGCCTTCGCAGCAATCGCTTGTTCGTATAAAACCCGGTTCGCCCAAACCAGCTTTCAGTTTAAAAGACATTAATGGTAAGTTAACATCTCTTACGGATGAGAAGTTTTCGGATAAGGTAGTCGTAATATTGGTATCAGGCACATGGTGCCCCAATTGTATGGATGAAGCCCGGCTCTTCTCCCGATTGTATGATGAGTATAAAGACCAGGGGCTTGAAGTTGTTAGCCTTTTCTTTGAAACGGCCGATTTTGATGAGTCCGTTGCGCGGATCAGACGGTTTTCAGAACACACGGGTTTGAATTATACCCTTTTATGGGCGGGTAAAAGAGACAGGCAAAGACGGGATTCTTTAATTTCAATCGTTGAAGGGCAAATGGCCTTTCCTACTACAATCTTTTTGGACAGGAAAGGAAATGCCAGGTTTGTCGAAACAGGATTCAGTGGCCCGGGTACAGGAAATTACTATGATGAAACAGTGGCTGATATAAAACAAAAAATCGAACTATTGCTTAACGCCAAAGATTGATGCCCAAATAGAAGAAGGAATATTAACAGTCCTTTCGTTCTTGTTTGGACTTCGGGGGCAGGAATTATATGTCGGATTTTTAAATTTTAACCTTAACAATATGAAGTCGGTAAACCGATTGATGAACGCTGCGCTGATTGCGATGCTGTTAGCCTGTCATTGGAATGGAAACGCCGGGAATGTTGATTCAACCCGGATGCAGTGGTTCGCTGATGCTAAACTTGGAATTTTTATTCATTGGGGTATTTACTCGGTGAAAGGTATTGATGAATCATGGTCGTTTTTTAACGGGTATACCAGTCATGAAAATTACCTTGAACAGCTGAAAGGATTCACGGCCAGTGGTTATAATCCTGATAACTGGGCTGCCCTGATTAAAGAGAGTGGTGCCAGGTATGCTGTTCTTACCACAAAGCATCATGATGGTATAGCACTATGGGATACAAGGACTTATACCCTGAATGTAGCCAAAGATACACCAGCAGCTACTGATCTGGTAGGGCCTCTGGTGAAGGCTCTGCGCGGGGAGGCTATCCGTGTCGGTTTGTATTATTCTCTGCCGGATTGGTCTCATCCAGATTACCCCCTGAGCGCCCGCGATCAGTTTCGTTATCAAAATGATACGGTACGTTTTAACAGGTTTTTAGATGTACAGCGGGAACAGCTTGATGAACTGATGTTGCGCTATAATCCCGATTTGATCTGGTTTGACGGGGATTGGGAGCATAGTGCTTCTGAATGGAAAGCTTCCGGGATCAAAATGCGGCTGTTGCGATTCAACCCTAACCTGATTATAAATTCACGTTTACAGGGTTATGGTGACTACGCAACACCTGAACAGGGTGTCCCTATCAAAAGGCCAAAGGCACCGTTTTGGGAGCTCTGCCTCACCATGAATGATTCGTGGGGTTATCAGAAGACCGACCACAATTATAAATCGGCCAATCAAATCATCAATATTTTTACCGACTGCATAGGCATGGGAGGGAATCTTCTCCTCGATATAGGTCCGAAACCTGATGGAACGATTCCTGACGAACAGGTTGAGCTGTTGAAAGAATTGGGACGATGGACAAAAAAACACGAGCGTGCAATATTTGGGACAACAGCAGGAATTGCCCCCGGATATTTTAATGGCCCCACCACTTTGTCAAAAGACCATCGAACTCTTTATCTTTTTGTTAATGGTAGGCCAAATGGACCTGTTGCCCTTAAGGGATTGAAAAGCAGTATTGCTCATATCAGGCTTGTGGGTGATGGCAATTCACTCAACTATAGTATAAACGGGAAAGCATGGTGGAGCGAAGTCCCTGGGATTCTCTATATAGATTTGCCTGAAGAGCTGTGTGACCCTCAGGTTTCTGTAATTGCTGTTACACTCACGGAGCCGGTTAATATGTTTATTGAACCTTAACAGGTTCTTATTAAATTAAACAGCTAGCAGTAATATATGCTGATTACCAGTCTGTAAGTGTTCGGTTGAAATCCTGGCAGATCTAAACCGAAAGGCATTAAATGGTTAGCTTGGAAAAACTAAGTGCCAGGTTTCTTCTTTGTTGCACTGTATGGACGATTTGTCTCTGAATAAAGACAGAATCATAATTGTAAGCTCTGGACAAACCAGATCGAATGGCCTTTTTATTTTTCGGGATCAGTTCATTTAGCAAAACAGTCTCCTTTGTCAATGTCGTAAGGAATTATCCTGCTATATTCAGTAAAGTCAGGAATGCTGGCTGGTATGTGTAGCAGCCATTTCTCTTTTCATTTTCTTGCTTCAGGTAGTAATGCCAACTTTGGTTGCTATACTCAGGTTTAACCCTGCCGGTAGCCAGGGATGGTAAGATGGTTTGCATCGAAAAGTCTTGCCTGATGTTACGGGTAAAACAAAAGGGGACAGGCTCGGAAAGCCAGATCGGGGAGCAATTTTACAAGATGTTACTAAATGTTTGAAAACAACTGCCAGATTGGTCTGAAATACTACCCAAAAACCACAATATTCTACCACATTGTGGAAAATCATAAACCACTGACATACAGTACTCATATATAGTGTCCCTTCGAAGTAGCTTCGAAGTGGCTTCGAAGCAGTTTCGAAGCAGTTTCGGTTTTAGTCGAAGCAGAATCGAAACTGTTTCGAAAGCATCTCAAATGAAACATAAGTTTGGTGCATCCAGATTAACATGTTTAAAGGTTAGTAATGTGGTACATGTCCCGGTTGTTTTATATTGTCGGCAAGAATGCACCCAATTGCTGAGTAATGTATTTTTAATGTTACTTAAGGTTTCTTGTTTTTAGGAATTGTTTTGTTGCAGGTTGCTATTTGTACCAGGAGAGCAGGTAAGTTATTTTTGACTAAGGAAACAGGAATCATTACCTGTTTCGGACTGGTTAACAGATTACGTAATTGTCCATGGGTTGAAAGGTATCACTGCAAATGAGAATACTTTCCCGCAGTAAAAAATAAAAAAGGCTGCCCCGGGAGAGGCAGCCTCATGGAAATGTTTTATTTTGTTTAGGCTTCGTCTTCAAAAAGGCCTAGAGCATCAAGGGCATTCATTGTTTCCTTGACTGAAGCGGCAGATTCGTGGAGCATCTTCATCTCGTCTTCGTTCAGCTTAATTTCAATAATTTCTTCGATACCGTTTTTGCCGAGTTTGACCGGAACACCAAGATAAATGTCATTCAGTCCGAATTCACCGGTAAGGTATGCACATACCGGAAATACCCGTTGCTGGTCGTCAACAATGGCTTCGACCATTTGGGCAGCAGCTGCACCCGGGGCGTACCAGGCTGAGGTTCCCATCAGATTAACGAGTTCTCCGCCGCCTTTGCGTGTACGTTCAACAATTTTATCCAGTTCTTCCTTGCCGAGGAGGTCGGTAACCGGAATGCCATTGATTGATGTATATCGGGGTAATGGTACCATTGTGTCGCCGTGACCTCCAAGCAGAAGTCCATGTACGTCTTTGGCTGAAACATTAAGCGCGTTGGATATAAATGTTTTGTAGCGGCCTGTGTCGAGGATTCCGGCCATACCGAATACTTTACGTGAGCTTTTACGGGCAGCTTTAAAAGCTGCATAAGTCATTACATCGAGCGGGTTAGAAACTACAATGATGATAGCTTCGGGTGAATATTTAATTACTTTCTCGGTTACTTCCTTCACGATGGCGGCATTGGTTTTAATGAGGTCATCGCGGCTCATGCCGGGTTTACGCGGGAGTCCGGATGTAATAACCACTACGCCTGAACCTTTGGTACGGAGGTAATCGTTGGTAACACCGGTAACCCGGGTGTTGAAATTGTTGATTGGACCGGTTTGCCAGATATCGAGGGCTTTCCCTTCAGCGGTTCCTTCTTTGATGTCGACCAACACCACCTCACGGGCTAGGTCTTTGTGGGCAATTACGTTTGCCACGGTTGCGCCAACATTACCGGCGCCGATTACTGTGATTTTGTTCATACGAAGAAAAAGTTTTAACTGTTATACAAATACGCTCAGGGTTGAAATTGTTCAATATATAGCCATCCGATGTTGAAAAAACCGGGCAGAAGATAACTGCCCGGTGATGATGAGATTGATTCGGCCTGATACCAACGACAGGCCAAAGCCTTTATAGTACAGGACCAGCCGAAACGAGTCGTTTACCTTCTTCGTTGTCGGTGAAGCTTTCAAAATTGGCAACAAATTTCGTGGCAAGATCGTGCGCTGCCTTATCCCAATCGGTGGCATTGGGCCATAGGTTACGCTGGTTTAGCAGCTTGCTGTCGACACCTTTAACCTGCCTGGGAATAGCCAGATTGAAATATGGGATGTTTTCGAACTCAGCATTGTCGATGCTTCCGTCAAGAATCGCATCAATAATCGCCCTCGTAGAAGGAATATCGATGCGTTTTCCTGTGCCGTAAGGGCCACCTATCCAACCTGTATTCACCAGGTAGGCTGTGCTACCATGTTCTTCCATTTTACGTGCAAGCTCACGGGCGTAGGCTGTTGGGTGAAGCAACAGGAAAGCAGCTCCAAAACAGCTTGAGAAAGCAGGAGATGGTTCCTTGATACCACGTTCGGTTCCGGCAACCTTAGCTGTATACCCGCTCAGGAAATAATACATCGTTTGTTCCTTTGTCAGGCGTGATACAGGGGGTAAGACACCAAAGGCATCTGCGGTAAGAAAAATTACCCGTTTGGCATGACCTGCTTTGGAGACAGGTTTCACGATGTTGTTAATGTGGTAGATGGGGTATGAGACGCGGGTATTTTCGGTCTTTGCATTGCTTGCAAAATCGATACTGCCGTCTGCATTGTATACAACGTTCTCGAGCAATGCATCCCTTTTAATTGCATTGTATATGTCGGGTTCGTTTTCTTTGCTGAGGTTTATGCATTTCGCGTAACATCCTCCTTCAAAATTGAACACGCCGTTGTGATCCCAGCCATGTTCATCATCACCAATCAGGTAACGCTTGGGGTCGGCTGAAAGGGTAGTTTTCCCGGTTCCGGAGAGACCGAAGAAGATGGCAACATCACCATCTTTGCCAACATTGGCCGAGCAGTGCATGGCTGCAATACCTTTCAGTGGAAGGTAATAGTTCATGATGCTGAAGAAGCCTTTCTTGATTTCACCGCCATACCATGTTCCACCGACAACAGCCAGGCGTTCTTTCAGATTGAACACCACGAATACTTCACTGTTCAGATTGTGTTTCTGCCATTCAGGATCGTTGGTTTTACATGCATTCAGCATCACGAAATCAGGCTCGAAGTTATCGAGTTCATTGTCCTCAGGACGGATGAACATATTTTTAACGAAGTGAGCCATCCAGGCTACTTCTGTAACAACCCGTATTTTAATCCGGGTATCAGGATTAGCTCCGGCATAACCATCCATTATGTAGATCTTCTTGCCGTTTAACTGCTGTACTGCCAGCCCGTAGAGTTCTTTCCACGTGCCCTCCGAAACGGGCTTGTTATCCGACGATTTACGACCAGGGGTTTTCCACCAGATGTTTTCAATGGAAGTTTCCTCCTCTACAATGTACTTGTCTTTTGGTGATCTTCCGGTAAAAATACCTGTATCAACAGCCACAGCTCCGGTATTTGTTACGAAGCCTTTCTCAAATCCTTCGAGTGAAGGGTTGGTCTCATGGGCAAACAGCTCATCGTACGAGAGATTGTGGTAAATCTCAGTTACGTCGTCGAAACCGTACTTTTTAAGTGCAGCCCTGAGTTTGTTCGTTCGTTCTGCCATGCTTTTTGTCTTTTAGAATTGAACGGGTTAATTTTTTATTGTTCCGTGATTAACGGAGAATTTAATGTTGGGTCAAAATTACATATAATAATTAATGTATGTAATTTACCCCGATCCGGGGAAGGTATTAGGGCTTGAAACAAACGGGTTGGAAAATTGTTTGGTCAATTTTGGTGTCAGGATAAAAAAAGCCCGGACTTCTATCCGGGCTTATCACTTCAAACAATTCTATTATAATATCATGCTTTCATTTTCAGTGAAGTTCAATGGCTTTGTTTTGAGCGTCGACTACTGCTATGGTTACCATGTTGACAATTTCAGTAACTGAACTGGCAAGCTGAAGAACATGCACCGATTTCCTCAAACCATTCAGTACTGGACCGATTGGTTCTTGTTCGATGACTTCCTGAACCAACTTGTATGCAGTATTGCTGGCTGTCAGGTAAGGAAAGATGAAAGTGTTGGCAGCTCCTCCCACAAGTCGCGAGAAGGGGAAGTACTCTTTCATCTTATCGGTATTGATAGCAAAGTCGGCTTGTACATCTCCATCTACTATCAAATCGGGATGTTCATTATGGAGTCGCTGGACAGCTTCCTGTACCAACTCCGGGATTCTTCCTTTCACTGATCCGAAATTGGAATAAGAGAGCAAAGCTACGCGAGGCACTATTCCGAATTTTCTTACAGCTTCCGATGTTTGTAACGTGATCTCAACCAGTTGATCCGCTGTTGGGTTCATATTGACGGTCGTATCGGCAAAGAATAGCATTCCCTTGATAGTGCTGAGAATATACATACCACTCACGATGTTCCAGCGATCCTGTTTCCCGATGATTTGTAAAGCCGGCCGAATAGTCTCCGGATAACTTGTTGTTATGCCCGAAACCATACCATCGGCAAGTCCTTTCTCTACCATGAAAGCCGCAAAGTAATTGCGATTGGTCATCATGTCAAGTGCATGCTGCATCGTGATTCCTTTGCGTTTTCTTTTTTGGTAAAACTCCCTGGCAAATTCTTCCCTTTGCTCTGCCTGACCCATTGCAATCGGATCAATAATTTCCATCCCTTCAATCTCAATGTCGTGTTCTATCGCCAGGCGTGTAATGGTAGCATGATTTCCCATTAAAATGGGAATGGCAATCTGTTCCATTTTGCTTATTTCGGCAGCTTTCAACACCTTATACTGATCAGCTTCGGCAAATATGATGCGCTTCGGGTTTTTCTGAGCTTTTATTTTAATCTGGCGAATGAGCGGATTACCAAATCCCATCCTTCGTATAAGCGACTCCCGGTATACATCCCAATCAGTAATTTGATGTCGTGCAACACCAGTTTCCATTGCCGCGAGTGCAACTGCCGGTGCTACTTTTTCGATTAAACGGTGGTCGTTCGGTTTAGGAATGATATAATCGGTTCCGAATTTTAAGTTTGAAATGCCATAGGCAAGATGGACTTCTTCAGGGACTGGCTCCTTTGCTAATGCTGCAAGAGCATGGGCAGCAGCCAGTTTCATGGCATCGTTTATTTTAGTGGCCCTTACATCGAGTGCGCCTCTGAAGATATAAGGGAATCCCAGAACGTTGTTTATCTGGTTGGGAAAATCGCTTCGGCCTGTAGCCATGATAAGGTCAGGACGGGTTTCCAGGGCTTCCTCATATCCAATTTCAGGAACGGGATTAGCTAGAGCAAAAACTATAGCATTAGGGTTCATGTGATGCAACCATTCTTTTTTCAGAGCACCCCCTTTGCTCAACCCTAAGAACATATCTGCCCCTTTCAATGCCTCTTCGAGGGTATGGAGATCACGGTTTGTTACAAATTGTTGTTTCTTGGAGTTGAGGTCTGTGCGGTCGGCACGTAATACTCCCTTGCTGTCAAGCATGACTATATTCTCGGGTTTTGCTCCCAGCATAATATAGAGCCTTGTGCAAGAGACTGCTGCTGCACCTGCGCCATTCACTACTATTTTTATTTCATCAATTTTCTTATTATTGATTTGTAGTGCGTTGATTAGTCCCGCGGATGTAATTATGGCGGTACCGTGCTGGTCGTCGTGCATGATTGGTATATCAAGCATTTCCTTAAGCCGTTCTTCAATTTTAAAACATTCAGGAGCTTTGATGTCTTCAAGGTTAATACCCCCGAATGTTGGGCTGATTGCTTTAACGATTTCGATGAGTTTGTCAGGGTCTTTCTCGTTTACTTCAATGTCGAATACGTCAATGTCAGCGTAGATTTTAAACAACAACCCTTTTCCTTCCATTACAGGTTTTCCGGCTGCGGCTCCAATATCCCCCAGCCCCAGAACCGCTGTTCCATTACTTATAACTGCAACAAGGTTTCCCTTTGCTGTATACTTGTACACATCTTCCGGGTTTTTTTCAATTTCAAGACACGGAAGTGCAACACCAGGGGTGTAAGCCAATGAAAGCTCCCGTTGGGTGTTATAAGGCTTGGTTGGTTTAACTTCAATTTTCCCTGGACGCCAGGCAGAATGGTAAGTCAGGGCATCTTTTGTAATGCTTGATTTATCTTGTTTGGGTTCCATTATGCGTTTGTTTTGATTTTTTGTGATGATTATGGTGAAAATATATGGTTTATATACTGATGAAGTATTGTACCGACTATCTTTTCAATCGCCGCAATGCTGATAAGGAGTTTCAGGAGAGACGTCTGATTGGTTGAAAAGAAAGGTAAAAGAAGCCCTGGTTCAAAGATTATGGGTTATTTTCAATGTAAATATAGGCAAGATTTAGGGTGTTACCTAAAGTATTTTTCATTTCCATCTGTAAAGTTCTATTTGGAGCTCTTTTAGTAGACTGAAATATCATGAAACCAAAGGTTGACGAATCTTAAGTTGATTAAAAATTGTACTTTTGCCAGTTTAAGTTGCAGCATAAGCATCTACAGCATACCCAGGTGTATGTAGCTTAAAATATATAGATTCAATAGGATATGTTCGCATATGTAGAAGGTTTGCTCACGGAAAAAAATCCGGCTTACGCCGTTGTTGACTGTACTGGTGTTGGTTATCTGGTACACATCTCGTTGCATACTTACACGCAGATCAAAGACCTGACGAATGCCAGGCTTCTGACACATCTGATCGTAAGGGAAGACGCTCATCTTCTTTATGGTTTCTTTACCGAAGAGGAACGGCGTATTTTTAAATTACTGATCAGCGTTTCAGGTATTGGCTCCAACACAGCCAGGATGATATTGTCGTCTCTGTCCCCTAAGGAACTCATCCAGGCTATTCTGGCAGGCAATGAACCATTGTTGAAAAAAGTAAAGGGAATCGGTGCTAAAACAGCCCAGAGGCTCATCCTTGAACTTAAGGATAAAGTATCGAAAGATAGTCGGCCGGAAGATTTTGGTTCGCTGTATAACAATACAAACCGCGAAGAAGCGTTATCAGCCTTGGTCATACTTGGCTTTGCCCGGCCGGCAGTCGAGAAAGCACTCGATGGTTTGCTGCGTGAGCATGGTATGGCTATTCCCGTTGAACAACTTATCCGTTTAGCCCTGAAAGTATTGTAAAACCTTATAAATCCGGGTACCGTTGAAAAAATATTTCCTACCCCTATTCCAGTTTTCAATCATCGCCTCCATCCTGTTAACAATTGGTGTTTTGGTAGCATCTACCGGGGTTGGTGACCGACAGATGGAAACGTTTACACCCCCAGATTCTACCCCTGATACGACAGGAGGGCTTCGATATCCATTTTCTGATGTTCCCGTTCTTCAGGGAGACAGGGAGTCTGCGCCGAGTGCATTGCATCTGAGTCCTCCCTCCAATATTAAATCGGAGGTAGAATATGATCCGATTACCAATTCTTATGTAGTGACCGATAAGGTAGGATCGTTTAACTACAGAAATCCGAAAGTTTACGATTTTAAGGAATATCAGGAACTTGATGCCAGTCAGTCTATTCATAAGTATTTCCGCGAAAAGGCCAAGACATCTGCTGGTGGAACCGGCGATGGAATTATCCCTTCAATCTATATCGGTGGGCAGACATTTGACCGGATTTTTGGAGGTAGTACGATTGATATCAGACCTACAGGTTCGGCAGAACTGATTTTTGGACTGACAAGCAATACACGTGATGACCCTACCATCAGCGAAAGGCAGCGGTCAACGCTTAACTTCGATTTTCAGGAGAAGATTCAGATGAATGTTGTAGCTAAGATAGGTAAGAAAATCGAGTTCAAAGCAAACTATAATACCGAAACAAGTTTCAACTTTGAAAATAAATTGCAGTTGAAGTATGAAGGTGACGAGGATGAAATTATTAAGTTAATCGAAGTTGGTAATGTAAATCTTCCTCTCAATTCCACACTTATTCAGGGTAGCCAGAGTTTGTTTGGTGTAAAGTCGAAGATGAAGTTTGGAAAAACAACTGTGACTGCCGTTGTTTCGCAACAGGAAAGCCAGACTTCTTCAATCACTGTACAGGGGGGTGCGCAGACGAATACATTTTCACTCAAAGCTGATCAGTACGAAGAGAACAAGCACTTTTTTCTTGCACAGTATTTCAGGGATCATTACGAAGAGGGTTTGTCGCGTTTACCAATTGTTATTTCCAATATAAATATTACAAAGATTGAAGTCTGGGTAACCAATATAGGTGCCGCAGTGACTGATAACCGCAACGTTGTAGCTTTTCAGGATATTGGAGAAATGAACCCCTACAGTCCGGTAATTCAGACTGTGGTGGGAAGGCCGCCATATCCCGACAATGAATCAAACCGGTTGCTTAACCAACTTGATATGAATATTGTACGGGATGTTAATCAGGTTTCAAATTATCTTAAAGGGAGCCCATTTCTATTTACCGCAGGAACTGATTTTGAGAAAGTAGAAAGCGCGCGTAAACTCAACACATCTGAATATACCTTTAACAGTAAACTCGGATTTATCTCGCTTAATACTACCCTTAACAGTGATCAGACGTTAGCTGTTGCATACCAGTATACTATTGCAGGTGATACCGCTGTTTTTCAGGTAGGTGAGTTCTCTGATGACGGGATTTCTGCTCCTAAATGTTTGATGGTTAAATTACTCAAAAGCACTTCACTTAATCCCAGGATTCCTATTTGGAAATTGATGATGAAGAATGTTTATTCTTTGGGCTCATACCAGGTTAATTCTCAGGATTTCATTCTCAATGTGCTCTATTCTGGTAATACGAATGGCGTGCCTACAGGTTATATTAATGCTGGTGAAATTAAGGGTTTACCACTTATTCAGGTCATGAATGTTGATAATCTGGATGCTCAGCTTAACAGAGTTTATATTGTTAAAGATGGCGACAGCATTTTGATTCCTGATGGAATCTTCGATTTTCTTGACAATGCAGCTTTACAGGGCGGAACCATTAATTCGAAAAATGGGCGTGTTTACTTTCCTGTTTTAGAACCCTTTGGTAGCTACCTGCGAAAGAAGATAGGTGACGACCAGGTGGCCGACCGTTATTGTTATGATTCGCTCTATACAATGACTAAAGTGGGTGCTCAACAATATCCCGATAAGAACAAGTTTTTAATAGATGGTTTTTACAAATCTTCATCGAGTAGCGAAATATCGCTTAATGCTCTTAATGTTCCGCAAGGTTCTGTGACTGTTATGATGGGGGGGGTTAAGCTTAATGAGAACGTTGATTACACGGTTGACTATACTTTAGGGCGGGTAAAGATTATCAATGAAGCCTTATTAAGTTCTGGCACACCAATCAATATTTCGCTTGAGAATAACTCGATGTTCAGCATTCAGTCAAAGACCTACCTGGGTATGCACGTTGATCATGAGTTTAATAAGGATTTCGTAATGGGCGCCACCATTATTAACCTGACAGAACGTCCTCTCACCCAGAAAACGATCTTAGGTGATGATCCGATCAGCAACACGTTGTGGGGGCTTAATCTTTCATATCAGCAAGAATCGCAGCTTATTACGAAGTTGATTGATAAACTTCCCGGAATCGAGACAAAAGCGCCATCCAAGATTACAGTGAATGCGGAGTTTGCACATTTTATCCCTGGCCATTCCAGTGCGATAGGAAGCGAAGGCACATCCTACATAGATGATTTTGAAGGTGCACAGACAACCATCCGGCTCTCTGAGCCTTATTGGTGGTTTATGGCCAGTACACCCCAGGGGCAAACTCAGCAGGGTATGTTCCCTGAAGCTGCTTTGGGAACTGGGCTTGCCTACGGATTTAACCGAGCAAAACTTGGTTGGTACGTCATCGATCCGGTTTTCTACGACAGGACAGGTGGTACTCGCCCTGATAATATTTCGAATGATGAACTGTCAAAAAATTCAGTTCGTCAGGTACTGGAGAATGAGGTCTTTCCTAACAAGGAAATTGCAAATGGGCAGGCAACCAATATTTCGGTACTTAACCTTTCCTATTTCCCTGATGAGCGGGGACCTAATAACTACGATGTGGAGGGATTGCCGGGTATTTCGCAGGGTATTGACGAGTATGGTAAGCTTAGGAATCCTTCATCCCGGTGGGGTGGGATTATGCGGAAAATAGAGTCTACTGATTTCGAGGCTACCAATGTTGAATACCTGGAGTTTTGGATGATGGATCCATTTACTGAAGATCCTGATCAAATGGGTGGCGATCTATATTTTAATCTTGGAGATATAAGCGAGGACATCCTGCGTGATTCACGTAAGAGTTTTGAAAACGGTTTACCAACATCTGCTGTTCAGGTGGATGTGGATACTACCATTTGGGGAAGGGTGCCAAAGCAACAGGCATTAGTCAATGCATTTGATAATAATCCAGGCACACGTCTTTATCAGGATATTGGCTATGATGGGCTAAATGATGAAGATGAAAGATCTTTCTTCGACCAGAATTATTTACAGAAAATTCTTAATCTGTATGGTTCCGGATCCGAAGCGTACAATCAGGCTTTTAATGATCCTTCGAGCGATAACTATCATTATTTCAGAGGGACAGATTATGATCTTGATGAACAGAAATACGGCAGTATAATTGAGAGGTATAAAAAGTACAATGGTGTACAGGGTAACTCTCCTGCAACTGAAGATGTAAATGAAAGTTATATCACTTCAGCCACTGATGTCCCCAACGTCGAAGACATCAACTTTGATAATACCCTTTGGGAGGACGAGCGATATTTCCAGTATAAGGTAAGTATTCGGCCTCAGGATATGGTTGTTGGACAAAATTTTATTACGGATATTTATACAACAAAGTCGATTGCTCTTGAGAATGGTGACTATACAACTGTGAAATGGTACCAGTTCAAAATACCGGTAAGTGATCCAACAAAAATTATCGGCGATATCAAAGATTTCAAGTCCATCAGGTTTATCAGAATGTTCTTTAAAAATTTCAGCCGCCCGATTACCACCCGGTTTGCAACACTTGAGTTGGTGAGAGGTGAGTGGCGTCGATATAAATATGATTTGTTGTCGGCCGGCGAATACATCCCCAATGATGATCAGTGGGGAGCTAAGTTTGAAATTAGTACAGTTAATGTTGAAGAGAATGGGAGTAAACAACCTATTCCATATGTGATTCCTCCTGGAATTGAACGTGAAATAAACTATGGTTCGACTAACAATACTCGCCTAAATGAACAGGCTATGGTTCTTCGCGTGAAGGAACTTGTAGATGGTGATGCGAGAGCCGCCTATAAAACCAGTGGATTTGATTTTCGTCAGTATAAACGGTTGAAAATGTTTGTCCATGCTGAGGATATGTACCAGTCTCAACCAAATAATTATGGAGATATGACAGTCTTTATCAGACTGGGATCAGATTTCACTCAAAACTATTATGAATACGAAATACCGTTGACCTTTACACCGTGGGGAACAAAAACTGATGAGGAAATCTGGCCTGAAGCCAATCGGTTTGATATTGATCTTGAACGTATAGTAAGTATAAAGCAACAACGGAATGTAGATATGGTATCTTCTCTTGAAGGGGTATCACAATCAATACCTTATATTGCTTATGATGGGAAAAACAAAATATCAGTGGTTGGTAGCCCCAGCCTTAGTGATGTCCGTGCTATCATGATTGGTGTAAGAAATCCGAAACGACAGAGTATTCAAAGTATTGATGATGGGAATCCTAAGAGTGCTGAAATCTGGGTTAATGAACTTCGACTAAGTGATTTTGTTGATGAGCAGGGATGGGCAGCTACTGCCAGGTTTACAGCTACACTTGCCGATCTGGGCAATGTAGCCTTTGCCGGGACTTACTCTACACCTGGATTTGGGTCAATTGAAAAGAAAGCAAACGAACGCCAAAAAGAAACGGTTAAGGCGTTTGACTTTAGCACCAACTTACAGTTTGGGAAATTTTTCCCCGAAGACTATGGTATTAGAATTCCGTTCCACTTCGATTATTCCAGAACCGCAAAGACGCCTGAATATAATCCTCTTGACCCGGATGTAAAGATGGATGATGCACTGGCCTCACTTTCTACTGATGAACAACGCGACTCACTTTCCAGAATTGCGGAAGATCTTGTTGTGCGGAAGAATTTCAGTTTACTCAATGTAAGGAAAGAACGTGTTGGAAATACCGGTACACCGATGCCCTGGGATGTCGAGAACTTTGATGTTAGCTATTCCTACAGCGAAACAAATATTCAGAATATCGACCTGGAATATGATAATAAAAGAACCTATCGGGGAGGACTTGGGTATAATTATCAGATTCAACCACCTTTGGTCAAACCTTTCGAGAAGATTGGGTTTATCTCAAGGTCAAAATCACTGCAATTGATTCGTGATTTTAACTTCTATTACCTGCCACGGTTGTTTAGTTTCCGTACCGATATGAACCGTGATTATACAGAGCGAAAGTTACGCAATAAGAGTTCTGCCGACGTAATCCTGACGCCAAGCTACCTGAAGTCGTTTGTTTGGAATCGTACATACGATTTGAAATTTGATCTGACCCAGTCGCTGAAGTTTGAATATAATGCTTCAGCCAATGCCATGATAGATGAGCTGCCTGGATCGATCGACAAGGATGACTACTATACTGTTGAGGAGAAAAATAGTGAGATATGGAATAATATTACAGGATTTGGTCGTATGAACAGATATAACCAACAGGTAAATGTAAACTATACTATTCCTGTTAATAAAATTCCAATGTTTGATTGGGTTACAGCCAGTACGCGGTATCAAGGAACTTATACCTGGACTGCATCTGCAAGATCAATACAGGAAATAATGGGGAATACAATCGAAAACTCCAATTCGAAACAAATTAACGGACAGTTTAAATTCACAACTCTCTATAATAAAATAGGTTACCTTAAGAAGTTGAATCAACCAAAGCGGCCTGCTTCAAGAAAATCACCTGCTCCAAGATCTGTTAACTCTCAGGTTAAGAACCAACAGAAAGTGGCCGATTCAACCAAACAAGATGAAGGTCCTAGTATTGCACGGATTATTGGTGACGGCCTGTTAAGGTTTGCTATGTTGGTTCGTGACGGTAGGATCTCCTATACTGAAACAAATGGAATATTGTTGCCCGGGGTAACTTTTACTCCTGGAATGATTGGTAATGATTTTAATCTAAGTGCTCCCGGCCTCGGTTTTGTCTTTGGTTTGCAGGATGACATCCGTAATAGGGCTGCCGAGGGGCATTGGCTTACTGAGGACACTCTGTTCAATGGTACCTTTGCCACCAAGTATACCACATCACTCATATTGGGTCTCACGCTTGAACCAATTCGTGATTTGAAGATTGATCTGACAGGAACACGAACCTATTCGCTCGATCAGACTGAGTACTTCAAGAATTTTGACGGTGAGCCTGAAACAGTTGATCGTGGTAGTTTTAGCATCAGTTATATGACAATTGGAACGGCTTTTAGTGGTATTCGTGATGATAACACTTCCGAAGTCTATGAGCGGATGAAAGAATATCGCCTTGACGTTGCTCGACGTCTTGCAGAAGCCAATCCTAACTGGTTAGCCGATCCTCAATGGGATAGCCTTGGTTTTCCTATGGGTTATGGACAAAATCAACAGGAGGTGCTTCATTATGCGTTTTTAGCTGCCTATGGAAATAAATCTCCAAAAGATATTGCTACAAACGCCTTCCCGAAAATCCCCTTACCAAACTGGCGTATAACTTACAAAGGGCTTATGTCAATTGATTTTGTAAAAGAATACCTGAAGGACATTACCTTGTCTCATACCTATAGATCAACATATAATGTAGGATCGTTTAGCTCTAATGTGTTATATCAGGAGGTTAATGGAGCACCTGCTGCCCGTGATGCTTCGAATAATTTTATACCCCAGCAGCAGATAACCCAGATAACTATAACTGAACAGTTTGTCCCGTTACTGGGTATTGATATGACCTGGAAAAATAGTATATTGTCTCGTTTAGAATTCCGGAAGACCCGGAACCTTTCGTTGAGTTTCACTAATGGTCAGGTAACAGAGGTTGCAAGTAACGAGATAGTACTGGGTATGGGTTATCGGATTAAAGACCTTCAATTAATTTTCAAAGGGGGTGGGTCTCCCCAGAAGTTTAAGAGCGACCTGAACCTGAAAGCGGATTTCTCCATCAAGGATAATAAAACAGTGTTGCGTAGAATTGAAGAAAGAATTGATCAGGTTTCTTCTGGAATGAGAGTGGTTTCATTAAGTTTTTCAGCAGATTATCAGATGAACCAGCGTCTAACTATCAGGGCATTTTTTGAAAAGAGCCTTAATAACCCATATGTGTCGAATCAATATGCCACCAGTTTAACAAAAGGAGGTATAAGTCTTCGGTTCTCTCTTGCACAGTAATTTAAGTTAGAAATCATTAGATTGGGTTGAAAATTAGATATGATTAATAAGTAACTATATCAGATTTAAACGGCTTTTTTATATAAAGGATGAAAACGAACAAATCTTTCATTTAATAATTTAGTATCTTTGCATGACCAATGCACTCAGCCTGGTCATTAGACTATTTTATCAAATGACATTACAAACGCTCCAAAGCGATTATATAAGACCGTTAGAAAAGAACAACATTTCGTTGTTCTTTTTTTTTGTCGGGTATTTTCCAACCAACTATCAACTTATTGAACTATGAGTCAATTATCACAAATGGCCCTGGAACTTGAGAATGGTAGCCGATTTGAAGGTTATTCTTTTGGTTACCATGCACCTGCTGCAGGAGAAGCTGTATTTAATACCGCAATGAATGGTTATCCGGAAAGCCTTACTGACCCTTCCTATCGTGGACAAATATTAATAGCAACTTATCCTCTGATTGGAAATTATGGAGTTCCTGCCGATACAATTATTGATGACTTATCAGCTTTTTTTGAATCAGAGCAAATTCATATCAGTGGATTAGTTATTGCCGATTATTCATTTGAATATAGTCACTGGAATGCCCGAAGAAGTCTTGGCGAATGGCTTCAACTTCATAAAATACCTGCAATTTTCGGGGTAGATACCCGTGCCATCACACGTCTTATTCGTGAAACGGGTTCAATGAAAGCGAGGTTTGTAACATCTGAAGAATCGATTGAATGGAATGATCCCAATCAACGTAATTTGGTTGCAGAAGTATCTACAAACGCGCCTGTGGTTTATGGTAGTGGTCGCCATCGCATCATGCTTGTTGACACAGGTGTAAAGACCAACATTCTTCGTTGTCTGCTACGTCGTGATACTACTGTTGTGCGAGTCCCCTGGAATTACGATTTTACTGGTGATAAATTTGATGGTCTTTTCCTTACCAATGGACCTGGTGATCCACAGCGTTGTGAAGCAACAATATCCTACCTGCAAACAGCTCTCAGCAAAGATATTCCAATTTTCGGGATCTGTTTGGGCTCACAACTGATGGCGTTAGCATCAGGAGCTAAAACTTTTAAGTTAAAGTATGGACATAGAGGGCACAACCAGCCAGTCCGGTTAGTCGGAACAAATCGTTGTTTTATAACATCTCAAAATCATGGTTTTGCGGTAGATGCCTCCTCTTTATCAAAGGAATGGACTCCTCTGTTTGTAAACCTGAATGATGGAAGTTGTGAGGGAATTCGTCATATGGAGAAACCCTTCTTTTCAGTTCAATTCCATCCTGAAGCTGCCGGTGGACCTGCTGATACTGAATTCTTGTTCGATCATTTTATTAGGAGTATTACAGAACCGGATAATCTTCCATTTACAAATTATTAAGCAATAGGGAAATCATGAAGACGAATATAAAGAAGGTGCTGGTGCTGGGTTCAGGAGCGCTTAAGATTGGTGAGGCCGGTGAGTTCGACTACTCCGGCTCACAGGCATTGAAAGCACTGAGAGAAGAAGGAATAGAAACTGTATTAATCAACCCCAATATAGCGACTGTTCAGACATCTGCTGATATAGCCGACCATATTTATTTTCTCCCGGTTACACCTGAATTTGTTGAAAATGTAATAAGAAAGGAACAACCTCAGGGTATTATGTTGGCTTTTGGAGGGCAAACTGCTTTGAATTGTGGCGTAGAGTTATTCCGGGAGGGTAAGCTGAAAGAGTATGACCTTCAGGTATTGGGTACACCAGTGCAGTCAATTATTGATACTGAGGATCGTGATTTGTTTGCCCGAAAGCTTGACGAAATAGGTGTTAAGACTGCCCGTAGTTTTGCCTGTAATTCTATTAACGAAGCTTTAGAGGCTGCTAATAATCTGGGATACCCGGTGATATGTCGTAGTGCTTTTGCCTTGGGCGGATTAGGTAGTGGCTTTTGTAATAACGACAAAGAGCTTGTTGAACTTACCTCAAATGCATTTGCATATGCTCCTCAGGTGTTGGTTGAAGAGTCTCTTAAGGGGTGGAAAGAGGTGGAATATGAGGTTGTACGAGATGTTTATGACAACTGTCTCACCGTATGTAATATGGAGAATTTTGATCCTCTAGGAATTCATACAGGAGAAAGTATTGTTGTTGCACCCAGTCAGACATTGAGTAATACTGAGTACCATAAATTACGTGAATTGTCGATGCGAATCGTAAAGCATGTAGGAATTATAGGGGAGTGTAATGTGCAATTTGCCCTTGATCCTGGCTCAGAGGATTACAGGGTCATTGAGATGAATGCACGGCTTTCGCGTTCTTCTGCACTCGCCAGCAAAGCAACTGGTTATCCCCTCGCATTTGTTGCAGCCAAACTCGGGTTGGGTTATGGGCTTCATGAAGTGCAGAATGCTGTTACAAGATGTACTACCGCATGCTTTGAACCGGCGCTTGATTATATTGTCGTTAAGATTCCACGTTGGGATCTTGATAAGTTTATCGGGGTATCGAAAGAGATCGGTTCCAGCATGAAAAGTGTTGGTGAAGTTATGGCCATTGGTCGCTCTTTTGAAGAAGCCATTCAGAAAGGACTCAGGATGATCGGACAGGGGATGCATGGTTTTGTTGCTAACCATGAATGGTTCTCAGATGATATTGAATTTGAGCTTACCCATCCTACTGATAAACGGATCTTTGTAATCTATCAGGCTTTTCTTGAGAATTTTTCGGTAGAGAAGATTCATCATCTTACAGGAATTGACCGTTGGTTTCTTGAAAAACTCCACCATATTTTCCGGCTTGAGCATAAATTGCTTCGAATTGGCGGGCTTACAGAATTACCTGTTGATTTGCTTCGGGAGGCTAAACAGGCAGGTTTCAGTGATTTTCAGATTGCCAGATGTGTGCTTAAGTATAGAGGAGCTGCACTGAATGATGGTGTACAATTAGTACGCCAATTAAGAACAGGTATGGGGATAGTTCCTGTTGTAAAGCAGATTGACACTATGGCAGCTGAATATCCTGCCGCTACTAATTACCTGTATTTAACTTACAATGGATCAGTTCATGATTTTCGGTTTGAAAATGATAATAAGTCAGTCATTGTTTTGGGTTCTGGTGCCTACCGTATCGGATCTTCGGTTGAGTTTGACTGGTGTGCAGTTAATGCACTTACCACTGCAGGGGAATGTGGTTACCGTAAAGTGATGATTAACTTTAACCCTGAGACGGTAAGTACTGACTATGATTTATGCGACAGGTTGTATTTTGATGAGTTGACTTTTGAACGGGTAATGGATATTATTGAACTGGAAAATCCGTTTGGAACCATTGTTTCAGTGGGAGGTCAGATTCCTAATAATCTGGCCCTTAGATTGGCAAAGCAGAACGTTAATATTCTTGGAACCAGCGCTGCGTCGATTGATAAAGCAGAGGATCGTCATAAATTCTCCTCAATGTTAGATCGGCTTGGCGTTGATCAGCCACGTTGGAAAGAACTAAATAATCTGGAAGAGGTTCATCAATTTGTTGAAGAAACCGGTTTCCCTGTTCTGATCAGGCCTTCCTATGTATTATCAGGTGCAGCGATGAATGTGGTATCTAACAGGGAAGAACTTAACCATTTTCTCACATTAGCCGCCAGTGTTTCAGGTGAGCACCCTGTAGTAGTCAGTCAGTTTATCGAACAGGCTAAAGAAATCGAGATTGATGCAGTAGCTGACAAAGGAGAAGTTGTTCTTTACGCTGTTTCAGAGCATGTTGAATATGCCGGGGTTCATAGTGGAGATGCAACACTCGTTTTTCCACCGCAGAAAATTTATTTGGGAACCATCCGTCGCATAAAGAAAATTACACGACAAATCGCGAGGGAGCTCAATATTACCGGACCATTCAATATTCAGTTTTTAGCACGCGACAATGATATAAAAGTGATAGAATGCAACCTGAGGGCTTCGCGTAGTTTTCCTTTTGTGTCGAAGGTGTTGAAGATAAACATGATTGAGGCAGCTACCAGAGTTATGCTGAGTGAAGAAGTGGGGAAACCGGATAAAACATTGTTTGATTTGGAATATGTTGGTGTGAAAGCCTCCCAGTTCAGTTTTTCACGTTTATCAAAGGCTGATCCGGTTCTGGGTGTCGAGATGGCTTCAACCGGAGAGGTTGGCTGTATTGGTGAGGATTTTTACGATGCTTTGTTAAAGGCAATGCTTGCTGTTGGTTATCGAATTCCGGAGAAAAATGTATTAATCTCTTCGGGCCCTACCCGCTCAAAGACCCAGTTATTGGAAGCCTGCCGACTTTTAGCCGAAAGAGGTTTTAATATCTTTGCAACGCATGGTACTGCTAAGTTTCTTAATGAGCAGGGATTGATCGTAACCAGTGTGAACTGGCCTGATGAGGCAGGGACGCCTAATGCACTCGACCTTATTCGTAATAAACAGGTTGAGTTGATTATTAATATCCCCAAAGACCACAGTAAAACGGAATTATCTAACGATTATACGATACGGCGTGCAGCAATTGACCATAACATCCCGCTATTGACCAACGACCGTCTCGCTGCTGCCTTCATCGCAGCTTTCTGCCGGAAACCTGTTTCGGAACTGAGTATTAAATCATGGCAGGAGTATGAAGTAGTCTGATCAGAATATAAGTTCTGTTTATTGGATCAACAGATATGTGTTGAGTGAATATTTAAGCTTTTCTGTTGGTTGCTTATTTATTCTATATCATTCTGATTTTTTTTACTCCTTTTTTCTGTTTTCCTGCTGTGTTTGAATTAAATTTGTAATGGTTTGTACTGTCGATATAAAGATTCTGACCAAAATCTAACTTAAAACCGTAAAGATATGTTTGGTTCACCTGTTTTAGACATTGCCATTGGCCTGATATTTATATTTTTGATTTATAGCCTGCTTGCAACAACTGTAATGGAATTGCTTGCATCAATATTCGGACTTCGGGCCAGATTACTACGTAGTACTATTTACCGGATGTTGAATGACGATCAGCGAGGAAAACCCTGGTCGTTCATGCGATTTAAGAAAGGGATTATCAGCGTTATTTGTTTTTTCGTTCCACCCCGATGGTCCTGGTTCAAAGATGATCCCTCCCTGGCATGGGCTTTTTATAACATGCCTGGGATTAAATACCTTGGATTAAACAACTGGTTTAAGCGTCCGTCGTATATCAATCCGGAAAGGTTTTCAAAAACCATTTGTGATATCCTTAAAGAATCTGCAACAGAAGGCAATAAGCATGATGAGGAGGCAATATCGGAAATTCTTGAAAGTGGTGAAATTAAATGTGGTGAAATTTCATGCAGAATTGATCCTGAAACCCACCGGTTTCTACGTTCTCTATGGGCGGAAAAGCCAACTGAAACCCAATCGCATGAGGAAAAATTCAGGCAGCTACTCGTAGATTGGTACAATGAAACGATGGAGCTTCTGATTGGACGATATAAAAGAAGGATGCAATACAATACGCTGGTACTCGGGTTTACCATTGCTGTTGTCTTTAATGTTAATACTATTGAGATTGCATCGCGTCTTTCAACAAATGACGATGCGCGTAAAGCAATGGTACAATTAGCCGGTTCATGGATTGAGTCAAAGGGCACAGATACATCCCGGATAAATGGTCAGCCTGATTCTGCGGCTTCTGTTAATAAGCTGGCCGATGAAGTTATCACGATGCTGAAGGAGGATATCAGGACTCCTAATAATCTTCTCGCCCTTGGCTATGGGATCCCCGATGACTTTCAAGCTTTGAATCCATTAGCAAAACCCGGACATGCCAGTAATGATAAAATAGCAGACACTTCAGGACACATGAAAGAAATCCTCATTTCAAAGCGTGATTCGATCGAGCGGATGCAATGCCTGCAGAAGGTTTATGACAGGCGATGCAAACTGATTAAACCAAAAATTGTATCTTCGGCATTATCTTTTAACCCAAAAGACCTGAGCAGGGATTGTGCGGTCTCCTATTCTGACAAGCTTAACTTAAGCGACCGGATAGCTTTCGTGTTCTACAGAGTTAATACGAACTACGCCTTTTTCGGACTTTTATTAACTGCAATAGCCATCTCTTTTGGAGCCCCATTCTGGTTTGATCTGCTTAACAAGGTCGTAAAAATTAAAAACGAAGGTAAAAAACCATAATGCCTTAAATCATGGAAAGTAATCGAACAGTTAAATTTGTCATTATTCTGATACTGCTTATTGTAGCAGTTCAATTTGTGATTATACTCCTTAGCAGGGGAGATGCCAATAGTGCAATCAGGGAAATGAAGGCTGCACGTGAGGGCCTTGGGAAAGCAATAGAAACACTGGAGGATGCACGTGCATCGGTTAAATTGTTAACCCTGCAACTCGATAGTGCGCGTGCAGACCTGCATGCATTGGATGCACAGGTTCAGCAATTGGATGTTGATATGCTTAATCGGCTTGCTGCTGTCAATACCAGACTGAACGCTACCCTGTCTGACATTCGTAAGGAAAACAAAACAATTATCGAACTTCAGAAGAAACTCTCAACGCTTCAAAACTATGAATAACTACACCGGTTTTTTATTCTCATTTCTCATTTTCTGCTTCTTTTCCGTTAGCGGACAGGAAATTATACTTACTGAAATTGATCCGGTAACACCACCAGTACTTATTACCCGGGGTATGGATGTTAAAGTAGAATGTGATTCTGCATGGGTAGTGAGTCCCTTCAGGTTAGGATTGTATGAAGAGGCCCGAAAACTGGTACTGTCATTAAATACAGGGAATATCGAATCGTTGATAAGCCAGTATGAGCATAAACTCAGGTTGTATTCATATTGGAATGATTCGCTCAGGGAATCATACAGGCTGTTGAGCTATCGATATGATTCAACACTCGTAAAGACTGCCTCTCAACTCTCGACAGTTGATAAAAGACTTGATCAGGTGGATAATTCTATTATCGCTTCAAAGGAACAACTTGACAAAGCCATTAAGGAAGCTAAACGATCCAGAACAGATAAATGGTTGTGGGGGCTGGGTGGCATTCTTGTGGGGTTAGGTGTGACAGCAATCTTAAACTAACCATAAATAAAAACTAATGATTATGCAAAGAAAAGTTATTAAAGTCTCAGATCATTGCATCAGGCTTATTGAATTCTTTGAATGTAGTGGTGATGTTACCCGCTTTTTAAAAGCGTACAAATGCCCGGCCGGCGTTTGGACTATTGGTATCGGAACAACTTTCTATCCTGATGGATCAAAAGTTAAACAGGGTGATACTTGTACTGTTGCTCAGGCATATGAGTATCTGCGCCATGAATTGACTATGACCGAAGCAAGTGTGGATTCTTTCACTACTGATCTGGTTTCTCAGCAACAGTTTGATAGTTTGGTCAGCTTCGCATACAACCTCGGTTGCGGAGCCTTGAAGGGAAGTACTCTTTTAAAGAAGGTAAACCACGATCCCCAAGACCCCACCATAGAGGCTGAATTTAATAAATGGGTATATGCTAAAGGAGTAAAACTGAAAGGCCTCATCAGACGTAGAAAAGCAGAAGCATGGTTATACTTCCACGGTACTCTGAGGTTTGATTTTTAAACATGCAATAATAAAATACCCCGGCTTCAACCGGGGTATTTTGAAAAGTAGCTGTTTTGTTATTTCAATATAAATTTGATTGTCATTGTCAGTCTTACCTTAACAGGTTTGTTAAGTTGATGCCCTGGTTTCCATTTCGGCATGTTTCTTACCACCCGCAGAGCTTCTTCATCACATCCTCCTCCAATGCCTCGTAAGAGCTTTGTATTGCTGATACTGCCATCCTTTTCCACTACAAATTCTATATAAACAGGCCCCTCAATATGTGACTCACGAGCCATTTGGGGATATTTCACATGGTTTGCCAGGTATTCTACACGTGCCTGTTCACCACCAGGGAATTCTGGCATAGCTTCAACAATGACAAATGGCTCCGATTCATCAGGCCCGGGATCCGGGGGAGGTGGGGGAACCGGCGTGACGAAATCAATTTTATCTGTTGGATTGATTCCTGCATCAAATAGGACATCTGGTGAGGGTGCAGTCGGATCATCTGTTGATATAAATACTGTTATCGGTGGTGGAGGTGGCAGTGGAGGTGCAGGTGGCTTTACCCCGGTATTGATAACCGTAATCTCATCAATAGATATGGGAACCCTGGTATCCGTAATAACAATGGGTTTGACAGGGCTCTCCCATTCAAAAGCCAGGAGGACAAGTGTTAGCGCAGTAATTAATCCAATCTGGGTGTAGGTGAATCGGTTCGATTCAAGCCGTTGTTGTCTGATGTTTTTCGGTTTCATGGCTATAGGTTTTTAACATTCTTGGTTATTTGAACGTATGCCTTGAGTGGCCAGTGGTCCCATCAAAACTGACAGGTGAGAGGAAAACCGCAATCTTATTCTCGGTTGTAACTTATATTACAATATAGACGGAAATTGTAATGCGTATGGTTTACTATCAGTACGTATATTTTAAAAAAAAACGCCACCAGATTCCTGGTGGCGTTTTATATACTATAGACTGGTCAGCAGTAATTACTGCAGCGAGAACTTGATAGGCATATTAAACTGAACACGTACAGGTTTGCCACGCTGTTTTCCCGGATTCCAGCGGGGCATGGATTTGATAACACGTACAGCTTCTTCATCACAACCGCCACCAATACCACGCAGAATTTTTATATCTGTAACACGGCCGTCTTTCTCAACTACAAAGGTTACATATACTGTACCCGAGATACTGCTTTCGCGGGCAATTTGCGGATACTTGATGTTATCTCTGAGGAAGGTCTGACGGGCTTCATCTCCTCCCGGGAAATCGGGCATTGATTCTACAATCTGGAAGATCTCTGGTTCAGCGATTTCTTCTTCTTCGTGTTTAACAGGTACATACTCCTGAACTTCAGTAGATGCAGTTGCTTCAGCATCAATCACAATATCATCATCAATCTCAACATCGTCTTCAACAATATTGATGATAGTAGTTGTAGCAGGTGGAGGTGCAGCAGCAACTTCAACTTTCTGTTGTGTGTTAAGAACAATTTCTTCAGCAACATCGGTCACTTGACGCTGGAAAGTTTCAACAACTTTCTTGTCATAGGTTTTCCATTCAAAACCTAAAAACACCAGCCCCAGTGCGAGGATCAAACCGATTTGAATAAAATATACTTTTTTACTCTCCAGATCCGCTTTTGGCGTTTTTTTATCAACCATATCTTTGTTTCTAAAATGTTAATTACACCTATATATTCCAGCCGCTAATATACAACAAAATCTGTTATAACACCAGATAATGAGTCCTGAAAGGCTTAAAGAAACCGTACAGCATAATTGCCGGAACGATTTAGTTCAATATCAATAACGCAGTACCTGTATATTTTGTTGTGCTATACCAGCTCAAAACAGAATTTTAGTGAGCTGATTCAGCTACGTGTTTCTCATAAGCTGCAGCATCAAGCAGTGATTCAATCTCTGAAGGTTTGGTCACCTTAATCCGAACCACCCAACCTCCTTCGTAAGGATCTTTGTTAATCAGTTCCGGGTTGGCATTGAGCGCTTCGTTGAACTCAAGAACTTCGCCTGAAACAGGAAGGTATATGTCTTCAACAGTTTTTACTGCTTCGATGGTACCAAAGCTTTCACCTTTCTCAAGGATTTCGCCAACCGTTTCAACTTCAACGAAAACGATATCACCAAGCTGGCTTTGTGCAAAATCTGTTACCCCAACCAATGCTTCGTCACCGTCAAGTTGTAACCATTCGTGGTTTGGGGTGTACTTCAGAGTATCAAGGATTTTCATATGGTATGATTTTTTGAAAATTTGTGATTTACTGGCTGCAAAAGTACAATTTTTTATGTCTGAATGGCTGTTGGATACTAAATAGTGGTTTTTTTGACAATTTGTATTAACTTTAGACAGACTTTCTGCATCAGCATATTTAATTCCAACTTTCTTAGAACACATGCAATCACAACCAATTTGGATTATGAGTCTTCATTCCGTTGCGATGTTTCTGTTGTCATGGATAATGCTGTTTCTCCTGTTATGCGTGCTAATGGCAGTAATATCCTATTCAGAAGGGATAACCGTTAGGCTTTGTTTTCAAAAATGCTATTTCCTGATTTCACCATCGTCATGGAATGCTGATATGGTTAAGTTGTATTTTATTAGTCCTCAGATTGTTTCCTTTGGTTATGCGACAGGATGCCTGGTTGTACTGTATTACGTCAACCAATATGCTGGTTTACTAAAACTCTTTTTTATATGGGGTTTTGTTCATGGCTGGGTGGGTTGTTTCGGTGGAGTGCTTACAGGAATGCTCACAAATACCGGGTTTGGTTACGCTGCTGACTGGATGTACCTGTTCGATACCGTGAAGCTGGCTATTTCGTTAATAGCATTGATGTTGCTCATTCTTGGAGGATTCATTATAAGTCATTCCTTTCAGGTTTCTGCCAATATTTATCTCCCTGAGATAAAAGAGGATATGTTCCCCCGCTTTTTGTTTTTTCAGGTTACCCTGGTAGTGATAGCGGGAACAGCTATCCAATTCTTTCTGCGGATACCGGCTCCTGCCGAACTCCAGCTTATTCTTCCTGCCAATATTGTCATGTTACTTCCGGTTATTTTGAAGACGAGAGGATTTAAAGACCTGCAATTTGATACCGAACAGCGTGAATTACCGCTTCGTAGCTGGTTACTTGTTGCAACTGCCCTTTTGCTTATAATCTTGAGGCTCATTTTTGGTATTGGTATAAGAGTCGGATGAGTATATCTCGTTCGTTATTTCCTTTACTTGTTACAGAGAGGGATTGAATGCCTGATTGAATCGCCGGCTTCCGGGATAAGGATGAGTGCCAGTCGAATCTGTAAACGACGTCCGCCCTGCTTGCCAAAGGAGATTGAAGGTATGGAATGATAAGTACAATGTCGTTAGATGAATTACAGTATTTTAACCCGTGTGAAATACAGACGGGGTTGTCCTGAGGTGATATCCATGTTTTGTATCAGAGTGGTATGTTAAATAATTAACCTGTTCATGAAGTTATGACAATCAACTGAACTGGCATTGAAATTCAGTTTCTTTATAATATGGATTTCTTGTTGTAATTACATGGTGAAACAGGTTGGCACCTTGATAGTACATTTGGTTATCTTTGCCTGAAAACAGCTCAATATGGTCAGACGTAAAATATTCAATGACCCGGTCCATGGATTCATCAGCATACCTGACGGGCTGCTGTTTAATCTGGTGGAGCACCCATGGTTTCAACGTTTGCGACGAATCAAGCAGCTCGGGCTGACACATCTTGTTTACCCGGGAGCGTTGCATACCCGGTTTCATCATACTCTTGGTGCAATGCACCTGATGGAGGAAGCGATTGATGTCCTTAAATCGAAAGGTCATGTTATTACTCCTGAAGAATCAGAAGCTGCCGCTGCTGCAATTTTGCTGCATGATATAGGCCATGGCCCTTTTTCTCATGCACTGGAGCATTCTATTGTTAGTGATGTGCCGCACGAGGCATTATCGGAGGTGTTCATGCGCAGGCTGAACGAGCAATATTATGGCACACTCGATCTTGCCATTGCAATCTTCAACGGTAGTTATCACAAGCGTTTTCTTCATCAACTGGTTAGTGGGCAGTTGGATGTCGACAGGCTTGATTACCTGAAACGTGATAGTTACTTTACGGGTGTAATCGAAGGTTCAATCGGTACCGACAGAATCATAAAAATGCTTGAAGTTGATGGTGACGAGTTGGTATTAGAGGCCAAAGCGCTATATTCGATTGAGAATTTCCTGGTTGCCCGCAGGTTGATGTACTGGCAGGTTTATTTACATAAAACGGTATTGTCAGCCGAGTACCTTCTCGTGAATATCCTTGCAAGGGCCCGGGAGTTGGTGACCGATGGGGTCGATCTTTTTGCCACCCCTTCGTTACAACTTTTTCTCAAAGAAAATTTTACGCGTGAAGGTTTTAATCAACGTCCCGAACTGATAGAATCGTTTGCCCTGCTGGATGATTTCGATATCTTTAGTGCCATCAAGGTTTGGAGCACGCACAACGATTTTGTGCTTCGTCAGTTGTCGGGGCAATTGGTCAACAGGCGCCTGTTTAAAATTGTGATGCAGGAAGAGCCTTTTTGCGAAGCTGTAGTTGAGAAGGCAAGGAAAGAGGCTGTTGAAAATGGAATCCCGGTTGATGTCGTCAAATACTTTGTATTTACGGGTGATGTCGAGAACCGGGCCTATGATCCCTCTTTCAGTTCAATCAGATTGTTGGATCGAAACAGGGTAACCCGGGATGTAACAGAAGCCTCCGGACGCCTGGGACTTCAGTATCTTTCAGAATCTACGAAGAAATTCTTTCTTTGTTCAATGAAGTTGTGATTGAAAAGCGTTTCCCTGAGACAGATTAATACCGAGCGGTATTTTATATCTGCACTTTTGAATCTTAATCAGACAGCACTTTACAAACGAAAATAAAATCTTTCAGCCCTCTGCCTGTTGCGATAGCCTGTTAAATTTTCTGACTATTCTGTTTCTGCAACGACACTTACAATCAGGTTGGATTAGAAGCCTGTACAATATCGATTCAGCGATAGATCAACTTATAAACAGAGATCCCCATGAAGGATAAATACCGTGTTTTGCAGGTAGGTCAAAACGGGCATCAATAGCATCAGCCACTATCCTGCTTTGAATTAAGCAGCTGATAGATAGAATCTCCCTACTTATTACAGGACGACTGCCTTTATGCATCATTGCGTGATGTTGGGAGGGTAATGTTTGATTTTGCATCAGTTACTGTTAAAATATTTTATCCTTTCTTTCTGCGAGATTTATACTAAAGCTACACCAGGTTGGAAGTGATTTCGAAACAGATTCGATCTCTTTTCGAGGAGATTCGAATAAGCAACGAATCCGTTACGAAACCGCTTCGAAGCCACTTCGAAGCTACTTCGAACGGACACTGTATATGGCTGCTGTTTATCAGTGATTTATGATTTTCCACAATGTGGTAGAATATTGTGGTTTTTTAGTGCATTTTAGTTACCTCCGGAAGGAATTTTTGGCAAACAGGAAATACAGGTTCCGTTGCATTTAAACGATAAAAATTGCTCTCCCGGCTGGTATTTTGTCTGATGTTTTTCTGAACTGACCAGGCAATGCACTACAAGAGTGATATTTTATAATCCGGAGGCCGTTTTGTCAGGTAATGGGTGAAAAGCTGCCAGGCAGATACAGCAATCAGGCGAAAGGGATCAGCACTGCAAGGGGGGTAAGGGGTAATCTCCGCGATTCCTGACTACATTAAGCTATCTGCCAATCCACATATTTCAGGTGAAGTGTAGCTTTGATCCATAGCGAGGTTTCGTAATCAAACTATTGTCTGGAAGATGAAGTACTCTATATTCTCAGTCAGGACTGTTGTAATCAATTTTCCTCCCGGAGAAATTCTGTAATATGGTCATCGCGGGTAATGGAATTAAAGAGATTATAAATTATACTCTCTCCTCAATCCTGTATCCTCATTTTCAGCAGCAATCAAACCGGGCACTTTAAACTATTCGGCCGCCTGATTGTCTGTATAACTATTAGAAGAAGCTTACTCCCTCCCGGAGAGTATTTCCGGATACTCTGCCGAAATTTTTATGATTAATTCACCGAACAGAGTATTGGCCCAGGCAAACCATTTGCGTGAGAATATTGAGGCATCATCCTTATCAAAGCTTTCGTGCATGAAACCAGTACCTGCATGTGTGTTTCGGAGCATATCAAGACAATGGCTGATTTCTGACCTGTCGGTACTTGTCATCGCCCTGAGAATGATTCCCATTGGCCAGATGCTTTGTTTTCCGGTGTGAGGGCTTCCCTGCCCGTCGGCTGCTTTTCCTTTCAGGTACCAGGGGTTAGAGTCGCTGAGCAGGAAACGGCGTGTGTTGATATACAACGGGTCGTTGTTCTTGTGAACGCCCAGATAGGCGAGCGACATCAGTGAAGGGACATTGGCATCATCCAGGAGTAATTGTCCGCCGAATCCATCAACTTCATAAGCATAGATATCGCCAAAATCGGGATGACGAACAATCGCATGTTTTTTGACGGCATCCTCTACTTCTTTCGCGAATCTGTCGCATTCTCCGGCAAAATCAGAGTCTTTAAATACCGATGTGTAAATTTCTGAAAGTTGACGTAGTGACTGGACGGCCATCAGGTTCGACGGGATCAGGTAAGGCAGAACTGTACTGTCGTCGCTGGGTCTGAACATAGAGCAGATCATCCCGGTATATTTTACCGGTTGCCCGGTGCCATTATATGGTGGAGCATCAATTACATTTGAGGTATGGCGGGTGAACCGGTATGGCGTAGATCCGTTGGCTCTTTGTTCGGTGCGGAGGGTGCTTACAACGAGCCGCATGGCTTTGTCCCATTGTTTGTCGAAGGGAACAGTATTTCCCGTGATACGATAATACTCATGCGCCAGCCGTACCACGTAACATAAGGAGTCGATTTCCCATTTACGTTCATGAACTCCCGGTATGGGTTCAGGCTTATCGCTTTTCCATTCCGATTCCTTCGTAAGATCCTTGTAAAAAGCATTGGCATACGGATCTTTCAAAACGCACTTTGCCTGACGGTTAATCAGCCCTTCAATCATGATTCTAAGTTTTTCCTCTTCCAGAATGAGAGGCATATAAGGCCAAACCTGAGCAGTGCTGTCTCTCAGCCACATCGCATCGATATCGCCAGTTATAACGAATGTATCCGGTTTACCGTCGATGATCTCAAAATCGATAGTTGTATCTACCGTGTTGGGAAAGCAGTTCTCAAACATCCAGGCAAGTTCGGGATCGGTGATCCCGGGTTTTAATTTGTCGATTAGACCATCGACTGCGCTGCTGACAAATGTCCGTTTCGATGGAACCGGCCGTTGGCTTATATAGTTATCAGGCCGGAATGATGAAAGAGCTTTGAGGGTAGTCGATTGAGAGGCATAGATTCCGGCGGCTGCTAATCCGCTGCGGGTAATGAATTTTCTGCGATTCATTTGTTGAAGGTATGGTTTGGGCTGTAAAGGTAACTGAAAAGAGTATCCATGATGTTACCGGATCCGAAGGGCTGCTCTGTTTGCTTAACCAGCGAAGATGGTGTTTTAATAACTGAAAACTCTATCTTTGCTTCCAAAACCTGACTAACCATGACCCTATCAGAAGCCCAGTATGCCGTAGATCAATGGATTCAAACCATTGGGGTGCGTTATTTCGGTGAGCTGACCAACATGGCTCTTCTTACCGAGGAGGTGGGAGAGTTGGCGCGGATTATCGCCAGAAGATATGGTGAACAGTCGTTTAAGGAGTCTGATAAAGATGTAAATATGGCTGATGAGATGGCTGATGTTTTGTTTGTATTAATTTGCCTTGCAAATCAGACAGGTGTTGATTTAACCGAAGCTCTTGAGAAAAACATTCAGAAGAAAACGGTACGTGACGCAACCCGCCATCTGAATAATCCAAAACTTAATACTGAATAATTCCGGACAAAGGAAATCCGACACTGGATAATCTGTTTTGCTCATGTTAATTAATATGTTACCTGTAGATATATGAAGAAAGGAAGTTCAGATAAACAGAGTCTGAATATCAGTTCAAGATAGTTTTGTTAGTGTTTTTAATGAAATGTTTAGTTTCGTTGGTGATTTTTGTAAAATCTTAATAATCTGAATACAATTCTTTACATGCAAGGTTCTTGATTACCTGGCAGCATCAAATTTCAACAATATGATAAAATGGCTTTTACTGATTGAATGGAAGAAATCGTTACGCTCATCAATCTGGCAACGAAATGTGTTCCTCAATATTTTTCTGGGCCTCTTCATGGTTTATATGTTGCTCATTTTTTTGATCATGGGACTAATGCTTGATCGCATGATCGGAGAAGGTCTGGAGATAGAAGGGGTGGAGGTGATACGTGTCTTTGGAGGTGGATTACTCTACTATATTGGCGTGGATCTTGTTTGGCGGTTCTTTCTGCAGAAAATGCCTGAAATGTCGGCTCGTCCTCTGCTTCACATGCCAATCAGAAAGTCCCGTATGGCGGGGTTCGTATTGCTCAGGACACTGTTCTCGCCGCTGAACCTGTTACCATTACTGGTAGTTATTCCGTTTTTTGTCAGCACGTATTCCGATTTTCCGGGAAGTGCTGCATGGCCATGGCTTATAGCCATTTTGTCTGTAGTTGTTGCCAATAATTTCATCACCTTTATGCTTAAGCGTTACCTGGCGGATAAAACATGGGTGTTGTTGCTGATACTGGCACTGATGGTATTATTGTTTTTCCTTGAGCGTACCGGACTTATCTCTTTGTTCACTGTGTCGCGGGTAGTTTTTAGCTTATTGCTCGATTATCCCCTGATCTCGGTAGTATTTATTGCACTCCCGGTTCTGTTTTATTTACTTGATGTGAAAATGGTGGTGAGCAGGCTTTATCTTGAGGAGATTGACCGGCGTAAATCGTATCAGGTAAATGCAGGCAGGATGGAAGGTTTGAGACGTTTCGGAGAGATTGGTGAGTTGTTGTTGGTTGAGCTCAAACTTATGATGCGCAACAAGCGAACACGTACTGTACTTTTCATGGCTCCATTGTTGTTGCTCTATGGCTTTTTCTTTTACAGAACACCTATGTATCAGGATAAGACAGGTTGGCTCATTTTCGCGGGATTGTTTGTCACCGGAGGTTTTCTCATCAGCTATGGCCAGTTCCTGGTAGCCTGGGAGAGCAGTTATTTCGACACTATACTTACTAAGAACATTAATTTCAGCCAGTATTTTAAAGCTAAGTACCTTATTCTTTTGATTCCCACGGTGGCAGCCTGGCTGATTACTATCCCCTATGTATTCTTAGGCTTGAATATTTTAAAAATCAATACAGCGGCTTTCCTTTTTAATGCAGGTTTCAATATATATGTTTATATGTATTTTGCTGCCTACAATAACAAGAGAATTGATTTGAGCAAAGGTGGAATGATGAATTATCAGGGGGTTGGTGCCAAGCAGTTTCTGGTCGCATTGCCGGTGATGGTTCTCCCGATACTGATATACATGCCATTTGGCCTCTTTTTTGGCGAGGATACCGGCCTTCTTGTGGTTGGTGGAATTGGCTTTATCGGGTTATTGTTGCGTAACCTGATACTTAAACAGATCGTTGCGTTTTTTGTTACACGTAAACATCAAATTGCCAGTGGCTTCAGACAAAATTAATCAGAAAAATCTAAAGAAATGAATACCAATTTTATTGCCGATTACAACGGCCCGGTTATCAAGGTTGCAAACCTCTCTAAAGCATACAGCAGCGTTAAGGTGTTAGATCTTCCGCAACTTGACATTCCCAGAGGTGAGACTTTTGGCCTGGTGGGAAACAATGGAGCAGGAAAGACTACCTTCTTCAGGCTCCTCCTGGATCTTATTAAGGCTGATAGTGGTGAGATTCAGTCGTATGGGCAAAATGTTGCTAAAACGGAACTTTGGAAAAATTATACGGGATCTTATCTCGATGAAGGTTTTGTTATTGATTTCCTGACACCCGAGGAGTACTTCGATTTTGTAGCAGCCCTTAATGGGATGTCGAAGGGTGATGTTGATAATTTTAAAGATCGTTTTGCAGATATTTTTAATGGCGAAATACTGGGTACGAAAAAGTATATAAGGGATCTTTCAAAAGGGAATCAGAAGAAAGTTGGAATCGCCGCAGCTATGATGAGCAAGCCTGCTATTTTGATTCTTGATGAACCGTTTACAAATCTTGATCCTTCTTCGCAGATTCGTCTTAAGAACATGCTGCGTGCCGAACTTGCAGAGCGTGATGTAACCATGTTGATTTCGAGTCATGATCTGAATCATGTGACTGAAGTTTGTAACCGTATTGTTGTCCTTGAGAAGGGAACCATTGTTCATGATATGGCCACCAATGATTCCACGCTTGAGATTCTGGAACAATATTTTGCCGGATAATCAGGTTTTTCTGATTGGTTTCTGTAGACAGACAGCACATTACTACTTTAATGCAAAGGCTTTAAAAGTAGTTGATTATAACTTTTTTGTCCTTAATTTTCGAGATTCATGAAGAAGATATTTATCCTCTTTATCCTGTTCCTTTTGACAGGATTGAGTGCCATCCGTGCTCAGAATATTATTACCGGCAAAGTGGTTGATGCCCGCACCGGTGAACCATTAGCTTTCGTGAATCTTCTGTTGGATGATGGCCCTGAAGGTAGCGCTACTGATATTGATGGCAAGTTCACAATCGCAGTAAACAGGCCTGTGAAAACCATCAGCCTGACCTATGTGGGTTATTTAGCCTCAAAGGTACCCGTCGATAAAGCGAATGGATTGTTGCTGAAGATGACCCGGCGTAACATTGAGCTTACAGGGGTAACCATCCTGCCTGGGGAAAATCCGGCTCACAGGATCATTAAGAATGTAATTGCCCATAGGGAGGTCAACGACTACGAGAAACTCGACGCTTTTAAATATAAAGCTTACGAGAAGATGGTATTTGCTATTAATGCCGATTCCATCATGCTTGCAGATACAGCTTTGCTTGATACCTCTGCAATGAAACTTCGGAAATTTGTTGAGAAGCGCGATTTCTTTATGATCGAGAATGTGTTTGAACGCTTATTCAAGGCTCCGGACAGGAGTGTCGAAAAAGTTGCCGCCACGAGGATATCAGGTTTCCGTGATCCTGTTTTTGTCTTTTTACTTTCACAACTTCAGACAAGTACATTTTACAGGGAGGAATTTCGCATAGGTGATCGAACCTATATCAACCCCATCAGCAACGGGAGTCTGAACCGGTACTTCTATCAGATTGAAGACACCGTTATCACCCGTTCAGATTCTACCTTTATCATTTCTTTCCGTCCCTGGAAGGGTACAAATTTCGACGGACTAAAAGGTGTTGTTTCTGTTACTTCGGATGGCTGGGCCATCAGGAACGTGATAGCAGAACCGGCTATTACAGAAAAAACCATGTCTGTAAAGATCCAGCAATTGTATCATAAACCCGACAGCATCCATTGGTTCCCCAGGCAACTGAATACAGATATCGTCTTTAGGAATATGGAAGTGCAGGCTGGGAAGGGCCCGAACAGCAGGTTCCATATGATCGCCCGGGGCAGAACCTACATCAGTGATATTGAAATAAATCCTGCGATAAAGGGAAGTGAACTGGCCATGTTGGGCACGGATGTCGATCCTAAAGCTACCAGTCAGAGTAATGATTTCTGGAAACAGCACAGGATCGATTCACTGACTGCCCGTGAAGTTGAAACCTTTCGTTTTATCGACAGCATTGGACGTAAGGAAAATTTCGACCGAATTGGCCGGATTATGGATGCTGCCATGAGTGGCCGAGTTCCTGTTGGTTTGGTAGATCTGGATTTGAACAGGTTGTTTCGCTATAGTAAATATGAGGGGTGGTATGCCGGATTGGGGTTGATAACAAATGATCGCCTATCGCGAAAGTTTAACCTGAATGGATTCTGGGGTTATGGCTTCCATGATAAAATGGCCAAATATGGTGGAGGCTTCGAAGTGATGGTTGACCGTATTCACGAAATTGCCCTGGGGTACCAATATAGTTTCGATATTCGTGAAAATGGCAGTACTGAATTTCCTTTTGCCCAGAGAAGCATGATCGACGAAACATTCTTTCGCGAGATTCTTACCAGCCGGTATGATCGATACGAGCAGAATGAGGTAAAGATTAAATTCAGGGCTATGCGCCATTTTTTGTTTGGGATTTCAGCCGGTACAACCATTAACAGACCTGGCTTTAGCTACCAGTTCACCCCGATGAAGGGAACCGACAATCCTGTGTTTCGATTCACCGAATTGAAGGCCGGATTCAGGTATGCTTTCAGGGAACGATTCGTGAGGACGGTTCGTAATAAGATAAGTCTTGGCAGTGATTATCCGGTTGTAACCTTCAATTATATTCATGGTTTTGATAATCTGTTAAACGGAGGATTTAATTACAATAAGTTCGACATTCAGGTTGTGGCATCCAAGTATTTTCGTTTTACCGGACGTAGCACCCTTCGGGTAAATGCAGGGTTGGTAGATGAAGAGGTTCCTCTGGCGGTGCTTTACAACGCTCCGGCTGCTTATGCAGGTTTTTCTGTACAGAGCGACGGATCGTTTAGTACCATGCGGATGAATGAGTTTTATTCCGATCGATATTTGGCTGTGTTTTTCAGCCATGATTTTGAGGGACTGCTGTTCAAAGCGGGATGGTTTCAGCCCAGACCAGAGCTTCTGCTTAATGTATTATGGGGAGATATGGCAAAGCCGCTACTGCATCGTGGAGTCGAATTTAATGTTCCCCGGCTGGGTTATTATGAAGCGGGAGTCAACATCAACAACCTGCTTAACCTTCAGTTCTATAGTATTGGTATAGGTGGCGCCTGGAGGTTTGGGCCATACAGTATGCCAGATGCCTCTGATAACCTTGCTTTGATGCTTACTTTTAAATGGGGTTTTTGAGGACACTTTTCTCCTGTTTTTGTTTTGACTTGGGGAATTATATAAGAAGATTACAAATTTATCTAAACACTTGTTTGGAAGATTGGAACCTGGCATATATAATAATCTGGTAATATATTAAAGCACACTACTTCATATATTGTAGGATAAAAGCCTGAAAATTATTCGTAAACTTGCAGCATTAATTTTGATACCCATACAGATGAAATTTACTGCACGGCAGGTTGCGGAAATGCTTCAGGGTCATGTTGAAGGGAATCCTGATGCTACGGTTTGGTCGCTGGCAAGAATAGAAGAAGGTGCCCCAGGTTGTATCTCCTTTCTGGCCAACCCGAAGTATACCCCCTTCATCTATACCACTACTTCTACAGTGGTTATCGTCAATGAAGACTTCGTAGCAGATAAGCCTGTACCGTGCACGATGGTAAGGGTAGCCGATGCTTATTCTTCGTTTGGCAGGTTGCTGGAGCTTTATAACGAGATTAAGCTCAATAAGACAGGAGTTTCCACCCATGCGGCCATTTCTTCCTCAGCAACCCTTGGTGAGAATGTGTATGTTGGTGATTTTGCAAGTATAGGGGATAACGTTAAGATCGGTTCGAATGTGAAGATATATCCTCATGTCTACATTGGTGACAATGTGGTGGTTGGCGATAATACTACCTTTTTTCCTGGAGTGAAGGTGTATTCCGACAATATAATCGGATCAAACTGCACTTTCCATAGTGGTGTTGTAATTGGCGCTGACGGTTTCGGTTTTGCCCCGCTTAAGAATAACGTTTATGCCAAGCTTGCCCAGATTGGTAATGTAGTGATCGAAGACCATGTTGAAATTGGAGCCAATACTACCATTGACCGTGCTACCATGGGGAGTACTTTCATCAGAAAAGGAGTTAAGCTTGATAACCTGATTCAGATTGCCCACAATGTCGAAATCGGGTCTAATACAGTTATCGCTGCTCAGGCAGGAATAAGCGGATCTGCAAGCATTGGGCCAAACTGTATGATAGGCGGGCAGGTAGGCATCGTGGGCCATTTGCACATTGCCGAAGGAACTCAGATAGCTGCACAATCAGGTGTTGGCAATAAAGTTGTGGAACCGGGTACAAAGATACAGGGGTCTCCCGCTTTTGATCTTGGGAAGTATCAGCGTAGCTATGTGGTCTTCAGAAATTTGCCAGACCTTTATACTCGTATTTGTGATTTGGAAAAGCGACTTAATGAACTTGAGAAAAAGTGACTTCCTGCTCATAGCGAACGCCTTATATAACACTGTGGTATAAGGCGTTTTGTTTTGGAAAATATTCTTACTTTTGCCGACTGATTATGAGCGAAAAACAAAGAACTATACTTGAACCTGTATCTGTATCAGGTACAGGCCTTCATACAGGACAACAGGTGACTGTTACCTTTCGTCCTGCGCCCGAAAATTTCGGCTATAAATTTATCCGTACTGACCTCGAAGGTTCACCTGTGGTTGAAGCCGATATTGATTTTGTAAAAGATACAGAACGAGGTACTAACCTCGTTAAGGATGGCGTCAGGATAAGTACAACTGAACATTTGCTTGCTGCTGTATTTGGACTTGGCATCGATAATCTGATGATCGAAACATCCAGTGTAGAGTTGCCAATTCTGGATGGAAGTTCACGCTATTGGGTTGAAGCGCTCGATAAGGCAGGAATCGTTGAACAGAATGCCGATCGTGTGTATTATGAACTGAAGGAAAACATTACTTTCCGCAATCCTGATAGTAAAGTTGAAATTATTGCCATACCATCAGCAGATTTGAGGTATTCGGTAATGATCGATTATGAGTCGAAGGTACTCGATACTCAACATGCTTCTCTTAACAACCTTGATGATTTCAGAAAAGAAATCTCCAACAGCCGCACTTTTGTCTTTCTGCATGAGCTTGAATACCTGATTCATCATAACCTGATTAAAGGGGGTGATCTGAATAATGCGATTGTCTTTGTTAACAGGCTTATTTCTCAGCCAGAACTCGACAGGTTGTCTGCTTTTTTCAATCGTCCGCGTGTGGAGGTTCTGAAGGAAGGGGTTCTTAATAATATTGAACTGAATCACCAAAATGAACCAGCTCGTCATAAACTGCTTGATGTAGTAGGTGATCTTGCATTGCTTGGTATCCGGGTTAGGGGGCATATCATTGCAACCCGTCCGGGCCATGCCTCCAACGTCGCTTTTGCCAGAATCCTGCGTGAGCATATTCGTGCTGAGCGGAAACAGGCTGGCGTTCCGCAATATGATCCTAACCAGGTTCCTCTTTTCGACATTAATGCAATTAAGCGGCTATTGCCTCATCGCCCTCCGTTCCTGTTGGTTGATAAGGTTTTGGAAATGAGTACTGAGCATGTACTTGGCGTAAAGAATGTAACCATGAATGAGAGTTTCTTTGTGGGTCATTTCCCTGATGAACCCGTTATGCCCGGTGTGCTTCAGATTGAAGCTATGGCACAAACAGGTGGAATTCTCATTTTAAGTAGCGTACCCGATCCTGAGAATTATATTACTCTTTTCATGAAGATTGATAATGTTCGCTTCCGTCATAAAGTGGTACCGGGTGATACGCTCCTGTTCTCCTTAAAACTTCTTTCTCCCATACGTCGCGGACTATGCCACATGGCTGGTCAGGCATACGTAGGTGATAAAGTAGTTATGGAAGCTGAAATGCTGGCCCAAATTGCCCGTAAGCCTGAGGATTCTGTGAAGTAAATCTAAATTATTCCTAAATGAACCAACCCCTTGCATATGTTCATCCACAGGCTAAAGTGGCCAAGAACGTGGTGATCGAACCGTTTGTGAACATCGAGAAAAATGTAGAAATCGGAGAAGGTACCTGGATCGGTTCCAATGTAACCATTATGGAAGGAGCCCGGATTGGGAAGAATTGTAAGATTTTCCCGGGAGCAGTTGTCTCTGCTATTCCTCAGGATTTGAAATTCAATGGTGAAGAAACCATCGTGAAGATTGGCGATAATACCACTGTCCGTGAATTTGTAACCATTAACCGTGGCACCAGGGCGAGCTATGAGACTATTGTCGGGAATAATTGTCTTTTGATGGCATATGTACATATCGCTCATGATTGCGTTGTTGGTAACAATGTAATATTAGCGAACGCGGCCACGCTTGCAGGGCACATCACTATTGATGATTATGCTATTGTAGGTGGATTGTCTGCTGTACACCAGTTTTGTAAAATCGGGGCACATACTATGATTAGTGGGGGATCACTGGTCAGAAAGGACGTTCCTCCATATACCAAAGCTGCCCGTGAGCCGCTATCCTATGTCGGGATCAACTCTATCGGTTTGCGCAGGCGTGGATTTACCAGCGATCAGATCAATCTGATTCAAAATGTTTATCGAATCATCTATCTGAAAGGGCTTAATGTTAGTCAGGCAGTCAATCTTATTGAAGCTGATGTTCCTGCAACACCCGAGCGTGATGAGATACTTAGATTCATCGATAATTCGAGCAGGGGTATTATGAAAGGTCTTGGAAAGAATATCAAGGAATAAATACCGAAATTGATGTTTTTTTATAAGCCTTATGGTTCGCCATGAGGCTTTTCTGTTTTTCCTAACATTCTTTAACCATTCCCAGGATAATTAATCAAAAGGCGAAACGTTTACTCCTTGAATTTGTTACTTTTGAATGCGGCATACCTCTCTCACATCAGCGATTGACCGACAGGCAGTTTGGAAGCCGCTATACCTAAACCCCCTTTTCTCATGGAAAATAAGATTAAAATACTCTGGGCCGACGACGAAATAGATATGCTCAAAGCGCACATCATCTTTCTTGAACAGAAAGGTTATGATGTGGATACTACCAACAACGGAGACGAAGCAATCGACCTGATCAGAGATAATATCTATGATATTGTTTTCCTCGATGAGAATATGCCAGGTCTGTCAGGACTTGAAACACTTCAGTTGATTAAAAACCTTCACCCCCGTATGCCGGTAGTGATGATTACCAAAAGCGAGGAGGAAACCATTATGGAGGAGGCCATTGGCTCAAATATCAGTGATTACCTCATTAAACCGGTAAAGCCTCAGCAGTTGCTGCTCTCGTTGAAGAAGAATCTTGATACGAAGGAACTTGTAAGTCAAAAAACTTCATTTACCTATCAGCAGGAATTCAGATCTTTAGGGATGGAGATTTCAAATAATTTGTCAGTTGCTGAATGGAAAGCAGTCTACAGGAAATTAGTCGACTGGGAATTGCGGCTTACCCTTTCGGGTGATGAAAGCATGATGCAGATACTTAAAATGCAGAAAGAAGAAGCCAACAATGTATTCACCCGTTTCGTTGAGAAGAATTATGCCGAATGGATTTGGAACCGTTCAAATGACAAGCCGCTTATGTCGCATACGCTTCTACGCGAGAAATTGTTCCCGATGCTCGATAAACCTGAACCGGTTTTTCTGATACTGATAGATAACCTGCGGTATGATCAATGGAAAACACTACAGCCTTTAATTGAAGATGGGTTTCGCATTGAAACCGACGATATATATTATAGCATTCTTCCTACTGTGACGCAATTTGCGCGTAATTCACTGTTTTCTGGATTAATGCCGGCTGAAATTGAGAAAAAATACCCACAGTACTGGGTACAGGAGTGGGATGAAGGGACCAAAAATCAATATGAAGGTGAACTATTCGGCGAATTTCTTAAACGACACGGACGTGATATCCGGTTTAGCTTTACAAAGGTACTGAACCTTGGTGTGGGAAGGAAGCTTGTGGATAGCCTTCCAAATCTGATGGAAAACAAGCTGAATGTGGTGGTATACAATTTTGTCGATATGCTCTCGCATGCCCGCACCGAAATGGAAATTATACGCGAACTGGCCGACGATGAGCCCGCCTATCGTTCCCTTACCCGTAGTTGGTTTGAACATTCCCCGCTGATCGATATCATTCGTTACCTCGCTTCAAAAAAGGTTAATATTTTGCTCACCACCGATCATGGAAGCATCAGGGTACAATCACCGGTTAAAGTTGTAGGAGATAAGCAAACCAACACTAATCTTCGATTTAAGACCGGGAAAAACCTTAATTTTAACAAGAAGGAAGTCTTTGCGGTACGTACACCCGAAGAGATTCTGTTACCACGGCAAAACGTTAGTTCTAGTATCATATTCGCCCGCACTGATGACTTTTTTGCTTACCCCAACAATTATAACTACTATGCCAACCACTACAGAAATACCTTCCAGCATGGAGGGGTGTCGATGGAAGAGATATTGATTCCGGTTGTTTCGCTGGTGGCGAAGTAGTTTTATTTAATCGATAGTTTTTTATTCTTGAGAACTGACTGGTGAATATCGGTGGTTTCATAATCCCTGCTTTGTGTAAAACTATAAGGATCAAGATCAAAAGTTGTGGGGGATTGATGAAATAAAGACCTTAGCGGAAAAATTTTAACGATTTATGGACAACTCCTATAGCACCTTAATAAAACTAATCTTACCAGAGTTTATCGAAGAGTATTTTGAGCTTACCACGTTTAAAAAGGAAGGGGAAGTACTTCATCTTTACCTTAAAGAATTGAATATTATTCCACAGGAATACAAAGAGAATAAGCTTATCTCAAAGGGATTCTTCGAAGAGATTACAGTTCAGGATTTTCCAATCCGGGGAAACCATGTTTTCTTGCACATAACAAGGCGTCGGTGGTTAAATGAGGACAGCGGAGAAGTTGTCTATCGAGACTGGGATTTAGTAGCAAAAGGGACACGAATTACCAAGGAATTCGCGGCTTTTTTAAAAGAAATGGGTAGATACGCAAGCTCAGAGTATTGAGACCATCGGATCTTTTTATGGTGTAAATGGCAGGAAATTACATCGTTACTACAAGAAAAGGCTGAGCGATTTTGTAGATTGGGTGCAAAAAGAAGATATAAAGAAAGGACTACTATTTCCTGAAAATCTGGGGTCTCATTTATCCATTGATGAGACATCATTATCTCACGGCGAACTCTATACCATTGTAACCAACAAAGCTAACAAGGGTAAGAAGGGTACATTGGTAGCCATTTTAGAAGGGACTAGTTCAGAGGCGATCATACCCATGCTACAAAAACTGCCTGCCAAAGCCAGAAATAAAGTTGAGGAAATAACAATGGATCTGGCTGGTAATATGAATCTTATTGCTAGTCGCTGCTTCCCTAAAGCCACTATTGTCATTGACAGGTTTCATGTACAACAATTGGCTTTTGAAGCTTTACAGGAAATAAGAATTAAACATAGATGGCAAGCGATAGACATGGAAAATGAAGCCATTAATGATGCTAAAAAAAACAATACCGACTATCAGCCAGAGCTTCTCTCCAATGGTGATACGCTAAAGCAGCTCCTGGCAAGAAGCCGTTACCTGTTGTACAAACATGAGGATAAATGGAAAGACAATCAAGTTACTAGAGCCCAATTGCTTTTTGAGCGATACCCAGATATCAAACAAGCCTATGACTTATCCCAAAGATTATCCTGGATATATTCTAAAACAGAGGATAAGATATTTGCTTATGGCAGATTAGCTAAATGGCATGAGATGGTTGAGAAAGCTGGATTTAAATCATTTAACACAATTTCAAAGACAATATCCAATCATTATCAGAGAATCCTCAATTACTTCGATAACAAAAGCACAAATGCTTCCGCTGAGTCATTCAACGCCAAAATCAAAGCTTTTAGAGCAAACCTTCGTGGGGTTACTGACATAAATTTCTTCCTCTTCAGAATTACTAAACTATTTGCTTAATTAGTATGGCCTCCCACAGGTTTTGGTCGTGATCCGTATGTTCAATTTCAGGTATTTATGCAGACTTTTAAACGCAAATCAGCCCGTCATACAGTGTACGACGGGCTGATTGTTGCTCCCCCTCCAGGACTTGAACCTGGGACCCTCTGATTAACAGTCAGATGCTCTAACCAACTGAGCTAAGGAGGAAGGTTTTTCTCTTGACAGCTTGTTAGCTGATTTGAGGCTGCAAATATCGGAGTCTTTTTTGAATTATTCAATACCTTTGCTTAAAATTTTTCTACTTTAAGTTAATTTAATAAATATTCATGATATGGTAACGGTTCTCGGAATGGGTAATGCCCTTGTAGATAAGATGATACAAATTGAAAGTGATCAATTGTTGCGTCGACTTGGATTGCCCAAAGGGAGTATGCAATTGGTGGATGCCAATAAATCGGCTGCTATTCGGGAGGCCTGTAAAGACAGACCTACCATTCAGGTTGCCGGAGGTTCGGCTTCCAATACCATTTTTGGATTGGCTTCTTTGGGTGCCAATACAGCTTTTATAGGGAAAATCGGAGATGATGAAGTAGGTCATTTTTTCAGGTCTGATATCGAAGCCGCTGGTATAAAGCCTTTATTGTCATTTGGGAGTCAGCCATCAGGTCTGGCTGCTGCCCTGGTTTCACCCGATTCAGAGCGAACATTTGGAACCTATCTGGGGTCTGCCGTTGAGCTTTCTGCCGATGACCTGACCCCTGAGTTATTCATGGGATATACTTATTTCCATATCGAAGGTTATCTGGTACAGAATCATGATTTGATGCGTAGAGCTATCGCTCTGGCTCGTCAGGCAGGATGTCTGATTTCAATAGACCTGGCAAGTTTCAATGTAGTAGCTGATAATCTTGAGTTTCTAAAGGAAATAATGGCTGAAAAACTACATGTAATTTTTGCCAACGAAGAAGAGGCAAAAGCGTTTACCGGTCTTGAGCCAGAAGATGCTATCAGCGAGATCGCCAAAATGGCTGACATTGCTGTTGTAAAGATTGGCAGCAGGGGTGCACTTGTAAAGAGCGGACATAAACAGGTGCATGTACCCGCGTTGAGAGTCCGCCCGATTGATACTACTGGTGCTGGCGACCTGTTTGCCTCCGGATTTTTATATGGTATCGGTACACAACAATCACTTAAGGAAGCTGCTGAGCTCGGTACAAAGCTTGCCGCTGCTGTTATCGGAGTAATTGGTGCAAGACCTGAAGCTGCTTTCTGGGAACAGGTGAAACGATAATAGATTACGTGATTTTACCTGATCGACTGGATTTACCTGGCTGTATAACACCCGTTAGCCTACTGTAAGTTTTTCGGTTATGAATAAATCGCTCTGCTTAATGGTTTTAAGCTGAGCCAGTGTTATATTAATCCATTCTTTTTTCGTGTATGCCTGTAATTCAGATTGGGCTAATCGCCGAACCCGGATTCCGGGAAAGCATTGATCTGCAGGGATGTTAGTTTGCAGTTTATCCAGGTGGGGTCTAGTTCAGCGTTGATTTTTTTGTAGAAGTCGATCGCTGACTGATTCCAGTCAAGTACCTGCCATTGTAGTCGTTGAGCTCCGAAATCACGGGCTTTACTGATCAATGCCTTAAATAGTTTTGATCCGATCCCCTGGCGACGTGCATTTTCTTTTACGACGATATCTTCAAGATAGATGCATCTCCCTTTCCATGTAGAATAACTGTAGAAGTAGAGTGCCATCCCCTGAATTACTCCCTCAGAATCGGCAACAATCAGCTCAAAAAGTGGCTTTTCGCCAAAGCCATCATTGTACATATCTTCGAATGTTAACGTTACCTCGTCTGGCGCTTTTTCGTAGGCTGCCAGTTCTTTGATGAGTTGTAGTACAGCAGGCAGATCTTCTGCCGTACCCTGTCGAATAATGATTGACATAGAAGAAAGGTTTGAATTAGCAGATCAAAAAAAAGATTGGGAATTAGTTTGCTATAATAAATAAGGGGCCGTTTAATTAGTGATGAAAAGGTATACAAAGATGGAAAAAAAAGCCACCCCTACACAGGGGTGGCTTTATACAATCTGGTTGGTGTGTTTGATTAAATTACGCCCTGATCGAGCATGGCGTCTGCTACTTTAATGAAACCGGCAACGTTGGCACCCTTCATATAATTGATATAGCCATCGGGTTGTTTGCCATACTTCACGCAGTTTTCATGGATATTCTTCATGATGTTGAGAAGTTTCTCATCAACTTCTTCACGTGACCAGCTGAGTTTTTCACTGTTCTGAGACATTTCGAGTCCTGAAACGGCAACTCCACCAGCATTGACAGCTTTACCTGGTCCGTACATGATTTTGTGTTCGATGAAGTAATTAATAGCTTCAGGAGTGCAGCCCATGTTAGAGCACTCAGAGACGCACATAACACCATTGGCAACGAGTTTTTTTGCATCGTCACCGTTAAGTTCGTTCTGGGTAGCACAAGGCATAGCGATGTCGCATTTTACATTCCATGGTTTCTGGCCCGGGAAGAATTCAACACCGTATTTTTCAGCATAAGGTTTTACTACATCATTATTTGAGGAGCGAAGTTCAAGCATATAGTCAACCTTTTCGCCGGTAATGCCATCCGGATCATATATGTAACCATCGGGTCCAGAAATGGTAACTACTTTAGCGCCAAATTCATTAGCTTTAATGATAGCACCCCATGCAACATTACCAAAACCAGAAACGGCAACGGTTTTACCTTCGAAGCTGGTACCTTTGGTTTCGAGCATTTCACGTGTGAAATAAACGCCACCAAAACCGGTAGCTTCTGGACGGATAAGTGAACCACCCCAGTTACGACCTTTTCCGGTGAGAACACCAACGTGCTCACGGGTAAGTTTCTTCCACATGCCGTAGAGGAATCCGATTTCACGGCCACCAACACCTATGTCACCGGCTGGGACATCAGTTTCGGGTCCAATATTCTGCCATAGTTCGGTCATAAAGGCCTGGCAGAAACGCATAATTTCGTTGTCTGATTTTCCTTTGGGATTAAAATCAGATCCGCCCTTAGCACCACCCATGGGTAGGGTAGTCAGGCTGTTTTTGAAGATCTGTTCAAAACCAAGGAATTTCAGGATTGAAAGGTTAACACTTGGGTGGAATCTCAGGCCGCCTTTGTAAGGGCCTATTGCATTGTTGAATTGCACTCTGTATCCACGGTTTACCTGTACATCGCCGTTATCGTCAACCCATGTTACGCGGAACTGGATGATACGATCAGGTTCAACAAGACGCTCAATTATTTTATGAGCATCATACTGAGGATTTTCATTTACGAAGTCAGCGATAGTTTCGAGAACTTCACGTGCGGCCTGGAGAAACTCCGGCTGAGCAGGATTGTTTTTTTCGAGCTCAGCAACTATTCGTTCAAGATTCATTTTGATGATTTTGTGAGGTTAAAAACGTTTAATATTTTAAAAGCGTTTTATAAATACTGTTAACGAATTAACACCACAAAGGTATGGTTTTATTCAATTCGTTAATCGTAAGACAATCGAATTTTTTTCTTTGATTTTAAGTAGTTTGCCATACGGGTTACTTAATATTGTCTTTGTCGGGTGAAGCCTGCTGATCTATACTGTCGGGAATTACTATTCTCCCCATTTTCCATTGTCGTTTGAGTTTTATATTCCCCGAATCGTCCCATGCAACTTCCTGACCATCTTTTTCATTACTGGTATATGGTGTTATAGCTGCTAACTTTCCATTCAGATAGAAAGATTTTACAATCCCGGTACCCTTGCTGAAGTTGCCTTCACCAACTATTTTTCCTTCCTGACTCAGCCAAATCCAACGCCCGTCAAACATTCCCTGTTTATAATTTCCTTCGAGACGCAGACTTCCGGTTTCGTACCACTCTTTCGACAAGCCATCGAGGGTATCGTTCCGGTAGGTCGAAAGGCTTACTTTGTGCCCCTTTTCATCCCAGGTTGAAGCGATGCCGTTTTTCAATCCTTCGGTGTAACGCTCCTCGCAGAGTAATATCCCGGTGGCTTTCCACCTTCGCAAAATTCCGTGTGCTTTATCATCTTTAAAGTAGGTTTCCTGCTGGAGTGAACCGTTGGTATAATAGTAGCGGGCTCTGCCGTTCTTTTTGTTATATTTCATTGTTACCTCTGAACTGACTCTATTATCAGGGTAGTAAGTCGTTTCTACCTTTGAACATGAAGTAACCATTATCAGTAATAGGATAGTCAGGAATAAGTTTGGGATTCGTTTTATTTTCATTTTTTCTGCTGATAAAATCAACTAAACCGGATGGCTTTGACCGGACTTATTTTTTCGATAAGCAACGCCGGTAAGGCCAGAATAACAATACATATGATAAGTGCCCCCAAGTTCAGGAGAATCATTTGGGGCCAGTTAATAAGTACTGGAACGGAACTTACATAATAAGCTTCCTGCGGAAGCCTGATAATCTTAAAATGCATCTGAATGCCAATAAAGATGGCCGCAACGACATTGCCCCAGATCATTCCTTTGAGGGCGATCCGGGATGCCTGAATCAGGAATATTTGTCTGATTTTCCCGGAACTGGCACCCATTGCCTTCAGTATACCAATGAAATTGGTTTGCTCAAGTATTAGTACCAGTAGCACACTTACGAGGGCAATGGCTGCAACAAAGACCATGAGCCCCAGAATCACTGCTACGTTTATGTTTTGAAGATCAAGCCAGTCGAAGATCTGGGGATAGAGTTGTTTTATTGTTTTAACATCCAGGTCATAGTTGGTTATTTCATATAATCGGTCGCCATAATCGTCGATTTGGGAAAAATCGTTTAAAAAGATTTCAAATCCTCCTATCTGGTCATCCTCCCAATTGTTGAGCCGTTTAAGATGTCTGAGGTCGCCGAACAAGAAGAGTTGATCAAATTCCTCGAGGCCTGTGTCGTAAATTCCGCATATGTTTAACTTTCGTCCACGGGGAACAAGTTCATTCCCGGTTATAAACCAGATTCGTAATGGATCTCCTGTTTTGAAATCCAGTTTCCGGGCGATAACAGAACTTATCATGATATCGTTTGATGTACAGGTATCGTATGTGCGTGGGCAGTGACCTGCAATCAGTTTCCCGTGAAAGAATGATGAATCAAAGTCTGTGGTTACGCCTTTGAATACAATCCCCATTATTTGATCGTTGGTTTTGATGATGCCTGCCTTAGTGGCGTATTGCTGAATATGGCGGATAGGGGGCAATTGACTGTTCCAGGGATAAAATCTCTGGGATAAAGATATAGGAGTGGCTTCAAACGATTCATTTCCTGTAAAGCTGCTGATTCGGATGTGACCGGTATAGGCTGAGATTTTTTCCTGAATTTCGCGTCTGAAACCACCAAGAATTGAAATTGAAATCATCATGATCGAGATGCCTAAGGCTACACTGATTATCGCAAGTCTGATGATAACCGAGGAGACCCCTTTTGAGGTACCTGATGCCAACCGGTGTGCTATAAAGAAGGCGAATCGTTTCATATGCTGAAATTCCAGTGCAAAAATACTGTTTTTTAGAAGACGGGTTATGGAAAGCATACCTCTGAAAGGGCTCTGACATTATGCTGTTTGGGAATGATTTAGTCATCATGCGATACAACCCTTCGTTAAACTCGTATCTTTGTATTCTCATTCAAACTGTTAGCATATGGATTATATACTGATCGTTACTGGTATCGTATTGCTAATTGCAGGCCTTGCCGGATCGGTTCTTCCTGTTATTCCCGGGCCTCCGCTTTCATACCTGGCTCTGGTAGTCTTGCATTTTACTGAACGACATCCATTTACGATCGATTTTCTTGTGTTCTGGGGAATTGTAGCTGTAATTATTACCGTACTCGACTATTGGGTGCCAGTATATGGTACACGTAAGTTTGGAGGGACGAAGCGTGGAGCAACAGGAAGCGCCATTGGCTTGGTTATAGGAATTCTAACTATGGGCCCGTTTGGAGTAATCATCGGCCCGTTTCTTGGGGCTTATATTGGGGAGATAACTTATGGTAGTGATTCCAGAACAGCACTACGTTCGGCAATTGGCTCATTTCTTGGCTTTCTTGCTGGTACGTTGATGAAGTTGATCTTTGGCGGGGTAATGATTATACTGTTTATCAGAAGTTTTTTTTGATTATGATCTGCCCAATCTGGCTATTATTTTGATTAAGCGTTTTACTTGATTCTTACGATAATAGACTAATGATCGTGGGGTAAGGCTCTCTGTAATTTAGTTTCTGTCCATTTCTTCCGCGATTTCCCGAATTTTTGAATCATCAATATTGGAGATGGTTTGGTTTACACCTGCCACTTTTTTAACAATCACTTTTTCGAACCAGTTCATTTTTTCGAAATTAAAAGTACCACCTACGATTTTGTTGCTTGATGAGTGTTCGCGAAGGATTTCAGGGAAATTAAGTTCAAATTGCCGTGAAGCCTGTTCTTCAGTGTACATACAGCAAATAAAGAGTCCCAATTTTGTATTTATTAGTTGATTTCCGTATCTGATACAGAATTGCTTTACCGGTTTTTGTATTTGTCCGACGTGTATACTTCCGCCAATGATTACACGTTCATATCCTTTGGGATTGAAGTTTTTATTTTTCCTAAGATTAATCACTTCAGCAGGTTCCCCGGCCAGAAGGCCCGCCAACTGGTTAACCACGCTCTCGGTGGCTCCATGATTTGACGCATATACAATGGCTGTTTTCATTTAAATGATAATTATTGGATAAATAGATTTTTTCTAACCTGAAGAATAATCTATGTCTATTCAATTTGTAGTGTAGGGGAAAGGTAGATTCTTCATTCGCAACCCTTTCATTCGATAAATATAATGATACATTACAGTTTCACCTCCCCGAAGAATTGCGATGCTGTCCGGGGGTAAAATTTTCTCAAACGCTTTGCCGTAGAGTTGCCCTGGATCATAGAAATCACGACTCGATGTAATGAAATAAGCATCAGAACTATCGGCGGGGATACCAAGAGCATAGTCTATCCAAAGATACTTGTGGATTTTATCCAGCGGACCAAATGTATATACAAAACGCTGAGAAGGCCAGGCTACATAAAAATCCAGATTGGCAGCCGGAAACCAGCGATAACTGAAGATAGGTGAATTAGGTTTCATTAATCTTGTGATGGTATCTGAAGCAGCCAGTTGTTTGAATTCAACTCCTAGTTGCCGCCATCCATACATGTCAAGTGTTGGATCTGATTTTCCAAGTTTGCGTGATTCTGTCTCTTTTGGAAAAGGGATTATTCCAGTTTTTATCTGGGTGAAGCCCAGTATAACAATAAATGAACATATCCCAACGGCCCACCTTAGCGGAGTGGGAAAACGGCTTTCTGGGTATTTGGATGCCAACCAGGCTGCAGCCAATATCATCAAACTATGATAGGAGGGGCCGGTCCAGTGTGGTAATGTTTGCCTGAAGAGTGAAAAGGTGAGAAATACAGCAATCATGGGCAAACTGGTAAAAAGCAATAGCCATCGTTGGTTTGAATTAATGTATTTATTACGTCTTAATGCAAAAAAGGCCATTACGATCAAAACGAAATTCACAGGGTTGTTATAGAGTATCTGCCCCAGTACTTCAGTGGCGAAATAATCGGGACGGAAGCCTCCCTGTGAGACATCCATCCTGGCCCCCTGATAGGTAAAGCTTATAAAATTGTTTTCTATATTCCAGAAAAGAATCGGGGTAGTGATCAAAAGAACAGCCAGAAGTCCCAGGAAGAATTCTTTTCGTCGAAGCCAAATCTGTTGATAACTGATAATATAAACTAATCCGCCAAAAATGAGGAATACACCAGTGTATTTAGACAAGATACTGAATCCACTCATCACGAACGCCAGAAAAAGATAGTTTTTTCGGAGTTTATCAGTATACTTTTCGTTAAAAGCTCTGAAAAAGAGCCATAAACCCAACAACCAAAATAAATTTTGCGGAGTATCAGGCAATATGAAGACGCCGGTAATTACTGTACCATATATAGAAGCTGTATAGAGTAGTGCTGCGAACAGGCCGGTACGTTCATCACGGACTTCACGTCCGATCAGAAAGACCAGTCCCAGGTTGATGATTCCGAAGATAACTGAACCTAATCTGATAAACAACTCAGAATCCATAATAAGATTAAGAGAGAAGAGCTGAATAACCCAACCAACCATTGGAGGATGGTCAAAATGACTCAGGTCGGGATATACTGCAAAGGTCCAGTAATAAACTTCATCGTTTCCGAATTCGAGAGTTGCTGCAAGAAATGCCCTGACGAAGGCTGATACTGTAGCCAACAGAACAAATGATTTACGAATGTCAGGATCCTTTATCTGTAACATGTCTTCCTATTTATCTGCAAAGATAGGGGATTGTACAAACGTTGAGAAGTGACAGTAAAACTATGTGTATAATCAGGAATTATACTCGGGCGGAATTGGATTGTGAACCACCAGTTGTAGATTCTTAATTACAGAATCCAGTATTGAATTTCTGTAGCGGTTTTTACCGGAATGTTTGTTAATTAGTTATAAAGGGATATTCCCATGTTTTTTTACCGGATTATGTTTGCTTTTATTGCGAGTCATTTCGAATGCCTGAATGAGTTTAAAACGGCTGTCTCGCGGGTGTATTATTTCATCGATATAACCCAGTGAGGCTGCTTTGTAGGGAGTCGCAAATTTGGTTTTGTAGTCGTCTACAGCCTGGCGGCGCTCATCATCGTTAAGCTTTCGGTAAAGTATATTTACCGCTCCTTCTGGCCCCATTACAGCGATCTCTGCGGTAGGGTATGCATAGTTTACATCGGCGCCTATGTGTTTGCTTGACATTACGTCATAAGCACCTCCATATGCTTTACGGGTAATGAGGGTAACCTTTGGAACTGTTGCTTCGGCATACGCGTACAGAAGTTTGGCTCCGTGACGTATAATACCGCCGAATTCCTGCTCGGTGCCAGGAAGGAAGCCCGGGACATCAACAAGCGTGAGTATAGGGATGTTGAAAGAGTCACAAAATCTGACAAAACGGGCAGCCTTTACAGAGGCATCAATATTGAGAACCCCTGCAAGCAACTGCGGTTGATTGGCCACTACGCCAATCGAGTGTCCACCAAGGCGAATAAAACCGGTTATGATATTTGGCGCAAAGAAGGGTTGAACCTCAAAAAAGTTACGATCATCGGCAACTGTTGTGATGATCTCTTTCATGTCGTAGGGTTTGTTAGGGTCATCGGGTACCACGTCCTGTAAATGTTCATCACGCCGATTCACTGGATCCAGGCAAGGATGAACAGGGGCATCTTCCATGTTGTTGGAAGGAAGGAATCCTACCAGTTCGCGGATCATCATCATAGCTTGCTCATCATCTTCGGCTACAAAATGAGCCACACCCGATCGGGAGTTATGGGTCATGGCACCACCGAGATCTTCCTTGCTCACCTCCTCATGTGTTACAGTTTTAATGACATCCGGACCGGTAACAAACATATAGCTGGAATCTTTAACCATAAAGATAAAGTCAGTAATTGCCGGCGAATAGACAGCCCCTCCAGCACAAGGTCCAAGGATAGCGCTTATCTGTGGAATTACTCCCGACGACATTACATTTCGGTAAAATATATCAGCATAGCCCCCAAGACTTTCAACGCCTTCCTGAATACGGGCACCGCCAGAATCGTTTAATCCAATGATTGGAGCGCCCATTCGCATGGCCATATCCATGACCTTGACCACTTTGTCGGCATTTGCACGACTCATCGAGCCTCCGAAGACAGTGAAATCCTGGGCAAAAATATACACCAGTCTGCCGTCTATCTTTCCGTAACCGGTTATCATCCCATCGCCAAGATATTTTTGTTGTTCCATTCCGAAATCTGTTGTCCGATGGGTCACAAATTTGTCCAGTTCAACAAAGGTTTCTTTATCGAGCATATCTTGGATACGCTCACGGGCCGTTTTCCTTCCTGCTGCATGCTGTTTGGCAATTCGTTCTTCACCACCGCCGAGTTCTGCCAGACGGTTCATTTCTTCCAGGGTTTTAAGTTTTTCTTCTGTTGACATGGGCTTAATCTATCACAATTAATACTTGTTTTCCTTCTACTGTGTCACCTTCTTTTACGCGTAATTCGGTCACCTTTCCTGAGGTCCTTGCCTTAAATTCACTCTCCATTTTCATTGCCGACAGGATAATCAGAGTTTGTCCTGTTTCTACTTGGTCACCGATCTGGCATGTTATCTTGACAACTTTTCCTGGCATGGGCGATTCTATAATTTTTTCCTCTTCCAGTTGCAGCCCCTTTTCGCGGCTGTGCCTGTATTTTGTTTCTGCATCAATAATTTCTGCCTGATAAGAATTAAGGTAGGTGTTGACAGAATAAGTTTTAGGCGTTTCCCCCGGAATTAATTCCACGTTAAATGAGTGCCCGTTAATCAATATAGAGTACACGCCTCGTTCAACCTGAACAATGTCAGCATCGTATTCCTTATTGTCAATTCTGATAAAAACATGGTTTCCATGGCGGGCCAATAAATCTACAAGGGCTGTTCGTTCATTAAGTTTAATTTCCAAAGCCATTAGTTTTGTTTTTTTGTTAGTTTCCGCTGAAGAAAGTGATCAACCGAATACTTTCCAGGTCCTGTAATAAAAAGGGTTATGAAAACCAGTAGATATACCATTGATAATTCTCTAATGGTGAATGGATCACCTCCATGGACTGAGAAAAATGCGACCATCATTGTAATAATTAATGGTATCAGAGCAACACGGGTTAAAAAGCCAGCTAAAACGAGTAAGGAGCATACCACTTCGGAAAAGATAGCAAGAGACATTGAGTTAGCGTTCCCAACACCTAGCGGGTCAGGGAAAGAGGAAGACATCAGGCTGAAATTCATCCATTTCATCCAGCCATGTCCGAAGAGCATCAAGAAACCGAAACCAAATCGGACGATTAGTAACCCAATGGAATTCAACCAGGAGGGAGTATAATCTATTGTAAATATTCGTAAAAGGTAATTCTTCGTGTTCTTCATATAATTTCAATAGGTAAAGTTTTATAAACGTAGCAGGCTACGACGACGGCCGTATTCTTTCCATAGGTTCCCCCTCTGTCCTTCAGGGCGGGTCGGTTGGGCCTGTTCAAGTTTATCAAGGTAATCAATAAGTATAGTCATGATTGCGACATCTTCACAGTCAGAAGTACAATCCTGTTTTTTCATCAGAAACTCAAGGTTCTTCTCAATGAAATGAGTATTGTAATTTCCATGCCTGAAATCCGGGCATTCCATGATACGTTTCAAGAAACGAATAGAGGTTTTAACACCTGTTATTTTGTATGAATACAGAGCTCGGCGCATCCTGTTAATTGCCTCATCACGGGTACCTGCCCATACTATCAGCTTTGAAATAAGAGGGTCATAGTATATCGGAATTTCATAACCTTCGTATACATACCCGTCATGACGAACTCCTAACCCAAGCGGTTCTGTGATATGTTGAATAAGTCCGGGACTTGGCATGAAGTTATTATCAGGGTCTTCAGCATATATCCTGCATTCGATCGCATGACCATTCTGTCTTAATTCTTCCTGATCAAGTTCAAGCTTTTCACCATTAGCTATATTGATCTGTTGTTTGACCAGATCTATTCCTACCACCCTTTCTGTAATAGGGTGTTCAACCTGGAGCCGGGTATTCATCTCAAGGAAGTAGTAGTTCAGATTGTCATCAACGATGAATTCAATTGTACCAGCACCATAGTAATTAACAGATTTAGCTGCCTGAACAGCCATTTTCCCCATCTCTTTTCTTAGTTCTGGCGTCATCAGCGGTGAAGGAGTTTCTTCTACTACTTTTTGGTGGCGACGTTGTACTGAGCATTCCCGTTCGAAAAGGTGTATAGTATTGCCAAATTGATCGGCAAGAATTTGAAATTCAATGTGGTGTGGTGAGTCAATGTATTTTTCTATAAATATTGCATCGTTGCCGAAAGCAGATTTTGCCTCTGATCGGGCTGCTCTGATGGCTGATTTAATCTCATTCTCTACTTTCACCAGGCGCATCCCTTTCCCTCCTCCTCCTGCCGATGCTTTGATCATTACAGGTAGCCCAATCTGATGAATGAAATTCAGCGCTTCATCTTCATCTGTTATCGGCCCATCAGTACCTGGGACAACAGGTACTTTATTCTTTGATACTGCTTGCCGGGCACTAATCTTGTCGCCCATGATCCTGATAGCTTCGGCAGACGGTCCAATGAATATTATCCCTTCTTTAGCACATCTTTCAGCGAACATGGCATTTTCCGATAAAAAACCGTATCCCGGATGGATTGCATCTGCGCCAGTTGATTTTGCTGCGTCGATGATCTTATCAATATCAAGATAACTTTCGTTTGATGGTGCAGGGCCAATACATATAGCTTCATCAGCATATCTGACATGCATTGCTTTTCTGTCAACCTCAGAGAACACGGCTACACAGTGGATTCCAACCTCACGGCAAGAGCGCATAATTCTAACTGCGATTTCTCCACGGTTAGCTACAAGAATTTTTTCAATCATAATGAGGGTTTATAGTCAGCCATTCTTCAGGCCTGTTCCTAATTTTTTCAAAGCACTAAACAATCCGTCTACTAAAAAGTTCTACTTTTAAACTTTGAATCCTAATGTTGAACAGACTATATTTCCACCTATGAAGACGCGTAAAGCCGACTTTAATCTTTTTGCCAGAATAGTTCTGGTGATATTTATTGTTGAACAACTCATCTTTATGGGCTTGGTCTTTTATCAGAAAGGTACATCCATTATAGAGTTTTTGGCGGATCAATGGATTTTTATTGTCAATCTATTTGGATAACAATATGAAGTTTTATTTCAGAAGATATTCACGCTGAATAGATTCATAAAATGAAAAGCAAAGAATCTAATACCTGTGTTTTCCTACCGGAATGTTTTTAATAGCGTAGTTCGTTCGCAGAAACATTAGGCATCTCAGCGATAATAGGGTTTTTAACCGTTTGCTGAGTGTGTATGAAAAAGGGAAAGCGCAGGAAGCTATTTACCTGTATCCGATACTTTAAATGTTACCTTGAGATTACCTCCAAGTTCTATTGGGATCAGTAGCCCATCGTTCAATATTTTGATTTCTCCAAATCCTAGCCGAACTATTCTCCCATTCAACGTCAGTTCGGGTGTTAGCCTGGTGTTATTTAGATACTCATTTATTTGTTGTTTAGCTTTCTCAACATCTTCCTGAATAGGGAATACAAGTTTTTCTCCAATTTTTCTGTTGATAGTACCATTTAGTAACCAACTGGCAGTCTTGTGAAGCACATTGCGTGTCCGAATATCAAAGTCAACCTTATCGAGCTTGATTTCAGCGGTCGCATAGTCGTATACCGGTACTCCTGTAAAATATATTGTTCCTTTGACATCACCTTCAATTTCTGCTTGAAGGGCAACTTTATCTCCTGCAGGGAAGATAGCAATCTGTATTACTTTAACTGACCGGTTACCTATCTGAAATGTTTTGCCCACCAGATATTTAGTCGCCATTGATTGCATTCCTATATATGAAAGCCTCGTTTGCAACAATATTGAAAAATCTTTATCCAATTTGTCAACAATTCTGATGTCAGGTAGTAAAGTCGCATTGTGGTATGGTGGTTGCCCGATAAAAACTTCAGCTAGTGCTTTTATACTCATCTGGTGAACGATTTTTCCATTCATACCAGATAAAGGAATTGTGTATAGTTCAACAGGTTGCAGAGCCACCCATGTATTGTAGTCATCGTTAATTTTTATCGGGGCACTGAGTGCTTTCCATGCATCGATACCATATTGACGTAAATTCAATTCATCTGATACCATCCTGTCAATGGCCTGCGCTATTGGTTTTTGATTGTTTTTCAAAATATTGTCTGCAAGAAATCCAATCGGAATATCAACAGGGCCAAATTTCAAGGCTGGTGATTTGAGCCAGCTATAGCCTGCAGGAGTTGTTTTTGAGGTTACTGTCCAGTTTGGGTTTAGAGATAATTCTGATTTAAACTTGAGTAGAATAGCCCCTTCAAGCTCGATGGGTTGTGTGAATGCAATTCCGAGGCTCTTATTTTCATAATAATATTTTATCCATAGTTTAAGAGGTATTTCATATCTGAGTATATTACCGTTCAGCCCTAATTCAATTCTGCTCTGTTTCCATGCCTTAACCATGAGGTTGTCACCCCCATTGTTATTCAGATCCAAATCTTCATATATCAGCCCGTCGAGTCGTCGATTAATAAATGTTTCGATTTCATCTATACCAGTTTCTAATGTCAGGCTAATATATGATGGATTACTTTCAATTGAATACGGGAGCACCGATTCGACGGGTGCTGTTGGTTTGAGAGTACGACATGATAGAACAAACAGGAATAGCCCCCCGTAGGCTATTCTCTTCACAATCGATTTTAAGAACATAAAGTTTAACTATGAATGTCTCTGGTTACAACATATTAACAGCATAGGCGGCTGCACCAACAATTCCAGCTTGGTTTTCAAGTTTTGCAGGAACAATTCTTGCGTGAATCTTCAATTGGTTTTCAAATTGGTTGAACTTTTTGCTCACACCACCACCAATAATAAAAAGGTCTGGAGAGAATAAAAACTCAAGATAGGAGAGGTATTCATTAAAACGAGATCCCCATTCTTTCCATGTAAGATTGATTCTTGTTCGGGCTGCATCAGAGGTGTATGCTTCTGCGATATCTCCAAACATTCTCAGATGACCCAATTCAGAATTAGGCACAAGGATTCCGTCGGCAAAAAGTGCAGTACCGATCCCAGTTCCCACCGTGATCATAAATATGAGCCCATTAAGATTCTTCCCGGATCCGTATTTTATTTCTGCCATACCAGCTGCATCTGCATCATTTAATATAAAGCATGGCATTCCTGTTATTCCGCTAAAAAGTTTTTGGGCATCAGTATCTATCCAGCTTTTATCTATATTGGTGGCTGTTTTTACGTTTCCATGAATGACTCTCGCCGGAAATCCGATTCCTACGGGTCCGTCGTAGTCAAAATGTCTTATTATTTCTTTTACAGTATGTCCTACTGATACCGGGTCTGCTGGTTTTGGTGTGGTTAACCGATAACGATCAGTTAACAGAATCCCAGATTCTATGTCAACAAGTGCCCCTTTAATACCACTTCCCCCGATATCAATCCCAATGATGTTTTTTTTTGATGGTTTTTTTGCCATATCGTTTGGATTTTACCGCTTAATCATCAGAATTTTATAGCCTTCCGGCTTTGAGACCGGATGAAAGGGTTTTCAAGTTGGATTATATAGAGACCCGTTGGCCATTTTTCAGTATTCACAATAATCTTTTTTTCTTCAGTTTTGAGTTCAAAAACTGTCTGTCCTATTACGTTACTGATGGTTAATCTGGAAGTTCCTGTTAGCGTTTCAGAAAGAGAAATATTCAGGAATTTGTTGAAGGGGTTTTCAGAAACAAAGAGATTCTCACGGTATAATGATTCATCTATACCAACCTCCGATTGTTTATATATTTTGACCCGGATATTACCGCCAAAGGGCATCTGGTTTGTTAGTGAAATAGATTCTGTAGTAGATTGGTAGCCAGGGTGGTCAGCAAACAATAAATAGTTTCCAACTGGCAGATTACGAAAGAGGAAACGACCAGTTACATCTGTAACGTTGTATTTTAGTATTCTGCGTTCAGAATCAGCAAGATAAACTGTTACGCCTGACTCCGAGATGCCAGTTAAAGCATTGGGATCAGTAACTCTTATTACAATTCCATCTATTCCACATATTCCGGTAGGTATAGTTGCCAGGGGTTGTAGGTATACATGCTGTAGAAAGAGATTCTGGTTGAGTTCTATAGGATCAGCCTGCGGCCAGAAAATTGCATCTTTTGCCCAAGTTGGATAATATTTACCTGCCTGTCGAGAATTATCAGTGATATTTGCCCTTATTAGATAATCACCAGCGAGAATATTTGGGAAATAATAGTAGCCTAAGGTTGAAAATAACCTGGATGCAATTGTTATGATATTACTTTCATTATAAATACGATATAGAGTTACTTCTGCTGTATCACCCTCCGGGTCTGGGTTGTTTATGGGGATTAGCCCATCAAAAATGGAACCCCCTAAATCATAGTATTGGCGTGTTTGGATTGTCTTACAGGTCTGACTCTTTAATTGATATCGGGGAGGTATGGAATCTGAAACTTCAACGCATATAGTGTATTCAGATGTCATGTTATACGCGTGCTCAGGGTTTTGCTGAATTGAACCGGATCCATCTCCAAATGACCAATTCCAGTCGGTAATTCTGGTTCCGGTCGAGCGGTCTGTGAACTTGAATAGGTTGGGCGTACTTGACAATGAATCAAAAAGGATGTCAAAGTTAGCAGCCGGATATTTAATAAACCCAATATATATACTATCAATTATTGTTGCATCGCAGTATTGGGGAAAGAAATTATTAGAAACATGATGCTTAACCTCATACCATCCTGTGTCAGCATAAAGATGAACAGGCTTCATTTCCGAAGAAGCATAATCGTCTCCGAATGACCATTCATAAATGTTAGCCGGGCCTTGATTGACAGGTGAAAACGTTACTGAAAGTAAATCAGTTGTATCCTGGCTATATGTAAAGTCAGATGAACAGTTCAAATCAGTTATACTTAAAGGGATACAATCAACGTCATTACAATAATTCGGGTATTGAGAATTTCTTATCGTAAGGCAAACCTCAAAGTTACCGGTGTCACTATATAAGTGCATCGGGCTGATTTCAGCAGAGGTAGAACCATCCCCGAAAGTCCATATCCATTCATCCCCGGGGCCGGATGACTGATTCATGAATTTGAAAGACAAAGGATTAGTAGAATCCTGAAGGTAAGAGAAAAGGGACTGACAGGGTAACAGTTCAATAAAAATGCTTTGTTCACTTGAATCACTGCAGTATTCAGGGTAGAAAACATTATTAACCTTGAGTTTTACATTAAAAGTTCCAGTGTCTTCGAAAATGTGGATAGGATTTGGCTCTGTAGAGTTACGCCCATCACCAAAGGTCCAGTAATAGGAATTAATGCTTCCTTGTGTAACTGCGTTAAAATTATATATGAAGGGATTTATAGGATGAGCAATAACTTCAAATTTTGATATACAAGCTTCGATCGAACAATCAATTGTATCAATAAACAAAGCCGAACAAACCTCTGAGGCTATGATGTTTTTAGCATTTAGCGTAACAACATAAATGCCTGTGTCTGCATAGGTATGTGAAGGATTTGAAATGTTTGAATGATTACCGTCTCCAAAGTCCCACCAAAGTGAATCAATAGCACTCCCGGTTGTGCTTACAAAGTGGTACTGAAATAAATTTGTTACATCGCGTGTATAGGTGAAAGTGGCACCACAGTCAGTAGGAATAGGTACAATGATCGTTTTGCAGATAACGTCAAAACACGACTTGGTAACGTCAGATATATAGAGGCAAACTTCATAAATACCCCCTTGCTGATACTCATGTATTGGGTTTTGTTCATCGCTGGTGGTATTGTCACCAAATTCCCAGAGGTAGTTGATTAGGGATGCGTTTGATTCATCCCAAAATTGTACAGATAATGGAGCTCCGGAAATGATAGAATAGGAAAAATTCGCTTCACAATCGTCAACAGGAGGCAGGGTAACAGCATATGCACTCCCTTTACAAAGGGTAAAAAGAAAAACTGTAGTTATTAAAAAATACTTGTTTCTCAATCCTGTGCGAATTAGTTATTGCCTTTACATCTCTTGGCAGGTTGACAAGAAACCACAAATTTAATTAAAAACAGTTGGAAACGAATAGAAGTTGTTAGAATTTAACACTCAGACCCGCATTTATTCCCAGTGAATGAGGGTTCGAAAGATTTCCATTTGTGAATACAGGTTTTGTGTAAGCTCGGTAATAGGGTTCGATTTCAAGTTGAATTCTTCTGGATAACATTATATCAAATCTAAGTCCGGCATTATACATAAACCATTGTGTACGTCTTTCTGGTGTTATGTCGATATATGAAACCTTTGTTCTTGCACCGGAAGGAAGAGCTGGTGAACTAATTTGCCTGGTTGATTCAAAACTAATGGCACCTCCTAACCAGGCTGTAACACCAAATCGTCCGTATTCAGCTAATTTATATCCAAACTGAAGCGGGATGGTTAAGTAGGTATATTTGTTGGAAGCTGAAATTAATGCAGATTTATCTACTGAATCGCAAACGTATACAATTTCTTTTATGAGTACCACACTGTCAGGATTCGTAGGATCAGGAATAAAGTAATCAACCCTTATATAAGAGTATATCGTATCCCAATCACGATAGTTGGCATTGTAGAGCCCATCATCCTCCCATTTGTTGAGCATCAGTCCGGTTTCGATCTGGAAACCATAGTTTTCATATCTGACCTTTAATTGACTTGTGTTCGAATTGGCCGTATAATCATTTATTTTTTCGCCCATCGGTTGTACAAACTTGTCAATCCCTGATGAAAGACCGAGTGAAAACTTTCCCGGATGACGGTAAAATCCTTCAAGGCCTGCAATTTTGTCCCAGGTTCTAGTCCAAAAATCACGTTTAACAGTATCTTTTTCTAAAACCTGATAAGCAGCCCTGGGAGTCAGGGGCATGATGGTTAATTCTGTGCGGGTAATTTGTTCCTGCTTCTGTTTTTCCAGCCTAATCTTCTGCTTTTCATTTGCTTGTTCATCCGGTTCAGATGTAATTCCACTATCAGATGGTATGGATGTAGCTGCTCTGCTAACTTCAACAGGATTTGGATTTGACGGAATCTCCTGATTTACGATTACCTCCGTTGTTAACAGTTCGGGTGAAGGATTACCGCTAAAGGTAAGAAAAGCTGTAAGGATTACCCCTACTAGAGCAACGGATGAAACACTTATTAAATAAATGTTATGAGCAAAGTTGGTAAAATTGAAGCTGGCAAATTCAGTCCAAGATAAACCACGACTGACACCCTGCCACACCTTTGGAGAAGGCGTAGGGCTATAATCGTCCAGTCCCTGTTGGAACAATTGGTCTATATTGTCTTGACTGTGATCCATTATCGAGTGTTCTCGGTCAATTTTTCAATTTCTTTCTGTAAGTATTTTCGTGCTTTCGAAAGCTGCGATTTAGAAGTGTTTATGTTAATGCCCAGCGAATCTGCTATTTCTTGATGAGTAAAGCCATCCAGGGCATACATACTGAAAACATGTTTGTATCCAGCCGGAAGTTTTTGAATCAAACCGATTAATTGGTCTGTATTCAGTGAAACAGCCCGGCCTGACTGTTCTGATTTTTCATCATTCTCAGTCAGGTAAGGTTCAACAACCTCTAAATCAACACTAGTACCCATTCTTTTGTTTTTTTGATACTGTGTTAAGGAGGTGTTAATCATAATGCGCTTCATCCAACCTTCGAAAGAACCATTACCTGTGTAGCTCGAGATATTTTTGAATACCTTAACAAATGCTTCTTGTAAGATATCTTCAGCCTCAGCCTGATTATTTGAATATCTCAGGCATACTGCAAACATCTTTCTAAAATACCTCTGATACAGCAGGTTTTGAAACTGCCTTTTGCCTCTTTTGCAACCATCTATCAATTGCAAATCTTCAAATGAAAGCATATTCGTTTCGTTAGACTGACCTGTTTTCAAATGGTTGCCTGATTAATGATTTTTTTTTCGCCAGATGAATCATATAAATAAATACGAGTCTTAATCAGAGTTGAGCTATTATTAAGTATTCAGATTCAAGGAGCGTAATTTCCGGTATTTGGTACCAGCAATAATGCCAGGATGGATAGCAAGCCGGGATTCGGGTCAAAGGTAAAAAAAAACCTGTTTTTATTATTAAAGCTTACCTGATTAAATCAACAAATGTTATCATCCTCCTGTTTCCGTTACAAGTGGTTTGTAAGGGTATTTCGCTATTTTTGCATGGCATAACCTGAATGAAATCAATCCAGATTATATTTGGAATTATTTTTTGCTGACTATTTCAGGTTTGATTTTAAGTTACTAGTTTTTAATTTTTTACCGATGAATCGTATTAAAATTTCTGATGTGCTTAAGCACGGTGTGCCTGGCACAACCATCACTGTTATGGGTTGGGTAAGAACAAAACGAGGGAATAAAAATATTGCTTTTGTAGCCTTGAATGATGGATCAGTTATTAATAATCTTCAAATTGTATTTGATTTATCCCGTTTTGATGAAGAAACCATGCGGCCTGTAACAACCGGCGCAGGTGTAAGTATTACCGGTAACCTTGTCGAGTCTATGGGTAAGGGGCAAAAGGTTGAGTTGCTGGCGGAATCGGTAAAGATATTCGGTGAAGCTGACCCTGATACATACCCATTGCAAAAAAAAGGACATAGCCTAGAATTTTTGAGATCTATAGCTCATTTGCGCCCTCGTACCAATACTTTCGGTGCCGTACTTCGAATCAGACATAATCTTGCTTACGCCATTCACAAATATTTCCATGAGCACGGCTTTTATTACATGCACACACCTATTATAACAGCAAGTGATGCTGAAGGTGCTGGTCAGATGTTCCGTGTTTCTGTTCTCGATGCTGCCAATCCTCCGCTTACATCTGATGGAAAGGTTAATTTCGCCGATGATTTCTTTGGGCGTGAATCACGTCTTACAGTCAGCGGTCAACTTGAGGCTGAACTTGGTGCACTGGCGCTGGGTCAGGTTTACACATTCGGCCCTACTTTTAGGGCTGAAAACTCTAACACACCAAGACATCTTGCTGAATTTTGGATGATAGAACCCGAAATGGCATTTTATGATATCGTTGATAACATGGATCTCGCTGAGGATTTTATTAAATACCTTATCCGTTTTGCTATTGACAACTGTTCAGAAGATCTGGCATTTCTGAATGAGATGTATGATAAGGAATTGGTAGAAAGACTTAAACTTGTTGTCGATAGTTCATTTGAACGGCTTGACTATTCTGTCGCTATCGATATCCTGAAATCTTCGGGCAGAAAATTTGAATTTCCTGTTGATTGGGGCTGTGACCTCCAGTCAGAACATGAACGTTACCTTGTCGAACAACACTTCGGGAAACCGGTAATATTGATTAATTACCCCAGGGATATCAAAGCCTTCTATATGAAACAGAATGATGATGGCAAGACTGTAAGGGCAATGGATGTCCTCTTCCCGCGTATCGGAGAAATTATTGGCGGCTCACAACGTGAGGAAGATCTGACTAAATTGAACCAGAGACTGAAAGAAATGAACATCTCTGAAGAAGAGATGTGGTGGTATGTTGATACACGTCGATTTGGCTCGGTTCCTCATAGCGGATTTGGTCTTGGATTCGAGCGTCTCGTTTTGTTTGTGACTGGAATGGCTAATATCCGGGATGTAATACCTTTCCCGCGGACACCTCAGAATGCTGAGTTCTGATAAATTTACCGATAAAGGATATTTTGTCGGAACCATCTTGGTTTTTGGTTGTTCTTAAGAGGTTTCCGAAAGAACGGGTTATATCATGTTTGCACCAAACCGCATTTTTTCAAATCAACAAAAAGATATACCTTTGTTTATTCCAAAGTTGATTAGTGGCTACGGTGCTTTCATGGACTTCATCCATATTGTTGTATTAAACATTAAATTGTAGACATCTTAAATTATGCTGAGCCAGAAACTACAGCAAAAACTTCTTCAGAAACTTTCTCCACAGCAAATCTTGCTGATGAAGTTGTTACAGATACCTTCGATGGCACTGGAACAACGAATTAAGCAGGAAATTGAAGAGAACCCGGCATTAGAAGAAGCAGAACTACAATTTGAAGATGAGTATATTCAGCCTGATATACCTGAAGAGGATATTCAGGCTCCCATAACTGGAGACGATGAAACAACTGGTGAGGATCATGATGATTTTGGCGATCCTGAGCCTGTGCACGATAAAAGCGAAGAGTTTGATTTCGAAGATTATCTTGATGATGACGATGTTCCTTTGTATCGCCTTCAGGCAAATAATACGAGTCCGGATGATGAAGCGCATGAAACTCCTTTCGTTTCAGGAGCAAGTTTTCAGGAGATGCTTCAACAACAACTGGGACTTCGTGTACTGACAGAACGACAGATAATTATTGGCAATCAGATTATTGGAAATATTGACGACTCCGGTTATCTTAACAGGGAATTGGATGCAATGATCGATGATCTGGCTTTTATTTATAACCTTGAAGTGAAGCGGTCAGAAATTGTACAGGTTCTTGAGATTATTCAGCAATTTGACCCTCCTGGAATTGCAGCCCGTTCTCTTCGTGAATGCCTTTTATTACAATTGAGGCGTATGCCGGTGAAACCGGCTGTTGAGGCTGCTCTTAAGATAATTGACCGGAATTTTATAGAGTTTACCAAGAAGCATTACGATAAAATTCAAAGACGTCTTCAAATTTCTGATGACCAATTGAAAGATGCTGTTAATGTTATTCTTACGCTTAATCCAAAACCTGGTAATTCATTGAATGAGAACCAGAGAACGAGTCAGTATATTATACCTGACTTCTTTATCTATAATCATGATGGTGAACTTGAACTTGTTTTGAATTCGCGGAATATGCCTGAGTTAAAAGTTAACCGGACATATACTGAAATGCTTGAGACTTTTGTTGAAGCCCGCGATAAGGCTACTGCACAGCAAAAGGATGCTGCAATTTTTGTAAAACAAAAAGTAGACTCTGCCAGGTGGTTTATTGATGCTATTAAACAAAGACAGCATACACTTTCGGTCACGATGGGTGCTATAATGGATTATCAGCGTGAATTTTTCCTGTCTGGAGATGAGAAACGAATCCGTCCGATGATTCTTAAAGATATTGCAGAACGGGTGAGGCTTGATATTTCCACCATCAGCCGGGTAGCTAACAGTAAATATGTACAAACTCCTTACGGTACATACCTGTTGAAGTATTTTTTCTCTGAATCATTAACCACAGATTCAGGAGAGGAGGTCTCAACGCGGGAGATTAAGAAAATTCTTATCGATTGCATCGATAATGAGGATAAGACAAACCCGGTGACCGATGAGGAATTGATGGCAATACTTAAAGAGCAGGGATATGTGATAGCTCGGCGTACTATCGCAAAATACCGCGAACAGATGAATATCCCGGTAGCACGTCTGCGCCGTGAGCTATAAGTTCATCCGTACTTTAAGGGTTAATACCCTGGAAATGGCACGTATCATCTCTGTGCTATTTCATCCTGTAATCCTGATACAAATAGTGTTTATAATTGCAATTCAATACGACGGGCTTTTTCGTATAGCTGGTGGCATTAAGCAGGGATGGATTGTATTAATTCCGGCACTTTTATTTATAACAGTTCTACCTGTATTGGTTACTTTTCTGATGATCAGGAGGAAGCTTGTATTAAGCTGGGAAATGACCCGCAGAGGGGAGCGGACAATACCCTTCATGGTTATGATCATTGCTTCCATTATATTGTGGATGATATACCAGATGATGGGTGTTAAGGGTTTGGTATCTCAACTTCCTTTGTTCGGAACATTACTGATTGGTATAATATTTCTGTTTAATCTTTTCTGGAAGATCAGCATTCATATGGCTGGTATTGGTGGTACCATAGCATTTTTTGTGTATTTATTCTTCTCTCCTTCAATAATATCCCTGGTGGTAATTATTGTTTCAGGGATTACTGTTACCACGATGACTGCATTTGCCCGACTGAAATTAAAAGCCCACAATCCTTCCCAGTTAGTAGCTGGTTGGATTGCGGGCTTCTTAACAGGACTGTTTTATTTCAGAATAATGATATGAAACAGTTATTCGTAATCTTATTTCGACAATTTTTGCCTAGTAGGGCATAATACTTAAACCAACAGAAATAGGGAACATTTGAGGCCCTTCATCCTTTTTAAAGGTTGGTTGAAGCTGATAGGCACCATATAAATTCAACCATTTGTAACCAATTTTAGCATAGACGGTGTATTGCCAAAGTTCCAGATAACGTACATCATCACGTTTGATGGTTACATCGTAGCCAACATTTGGATCTTCACCTACGAATTTGGAATGCTGGTGTACAAGCACGCTGAATTTGAAACCAAAATAAGCTCTGAAACCGCTTTTGGCTCTGTACCTGATTTCAAGTGGAATGTCAACATAGGCCATAGTTATTTTAGCCTTATCGTAGCTGATGGAGTCAGGAATATTAATAAATTCGGTATAGCCCCACTTGTCGTAAGGCAAAGCATCCATATATAAATTATGTACGCTCATTCCCAGTCCATAACTGAAGTCGAAGTTGCTTTCACCCATCTGATTGTTAAACAACCCGTAGAAATTCACACTTCTGTTAAGCCACGAGGCATCCACATTCTCGGGCAATTTCTGCCAGATATCAGTATATAGGTCAAAACCAAGCGAAAATTTACGAAACTCTCCTGGTTGTTTTTCCTGTGCTACCGAGGCTATGCCGCTGAGAACCAGGACAAAAAGAATAATTGATGTTTTTTTCATGCGTTGAAATTCAGTAAGTAACACGCTGTGACAAATATACGACTTTTTTGTCACCATTACCGGTCCGTTATTTTTATCATAGATATCTCACCTTCTTAGGCAGGTTATCCTCATCATTAAGGTAGTGCTAAATGAAAAATTGTGTAGGTTTGAAAATAAATTCTTTTTTATGCTATCTGTCTGCCGCATTTTGCTCCTTCTAATGTTTCTTGCGTTCTCATACCGCTCCGGAGGACAGGATACAATAGCTGCCAGTTTAAAAACCAAATCGGGTCTTAATCTGGGCGCCCTCCCTTCAGTACTGTTTAATTCTGATCTCGGGTTTCAATACGGTGCTCTGGCAAATCTTTATCAGTATGGTAATGGTGATCTCTATCCAGATTATCGTTGGTCGCTATATGGTGAAGTAGCCCGGACCACAAAGGGAGGAGGTATTAATCAATTAAATTTTGACAGCAAATATTTGCTCCCTTTTGGTGTACGGATTACCGCCGATCTTAGTTACCTTACCCAACAGGCTCTTGATTTTTACGGGTTCAACGGTTACGAAAGCAGATACAATATCGAATGGGAAACTAAGGAGGATGAAGCATACATAAGCAGGATGTTTTATCGTATAGAGCGGAAACTTCTTCGCCTTGAAGCTTCTTTCCAGAAACCAATCAGCGGCTCCCGATGGAACCTTCTGGCAGGGGTCTCCTACCTTGATCTCGAAATTGGAGATGTAGATATAGAAGCATTAAATAAGGGTCGGGCTGAAGAGGATAAGCTGCCCGATACAATATCACTATTTGGTTTATACAAGGGATGGGGGTTGATATCCGATGCCGATCAGGAAGGTGGTCATGCGGGTATGTTTAAAGCCGGAATTGTATATGATACACGCGACAATGAACCCAACCCGATGAACGGTATCTGGGCTGAAGCGGTAGTTGCTGCAGCTCCCTCTTTTCTTATGGACAGGGAAGGCTTCGCGAAACTGGCTCTGATTTACAGGCAGTATTTTACATTGAAGCGGAATGTTTTTTCGATAGCGTGTCGTATGGGTTACCAGGGTACTATTGCAGGCTCAGTTCCATGGTATTTGCAGTCGTATATGATTAATTCGATGACAAGGAGTACAACTGTAGATGGTCTGGGTGGTGGCAGGTCGCTTCGTGGTATTCTTCGCAACAGGGTAGTGGGTGATGCCGTGGGGTATGCCAATCTTGAATTTCGATGGAAAATTGTCAGGACATACTGGTTAAGGCAAAACTTCTACTTTGCTTTAAGCGGCTTTCTTGACTCAGGGAGAGTGCTGAAAGGTATTGATATTGACCGGTCGAAAGCTCCTGAAGAGGTGTCAGCGCGGTTTTTTGATGCCAGCAACGATGATTTACATACTTCGGTGGGAGCTGGGTTCCATATTGCCATGAACGAGAATTTCGTGTTTGCAGTTGATTACGGACATGCCCTCGATAACAGGGATGGGCTGTCAGGAATTTATATTGGGCTAAACTGGCTCTTTTAACGGGTCAGTCATCTATTTTGTCATTCAACGACCTGAACCCATTTCCCAGAATTTCATTTCCTTCAGTCACAGTGATGAATGCACCGGGATCTATACTTCGGATGTGTGATTTTAAAATGGCTACTTCACGTCGGTTCATCACCGTGAAGATGATTTGTTTTTCGCGGAAGTTATACATGCCATTACCTTGGAGAAAGGTGCCACCACGGTTTAAATCGTTGATGATGATGTCTCTGATCTTTTGATGCTCATCTGATACTATCATCAGACACTTTTCATAACTAAAACCATCCATTACCATATCGACAGTTCTGCCAAGTACGACTATGGTCACCCAGGAGTACAACGGTATTCGCCAATCGCCGAAAGCGATGAATCCCATCAGGACAATTCCTGAATCAACAAAAATCATCAACTGGCCTACCGGCCGTTTGGTTAGTTTGCTCAGCATCATAGCCACCATATCTGTCCCCCCGCAAGTTGCCCTGGCTTTGAACAATAGTGCTACACCAACACCAATTACTACACCGCCGTAAACTGATGACATCAATAATTCATCCGACAGCTTAAGCGGATCGTCACCCAGATAATAGCTTAAGGTATCCATGAAGATACTTGTCAACAGGAAACCTGTAATGGTTTTGGTACCAAATCTGGGGCCAAGTATTTTAATCCCCAGGAGAGTTATCGGTATATTGAAAAACAAGGCAACAGTACCAACAGGTAATTTGAAAACGTGATGGATGATGATACTGATCCCATAGACACCACCAGGTACAATTTTATACGGGGTGATGAATAAAACATAACCCAATGAAATTGCAAGCGCACCGACGGTTATCAATCCAAAGGAGCGAAACCACTTTTTGCTGAATATTTTTTCTTTTGGAACAAAAGACATGTCTGTCAGTCTGAGATTTTTTCGTTGAGCGATTTAAACCCTTTACCAAGAATTTCACTGGCATCAGTAACTGTAAGGAAGGCCTTCGGGTCGACCGACTTAATGCTCTCTTTTAAAATAGCCAGTTCCCTTCGGTTTAATACTGTATGGATGACAACACGTTCCCGCCCGTTATACATTCCTTTGGCTGAGAGAAAGGTTCCTGACCGGTTCAGGTCATTAATGATGATGTCTCTGATCTGCTGATGTTGGTCGCTGATAATCATAATTGACTTTTCATAACTCACCCCTTCAAGCATAAGATCAATTACTTTTCCTGTAATAAAAATTACAATCCAGCTATAGAGCGGAACTTTCCAGTCACCAAAAACCAGCAATCCAATCAGGACAATACATGAGTCAATATAAATGAGCAGTTGTCCCAATGGAAGTTTAGTGTACTTGCTGACGATCATGGCTAAAATGTCAGAACCGCCTGAGGTGGCCCTGGCTTTAAATATCAGTCCAAGCCCTGCACCTGCTAAGGCTCCCCCGAATATACATGATAACAGAATATCGCGGCTTAAATCAAGAGGGTCCGGATTGTTGACAACGAGAGTAAGCAGGTCGATAAAGACAGCTGTCAGAACGAAACCTATAATTGTTTTTATTCCGAAGCGAGGCCCCAGGATTCTTACACCAAGGTAGGCCAGAGGAATGTTGATGATTAGTCCGGCCATACCAACAGGAAAACCTTCCGACCAATAGGGCATTCCAATTGTCAGATGATGCAGAATAAGGGCCAGGCCATACACACCACCGGGGACAATGTTGTAGGGATATATGAACAAGACATACCCCAGGGCCAGAATAAAAGCCCCGGCAGCTACAAGGCTATAGTCGATAAACCAGCGCTGCGAAAATATTTTCTCCTTGGGAATGAACGGCATAACAAATTGTGTTCAAGATTCTCTTTGTTTTGCAAAAGTACTTTGATTTCCGAAAATACCGAAGCTCGAAAACCAGTGCCTTAAGGCCATCGGAATCGGTGACAAAGGTTGTCAATATTATAAATAGACTGACAATCAGCGATTAACGGGATCATATCGTTTAGTCAATTCGTCATTAAATAATCTCTAATTATTAAGAAACAGGCAATGATCAGCAGAATACGCCCAACCATTCTGTGAAATCTGGTTTAAGGCATAAACTCAAGATTCAGGTTAACAAATTGTACCTGATCTTCATTAAAAGAAGCAGTCAATAGCGTCGTGTGAATCCGACATTCCATTCTATTTATGAAGACTTCACATTTCATCTCCACATCGGGCAAATATTACACTTAAACTTAATCCGAAGCTACCTCGATACTGTTTCGAATTCCCTTCGATAAAAATTGAATCTATATCGAAGCTGCTTCGAAGCTACTTCGAAGCGACAACGAACCGGTAATATGTTTGACGACTGTTTATCAGTGTTTTACTAATTTTTGGATTTTTAGCAGAAAGAGTTGGTTTTTGACGATTAAGCAGGGTTAAAAGAGGACCATTTTTGGAAAGAAGGTATTACCTGACGGATGAAGGCAGCCCATGTCAAATTCAACCTGGCCCGATTTGGCATTCAGCTGATTGTTGGTTTTGGCAGAGATACTCCTGTTTTGAGTTCGGGATATATCTGGTAGTGGTTGAAACGTGAAAGTCCCTGTAGAGGGTGTTCCCGCGAGTGAATGATAATCCGCTTCGCGGGGCGATGATTTTGGTTATCAGTACGCAAATACAGATGAGGCACTAGGTTGATCAACAAAGAGATAAACAGGAAATTGAAATTTTGGAATTATCCTCGTTTGACAGAGATGCAAAGCCGTGATCCATGAATTGCCTGTACCCTTGTATTCTGGCTAAGACAATGGAACTCTGTTTTCCGTTTCAGGAAATGAGGGCCGGCTATGAGAGATTGTCAGGGTTTTGCCTGATTTTTGTTAAAGGTTGTGATACGTTTTAGGTTTTTTTCGAATGAATATTCAGTTTTCATAAAGTATGGTCCTGGTTTAAAGAACTGATCACTAAAAGTTGGATTAAGAAATATCTGATGGTTAAGCAGGAGGTTTACACCAGGAATAAAGCTTGTCGACAGGATATAGAGAGACAAGCCTTTTTATGAAATCCTTTATTAATTTCAAGGAAACTTACATGGTTAATATACCCTGTTAGATGTTAATCAAAAAATACTCAGAAGATTATCGAATAATTCTGCCGGGTTTTCAGAAGCATGGCTGATTATTAAGCGTATTCACTTCAACAGGTTGGCTATAAGCGGTATGTGGTGTGTTGTTGAAGGCTTTTGTGGGTATTTTAATCCAATAATTTATTGATGATGCAGTTATAAAGTGGAGCCAGTTTTTGCCGGTTACAGGTAAACCTTCCTGTATTACGTGTGTTCTGTACAATTTTTAGGTAGAAATTTTGTTATGTATATCAGGTTGTAACTAGGTTCATTTCATTCCTGAAACCGGAGACATTGATATACTTTAGTTTGGATAGCGCCAAAGCTGTCCTGAACTATGTGTCTTCTGACGGGCGGGTTGTCAAGTGTAATCGGACTTGTGTTGAATGCGTCTGAAAAGAATAATACTAATCAGTGAAATGAAACTATTTTTAATCGCCGGAGTATAAGATATTTGCTGTGCAAAAGTTATTTGTTAAAGACATTTGCCGGACAGCCAATTTTGCTCAGGTTGTTTTTTTTTTGTTAATTTATCGCCGTTTTTAGCGGGAATTAGATCAAATAATCTGATGGGTTACGCAAATAGGGTATATATTGTTATTGTATTCATTTGTACAGTATTGGGTGTTGATGCTCAACAGGAGCCTCAATTTACCCAGTATATGTTTGCGCCGATGGCCTACAATCCGGCTGTTGCAGGTACAAGTGGTAATATCTCCGTTACCGGCCTGTTACGGGAGCAATGGGTAGGTTTTAAAGATGCTACAGGTACCCGTGTTTCACCCCGCACTTTTTTTCTGTCAGTTGATGCACCGATAAAGTTTCTGCATGGCGGTGCAGGCCTAACCATTTTAAATGATAAGCTTGGTTACGAGCAGAATATAGGCTTAAAGCTCTCCTACGCCTATATCACTGATTTCAGATCCGGGGAAATTAGTTTTGGCCCGACTTTAGGCTTGTTGAATAAGAGCATTGATTTTGCAAGCCTGAATCCGCTTGAATCGGGGAGTGATCCTCTTTTGAATGGAACAGATGCAGACAAGCCGATGATGTTTGATATTGGATTGGGTGTATTGTACAGAGTTCCTGGAAAATATTATATGGGATTTGCTGCTTCACAGCTTATTCAAAGTGTTGGAAGCCTGGGCGAAGAGCCTAATTATCAAAATAAACGACATATTTATCTTCAGGGAGGGTATGAGTATGTCGTCCCTGACTATCCATTGTATGAGATTGAGCCCAGTGTCCTGATAAAGACAGATATGGTAAGTTATCAGGTTGACCTTACAGGTCGTGTAACTTATAATCAGAAATTCTGGGGTGCGGTAAGTTACCGTATAACCGATGCTTTTGCTCTTATGCTTGGTGTGAAAATCAAGCAGTTAAGTGTCGGGTACTCATATGATATTACGACCTCCAAATTGGGTAGTGCCGGAAGTAGTGGCAGCCATGAGATAGTAGTAAACTATAGTTTTAAACTTGATTTGGATAAGAATCCTAAAAGTTATAGAAATACAAGATTTTTATAAAAATATCGCTTACTTTTGCACGTTTGCATAATCAGTTGACTCGGAAAGAATTGAAAAACGACCCATCTAACCGGACTCTTTATATGAAAAGATCATTGTTATATCTTGCAGTGCTAATTATAGCAGCAGGTTGCGGAAATTCAGGAAACGGGGAACTAACAGGAGTACCAGACAGGCCGACATTCTATCAGCCTGATCCATATGGAATGACTTTTATTCCGCTTGGTTCATTTACCATGGGCACAGGTGATCAGGACGTTCCGTATTCACAGGTACAGCAACCTAAAACTGTTTCTGTTTCATCGTTTTATATGGATGAAACCGAGATCACGAACAACGAATATCGTCAGTTCGTGTATTGGGTTAGGGATTCTTTAGCCCACACCTTTCTTGGGTATGCTCAGGTAGCAAATCCAGGGCAGAGCCCGGAGCATTTTATAATCGATAAGAAGCTAAATGACCGTACCCAACAGGGACCTGATGATCCTACGAATTTCAATATCGATTCAACAGGTGCACCTGTTCAGCCAGAACAGTATATCATTAACTGGAAGGAAAAGATTGACTGGAAAGGCGAAAAGCTTGCACAGGGAACTCCAAATCCTGTTGAAAGGTTGTTTTTACCGGTTGAGGAACGTTTCTTCCACCGCAAAGAGATTGATAGCCGGAAACTGTATTACCGCTATTTCTGGATTGATCTTCAGAAAGCTGCCAAGGCCTCAAACAGATGGCAACACCAGAAAAATGCACAGGGGCAGATGACCGGAGGAGGAGGAAACTACTCTCCTGCAATTGCTGCTCAGGGGAATCGCAGGGCATTTGTAATGGAAGAGGTTATAAATGTGTATCCTGATACGTTGGCCTGGATTGCAGATTTTTCGTACAGCTATAATGAGCCAATGACCAAGACATATTTCTGGCATCCGGCCTATGATAATTACCCGGTTGTCGGAGTAACATGGGCACAGGCACAGGCATTCTGTGTATGGCGTACCCAATATATGAATACTTATCTTCAGAGCCAAAAGGGAGAGCCGCTTGTAAGTGATTTCCGCCTGCCGACAGAAACAGAGTGGGAATATGCTGCCCGCGGGGGTTATGAAGAAAATCCTTATCCATGGGGTGGGCCTTATCCGCGTAATCAGAAGGGTTGTTTTCTCGCTAATTTTAAACCTCAACGGGGTAACTATGCTGCGGATGGTGGAATACAGACTGTTATCGCCGGTCACTATCCACCGAACGATTTCGGTTTATATGATATGTCAGGTAATGTAGCTGAATGGACTCAGAGTGCGTATGATGAAGTCTCATTTAATGTTACCTGGGATTTAAATCCAAGTTATACCTACAACGCCAAAGAGAGTGATCCTTCTGTTCTGAAAAGGAAAGTAATCAGAGGTGGTTCATGGAAAGATGTTTCTTACTTTCTTCATAATGGTACACGCAGCTACGAGTATCAGGATTCAGCGAAAAGTTATATCGGGTTCAGATGTGTGCAATCTTATCTGGGGCGTGCTAAGGATGACAATCCGAGTAAATCTTCAGAGGTATATAAATAAGCACATGAAGGCGAAATAAATTACGTACAAATCAAAATAAATCGGATCAAATGAACAAGTTACAAAAAATTGTTGAGAGCAGGGGCTATAAAAATTTCATGGGAAAGCTCTATGGTTGGGGAGCTTCAGTTGTTATTGTCGGAGCACTTTTTAAGATTACGCATATAAAGGGTGCCAATGAAATGTTATTTATTGGCCTGATTACAGAAGCCGTTATCTTTTTCTTCTCTGCTTTTGAGAAACCTCACGTCGAGCCTGATTGGAGTCTTGTTTATCCTGAATTGGCAGGTATGTACCATGGTGATGATACAATTCCTTCACCTTTGGAAGAGGAATATGAAAAGTCTGGTACTGCGACTGAGAAACTTGATGAAATGTTTGCTGAAGCTGATATAGATCCGGCATTAATTAAAAGTTTGGGTGAAGGATTACGATCGTTTACCAATACTGCAAAGAATTTGAACTCAATGGCCGATGCTGCTGCTGTAAACAGCGAATTCGTTGGTAATTTGAAACAGGCAACTACACAGGTTGGGAATCTTTCTAAAGCTTACGCTCAAACCAGTGAGACATTACAGCGTGAAGAAGAGGTTTCTAAGCTACACCTTGATAACCTTCAGGGCATTGCCAAGAGTACCCAGCAATTGAATACCGTGTACAATAGCGTTTCGGAAACTATGAGCCAGGAGATGAAAGCTCATCAGGAGTTGAAACAAAATCTTACAACGGCTACACGTGCTGCTGGTGAAATGGTTGAAAAGTTTACCGGGTCTGCTGAATCATTCGCGAAAGCATCTCAAACGATCCAGTTATCTGTTAGTAATAGCGAGTCGTATGCTAACCAGATGCAGGTAGTTACAAAGAATCTTACTGCTCTGAACGCATTATATGAAGTACAGATCAAGAATTCTCAGAGTACTAATCAGACAGGTGATCAGACACGTAAGGTTACCGATATGTACCTGGCTTCAATGACTGAAGCTGCTAATAACACTGCCAAATTGAATCAGACTTTTCTGGCGTTGCAGAAATCACTGGATCAACAGATGGCCGGAACTGCTTCACAAACAAAAACATCGAGCGATATTCAGGCTGCAATGCAACTGTATCTCGATCAAATGAAGAAATCTATCGAACAAGCTTCTAATTATCAAAAGCAGGCCGACCTGCTGACAAGCAATATCACAAAACTGAATAGTATTTACGGCAATATGCTCTCTGCAATGAGTGTACGTCAGGGCTAAGCAGCTGCAATGTTTAATTAATAAAAAGACATAGTATGGCTGGATTTAAAGAAACCCCGAGGCAGAAGATGATAGGTATGATGTACCTGGTTCTTACTGCATTATTGGCACTCAACGTCTCAAAGGACATTCTTAACGCCTTCGTTATCGTAAATGATAGTATGGAGGTTACAACTGCAAACTTTGAGAAAAAACTTGCAGACACCTATACACAATTTGGTCAGAAAGCAGCTACTGCCGGAGATGAAGCTGAAGCATACTATCAGAAAGCTATAGAAGCCAAACGGCTATCTGATGAAGCGATAGCCTATATTCAGGACACCCGGTTTAAATTGATTAAATTGTATGATCCCGAAAATCAGCGCCCTGATACTGTTACTCTTCGGTGGTTTGAATCGAAGGATGATTATGAAAAGGGAACTAATTTTTTTATTGGCAGTGTAGGCGGTGATTTGACAAAGAAATCAGCCGGAGATGAAATGATGAGGAAGTTTCAGGAATATCGTGCTGCCATGATCAGCCTTGTTAAGCCCGAACATCAGGAAGCTATGGCTAATCAGATCGGTCTTAAAACAGAAGGCAAATTTATGGATGCTGAAGGTGTTTCTAAAGATTGGTCAAATTACAATTTTTATCATACCATTTTTGCAGCTGATATGGTTTTGCTCAACAAGTTTATCAATGAAGTCAGAAATGCTGAATTTGATGTAGTTACGAGATTGAGCAGCTATGTTGGTGCAACCGATTTTAAATTCAACGCTATTGCCGCACGCGTAATTCCCAAGAAAGAATTTCTTTTCAAGGGTGAAGTCTTTGAAGCAGAAGTTCTGGTCGCTGCATATGATACTATTGCTGCCCCCGATGTTCGATACATTACTGGTACAGATAAATGGCCCGGTGGATCTGGCGGAACAAAGGTAGCAGGTGAAAACGGGATGGTTATGATGAAAATAGGAACCGCCGGAATGGCATTTGGTGAACGGAAGTATGCCGGAGTTATCAGCCTCATGGATCCCATGGGCGAACCGGTTGAATATAATTTCGGAGGTTCTTTCTTTGTTCAGGAATCTGTAGCTGTCATTTCACCGGATAAGGTATCTGTTCTTTATGAAGATCTTGATAATCCTGTGTCGGTTTCTGTACCTGGTTACCCTGCCGAAAAAGTTATTGTTAATGCTACCGGTGGTGGTGTTGGAACTCCAAAGCCAAACGGTGCCGGTCAGTTCCTGTTCAAACCTACCAATACAACACCTGTTACTATTACTGTTTCGATCAGAAAAGAAGATGGTAAGGTATCAGAGATGTCATCGAAGATATTTAAAGTACGTAAAGTGCCTGCTCCAACTATCGTAATGGCTAACAGGCAAAATGGTGGATCTGTTTCAATTGATGCTCTTAAACGTTCTGAGTTGAAAGCTGTTTTAATCGACTTCTTGTTTGACGGACTTGAGTATGATGTGCTGTCGTTTGATCTGTCAACAACAGTTAATGGCGAACGTGTAAAGCGAAACGTGTCAGGTGCTTTTATTCCTGCCGATGTCAGGACGAATGTAATCGACAGATTAAGGTCTGGGTCGACCGTTCACTTCGAAAATATTCAGGTACGCAGAAAAGGATCAACCAAGGCAGAAATCGTTTCAGGATTCTATCTAAATATTTTGTAAATTATTAGTTATGAATAAATTGATTCTTGTTTTCGCGATATTTTTTGGATGGCTGTCTTGCGCCAGTGCCCAATCGGTAGTTTCGCCGGTTAATTCTTCCTGGCAGAAGATCAGGGTTTCCAACAGGGTTCCGATACCCCTGCCTGCCGTTCAGGAATCTGATGTAATGTATTCTAAACGGGTATGGCGGTATATAAACCTGCGCGAAAGAGCCAATGCTCCTTTATATTTTCCGTTGGAGCCAACCCGTGGCCGCAGAAGTTTGTTTAACGTGCTGACTGATGCCATTAGAACACCGCGTGCAACAACTCCTTTTGGAACAAACACACTTCGGGTTTTTAATGATGAAGAGTTCATACAGCCTTTCGCTGATGTAGCGCAATTTGATACATCTTCGACTATGCGTCATTTTATTGCTGTGACAGCGGCTGACGGAAGTAAAGAGTTTGATACCGTGAAGATTCAGCCCCGTCATATCTGTGCCGTAAAAGTAGTTGAAGACTGGTTCTTTGATAAAAAGCGGTCACAGATGGATTGCAGGATTCTGGCACTCGGGCTTGTTATCGATGAGCGTGAACTACATGCAGAGAATAAATTGCGGATGCAGTCAAAAACTGATCTTACAATTTTCTGGGTTTATTATCCTGAAGCCCGTCATTGGTTATGTAATCAGGAAATTTATAATGAAAGAAATGATGCCGGCAGGATTTCGTATGATGACTTTTTCCTGAAACGTAAATTTGCTTCCTATATTTATAAGGTTGAGAATGTATACGATCGTCAGATATCGCAATACACCAACGGTTTGGATGCTTTACTCGAATCGGAGAAAATCAAGCAGGAGATTTTTCAGTTCGAACATGATCTTTGGGAGTACTAGAATTTTTATTCATATTTCTGGAAGAGTCCTGTGTGTAGTGCACAGGACTCTTTTTTTGTCGTTCTGTTTATCCGGATTATCTTTGTCAGATGCGTGGTACGATTCTCGATACTCCGGTTGAATACCTTAAAGGTGTTGGCCCTTCAAGAGCTCAGATGCTAAAGGAGGAGCTTAACGTTACCTACTTTGCCGATCTGCTGCAGGTATTCCCGTTTCGTTATATAGACCGTACAATATTTCATCGTATATGCGATATCAATTCCGACATGAATATTGTTCAGGTCAAAGCGAAGATTTTGCAGATACAGTTATCAGGTTCTGGCAGGGGGATGCGTTTGTCTGTAATTGCAGGCGATGAAACCGGTACACTGGAGCTAATCTGGTTTCAGGGTATTCGGTGGGCAAAAGCGAAACTGAAACAGGGTAAAGAGTATATAATCTATGGTAAACCAGCATACTTTAATGGTCGATACAATATCGCTCATCCCGAATTGGAGGAAGTAACCGGAGAGGCAGGATCAACTGTTCTAAAGATGCAACCAGTGTATAATTCTTCGGAGAAAATGAAAGCACATGGTTTGGATAGCAAAGGGATAGCCAGAACAATACAGACACTGATTCAAACTGTTTATTACGAGATACAGGAGACGTTACCAATTTCCCTTCTGCAGAGATTTAGACTGATTGATCGTAGGGATGCATATCTTGGGATTCATTTTCCTCAAAATGAAATACATCTTCATCAGGCCACCCGGCGGCTTAAGTTTGAGGAATTATTCTTTATTCAGCTTGAGTTTATCAGGCAGAAACTTCATCGACAAGCTTCCAGCCGAGGCCATCATTTCCCCAGGGTAGGAGAGTCATTTAACCGGTTCTATAACGAAGTACTCCCATTCCCGCTGACCGGAGCTCAAAAGAGAGTAATTCGGGAAATACGTACTGATCTGTCAGGGGGGCACCAGATGAACCGTCTTTTACAAGGGGATGTGGGAAGCGGGAAGACCATGGTTGCCTTGTTTTGTATGTTAATTGCCATAGACAACGGCTTTCAGGCATGTTTGCTTGCTCCTACTGAGATACTGGCTAATCAGCATTTCCAGACCCTTAAAAAATGGGCTGACCAGATAGGTGTAAATATAGCTTTACTTACTGGTAGTATTAAACAATCTGCCAGAAGCCCCATATTACGTAATCTGGCTTCTGGAGAATTACAGATTATAGTTGGGACGCATGCAATTTTGGAAGACCCGGTTGTGTTTAAACAACTAGGGCTTGTGGTAATTGATGAGCAACATCGGTTTGGCGTAGAACAGAGGGCTGCAATGTGGAGAAAAAGCGTACCCCCGCCTCATATTCTGGTAATGACAGCCACACCTATCCCCAGAACAATGGCGATGGCTTTTTATGGTGACCTGGATTATAGTGTGATCGATGAATTACCACCTGGCAGAAAACCTGTCACTACCAGGCATTTTACCGATTCTGCCCGGCTCAGGGTATTCTCTTTTATGCGACAGGAAATTGCAAAGGGGCGACAGGTTTATGTAGTTTTTCCGTTGATTTATGAGTCAGAGTCTCTCGATTTGAAAGATATTCAGGATGGCTTTGAAGCGATCAGCCGGGAGTTTCCTTTGCCTGAGTATGCCGTCAGTATCGTTCACGGGCAATTGAAATCAGACGAAAAGGAATATGAAATGAAGCGGTTTGTGAAAGGAGAGACCCAGATCATGGTAGCAACCACCGTTATAGAAGTCGGGGTCGATGTTCCAAATGCTTCTGTTATGGTGATTGAAAATGCCGAGCGATTTGGATTGTCGCAGTTGCATCAGTTACGGGGGAGGGTTGGGCGAGGTGCAGACCAATCCTATTGTATTCTGATGACAAAGGATAAAATTTCAACTGAGGCTCGTCAACGTATAGATACGATGGTCCGAACTACTGATGGATTTGAGATTGCTGAAGCAGACCTTCAGATACGAGGGCCTGGCGATCTGAAAGGAACCAGGCAAAGTGGAGCCATTGAGTTGCATATAGCTGATATTACAACAGACGGACGTGTAATTGAAGCTGCCAGGCAGTCTGCTATAGACATTCTTGCAATCGATCCTGAGTTGTTGTTACCAGAACATCGGGCGCTTCACGACAGGTTGGTTGAGTTGACTTCGGTTCAGCGAAATTGGAGTAAAATCAGTTAAAAACTTATCTGGACAATTTTCCAATGCTTGGCTGGAAATCTGTAACTTTGCCAGCTTATCATTCAGTGAAAAAATTCCAATATGAAGATATCATACAAATGGCTCAGGCAGTATCTTGACATTCAGCTTGATGCAAAAGAAGTAGCCCAGCTCCTCACCGATAGCGGGCTTGAGGTAGAAGGGATTGAGAAGATTGAATCTGTAAAAGGGGGGTTGGCCGGGATCGTTATAGGGGAGGTACTAACCTGCACAAAGCATCCTAATTCGGATCATCTTAGTCTTACAACAGTCGATATTGGAAATGGTGAGCCTCTTCATATTGTTTGCGGAGCACCCAATGTAGCCGCCGGGCAGAAGGTGGCAGTTGCCACTATAGGTGCTACCCTGTATTTTAAGGATGATCCATTGGTAATTAAACGTTCAAAGATCAGGGGCGAACTTTCAGAAGGGATGATTTGTGCTGAGGATGAGCTTGGGCTAGGGGTGTCGCATGCAGGGATACTGGTTCTTCCTGAAGGGGCACCAGTTGGTGTAATGGCTAAAGAATATTTCAATATTAAGGATGACTATGTATTTGAAATAGGATTAACCCCTAACCGAACAGATGCTACATCTCATATTGGTGTAGCACGGGATCTTAATGCGGCATTAATAAGCAGGGATCACCCGGCATCAGGGAAATTGAAGTTGCCTGCCATTGATTTGTTTAAGGTACATAATCATAACCTTGAAATCGATGTTGAGGTGCCTGCTGGTGAAGCTTGCCCCAGATATGCGGGAGTAACCATCACCGGGATCAGGATTGCCCCATCACCAGACTGGCTCAGGAATTTTTTATTGGCAGCCGGAATAAGGCCAATTAATAATGTCGTTGATATTACCAATTTCATCTTGATGGAATCGGGCCAACCACTACATGCTTTTGATGCTTCGGGAATTACTTCCGGAAAAGTAGTTGTAAAGAAATTGGCCTCTGGGACTAAGTTTGTTACCCTTGATGGCATTGAACGAACTTTAACTGATGAGGATCTTATGATCTGTAATGGTGATGAACCGATGTGTATCGGAGGCGTTTTCGGTGGATTGAAGAGTGGCGTGAATGATTCCACTACCTCAATTTTTTTGGAAAGCGCATGTTTTGATCCTGGTACAATCAGGCGTACATCAAAATATCATGGATTGCATACAGATGCCTCATTCAGGTTTGAACGTGGCGTTGATCCTACCACAACAGTTGATATTCTTAAGAGAGCAGCATTGTTGATATGTGAAGTGACAGGTGGAATGGTGTCGTCGGAAATCATAGATGTGGTTTCCAAACCTTTCAAACCTGCCAATATTCAGGTTGATCTGATTCGTGTAGCAGCTTTAATTGGAAAGCGGATTCCGGATGAGAAGGTGTTAGTTATTTTGGAGTCGCTCGATTTCAAGATACTTGAAAAGGTTGGAGATCAGCTTCTGTTAGAGGCACCGGCATACCGTATTGATGTAACTCGGGAGGCTGATGTGACCGAAGAGATACTGAGAATCTATGGATACAATAATATTGAAATTGGTAGTCGCTTCTCTGCCTCCTTTTCGTTTAGCCAAAAGCCTGATTCTGAGAAGTTGCGTAATAAGATTTCAGATCAGTTGTCCAGCAATGGCTTCAACGAAATCATGACCCTCTCGTTATCTAAAGCTCAATATGCAGCCGATTTCCCGTGGATTGACACACAAAGGAGCGTTGATCTGGCTAACCCGCTTTCGCGGGAATTGAATGTAATGAGGCAGACCTTGCTTTTTAGCGGTCTGGAAACTATTCTTCTTAACCAGAATCGAAAACGCAGTAACCTGAAATTATACGAGTTTGGTAAAATATACAAACGAAATCCTGAGCTCCCTGTTAATGCGTTGGTGACGGATCGTTTTAATGAGGAGTTAATGCTATCTATCTTTGTAACTGGATCGGTTACTAAAAATACATGGAAAGGAAGTGCTTCAGAAGGCGATTTCTATTTTGTCCACTCTCATGTAAAACGGGTATTAAGTGTACTAGGTTTTGACTTGCTTAAACTTAAGATGGTATCCAGCGAACACCCTATGTTCTCGCAAGGTATAGATTTTACATACAAGCGCGAGAGACTGGGCTCTCTGGGTTTGATATGCCCTGATATATTACGTTATTTTGATCTAAGGCAAGGTGTTGTATATGGCGAGCTCTATTGGGAAAAATTGCTCCGCTATCACCAAAACGGAAGCATTAAGTTTAAAGAACTTCCACGTTTCCCGGAAGTGAAACGTGACCTGGCTCTTGTGATAGATAAAGGGGTTACGTATTCTTCTCTCGAAGAATTGGCATACCAGACAGAGCCTGGGCTTCTCAAACATGTATCACTTTTTGATATTTATGAAGGAGAAAAGATTGGGGCAGATAAGAAATCCTATGCTATGACCTTCACCCTTCTTGATACGGAAAAAACTCTTACCGATCAAATGATCGAACGTGTGATGGAAAGATTGATCAAGGCCTTTGAATCAAAATATGGAGCTTCAGTCAGGCGATAATCTTTAAATTTGATACTTTAAGGCGCAAAAAGTCAACACTTTTTGCGCCTTTTTATTTGAAAAGAAAGGGTGATTGAACAGTTTGGTAATGGCTTTCGAAAATTTACTGCCAATGTGTCAGGAGCAATTCAGTATCTTTGCATCAGGATTTGTTTGCATCTGAAAAAACATAGATATGGAAATACAGTCAATTAAACATAGGTTCGGGATAATGGGTAATTCGGTGTTACTTGAGCGGGCTATTGATATAGCTAGGCAGGTAGCACCCACTGATATTTCTGTGCTTATTACCGGTGAAAGCGGTGTAGGGAAAGAAGTCTTTCCTCAGATTATTCACCAATTGAGTACGAGAAAGCATGGTCCCTATATAGCAGTTAACTGTGGTGCCATTCCTGAAGGGACTATTGATTCTGAGTTGTTTGGTCATGAAAAAGGTTCGTTTACAGGAGCACATGAATCACGTAAAGGTTATTTTGAAGTGGCAGATGGTGGTACCATCTTCCTGGATGAAGTAGCAGAACTACCCCTATCGACTCAGGTAAGGCTTCTTAGAGTATTGGAAACAGGGGAGTTTATCAAGGTAGGCTCATCAAAGGTTATAAAAACCAATGTTAGAGTAGTGGCGGCTACAAATGTTACAATTCCTGATGCCATTAATCAGGGTCGTTTCAGACAGGATCTATATTATCGATTGAACTCGGTCCCGATCTATATGCCTCCGTTGCGTGAGCGCAAGGAAGACATTCATTTGTTGTTTAGAAAATTTGCTGCCGACTTTGCAGAAAAGTACAGGATGCCGGCGATTCATCTTTCGGAGGAGGCTGTCAGAATGCTGGCCGGCTACCGTTGGCCTGGTAATATACGACAGTTGAAGAACATCACGGAGCAGATCAGTATCATTGAACAAAATAGAGAGATATCAGCTACCACATTACATCGTTATCTCCCTGAGAATAATTATTCTGAACTACCTGTACTGGTAAAAGGGAAACCCCAGAGTGGTATTGATTTCAATGAGCGGGACTTGTTATACAAGGTGTTGTTTGACATGAAAAAGGACATCAGTGAGTTGAAGAAGTTAGTTGGAGATATAATTACCCACAGTGGAGTTACATCTGAGGTATATTCGACACATGCCAGTGTGATAAATAGATTAAAACATCAGAGTTTTGATGATGAGATAGAAGAGACGAACGATAGGCCACCACACATAGAGATTAGCACAGATATTGCTGCTCATTTAAATGAACCGATCACAGATTCAGAAGAGATTGAAGAGAATCTGTCGCTTGAACGTCGAAATATTGAGTTGATAAGGCGAGCTTTACATAAGCATGATAACAAACGAAAAAGCGCCGCCAAAGAGTTAGGTATCTCAGAGCGGACGCTTTATCGAAAGATAAAGGAACACGGGTTGGATTAATCCGGTTCCTGAGCTTTACTCATACCTTAAGGCTTCTATGGGATCAAGGTTAGCAGCTTTTCGCGCTGGCAGAATTCCTGAGGCCATGGCTACGATGAAACAGAGAGTTACTCCAAGGATAATCCAAGGCCAGGGTATGATAAAACTACTGCCAATCAGAAAGGAAACTACGTTTCCAATTGCAATCCCCATTAAGATTCCCAATGCACCACCGATTTGTGCAATTACTATAGCTTCTGCAAGAAATTGATTCCTGATGGTACGTTTGTTGGCACCAATGGCTTTCCGGATACCTATTTCACGGGTTCTTTCTGTCACAGACACAAGCATAATATTCATTAAACCAATAGCTGCACCTATAAGTGTTATCATTCCAATAAAAGTTGCAGCAATGGATATCATCTTTGTATTCTGAATCATCATCTCGACGAAGGTATCAGATCTGATTATTGAAAAATTATCCTGTTCACCTAATGGAACTTTTCTAATTGTTCTAAATATACCGGTAGCTTCACCAATAGCAGCGTTCATAGAGGTTGTCTGAGAAGTCATTACATTGATGGAATATGATTGGTTAGGTCTGGCAAATACCTGTCTGACGTTCATTAATGGAAGAATAACGGTTCGGTCGTTTGAAAAACCAATACTACTTCCTTTTGATTTTAACACACCGATGACGACATAGCGACCAGATCCAACTCCAATAATTTTTCCGATTGGCTCTGCATTTTTTCCAAAAAGTTCATCAGCAACTGCTTCTCCCAGAATAGCAACATGATTGCCATAAAATGCCTCAGCTGAAGTAAAATTTCTGCCTTTACTGATAATTTCACCTGAGGTCGCCAGGTAGTTTTCGTCGGCACCCCATACCCTGTTATTAGGATGCGTTTTTTTTCCTTCAAATCGAGCAGTTGCAGAACCGCTTGCAAAAGTAGAGATTGAGGTAACTGATGGAAAATTAAAGCTACGTCGGAATTCAAGAGCCTCATCATAAGTGATTTTTTTAAGAAAATCGCTTCTGTGATGCTCTCCACCTCTTTGCATCGTCATGTTTCTGATAGTAAATGTGTTGCTGCCCATACGCGTGAAATTTTCAACAAAGAAATAGCGTACTGCATCAATTGAGGTAAGGATACCTACTAGTGCCATTATTCCAAAAGCAATAATCATTACTGTCAGAATAGTTCGTAACAGATGACTTCTTATGCTGTGCGTGGCGATCCGTATATTTTCAATGGCTACAGGATCGATTATTCTGGAAATTATACTTTTCATAATTAATGTGTTTCATTTTTCTTCCCGAAGGCTAAATCTCCGGCATCACCCAGGCCTGGCACTATATATGACTGAGCAGTAAGCTCATCATCGATGGCTCCTACCCAAAGCGTATAGTCACCAGTCGAAAGTTGTCGTTTGATGTAATCAACTCCTTCTGCACTTGCAATTATGCTTACGATGTGGGTATGGCAGGGTTTGCCAAATTGCATAAGTTCTTTGTATGTAAGAGCCATAGAGGCACCCGTTGCTAGCATGGGGTCGTTTAGGATAAGGGTTTTACCTTTCAGTGAGGGGCTGGATGTGTATTCAACTTTTATCTGAAATACTTCATCCTTTGCATATTTACGATAGGCTGAAATAAATGCATTTTCAGCTTTATCAAAGATTGAAAGCATTCCCTGATGCATCGGTAATCCTGCCCTTAGAATGGATGCTATTACTACTGGGTCGGCAAGGACTGGTGTTTTTGCTACCCCCAGGCTTGTAATTACCTCTCTATTTGTATAATTTAGTCTTTTACTAATCTCATATGCAAATATCATTGAGATCCTTTCAATATTGGTTCTGAAACGCAAAGGATCTTTCTGGATTTGTTCATCCCTTATTTCAGCGATAAACTGATTAAAAATAGAGTTTTGATTACCCAGTATTTGTATCATGATGAAAGTGGTTTTGGAAGCGGGTTTTAAAAGGACAATATTTGACGCAGTTTTTTTGCAGCATTTACAGTTATCCTAAGCGGAAAGGGAAGTCGATTAAATAAAATTCTCGGGTATTTCACTTCTATAGCTCCAAAGCTCTTGTAAAATCGAGCCAGATTTGGTTCATTGCTACCTTCAAAGTCCAGTATTACAGGGTTTCCTGCAAATTGACGAATTGTTTCATTAAGCAAGAAAAACATGGCACCATTCTTTTTTCCTTCATCACTCAGAGCTGAAAAAAGAAAAATCAACCGGTTTTTGAAATTAAGAAAAAAAGCACCACAAAGAAGGTTATTGTTTCTGTAACAACCCGAAATAAATCCTGTTTCATTACCAATTGCTTTGTACATGAGGGCAATCAATCTGGTATAGTGTAGATCAGTAATGTGGTTCAGTAGAGCTCCTCTATTAGCAGTGAATAATGCTACAAGCTCTTCCGGATTGGAGCTTTTTGAAAGAGAAAGCTTTTGAGAATATGACTTACGAATATTTCGGCGAGTATTAACTGAGAAGTTATGCAGGATTGATTCGTATGGTCTGATCAAATCGAGTTCATGATTTGAATTAAAACTGAGTTGATAAAGGTTGCTGGCTGGGATTTTGTTATGACTGTTGAGATTTAATTCCCCATACCGGTATTTGGATGGTATGGCTTTCAGAAAATTATTAATTTGCTCAGGGGTTATTAATCCAATGGAAAATAAACCCAATTGTTGGGTGAAGAATGGTTGAAATAGATAATTTATGCCAGCCTTTTTGCTCCCGGGTAATGGCATTACGGAAAAATAGTCTCCTTCTACCAGTGCTTCCCAGCCATATGATATTTCATTCAGATACCAAGATAGTGCATATACGCGGCCGTTGAATGCTTTGTTGATACATTCATCCCACTTTTTGTAGTCTATCTGATTGTATGTAAGATGTTTAATTGACAAAATATTAAATTAAGTCTTTACCAAGGTCGCTTCTATAGTATGCTCCTTCAAAAGTGATGCAGTTAGCCTTCCTGTAAGCCTCGCAGAATGCATTTTTTACATTCTTGCCATATGCTGTAACAGCCATTACCCTGCCTCCTGCTGTAACCAACTGTTCCGACGCTGGATGTATGGTTGTGCCAGCATGAAAAACCATTTCTGTTGAATCCAGTTTTTTCATTGTAATTAATTTCCCCGTTTCATAGTCTCCTGGATAGCCTTTCGAAACCATCATGACTGTTGCGGCATATCGCGGATCAGTCTTTATAACTCCGTTTTTCAACGTCCCACTTGCTGTTTCAATCAAAAAAGGTAAGATATCTTCAGCAATGCGTGGCATCACTACTTCTGTCTCCGGGTCACCCATTCTTGCGTTATATTCAATTACCATAGGGTTGTTATTTACATTGATCAACCCAAAGAAGATGAATCCCTTGTAATCAATGTTATCGGCTAGCAATCCGTTGATGGTTGGCTCTATGATTTGCGAAATCACTTTCTTCATGAAAGATTCATCCGCAAACGGGACAGGGGAAATAGCTCCCATTCCTCCTGTATTGGGGCCTGTATCATATTCTCCAATTCGTTTGTAATCTTTAGCCTCTGGGAGTAAACAATAGTGTTTCCCGTCAGTCATAACGAAAACAGAGAGTTCAATGCCATCTAAAAACTGTTCTATTATTACCTTCCCGGAGGCTTTTCCATAACGACCTTTCAGTAGCATGTCGTCTAATGTGTTTTTAGCTTCCTGTACTTCAGAACAAATAATTACTCCTTTCCCGGCAGCTAGTCCATCGGCTTTTATTACGTATGGGGGGTGAAGAGTATTTATATAGTCCACGGCTTCAGTGAATTGGTCGATATTGAATGTTTTGTATGCTGCTGTTGGAATATGATGACGCATCATAAATGCTTTAGCAAAGTCTTTACTCCCTTCCAGCTGAGCACCCATAGCGCCAGGACCAACAATCATCAGATTGCAGGTTTTTTTTGAATTTTTTAAGAAATCTGTCAGCCCGCCTACCAGGGGAGCTTCAGGGCCAATGACAAGCAATTCTATCTGATGTTCAAAAATGGTGGCTTCGACTTGTTTGAAGTCCATGATGTTAAGAGGAATGTTCTTCCCAATCTTCACAGTACCAGGATTCCCAGGAGAAATGAAAAGTTCATTCAGCAACGGGCTTTGCGCAATTTTCCAGGCAAGGGCGTTTTCCCGACCACCTGAACCAAGAATCAATACATTCATTTTGTTATAACGATTGAGTAATTTTATCTATTGATTTCCAGAGTCTTTCGGCTGTGTTGTTCCAGTTGAAATCTTTAGCCCGCTCAAATCCTTTCAAAATCAGTTCATCTCTTAGACGCTTGTCGGTTGCCAATTGTTTCATGGCTATCGAAATCGATTCAGGAGAGGAAGGGTCTGCCAGTAGAGCAGCCCCGCCTGCAATCTCTGGCATGGAAGTTACATTGCTGGTAATTACCGGAGTACCACATTTGAATGCTTCAATGATTGGTATTCCAAAACCTTCGAAATTGGAAACGTAGGTAAGGGCAAGTGCTGATGCTAAAATTTTATGGAGACTTTCGGTTGATACACGACCAGTAAATTTGACTCTATTCTGGAAAAGCATTGAATTAAATGCTTCCTGGATCGTATTTGTCCACCAGCGACGCTCGCCAACAATCAGTAGGTTCGTGTCTATACCAGCATTACATGAACAGAAATGATCAAATGCCTTGAAAAGGTTCGCTAGATTTTTACGAGGGTGTAGCGATCCGACAAATAAAAAATAGGGCAAACCGTCGCTGTATTGAAGACGAATTTGTTGTTGAGATATGATATCCAGGGGATGAAAGTTTTCATTGGCCCCATTGTAAACAATAGCGATTTTGTCTTCCTGGATACCATATTTTGAGATAATATCATTTTTAGAAAATTCTGATACAGTAGCAATACCCGAGGCATGTAAGGCAAATTTAGGAGTATGGCTACGGTAGTATTTTCTTATTAACCAGGGCAGATCATTTGGGTAATGTTCAAAATTCAGATCATGAATTACAAGCAATGTCGGAACTTTGGTATATAATGAAAGCATAGCATCAGTGCTAACAAAAATATCAGCTTTTATTCTTTTGAGAACGAAAGGAATACAAAGGTCATACCATAGTTTTATCAACAAAGGATGACGTGCCTGGGGTGGAACTACAATAGGCGTTATATTCGTAGAAAACACATATTCAGGTGACCATTTACGATCAAAAAGGAAATAGAATTGATGTTCAGGATGCTGTTGCGTAATGCGGATGAAGGATTCATAAGTAAACCAACCAATTCCTTCAAGCCGGTTTTTTAGTAACATGCGGGCGTTTATGGCAATATTCAAGTCTGAGAAGATTGTTTAGGGGTCAAAAATACGAAACATTGAGGGTTTAAGTTGTATTTTTAAGTGTTTTGGCAAAAAATACAACCTCTGTACAGATGCAGAATAATCGTACCTTTGTTGCGTTGGCCAGTTACCCGAATTCATTACGGATATCATGATGTTCGGGGCTCTAGTTGAAAGAAGTTTTTCGGATGCCTTTTCTTCTGATAAGGTCTCCCTTCTGTTCAAAAGTTATAGCGATGCAACGAAAATTTCTTACAAACCTTGTCCTCCTTCTTTTTCTTAACCTGATTATTAAGCCGTTATGGATTTTTGGAATTGATTTGCAATTCCAAAACCTGGTTGGAACTGAGGAGTACGGTTTTTATTTTACCATATTAAATTTTTCGTTTCTCTTTAATATTATTCTTGATCTTGGAATTACCAATTTCAATAATCGCAACATAGCACAGAACAGTCATTTACTTCACAAACACTTTTCTAATATCTTCGTTGTGAAGTTGCTACTGCTGGTCGTTTATTTTATATTTACCTTGACTACTGGATTTCTAATTGGCTATGATCAACAGCAACTTAGATTACTTGCAGTGGTAGGATTCAACCAGTTTTTGCTATCATTCATACTATACCTGAGGTCGAACATCAGCGGATTATTACTCTTTACGACCGATAGTATTCTTTCTGTTCTTGATAGAGTTTTTATGATTCTTTTGCTTGGGTTTTTGATCTGGTTTCCGGCGACTCGAAAGATATTCAAATTGGAATGGTTTGTATATGCTCAAACGATTTCTTATATAATTACAGTAATTATCGGATTGGTCGTTGTGATCAGAAAGTCAGCTTTTAAAAGACTAAACTGGAATTGGCCATTTATCCTGATGATCTTGAAAAAGAGTTTCCCCTATGCAGTTCTGGTATTGTTGATGACTTCCTATAATCGAATTGATTCTGTATTTATTGAACGATTGTTGCCCAAAGGAGTTGGCGAGACTCAAGTCGGAATTTACGCTTCGGCTTTTAGAATTCTAGATGCCGTAAATATGGTTGCCTATTTATTCTCGGTGTTATTGCTTCCGCTTTTTGCCAATATGTTGAAAAACAGACATGATATTCGTCCTATGCTTACACTCTCGTTCAACATGGTGTTTGTACTTAGTGTAAGTATTGCAATTTTGTCGTTTATCTATAGATACGAAGTGATGACTATGCTATATCCTGTTCATATAGATGAGTCCACAACTGAATTTGCATCGCGTATTCAGCAGGCTTCTCAATTGTTTGGCCTGCTAATGTTTGGCTTTGTCGCAATATCATCGAGCTATGTAATGGGAACCTTACTGACTGCACATGGCAGCCTTCTTAAACTTAACATTACCGCAACTATTTCGATGATTTGTAGCGTTGTTTTCAATTTAGTTCTTGTTCCTTCACTTATGGCATACGGATCGGGATTGGCCAGTCTGGTTTCACAATATATGTCGGCTACAATCCAGATCTACTTAGTAATTAAACTATTTAAAGTAGAAGTGAATTATGGTTATTTGGTTCGGTTGGGAGTATTCCTTGTATTAACCTTTATTCTGTCTTTTGTATTGAAGTTGACCCCATTAAAATGGGGCTATTCGGTTGTTATTTCTGTAATTTTAATAATAATCGTTGTATTCACATTAAAGCTGTTGGATTTTAAGTTGCTAATTCATCATTTACAACCACGTTCTGCTAATAATCGTACTGCCTGAGAATAACCAAAGTTGCTGATTTAGCTTTATTTTTATACTTTTGACCGTTCGTTTGACATTTTGTGAAATAAACCACAACGTTCTATGAGAGAAGATTTAGATGTCAGCAATGATTTTAATTCGCTGACATTGTTTTACTTCCTTAACCGATGGCGAAAGCCAATGGCTCTTATACTAGTATTAGCTCTGGTAGCCTCCTTCGTTTTTTCTTCGCCATGGTTCATAAAGCCTATGTTTAAATCAGTAGTGATAATGTATCCTGTTTCAACCAGCGGGATCTCAAAGGTGTTGTTGAACGAGGCCAATTCCCCGCTGCAGGATGTTATGGAATTTGGAGCCGAAGAACAGACAGAGCAAATGATTCAGATTTTAAATTCAAATCTGATTCGTGATAAAATCATAAGTAAGTATGATTTAATGAGGCACTATGGTATTGAGAAGAGTTCTCGTCGTGCTTTGACTCGTCTGTATGATGAATATACGGCTAATATTGAGTTCAGGAGAACTGAGAATATGGCTATCAAGATCACTGTCTATGATACAGACCCTGTCATCGCAGCTGATATTGCCAATGATATCAGCATGTTGTATGATTCAACCAAAACTATCATGCAGAGAGAACGGGCGCTACAGGCATATCATATAGTTGAAGGTGAATACACAAAGCTACAATCAGAGATCAAGGCGATGGAGGATTCTCTTACTGAGCTAAGAAAACTTGGAGTTTATGATTATGAAACCCAATCAGAGATGATGAACCAACAATTAGCCATTGAAATTGCCAAAGCAAACAAAGAAGGGATCAAGGCGTTGGAAGATAAACTTCACGTATTGGCACTTTATGGTGGGGCATATGTGTCATTGAGGAATCAACTAGAGTATGAGAAAAAGCAACTGAGTTTTATTAAAGCTCGATATGACCAGGCATTGGTTGATGCGACTCAAAGTCTTCCTCAGAAGTTTGTTGTAAATACAGCATATCCCGCTGAAGAGAAGTCTTATCCAATACGGTGGTTAATTGTTTTGTTTACGATGCTTTCTACGTTTATGTTGGCAGTTGTAGTGGCAGCAGGAATTGAAAGATTTACTCTGGATAACGAAAAAAAAAAGCCCGGATCTCAGTTGTCAATGAAACACATCCATGTGAAGATCTATTAAGCCAAATATCACTTAAAAACTTATATACCGTTGTTCCAGAACCAGTTATTGTTAATCTTGAATCCATGGAAAATTACTTCAGAAGTGTTAATATTTTAAAGCTTGTCCTAAAATGGAAGGTACACCTGGCTATTATTCTGGGTATTACTTTAATACTCTCGGTAGTATTCTCAGGTAAGCATTTTATTTCGCCCCGATACAAATCATTTGCGATTGTCTATCCTTCCAATGTAGCGCCATATAGCGATGAAAGCGAGACGGAGCAAATGCTTCAGATAATGCAATCTGCTTCAATTCGTGATAGTGTGGTAAAACGATTTGATCTCACCGTACATTATGGTGTCGATACACTCAATCCGTTATGGAGGTCTACCCTGTATTATGAATATGGAAAGAATATAAAAATCAATAAAACGCCTTATGAAGCTGTTATGATAGAGGTATTGGACACAGATCCTGTACTTGCGCGTAACATTATTAATGGTATAATAGATGCATACAATTTTAAGATCAGATCACTTCATAATAATAAGTTTGAGGAAGTCGTTGCGATGTATAAACGTCATCTTGACAGGAAAAAGGTGAAGATTGATTCGATAGAAAACCGGATGCTCAAATTGGGTGTCGAGTATGGTCTCGTTCCAGGTTATGATGAACAGTCTCGAGAAGTAATGAGGGGTGTACTAAAAACCGGCAGTAGTGGTGTAAATTCACCAGAAGTAAACAGGCTTAGAAGAAGTCTTGAGGAAAAAGGGGGGGAGATCGTCTATCTTGTTAGTTTGTTACAAGCCGATGCTCTTGTTTATTCTGACTATCAGAAAGAATATGATATTGCTCAAATGAACTTAGATCGACAATTTTCTTATGTAAATCTTGTAACTTCTCCTGAAATTCCGGATAAAAAAGCCACTCCTGTACGTTGGATTATTGTTGCCTGTAGCCTATTATCAGTTTTATTATTGTCAGTTCTGACTATTGGTATCCTGGAGAACACGACATTAAAAAGGTCATTTAGTAAATCAAGCAAATAGTAATGCCTGTTAAGGAATCTATAGTTCCCTCCTTTCGGTTGAAATGGTTTTATCTGGTTACTATTATTTATTTAGTAATCAGTACGTATTTAATTATTCAACAAAAATACTGGGGCTTTTTGTTCCCGGTAGGGATTCTGTTTGTACTTTTCTTTTTGTTTTCGCTTGATCTAGTATGGATAATGGCTGTAGCTTTTACCCCATTAGCCATTAATATGGCCGATTCTGAGCTAGGTTTTGGAGTTAGTATACCTTCTGAACCGCTGATGTTTGGACTATTACTAATCTTTTTCATTAAGCTCTTTTATGAACGTCAATATGACTGGAAGATTCTGAGACATCCCATAAGTATTGTCATCTTAATACAGCTTCTCTGGATGACATTGACGTGTATAAGCAGTGAAATTCCAGTTGTTTCATTTAAATATCTGCTCTCAAGATTATGGTTTGTGGTTCCGTTCTATTTTATGGGTGTGTTACTCTTTCGGGATCATCGGTTTATTTGGCGTTTTTTTTGGGCTTATTTAATCCCGCTAGCATTGGTAGTGATTTATTCAACAGTGCGTCACGCTTCATTTGGATTTAATGAGGAGATAGGTAATTCTGTAATGACTCCTTTTTATAATGACCATACAGCCTACGGCGCTGTTTTAGCTTTAATGTTACCTTCAGCTCTGGTATTGAGTTTTAATCGCGGTTTCGGTCTTTCCGTTAGAATGGCAGGAATGGTTATTCTTTCATTGCTACTTGTTGGCCTTTTTCTAAGTTATAGCAGGGCGGCCTGGATCGGAAGCATTGCTGGGCTTTCTGTTGCCATTGCAGTATGGCTAAAGATTAAATTCAAATATATCTTTCTGACTACAATCTCTGTCGTAGCCGTTTTTAGTGTTTTCCAACGAGAGATACTTGATCGTTTGGAGAAGAACAAACAAGATTCTTCTGCAAACTTTGTAGAGCATGTCCGTTCTATAAGTAACATTTCTTCAGACGCTTCTAATCTTGAGCGAATTAATCGGTGGGAGGCAGCTTTTAGACTAACCGGTGAACGACCTTTTCTTGGTTGGGGCCCTGGTACATATCAGTTTGTTTATGCCCCATATCAAATGTCTAGGGAGAAGACTATTATAAGTACTAACGCCGGTGATAAAGGGAATGCTCATAGTGAATTTATCGGCCCAATGTCAGAGCAGGGAATTCCAGGTATGTTAATCGTCATTACATTGGTCATTGTAGTTGTGTATTATGGACTTAATTTAAGGCGTAAATTGTCAGATCGGCGCATGAGGGCTGTATCTCTTTCAATTACTGTGGGATTGGTTACATACTTTGTTCATGGTCTGCTTAATAATTTTTTAGATACTGATAAGCTATCGGTTCCTGTCTGGGCATTTATTGCTATGCTTGTATCCCTTGATGTTTATCGCAAAGACACAATAAAAAATGAGACTTCTGTGACAGGTGAAAGTGAATGTCCGTCCGGTCTTTGTTAATCATTATCCTATCTTTGTGGGGAATTAATTCTCGGTAATGATGTTTCAGCGTACAACTCTTCTGTTTATTAAAGTCTTCTTGATTAGTGTATTCTTTCAAGGTTGCTCCCTGAGCTATTCTTTTACAGGCGCATCAATACCATTGGAGGCAAGGACAATCAGTATAGGTTATTTTTCCAACGAGGCATCACTTATAAACCCAGCCCTTAGTTCAACACTTACAGATGCATTGCGTGATCGTTTTGCCAGTCAAACTCGATTAGATCTTGTTAACTCGAAGGGTGATCTTTCAATAGAAGGTCATATCACCAACTACACTGCCTCACCGACAGCAATACAGGGGAACGATGTTGCTGCTCAGTACCGGTTAACTATAACTGTTAAAGTAATCTTTGTTAATAGTATTGACGAATCTCAGAATTTTGAACAGTCTTTCTCTCGTTTTGAAGATTATAGTAGTACTCTTGATTTGAATAGTGTACAGGATAATCTGGTTGAAACTATTACTGAGGCCTTGGTTGATGATATCTTCAATAAGGCTGTTGTTAACTGGTAATAAACCTCTGGTTCATTATGGATATTAACTCCGGCAATGATTTTCTGTTACTTATTCGTGCAAATTATCCCTGGTCTACTGATGGATTGTGGAGACTATCCCAGTTGATTGAACAGTATCCCTATTGTCAGACATTGCAGCTTGTGTATGCCAGAGGACTTCAAAGCGAACGTAGTGTTCATATGGCAAATCAATTAAAGATTGCAGCAGCCTATGCCTCCGACAGAAGGGTTTTACGGTGCTTGCTGAAGTCTGCGTCCGAGATTTTGCGAGATTTGAATGATATTGATCCCCTAGTGGATATGAAAGCCGGACTGACCTTTGAGCTAGTTGATATGCCAGTTAAAGGTTCTGAAAATACGGGAAATAAAAAAGAATCCGATACTGATGATGAGACTATTGGAATTCATTATACTCAACAGGAACGAGATGAGATTAATAAAGAAATAGAATCGGTACATAATTCTGATTCTTTGATTGATCAAAAGCAGAATGTGACAGCTAAAGCAAGCAAAAAAGAAGCTTTACTCAGCCTTATTGATCATCGTCTTGCCGAGTTGAAGGCAGCAAGAAAGATGGAGGAACGAAATATAAGAAAGGCAATTGAGGTAGATTCAGTCCTTGAGAACCATGCTCTGAAATCGAAAATTTCAGAATTCAGTAAACCATTTGATGTAAATGATTTACTTGAACGGGAAAATTTGCTTACAAAAGAATTGCCTGAAAGTGAACACTCAGGGAAGATAAGTTTGATTGATAGGTTTTTGGAAGAAGAACCAAAGTTGTCCAAACCAAGAGCAGGTTTTTTTAATCAGAATGAATTCGTGAGCCAAAGTAACATAGATCATGATGAAATTGTCAGTGAAACTTTAGCTAGGGTATATATTACACAAGGAAATCTTCCGAAAGCTATTAAAATTTTCGAAAAATTAAGTTTGAATTTTCCCGAAAAAAGTGGTTACTTTGCAGCCCAAATTGAAAACTTACTGAATAACAGTAATAAATCTTAAATCCAATGGGTGGATACATACTAGTTTCTGTTTTGATCCTTATTACTTGTGCTCTCTTAACACTTGTAGTGCTGGTACAAAATTCAAAAGGTGGCGGACTCGCCTCTAATTTTTCAGGGTCCAATCAAATTATGGGTGTTCGGAAAACAGCTGATTTCCTGGAGAAGAGTACTTGGTCTCTTGCTGTAGTTTTATTGGTTCTTAGTCTCTTCTCGATTTTTGTTATTCCCAGGGGTGTAGTTTCAGTAACTACTAATACTAATTCTGAACTACTTCGTCAACAGGAAGCTGCCGGTCAACAAAAGGCTGTTGACTACCAAGCTCCACCAACCGGTTCATCCGAAGTGCCAGCTGAATAATCGTCAGCAACTCTAATGAGCTAATGTCAGAATGTCATAGACGTTCTGACTTTTTTTTTCTACTCTCTCAATATTTTTTAAATTGAAATAGTTAATAATCAAATACTTATGGTACTCTTTGCATTTGATTTGAAAATTGATCTGACAGGAAGAAATACTTGGCATGCAATATGCAAGGCTCGCTCCGGAATTTTAAAGTTCAATTAAAATATAGTATAATTATGGCAAACCTGAACGTAAAACCACTTGCTGACCGTGTGCTCGTTGAGCCTGCTGTCGCAGAATCAAAAACTGTTGGCGGAATCATTATTCCTGATACAGCAAAAGAAAAACCTCAGAAGGGAACGGTGGTGGCCGTTGGACCTGGGAAAAAGGACGAACCCATGACCGTTTCAAATGGTGATACAGTTCTTTATGGCAAGTATTCCGGAACTGAGATCAATGTTGATGGTAAAGATTACCTGATCATGCGTGAATCAGATATTCTTGCAATTATTTAATATTAAAATGTTTAAACAATTAATAAATTGATATTATGGCAGCTAAAGACATTACTTATAATTACGAAGCACGGGAGGCCCTTAAACGCGGTGTTGATGCATTAGCCAATGCTGTTAAAGTTACATTAGGCCCTAAAGGTCGTAATGTAATTATCGAGAAATCATTTGGTGCTCCTGCCGTTACAAAAGATGGAGTGACTGTTGCGAAAGAGGTTGAACTCGCCGATAAAAGAGAGAATATGGGTGCCCAGATGGTAAAGGAAGTAGCTTCAAGAACCAATGATCTTGCAGGTGATGGTACTACTACAGCAACAGTTCTTGCTCAGGCTATTTATACCCAGGGATTAAAAAATGTTACTGCTGGTGCCAATCCAATGGATCTGAAGCGTGGTATTGATAAAGCCGTGTCTTCTGTTATCGTTAGCTTGAAAGACCAAACCCGTCAAGTGGGAGACTCATACCAGAAGCTTGAACAGGTTGCTACAATCTCAGCTAACAACGATACTGTAATTGGTAAGCTTATTGCAGAAGCAATGCAAAAAGTGAAAAATGAGGGTGTCATCACTATTGAGGAAGCCAAGGGTATTGAAACAACGGTTAAAGTTGTCGAAGGTATGCAGTTTGACAGAGGGTACATCAGCCCTTATTTTGTAACCAATACCGAGAAAATGGAAACCGTTTATGAAGATCCTTATATTCTTATTTACGACAAGAAAATTTCTGTAATGAAGGACTTCCTGCCTGTACTTGAGAAAGTTGTACAGACTGGCCATGCTCTGATTATTGTTGCTGAAGATGTTGATGGTGAAGCTCTTGCTACATTAGTGGTAAACCGCCTGCGAGGAGCTCTGAAAGTGGCTGCTGTTAAAGCTCCCGGTTTTGGCGACCGTCGTAAAGAAATGCTGGAAGATATAGCTGTACTTACAGGTGGTACTGTTATCAGTGAAGAAAAAGGATATAAACTCGAAGATGCTGATTTATCATATCTTGGTCGTGCTGAAAAGGTATCTATTGATAAAGAAAACACAACTATCGTGAGTGGTCGTGGTGACAAGGCTGGAATTGAAACTCGTATCGCTCAGATAAAAGCACAGATTTCGACTACAACCTCTGATTATGATAAGGAAAAGCTTCAGGAGCGCCTTGCAAAACTTTCTGGAGGTGTAGCAGTTATTTATGTTGGTGCTGCCAGTGAAGTTGAAATGAAAGAGAAGAAGGATCGATTTGATGATGCACTTAATGCTACCCGGGCTGCCAATGAAGAAGGTATCCTGCCTGGTGGTGGTGTTGCTTTTATTCGTGCTATAAGTTCTCTCGATTCTGTAAAGGCGGAGAACGAAGATGAGAAGACTGGTATTGCCATCATCCGTCGCTCACTTGAAGAACCGCTTCGTCAGATAGTTCAGAATGCTGGACTGGAAGGTTCCGTGATCATTCAAAAGGTGAAGGAAGGCAATGGCGATTATGGGTTTAACGCTCGTACTGAGAGCTACGAGAATCTTTTTGAAACAGGTGTAATAGATCCAACTAAGGTAGCTCGTGTTGCTCTTGAAAATGCTGCCTCTATTGCTGGCATGCTGCTTACTACTGAATGTGTAGTTGTTGAGCATAAAGAAGACAAACCCGCTATGCCGGCTATGCCTGGTGGAATGCCTGGTGGAATGGGTGATATGTACTAATTGATTTTCGGATCTGAAATTATCGGCCGTCAGCATTATAAAGTGCTGACGGCTTTTTTATACAATCCTGTTTGTTATAGCATTCTTGCTTAAAGGGATATCAGGTTGAATAAAACCTTCTATCCAAACTAAACCTGGGGTTCCTCCTATAGCTATTTTACCTAATTTATCCCAACCAAAGAAAAGAGCCCCATTCCTGGTTGCCCATGTTACTAATTCATGAAATGGGATTACAGGATAGAATTTCTGTATTACTCTTATCTCTTCAATCATAGATAAGTAATTATTAGATGCTGTACTGTCAGTACCAATTACTATTTTATCAGTGTTTGAACGCAACAAGTCGACAGGTGGTAAATATCCGGTTATCGAAAGATTGGAAACAGGACATAAACAGAACCAAGGATCTGAGAATTTTTCCAGAATTGTTATTAATGATATTTTGTCGATGAAGGTATTATGAACAAATAAAAGCCTGTTTTCCATGGGAAGACTTTCCATAATCAGGTCAAGTGGAGATTTAATTGATTCAGGGAGATAATCAGTTTGTATTCCCCATTCCTTGAATAAATCTGTCAGTCTGCCCGAACGAGTGGTAAGTAGTTCAATTTCTTCCGGACTTTCCATAAAATGAAATGATAACATGTCATTTTTTTTAATCAAGTTATCGTTTAAATACTTGAATAATGCACTACTCATAGAATAGGTGGCATGAGGCGTAATTGACGATTGAAATCTTAAATTTTTCGATGTTAGATATATCTGCTCTGCCTTTTTGGCTGTTTCTTCGGCAGTATCAGGATTTGTGCCAAAGCATTCAATGAAATGGTGCCACTTTATTGGTATATCATGTTTGAGTGAAAATGATACTGCTTCATTACAAATATCACCCATCCCTGTAACCCCCTGTTTAAATAGGTAGCTAATAATGTTTTCTATCTCTTTTCTGCGATCTTCTATCGATGTCTTAAACCTTACACCTGCAACACTGTTTATGAAGCTTGCCATCCCTGATCCTGATTCTGCAATTTTACTATATCTGATATGCGATAATTCAGTATGAATATGTGCATTTATAAACCCAGGGCAAATTGCGCCGGGATAATATTTGTTTATTATAATATCAGGTTGACAGAATCCATAATTAAGAATAGTACCTTGTTCATCAAAGCTTACGAAAGCATCTTTTAATGGATCGCCGACTCCTGTGAATAAATAATCGGTGGATATTGTAGTCACTTAAATAGTTTATTTGACAGCAAAGATGATTAAAAATGATGAATCGTTATCCGTTTACCTTTTTTTCCGACCTTGCATAATAATCATGTATTTTTAATTCCTATGATGATAAAATTTGTAAAGTGTTTATGCCTGTTTATCTTTTTATCCCAACCAATTTTTTGTCAGCAGGAAATTAGTAGAGCACTGGTACCCTTATCTACTTTACAAAATCTGATGGATACATCAGACTCGCCTGTAAAGGAAGCCAGAAGAGAAGCTGAGCTGATGCAGCTTAATGATCTCTATCGATTTTCATCATTCCAGGTTATGCAGGTATGCAATACCTTTAAAACTGATGAGTCCAGACTGAACTTTGCTTTGGCGGCTTATCCATATGTTATAGATCAGGATAAGTTTTATATTGTTTACGACGTTTTTAGTAGATTTTCCTCTGCTATACGATTATATGATCTAATAAAGGGGAAACCTAACAGTGTTATACTAAACGAGAACCAAGGTTTAATTTTTCCGGACTGGCATACTTATTCCGGACCTGAAAATTGTCATTCAGTTATATCTGACGAAGATTTTCAAATCCTGTATGATCAGCTTACAACTCTAGAGAGTGATAATCAGAAAATGTCGATGGCTATTTCAATTGTAAAGAATAATTGTCTTTCTGTTTCTTGTGCAATGAAATGCTCTCAGGTGTTTCATGATGAGCAACTTCGTTTGGAAATTATTAAAGCTTCATTCCCTCATTTATTTGATCTTAATAACCTGAAGATGGCTTCGCAGCTTTTCGGTCTTGATAAAACCCGAGATTCTTTTATGCAATTCATTAATGAACAGACCCCAACACATGGTTACGATCCTCTGCCCCCTGTATCATACTTGAATGAGTGTGTTGTCAAGGATAAGGATTTTGCTGAAATGGTAATCCTGCTAAAAAAGCAAGCTGTCAACAATACTCGTCTTTCAATGGCAAAGCAGATACTAATATCCGGGAATTGTTTTTCTATTAAACAACTTTTGGTGATTCTGCAACTTTTTGAATTTGAATCATCTAAGATCGAAATTGCGAAATTTTCAACAGATTATTGTCTTGAGCCTGATAAATGCTATTTATTAGCCGATTGTTTCGAATTTGAATCCAGTAAGAAAGAGTTTTTAACATTTTTAGCCGGTAGGTAAATAAAAGCCCGATTTTTTCGTTAGTTAGAGACATTATTGGTTGAAATTCTTTTAGTTGAGTGTAAAATGAAAAGCTAAAAGTATTAATTTTGATGATCAATATGATCTTAACCTATTGCCTATGAATCTTCAGAAACAATTTACATTATCGGGTCAGATAATTGATGTTGTCCGTCAGCGGGTGTTTTCTGGTTACATTGAAGTTGAAAATGGTCATATTCGTCGGATTAGAGAAAAATCAGTAACCGATAACAGATATATATTACCAGGGTTTATTGATGCTCATGTTCATATTGAGAGCAGTATGTTGCCTCCGTCGGAATTTGGTCGTATAGCTGCCATCCACGGAACAATTGGCTGCGTTTCTGATCCTCATGAAATTGCGAACGTTCTGGGGGTTCCTGGTATCCAATACATGATTGAAGATGGGAAAAGGATTCCTTTTAAGTTTTACTTTGGAGCTCCATCATGTGTCCCAGCTACTTCGTTTGAAACATCTGGAGCAGTTGTTACACCTGCTGATGTTGAGAGATTATTACGTCAAAAGGATATCAGATTTTTGTCGGAGATGATGAACTATCCTGGTGTTCTTCTGCGCGATGAACAAGTTATGAGAAAGATTGAAGCTGCTCGTCGGAACAAAAAACCTGTCGACGGACATGCACCGGGCTTGAGGGGATCTGAGGCAGAAGATTACTGCCATGCCGGTATTTCAACCGATCATGAATGTGAATCCATGGAGGAAGCTATCGAAAAGATTAGAGCAGGCATGTCTATCTTAATCAGGGAAGGCAGTGCTGCCAGAAACTTTGATGCTCTGGTCAGGCTGATTGCTGATTATCCTGCGCAAGTGATGCTATGTAGTGACGATAAGCACCCGGATGATTTACTTAAAGGACATATCAATGACATGGTTGTTCGGGCCCTTGAAGCTGGTATTGACGTATTTAAAGTTTTGCGTGCCTGTACCTATAATCCTGTAAAGCATTACGATTTGGATGCCGGCTTGCTTCAAGCTGGTGATCCTGCTGACTTTATTGTTGTTAATAACCTTGCTGAATTTAAGGTACTGGAAACATACATTAATGGTATCAAGGTAGCTGAGGGAGGCCGATCTGTTTGTCATGCGATGAATACTGAAACTCCAAATAATTTTAAGGCTACTGAAGTTAATAAATCACACTTCAGTGTCCCTGCTACCGGAAGGCATATCAGGATTATTCAGGCCATTGACGGGCAGATCACGACGGATTGTTTTATAGGACACCCTCTGATTGTTGATGGTTGTGCTGTCTCTGATACTGAAAACGATGTTCTTAAAATTGCAGTTATTAACCGGTATAAAGCTCGGTCTAGGCCTACAGTCGGATTTATAAGGGGATTTGGCCTTAAAAGAGGTGCTTTGGCCTCTACTGTGTCTCATGATAGTCATAATATCATAGTCGTGGGAGCAGACGATGATGATATGTGCGAAGCTGTAAATGCAATTGTTGCTAATAAAGGGGGAATTGCCGCTGCTCACGGTAAAGAGGTATTTATACTACCTCTTCCTATTGCTGGTTTGATGTCTACCCTTGATGCTCATACTGTCGCTCGAAGATATGAATTGATGGATCGCCTGGCGCATGGCTGGGGGGTTGAGCTTAAGGCCCCTTTCATGACACTTTCCTTTATGGGGTTGCTGGTTATTCCTAAATTGAAGATTAGCGATAAGGGTTTATTTGATAGTAAACTGTTTGAACCTACTACCTTATTTGTCGAAATATAGCTTTCGTTTTACTATTAGATTTGTTATTTTTTACAATTATTATGTTTTTAAACGGTTGAATTAGTATGATCTAACCATTGAATATCTAATCATTGTAATATTTATATATTTATCAACCTGCAATATTCAAATTAATTACCTTTGCACAAAACTAACCACTATGCCCAAAATTGAACTTGACATTACAAAACTTGAGAACGCTGCGAGTAAAATGCGTTCCATTGCTCACCCGATGAGAATCGCCATCATTGAGATGTTAAGCGAATCAGCAAAATTGAGTGTTACAGAAATCTATGAGAGATTACAGATTGAGCAAGCTGCAGCCTCTCACCATCTTAATATTTTGAAAAGCAAGGGGGTTCTTGTTTCTAAACGTGAAGGGAAAAAGATATTCTATATGCTTCGTAATAAAGCTATCTCTCAGATTCTGGATTGCCTGAATCGTTGCAATGACGACTAAACCTAGATTTTTTAACTGATAAAGAGCAGGGGGGACATTAACCAGAATGTCCCCCCTCTTCTTTGTCAATAGAGAACAATGATTGTCTAAAATACCAGATTCCATTCCTCTTCCAACTCCCAGTTTGCCCTGATTTCAACCGTTGGCTCTTTTGTTAGCGTGGCCTCAGGTTGTATCGATTTCATATATTGTCCGGTATCCCAATGATTGTTATTATTACTATCCAGAATAATTTTGAGGGTATATTTACCCGGCATCTGATTGGCTATAGTAAAGGAAGTGTCTGTTGAAAATGATTTGGTTATCAGGATTCTCGACTTGTCATCTAACCATTGAAGTATATGATGAACACCAGGCTTATTTGTGGTCAGGCTGAGCCTTAACAGCCCTAAGTCTTCTGCTGTTGTGGTTGTGAAGTTAAAATTGGATTTCCCGGAATATAATCCAGTAATGCTCCTGAAGGCTGAGTCTCCCGTTAGTAATTTATACAATTTATTTTGTTCAAACTTATATACTAATTCAAATTTCATTGCCGCAGAGTCTATCTGTTTTATAATGGGAGAAAGGGTATCTGTTCCTGCGATGAAACTGAATTTGAGTGTATCCGTTTCTGCAACTGGTTGATTGAAAAGCAATATGAATTTCTTGAAGTGCGGGAACCTTTGACCAGTCAGATTTGACTTAAAGAGGAGATGTTCAGTAGATGATTCGCCGCGTCCCCGTCTACCAGCTCTTGTCTTTTTCCGGGATAGCAAATTCAAGGTGTCACATCGGCCTTTCTCATCTGTAATGTTGATATGAACTGTGTCGGAAAGTGGGGAGGGAGTCCATATATCAATGGTATCGAATGTACTATTGAAAACAATGAAAACTTGCCCGATCGAATCTCTGTTTAGTATTGAAACACGAGGCTTCGAAAGAGGGTATCTATAGGTTATTCTGATTGCATCTGCATCGGTCCTCTCTTTAGAAGTTATACGTTGTATACTATCCTGCTCTGTGAATAGCCATAACCTGAAGGTTGGAACTGGAACAGGCTGCACTCCCTGAAGGCTGGTGTCAGTATGTAATTCCAAAGTATCAACTAGTATTGGGAAATCAATTCTTAAGATCGAATCGGTCGTTATTGAATCTGTCTTAGAAGTGTCTATGGATTGTCCCTGAATTTTTGCTTGATATTGTAGCTTTATTAGTGTGTCAATAAAGGCGAATGCTTCAGAATAAGGATCATAGAAGTAATTGCCATTCACATCATTTAATGCAAAAAGCAGATATCTACCGGGTGCAATGTACCCAATTTTGAAGCTCCCGTCTTCATTACAACGGGTGATATAACGTGGTGCCTGCTTTAAGGCAACGCTATCAGGAATATTAAGTGAATCGCCAAACGAAAAGAGTCCTGCCAGAGTATTCTCCTTTGCAAGTCCAGTATAGGCATCTTTGACAATTCCCCGAATACTAAGTGAATCGATTACAGGTCCGGTTGAGAAAACAAAACTGTACCCGCTAAGCGAGTTGCCTTCGGTGATATCAATAATCGCATTTCCAAAAAACAGACAATAGGTGGTGCTGTCAGTAAGAGGTTCGTTAAATTTGATAAACAGCGTTTTCCCTCTGAGCTTGTAGTCAGGTTGTTCTTTAAGGGGAGGGCTTATAAGGATGTTTTTTGTTGCATCTTTAAGCTTTATAAATTCATCAAAGGTGATGGCAATTTCATCTCCGTTGAAGTAAACACTGCCATGTGGTGGCTCTTCAGTCAACACAACTGGCGCTTTTGTGTCTTTTGGCCCCCCTCCTAACATCCCTTTGGTAGCACAACCGGGAGTCAATAATATTATTGCCAAAGCTGCTAAACCTGCAATACGATAGCGCGAAGTCACCGGTTTGGAATGGAATTTCGACATGGGGGATTTTATTCGGGTTTAACCAATGATTTTAGTGTAAGTGAAGATAGGTTATTTAAAGCAAGATACTCAAGTACCCGGGGAAGAGCTTCAAGTACATTGTTTCTGGCTTTTATGCTGTCGTGAAATACAATGATAGATCCGGTTTTTAGATGCCTGACCACATGACCGGCACATTCAACCGGGGAAAGCCTGTTATCAAAGTCTCCTGAGAGAACCGACCAAAGCACAATGTTGTACTCTTTTTTTAGTACTTTACATTGCCGCCATCTTATGCGGCCATATGGAGGCCTGAAAAGACGGGTGGGTATAATTTGGTTACATTGCTCAATGTTTTTGTAATATTCAGAATCCCTGGTCTTTATGCCATTTAGGTGATTAAAAGTATGGTTGGCGATTAGATGCCCTTTATGCTCCATCATCTGTATGAGAGATTTCTGCCGGGCAGCATTATCCCCGACGCAAAAAAAAGTAGCTTTCATGTCGTATTGCTCCAACAGTTGAACAATTTTGTCGGTAACCCCTTCATTCGGTCCATCGTCGAAAGTTAGGTATACCGTATTATCTGCTTTTGGGCCATGGCAATACATACCGGTAGGCAGAAACTTCTGAACAAAGGATGGTATAGGTGTCCGGTAGAAATCCATTTAACGGAGGGTTGGATTTCGGCGAACATAACTCTCGTAAAACTTCTGAAGGTTTGTCGATGACATAGTTGCCAGTTCATCCCTTCCTTCCCGTTGCAGGAGTTGATTAATATAGTTCAATAATGCCATCGATTGTCTTATGTTCATGTCATTTCCGGACTGAACCGACCTCGGTTGTTGCTCGTACCAGCTTAGTTGGTTAATCAGTTCCGTCAACATGTTGTTCATCATCTGATCGCCTTTTACAGTCGATCCTGCTCTATAATAAACGTCAGCAATTCCTATTGCAAGATAATCATAAGGAACTACATCAGAAGGAAACCGGTTCAGCGCAGTATCGCAGACACTAAGTGCTTCAACTTGCTTGCCCTCGGTGAGAAGTTGATTAGCCAGTCTGGCATACGTATTACGGAGGTTGATTCCATATCTGATATAATCTTCGTTGTAATAGATATCGCGATTATTCATTTTTACATCTATTTTCTTCATCAGCCGGTCATACAATACATCTGTGTTGATTGAGCCTACCTGATTATCTGAAAGAGTGTCCCTGAAAGGAATCAGCCTGTACGCGAGCCCTTCCAGCCGGAAAAAATCCCTTAATCCACTGAAAACCGGAGAAGCTGTAGGTGAAGTAATGTAAACTGGACGTTCCCAATTGAAATGCGCCAGCAGGTCAAGTACCATCAGATCATTCTTTTGAATCGCTGACTGATTTATTTTCCATACGAGTTGCTTTTCAGGGACAATTCCTATTCTTGAAGATTTTATTTCTGCATTTGCAACGGCTGCTGAATCTATCCGAAGCCCGAATACACGGGCCGGGAAATAATAACTTATACTGCCGTTTGATTCGTTTTGTTGCAACAGGTTCTCATTCGAATCCAGCACCTGGAATAATTCTTCAAGATCAATCCCGTTAAGCCCCTTTTGTTCTACCAGGTACACAATATCTCTTGTGCCGTTTTGGTATTGATTGTGCGAAAGTGTAAAAGGTATCGGGTCGGAATTGTATACCCGGGTTTTCATCTGGTCAATATACCAGTCCATTCCCAACAAACTGAGGTTACAAACCCTGACATCTGTTCTGTAGTCCTCCACCTCCTGGGCATACCACAGAGGAAAGGTGTCATTATCACCGACCGTGAAGAGAATAGAGTTGGGTTCGCAACTATCCAGATAACCCTTTGCAAGTTCAAGTGAGGTGTATCGCCCCGACCGGTTATGGTCATCATAGTTCTCAGCCAGAAGGATGGCAGGAACAGTTGCACTGAGTAATCCTGCCAGTGCCACAGCTGCTGCCGGTCTAATTCTTTTCCGGAACAACACCGACAAACCATACATACCTAATCCAATCCAAATAGCAAAGGCGTAAAATGAAGCTGCATAAGCATAGTCGCGTTCACGGGGCTGAGGGCTGTACTGGTTCAGATAGACAACGATCGCGATTCCTGTCATCACAAACAGGCTTAAAACAACAAACCAGTCTTTTGATGATCTTCTGAACTGGAACACCATACCAATAATCCCTAATAGCAGTGGAAGCAGGAAATACCTGTTATGAGCCTTGCTTTTCATCGTGGCGGGGATTGTTGCCAGGTTACCAACCCGCTGAGCATCGAGGAAATTAATACCTGTAATCCAATTACCATCTACACGGTCGGAGTATCCCTGAATATCATTCTGCCTGCCGCTGAAATTCCACATGAAATACCTGAAATACATGTGATTTAGCTGATACCTGAAGAAGAATTTCAGGTTTTCACCAAATGAGGGTAGCCTCTTATTATCAGGATCATTAATTCCAGCCCAGATTTTATATTCTTCAGCATGATCAGCTTGCATGTTTTCGTACATGCGGGGGAATATGGTACAATCCGATGCCTTGTACTGCGGCTTGGCAAACTCATTGGCATCGGATACTACATACCTTTTCGAATTATCGTCACGAACATAGGTTTTCCTGCCTGGTTTATACCCGATAGGTTCGCTGTTGTAATAATGGCCATAAAGGAGCGGCCAGTCACCATATTGCTCTCTGTTTAAGTAGCTTAATAAGCTTATTGCATCCTTCGGGCTGTTTTCATTTATGGGAGTACCGGCATTGGACCTTATGACCAGCATCATAAATGATGAATAACCAATTATTATGAATGCGAACGCCAGGAGACCAGTATTCAGAGATGCAAATGAATGCCGGTACCTGTACACCAGGTAGCTGATTCCTGAAGCTACAAGTACACGCACAATGAACGAACCTGTTGTCTGTGACTCAATCAGGTAAAGTATCAATAGCAATATACCGCAACCGTAAAAGGTATATAACCAGACATTTTTTCGTTTGTGGGTATAAATAATGCCTGAAAGAATAAAAAGGGTAAGCAGTACCACGAAAAATATGGTACCGGAATGGAAAGGCAAACGAAGTGAATTGACAAAAAGTAATTCTGACAGGGCAAATAGTCCGACTACTTCTGGCACTATGAGATACATGACGGAGGCAAGAAGGAGTATCGAAATGATCAATGCAAGAATTGTCTTTTTCAGATTGATATGATTGTATTTCTTATAGAAATAGATGAGCGTGATCGCTGGTATTGCCAGCAGATTTAATAGATGAACTCCAATAGAAAGCCCCATCAGAAAGGCAATCAACAGAAGCCAACGGCTCGAATGTTCTTCTTCTACCCGTCTATCCCATTTCAATATAGCCCAGAAAACAACTGCGGTGAAGAAGGAGGACATTGCATACACCTCACCCTCAACGGCTGAGAACCAAAATGAATCAGTAAAAGCGTACGCAAGACTGCCAATAAATCCGCTCGTCAGAATAATGATGTTATCAATGCCCGATAATTCTGTCTCCTTTTTGCCGGTGAGCTTAATAGCTAACATCGTTATAGTCCAGAAAAGAAACAGTATGGTAAAACCAGATGCGATGGCAGACATCGAGTTAATCATTATGGCAATATCACCCGAAGAAGGAGCAGCCAGAGCAAAAAGACGTCCTATCAATTGAAATAGTGGTGCTCCTGGCGGGTGACCTACCTGAAGCTTGGCTGCTGTAGATATATATTCGCCGCAATCCCAAAGACTTGCCGTTGGTTCTGCCGTTGAAATGTAAAGGGCAGAGGCAAGTAGAAATACTAACCACCCCAGCCAGTCATTAATACGTTTGAAACTATTCATTATTAGTTTTCTATATTTTTGAATGTCGGTTGTAATACAATTGGCGAAATTAGCCAAAAAATCCTTCCTGTCTTATACTTTAGCTTTTGTACAGAACCATATTTTCATCATGGAAGAATGTAATTATTACCTTTGTATTTATTTTTGAAACTTATTAAATATGCTTCGATTAGTATTGGTTCGTCATGGCGAAAGCCAATGGAATAAAGAGAACAGGTTCACAGGCTGGACTGATGTGGAACTTTCAGAAAAAGGTATAGAAGAGGCACGAAAAGGTGGCAAGGTATTGAAAGAAAACGGTTTCGATTTTAGGATTGCGTATACCTCCTACCTGCGTCGTGCCATCCGTACTTTATGGCTGATGCTCGATGAAATGGACCTTATGTGGATAGACGTTAAGAAATCCTGGCGTCTGAATGAGAAACATTATGGTAGCCTCCAGGGGTTGAATAAAGCTGAAACAGCTCGCATATATGGCGATGAACAGGTGCATATATGGCGCCGTAGCTATGATGTTCCTCCCGCTGCTCTTGAAGACAATGATCCTCGCAACCCCAGATTTGATAAGAGATATGAGAAGTTGACAGAGATGGAACTGCCGTTGACAGAATCGCTGAAAGATACAATCGACCGTATTGTTCCATACTGGCAGAACGAGATTTCAGTGAGTCTCAGGCGTGAGGGGCAGGTCCTTGTTGCCGCACACGGGAATAGCTTGCGTGGTATCATCAAGTATTTAAAGAATATGACAGAGGATGAAATTATCGCTCTGAATCTCCCGACTGGTGTCCCTTATGTTTTTGAATTCGACGATAACCTCGTTTTAATGAATGATTATTTTCTCGGCGATCCTGATGAAATTAAAAAATTAATGGATGCTGTTGCAAACCAGGGAAAAAGCAAGTAATCTAATGGAGATTGCTTTTCAGGTCTTATTGGAACTGAAATTAATTTGAAAAGATTTATGCCGAGACAGTGGATCATACCCGATATTCATGGTTATCTGGAGACAACCCGTGCTTTAATCGAGTACCAGATTCGTCCTACTTCCGACGATATTATCTACTTCTTAGGTGATTATATTGATCGTGGCCCCGATAGCAAGGGGGTGCTCGACTACCTTATGAATCTTAATGATCGTGGTATCAATGCCAGATTCCTGAAAGGTAATCACGAAGAGTTCTTCGTTGAAACATGGAAAGCCGATCACAATGTCGGATCCTTCCTTGGATTCAGAAAGACAAACCCTAAAGCTGCTGATTGGTATAAGTATGGAGGAAAAGATACTGTCAGAAGTTTTGGGGTAAAGCATATCTGTGATATAGAGCAAAAATATATCGATTGGATTGAAAAACTGGAATATTATATTGTCATCGATAATTTTGTCCTTGTTCATGCCGGTTTGAATTTTATGTCAGATGATGTGTTTAGTGACTATAATTCAATGCTCTGGGCTAAGGATTTTGATTGCATCCCATCAAAAATAGGGGGACGTAAAGTAATTCATGGCCACACCCCGGTAAGCCATGAATTTATTTTTGAAACCGTAAATACCAACCGTTATAATTTTATTGATCTTGATAACGGTGTTTATTATAAAGGACAGAAGGGGTTTGGAAATCTTATGGCCCTTGAGGTTAATGAGATGATTTTACTGGCTCAGTCAAGTCTTGATGACTGAGCCGGTGAAATTGTTAATCCTGTTGCTTTGTTCTGAGAATGTCCCTGATCTCTGTCAAAAGTTTTTCTTCTGCTGATTGCTTTGGAGGAGCGGGTGGTGCAGGTACCTGCTCTTGTTTCGTACGAAGCCTGTTCATCGCTTTTATCATTAAGAATACTGCAAACGCGATAATTGTAAAATCTAAAAAGTTTTGGATAAACTGGCCATAGTTTAATGTGACAGCGGGAGTCGTAATTATTCCTGCTGCATCTGTAACAGCCTGCCTTATCACGATTTTAAAGCTGGTAAAATTAATTCCGCCTATTAAAACCCCTAACGGGGGCATGATTACATCATTTACCAGCGAAGTGACAATTTTTCCGAATGCACCGCCAATAATAATACCTACAGCCATGTCGATCATGTTGCCTTTAACCGCAAATGATTTGAATTCTTCAATAAATTTCATAACAGATCAAATTTTGTGGGTGAGAATAGATAATAGCATTAATAACCGACCTTTCAGGTCGGTAGTTAACTGTTAAAACAAAAATAGGAATGATTGTTCATGCCGCCAACCACGTTTTTTTGTAAGCCAGTTTGAATTGGAATGGTACATTAAATAAAGAAAAACAGGAGGTCATTTGCTCTGGAATATAGAGTCGTGGGAATTCCTTTTTACGATAAAGACCGGCCAGAGCCGGTCTTTATATTCGAACGATCATTGTTCGGGAAAAACGCAATGAAGACTACTCAGTTGTTTCTGGTTTCGGTTCTTCTACTTTAACTGGGGTCTTCCTTATTGGTTTTTTCTTCGATTTTGCTTTCTTAACCGATTTACTTTTGGCCTTTTTGGCTTTTTTTACTACCTGTAAGGCGGTTTCAAGGACAGGAGCAGAGATTGGTTCTTCTGCAGTCTTAACTTCTGCAATGGTCTCTGCTTTAGGCTCGGGTATTACCCGTGGTTTTTTTGGCACCTTGCCCGTTTTTTTCACTTTGATAGGTTCAGTCCTGGTAGCAATATCGAAAGCAATCTTAATTCCAAGGGGTGTAATATAGAATTTTTTGTCTCCGGGGTGATCAATCCATCCTTTTTTTACAGCGTTGGCAATATTGTTCGTGAGATTATTGATTTTGCTCTGGTCTTTTCTTCCTGTCTCTTCGTATTTTAAAACAATATCATCACGGCTGATGGTTCTCTTACCTGATTCAGAAGCATACAGGGCATAAATTAGGATCCATTCACGTTCAGGTCCGGGGCGGTTCGCATTGCATACTTCCTCCAGGGTAGGCAGAAGATTAAGGTTAACTTCAACGGGGATTGCCCCTTTGGCGGAGGTTTTCGATTTTTTAGTCGGCTTTTGTTTTATAGCTTTTGCCACTGATGTCTTCGCTTTTCTTGTGCTTACTTTAGCCGGCCCTTTTTTTGCAGCAGGAGCCTTCAGGGTTTTTGTAGTTTTCGAAGGGGCTTCTTCTGTAATAACATCGTTCCTTAGGTCAACTACCGGTTTTACCTTTGCTGGCCTCCCTTTTTTTGCAGGAATGCCAGCTGTTACTGTAGCTGGCTTCGGTGCGGCAGGACTATTTTTGGTAACCTTCTTTGTTGTTACGGGTTCAGTAGTTTGCAGTACGAAGTCAGGTGTTAGTTGATTTTTAGGCTTTCTGCCTCTCTTTTTGGGTCCCTCAGTCTTTGCAGGTTCAAAAGCAGCCTTTTCGGCAGCTCTTGGAGCTGCCTTTGGGTTTGCTCCTCCTGTAAGGAATTTTTCTAACCCGGTTCTCCGGATTTCATTGAATTGCTCAATGACAATCTCCGATTTCCCTTCCAACTCTATATTAATAGAGCCATTAGAGACTTTAATCTTGAAAATTGATTCAGCCATAACCTAAATATTTTAATGAATGGTTAACGATATTTGCGAACTTACTCCGGACAGTCAGTCTAATTCTTTAAAATTGTCCTAATTAAACTATTACCACAAAAATAATACATTATTTTGCTTTGTCAAGCATTTTTGGAGTTATTTTAATTATTATTTTCTTTTTTTATTGATTGTAATTTTCTGATTATTAGTTATTGCACCCTCGGAACTGTTTTGGTGTTATTTATTGCTGCCTTTCATAACCAGTTCGTGTTGTTTTGGTAAAGTATTGATAATAAAATTAATGTAGTGTTTTTGCCTTTCTTTTTTGAAATTACTTCCAGCAGATCTTATTTGATATAAAGTGCTTTGTTATTTTAAAGCTTTCATTTTAATTATCGGGAACAGACATACGGTAGACTAAAATCGTTATTGTCAGTATTCATTGATTTTTTGCAAATTATACTGATTAAGCAACGCTCTTTATTCAGCCTGATGTTTCAAATGGTTTTTAGTATTGCGAAATTTAATTAATCACTCATGATTCATTTCAATAAATTATAATTGGTTCTTTTCTATTAACAGTGGGTAATTCATCTGCAAAATGGGTTAATTTTGGAGTAATCCAGCTTAGCGGTAAGCAGATAAACAATGGATATGGCAGTATAGTCAAGTTTATATCCTCTGGCTTTTGCTTTAGCCG
>QKGM01000051.1 GCA_003250395.1 Bacteroidota bacterium | reverse complement strand
AGCCTGATACCAATATAATTTCCCATGGCAAAACCAGCCCCGTATCCAATATAACAGAAAAAGTTGGAATCAATATATTTCAATGCAAAACGAACTGCAACAAGCCAGATTATTACTTCAAAGAATCCCAGAAAAGGACCCAGGAAGCGATAACCTTTTGATACGAAAATAATCCTGAGGGTGCCAATGCTCTGGTCGCTTATGCGTGCCAGAAAAATTAGTACAGGAACCAGGATATAGGTAAACAGGAATGAATCTGAAGCAACAAATGGGTCCATCGACAGTTTTGTGTTTGAATATTAATTAGTTTAAATTTAATATCTAAATACCAACGATCTTAATTGCCGTACGACGGTTCTGTGCCCGCCCTTTGTCAGTTGTGTTGTCATCAATGGGTTGAGTTTCTCCAAACCCTTTGTATGATAAACGCCCTGTTGAAATGTTTTTTAGTGAAAGATAGTCGTAAACAGCGCGTGCGCGATTAAGTGACAATTCCCGGTTGTATTCCTGATTGCCCTGATTATCTGTATGACCACTTATCTCGATTTTCATGCTTTCGTTGTCATTTAATAATGCTACAAGTTTATCGAGTTCAGCAACCGATTCGGGCTTCAACAGGTAGCTGTCGGTATCGAAGAATACATTGTGAAGTACAATGCTTTCACCTACCCGGATTGGCTGAAGCGGAACGTCACGCAGGAAAGGGTTTTCTATTCCATGATTGCCTATGAAGTTAAAGTGCTCTGAATAAAACAGATAATCTTTTCTTGATACATTGAGTGCGTATGACTTCCCTGAAGGGATCGCAACCAGAAACTCTCCGTTGACAGGATTGCTTAGGCTGTTTACAATTGGAGTACCCGTTTCAATATCTATCAGTTCAAAACGGGCTTCGAGTTTTTGTCCGCTTATATAATCATATACTGTTCCCTTCAAATATGTAAGTGATTGCGGCCTCGAAATGGCTGGCATTTCAAAACTATAAAGGTCAAGTAAGCCATAACCACCTTTTCTGTCACTTGCAAAATATCCTAATTTTCCATCGCCAGATACCACAAGGCTGTTTTCGTCACGAAAGGTATTGATTGGATATCCCAGATTAACTGGTTTTGACCATTGTCCGGCACTATCTCGGCGACTCATGAAAATGTCGAGTCCTCCCATTCCCGGGTGACCATCGCTCGCAAAGTAAAGCGTATTTCCGTCTGGGTGAATGAACACGCTCTCTTCCCGACCCGGTGAATTGATGATGGAAGGAAGGCGTTGAGGTTGTGACCAGTGACCATTCGGACTAAGTTCACTGGTGAAAATATCTTGCTGGCTATCTCCATTACTATCACGATAACCTCTTACAAAATAGAGTGTCTTGCCATCGGCAGCAAAGGAAGGTTGGGTCTCCCAGTAACCACTGTTCACCGGGTTTCCAAGGTTGGAAGGTTCGGACCATTCTTCTCCCAGCCTTCGTGAAATAAAAAGGTCACAACTTCCATATCCGTCACGGTTTGGCCCATAGTCACGTGCTGCATTGGCACAGGCAGTGAATATCAGGAACTGTCCATCAGGTGAAAGGGTAGGAGCCCCTTCATTCCATTCGGTATTAATTGGTACACCGACAGCTTTGGATTGATTCCATGTGGTATCCGTTTTGGTAGCCATATAAAAATCTTCCTGCTCGTGGCCGTCTGTACCAAAAGGCTCTCTCCTTGTAAAAAGAAGAGTCTGACCATCAACAGTAAGACAGGGAAAGTACTCTGAGCGGGCTGAATTTATTGCCGGCCCCAGATTTTTTGGGTTAAATGGCAAAGGATTGGCCATTAATGATAAGGCGAAATTACAATCATCAATGAGTGATTTAATAACAGCTTCCCGCTCTTCGTTGCGTGTTGTGTTATCAATAGTGGCCTGATAATCTGCGATGGCAGCATCATATTTTCCTGTACGGTGTTCAAGTTTCGCAATATAGTAATGTGCCAGAGGATATTGTTTACGCCCTTCTGAAAGCGATTTTCTATAAGAAGTAATAGCCTTTTCGTACTCTTTTTTATCGGCGTACACATCGCCGAGGGCAAGATAGGCTTCCGAGAATTTATTGTCGGCACTGATCGCCTGAAGCAGATATTCTTCGGCTTTGGCATAGTCGCGTATACGATACCATTCCGTACCTTTATAGTAATGCTTAATAGCCCGCTGCGATTCGGTTGAGAGTTCCCCCTGCTGAGCCAGAAGATGATTAAAAACAAGTAATAAACTCAGCAGTGATAGGCAAAAGATGGTACATTTACGACTCATTCTGTCTTATAGGTTTAGAATCATAAAAGTAGTTGTTTTAGCTCAATAGTTGGGGTTTTATGGTATTCTGATCCATTTGTGCATCTGAAGTGAGAGTCTCCATTTGGGATTTGACTGAATGTATTCAATTAACAGAGGAATAAGTTGTTCCCGTCGGCTCCATTCAGGTTGTAATAACAGGGAACATTTTTCTGTAACAAGAAGGGCATGCTGCTCAGCCCATTCGATATCGGAAGGTTCGTAAACAACTACTTTGAGCTCATGAGCCAGACGGTGTATGTTGTCGGTCGGAGGTGCATTTTTCTTCGGAGAGAGGCAAATCCAGTCCCAATCTCCACTAAGAGGGTAAGCACCCGATGTTTCTATGAAAGTTTTGACTCCGGCTTCTTTCAGTTTACCGGTGAAATAACCCAGCGGATAGGTTGTCGGTTCTCCTCCGGTTACTACAACCGCTTTAGCCGGAAATGAAGCAGCTCTTGCCACGATCTCGTCTGTGGGCACAGGCGGGAATAGGGTCGGGTTCCAGCTGTGTTTGGTGTCGCACCATGAACACCCTACATCACAGCCTCCCAGTCTGATAAAATAAGCGGGAGTTCCTGTCTGGATACCTTCTCCCTGAAGTGTATAAAATTCTTCGACCAATGGTAGTTTTTTACCATTTTCGAGTAGCTTTTGATCTAAACGCATGATGTAATCATTTGAGAATAACCAGTTGGCTCTATTGTTTTTTGAGGCTGGGCCTCAAAAACGAGTTGACGTTTAACTCATAAATCATTTGGGGTCTTACCTTCGTCTTTTCGGCAGAAATCCACAATTTCCCTTCCGGCCCGAAACAAATCCCTTCGGTCTGAGTGCCGGCCATGCTCGTCATATCAATCCTTATTTTTTCTCCTTCACGGGGATGTGATGGATTAAAGTTCCGGAAAAGCCATATCGATGGAATCATGTTTTTATAACCAATCAGAGCCAGCGTCATGTTGATGGAATCGTAATCTGCTCCGGTCACGAGCAGATTTACATCAATTTCACTGACAGGAAAAATGTTGTAATGTCCTGGTTTTGTAGGCAAGGTGTAAAGACGGGTAGAAAAATTGTCCCAGTTCTTAGATAGGAGCCACAAATCTCCATTGGCATAAAATATTGATTCACAATCGAAATTGTGTTTGTACGGTTTTGAATTCATGTCTTCCTGGTCGCCCCAGGCAAAACTAATGGCTTGAGGTGTAATTGAGACATCGCCGTTTCCGGGAACTTCCTTCCAGGCAATTTTATAAACAACCAGGTTGTTACGTTTACCATAATTATTTCCAAAATCACCCACGTAAAGGTACTCTCCATCGGTTGTAATATCCTCCCAGTCAATGTTATCTATATCATTGAACCTGACAGTTTGGGTAATTTTGCTCCCTGAATTATTTAACCTGTAAATCTCAGGTTTACCTCCACTGTCGTTATGTGTCCACCATGATTCTCTAAACCAGATAAGTCCGCTTGTTTCATTGACTTTACCGGGTAACTTCTTTGATGCGGTAGCAGGAGTGGCTTCAAAGAGTGTATACCCTTCTTTTGCCATCGGGGTTGGTTCAATTGAAAGGTTTGCTGCAGGTATTTGTTGTGCATCAACGGATTCAATACCCAAAAGTATCATGATTGGAATTAAGAGAAGAATCCCCTGACGGGGGATGCGTCTTTGCTGTGTGGTTATTTTAAGAGGCAACCTTAACAACATGGCTATAATTCCTTCCTGTATGCTTTCAATGTGTTCATAAGCAATGCCGCGATGGTCATTGCACCGACACCCCCCGGAACAGGTGTGATGGGACCGCATATTTTGGAGACTTCCTTAAATTCTACATCTCCGGTTATATGATAACCCTTTTCGCTTTTATCTTCAATCCTGTGGATTCCAACGTCAATAATCACTGCACCCGGCTTCACCATTGAAGCTTTGACGAAACCTGGTTTTCCTATGGCGGCAATTAAAATGTCGGCCTGAATACATAAATCATTTAGATTGTCCGTTTTGCTATGGCAAAGAGTAACTGTCGCATTTCCAGGATTCCCCTTGCGGCTCAGCATTAATGCAACGGGGGTACCTACAATGTTGCTTCTACCTAGCACCACGATGTGTTTTCCCTCGGTATCTATTTTGGAACGACGCAAAAGTTCAAGTATACCCATTGGGGTTGCAGGGAGAAATGAAGGGAGTCCCAGCATCATCTTACCCAGGTTAACGGGGTGAAATCCATCAACATCTTTCAAAGGGTTAATAGATGCAACAACTCGGTCAGAATTGATATGCGGGGGAAGAGGTTGCTGGACGATCAGCCCGTCAATATCATTGTCGTTGTTAATAAAATCAATGACACTAAGCAGTTCCTTTTCTGATACTTTCTCTTCAAATTTATATAATGAGGAGGTAATACCGGTCGATTTGCAAGCTTTTTCTTTCGATGCAACGTAGGTTTGACTGGCTGGGTCATCTCCAACCAGTATAGCAGCAAGATGAGGTGCACGTTCGTCCCGATCGATTATAGCTGCAACTTCAGTTTTTATTTCTTCTTTAATCTTTTCAGATATGGTTTTTCCGTCTATTAGTTTCATATTACTTACCGGTTTTAAAAAGTATAGCCGGAGTAACCGGCTACTATCTTGTATTTACGGGAATTAAAAGATTAGCGCCTTCTGGCATTTTTCGCGTTCTTCATCATCTTCATCATGTTTTTTCCGCCACCAGTAGTCATCATCTTCATCATCTTCCGTGTCTCATCAAACTGTTTGATAAGCCTGTTAACCTCTTGAATATCTGTGCCGCTTCCATTGGCAATTCGTTTCCGGCGCGATCCGTTCAGGAGGATGGGGTTCTGTCGTTCCTGTGGTGTCATGCTTTGAATGATAGCCTCAATATTCTTGAAAGCATTGTCATCAACATCAATATCTTTTAATGCTTTGCCCATACCAGGAATCATTGATACGAGATCCTTCACGTTCCCCATCTTCTTAATCTGCCTGATCTGACCCAGGAAGTCATCAAAGTTGAACTGATCTTTGGCAATTTTCTGCTGAAGTTTACGGGCCTCTTCCTCATTGTACTGCTCCTGGGCTTTTTCAACAAGGGTGACGATATCCCCCATTCCCAAAATTCTGTCAGCCATACGCGAGGGGTAGAAGATATCTAAGGCATCCATCTTCTCACCCAAACCGACGAATTTTATTGGTTTGTTTACTACCGCCCTGATTGTTAGGGCTGCACCACCCCGGGTATCCCCATCAAGTTTTGTAAGTACAACGCCATCAAAATCCAGTTTGTCGTTGAATGCTTTGGCAGTGTTCACAGCATCCTGTCCGGTCATTGAATCAACAACGAAGAGAATTTCATCCGGATTTACAGCTTCCCTGATCCGGCCAATTTCATTCATCATCTCCTCATCGACAGCCAGACGACCAGCTGTATCGATTATAACGATATTGAAGCCGTGTTCTTTAGCGTACTTTATCGCGTTTTTCGCAATTCCTACAGGATTCTTGTTGTCCTCCTCAGAATATACTTCAGTATCAATCTGGGTACCCAGAACTTTAAGCTGATCTATAGCTGCCGGACGGTATACATCACAAGCGGTAAGCAAAACCTGGCGCCCTTTTTTTGATTTCAGGTAGCTGGCAAGCTTGGCTGAAAATGTGGTCTTCCCTGAACCCTGAAGCCCTGCCATTAATATTACTGCAGGACTCCCTTTAATGTTTAAATCAGTCTTGTCACCACCCATGAGGTTTGCCAATTCATCATGGACGATCTTTACCATCAACTGACTGGGTGAGATAGCTGTCAATACATTCTGGCCAAGGGCTTTTTGTTTGACATCATCGGTAAACTGCTTTGCAATTTTAAAACTAACGTCGGCATCAAGCAGAGCTTTCCGCACTTCCTTCATGGTCTCAGCAACGTTAATTTCGCTGATATGTCCTTGTCCTTTAAGGACTTTAAATGCTCTGTCGAGTTTTTCGCTTAAACCTTCAAACATCGGGTATAGATCGCTTGTGAGTTTATAATACTGTTTTTTAAGGGCGCAAAGATACAAAAAAGAGAGGACAGGAAAGAATGTGCTTGCGGTTGCTTAATTGAGATTGAATTGATGATACTTGTTTTGCCTTACTTACTTAATGGCGTGAGTATTTCTTTGGCCTTGTTCCCTGGTGTATAATTTAAACGTTATCAATAGTAAAGGATTTTCTGCCTGCCGGGCACACTGATAATATATACATACCTGTATAGTATCAGCCATTGCGATAATGGTATACCGCCCCGGTATTCCCTTTTGACTTTTTGGGAATGATATGAATCTGTTTGCTTATGTTATTTTAATTATCCTCCGGCCGCCTGCAGGGTTTGGTTCTTTCTCTACACTGAGCCCACTGTAGAAAGTCCAGTTAATCCGGAGGGTCAATCTTGCAGTGTAATACGAAAATGTTGTTCCCAATCGGCGAACAAGGCACATTGAAAAGGTAGTAAACATATTGCTAACATACTGAAATTAAGTCAAAAAGATAGGTCGCAGAGGTCATCGATTTAACCCGGGTATATCTTTGGTCTATCTTTGGTGTGTCAGTATTCTGATTATTATTGTGTTAAAATTATCAGGAGTGGTCTCTTTATTTTTCTTCGTCCAACTTTTGTTCATCAAGTTTGAATTGATTGTGGTTTGATGGTGTTATGGTTCGTTTTGATAAACTTCAGGTAAAAAGGCTTGTAACAGAATTGACTGCCAACAAGTGTTTTGTTGTTTGTTGTTTGATAGCTTATTCTATATTTAAAACGGGACTTGTAAACTAAATCAGGATAAAACTATACATGCAAAACTTATTAAAAATTTTAGTGAACGAGGCCTCTGATTTATTATGTTGACCCTAGAGCTGTATCAGCGGGAAGTTCGGGTTATTACAAAGATAAATATTGAAATCAGTTGAATAATTCAGATTGTCTCTTCCGGTTTATTGGTTAGATTTAAATCGTTAAAATCGTTTCGGATAAAAGTTTAATAAATATAAACTACATCATACAAGGTGTTTTACCTTATTGTTAACAGATTCGTGTTGATAGTCCTGCTGATTTTGAGCCACCGAATTGTAGTCCGGGCCATCTTTAAATCTCTATTTCCCTTGCCAGCCCCGCCAAATTCGCTTACCTTTGCTTTGTTAAATCGTTCTTCGATAAGCTATTAATTAACAATAAATTATCTTTATATGCTTTTGTTCTTTCAAGGTACTTCAGGCGTAATTTATGTTGTTGAGACACGCCGGATCCCCGAAATAGCCGACCGCGAAAAGCTTGTCTGGTTGTTTGGTGACGCCCAATGGCTAGATGTAGAATCCATCGATCGTCCGTTTATAGGTCCACGCCGTGAGATGATTACGCCCTGGAGCACCAATGCTGTCGAGATTACACAGAATACGGGCATTGAAGGAATCACCAGGATCGAAGAATTTTTTCCGACAGAAAGCGCTAACCCGTCTTTTGATCCAATGTTAAAGGCCTTTTACCCACGACTTGATCAACGGACATTTCATATTGAACACCAGCCAGAGTCAATTCGCAATATCACCGATATAGCAGCCTATAATCAACAGGAGGGGCTGGCGCTCAGTGCCGATGAGGTTTCTTATCTGGAAGATGTAGCCCTCCGTATAGGGCGGCCGCTTACCGATAGCGAGGTTTTTGGTTTCTCGCAGGTTAACTCGGAACATTGCCGACATAAGATATTTAACGGAACCTTTGTTATTGACGGCAAAGAGATGCCCGAGACGCTATTTTCACTTATTAAGCGTACTTCAAAAAATAATCCAAATAGCATCGTTTCGGCTTATAAAGACAATGTAGCCTTTCTGGTTGGGCCACGAGTCACGCAATTTGCGCCACATACTCAGGATAAGGCCGATTTTTTTAGTCTGACACCTTTTGATTCTGTTTTATCACTGAAAGCTGAGACGCATAATTTCCCCACGACTGTTGAACCTTTTAATGGTGCGTCGACAGGAAGTGGTGGTGAGATCAGGGACAGGATGGCAGGTGGTAAAGGAAGTATGCCTCTGGCAGGAACTGCTGTTTACATGACCTCGTATCCACGTTCTGAAACAGGACGTCCGTGGGAAGAGGCTGTTGAACCACGAAAATGGCTTTACCAGAGTCCTGAAGATATTCTGATTAAAGCATCCAACGGGGCAAGCGATTTCGGAAACAAGTTCGGGCAACCATTGATTTGCGGAAGCCTTCTCACTTTCGAACATGCTGACGATAATGGCAACTTTGGATTCGATAAGGTAATCATGCTTGCGGGTGGAATCGGTTATGGAAAGCTTACCGACAGTCTGAAAGATGAACCAGAACCCGGGGACATTGTAGTGGTACTGGGCGGAGATAATTACCGGATAGGAATGGGAGGAGGAGCTGTTTCATCTGTTGCAACGGGTGAGTATGGGAATGCCATTGAGCTGAATGCAGTTCAACGTGCCAATCCGGAGATGCAAAAGCGTGTTTATAACGCGATTCGGGCGATGGCAGAACTTGATAGGAATCCGATCGTAAGTGTTCATGACCATGGAGCTGGTGGTCATCTCAATTCTTTGTCAGAACTTGTTGAGTCAACGGGTGGAGAAATAGAAATTAATAAGCTGCCGGTCGGAGATCCCACGCTTTCAGCACGTGAGATCATTGGTAACGAATCACAGGAAAGGATGGGTCTGGTAATCAAGAAAGAAGATCTGAAAATGATGGAGAAGGTTGCCATTCGTGAAAGAGCTCCTTTTTACGCAGTTGGACGGACCACAGGTGATCATCAGTTTACCTTCATAGATAAGCGTTCAGGAGAGAAACCTATCGACCTTCAGATGGCTGATATGTTTGGCAAACCACCCAAAACCTTCATGAAAGATCATACGGTTGCCACTATCTATAAACGTCTGGAATGGGATGTCATGCGCATTCAGGAATACACCGAGCAGGTTTTACAGCTCGAATCAGTTGCATGTAAAGACTGGCTAACTAATAAAGTAGACAGGTCTGTTTCGGGTCGTGTTGCACTTCAACAATGCACCGGGCCGGTTCAGTTGCCTCTTAATAACCTGGGGATCATGGCGCTTGACTATACGAGCCATCATGGTATGGCAACCTCAGTAGGACATGCTCCGGTAGCAACGCTCGTTGATGAGAAAGCCGGGGCAAGGCTGGCAGTTACCAAAGCTCTCACCAATATCATCTGGACCCCTTTAGCTGAAGGCCTTACGTCTGTTTCATTAAGTGCCAACTGGATGTGGCCTTGTCGTAATGCAGGGGAAGATGCAAGGCTTTACAATGCTGTAAAAGCGTTGAGTGATTTTGTAACTGACCTCGGAATTAATGTTCCAACAGGTAAAGATTCCTTATCGATGACCCAGAAATACCCAGGTGGAAAGTCGGTTATGTCGCCGGGAACAGTTATTATATCAGCCGGAGCTCATACTGTCGATTTCACCAAAGTTGTTCGCCCAGTGCTTTGTCCTGAAACCTCGACAAGTCTCTTATATGTCTCTTTTGCCCGCGATGGATTTATGTTGGGAGGATCAGCGCTTTCGCAGGTTCTCTGTTCTCCCGGGCAACATACTCCGGATTCAGCCGAACCGGAATATATCAGGAATGCCTTTGGTGCTGTTCAGCAGTTGGTTGATGATGGAATTATTCTTGCCGGACATGATATTTCGGCGGGGGGGTTAATTACTTCCCTACTGGAGATGTGTTTTACTCACGAGCATCAGGGGATGCGGGTGAACCTGGATGGACTGCAGGAACCTGATCTAGTTAAGGTTTTATTTAGCGAGAATCCTGGCCTTATTTTACAGGTGGCCGATGGTTTTGCCATCTCTGAGCAATTGACAAAAGCAGGAGTTCGTTGTGTTATGATTGGTCAGCCGTTGGCAGGTGAGGAAGTAGTTGTTTCGTTAAACGGTGTAGAAACTAGTTTCGATATCAAGACCTTACGGGATATGTGGTTTAAGTCATCTTATTTACTTGACAGGAAACAATCCGGACACGGGCATTCTTTGGCAAGATATAACAATTACCATCAACAGCCATTGAATTTCTGGTTCCCCGAATATTTCAAAGGAACCTTTTCATCTATGGGACTGGATCCCTACCGCACTGAATCTTCCGGGATCAAAGCAGCAATTATTCGGGAGAAGGGGGTGAATGGAGATCGTGAAATGGCCTGGATGTTACATCTTGCCGGTTTTGATGTGAAGGATGTTCATATGACTGATCTGATGGGAGGAACCGAAGATCTTAGTGAATTGAAACTCATAGTTTTTGTAGGTGGTTTCAGTAACTCAGATGTGCTTGGCTCTGCGAAAGGGTGGGCTGGAGCCTTCCGTTATAATAATAAGGCAAAGAAGGCACTGGAGTCCTTCTATGCACGTCCTGATACACTCAGCTTGGGTGTTTGTAATGGTTGTCAATTGATGGTAGAGCTTGGGCTGGTTACTCCCGGCAGGACTAAAATGCCGGGAATGCATCACAATGCATCAGGTAAGTTTGAATCGGCATTTCTCACGGTTGATATACTTGAGAACCATTCTGTAATGTTAAACAGTCTTGCCGGTTCAAGGCTTGGAGTGTGGGTAGCGCATGGAGAAGGAAGATTCAGCCTTCCGGAGCCTGAAGAGAATTATCACATTCCGGCGAAATATGGATATTCGGAATATCCTGCAAATCCTAACGGATCTGATTACAGTACCGCTGCATTATGCAGTGACGATGGGCGTCATCTGGCAATAATGCCCCATCTGGAAAGATCATTTTATCCCTGGCACTGGGCTTGGTATCCTGGTCACAGGAAGATGGATGAAGTGACGCCATGGATGCAGGCATTTGTAAATGCAAGAGAATGGATCAGATTGCATAGTTAACAGATTTGTTTAAATTTACACAATTAAAATATTACTAACAATGGGAATTCATATTCAGGCTGAACAGGGCCAGATCGCTGAAACTGTTTTATTGCCGGGTGATCCGCAACGTGCTAAATATTTAGCTGACAACTATCTTGACGATGCAGTATGCTATAACAATATCCGTGGAATGCTTGGCTATACAGGATATTACAAAGGTCAGCGAGTTTCGGTACAGGGAACAGGGATGGGAATCCCTTCAATTGCCATTTATGCTACTGAGCTGATGGATTATTATGGTTGCAAAAACCTGATACGTATTGGAACTTGTGGTGCGATACAACCATACTTAAAACTGAGGGATGTCATTCTGGCTATAACAGCCAGCACAGATTCCAATTTTAATCGTATGTTATTCAGGAATATGGAATATGCACCGCCAGCTGATTATCTCCTTCTGAGCAAAGCCTATGAAGCTTCGCAGAATTTAGGTCTTAGAACCTATGTGGGGCCTGTTTTTACCACTGATGCCTTTTTTGTGGATGACCTGATGGGAGAATATGCAATATGGCAGAAATATGGTATTCTTGCTGTTGAAATGGAGACAACAGCTCTTTACTCCATAGCAGCAAAGTTTAACCGCAAAGCTTTGTCATTGCTTACTGTTAGTGATCAATTGATTACTGAAGAAAGATGCTCTCCTGAAGAGCGCCTTACCTCTTTCACCAACATGATGGAAATTGCCCTGGCTGCAGTTAAATCGTTTTTACCAGATTCTGATTCAGATTAGTTTATTTTCTGATTTAAAATCAGTTGATTATTGAGGGGTATTATTTTTAGATACTTTTCATTAAGTGTAATCACCTGCTGGAATTCCATTTAGGAATAGCGATTACACTACCTCTGATGATCGGTGATAAAATTGTTATTGGTTTTGAGGTACCTCCGGTTGGTTTTATGCAGGCGTTATTCCGCTGGCTAGTCTGGTGTTATTGTATATAAACAGATGATTCACGAATTTTTGTTGTTCAGATTCTTTTAATCAGATGTTTTAATACCTGATCTGGTTCGTTATACAAGAGCAGCATTGCTTCGTATGCGTCTCCTTTAAGATGTAATGCTTCGGCGAAAGCATGTTCTGTCTTCAGCCCTTTGCTTCTTAACGACCTAATTTGTTTTCTGAAGTTATCGCCACCGAAGGTCAGTAGGCGATGTTCGACTTGGATATGCCGCCTGGCGTATTGTTCATGAACAGGTGTCTGCTGGCCGAAGACCTCAACAGGAATACCTTCCAATCTATATCTGCATACGATGTAGTATTCACACATGATAACTTTCCTGCTCAGGCAGAATCCGTTCAGCCCAGCGTAAAGTTTTTCCAATTGTTCGACGAATAGTTACTGATTTGAATACTTACAGATTATATCCACATCACTACCGGCTACATTGACAGAGATGGGAAAGCCGCCAACCTGAACTGCATCAAACGAAGCTAGCTGTGAGCAGATTAATTAGGCAACAGTTGATTCATTCATGGCGTGTTCTATTTTTGTTGATCCAATAAAAAGAAGAACGGGGCTTCCCAGCCCCGTCTCTCCAAACTTTAACCAAAAACAATTTACAAACCAATGAAAACAAAATCTAAGATTCCGTTTAAATTGTACTGCAAAGTAATAAAAAAAAAACCGGATGGGTGCTTATTTGCTAAAAATTTAGTAATTATTTTTTAATAATATTAAGTACAACTAATTAGCTCAAAATTGTTTTTAAAAATTGCTGAGAATTATGATGGAATTTACAATTCTAATCCTACATTTGTAACATGATACGGGCGAGGAAATTTATTGGCTGGTTCTTGGCGTTCTTGTATATACCATTTATTCTGCCGGCGCAATCAGTCACCAATGCTTTTGGGTTTATAGAAAACAAAGGTCAATGGCCTAAGGATGTATTATTTACAGTTACACCGTCGCCCAATGTTACCGTTTTTATTGAGCGTGATGGAATCATGTTCAATATTATAAATGCTTCAGACATAGATCATAGTAAGGCGCATAATCATTCCCACAGTGATGAAGGGTGTTTTAATTCAGCGGTTAGAGGGCATGCTTACAAAATGTGTTTCGTAAACGGAGCGTTAAATCCTGGAATTGAGACCAGTGAACCGTCTTCAGATTATCTGAACTATATGCTTGGCAATGATAAGTCAGGATGGGTTTCGAAGGTCAGGAAGTATAAATGGGTAACACTAAAAGGTGTTTACAGAGGAGTTGATTTGGTAATTGGACAGAATAGCAATAACATTAAGCTTGAATGGCGTATTTATTCCGGAGGTAGTTCTGAAAGAATATCTGTGAAATACGAAGGAGTTGATGGCCTTGAAATTACAGAGGGACGATTGAGTATACTCACAAGTGTAGGTGAAGTAAGCGAAGGGTATCCTGAATCATGGGTTATTAGTAATGGTGTTAAGATTCCGGTAACAGGTGATTATGTTAAAAAAGGAAAGAAGGTTGGTTTCAGTCTCCAATCAGTCCCCGTTACATATGATACACTTGTGATTGATCCTGAGTTAATATTTAGTACCTATAGCGGATCAACATCAGATAACTGGGGTTTTACTGCAACGTATGATTTTCAGGGAAATGTATTCTCAGGAGGGATTGTATCAGGGACTGGTTTTCCGGTAACGGTAGGTGCTTGGCAGCAAATATATGCCGGAGGGTGGGATGTAGCCATTATTAAATATGATAGTACAGGAAAAGTCAGACACTGGGCTACTTTTCTGGGTGGAAATTATACGGATTTACCTCATAGTATCGTGTGTGACGAGGGTGGTAATCTCTATATTTTCGGAACTACCGGGTCTCCAGGGTTTCCTGTTACTTCGGGTGCTTATGATGTTACATTTAACGGGGGTACATCGCTCGATTACGATTGGTTTCTTCATTATCCGCTTGGATCAGATATTTTCATTTCCAAACTATCATCAGATGGATGCCAATTACTGGCAAGTACTTTTATAGGGGGTACAGGAAATGACGGTCTGAATTACAGAAACAGGTACAATCAGGTAGGTAATAACGGCAATGATACTCTTTGTTATAACTATGGGGATGGTGCTAGGGGAGAGATTGCCATTGATGCTCAGAATTATCTTTATATAGGAAGTTGTACATTCTCGACCGACTACCCTGTGACTAGTGATGCATTTCAGCCAGCCAACAGAGGGAAGCAGGAAGGTGTTGTAACGAAAATATCACCTACTCTCAGTTCTTTGGTGTGGAGTTCATATATTGGTGGATCGGGTGATGATGCTCTGTATTCCATTGATGTGACCGCCACAGGGAATTTACTCGCTGCTGGAGGAACTAACAGCACCAATCTCCTTACCACCTCAGGCGTTCCTAAACCTCAGTTTCAAGGTGGAACTGCCGATGGATTTCTTCTAAAAACATCACCTGGTGGAAATGCTATCAATGCTCTCACCTATTATGGTTCTGATCAGTATGATCAGGCATATTTTGTTAGGATTGACAAGCACAATAATGTCTATTTATATGGACAAACAAAAGCTACAGGGACCACTTTAATTAGTAATGTTCCCTACTACAATGAAAATGGCGGGCAGTTTATTGCTAAGTACAATCCATCCCTTAACACCATGCTTTGGAGCTCAGTTTTCGGAAGTGGAAGACCGGGCCCGGAGATATCTCCAACAGCTTTTTCTATTGATGTATGCAATAGAATCTATGTAAGTGGCTGGGGGCGTTTCTGGGGCAATATGGGATACTGGGGGTCAAATTTCGGAACAATAGGCTTTCCGATTACAACCGATGCATGGCAAAGTCAGTCTGATGGTCAGGATTTTTATATAGGCGTATTTGGAAGTGATATGAATGGCCTTGAGTATGGTACATTTTTCGGAGAATTACATTATTCAGGTTGCTCTGATAGCGGGCGTGATCATGTTGATGGTGGTACCAGCCGGTTTGATCGTAATGGCAATATTTACCAGTCAGTTTGTGCAAGCTGCGGAGGATGCCAGCATTTTCCTACATTTCCTAATCCCGGGGCCTGGAGTAATACTAATAACTCATCGAATTGTAATAACGCGGTTTTTAAAATCAGGCTTGTCACCGATTTTGCCTTGGCCTCATTCAGTCCTATTTCTCCCGGATGTACTCCTTATAACGTCCAGTTTCATAATGAGGGACGTGGAACTTCATGGAAGTGGGATTTCGGTGATCCGGCATCCGGATCTTCCAATATTTCTACCCAGAAGAATCCTGCACATACTTTTAGCCAGGCTGGTAGTTACAACGTATGTCTGATTGCTGACTGGCCGGAAAGTTGCAACCTGTCTGATACCTTGTACCGGGAAATAACAGTCCTTTCTGATAGCAATTATAATATTGAAACAATTTTTGTTTGCAATGGTGAGGGAGCACAGATTGGTATACAACCTTCACCTGATCCTGCAATAACCTATAGCTGGACTCCTACCACGGGGCTTAGTGATCCTAATGTTAGCAATCCTTTTGCAAAGCCTGAAGTTTCGACTAATTATCTGCTTGTAACCGGGAATGGAGTTTGTACAGATTCTATCTATCAGATGGTCATGGTTGACAATGTTTGGCTCGATATTCCCCCAGATACCATCGTATGTGATACGACAGCTATACTTTCGGCCTTATTCTCTCCGGGATCAACTCTTGTATGGAGCAGTAACCCTGATTTCAGTGATACACTTAATGAATATCCCTATGGCGCATCAATAACAATAAATGGTCAGGGAATTTATAGATTTTATGTTAAGGTGCAATCAGGTAATGTTTGTCAGATTATTGATTCAATTCACCTTATTCTCTCAAAACCAGACGCAAAGATTGTCGGCCCTTCCCTTATTTGCCAGGGCGATTCTGTTTGGTTTACTATCAAGGAAAGTCAGGAGGGGTGTTATTATCAATGGAAAAGTTCTGCCGTATTGCTTACAGGTCAGGGAACCAGCAGCATTCAGATCAGACCATTTACATCTGGGTATGTTGCTGTAAAGGTTATAGACACGCTCTCCGGATGTAGCGACACGGCTTATTTCCTGTTTGCTGTTTCTTCGTTTCATATCAGTCTTCAGACTATCCCAACAACTTGCTTTGATACTTGTGATGGAGAAGCCTCTCTCATGATTTCTGGTGGGTATCCACCCTATCAGATTGACTGGATGAATGGCCAGTCGGGAGTATCTGCAACTAATCTCTGCAGTGGTACTCAATGGGTGAAGATTTCAGATGCAATAGGATGTGACTCACTCTTTTTGTTTACAATGCCGTCACCACCTGAAATTCTTACCAACGATACTTCAGCTGATGTTAGTTGTCCTGGGATGATAGATGGTTTTATCACACTCAATACCACAGGAGGTGTTCCTCCATATACATGGATTTGGAATACAGGTGATACTTCTGAAAGTTTGGAAGATATTCCACCAGGAATTTATACTGTAAAGATTGTTGATGAATCTGGCTGCAAATTGCAAAAGGTATGGGTTATTAACGAACCAGAACCTTTGAATGTTGAAGCATTGATTACCAATGTTGCCTGTAATGGTGATTCAACGGGAAGCATTGTGTTGTCAATTTCCGGTGGAAGCACCCCTTATCATGTTGTCTGGAGTAACGGAATGAGCGGCTCATCTGTAAATAGTTTACCAGCTGGTTATATTCAGGCCTTGATTGTCGACAATGAGGGTTGTGAACTGGAATATAACGCAACAATTTCAGAGCCGGATGAACCGATAATAATTGATGCCACTGTAACACCACCGCGATGTTTTAATTCCTCTGACGGTGCGATTAATTTGACAGTTGAAGGAGGTGTCAGTCCCTATACAATTAAATGGAGTAATGGATCTGTGGAACTATCGATTGAAAATCTAATGGCTGGAGATTACAGCGCAGATCTAATCGATGCTGTAGGATGTCATAAGTTCCTTTCGTATTATTTACCCATGCCTGACTCAATGGTAATAATAGCTACGATTGTACCTCAATCATGTAACAACGGACCTGCAGATGGCTCAATCAGACTTGTAGTTGAAGGAGGAGAATTGCCATTGGTAATTTCATGGAGCAATGGACAAACAGGACCGCTTATTCAGGGACTTTCAAACGGCTTGTACGCGGCAACAATAGTTGATGCAAAACAATGTGTCCAGATATTCAATGTGAATCTGCCTGAACCAGCGCCCCTTCGAATAAACGCTTCAGTGGTTGAGCCATCTTGTTATGCGTATATCGATGGTTCAATCACCACGGATGTTAAGGGGGGAGCTTCTCCCTATCGTTATCAATGGGATACAGGCAATACAGGGCCTGTGCTTAATGGTATTTCTAAGGGTGTTTATCAGGTCAGGATTACTGATGCCCATCTATGTATTAAGGACAGCACAATAATGGTAGGTGAGCCAGGCGAGGTTATTGTAAAGAAAATACACATATTACCTGAATGCAGGGGCGCCTCCAATGGAGCCATCTTGCTGGAACCTGAAGGAGGTACACCTCCTTATATCTTGATTTGGGATGATGGTACTGAAGGGCTTATCAAAGAGGGTATTGGTTCAGGGATATATAATTTTTCACTCATCGATTCCCAAGATTGCAGGCTTAATGACAGTACAAGCCTGGCTGAACATGATTGTGAGTTGGTTATCCCTAATGTGATTACTCCAAACCATGATGGCATAAATGATTATTTTGAAATTCCTAATTTATCTTACTATCCTGATAATGAGTTATTCATACTCAACAGGTGGGGTAGGGAAGTCAGGCATTATAATAGTTATCAGGGAGATTGGGATGGACGTGATCAAAGTGGAAAACCAGTAGCCGATGGAACATACTATTACATACTGATATTGCGAAATGTAAAACAATATCAGGGTATTATTACAGTACTTCGCTAAAGGACTATAAATCTTTTTATAATACTCTGTTAATACAATATTCTTTTCTAATTTTGTAATGATAATTCAAAAATCACCATTCAATGAATAAAATACTTGTTGCTACCGACAAACCGTTTGCCGCTTCAGCCGTGAACGGAATCAGAAAGATAACCGAAGAAGCGGGTTATGAATTGCGACTTCTTGAAAAGTATAATTCAAAAACTGAATTGCTCGAAGCTGTTGCTGATGTGGAAGCTATGATTATCCGTAGCGATATTGTAGATGCTGAAGTTTTGGATGCGGCTAAAAAGCTTAAGATTGTTGTCAGAGCGGGCGCTGGATATGATAATATTGATCTCGTTGCAGCTAGTGCTAAGGGAGTAGTTGCCATGAATACTCCTGGCCAGAATTCCAATGCAGTGGCTGAATTGGCACTTGGGATGATGGTTTACATGGCCAGAGGTGCATTCAACGGAACTTCAGGAACTGAATTAAAGGATAAAAGCATTGGTATCCATGCTTATGGTAATGTTGGCAGATATGTTGGTAAAATTGCCCATGGATTTGGCATGAAGGTTTATGCTTTTGATCCTTATGTTAAGGCTGATGCTATGATTGCTGAAGGAGTGACCCCCGTTCATACTGTTGAAGACCTTTATAAAACCTGCCAGTATGTCTCATTGCATATTCCTGCTAATGAACAGACTAAGAAATCAATTGGCAAGAAACTCTTATCATTGATGCCAAAAGGTGCTACATTAGTAAATACAGCACGTAAAGAAGTGATTAATGAGGAGGAATTATTGTCTGTCTTCGAAGAACGTCCCGACTTTAAATATATCAGTGATATTGAACCTGGTTGTAAAGTTGAAATAGCCGAAAAATTTGCAGGTCGTTATTTCTTTACTCCCAAAAAAATGGGAGCCCAGACTTCTGAGGCAAACAATAATGCTGGACTTGCTGCAGCGACCCAGATCGTCAATTTTTTTGAAAAAGGCGATAGAACCTATCAGGTTAATAAATAAAGAATAATAAGCCGGCCAATTGTATGGTTACTGACCGGCTTTATTTATGATGATTTTACTACCCGCAGCATCTCGGTCTAATATTTGAAAGCCATGGTATCTTCATGAAGAAAGAACTACAAAAAAATTGGAACTATTTCAGGTTTGAAGAACTGAGGGTTTATCAAAAGGCGATTGATTATGCCGTGTGGTTGCATGTAGTGACTACTGGAGTTACCTTAGAGCATAGAGACGAGACAGGCAGGTTAATGAATGCAGCTTCTCAAATAGCGTTTCTGATTGCTGAAGGTTCTATGCGTAATAAAAGCCAGTTCGTACATCATTTGAAAATGGCAAGGAGCCAAATCAGGGAATGTGTAGTTAGAACTACTATATGCCAGAAACTGGGTGTATTAAGCGTGGATCATGAAGCATACTCCAGAGGTCAGCTTTGTGAACTTAGCAAGATGATCGGCGCTCTTGGCATATCAGTTATAAAAATTCCTGTTTACCACACTGAGGATGAAGATGATTTCACTATTCCTGTTGATGATTGTAAGGAGGGTGGCTTGTCTCATCCTTCGATTGAATAATAACCATTTATACCAAAATAATTATAAATTAAGTTGCTATGGCAATTCTCAAACCTTTCAAGGGTCTGCGCCCTCCGCAATCAATAGTTAAAGAGTTAGCTGCCAGACCTTACGATGTTATGAATTCAAGTGAAGCACGGATTGAAGCTTCAGGAAATGAGTACTCCTTGCTTCATATTACGCGTCCGGAAATTAATTTTGATGAGGGCATTGACGAGCATGCTCCCGAAGTATATGAAAAAGCGCGTCAAGTATTTGATCAGTTCAGATCGAAAGGGTGGCTTGTTCAGGATAAAGAGGATAGACTTTATATTTATGCTCAGACTATGGAAGGGCGTACTCAGTATGGTATCGTTGGCTGTGCAGCTGTTGATGATTATCTGAATGGCGTCATTAAAAAGCACGAGCTTACCCGTAAAGATAAGGAAGAAGACAGAATGAAACATGTTAGGGTGAATAATGCAAACATGGAGCCTGTTTTTTTTACATTTCCGGCTGTAGCAGAAATTGATGATATTATCAATCAGGTAGTCAAAGGGAAGCCTGAATATGATTTCGTCGCAGATGATGGTTTTGGTCATCATTTCTGGTTAATTAATGATAAGGTAATCATTTCTCGTCTGGTTGAATTGTTTGCAGCTATCCCTGCTACTTATGTCGCTGACGGGCACCATCGTACAGCAGCCGCTGCATTGGTTGGTGCTGAAAAGCGCAAGCAAAATCCTAATCACAGGGGAGATGAAGAGTATAATTATTTTCTTGCAGTTCATTTTCCTGATAATCAGTTGAAGATAATTGATTACAATCGCGTGATTAAAGATTTAAACGGGTTAGAACCTGAAGAATTACTCCGTAAATTGGAAAAGTCATTTGTAGTGGAACTTAAGGGAAGAGATATATATAAGCCTGTAAAACTACACGAATTTTCAATGTATCTCGGAGGGCAATGGTATGCGCTCAACGCCCGTCCTGGAACTTATGATGACAACGACCCAATAGGTGTCTTGGATGTCACGATCCTTTCGAATCTGGTACTCGATGAGATATTGGGAATTAAAGATCTGAGAACTGATAAACGGATTGATTTTGTTGGAGGCATAAGGGGGCTTGGAGAGTTGAAGCGACGTGTTGATAATGGGGAAATGAAAGTAGCATTTGCCCTTTATGCAGTGTCAATGCAACAACTGATCGATATTGCTGATTCTGGTAATATTATGCCACCTAAAACAACATGGTTTGAACCTAAACTTCGAAGTGGCCTTGTAGTCCATGAATTGGAATAGCCCTGTTCTGAATTACATAAACCCCGGTACTTTATTATAAGTACCGGGGTTTTTAAATTTTCAGGTAATCATTTAATAGGTTATTTTGAAAATGGTTGTTTCAAAGTCATCTACATAAAAATTCTTGTGGTATTTATTCCAGAGGTAAAGCTTAAACTCACTACCACTATCTGGTGCCGGTGCCGTTAATCGGAATACTGCCTTACGCCACATCCCTGTAATTGAATCGGGAACTTCTTTAAGTGTAGCAGCTTTATAAAAAGTCGTTGCCCCGTCCGGTGATTGAATTGATATTACCAATGGTGCCTGGATCACTGAATTCACACTCTGTTCCAGATACCAGAACGTACCCTCTACAAGTAGTTTGCTGCAATGCCTGAATAGACTGGCCGAATCTATGCCGATACTCATACTATAAAGCTGAGTGCTATCATAACGTAAAACCCAACTCCCCGACAGGGCACTATCATTAACCATCTTTCTTGTCCAGGGTGACCATCTGTAAGCCTGCTTTTCAAAATCATTTCTTATGAGTAACAGACTGTCACGGTGAAATCCTCGGAACAGGTCTTCACTTTGTAATCCAAGGTTGTCTCTATACCTATCACGATCAGTTTTTAGAAAAATGTACCAGTATTTATCCCGGGTCATATTATCTGGGAGAAGAATTCGTACATGCATCTGCCATATCTGCAACAAATTAAGAGATAACAGCATTATCGTAATGGTCATGAGAACACCTATTTCTTTTTCGTTTTGCAGTTTTTCAAGCCATAATATCACCGGAATGATTAAAACTGGGTAAAAATCTATCATTGCTCTCATCCCGAATCCATCACCATACCACCAACTCCACCATGAGGACATCATGTATATAATTAAAATCAGGAAGGCAGAAAAACTTATCAAGTTGTAGTATTCATGACGTTTTGCCATTGAGAACAACCCCAAAAAAAGTGTCAGGGCAATTGGTGTATAAATAAACCATCCTTTTCTGAATGAAAATAAAAAAGAAATGATTGCTGGTGAATCCCAAAGAAATCCTTCCCCTTTATATCCATAAAAGATCTTATACCCGGTTTGTAGTTCCCAAACAATCATCATTACAACAGGAAAGAATGCGCCTGCCAATCCTGCTTTCCAAAACGCTGATGGTTTAAGTAAACGTTTCACTATTTCTCCCAATTTTTCGAAACTACCAAAAAGGAAGGGAAATGCCAGTAGGAAAACAATGTTAAAAGGTCTGATGGATACGATTAGTCCTGTTAACAATGCTATAAGCCAGATATGTTTTTCATCTGGAGTTCGAATATCTTTCCTAATTAACCACACAACCGCTGCAATTGTAGTAAATGAATATACATGTGACATTGCAGGTTGGATTACAACATATTGATATAGATTAGTGGCAAATAGAAGAATCAAACTGATTAACCATGAAAGGAGCGGGGAAGCATCATAACTGCGCGCTATTTTATAAATAAACCACAATCCCAGAAGGCCATAAAATAAACCGCATAATGCAATGGCATATGTATATGGCATTGAAAACCCGTTTGAGGGGAATCCCGATAGAATAGCAGTAAGGTGGCCACATATGAAAAATGGTGCCATTAGCAGAGCTGTGCCGAATGTATATTTATTAATCAGAACTGTTCCTTCCTTGTGAAGGTAATGAGGTAGGTAGCTACTACCGGTAACTGATTTCAGGGAATCAGCCCAGCGATCGAAGGTAATTTCATGATATATTATAGTAGTTGGCAACCAAGCGTAATACCCTTCTGAATCACCAGTTATTCTTTGTTTATAATGTTGGTTTGAAATGCTGATAGCTGTCAGCAAAATAACTAGAATGAAAGTGGTTATATTACGGTATATGGGTTTCTTGAACATTTGGCTGGTAAGATCAATTCTGTAATAGTTAGCGTTTTTCTAAGAAAAATGTCATTATTTTCGCGAACTACATTCCAATAAATGATTTGGCGATCCTAAATTGGTGGGTATAGTTTTTCGTTTCGGTATTAAAAATTCCCTGATGGTCTACAGGATCTATCCGAACTTGTCCGGAAGCATGAATAATCTGGCCTTCTCCATCAAGAATACCCACATGGGTTACTTCTCCTTCAGAATTGTCAAAGAAGGCAACATCACCGGGCTGTGCTTCAGTAATAAAACTGAGGGATAATCCCTGGAATTGTACTTGCTGGGATGCATCACGAGGTAATTGAATTCCTGAAAGGCCAAAGACCAGTTGTACAAAACCTGAGCAGTCGATACCAGCCATTGTTCGTCCGCCCCAGAGATAGGGTGTGTTTAATAGCCTAAGGGCATTACTCATCAGTGTAGTCGTATCGCTTTTAAATGGGAAATTATACATTCGACCAGAAAAGGAGAACTTTGAATGGCCTACTGTAAATGAACCTTCTTTCATGTTATATAGACGGGAACCCAGAGGAATATAAAGTTCATTTCCGGTTGTTTCACATCTGACCGGAAAGATTAACTCTGCATTATAGGATACAGGTAATGATCTTATTTTGTGAAATTCTTCTTCTGTTATTAAAACCACCTGTCGTGAATCAACCCAACCATGGTATCCATCGTGTACATTTCGTATTCTGAACCAAATTCCTTCTGTCACCAAAATCTCCAGCATCTCTCCAAATAATATCTGGGTAACCATTTCGGTTCGGTGATCAGGCTCTCTTCTGACTGGTATTGTCCCCAGAAGGCATATTGCATATTGCATATATTTGTTGATTATTGATAAGTTTCAAGAGTTTCATAATTTGAATTCCGTCTGATAGCTTGTCTGTTATTTCTCCTGGCTATTGAAATAAACTCGTTTAGGTTCATTACCGGGTTTTGATCTTCGGCACCAGCGAGGCTATATATTTTTGTAGTGTCGTTGATTGTTCCGTCAATATCATCAACTCCAAAAGCTAATAACATTTCTGTTGCATCCTTTCCCAACATTGGCCAATATGCTTTAATGTGTTGCACATTATCAAGAAAAATACGAGAAACAGCAAATAGACGAAGGTCTTCTACGAGAGGCAGCTCCTCAAGGTTCGCCATCGAGTTATTCTTGTTGCGGAATTTCAGCGGAATAAAAGCCTGAAGTCCACCGGTTTCATCTTGTAATTGTCTTATGCGGTTTAGATGGTCAATCCTGTCATCCCATGATTCCATATGCCCGTACAACATGGTTGCATTTGATCGGATTCCGAGTTTATGGGCTTCTGAATGTATTCGAAGGTATCCCAGTGCATCAGTTTTATCAGGGCATATCACCCGCCGGATATCCTGCCTGAAGATTTCTGCTCCGCCCCCTGGCAATGCATCCAAACCTGCGTGTTTCAATTGATGAAGTACTTCAATAGTGGTAAGCCCGCTGTTTTGCGCCATATCATCAATTTCAACAGCTGAAAATGCTTTTATATGAATTTCAGGTCTTAAACTTTTGATCAGTTTAACCATCTCCTCATAATAACTGAAGTTGCGTTCCGGATGAACGCCTCCCGTGATGTGAACTTCTTCTGCTGGCCCTGCTTTGTCAACGATCTCTCTTATCTCAGCAAGGCTTAATTCCCATGCGCTACCTGTGACATCGGAGCGAAAAGAGCAAAATTTACATCGGTGGATACATAGATTAGACGGCTCGATGTGGAAATTGCGTATGAACCATAAAGAATCGTTGTTGATATTCTGACGAACTTTATCAGCCAGCATTCCTAATAACCCGGGTTCAGCTTCATGGACTAAAACAAGCGCTTCGTCAGTGGATATCCTTTGGTGGTGAATTATCTTTTTAGATATTTTTTTTATCTCCTCAGGTACCAATTCGGATAAAAATTCATTCATTTCAGAACTATTAATCAATTTGTTTAGTAAATAATTAACCTTTCAGGTTTCGATTTACCAGTTTCTGATTCAGCTACCAAAATGTAAATTCCTTTCGGGAGGTCACTCAAATCAATGGTGTTTGGTCCTTCTTCAACAGTTGTTGAAAGGATGCGACTTCCAGATGTGGAAAAGATAGTTACAACAGCGTTTTTGATTGTTCCTGAAGGTATATATATCTGACAAAAATCGTGTGTCGGATTGGGCCATAGGCTGATTTTAGATCTTGCATCTATTTCGTCAGTTGCAAGCGGGAGTCCATTAAGCTTAATTACTCCGGTATTGTCAGGATCCAGCCAGGCAGCTAGTTGTGATCCCGGATTGCTGTTGGTATTCCATGAATAGCTGATTTTACCATAAGCATCTGACTGACTCGTTGTGGTACAAGATGACTGCCCTCCAGTTAGCGATCCAAGTACTAATCCATCTGCATCGAAAAGTGGAGAACCACTCGATCCTCCTTCAGTAACTCCAAAGCCATTTGTAGTCTGAGTCCAGAAGACTTCCCAGTGAGTACCCATCGGTGATCCATTCCAATTGGAATTAATCAGAGTTGTATTATAGGTGCTTATCTTTTTAATGTCACCCTGTGGATGGTGTATTGTTACTCCGCTGTTTGATGCCGTATTCTCCCTGTTCCAGCCATTGAACCATGCGTTAGAAAGAATGGGAATTGTCTGTTTAAGTTTCACGAGATAAAAATCACTCCCCTTGTTGTTGGTCTCGATACTATGCGCAATTCTTTCAGCACCTATCATATCTGTCAGCAATGGTTCAATGATCGGATTTGGACATCCATTCGTTTCATAATTTAATGTAAAAATCCACTGATTCAGGTCTGTAACTGTAGCATCTTCTCCACAATGGTTTGCCGTAAGAACATAAGGAGTCCTGTCGTTTCGGGTGTTGTTGATGAGAGTTCCGGTGCACCAATATGAAGATGCACCTGACTTCACGAGAATTCTTACAATACCACGTTTGTGAGTTTGCCAGCTTGCTCCTTCACTGCAATTGATATTCACTTCGCAAGCACCAGCGCCTCCAAAACCTTTTTCGCTAATAGGTTTAATCAGCGAAACAGAAGATATGATGCACGAGGAAGAAATGTCATGTATCGGACGATGAAGTTCCAGAATCAGTGAATCATCGTCGAGAATACCGGTGGCAAAAGCTCCTCCCAACGGGTTGTCTTTACTTGTGAAAGGCCCAAGTTTGATTGTCCTGGTCGGGTTGAACATCCATAATTCCGCTCCTGATTCAAGGGCAAAATCATCATAATAGACAGTCAGCCCCCCAATTCCTGGTGCTGCAAATAACCATCGTGTGATTTTTTCTGACATTGAACCTGCCGTTTGAAAAGCGTCAAGGGAAAGGTCGATATGTACCGGTTCTATCATGCCAGCCTGTAGTGGCTTCCCGTTGCGTCCTTCTTCAGGTAGAGATAATGTTTGTTGTATCACTTGAGGATTGGCAACAGTCCAGGACCCAATGACTCCACTCTGCGCATTGAGTGTGTGGCTGATGACATAGCAGCTTATTATCAAAAAGAATTGAGACTTTTTCATAGATTATTATGTTGAACCCACAAACCTAATAGAAATCCCTGAATAGGGCAAGAAAAGTTTGATCAGATACAGCTCAAATGAAAAACGGAGTTGCTCATTGCTGAACAACTCCGTGAGTATCATGCGAAAGTACTATTAACTCTTTTTGTTGGGCAGATCTAATCCATATCCGCGTTTGCGGTCGGTAATTTTTAACACTACGGCAAGAATCATTGCCAGAACACCAAAACCTGCAAAAATAAGTTCAGGAACCATATAATTATATTTTGCTCCTTCAACACCTGCAGCAATTTGTTCCGTCATTCCGGGGTTTGATGCCGACAATGACCATCCTATAAGGATTGGTACTGCAAGCAAACCTATGTTCTGAATCCAGAAAATTGCGCCATAGGCAGATCCTAAATAACGGTCTTCAACAATCTTTGGTAATGAAGGCCACATTGACGCAGGTACAAGCGAGAACGCTGTTCCCAGAATTACAATTGTAATTATTGCTATAGGAATGTTGAATATATCGGAGGGAACTAATGCAAAAATTAAATGAGATATTGTCAGTAGGATCGCACCATAGAGCATCATAGTTGCTCCTTTACCTTTAACATCTAAGAAATATCCCATGAAAGGTGTAAGAATCATAGCACCAATCGGGAAATAGGAGAAGTAAGCTGCTGCTTCTTTTAAGGGAATATTCAGTTTTGATACCAACATATCAGTGGCAAATTTCTGAAAGGGGAAAATCGCTGAATAAAACAAAACGCAAAGCCCTGCGATGGCCAGGAAGCCTGGATTGCTGAATATTTTACCGATATCACTGATTTTGAATTCTTCTTCCGGATCCCCGGCAGGACCAGCCTCAATTTGTTTATCAAGAGCCCTGTCCATAAAAGTATAAATAAAGAAGGTGATAAATCCAATACAAAGGAAAGCAAGTCCCATAAAAACTGAATTTGAAACTCCTCCGTTATCAGCAAAGATCGGTGTCAGACGAAACACAGCAAAAACGCCCAAACGGGCCACAGCCATTTCCAAACCCATGGCAAGCGCCATTTCTTTTCCTCTAAACCATTTAACGATGGTCTTTGAAACAGTTATTCCTGCCATCTCAACGCCAACACCAAAGATGCTGAACCCAATGAATGCAAGCTTTGCAGAAGCAGGGATGTCAACTAAAAAGCTTCCGAGCCATGACGCAAAACCAGTCTCAGCAAAGCCTGTTGTTAGTGCATAGAATTTTAATCCACCGCCAATTACCATGGTCAAACCTGAGGTAATGAGAGTGAAGCGGATACCCATCTTATCGAGAATAATTCCCGAAAGAATCAGGAAGAAAGCAAATACGTTAAGAAAAAACTCAGAACCACCCAGCATCCCAAAAACTTTGGGTGACCAAAAATATGGTGTCTTCTCCAACATGCTCTGAAGAGGAGCCACTACATCGACAAAGAAATAGGCAAAAAACATGGTGGAAGCAATGAGAGCCAAAGCAATCCATCGTGCAGTTGGTGATTCGCTTAAAAGCGTTTTAACTTGTTGCGTCATATCTGTTTAATTTATTTTTTGGTAAAAGATTCCCAAATAAAACTGATTAATACGTATCAAATTCACAAACCTGTGGAATTGAAAACGGGCAAATGTAAGAATCTTTTCATATTGTTTGTAATATTGCTTTAAATTCCGACAACAATTTAAACCATGCAAATACTGCTTGTTTTCGCGTCTGCTATTGAAGCGGGTGTTATTCAGCCGATCCTTCGCAGGGAACCTAAATCAGGAGATCAGTTTTGGATAGGACAACATAAAATAGAGATACTGATTTGTGGTATAAGCATGGTTCCTGCCTCTATTATCACCACCGGAGCTCTGTATTCTCTAAACCCCGATCTTGTGTTGCATGCTGGCATCAGTGGGAGTTATCATCAATCGATACCCATTGGACAAACGGTGTGGATTAGCTCAGAGTGCTTTCCTGAGTTAGGAAAAGAAACAGAAGACGGTTTTATTACGTTAGATAAGATGGGATTTGATTTTGCCGGGTTACCCTTTGACAACAATACGCTTCGCAATCCGTTTGAAGGGTATCGCTATCTGCCTCATCGGCCTGTTGTCGGAGGTGCTACGGTAAGTGGTATCTCTACTCTTCCGGGAAGAGGATCTGCTATTCATGAGCGCTATGGCGCTCTAACTGAGAGTATGGAGGGGGCTGCGGTTTTAACCGCCTGTTTGCTGGCAAATGTCGATTGTCTTCAATTGCGCGTGATTTCGAATTATTGTCTTCCTCCACCTGAAGATCAATGGAGCCTGAGACTAGCTCTTGAGAATCTCCAGTTAGATTTGATTGAAACCCTCAAATGTTTGTAATTCATGAAAGAATGTACGCTTGATCTTCGCTTTTCTTCTTGTCCTAACGATACTTTTATTTTTGATGCAATAGTAAATGGCCGGATTCAAACAGACGAATTCAATTTTGCCACTACGCTCGCTGATATTGACCAGCTTAATCAGGCAGCTGCCACAGGTATTCCTGATGTAGTCAAGGTAAGCTATCATGCTTTTGCCCATCTGGCCCGAGAATATGTAATGCTGGACTCCGGATCTGCTCTTGGGTATGGTGTCGGGCCGCTCTTGGTATCGATAGAACCTTATCGTATTCAAGATCTGGCAAACCTTACAATAGCAATCCCCGGTGAACATACCACAGCGGCAATGTTGCTCAGGCTGGCCTTTCCAGATATAAGGAATACACAGGTAATGTTATTCAGTGAAATCGAGGAGGCTGTACTGAACAGGAAAGTAGATGCCGGGGTTTTAATTCATGAAGGGAGGTTTACTTATGCCTCACATGGTCTAAATAAACTGGCTGATTTGGGAGAGTTGTGGGAACTTATGACCGGATTACCAATCCCATTGGGAGGTATTGCAATTAAGCGATCGCTTGGTATTGATAAAATCATTCGAATGGGTAGCCTCATTAGGGAAAGTGTAGAAATGGCCCGCCTTAATCCTGACATTGCTATGCCTTATGTTTTACAATATGCCCGTGAGATGGATCCGGATGTAATCAGGAAACATATTGATCTTTATGTTAATGAAGCAACTCTTGATGTCGGGCTACAGGGAAGATTGGCCGCCAGATATGAAATTAGCCGGTTATCATCAGATCTGCCTGCCGGGTTTCCTTTATTTGCTTCTGAATTATCAGGATTAATGTCAGGTAATATCTGATTTGAATTATCTTTTTCCGTTTTTATTATACAATGAAACCTGTACTATTCTTCAAATGAGATTATTTTATTTATTAATTATATGCTGTTTTGCCTTTAATTTGCAGGGTCAGGTTCATGATTCTGTATTCAGAAAATCATATAATCGGATTGTGGCCCGGCTTGCAGTTGATGATACAACCGGCCTTCTTGAGGCAAAACGGCTAATGTCGTCAAAATCTGTACCGGTTGCATTGTCCTATTCTTTTCAGGGGTATTTAGCCTCTCTGGCTGGTGATTACGAAACTGCTTGCAATAATTTTACTAAGGCACTTCAGGCAAATGATACACTTTCTGATGCCATACTTGGCAGGGCAATTGCATCAGGAAGGGCAGGATTATTTGAACAGGCGAGGAGAGACCTAAGCTATTTGATTGATGTAAACAAGAAGAATCCTTATCTTTTTAAATTGAGAGGAATAGCTGCATTGGAAATGATTAACTACAAAGCCGCAGGTGAGGATTTCGTCGATGGACTGAAAATTGATCCTACTGATGCTGAATTGAATTACCTGTTAGCTATGGTAAACTATAAGACTGATCGTTACAGAGAAGCCTACAGTGACATCAATAAAGCGTTGGCTACCGATAGCCTGAATGCCCAATATTACTACCTTCGGGGTAGCATCCTGATGGCGCTGGAAAAATACAGGGAAGCTCTGGCTGATTTTAATTATGCTCTTACCATTCGGCCGGAATTCTCCGATGCCCTAACTATGAAAGGGTACCTGTTTTATCGGACAGGCGATACAGATCAGGCCCTGATAACTTTGAAGCTTGCTACTGATACTGACCCGGACTTTGCATTGCCATGGTTTTATACCGGACTGTGTCAGGTTGAAAAAGAATTACCTGCCGATGCACTCAGATCATTTGACAGGGCTTCAAGGTTAGGTTATGATGATGGTGATATATACCATTACAGAGGATTGGCTTACATTCAGCTACGAAGATACAATGATGCCTGCAAATCATGGAAAGATGCTGTTCTCAGGGGTTACAGACTCAGTAAAGCACTATCTCGACGTTACTGTCAGCCGTAGATAATTATAAACAGATCGACCGGGTTTTAACCCGGTCGATCTGTTTATAATTATATTTCTTCGGTTTCTGTGCTCTTTAAAATATCTCAGGACAATTTCCCGGATTTTGTATGAGCCTTTCGTATATCCGTTTAAGGAGTTCCGTTTTTCAGGGCTTTTATTAATGCGGGAATTACCGCATGAACATCTCCAACTATACCATAATCAGCCACCTCAAAGATAGGAGCTTCCTTATCTTTGTTGATAGCTACAATTACTTTTGAGCCATTAACTCCGGCTATGTGTTGTATGGCACCACTTATTCCACACGCTATATACAATTCCGGGGCAATTACTTTACCGGTTTGTCCTACATGTTCGTGGTGCGATCGCCATCCTTCATCCGATACTGGACGTGAACATGCCATGGCAGCGCCAAGCAGATCAGCCAGTTCTTCGAGAGGTTTCCAATATTCCGGTCCTCTCATACCCCGTCCACCTGAAACTACCCTGAGGGCTTCATTAAGTAATTGTTTTCCTCCTTCGGGTTGCTCTGATTCCAGTTGAAGACCTTTATCAGAAACTGATTCAATTATTTTAGCATCAACAACGGGAGTAGTGATACCTGCTTTTGTTTCTCCGACACCGGCATTTAAAACAAGTACTGCTTCAGGAGTCTGGATTGTTACCGACGAGATTATTTTTCCTGAAAAAGGCTTCCTGTCGATAATTAGTGGATTGAATGACTTTGGAATCGAAAAAATACCTGTTACCAAAGAAATGTTCAGTATGGCAGCCGACATAGCGGCAAGGGCAGCTGAAGTCGGGTCGTTTCCGAACAGGAAGAGTATCCCTTCAGCAGCTTTGTATTCAACAGCCAATTGTTGCGCCACAGTATTTAAATCATATGATGCTTGTAACCCTTCCAGTAAGACTACTTTGTTTGCACCGTGGCTACCAAGCCTGGTAGCCTGTTCAACCGAAAGATCCCTGACAAGCAGGGTGAGGGAGCTATTATTCTTTGCTGAAAGTGTGGCAGCAAATCCAACCCAGGCTGATTGGTGTGGGGTGAAGTGATTGTTCCTGCCTTGTATGTATAATATAATTGACATGGTTTAATTTTTCAGATTAATCTAATGGCTTATAGTACCCTGGCTTCTGTTTTTAACAAGTGTATCAGTTCTGTAGGATTGCCCGCATCAATCATCCTGCAGGTTCCTTTTTGGGGTGGATATGTGTAGCTGCCAGTCGATGAACCAGCCTTTATCTCATTTACCTTAATAACCTGCAATGGTTTTGTCCTGGCTTGCATAACGCCTCGCATTGAAGGGATTCTGGGTACTATGGCAATCCCTTTCTGAACTATAGCTACGAATGGTGGCTCAGCTGTGATAATCTGGATACCCCCGCCAGGCTCCCGGGTAAGTTTCCATTGTCCTTCCTGCATATTAATAGCTGAAACGGCATTCACAGTTCTTCGGTTTAATAAGCCCCCTAGAAAAGCTCCAACTGATCCCCCGTTATAATCAGCCGATTCAAGGCCTGTCATGATGACTTCATACATTTCTGTTTTGAAGTATTCAAAAAGCGCCCTGGCGGTCATTATTCCATCCTCCGGTACCAGATCAATTCTGACGGCTCTGTCTGCACCAATGGCCAGTGCTTTTCTAATAACAGGTTCTGCGGTATTATCCCCAACATTAACAACTACCACTTCACTAATACCGCTGCCCGGTATTTCTTTCAATTCAAGTGCACGGGTCAGTGCCAGTTCATCCCAAGGATTAATTACCCACTGTACCCCGGTGTAATCTATCTTGTCGCCCGAACCATCAATTTTAATACGGGTGGTGGTATCAGGAACATGGCTCATGCATACTGCAATTCTCATGATTCAGTTATGTTAAATAATTTAGTATTCTTTGAAAATTAATCTTTTAATAATGATCTTGAAATCACAATTTTTTGGATTTCAGATGTCCCCTCATAAATCTGGGTCAACTTTGCCTCACGCATCAGCCTTTCTACATGGTATTCTTTTACATATCCATACCCACCATGAATTTGAACAGCATCAGTTGTTACTTCCATTGCCATATCAGCGCAATACTGTTTGGCCATGGCACTTGCAACACCATAGGGGAGGTGTTGATCTTTAAGCCAGGCTGCCTTTAAAACAAGTAAACGACCTGTTTCAACTTTTACGGCCATATCAGAAAGTTTAAAAGCTATTGCCTGATGGTTACCGATCTCTGTACCAAAAGATTTTCGCTGCAGTGCGTATTTAACTGACAGTTCCAGTGCACCTGACGCCAACCCGAGAGCCTGAGCTGCAATACCTATACGCCCTCCTTCAAGTGTCTGCATGGCAAACTTAAAACCAAAACCGTCTTCCCCTATACGATTTTCTTTGGGAACTTTAACATCGGTAAACATTACCGAATGGGTATCAGAACTACGCATCCCCATTTTGTTTTCATGCGGTCCCACTGTGATTCCCGGCCAATGTCTGTCGACAATAAATGCATTAATCCCTTTATGCCCTTTTTCCGGATGAGTCTGGGCAATGACAAGATAGGTGCCTGCGGTATTACCATTGGTGATCCAATTCTTGGTCCCGTTTAGCAGGTAATGATCTCCCATATCCACAGCAGTTGTCCTTTGCGATGTTGCATCAGAACCTGCTTCCGGTTCTGAAAGGAGGAAAGCCCCGATCGTCTCACCTCGTGCAAGCGGTTTTAGATATTTTTCTCTCTGGTCGTCTGTTCCGAATGTCTGGAGGCCCCAACACACCAACGAGTTGTTGACCGACATGATAACTGAGGCCGAAGCATCAACCTTCGATATCTCTTCGATGGCAAGTACGTATGATACAGTCTCCATTCCTCCACCATCCCATTTCGGGTCTACCATCATACCCATAAAACCTAGCTCGGCTAAAGCCCGGACATGTTTTTCGGGGTAGATTGCTTTTTCATCGCGCTCGATTACGTCGGTAATGAGTTCTCGCTGTGCATAATCACGTGCAGCTTGTCTGATCATCAACTGCTCTTCTGTGAAGGAAAAATCCATAGTTATTCAAATGATTGGTTGGTTACTAATGAAGCCTCTGCAACAATTGGTGCGCAAGACATTGTTGATTACCAGTTTAACAATCCTGATGAAACCTTTGTTTAACCTATCTCCAAAAAATACCTGCGATTAATGAAAATATGTGAATATGTAATTATGATTTTGTTTAAATATTCCCATGATTAAATGTAAGTTGACCAGGTTTCTTCGCTGAATGTTTTATCTGTTCACTCATTAAGAAATGATATGGTAAGAATTAAATGGATTTACTGGTTTTAAATTTCCTTTGTCATAGTTCCCGCACGTTGAATTTGTGGGCTCAGATCAACATGCATTTGTAAGTACCTGCCATATATTCAGGAGAAGATAGAATATGAATTTATAACAGCTTTCCGGATAATTATTGAAAACTTGCAAAGGAAATAGGCCAAGATCCAGTCGAAAATTAACCGGAGACAAACCGAAAAAACACGGTTGATCTACGGTTAATCTACGGTTAATCTACGGTCGATCTACGGTTGAAAGATTAAAGTAGGATTTATGAAAATGGAATATCGATAGTTTAAAACATTCCATTGTTTTTTATCGAGTAAAGATTCTTAAGTAAACTGACAGGCCTGCAATTCCTGAGGTGGAAAAGATTATTGTTGCTTTGTAGACAAGGTGCTGATAATTACACCAAACCGGGATTATTTCCCCGGATGTATTCAATACGAAAACCTGCAAGGAAAGTCTTGCAGCTTCTTATATCGGGCAAAGAAATTCCTGATAAATGATATACTTATTGGGTTATTTTCAGGCTGGCGATAAAATCTGTTACATGTTGAAGTACTGTTTCCTCAGCCTGAAGGTGTGGAATGTGCCCGCAATTCTCTATCATGAGTGAATTGAAACTACCTTTGATCAGGCGGGCGATATGAAATGCCTGTTCCCTGGTGCCGAAATGGTCGTCGGTTCCCTGAATGAATAATACAGGATTAGATATTTGACTGAGGTAGCTATCCATTCCCCAGGATGCAGCCCAAGGGCTTAGCCAGGCGTTTAACCATAGGTCTACCAATTGGGAGGTGCGGGTTCCGTGGTATTTTGACAAGCGTTCGATAAAGTCAGAATCAATTGCCATTTTTTGCGTTGCAATAAGCCCTTTGACTGAGATTTGTTCAATGATGACATGAGGAGCCATACTGATAGCCGCTATTACATGCAGGTTTTTATTAGCTGCTGCCATCAGGGTTATTGTTGCTCCATCGCTGTGTCCGAGCAGAATGATGTTCCCGGTTATTCCGGCCGACTTCAGTATTGCGGGGAGATGTAAATCTGCTTCCCTTTCGAGGTAACCCTCCTGGAATCCGTTAGGCAATTCACCTGAAAGTCCATATCCGGGCCTGTCGTACGAAAAGACAGGTAAACTTGTAACAGTATGGAGGAGTTGCGGGAAATTTTTCCACATGGCAGTACAGCCTAATCCTTCATGCAGCAGTACAATCACAGGAGCATTGTTTCTGTTGTGTATCGATCCAAACCACTTACTGTAAACAGTTATACCTGGTAATGGATTTAAGTATTGTTCTTTCATGCCAGTTTACAAAGAGCTGATTTTGCTTCAACGAATTCCATTTTCAATCGTTCCATGATTTCACTTACAGGTGCAACATGGTTAATAGTTGCTGCTATCTGTCCTATTTCCAGTTCACCTTCATCCAGGTCTCCTTCGAACATTCCTTTTTTAGCACGTCCATGCCCAAGAAATTGTTTTAATTCTTCCGCCAAAGCTCCTGATACTTCAAGCGATCTGACTTCTTCAGAAAACCGGTTTTTAAGCAGCCTTACTCCGCCTATTGATTTGAGGGATAGCCTGGTATCGCCCTCAGCCGAGTTTATGATTTGTTTTTTAAATGCATCGTGTGCCGACGATTCGGCAGAAGCGGCAAATAATGATCCGATTTGAACACCATCAGCACCCAGTGCCATTGCTGCGAGCATTGCGCTACCTGTTCCAATGCCACCCGCGGCAAGTAACGGGATAGATAAATGAGGTCGTAATACCTGAAGCAAAACCAGAGTTGTCGTTTCTTCGCTGCCATTGTGACCTCCGGCTTCAAAACCTTCTGCTATTACTGCATCTACTCCTGCCTGCTGGCTCTTTAAGGCAAATTTCAGGTTTGATACAACATGCATTACTTTAATTCCGTGATTGTGAAATATTTCAGTATACTTTGCCGGGCTCCCTGCCGACGTGATTACAACGGGGACCATTTGGCTGATGATAATCTGTATTAATTCATCAATTTGAGGATACGTTAATGGCAGGTTTACGCCAAAAGGTTTTTTTGTTGCTTGTCGGCATTTTGTAATATGCTCTGCGAGAATTTCCGGGTGCATACTTCCGGCACCAATGATTCCGAGCCCTCCTGCTTCGCTGACAGCTGATGCAAGGCGCCAGCCGCTGCACCATATCATGCCTCCCTGGATAACGGGGAAATCTATATTAAAAGTCTGACAAAACGGTAACATGTCGTTTGTGTAATTTTCTGCAAAGGTAAACCATCTTGATTTTATCGTTGTCATCTATTCAGAAATAGCCTAAAAACAACGAATCCCCACATCTCTGTGAGGATTCGGTTTGATTTATTTTAAAAGGAAATCAGTAATCTCGAAAAAAAAGGCTGTTCCACTTGTTCTAACCTATTGTCTATGAGGAAAATGAAAAGATATGCCTTGGGGAACATATCGAAAAAATCCGGAACAGCCTCGAGTCAAAAGTAATACTTTTTTTAAACGAAATTGAATTATGCAAAAAAAAAATTAATTTTTTTTGTAAACAATGGCGACAACAGTCACATCATCCCCCCCCATATTGATGGAAAGAGCATATTTGTTATCATTATTTATCTCTATCTGAGCGTTTCCGGCACGTCCTGTTAGCTGTTCCCAAATGGTTACTGCCTGATGAACACCGGTAGCTCCGGTTGGATGTCCCCATCCAACCAATCCACCTGTTGTATTAACAGGAAGTTTTCCATTACGCGCTGTATGTCCGGATGCTATCCACTCGGCGCCTTTCCCGTGAGGGGCAAGTCCGATAGCTTCGACAGCAAGAACTCCGGCTATCGAGAAGCAATCATGTAATTCGATAGTAGAAAGTTGTTCATGCGTGATTCCCGCACCGGATAATGCTTTACTTACGGCAAGTTGAGTGGTTGTCATTATGGTGGGATCCTCAGGCAATTTGGTAATATCGCGTTGCACCTGTGCAAAGCTGATAATTTCTACCGCATCTTCTATTGCTATGCCGCATCTTTTTAACCCTTCTTCAGACATGACAGCAATACTGCTGGCGCCATCACTGACTTTCGAACAATCGTAAATATTCAGATGGTCAACAAATACTTTTCCATTAGGTGGAGTCATGGCAACGGCTTCAAGGTCGGCAGTTGTATTATGAAACTCCTGGGCTGTAGCGCAGAGGCGTGCGTTTTCGATAGCATTTCTGTACCATCTGGCAAGTCCTTTCCTTGTTTCTTCACGGCCAAATTTCTCAAAATAAGCACCGGCTCTGTTACTGAACTGCCCTGGGAAAAAATAGGCGTGACCCTTTTTTCTATGTTGGAACCAGCCTGCGCCAGCAAGTACATCAGCACCATATATTGCCTTGACCGTATTCTGTACTTCTACACCGATAGCTAAAACAGTATCGGCTGTTCCAGCCAGGATACTTCTTATGGCAGTGGTTAAAGCCACACCACCCGAGGCACAAGCAGCTTCTGTTCTGGTGGCACTTTTACCTGCCAGTTCAGTATCTATCATCGGAATAAAGCCAGCCAGGTGACCCTGTTTGTTGAATCGTGATGCCATGAAATTGCCTATCACGCTCTCGTCCACATTTTTAGCTCCTCCAATTTGTTCTAGTGTAGCTTTCCCGGCTTCGATTATGTAATGTTCCAGACCAGGCCTGGGTTTGGCCGGGTGAAATTCTTTCCTTCCCGAACCTAATGATACGGTATTATAACCGGCGGCCATGTATACTTTTTTATTCATATAAATTATCTTATTAATTAATAGTTATTAACCGGGCCGTGAGAATGAAAGAATCCTGTCATCATTACAGTATTTACATCATCAGTTGAGGCTGCAACTCCGTCTGATACAAGTTCCCGGGCTACAGAGGCAGCGTATTCTGCATATTCGACAGCCAGCCTGGCTCCATTATTGCCGCTGTTGCGGACAGATGCATAATGGTTTGCTAAATGTAATTCACGGTTTTCAATTCTCATTACCTGTTTCCAGCCTTTCCATTCAGCAGGAAGCTCGCCCAGCCAGGGCTCACAAACCTGAGCAATATCATTAATCGGGATGTATTCTTTGGTTGATGGCTCATATACTGCCGTGATTGCACCTTTTTGATAGCGGAAGATTCCATCTTTTTGCGACCCGTCTGAATATTGGCCTCCTTTAATTCCCATCGAGAGCAATTCCTCAACTAATGCGCTATGCAACCCCTTGCCTGGTATGAATCTGTTCATGACACCTAGAATATAGCTGCAAACGTCTACACCAACATAATCGGTCAATTGGAATATGCCCATTGGTCTGACCAGGTAGTCGCGCGATATTTTGTCGATAATATAGACAGCCTGAGAGGTAGTGAACTTATCAGTAAGCTCTTTCACCTTTGACGCAGCAAATAGCAAATCGCGCATGAAATGGCCGTTTCCTATAAACCCGGCTACATCATTCGACCTTACAACAATTTTGCGTAAGCGGGATGCAAAATGCAAACTAAACTCAGTCAGCTCAGGTAAGGTGGCTGGAGCACTGATCAGTTCTGCCAGTTTTTGGATCGCAGGCGGGTTATAGAAATGAAAACCTATTATCCTTCCATCCAGATTGGCATTGTCGTTAAGGTAAGTAATTGGGATGGATGAGGTATTTGTTAAAAACCACGGTTTTACGCTTGAGTTTGAATCAATTTGCCTGAACAGGCGGATTTTGAGATCGGGGTTTTCACTGGCTGCCTCGAAAACAAGGTGAGCGGCATATGCTGACTCTATTCTCGTGGTAAAGCAGACCTGGGCAAGGACATCCTGTACGTATTGCTCAATGATTTCTTCATTTTCAATCAGATCTTCCCTGTTCGAATATATTGATCTGAGCCATACAGTTTTCTTTTCTGCATTTTTACGGGCCTGAGCAGTTAAATAATTGCGAAGCCCTTTAAGTGCTTCAGGACTAAGGTCTATTGCGTCGAGAAGAAAGAGTTTATCCTTGTTTTCGGGTAAAGTACTTTGTTCAAACATTTCCAGAGCAGTAAGGAGCAGAATACCACTTCCCATTTTACCGGCAGCACCTAGTACTGCAACATGACTTAGTTTTTCGCTATAATCCATATTATAATAAGATTTTATTATTTCCAGTTGGGTTTTCTTTTTTCAATGAATGCTGTCATTCCTTTAAAAGCTTCTGTATCTTTACCAAAGAGACTTCCGAATGCATCACTCTCAAGCATCATACCTTGTTCCAGTTCCATCCGGTTTCCTTCAACAGCTATTTTTTTTGCTTGTTTAACTGCAAGTGCACCTCGTTGTAAAATCATTTTGATTGTGGAATTAACCCCTTCTTCAAAATCTTCAGGTTCAAATATTTTTTGAACAAGTCCGATGCGAAGGGCTTCCTGTGCACCTATCATTTCGCCGGTAGTGAGTAACCAGATAGCATTAGGGAGACCAACTATCCCTGGCAACCTTATAGTCCCGCCAAATCCAGGTATCAGCCCCAGGTTCACTTCGGGCTGTCCAAATTTGGCAGAAGTTGATGCGATACGGAAATCACATGCCATGGCAAGTTCAAGCCCTCCTCCAAGAGCGAACCCGTTAATGGCTGCTATAACCGGAACTGAAAGATCGGCGATTCGTTGGAATGTTGATTGCCCCTCTCTTGAGAATGCAGCCCCCTCTGCTGGTGAGAGATGTTGCATTTGAGTAATGTCAGCCCCAGCAACAAAGGCCTTCCCTTTACCTTCTACCACTAATAACCGTAAGGATTTATCGGTTTCAATTTCATTCAGGCAAAGATTCATTTCCTGAAAAACCTGCTTATTCAAGGCATTCAATGCCTCAGGGCGATTGACAGCTAGCCTTCCAACTCCCCCTTCAGATACGTAGTTGATGTAATTATACATAGATTAGTCGATTGGAATTTAATCAGAATCAACAAATGTAACCAACAATCGTTTTCGGGCAAAGTTTGAATTCTGATTTTCTAAAATTTCTGAACAGATTGTTTTTCTTGAGAACAGTATTTAATCTTTGATGATCGCGGTAAATAATTGAAAATTGGTGCAATACGTTTTGTTTGCCAGTTTTTTTTGATTTTTTGGTTCAAAAAGTCTTAGTTTATTTTAAAGAATGTTACTTTTACATTGACATAATATTTTGTTCATACGGATATAAGAATTTAAAATTCAGCTATTTGTAGTTGTTTGTTTTTAATTAAACGTTTTAGGTTTCAGTCAATAATATTTGTCACCTAAATATTTTAAAACTAGATATTAAAGTACTAATTTGCTTTGAAAAAGGTCGTTTTAAACGATATTGCTGTTAGTCTGGGGGTTAGCAAGGCCTTGGTTTCTATGGTGTTGAATCATCAGGGGGATAAAAACGGGATAAGTAAAGCAACCCAGGAAAGAGTCTGGTTAAAGGCTAAGGAATTGAATTACATACCCAATCATATAGCCAGAGGGCTTAGGCTTGGAAAGAGTATGATGATTGGATTAATAGTTCCGGATATTGCGAACATTTTTTTTAGCCGTATTGCCAGAATTATTGAGGACATTGCGAACAAAGCAGGCTATAATTTAATAATCAGTAGTTCTGATGAAAATATTGAACGTGAACTACAACTAATCCGAAAATTTACTGAGCGACAGGTTGATGGATTGATAGTTGCATCTACCCAATCAACCAAGGCTGAATTTGTACAGTTAAAGAATGATGGATTTCCAATAGTGTTGATTGATAGAAGTTTAAATATTAACGATATTGATTATATTGGAGTCGATAATACAGAAGGTAGTTTTCACGCTGTTAATCATCTTATTAAAGAAGGTTTTCGTAAAATAGCCTTGCTTAAACCCGGTCCTGCTCATTTAAGAAATCTGCGTGATCGTGAGGCAGGTTATCGCAAAGCCTTAAAAAATTCAGGTATCAGGATTAACGAAAGGATTATAAGAGAAATTCCTTTTACCAACCTTGATACGAAAGCAGAAGATGAACTAGATGAACTGATGAAGCTTGGGATAGATGCCATTTTTGCCATTAATAACAGGTTAGCAGTATCCACCCTTCAATTCGCCCGTAAAAGGAATATTAATATACCGGAACAGTTAGGATTGATTACTTTTGACGATCTTGATTTGTTTGAAATAGGTCATCCGACTGTATCAGCGGTATCACAACCTGTAAATCAGATTGCTGAAGCAGCTGCAAACAAACTGCTCGACATTTTACGATTGGACAGGTCGGTTAAATCGGCTCAGCATTTTTTGCTCTCTACTAAGTTTATTCCCAGGGAGTCTTCAGTTTATGTCAGTCAAAATGCTGAAATGCTTAGTGAAGTTTTGTGAAATTTTTAGATATGAAAATTTGATCAATCATGAGATACAGTTCAACCAGAGTCCCTGCTTTGCATCGATTAATCTTAGTTCTGTTTGCTTTCGCAATTTTTCCTGCTGTAAACGCAGGGATTGCGACAATTATCCCGGTTAATGTAAAGATCAACATGGTACCTGTTGTTAAATCAGTGGGTATACTCAATGATGATCATCATCCTGTTTCAAGTCAGCCTGATCATTTAGTTAAATTGATCAGACAACCAGGTTCAACAAGCTACCAGGCTCTTTGTTGTCCGGTCACGCTTGAGGAAAGCCTTTCCCCGGCGTCCGGTAAAGTAGCCATTGACCCAACAGAGGATATGCAGCTTCAATTAACTGATGTAACAGTTTATCCTAACCCTGCATCGGATTATCTGGTAGTTAAGAATGGACATAAAGCCAATCTGTATTTGTTTACATGTATGGGAAAGCAAGTCTATTTCAGTACTGTAAACCATGAAGATCCAATCGATATCACCTCAGTTCCCTGTGGGTGTTATACGTTAAAGCTTGAAATTGGAAATAGGTTCAGAAGTCTTCAACTTCAGGTAAGAAGATAAAAAATAAGTAGGAAAGCTATCTGAATCAGCGTGAGGCTCCAGATTTATCTTGAGATCAATTGTTCGGGTTTGTGGTTCTCTGCATGAAATGTTTTGAATCTCCCCATTCATCCCATCCTATCTCATTACCTGCGATATGAATGCGGGCTTCCAGGCAACTTCGGCATTGTTCGGCTTCCTCATCAATACAGGGCTTGTCTTCATAGAGTTTATAATTCTCCCGATATTTAAGTGGTGTCAGATTGGGCATGATAACATTGGAACCGACCATAATTGATTTCTCTCTTCCCTGGGGATCGATGGTTTGCATTGCTGTTGTAGCAGCAATATTTATATTTTTCATCAAGATACGAAGTAAGGCGACCATCTTGAGCGATAATTCAAAACGCTCTTGTCTTGATAGCAATTCTCCGGCATACCTATAAAGAGGGGTTTCTTTGTGCTCAATAAAGGGACCCATACCTGCCATATCGATATCTATTTTTTTCAGAAAAAGCAGGTCGTTTGCTAAACTTTCGGGAGATTGAAAAGGCAGACCTATCATAACACCTGAACCTACCTGATAGCCAACCTTCCGTAATGAATTTAGAGATTCAATCCGTGCATCGAAATCATGGATGGAATCATTTGGATGAAGTTTAGAATATAGATCTCTGTCAGAAGTTTCAATCCGGAGCAGGTAACGATGTGCTCCTGCTTTAAACCATCTTTCGTATGTCTGTTCGGACTGTTCACCCAAAGAAAGGGTAATTCCCAGCCGACCATTAGACATTGCTTTGATTTTTAAGAGTAATTTTTCAATAGTGTCGACAAATTTCTGATCTGAACGTTCACCCGATTGAATGACTATACTGGCAAAATGATTATCAAGGGCGAACCGGGCAGCATCAAGAACCTCAATATCTGCAAGCTGGTATCGTTCAACTTTGTGGTTCCCCCTCCTGACACCACAATAGTAGCAGTTTTTTGAACAAATATTTGAGTATTCGATTAACCCGCGGAAGTACACTTTGTTGCCAAGGTACTCTTTCTTGATCTCAGCTGCTTTGGAAAACAGAGCTTTGCGAAGTTCTCCCTGAGCATTGAGCAATGTGACAAGATCGTTATGCGTCAGTTTGTTTTTAAGTAACAACCCGACAGTCTGTTCGGTCATTCTAAATGTTTTTGGCAAAAGTAATCAATTCACCACAATTCAATCCGTAAGTCCATCACGTGTTCACTAAGCAGGGTATTCCTGTTAAGGCTGATTTTTACATTTCTTAATATTTTTTATGTATTTAATTTTGTGAGTATCAAAATCAAATTGTCTCTGATGATGCCTTTAGTCAATTTTCCAACTGAATTTGTGAAATGACAAAGACTGTTGTTGTATAGCAATATGGATCCTGGTAGATTTGATTAACCCCTGTCCAATGATATTGTTGAGCGGCTTTTAAACTGGTTTTTTATAATTTCTCTCAGTAAATAATTTTCTATAAATTAAAATATTTATCTTTTGGGAGGAAGAGGAATTTAACTATGGTTGGTGATGACTACCTTTGTACAGATTAAACATAGGTAATCAATGATAAAGATTCTTACATCTACCCAGATTCGTGAAGCAGATTCATATACGATTAAACAGGAGCCAATCACATCTGACCAGCTAATGGAGCGTGCAGCAATGAAGTGCTCAGATTGGTTACGGTACGTTTTGCCCCCTGATCATAAGGTAAACGTTGTATGTGGACCAGGTAATAATGGTGGAGATGGATTGGTGATCGCAAGGCATCTTGCCAGAGATGGATATAAAGTCAGGGCAATTGTAGTGGAAAATGATAAAATGAAGCATACTCCCGATTTTATTATCAACCTGAACCGACTTGCTGATCAGAATCTTGCGAAGATAATTACGGTTAACTCCTTCGATAATTTTCCAACGATTGATCAACCTGGTGTTGTTTTGGATGCAATATTTGGAAACGGGCTTTCCAAGCAACCAGAGGGGATATTTGCAGAGGTTATAAGATATTTGAACGGGCAGGATGTATTACGTGTATCGATTGATATTCCATCCGGGCTTCAAGCCGACGGGCTCATTGATATGGATTGTAATTCCATTTTCAGAGCCCATCACACGCTCTCTTTTTTACCGGTCAAAATGAGCCTCCTGTTTCCCGAAAATGAACAATGGAGTGGAAAAGTACACTACTTTGATATTGGATTACACCCCAGGTATATCGAGAATGCTGAAACAAAGAATTTTCTCCTGACGCATATAGATATTAAGAGTAGAATACCTTACCGCATACGTTCAGGACATAAGGGTACCTATGGTCATGCCTTAATTATAGCCGGGTCAGATGATAAAGCCGGGGCAGCATTGCTGTCATCCAAGGCCTGTCTTAAAATAGGAGCAGGATTGGTTACAGCTTATCTTCCTGCGGGGAGTGTTTCTGCAATTAATAGCTATTGTCCTGAGATAATGGTCCGTATTAGACGACCTGGAGAGAACATAACTGATCTACCATTGATAGACAAATTTGAAGCTGTTGGAGTAGGTCCTGGCTTAGGTGTGACCTCAGAAAATACAAAGATGCTGAAAAATCTGTTGGCATTTTTCCTGGGCAGGATTGTTCTTGATGCAGATGCCCTGAATATAATTTCGGAGAACCCTACAATGCTGGCTTTCCTCAGACCTGGTACCATACTGACACCTCATCCCGGAGAATTCGACCGGCTGACAGGGGTGAGTAACAATACCTTTGATGCAATTGAAAAACAAAGAGAATTATCGGTTAGATATAAGATTATTATAATTAGAAAAGGATTTCATTCTTCGATCACGCTCCCTGATGGATCGACAATTTGGAACAATACCGGAAATCCTGGTATGGCTACTGCCGGTAGCGGAGACGTTCTGACAGGAATTCTTACAGGATTGCTTGCTCAGGGGTATGATCCGGTCGATGCCGCCTTGGTTGGAACCTGGCTTCACGGGATGGCAGGGGATCTTGCTTCATCAATTAAAGCTGAGGAATGGATTTCAGCCAGTTCACTAATTGATTATATAGGAGACGCTTATTCGTTATCAAGAGTTTAAAGTGATTTATATTTTGAAAACATAGCCAGGTAAAGAATGTGAAGAAATTTATTTGTCATAAGGATGTTCTTTATATAAAAAATACTTACCTTTGCACTCCCTTAAAAACGGAAAAACCAATACGCTGTAAAACATGGCAAATCATAAATCGGCATTAAAAAGAATTCGCGCCAACGAAAAGAAAAGACTTAGGAACCGTTATTACGCCCGTACGATGCGTAATGCTGTCAGACAATTCCGTAGCCTTACGGATAAAGGAGAAGCCACAGGTCAGCTTCCCAAAGTTGTTTCATTGCTTGATAAACTCGCAAAGAAAGCTATTATCCATAAGAATAAAGCTTCCAATCTGAAGTCAAAGCTGGCAAAGAAAGTGAATGCCATGTAAGGCCTTAGCCTCACGAAAGTTAAAATATTTTTTTACGAAACGCTCTGAATCATTGAATTCAGGGCGTTTTGGTGTTTCGAGAAGTTTGTATTCTGGGTCAGAAATTGTTTGTGTTTCCGGATTATGTTATCTTGGTACTTGATTTTTTTTCTGCAACTATGGAATACAACAACAGCTATACCCCGATCAACCAGTGGGCAGAAGACGATCGTCCAAGAGAGAAGCTTTTGTTAAAAGGACGTCAGTCGTTGAGTGATGCCGAGTTAATAGCAATACTTATTACTACCGGATCGAAGAATGAATCAGCAGTTGATCTCTCCAAACGTATCCTGAAGACAGCCAACGATAACCTATTGGAGCTTTCAAGAAAATCAGTGACTGATTTGGTGCAAATAAAAGGAGTTGGCCAGGCTAAGGCGTTAACAATTATTGCTGCCCTTGAAATTGGCAGACGCCGCAGTGCGTCAGAACCACAAAGGAGGATGCAGATAGGAAGCAGCCATGATGCATATTTAGCTTTGGCAGATGTTCTTTCTGATCATGATCATGAACACTTCTGGATATTATTACTCAACAGGGCAAATAAAGTGGTATTTCGAACTTCAATCAGTGAAGGTTCAAGTACAGGTACAATAGTAGATGTTAAACGAATCATTAAACTTGCCCTCGACTGGAAGGCTGAAGGAATTATATTAGGGCATAATCATCCTTCTGGAAATCTTAAACCCAGCACATCAGATACCAATCTGACACAAAAAATAAAAGGCGCCTGTAACTATTTTGACCTTCATTTGCTCGATCATATAATCGTAGGGGAAAATGTTTACTTTAGTTTTGCTGATGAGGGATTAATCTGACCTTATTACACCCCTTCGCGTGATAGCCACCGGCCTTTGTTACTATTAGTATAGTATGCAAAATAGCCCCCTAACACTATTGTAATTCCAATCCCGATTCCATATGCCAGTGTATGGGGTAACCCGAACCCGGTCGGAACGATGAGAATATAAGTAGTTATAACTGCCGTCATAAATAGCGCCGGGATAAGTGTAAGAATATAGAGTTTTCCTGCCTGCCATAAGTATACGGTAATGGTCCAGAGTACAATGACCGCTAGTGTTTGATTTGCCCATCCAAAGTATCGCCAGATAATTTCAAAATTTAACTGTGTTAGTGTTAACCCGGCTGCAAAAAGGGGAATGCTAATCATCAGGCGATTTCTGATTGAAAACTGTTTGAAATTCAAAAAATCGGCTACAATTAAACGCCCGCTTCTGAATGCGGTATCGCCTGAAGTGATTGGGGCAGCAACCACCCCAATGAGTGCCAAAATTCCTCCAAATGTTCCCAGCATTGAATTACATATCTCACTTACAATACTTGCCGGAGTTCTACTGGCCACTATTTCATTTAACCCATCAGTTCCGCCATAGAAACTCATCCCTGCTGCTGCCCATATCATCGCAACGAGTCCTTCTGCAACCATTGCACCATAAAATACCCGGCGACCTAATCTTTCACTAGCGATACACCTCGCCATCAGAGGAGCCTGTGTGGAATGAAAACCGCTGATTGCGCCACAGGCAACTGTGATAAACAGCATCGGAAAAATTGGTGAAGCTTCTGCATTAGATTTCATGTTTTGAAATCCATTTGGAAATAGTTCCGGCATTGACATGATTTTCCCTGAAGTGAACAGAGCTATTATAACACCGATGGCCATAAAAAGGAGCGCTACTCCAAAAAAAGGGTAGATACGTCCAATTATTTTATCAACAGGCAATAATGTAGCGAGTATATAGTAGATCACGATAATAATTCCCCAAAACAACAAACTCATCCAACTGTATGATGATTGGGTTATACCGGCTAAAATTTCAGCAGGACCTGTTATAAAAACTGCACCAACGAAAATCATGAGAATAACTGTAAAGAGTCGCATGAATTGTTTGGTCCCTTTCCCTAAATAGGTACCAACTACTTCACCGATGCTTCCTCCGTTGTGCCTGACAGATAACATACCACTGAAGTAATCGTGAACAGCACCTCCAAAGATAGTACCGATTGCAATCCAGATAAAAACTACCGGACCGTAAACAGCACCCATAACAGCACCAAAGATTGGTCCCAGACCTGCAATGTTTAAAAATTGAATTAAAAAAATTTTACCCCAACTTAGCGGAATAAAATCAACCCCATCCGGAGTTGATATGGCTGGAGTTGCACGACGGGGATCAACTCCAAATACCCTTTCAATGATTTTGCCATATATGAAGTAGCCTGTAATCAGTATTGCAACTCCTGCAATGAATGTAATCATTATAAACTATAGTTTTAAGCCTAATCGAAACAAAGGTAAAAGAAAGGAGCGGATTACACGTAGAGAAACAGGAAAAATGGTTCAAAATGAAAAGATACATGATGATTTTGTTGCAATTGGAATTAACGGAAATTTCTATAAGATACTCAGGAAAGTGCCAGGTAAAGTCTTTAATATTTTACGTTTGTCTGAATGAGATACCGTTATTGGTTGTTATGAAATTTGAATGCCATAAACCTATTAAAGGAAGAGAAAATAATATACTTGTTTCAGTTTAGCTATAGTTTGAATTTATTAATCACTTAATTGTCGATTGATTTATTACGTGTCAAGAGTTATCTTTAATGGATCCGTGGGAGTTGGGGGCCTCATTATTTATTAACATGACCGATTTCTGTAATTTAAATTGAATTTGTAATTCTTTCAGTGTTACTAATTTTCTCTTGTATTCTATTTATAAAAATTTTCTTTGATTTTTATTATAGTTAAAATATAGTTTTAAGAATTTTACGACATAGTAGTCCGACATATTTATTATTGTCAGGTGTAGTAATAAGAGTA
>QKGM01000046.1 GCA_003250395.1 Bacteroidota bacterium | reverse complement strand
ATTTTCAGAGTAGCTCCCGGATTATATGAAAAAGAGTATATTTTATCGGGTGTTCACAACGACTGATTGGAAAAGGCCGGAGCAAAGTGCTGTACCATGTTGTAATTATTGCTGGAAGAGCCCGAAAAGCTACTTCGAAGAGAGCATTTTATTTTCATCAGGTTAAAGCGGTTATCAACCATGTGTAAATAATCAGCGGACATGATTGTTTATCATACAGGCATCGGAGAATATTTCTAATCAGATTGTGGTTGTATCAAGGGAAGGCAAGCGAAGTGTGGGCTGGTTGGTTGGAGAGTCGTACCGAAACTACTATATGGTTTTCGTTGTTTCATTGAGGATATGAAATGCAGATGCTTAGGTGGTGTTGTCTTAAGATGTTACAAGCTCCTTTTTAATCAACTGTCATAGAATAGTACAGTCTTTTTGCTTTTCAAATGAACAGTAAAACTTTATATTCAATCTAAACGATTTTCTAAACCGAACACAACCAATTGATTAACAATTATTAACATTTGGATAAAATGAGTTTAGGATGTTGAATTACAATTGAAAACCAACAAAATAATTTCTTACTTGGAAAAATGAAAGTACCTTTGCCAAAAATTCACCCTAATTTATAAGTTTATGAATATCACACACATCGAGCACATAGGCATAGCTGTTAGTAACCTGACAGAGGCCATCGCTTATTACGAGGGCGTTTTGGGTCTGAAATGTTATAATATTGAAGAAGTAGCAGATCAGAAAGTGAAGACAGCATTCTTCATGGTGGGGCAAACGAAGATAGAGCTTCTCGAATCAACCGATCCGGAAGGGCCCATAGGTACTTTCATCGAAAAGAAAGGTCCCGGGATTCACCATATGGCTTTTGCCGTAAAAGGTATTGAGGAAGCATTGTCAGAAGCAGCCGGTAAAGGGGTCAGGCTTATTGACACAGCTCCCCGGAAGGGCGCTGAGGGATTGGATATTGCCTTTTTACACCCCAAATCGACAATGAGCGTGTTAACAGAACTTTGTGAGGATAAATCAAAATAAATCATCAGTATCATGGCATTCGAAGATAAAATTAAGGAATTGCTCGACAAGCGCGAGCTGGCACAACTGGGTGGAGGTCAAAAGCGTATTGACGCCCAGCATAGCAAGAACAAGCTGACTGCACGTGAACGTATTGCCTTGCTGCTGGATGAAGGCAGTTTTGAGGAGTACGATATGTTTGTTACACACCGCTGTACCGATTTTGGTCTTGAAAAACAGGAATACCTTAGTGATGGCGTAGTTACCGGTCATGGAACCATCGACGGGAGAGTAGTATATGTATTTTCGCAGGATTTTACTGTTTTCGGTGGTTCATTATCTGAGTCATTCGCAAAAAAGATCTGCAAAGTGATGGATCAGGCCATGAAGGTTGGCGCTCCTCTGATTGGAATCAACGACAGTGGTGGTGCCCGGATTCAGGAAGGTGTACAATCGTTGGCTGGTTATGCTGAAATTTTCGAGCGCAATATTCTTGCTTCAGGTGTTATTCCTCAGATTTCTGCCATCTTTGGCCCATGTGCCGGAGGAGCTGTTTACAGCCCGGCTCTCACCGACTTCATCATCATGAGTAAAGATACGAGCTACATGTTTGTGACAGGCCCAAAAGTTGTAAAAACTGTTACAGGAGAGATCGTAACCGATGAAGAACTGGGTGGTGCTGTGGTTCATGGTTCCAAATCTGGTGTGTCACATATGATAGCCGATGACGAACAGGAAGGTATCATGCTGATACGTAAACTGATGAGCTACCTGCCCCAGAATAATCTTGAAGAACCGCCTGTTGTCCCATGCGATGATCCTATTGACCGTCTGGAAGATCAGCTCAACTACTTCATACCTGATAATCCAAACAAGCCTTACGATATTAAAGACATCATTCATGCCATAGTTGATAATGGAGAATTTCTTGAAATCCATCGTCATTATGCTCCCAATATCGTTGTTGGTTTTTCTCGTTTCAATGGTATGCCCGTGGGTATTGTGGCCAATCAGCCCAGTTACCTGGCAGGCGTTCTAGATATAAACGCTTCACGGAAAGCAGCTCGTTTTGTTCGTTTCTGTGATGCTTTTAACATCCCGCTGCTGACCCTGGTTGATGTTCCCGGATTCCTTCCCGGTACAGCACAGGAGTACGGCGGAATTATTATACATGGTGCCAAGTTGTTGTTTGCTTATGGTGAAGCTACAGTTCCCAAAGTGACTATTATTCTTCGCAAAGCATATGGAGGAGCCTATGATGTGATGAGTTCAAAACACCTGCGTGGTGATATTAACTATGCATGGCCAACGGCAGAAATTGCGGTAATGGGTCCCAAAGGTGCAATCGAAATTCTTCATAGCAAAAAACTCAGCGAGATCACCGACCAGAAAGAGAGAGAAGAGTACATTTTCAAGGCTGAGGCTGAATACAAAGCAAAATTTGCGAATCCATACAATGCAGCCAGATATGGTTTCATCGATGATGTGATAGAGCCACGAAATACCCGCTTCCGCGTAATCAGGGCTCTGCAGGCATTGGCCACCAAGAAAGAGGTGAATCCTCCCAAGAAACACAGCAATATTCCGCTTTAAACAATTTACTTATGCTTTTTAAAGGAAAATTAAAAGTACAGTTGTTGTTATGCGGGGCGTTACTTTGCCTGACAACAATTGTCAAAGCCCAAAGCACGATGGATCTTCGTATCAATGAAATCCTCGTTGTAAATCAATCAAATTATATTGATGATTTTGGCCAGCACAGCCCATGGATTGAGTTTTTCAATTCGGCTTATAATACTGTGGATATGGGTGGCTTATACCTGACAAACGATCTGGATAATCCGACGATGTATCAGATCGCTAAAGGCAATCCAACCACGAAAATTGCTCCTCAGAATTACCTTGTTTTCTGGGGCGACAACCAATCAACACGAGGGATCAGGCATCTCAATTTTGACCTCAGAACTTCGAAGTTGGTGGCCTTGTTTGATGCAAACGGACGTACCCTTATAGATGTTGTAACCCTTGATCAGGCTCACAGAACTGATACGACCTTTGGCCGTTTAAACGATGGAGGGGCAACATGGGGATTTCTTGATAAGTCTACCCCAGGTGCGAACAACAATACGAAAACCGTTATTACCTCTGCCGAAAAGTTTGGAATGGTAGACCCTACAGGTATTGGAATGGCTGTTATTGCCATGTCGGTTGTTTTCTCAGCATTGGCGCTGCTCTACGGTTTCTTTAAAAACGTAGCGAAGCTATACACAATTGATTATAGCAGATTGTTTGCCCGTAAGAAGGCATCAGCTACTGAAAAGCCGGCAGATAGCCCGGTTGAGCATACTGGTGAAGTAAACGCAGCCATTGCTATGGCATTACACCTTTATAGAAATCAGCTTCATGATAATGAAAATACGGTACTGACCATCCGGAAAGTTTCCCGTACATATTCGCCATGGAGCTCAAAGATTTATGGTGTGCTTAACAATTCAAGGTAAAAGTCAGACAGTTTTCTCAGAAAATCAGTATTAAACGAATAAAAAATGAAGAATTTCAAATTCACTATAAACGGTAACCAGTATGAGGTAAATATCCTCAATATTGAAGATAATATCGCTGAACTGGAGGTGAATGGAACCACGTATCAGGTTGAGGTTGATAAGTCAATCCAGACAACAAAGACGCCAAAGCTGGTTCGTTCTATTTCGGTTCCAAGTAATGACCAACACCCTTCTACTGCCCGTACCAGTAATCCCGGAAGCCCCAAAGGTGGTGGTAATATCAAAGCACCACTACCAGGTGTTGTGCTTGAAGTCTATGTTAAAGAAGGCGATACTGTAAAAATCGGTCAGAGGTTAATGATGCTGGAAGCCATGAAAATGGAGAACAATATCGATGCCGATAAGCCCGGTACCATTATATCAATTAAGAAACACAAAGGCGATTCAGTCATGGAAGGTGATGTACTGATCACGATTGGATAAGACAGACGAGACTAAGCTATGGAACATCAAAGTTTTCTCGGTTTTATCACCGATCACCTCGGGCAGTTCTTAGGATATACTGCCTTTGCCAACATGACGGTTGGACACCTGATCATGATCGCCATTGGTTTGATCTTTATCTACCTTGCCATTGCCAAGGAGTATGAGCCTATGCTGCTCGTTCCGATCGGCTTCGGTATTCTGGTGGGTAATATTGCATTTTTCCCCGGATTGAAAGTCGGGATATATGAAAGCGGTAGCGTGCTGAACTATCTGTATTTTGGAGTATTGCAGGGAGTATATCCGCCACTTATCTTTTTGGGTATAGGGGCCATGACCGACTTCTCAGCCCTGATATCAAACCCTAAACTCATCCTCATCGGAGCTGCCGCTCAGTTAGGCATTTTTGGAGCCTATGCCCTGGCTCTGGCTCTTGGTTTCTCTCCTTCAGAGGCTGGTGCTATTGGTATCATTGGGGGTGCAGACGGCCCTACAGCTATTTTCCTCTCCTCCAAACTTGCCCCGGATCTGATGGGAGCCATTGCCATTTCTGCATACTCGTATATGGCTTTGGTGCCTGTAATCCAACCACCTATCATGCGATTACTCACCTCGAAGAAGGAACGCCTTATCCGCATGAAGCCTCCCAGAGCTGTATCGAAAAGAGAAAAAGCGATCTTCCCTATCGCGGGATTGCTGCTTACATGCTTTATTGTGCCAACAGGTCTGCCATTACTGGGCATGCTGTTTTTTGGTAATCTGCTGAAAGAAAGTGGAGTGACCAAACGATTGGCCGATACAGCAAAAGGCCCTCTGATCGATATTGTAACCATTCTGATTGGTTTGACAGTCGGAGCCTCTACTCAGGCAACTACTTTCCTGACAGCTAAATCAGTCGGAATTTTCGCCCTTGGCGCTGCCTCTTTCGTCGTAGCAACCACTGGCGGTGTTTTATTTGTGAAGTTTTTAAACCTGTTCCTGAAAGAAGGAAACAAGATCAATCCTTTGATCGGTAACGCGGGTGTTTCGGCAGTACCTGACAGTGCCCGTGTATCACAGGTTGTCGGATTGGAGTATGACAAAACCAATCATCTGCTGATGCATGCCATGGGTCCCAATGTGGCTGGTGTTATCGGCAGTGCTGTTGCAGCAGGTATCCTGCTCAGTTTCCTTTTTTAGCATAAAGTCATTTTAAACTGACAAAGCCGGCAAGTTCAATCTTGCCGGCTTTTTCCTTTTTGTTTCAGCCCTTTTCGGTTATCTTTGCTGGTGCAAATAAATATGTTATGCTCGTTATAGGAATTGCCGGTGGTTCCGGTTCAGGTAAAACGACGGTGGTCAGGCGGATAGTAGAAATTCTGCCACCCGATTCAGTATCTATTATCTCGCAGGATGCCTATTATAAGGATAATGGACATTTGTCCCCCGAAGAGAGGGCTAAGATTAATTTCGACCATCCTTCATCGATCGAATTTAGCCTGATGGCTAAACATCTTGATGAACTTTCAAAAGGACACGCTATAGATATGCCGGTGTACAGTTATCTCACCTGTGCAAGGCAGACTGAAACCATTCCGGTTGAGCCCAGAAAGGTGATTATTGTAGAGGGAATCCTTATAATGACTGACCCGTGCATTAGAAGCCGGCTCAATATTAAAGTATTTGTTGATGCTGATGCCGACGACCGGCTTATGCGCATTATACGAAGGGACCTGATAGAACGGGGCAGAACATACGACATGGTGCTCGATCACTATGAGCAGTTTGTTAAACCGATGCACCTTCAGTTTATTGAACCGACTAAGCGTTACGCTGATATCATTGTCCCGCAGGGAGGAGAGAACACCGTGGCTATTGATATCCTTGCATCACGCATCCATATGAAACTTGGTTGATTATGAAACACCGGTGGTGTTTTTTTGTCGTTTTACTGCTATTGTTTTCCTGTAGTAAGGAAGATGCGCTACAGCAAGATGCCACCATTAATACTGTATTTCCAGGTCAATGGCTCTGTGGTCTTGACTTTAACACTCAGGGAACAGGTTTAGCGTGTGGAGGACTTCCTGACCAGCAGGGTAAAATTTTCAGGAGTGTTGATAATGGAAAGACCTGGCAGGCCGTGCTCACTCACAGCTCCAAATGTTTTTATTTCGTGCGCTTTATCAACGATACGCTGGTTTATGCCGGAGGCGATTATGTAGAACTCTGGCGATCGACCAATGCCGGGGAAAGCTGGAAATACATCGACCTGGGAAGCAACGTTCCCACGAATGAATTTGATCGTCCTGCTTTTCGTGACATGGCATTCATGGGCGGCCGTCTGGTCATGGTAGGGGGTGATTATGGGAAAAAGGGGGTTTGTTATGTGAGTAATGATAATGGCTATACCTGGAAATTTACACAAATGGATCACCAGCTTTCGGGAGCGGCTCTGAATAGCATCGGATCGGCATTTATCTCAGGGTGGGGCTATGCAGCAACGATTGAATTCAATTCAGACTACCCGGAACAAATAGATTTAAGGGGCGATTTTTATACCTCAGCTGTTTTCTCAGATGAGAATACTGTCTGGATGACTGGTTATTCAGGCTCTGTATACAGGTCTGATAATCGGGGGGCCGACTGGAATGAAGCCTTTCATTCCGGCAGTTGTAAGTTTAATTCCATCACATCAGTGAACGGGTTATTGTATGCTACCTCCGATGACGGGCTGATAGCCGTTGGTAAAATTCCCGACAATACATGGTCACTTCTGCAGTTACCAGTTAAAGAAAGAATTCTCAGATTGAGCCAAAATCACGATGGTAGGCTTTTCGCCACTACTTCCGATGGAAAAATAATTTCCTGGCTCTGATTCAGAAAGTGTTATTTCAGGGTTATCTCTGATCAATCATTATTCAGATTCTTTTCCCTTGCGAACATCAAAAGTGGCATCGTATGTCGGCCTGGGAGTATTCCTGTTTTGCCCCTCATCTGTACTGTGTATGATCTGAACGGCGTCATCAGGGATCTGGAATTTCCGGATCAGATACTGTCTGACCGCGAGATCCCGTAATTGATTAATTTTGGCAATCCCGGTATCAGCTACCGCTATTCCCCCAATTACTTTCAGACATTTCTCGGGTAAGGCAACAGCAGGACTGGTAATACCGGTAGAGGCAGTTAACCACGACTGGAAACGGGCATCATTGACTGATAGCTCAGACATCTTCATCTCCAGTGCTTCTGCCCTGACTGCCGAATCAGTGCTTTGCTGCATTTCGCTATTCCACTTTGACAATGCTTTGCGAACAGAGATCTCATCACGTTCAAGGCCGATATTGTTACGGTATAGCAGTTTGAGAACCAGATCAGGTTTTTCCTGTAAAACTTTGCCCATCGCATCCAGGTTCTGTCTTTGAGGCCTCATAATAGAATCCTGAAGAGGATCAAATTCTATCCGCTTTAAATCCTCGGGGTCGCCTCCAATTGCTTTTGAAAGAAAATCCCAGGGGGCAGTAACTGTCTTTACCAGCAGGTTCCCGATTATTTTTAATACTGCTTTGCCCCAATGGTAATTCGGATCATCTAAATTACCATCAATAGGAATTTCCAGGTCAATATTACCATGCCTGTCGCGCAGAATGGCTACAGCAAGCTTAACAGGAATGTTAAATGCTGAATCGCTTTTTATTTTATCCCCCACCTTTATCTGCCTAACAGTTAGTTTGTTGTTGCTGTTTAACTGTCCTGATTTCACAGAAAGAGAGTTGGTAAAACTTATATCGCCACGCCAGAAAGGATGGGCAACATAATATTTGGTATATGGATTGAAAACACTCATCGTTACGCTGTTAATGGCCAGCTTAAGATCGAAATCCTTATAGTTTTTATTATTAACAGCAAGTTGTGCTGTTACATTGCCATATCTGTTCATTAAAGTATTGATATCGAATTTGACAGATTGGCTTGCATCATTGAAGCTGGCTGATTGCGCGTTAAAATTCTGGAAGAGTACGGAGAACTGTTCGTTTGTGAGGAAATCGTTGTAAACAATCGTACCATTCTCGATGGCAAATTTCTTCATGCCATATTCATTCTTTGAATACCTCTCAGCTATCTGTCCAATCATGTCAGCCATCATGATGAAGGGGTTGGCATATTCAATTGGAGTTCCTTCTGCACCTGTAAGTTCAGCAGATCGCTCAACCCGTTGCTCAGGTTGCCGTATCAGATCTGTCAGGTTATTACCTTTCCGGGTCAGCGTAACCAGAAGGGAAGGCTCCTTAAGTATTACATTGTTGAAGCGGTAGAGATTACCGGAGGTATTAACTGAATCAATTTCTATTGAGAAGCTTTTCCAACCGGCCTGCTTCTCTTCTTCACTGTCGGTCAGAACAAACTGATCAAAGGCAAGGTTCCCCTTAAGGGCTATGTCTGCCGGTGCTTTTGAGTTGCCTTTAATCTCCATCTTTACAGTAAACAGTCCATCTGCGCGGGTTGAATTGATAAATTCCGCGATATAAGGGAATAAGGGGGCTGTATTAACGGTGTCAGCTTCTATTTTCAGGTTATAATCTGAAGTCAGTTGATTGTATTCTATATCTGCCGCGATAAAGCCTTTCTGCCCAATCATGGTTGAAGTTGTCAGTTTTATCAGGGGATTGTTCCATGCCAGGGCAGGAATGAGCAGATTGCCGTCAGACAGTACCAGTTGTGCCGAAGGGTATTTGTTTTTGTACGCTAGCTTTATGTGCCTGAGTGATATCTTTCCGGTTGAATAATGAACTGTATCTGCTGAGGCAGGATGAGTTGATGTGTCAGGAACAGAAAATTTTGCCAGCAGGTCATCGAAATTAAAACGATTGCCATGTTGGTCGATCCTGGCTGTCAATGTATCAACGCCTACCGTATCTATTCTGTATTCTCCGAACAAGGCTCTCCTGAAGCTAAGTCTTACTGTAATGTCACCTGCATAGACAAATGTATCGGCCCGGTTGGGTTCCATCATTCTGAGTCCCCTGATGTTGATTTTACCATTCAGCAAACCGATATGTACATCCCGCAACATCACCTGCCGTCCGGTGAAATCAGGTGCATACTTCTCAACGGCCCAATGTGTGATCGGGGAGATGAAGAATAATAAGATCAGGAACAGAAGAATAAGTAATCCGGCAATCGAAACCAGTGCACTTACCAGGCACCCGGCTCTGCGAAATAAACGCATCATGATTTATAAATTTGTGTAGGACAGATTTACAAGGGCGACACTTATACAAATGTAATACAAATTGAAATATCGGGGGCAGCGTGTTACCTTGCCATTTGCCCCTCTTTTGCTACCTTTGCGCCCATTATATAAATATACTGATGGACTACAATTTCAGAGAGATAGAGCCTAAGTGGCAACACCGGTGGAGTGAAGACAAAACCTTCAGGGCCGATAACCAATCGTCGAAACCAAAGTATTACGTGCTCGATATGTTTCCTTATCCTTCGGGTGCCGGGCTTCATGTAGGTCATCCGCTGGGTTATATCGCCAGCGATATTGTCAGCCGGTATAAACGGTTACAGGGATTCAACGTGTTGCATCCAATGGGTTATGATGCCTATGGCCTCCCTGCCGAACAGTATGCCATCCAGACCGGGACCCATCCTGAGATCACCACCAATAAAAATATTGATCGCTACCGCGAGCAGATGGATAAAATCGGTTTCTCGTTCGACTGGGAAAGGGAAGTACGTACCTGTGACCCCTTTTACTACAAATGGACACAATGGACCTTCATCCAACTGTTCAATCACTGGTATAACAAATCATCCAACAAAGCAGAGCCTGTTTCTTCGCTGACAGGCTATTTTGAAACCAACGGGAGCAATGGAATCAATGCCGCTGCCGATCTTCACGATCCCTTCACCGCTGCTGAGTGGAATGCCATGACTGAAAAGCAACAGCAGGAGATTTTAATGAACTACCGTATTGCCTATCTCAGCGACTCATGGGTAAACTGGTGTGCAGAATTAGGGACGGTGCTTGCCAATGATGAGGTAAGTAACGGATTATCGGTTCGTGGCGGCCATCCTGTTGAACGCAAGCTGATGCGCCAGTGGTCATTACGTATCTCTGCCTATGCCCAGCGGCTTCTCGACGGGCTGGATTCACTTGACTGGAGCGATTCACTGAAGGAGATCCAGAAGAACTGGATAGGACGGAGCGAAGGCTGCGAGGTGAGTTTTGCCATCAGCGGACTTAATGAGAAGCTAAAGGTTTTTACCACCCGTCCCGATACACTCTTCGGCGTAACCTTTATGGTACTGGCACCTGAGCATGACCTTGTCGGAATGCTTACTAAAGATGAATACAGGGATGCCATAGAGAGTTATCTTGCCTGGACAAAAAATCGTTCTGAACGTGAGCGTATGACCGAGGTAAAACAGGTTAGCGGCCAGTTTACCGGATCGTATGCTGTTAACCCGCTCACCGGGCAGGAGATTCCGGTCTATATCGCTGATTACGTCCTTACAGGTTATGGCACCGGAGCCATCATGGCAGTTCCCGGGCACGACAGCCGTGACTTTGCCTTTGCCCGTCATTTCAACCTGCCGGTCGTGCAGGTTGTATGCCGTAAGGGAGAAGAGCCCTCTGATCCTTCAGGCTGGCTTGAGTCGTATGATTCGAAGGAAGGTGTAATGATCAATTCAGGTTTTATAACCGGGATGGAGGTTAAAGAGGCCATGCGGGCTACCATTGATAGGATAGAGTCAATGGGGCTGGGCCGTGGAACCATCAATTTCCGTCTGCGTGATGCCATCTTTAGCCGTCAGCGATACTGGGGAGAACCTTTTCCTGTATACTACAAAGAGGGTATGCCTTATATGCTGCCCGAAACCGAACTGCCGTTAAGGCTTCCGGCTGTGAACGCCTATCTTCCCACTGCGATGGGTGAACCGCCGCTGGCCAGGGCCGAGAACTGGAGCTATAACGGGTATCCTTTGGAGACCAATACCATGCCCGGTTTCGCCGGCTCAAGCGGCTACTACCTGCGCTACATGGATGCTTCAAACCCTGATGCCTATTTCTCAAAAGAAGCGGTGAACTATTGGCGTAATGTAGATCTCTATATCGGTGGTGCCGAACATGCAACCGGACACCTTATCTATGCCCGTTTCTGGAACAAATTTTTGTATGACATCGGTATGGCTGCCGAGCAGGAACCATTCAGAAAGCTTATCAATCAGGGGATGATTCAGGGCAGGTCGAGCCTTGTATACCGTGTTACGGGAACCAACAAATTCGTCTCTCTCGGGTTGAAAGATGATTATGAAATCCAGGAAATTCATGTTGATATAAGCCTTGTCAACAACGATATACTCGATACAGAGAAGTTCCGCCAGTGGCGTCCCGATCTGGCTGATGCCGAATTCATTCTTGAAGATGGGAAATATCACTGCGGCCACGAGGTGGAGAAGATGTCGAAATCGCTCTACAACGTTCAGAATCCCGATGATCTGGTAGAACGATATGGTGCTGATACACTTCGTCTTTACGAGATGTTCCTGGGGCCTCTCGAACAGTCAAAGCCGTGGGATACCAAAGGAATCGAGGGAACATTCCGCTTCATCAGGAAGTTTTGGAAGCTTTTCCACGACCGTGACAACAATTTCATGGTAAGCGACGATGCGGCAACCGATGCAGAGCTTAAAACCCTTCATAAAACCATTAAAAAGGTTCAGGAGGATGTTGAACGGTTCTCGTTCAATACCTGTGTTGCCAGTTTCATGATCTGCGCCAACGAGCTCACCGATCTGAAATGCAATAAGCGGAGTGTATTGGAACCGCTGGTTGTACTGCTGTCGCCCTTTGCCCCGCATATTGCCGAAGAACTCTGGCTGTTGCTCGGACATAAAGGAAGTGTAAGCTTTGCCTGTTTACCCTCGTTCGACGAAAAATACCTGGTTGAGAGCACCTTCGAATACCCGGTCAGTTTCAACGGCAAAATGCGCTTCACGATGGCACTGCCGCTCGATATGCCTGTTGCAGAGATTGAAAAGGCTGTTCTGGCCAACGAGAAGACGTTGAAATATCTTGAAGGGAAGCAACCCCGCAAGATGATCGTTGTACCTGGCAAAATTGTAAATATCGTGTTATAGCTGAACAGGGGCAACTGCACAATGCCCGCAGCGGGTAAGCAGTATTGACTTTATTTACGGCGATGCAATTGCACCAGTGGCTAAAGCTCTAGTTATTCTTTTCATAATTCTTCCGGGTTATGTATTTGTCCCTGCCTGATATTTCAGGGGTTGGAGCTGTTTACCGGTATACACGGAATAAAATTCTATTGAATTGATACACGGGATGCGTTGCCTGTACCGGTTTAATCCCTGAAGATTTCATCCGGATAAGCAGGTCTGGCCGGAATGGGTCTTTAACCTTATTGTGCGCCGGATATACAATATTCTTTACCTTTGCGGGCAAAAGCATCAATGGCCGGTAAAGCCGGAATTAATCAGTAATCAGCATGATTCAGGAAATCTTCCCTCATCGGTTCAATAATCAATATCTTCCTGACCAGATAGCCGGAGAAAGTGATTTTATCCTTCATTTCAAAGGAAATGCACTCTTGTTAAAAGCCCGGGGCAATGAATTTGAATTGCCGCGAATGAAAGACTTTCCGGTAAGGCCAGGTCAGCAGGAACCAATTTTTCTGTTTACACTTGACGAAGTTCCTTGTTTTTTAATATGGGATGAACCTGTTACGGATGATCCTTCATATATGTATAAGGATATAAGCTTCTTCAGGACAGCCGGCCAGCGTGAAATAGGGTGGATCGGTATCGCGGGGTACCACTTGATGACCTGGTACTCGCAGAACAGGTTTTGCGGGAAATGCGGGAAACCGGCGGTACAGAAACCGGATGAGAGGGCTTTGCTCTGCCCGGCCTGCAACAATGTAGTTTATCCGAAGATATCACCCGCCGTAATAGTAGCCATTACCTGCAATAATAAAATTTTGCTCGCCCGGAATGCCGGTTTTCCCGGTAAATGGTATTCGCTGCTCGCCGGATATGTTGATGTCGGCGAATCTCTCGAAGAGACCCTGGTACGCGAGGTTAAAGAGGAGGTGGGATTAGATATCAGCAATATCCGGTATTATAAAAGCCAGCCCTGGCCTCCGTCTGGCTCGCTGATGGTTGGTTATATCGCCGAGGCCGATGAAAATCAACCCATCGTTATCGATCACAAAGAAATTACCGATGCAGCCTGGTTCACGAGGGGAAACCTTCCGGATCACCCGATGAATGTAAGCATTGCCGGTGAAATGATCGAAAAATTCAAGAACGGACAGTTGTAACAACCCTACAGATTTTTATTGGCTGAGCGATGGCAAACTATATCAGCACAACTAACGGATGCCTTTTTCACTTTCCGCCGGTGACCTCCTTTCATTAAATTAGCAATACAGGGATCGAAATTTTACAATACCCGTAAGCCGGAGGTGATGAACCGCGGGCTTTCCCCTTTCATGTTGACCGGGGGCAAAGCATAGTGTATAAAGAAGCTTCGTGCGATGAATGGGTTATCGCCCCGCCATGCCACCCGGGGATGTGGCACAGAACGGATTCTTTAGCGAAGTAAAACCGAAAAGCAGCCACCCCGGATCTATTCCACTTCGGTAAGAGTTTATATTTGCAGCCGGTTTGTGGCCAGTCTCTCCCGTCAGGCTTTCGTGGTAGCAGTAGAGATTGGCCTTACCGCTTGAAAATGACTGTGATTTGTTGCCCTGCATCCAATTACCTGCAACATTATCTGGTCTCCGGTACATGGATTGGGCTGGCTCGCCCCATGATGAAAATTGTGGCCAGACCGCCCTTACCAAAACTGTGCCAGAAATATTTTATAGTCATTTTTCCTACATATATAACAGGTACCATATATATAATAAACATAGGCTTTTCATAAGAAAAACCCGAATTTGCCCCGAATTTGGTATGAATTTGGGGTGAATCAGTCAGGAAACAGAGTTATAAACTACATGTAATCAACAGGTTAAAAATTAATGTTATGTGACAAATCTCACAGAAAAAATATTGAAAAAAGTTGAAAACAGCCTGGTGGGGAGGATAATTTTAGTGTAGATGCGCACGCATTTTTTGGAAAGTGGTTCTATTTTTTGGAATGAGGTGTGGCGGTAATATTTTATTGTAAAGTCAGGGGTGGTGGTAACCGGTAGCCCAGGAATGGCGGCGCCAATTTTATGGCTAATATGCCATACTTGATTGAATACTGGGTGATTAAGCGTAGCTGGCAGCAGGTGTGGTGGGAGGTAACCTTCCTCCTGGAATATACTTCTGCCGATGGGTAAGCTATCAGGAACTTTCTCTTTTCTGCATTGTTTTTCCACCGGATTTTTTACATTTGGCTTCACAGAAAGCCGGTAATACAAGAACAGCCGGAGTGTGAGGTCAATTGCCATAAACCAGTAAACAACAGCCATCCCTCTCGGTTGTAAAGTGACCCGGTTCAGCCATTCGCCCTGCACTTGTTTTTCGTGTTATCTGGCTCACGACCAATTTGTTAGTACAATTATGATGTGACTGACGTGGCGAAGCTGTGAAATTGAGGTTATAGATTCGGGTGTAGGGTAATGATTGGAACCGGTTTGGGAGAATTTCTGGCTTGCTACCGAAGCGGGAAAGAATTCTCAGGCTGGTGTGTCTCTTGTGTTGGAAATTTTTATATTTGTCGCCTGACAGCAGATAAACCAAAATCGTTTTTGTATGAGACAGTATTTTTCTATAGTTCCATGGCAATTTAAGAGTGAAGCGCTGAAAGGAAGCTGTGTGGAACGAGAGAAGATACGTGTAGGACAAGTTGCATGTTCGATAGATCGGATTGTAAATCAATATAATGATAATTCAGGTCATGATTGAAAGGGATATATTTAGGATGATATATACTAGTTAGGCACAAATAGACACAAAAAAATAACAGCATATGAGACTTGAGAAATTTGAAGCTAAAAATGTTCATGGTTATTTAAACTATGATATTGAATTTAAAGAAAGGCTTACATTTTTAATTGGCATAAATGGAACCGGAAAAACTAGTGTATTAAAATTAATACTTGGGTTAATTTCCCCATCTTATGATTATTTAAATAACATTGAATTTGAATACGTTAAATTAATTTGTT
>QKGM01000041.1 GCA_003250395.1 Bacteroidota bacterium | reverse complement strand
GCTCATGCATACGGATGTGCAATCGAATTTCTATATCCATTTACCCTTGGTTGTCACATCACGTTTCTTGGCAAAATGCCAACACCCCAGGTTTTAGTACGTGCATTTGGTGAAATCAAACCACGTTTAATCCTCTCTGTTCCCCTCATTATCGAAAAGATTTATAAAAAGCAGTTAAAACCGGTAATTGACAAACCTGTCATGAGGGTTCTAATGAACATCCCGGGTATTAACAAAATCATTTTCAAAAAAGTGAACAAGAAGCTTTCCGACGTATTTGGAGGGAACTTTGTTGAACTGGTGATAGGCGGTGCTCCAATGAACGAGGATGTACAAAGGTTTTTAAAAAGAATTAAATTTCGGTTTACAGTTGGTTATGGAATGACTGAATGCGGACCACTTATCAGTTATGCGCCCTGGGAGGTGAATCCTGTTAACTCATGCGGGCGTGTTGTTGATCAACTTGAGATGAAAATTGATTCGCCTGATCAAAGAAATATTGTAGGAGAAATAATGGTACGAGGCACTAACATAATGGAAGGGTATTATCGCAACCCTGAAGCAACAGCCATAACTCTTACACACGATGGATGGCTTAGAACAGGAGATCTGGGAGTTCTTGACGAAAATGGGTTCCTATATATCAAAGGGCGTAGCAAAAGCATGATCCTTGGCGCCAATGGTCAGAATATTTATCCGGAAGAAATTGAGTCGAAGATAAACAACCTTCCTTTTGTTGCAGAATCACTTGTAGTTGAAAGGCGAGAGAATTTAGTTGCTCTCATCTACCCTGACCTCGACTGGGTTGATGCTCATAAAATCAGTGAGGAACACCTTAATCATATTATTGAACAGGCGAGATTACAACTCAATAAAGAACTTCCTTCCTTTATGAGGATTATGAGTTGTGAAGTTTTTAAGAATGAGTTTGAGAAAACACCAAAACGGAGTATAAAACGCTTCCTTTATCAACAATAAAAAGGCAAATTTTAAGTAATTCTCTATTCAGGTGGTATATAAGATCATAATATGGGACTGGAACGGCACCCTGTTGAATGACGTATCGGCCTGTATACGATCAATGAATATAATGCTATCGACAAGAGGATTACCATTACTCAACGAACAGCTTTACCGACAAATTTTCACTTTTCCAGTCAAGGAGTATTATGAGCAACTAGGCTTTGATGTTATAAATGATCCTTTTGAGGAAATCGGTCTTGAATTTATACGGCACTTCAGAGATAGTCTTCCCCTTATTCCATTGCAGGAAGGAGCAAAGAATCTTATTGCAAAAGTTAAAGCAGATGGTTACAAACAGGTTATTCTCTCAGCCATGGAACACGAATCGCTGGTCAAGAACATCTGCCATTTCAATATTGATCATTGTTTTGACTCAATTTTCGGGATTGACAATGATTATGGCGGTGGGAAGAGCCATCTAATTCAAAAAATAACAGTAAAACACCCCTTTGCGCCAGATGAGTATCTTATGATTGGAGACACCCTGCACGATGCAGAGGTGGCAGCGCAAGCAGGTTGGAATTGTATTCTTACCGCATCAGGACATCAATCGTTCAACCGGTTACTCAAGGCAGGTGTGCCAGTCTTTCAAGATCTGAATGAGATAGGACTATGGCTCAATAGCCTTCAGGATTAAGCTGATTGGCAGGATCATTAACAGGATCAATTGGTAATGTTTCATCTGAAGCCTCTTCAATATAAGTCTCAGATATTAAGAGAGCACCTTTCAGGTAAACCTCTTTCTTTTTCAATTCTCCCTTAGCAGTATAAAACAACCACTCACCGTCTTTTACTCCATTATTATAATTTCCTTTAAACTGTAATACTCCCTCAGGAAGCCAACCCTGAACAACTCCATGTGCTTTATCACCAGTATAATTCATCTCAAATTTCACGTTTCCCGACTGGAAAAATTCTCGGTACAATCCATCCCTGGAACCCATTTTCCACATTTGTATTTGAGCAGTTACCGAATCAGCAGCAAAATAGGTTATCCACATTCCATCAGGTAACCCATTCTTGTATCTCTCCTCTGCAATCCTTCTGCCAGATGCATCACTGAGAATCCACAAACTATCTTTCTTCTGTCCCGAATAAAATCCTTTGGCCTTCAATACACCATGTTCATCATACATTTTGGTGGTAGAATGTATACCATCCGAACCATGATTAATTATCGTTTTCAGTTTCCCGTCCTCGCTGTAATAACGGAATTCCCCAACTGGGTTGTCATTTAAGAACTGACCGCGGTACCGTATTACACCATTGGGGTATTTTTTCTTCCAAATCCCCTGTTTCAGTCCATGATTATCTGTCCGATTAAGGGAATCTGATGGCTGTGAAAAAATCGAAAGCGATGAAAAGAGCAGGATAAACAAAATGAAAATACGCATATCGGGAGTTATTTGATTTGAAAGGGTGAAAACAGCTACCTTTGTAGGTGCAAAGATAATTTAATCGATGACTGAATACCCGTCTGCCCTGCTAGAAAAAGCAGTCAATGAATTCTCGCGACTTCCTGGTGTAGGCCGCAAAACTGCATTAAGGTTTTGTCTTCACCTCCTTAAGCTTCCTACGACTGAATCGGATGAGTTGGGACGGACAATTATTAATTTACGAAATGGAATACAACGGTGTGAAATCTGTTGTAATCTGAGCGATAGTTCAAGGTGCTCAATATGTACAGACAATAGTCGAGACAAATCGATAGTGTGTATAGTAGAGTCTGTTCGCGATGTATTAGCAATTGAAAACACAACACAATTCCGGGGCGTTTATCATGTTTTAGGGGGCGTTATCTCGCCCATGGAGGGAATAGGCCCAACAGATCTTTCTTTGCCTCAACTTGAACTGAGAGCAGCTAAAAACTTGATTAGTGAATTTATACTAGCTCTGCCTGCAACACTTGAAGGTGATACTACAAGCTATTATATATTCAAAAAGTTATCATCGATATCACCAGCTTCTTTCAGCACAATTGCTCGAGGTGTTGCAATCGGCGATGAATTGGAATATACGGATGAAGTGACGCTCGGTCGATCTATTCTTAACAGGACTCCTTACCAAAGCCGCTAAACTCACAACCATCTTAAATATAAAGTCCAGAAAAATGCACTCTAATGAAGAAAAATGGTCACAGCAAAACAACCTCCTCATTTCAATAGTCTTTTCTGGTCTGATAATTCTTGCTTTTCAAAATCTGGGTCTCAGTTCACAGAGCGAACTTACTAACCAATTTGGAATTAACCCTGAAAGCAAAAGAATACTGATTCTTGCAAATGCTTTAGTTTTTCTGGTTTATAAATTGATTTTCTCGTCTATCAGACATTGTTGTCTTTTCACTAGAATTAATTCAACAGGTATATCTATTCGTCATAACATAGCTATCTACGATAATGCCCATGAAACAGGAAGCTATGAAATAACAAAAGATGATCCTATAGGCGATTATGGTAGTCAGGGAAAGAGCTTCCCCAAAAAAACAACGCTTATATAAAATGGTCAGCAAATAGTTCTTGAGAATAAAAGAAAACGCTGATCTGAACTCAAAAAAAGGAAATATCTTTTCCAGATTAGAAAACAAAAAACTGATCTGTGTTATTATTCTTGTTTGCTTATTAATATGAATTCAATAGATTTGCCTGTAACCATAACCAAAACTTTATATGTTAATTAACCGCTCATTTAAACGGCCCTCTTTCAGATATAGACTTTTTTATATTATTCTGGCGACATTTTTCGTTTCTAATATTTCGGCTCAACTTTTACCTTACAAAAACAAAGAACTCAGTATTGAGGAAAGAGTGGATGATCTTCTGTCTCGGATGACCATAGAAGAAAAATTTTGGCAACTGTTTATGATACCTGGCGATCTTGAAGAAGGGAAAGAGAGATACAAAAACGGGATATTTGGACTTCAGATTTCCACTCAAAGCAAAAGTAATGAACAGACAGAACAGATACTATCATATGCTGGAGGAGCCCCTCCTTATCAAGTAGCTGAAAAGATTAATTCCATTCAGAAATTTTTCATAGAAGAAACTCGTTTAGGCATTCCCATCATTCCTTTCGATGAAGCCCTTCATGGGTTGATTAGAGATGGGGCTACTGTATTTCCCCAGGCTATTGCTTTAGCCGCCACGTTCGATACTGCGATGATGCATGTGGTAGCCAGAGCCATTGCAAAAGAATCTGCAAGCCGGGGAATACGGATGATTCTTTCACCAGTTATAAATATCGCTCGGGATGTTCGTTGGGGACGGACAGAAGAGACATATGGAGAAGATCCTTACCTGACCTCATTAATGGGGACTGCCTATGTTTATGAGATGGAAAAAGCAGGGCTTATTACTTCTCCTAAACATTTTGCAGTAAATACAGGAGACGGAGGACGTGACAGCTATCCAATACACCTTAGCGATAGGATTCTGGAGGAGTTATACTTCCCGGCATTTAAATCATGTATTAATTATGGGAAATCCTCATCCGTTATGACAGCATATAACTCGATAGATGGAAGTCCCTGCACAGCCAACGACTGGCTATTGAATCATAAACTTAAAGAAGAATGGAAGTTTGACGGTTTTGTCATTAGTGATGCCAACGCAGTCGGAGGAGCCAATATACTGCACTATACTGCCTCAGATTATGCCGATGCCGGTTCAAAAGCTTTCAGGAATGGACTTGACGTTATCTTCCAGACCGATTACAACCATTATCGTTTATTTTGGGAAGCCTTTACAAATCAGACGATCGAACAGTACGTAATTGATAATGCAGTAAGGAGGGTGCTACGTGCCAAATTTAGATTGGGCCTATTTGAGAATCCATACATCGACCCTCAAAAAGCAACGCTTTTGAATGGAAACCCTAGTCACCGCTTAGCAGCTAAAAAAGCTGCAGAAGAATCAATTGTTTTACTTAAGAATGAAGGGAAGCTGCTCCCGTTCAATTCTTCTGTTAAAACAATAACAGTTATAGGAGAAGATGCTGTTGATGCGCGGTTGGGAGGTTACAGCGGCAAAGGAAACGAAAAGATTTCTATTCTTGAAGGGATAAAATTAAGGGCCGGAAAAAATGTGGCCGTGAATTATCAGCCTGGTTGCGGTAGAGAAACCAACGAATTTGAAAGAATCCCTCCTGATTGCTTTATAACCGAATCTAAAGATGAAAAACGAATAAATGGCCTAAAGACTGAATATTTTAACAATCCAGACTTACAAGGAACACCAGCTATGGTTCGTACTGAAAAAACAATTGATTTCAGATGGACCTTACTTCCTCCCTGTCCAGAAGTTGAATTCGATTGGTTCTCTGTTAGATGTACTGGAAAAATTTCACCTAGTGAAAGTGGCACTTACGAACTAGGTATTGAAGGCAATGATGGTTACAGGTTGTGGATTGACGGGATGCTCTTCATAGATAACTGGCAAAAAAGCAGTTATCGGCTCCTTACCAGAAAAATTACACTTAATAAGGGACAATTATATGACCTCAGATTTGAATACAGGGAAACATCAGGGAGCGCCTGGATTAAAATGATCTGGAAAAAAGAAGATAGCAATTCATGGAAACATCTCATCAAAGATGCTGTTGCAGCAGCAAAACATAGTGATATTAATATTGTCGTGGTGGGGATCGAAGAAGGAGAAGGTCTTGACCGCGCTGTTTTAGCACTTCCCGGCCATCAGGAGGAACTTATAAAAGCTGTTGCATCCACCCTAAAGCCCACAGTAGTTCTTCTGGTCGGTGGTAGTGCAATCACAATGAATAATTGGTATAAAGATGCAAAGGCAATATTGGATGTATGGTATCCGGGTGAGGCAGGTGGGAGTGCAGTAGCATCTGTTTTATTCGGCGACTATAATCCGGCAGGGAGACTTCCGGTTACTTTTCCGGTATGTGAGGGACAACTTCCATTAGTATATAATCATAAGCCAACTGGACGTAATGACGATTATGGTAACATGACAGGCAAACCGCTATTTCCTTTTGGATTTGGATTAAGCTATACTCAGTTTACATATAGTGATTTAATTATAGAAAACCCGGAAATTAATAATAATGAAAGCTTAAAACTTTCTTTTACATTAACCAATACCGGAGAATTTGCCGGAGATGAGGTAGTACAGCTTTACCTGAAAGATTTGCTTGCCTCAACTGCCAGACCAATTATGGAACTTAAAGGATTTCAACGTATAAACCTGAAACCGGGTGAATCAAAGACAATAAAATTCGACTTGTTACCAGAAGCACTAAAGATGTTAAACAATAACATGCAATGGGTCGTAGAACCAGGAGATTTCAGAATACTCATCGGATCTTCATCTGTTGACATAAGATTACGCGGGTCTTTTACTGTCAGGTAAATTCTGCAAAATTGAGATGAAAAGTCGGCAAAATAGTTATAAATTAAACCGAGTTACTTAAATTTTTCTAATTCAAGAATATTCTTTATTAATTAAATGTTTGACTTAAGGCAGCTCAAGTCTTCAAATGTATACCAACATGATCCATTGCCATGTCATTGAAAAGGTATAACTTGCAACGATTTTAAAATATACTTATGCCCTTCATTTCGGGATTAACAATTGGATTGGCCATTGCTCTGTCGTTCGGACCTGCTTTTATATATATGATGCAGACAGCACTACGAAATGGAATGCATCAGGCAGTAGGTATTGCTGCAGGCATTCTAATTGGCGACTTTCTGTTGGTTTTACTGGCATATACCAGCATAGGTCATTTTCTATCCCAGGGATCAGGCAACCAGATAATTGGCATTATGGGAGGTGTTATACTGGCTGCCATGGGAATCATTAATCTGATCAGGCCAGAAGGGAGAAAAATTGACCCAAATAAGCTCCCTCAACCTAAAGATTACCATGGATTTTTTATCAGAGGTTTTGTCATTAACCTCAGCAATCCGTTTAACCTTATTTTCTGGATTGGGATAACCGGAGCTGCTTCAGCACGATATAACTCTTCATGGCAAATACTAGCATTCTTATTAGGGGTATTGGTTACTGAAGCTATCAGCACCTATATTAAATGCAAAGTTTCTGCGGATTTCAGGCGGGTGATAACTCCTATGGTACTTAAAACTGTAAATCAGGTATCTGGAAGTATTTTTATAATTACCGGAGTGTACCTTATGGCTAACAGCCTACAGCTATTATAATAAACTGAATAATCTGGCGGAGAAAATACTTAACCACTCTTAATCAGGTAGCATCAATTTCATTAAAGCAAGAAGTTCTTTCCGAGAATAAGGTTTAGGCAGATAGTAATTAAAACCCCGTTTAAGCAATCTCTCCCGTTCACCTTTCAGGGCATTGGCAGTAACTGCTGTTGCGGGAACGGCCTGGTATCCTTCCATCTCCCTGATTGCCTGCAATACTTCAACACCACTCATTTCTCTACCCAAATTAATATCGAGAAGAAGGGCCTCGAAATGATACTTCTCTGCCAGGCTGATTGCCATAGGCGCTGTAGTAGCCACCACTACATTATAGTGACCAGATAGAGTATACAAAGCGAATTCCCGATTTATATCATCATCTTCCACGAGCAAAACAAGTCTCAAATCGCCATCTTGTGTCGGCAAACCTTCAGAGCTAAGCTGCCTTCTAACAAAACGTCCCTGGGGCTTTTCAACATCTTCCCAAAGAGCAGACATGATAGCGGTAAATTCCGATCCACCTCCCTTACGACTACTAACCTTCAGATCACCGCCAAGTAAAGTCAGATAGCTTCGACACAGGCTTAATCCAAGTCCTGTCCCTTCAAATTCTCTTACCAATCCTTCACTTACCTGTCTGAATTGCTGAAAAATCAACTCGAGATTCTCTGTATCAATTCCAATTCCTGTATCTTTTACCTTAACGATTGCCTGATAACCAAGTGCACTTTTATAATCAGAGACTGATACAACAATACTTCCTACTATGGTATATTTTATAGCATTATCAACCAGATTATCTATTACCCGCTCAATCAGGGTTTCATCACTTGAAACTCGAATGGGATTCCCAGGAAGCTGAAGACTTAATTCCAACCCTTTATCTTTTGCTTCACGCCTATGTCTGTCAACGACTGTAATGACCATTTCCGTTAGTGAAAATATGGTATAATTTACCTCCACCATATTCCGTTCAACTTGAGAAAGATTTAATAAACCATTCAGAGTGGTCATTAACCGGCTTCCACTTTGGTTGATGGACTGAGCCATTTCTTTATGAAGTTCATCCGCAACCTCGTTTTCCAGTATCTCAGCAAAACCTATAATTCCATTCAAAGGCGTTCGTAACTCATGGTTCATAGTAGCCAGAAAATTGTCCTTTAACCTATCAGCCTCCTTGCCCTTCTCTATAGCTTCCTGTAATTGCATTTTCTGATGATCGATATCTACATTCTGGAGCCTCAGTTTCATAGTAAAGAGCTTGATACGTCTCAATGACCTAATTAACAGAACCATGAACACCACGGCAATCACAATCGCTAATATCAGGCTATGTTGAAATATTTTCTGTCTGAAAATCAACTGTTGTTTTTGAACAAGTTCTTGTTCATTTTGCCTGCTTTCAACCCTGAGCCCTTCAATTTCATTCTGCTTCTCAACCATACTTTTTTCAACACTCATCCACACTGATTGATTCAAAAGCCTTTCATTGAAGATAGTATCAAGAAAGGCATTGTTCTTTTGCAAGTAGTCAAATGCCAGAGCATGGTTACCAATTGAATGATAAAGATTAGACATTTCTTTGTAAAGTTCGGCAAGATCCTCGGTAAGTCTGTTACTAAGACAAAGCTTTTCGGACTTCTGAAAATCTGAAAGTGCCTCATTATATCGTCCGTAACTTGTTAGAATTCTTGCACGGGTTTGCAATGACCTTGAGAGATCAGGTTCAAAGTGACCACGCTGATCTATTTCTACAGATAGATTTGCATAAAAGTAAGCTTGCTTCACTTTCCCCATTGCAAAATAAATATCTCCAAAATTATTATAAGCAGTAGAAATTAAGGAAGAATCACCCGAACTCTTAACCAAATTGTAGGATAATTGCATGTACATTAAAGCCTTATTGTAAGCCCCTTTCTCAAGCCATAATATGCCAAGGTTATTATAGACACCAGACAAACCAACTGTATCATTCAACTTCCTGTCGATCGCAAGTGATTTATTCAGATAACCCAGAGCTTCTTCATACCTGTGGAGTTTTTTATAGAGAAGGCCTGTATTATTATATGCCATCGACAATAACGACACATCTCCAGATTTTCTGGCCTCAATCTCAGATTTTTGATAAAATTCAAGTGCGGGAAGTAACAATCCCCACTCATCACATACAGCACCAAGAAAATTCAGAAAATTCGCTTTTTGAGCAGTTTGCTTATCAGTTTTACAAAACGAGAGGCCCTTCAGAGAAATTTCATAGGCACTTTTAAACTGACGATGATTAAAAAACACTCGACCAATGTATGAGCTAACTACCAAACTCAGACTATCATTTCGAATATCATCAATGTATTCTGCTGATCCTCTTATCGAAGAAAGCAGCTTAGCCTCATTATTCAATTTATCATATACCAATGCTTTGAAATAAAAAGCCTCAGAGACACCGCCCCAGTTTTTCGATGAAATTGCCATCTCCAGCGCAACATCAAACGATGTTAGCGCCTTAGAATAATTACCACATGAATAGGCGGCCCGCCCCAAAGCTAAATGTGCCCTGAATACAAGAACCTCATTACCTATTTGAGCTGACCTTGCTAAACCTTCTTTGATGGATTGGTATGCACGGGTCGTATCTGACATTTCAAGTGCCATCTTAAGCTGCCTTTCTATACTGTTGACCTCGGTCTCGTCATCACTGATGGCAGTATTTACAACTGGCAATTCATTACAAATCCCCACTGAAACCCATACCAGCCCTGCTACTAAAAGCAACAATGCCGGAAAGCACCTACGCAGATACACGTACATTATTTATCAGCCAGTTTGTTATGCCTCCAAAGAAGCAAAGTTATCTACCTGCCGGCCTGTCCTCCGTAAAAGTAGCCGGCCAACCGTTCCATAGTGGCAAATATAGGGTTTTCCGTTAATAATAAACCATATTGTAAGTATTTTAAGGATTGTTCTACCAATTTATGCACCATGGCTATAGTATTTGACTACGATACTATAATAATTATATAACAATTCGTTGAATTTCTGTCAACTATTTTCCCCCAACAGATAATTATAAGTCAAATAACCGGCTTAATCCTTCTCATTAAGCTGGAAAATTTAACCATAAGAAGAAGTAAATAGTACATCTCGAAGTATTGTCATGCCACGTATAAAAGACCTATTCGTGCTTTCCTAAATGTAAACCTATTTAAGCCCAGAAAATATAACAGACACATATCTATAAAAATCAAAACAGTATAGCGGATCGACATATACGAAAAGTACAGAACTAATTTTAAATATACTATTAGTGTATCTCACCTAACATACCTGCCCCACAATTCTTAACTATGCAAATACATTGCTGACCATTCGCAGCACATTTATAGTTGTCAAAGACTTAAAATAGAATTAAGAATAACAAATTCGGCAGATTAGAAATTGATATTCGTGAACAATAATTGTCTTATTCTACATGAAATATTCAGATGGCATGTCAATAGTATTAAGCAATATATACAATGCTTAATCGTGATCACAGAAGAATCATGAGAATAATATATTACGTTATGACGAATATTTCTGAATATTACATCAGGGTCATAACCTTAACTGAGCCAAACCTAAAATTATGCATAGCGGTGCAGGTAATTTGTAACTTTGCAAATATTGGAAGCCAAGACTATTAATATACATTCTACAAAAGCTGAAGTTTCGTGCACAAAATCAAAATAAAATACTACATCTCCTATTGGTTTTATTCCTTTTTCGTAAAAGTTTTTTCTACGTTGCCATTTTGGATGATTTATAAACTAAGCAACTGGATTTCTGTTTTGTTACGTGTAGTTTTTCATTATCGAAGGAATGTAGTGTACACAAATTTAAGTCTTAGCTTTCCAGAAAAATCAGAAGAAGAAATTCATGAAATAGAAAGGTTAACTTACCAGAATCTTACCGACATATTGCTCGAAACCATAAAAATGCCTTCCATGCTTCCAGATGAACTCTCAAAAAGATTCCATTTTGTTCCGGATAAAGATTTGGAAGAAGCACTCAATCAGAAAAGAAGTATCATTGTTACATCAGCACATTTTGGGAACTGGGAATGGGGAGCATTGGCCGCACCATCAATTGTTGCCCCATTACAGGCAATAGGGTTTTATAAACCACTCAGTAACCCACTCATCGATCAGAAGGAACGTAGTAACAGAGGACGCTTTGGACTAAGTCTGAAAAGTATGTTTAATACAACAAAAACTTTCAACCTCAACCGAAAACATCCATCCGCCTTCTTCCTCATCGCCGACCAAAGTCCCAGTGACCGAAAAACAGCAATCTGGACAGATTTTCTCCATCAACCAACCCCCTGGCTCCATGGCCTCGAAGGTCATAGCCGTTTTTACAATTATCCGGTTTTTCTGCTTATAGCGGTAAGGGTTAGTCGTGGTTTTTACGAAATTAAGACGCAAAAACTAGCAGATGATCCAGCCTCACTACCTCAACATGAACTAACAAGAAGATACAGCAGTGCCCTGGAGTTTTACATTAAAAAATACCCCGGGCAATGGCTTTGGTCGCACCGCAGATGGAAAATGAAACCAATCAGGGAGGCTTAATTCATCTGACTGATAAATCTGTTATATTTATAACATCAAGGGTTTAGTTAAAAATAAGGAGCAAGAAAAACCGCTACATGCAGAATAGTTATCACTATCTCATATAGCGGTCAGCATTCTAAAGGAGTGGTTCTATTTACACTTCTGAACGGCGGCTTTTATTGCGTCAATTATATTCCTGGCCGTTTCCACATCACTGACACGTATCAGCACACTATTGGTAAACGACTGATTTTTACCATTTTTATATGCCTTGATAATCTTTTGCTTATAACGGGTTTCTATCTTTACAAATAAATCTTTCCCGCTAATCGAGAAGTTAACCAAATTTGCATCAATATCGCAGAGATTAAACTCAAATACTTCAACATCGCTGGCTTTCGAGCCCGTTGTTGTAACCTCAAATCTAATATCATCACCATCTGGATTAGTAAAACGCTGGCTCAAGGTTTTAACCCCAGTATTCACATCTACTATATTGACTGAAAGCCAGTTAATGATTGACTTCATATCACCGGAAGGAACTGGTGACTTGTATTGTTCATTACAAAGCTGAATAATCTTCTTCAGACGATAAACAGTACTACGGGCATCTTCAGGGTTATTAACAGAGAGAGAAAACTCATCAGTATAGTTTTGCAATTGCCCGTCTTTAATCACTTTTACCAATTTCTGTCCACCCATTGTCTGAAATCCAATCTCCATTACATTACTTTTCACCTTATAATCCAGCAATGCAGGATTCAGATCACGAAAGCTGAAGGTAAAATGTTCTTCTTTACTTGACTTTGCTGTTGATGTTATGATAACCAATTCGGTTATACAATCGGGAGAAAATGTCTGGCTTATTTGGGTCGTACCCAAATCAATTTTCGCAAGATTTGAATTCATTTCATTTATAATGTCAGGTACAGAGGAAGACGTTTTGGGGAAAGAAGCCCTTACGATTTCATCCGCCTTTTCAACAACGGCTTTTAACACTGTTGACAAATCGCGTGCCTGATCAATACCTTCAGCATAAATTATCAGCTCATTGTCATAGAATGCCGGTTGACCATTTTCAGATACCTTTATTAACTTGTTATTGCGCACTGTAGGAAGGCTTACCCTGACATCCTTTCCTCTTACTTCGAAATAAATCAGGTTAGGTGTAATGTCAGCCAGGTTAAATGTGCTTGTAATGGATTTTGATTTGCTACCGTTAGCTTCAACACCATAGAGTACAACTTTACCAGCGATGTCAGGGAAAAAGTCAAAACGCTGTTCAATTGATGTGGTCCCCATGTTTACATTGGTAATATTAGCCTTAAGCCAATTAAGCATCTCATCATAATCCGTCAGATTAAGCCTTTTCTTCATCAGATCATTGGCAATGGGAATTACTACCTTTAGGTTCTCGATGATTTGCCGGGCTTCATCTACATTATTGACAAAGATTTTAATCTCGCTGCAATATCCATCATGATTACCATTTACCGTTACTTTAAACAACTTCTGTTGGTTTCTGGCCTTCAGATTAACAAACATCACTTTTCCGGAAACAAGTCTGCTTATCAGATTTACATCAAGATCAGAGAGATTAAAATCATACATAGTCAGGGTACTTTTCCCTTTAGCACCAATCTCCTCCTGTTTTAGATGAATAATGTACAATTGTTGCTCATCAGATGTAAGCTCCTGATTGTATGTCACCTTTTCGGTAGTTACAGACTTCACCCCTGCTCGAATCTGCTCAATCCCGGCATGTAATTTATCATCAGCCTGAACTTTAAGTATAGAAAGAAAAGACACAAACAAAAAGAAAGGAATAATTTTAATTGTAGATAGGTTCATGGTTCTGCTTTTAATTGTTATGTTATCTGAAATACTTATTATTGTCAACGACAATTGACAAAATTATAAAAGTTGCCGGACTTTTAATTCAAAAATCTTATAGTTTTTATAGGGGGCAGTGGTAATGTCTACCAGATGTCTCTTCAAAGACCTGCCAGCTAAGTTAAGTATTTAATCATAATTCGTACAACAAAGAAAGAGGGAAAACCACTTAATCAGATTGGTTCTCCCTCAGCCATATTATTAAGGTAATACTAAGAATGTCAGTCGTACCGGCGTTCACTGACTATCATTCCATTTTCATCAAAAATCCTCCACACACCAGTTTTTCTACCTGATTTATAGAACATCTCGTAACGTAATCTGCCCTCATCATCCCATATATACCAATTGCCATCTTTCCGGTCGTCAACATAAGAAGCTTCGGCGGTTTTGACACCCGCTTCATTCCAGTTGATCCAGATTCCGTGCTTGCGGCCATCTGAATAAGCACGCTGTTCCTGCATAACACCTGACGGATAGTAGAATTTTACAATGCCATCCTCCTTACCATTTTTAATTTCACGCATTGACTTTACCTTCTCATCATTGTATTTCTCAACGTAGAGCCCGGTATAAAGCATTCCATTTTTATAGTAACTACCATCATGGTATTCTACTTCCTGCGATCTCACAAATGGCATCAGAGAGACACAGAGCAGCCAAGTAAAAATCAATTTTTTCATAAGTCTTTAGTTATTCAAAGATAATCAATCAGGATTAACCAATTGATTTAATTAAAAAGATTATAAGTAAACCTCAACTGAAATCCAACACCGGCTGAAAGTCGGGAGAAAAACTGATCTGAGGCACCATAAGATTTAAAAACAGATTCAGCCTTAGAATCCAACACATTATCAATCTTTACTCCCACCTGGAACCTGTTATCTTTACCAAATCGCTTATTAGCATTAATATTTAAGCTATGAAACGGTTTTAGATAGATATCAGGTCGGTCGGCAATTCCGACATATTGAAGTGTCTCGCCCTGTACGTTATAAAAGATACCACATTCAAACCCTTTCCTAAAGCCCTGTTTACTACCGGTAAAAAGCAACCCGGCATTTATCAGGTAAGGTGACTGCCCTGCCATATCACGGTACTTTTCAATTGTCTGTCCTGTTCTTTTGTTTAGTTCACGGGAATCAAGCTCGGTTTGACTCAGCTCTATCCTGGAATCGGTAAAAGTAATATTGGCGGTAAGGCTAAACTCATTTAAAATTTCGCTAATGAATCCCATGTTCTTGCGCAATTCAAGTTCCGCACCTAAAAGCTCTCCATCGCCCACATTACGAGGCTGGAATGATCCGGTTTGCGTGGCATATTGCACTATTTCAATTGGCTTATCAAATGTTTTGTAAAATGCACTTAATGAAATAAGTTGTCCCTCACTTAAGAATAACTCATATCGCAGGTCAAAATTCTGAATTGATGTACTCACAAGATTTCCATCCCAGTACTCAATATTTGCAACATCATTGGCATCTCTGAACAAACCACCGATAAAAGTTCGCCCGCTAATGGGATCGAAGATCTCAGCATACGACAGCTCTTTAAAAGATGGGCGGGCAACTGTCATCGAATAGGAAGCCCTCAGGTTTTGCTTCTCGCTTAAACTATAAACAAGGTTAACAGAAGGGAAAAAACTAAGATCATCAAGTACTTTATCATTATCCAGAATATTCAATCCCAGCTGATCTCGTCCGGTATAACGCTGAATATGCTTTTCAGCACGGATACCCAGAATAGCCTTCAGTTGTTTCAAAGGATTTATTTCTGTAGAAATATAACCAGCCCCATTTACAATATTGGCATTAAACTGATTTGGATTTACAGGCAAAAAAGGTGCTTCATACGTTGTTCCATGAGTAGCAGAACCATTCATTGGCCATAAGTTCTCTTCTGAGAAAAGCTCATTTGGATCACCGGTCAGATTGACCCCACGAATATTGAGTGCAAAGTTCCTGATAATGAAATCACGCTTCTTATAGGTTCCGGCACTTCCAAAACGCAGTTTAGCATTTTCACCAAGGAAATGATATGATTTGGTAAAATGAAGCTGACCGACCAGGTTAACTTCTTTCAAATCGCGCCATATACGTTCAGGAAAGCCCGATTCTGTACTTATCACGTAAGACTCACCACGTACGATATACCTTGTGAAACGGCTGTCTGGTTCTTCGTTCTTCGAGATTGTGGGTGATAATTTCCATTCAATTTCCCAGTCAGAACCAGCCTTTGCATGCCGCCCGTCAATTAACAGGTTGGTAAGCGAACGCTGGCTATAATCAAGATTGTGCTGAAAACCCTCGAAATTTGACCCCTGGTCTGATCCAATGTAATCGAAGATACCTGCTTTTGACTCGCCATTCTGAATGTGTAGCAAATTAATCCTATACCTTGAATTGGTAGTTTTTAAAGCAAATCCTGCCAAGCCACTTAATAATACTGAACTTATTCCATAATCACCTTTCTGGAACTCCCTGACCTCCATCTCCAATTGATCAGCATTACCGGAAAGGCCATACCGTCCATACTCGGCATCTTTAAAAAATTCAGTCGTACTCTTGTACGAAAAGGCAAAATTATAACCTAAAGTATATTTCCTATATTGAATCTGATTTCCAAGATCAAAGCCAAAGTTATAATCCATGAAGCTCGTTTTTTTCTCAGCTGCCATAACAGGGTTAAAGCTTCTTAAAATTTCTTTATACCTGGCTGCTCTCGGACCGTTTGGATTTCCAACCACTTCAGAGAAAAACGGGATATCGGATGTTGCAGGAATGTCCCGGCTACCATTATCAAATCCAAGAAAATCGGTAGGACTCCCTTCATACGTCAGAAAATTCTTATTAAAATGGGATTGAGCATTATATCCAACCGCCATAGATAAATGGCCTGATTTATCATCTGGAAAATCTTTCGTAACGATGTTTACAACACCTCCTGTAAAATCTGCAGGAAGTTCAGCACTGAAGGATTTATGGACAATCATGTTATCAATGATATTTCCCGGAAAAATATCCATTTGCAGCGTATTCCTATCCGGATCAAGGCCGGGTATATCTACCCCGTTGAGCGTAGTTTTCGTATATCGGTCACCAAGTCCACGGATAAAAACATATTTACCCCCTTCTACTGAAACACCAGGAACTCTCTTCATGGCAGATGCGGCATCGGAATCGCCAATTCTTCTTAAATTGGATGCAGAGATTCCATCAAGCAGATTAGCCGATTTCATCTTAATAGATAGCAAAGCATTCTCCGAATTGCGCAGTTGGCTGGCTACTATTGTAACTGCCTCCAGATTGACAGCTGCTTCTTTAAGCCGTATATTATCATAAACTGAAGCCTTACCCGGCTTCACCACGATACCACTTAGCAATTGCGTCTCATAAGAAATAAATGAGACCTTGACATTGTATGTTCCCGCAGCGATACTGAGGTTAAACTTTCCATCTAAATCGGTAATTGTCCCCTGGGTTGTTCCTTCTACTACAATGGTCACTCCAGGCAAATATTCGCCGGTTGCCTCATCAAAGACTGCTCCCCGAATAAAACCGTTCTGACTGTACACAACGATTGAAAGCAGAAGCAATATTGGAAATGTAATAATTTTACGATAGTTCATGGTTAAATATTATTCATCAAAAACCTAATAAACAAAAACCCGCCGGCTAAATTTATACCGGCGAGTTTGATCGAATCCGGGAAGTACAACTAAAAACCAGTAAGTTCACCTGCGACCGAAGCCCAGGTCCATGCATTGAATTGAGCAACATCGGCACCTACTGTATGCTGGCCTTCGGCAACTGAAGAAGCATAGGCATCTGTCCCATGTTTAAAAACATCTGATAATTGAACACCTGTCGGTAAAACTGATTCCAGATTTTCGAAAGTCAGCACTCCACTGGCAAAATTGGCCAGAGTAGCATCACCGGAGAGTGAAAGATCTCCACGACCATCGGTTGCAGGATCAGGAAAACCGAAGAAATATATATTCTTGAATGAACCTCTCGCGCCATCTCTGAAATCTCCAAGCTCAGTCTGTGTATTTCCCTTGATAGAGCCATTAACTAAATGGTTTGATCCGAGTGAAGCTCCTTCCGGGCCATCAATCTCAAGAGCATGATCAGTTTCCGGACCACCAATTACAATGAAATTATTGAGTGTTCCATCCCAGGCCTGGTCGGTATCAACACCATCATCGGCAGAATTCCATACCAATAAATTCTTTACATTTACCGTGCCACCAAAAAATTCAACTCCATCATCCTGGTTGGCAATAATTTCAACATTTTCGATAACAGTACCGGAACCAACTCCTCCAAGCGTGAGGCCGTTGATTTCATTGCCTTCTCCTATATTTGCTCCGCCATGGCGAATAGAAATATAGCGAATTACACCTGAATTATCAGTTGGATTGTTACCGCCATAAAGGCCATTCTGATCTGAAGGAGGAATACCTTCAATCTGTACTGAAGCAGCATCAGCTGAAATTGGGGCATTTCCAAGAATGATTACTCCACCCCACAAACCGTTAAGATCTGGATCCAGATTTGGGCTGGCAATCTGTCCAGGAGTAATCTCATCAGCAACTGAGGTAAAAATAATCGGGCTGGCTGCAGTACCTTCGGCCATTAATTTGCCACCACGTGCAACCAAAAGGGCAGTTGCATTAGCACCAGTACCAGCCTGTCCTTTAACGATAACACCGGGTTGAATGGTAAGGGTAACTCCCGACAATACTGCAATACGGCTGGCCAAAATGTAAGTCTTCCCTGTAGTCCAGGTTGTGTTGGTTGAGATGTTGGTTGAGATGGTCTCAGTGGTAACTACCGGAGTAACAACAGTTGGTTCATCATCCTTGCTGCAGGCAGTAAACAGGACCACCTGAAGAAGAAATAACACAGGAAGAAATTTCAGAATGTTCTTTTTCATAAAATTAAGTTTTAAAAATGGTTTTCAGTTTTGAGATTTTTAATGGTGCAAAGGAACTCCTGCTATAAAAAGTGATATTAAAGCAAGCCTTAATCTTATGTTAAGGATGATCAGAAAACAGGCCCTAACTGCTAACATTTTGGTAATGCAATATGCTTCTTTTGCATTAAAAAGCTATATTTCAGCAACTTATATATTAAGAAATCATTAAATACACCTGTCGTTCAGAATCTATTGCTATTGCCCTGTATTGATTTTATCTGTGTTTTTTATCATTTTCAGCTGAAGTAGAATAAAACGGAATAAATTTGCCATTCAAATTTCCACCATACCTATTCATGGCAATTACTCATTATTCTCTCCATGGTACCGAGATAGATCACACATTTCACCTGAAACCATTACTTATTGCCTCTATCTTCCATGATACCTTTGCAAGACTGAGCTTTGATCTTGAATTATCGGCCTTACACCTGGAAAAAGATGAATTATCATGGGTACTGTCTGATATGTATCTAGAATTTGAGAGCAAATTGCCTTTTTGGCGGGAAGCATATTCTGTTGAAGTATGGGTAAGGAAAAACCAGCAGGTTCGTATTTTTACCGATTTTGAAGCGATAAACGAATCCGGAAATATATTTGCAAGAGGTACCGGTATCTGGCTCCTGATTGACCGGCAAACGAGGCAAGCCGTTATTAAACCAGACCTTTTCAACCGTTATTCTATTGAAAAACGTGCTGCCATTCCTGGATTCAGGTTCCCAATGCTACCAGAAAAAGGAACCCCAATTGGATCTGCCACCGCTAAAATTGGTGTTAATGACATAGATTTCAATCTGCACCTGAATTCTGTTAGATATTTGGGAGGAGGAATTGATGCACTCGGCAAAGAATTTTTATTCAGTCACCGGCTTAAATCTGTAGTTGTAAAATATATGAAGGAAGTGCTTTGTGAAGAAGTGGTAACAGCGGTCAACAGTAGTCTTGAGAACTGTAACATACTCCATCAGATCTTTAACAGCAGTGGTGAAGAAGTCTGCCGGTTTATTTCTGACTGGGAAATAAGACAATAACCTCCTCTTCAAAACCCTGTAAAACTGCATAAAAAAACCGGCCTGATGGCCGGTTTTTCTGATTAACTGAGAAATTAATTCTGCACCGCTAAACCGGCTATTTCATTTTGGTGATTTAACCCTTTGGCTTCGCAATAATTGCGAATGGTGACAGCCAATCGGGCAATACCGGTTTCAATTTGTTCGGTCGATGGATAAGAGTAATTCAGACGCATGTTATTGCTTCCTTCTCCATTGCAATGGAACGGGCGGCCTGTTACATAAACTACTCCGTTAGCTGCTGCTTCCTCAACCATCTCTTTTGTATCTGCCCCTTCAGGGAGGGTAACCCAAAGGAACATACCACCTTCAGGGCGCGTAAATCTAACGTAAGGTGGCATATTTTTTTCAAGAGCAGCAATCATACAGGCACTTTTTTGCCTGTATAGTTCAACTGCCCTTTCTATAGTAGCTTTCATCAGACCCTCATTAATATAACGGGCAATAATCAACTGATTAAATGTTGGGGTACATAAATCAACCGATTGTTTCATTAATGCGAGTTTGGTAATAATCTCCTTCGCTGCTACGATCCATCCAAGACGCATCCCCGGGAACAACATTTTTGAAAAAGTCTTTAGCTGAATGACACCCTCTCCGTTCGCCAAAGTCCAAAGGCTTGGCATAGTTGTACCAGTAAAGCGAATTTCACGATAAGGAGAGTCTTCAACGACCAGCGTATCATATCTTGCTGCAATATCAAGAAGCCGCATACGATTTTCAAGCGACATCACCACACCCGATGGATTCTGGAAATCGGGTATAACATATATAAACTTAACAGGTGTTCCGTTATCTTTCTTACGACGGAGCAGTTCTTCCAGCTCTCCGGAGGGCATTCCGGCTGCACCCAGCTGAATTCCGGTCATACGGGCTCCAGAACGACCAAATGCCTGTATAGCACCCAGATATGAAGGCAACTCCATCACAATCTCGTCGCCGGGATCAAGTAATGCTAACGAAAGCAAATCCAGTCCCTGTTGAGATGAAGAGGTAACAAGAATCTGATCAGAGGTAGCCACTTCATCAAAATTGTGCATATGATGGATCAAAGATTCAACGAACTCGGGCTCACCTGGTGTAGGCCCATACTGTAGCGCCAGCAATCCTTTTTCCTCCATCACATCTTTGGTAATCCTGGCAATTTGCCCTGTTGGGAAAAGAGAAGAATCGGGTAAACCGCCGGCAAATGAAATGACACCTTTCATACGGGTGTACCTTAGTAATTCACGGATTTCTGAACTGCTTGTACGACTTGAACACGAAGAATATTTTATTTCCATAACTGGTGATATTTTATGCAAAGTAAAAAAAGAATCGTATGACCAAAAACATCCAATCAATAGCTATTTTTAATCATCCAATTAATGTATAAACCTTTTATTTCAAAATAGATTTAAAACAGGCCTACACATCTTGTAAAACACAGAAAAACAGGCTATAAAAAGTAAATTCAGGTAACCTTACAAAATCTGTCTTCGGGCTTCCTTGCACACCTTAACCGAAACTCATAGCTTTGCACCACAAAATTTACACATCGTTTCATCATGGATATTTTTGATAAAGTGATAGCTAACCCAGGTCCTCTAGGGTTATATGGTGATAAAGCTTTTGGTTATTACATGTTTCCTAAACTTGAAGGCGAGATATCAAACAAAATGATTTTCAGAGGAAAAGAACGCCTTGTCTGGAGTCTGAATAATTACCTGGGACTTGCCAATCACCCGGAAGTGAGGAAAGCAGATGAGCAGGGAGCAGCTGACTGGGGTCTTGCTTATCCGATGGGAGCCCGAATGATGTCGGGGCAAACCAATCTGCATGAACAACTTGAACGGGAGCTTGCTGCCTTCGAAGGAAAAGAAGATGCCTTTCTGCTCAACTTTGGATATCAGGGGATGATAAGCATCATTGACTCAATGCTCGATCGGAAAGATGTGGTTGTGTACGACTCAGAAGCGCATGCGTGCATTATAGATGGCCTCCGTTTACATATCGGCAAGCGGTTTGTTTATCCTCACAATAACATGGAAAACTGCGAAAAACAGTTACAACGGGCAACCAAACTCGCTGAAGAAACTGGTGGAGGAATCCTTCTTATTACCGAAGGTGTTTATGGAATGTCGGGTGATTTGGGAAAATTGCGTGAAATAGCAGCACTGAAGAAAAAATATAGTTTCCGTTTACTGGTTGACGATGCTCATGGTTTTGGCACAATGGGAGCCACAGGTGCAGGAACAGGAGAACATTTAGGAGTACAGGATGAGATTGACCTCTATTTCGGAACCTTTGCCAAGGCAATGGCCGGAATTGGTGCCTTTGTTGCCGGCAAGAAAAAAGTAATTGATTATCTAAGGTTCAATATGCGGTCTCAAACCTTTGCCAAATCGTTACCCATGCCTATGGTTGCAGGTTCACTCAAACGGCTTGAACTTATCCGGAAAAATCCTGAACTACGCGAGAATCTTTGGACCATTGTCAGGGCTTTACAGAACAGTCTGCGTGAAGCAGGATTCAACATTGGAAACACTGAATCTCCCGTTACACCAGTATTCCTAAATGGAGGCGTACCAGAAGCAACAGCCATTACACATGATATGCGTGAGAGGTTTAACATCTTCTGTTCAATTGTAACCTACCCGGTAATCCCGAAGGGATTTATTCTGCTCAGACTTATCCCGACAGCCATTCACACCTTAGAAGATGTGAAATATACCATTGACTCATTCAAACAGCTTAAATCAAAACTCGATTCAGGTGAATATGCTCATGGAGGTTTTGTTGAACCTGAGAAAGTATAAATTCTGTTCCCCAGTATAAAATACACATATCAGGCTTTTAACAAAAGCCTGGTTTTCATGCCAGTTAAAGATACATATGATCTTTAACTGGCATTTCTCCTTTTGCTATTTCAGATCGGAGGCCTGATATATCTGAGAAGTGAATGGCGGAATTGTTAACCCATTGGTTTACCGTTTATTTAATTTAACACTGAAACAAGATAAGGTTTGAAAGTATTTTCATGTCCTCACTGTCCGCTTTCAGACCTATGTTAGCCGTTTATCTGCCGAATAAAAAGCGAATGTCAACCCTGTCCGTACGGTCAATCTACGGTTAATGTACGGTTAATGTATGGTCAATCTACGGTCCGAATAAAAAAAAACTAAATAAAACAGGTAAAAAGCAAGATAAAACAAAAAACATATTAGAAAAACTTTTAATTTTGCATCGCTAAATAAATCCATTCCGGATCAAAGATATTTTCATGAGCACATTTACATTCACCCCGTCATTTATTCAACTCGTGGTTAACGATTCCACAGAGGCCGGGAGATGTTGTGTTCGATTGTTTCCGTAAGCAAATCCGACATCATAATTCAAATCAAACCCGGCCAGTATACTGACCGGGTTTTTTTATTCATTTCCAGAATTTTATTATTAATCCACAGAACTACTTAAATCAACATATCATGTTAAAAAAAACATACATCAAAATGGATAGTCACCGACGAAGAGTTTTCCGTCTGATCGGAACGGCTATCGGAGGTTCGGATCAGGACTTCACGGGGATGAGGGTTGGAAAAGCAATATTTCTGCTTTCGCTTCCAATGGTCATTGAAATGCTCATGGAATCTATTTTCGCGGTAATCGACATTTTTTTCGTTTCCCGGTTGGGACCGGATGCCATTGCAACTGTAGGACTCACTGAGTCGCTGATGGTAATAGTCTATGCAGTCGGATTTGGATTCAGCATGGCCACAACAGCACTTGTAGCCCGGCGCACTGGTGAAAAGAACAACAAAGGAGCAGCTTTGGCTGCCGGTCAGGCTATTCTGATCGGATTGATCGTTTCGATTGCCATAGCTATTCCAGGGGCTCTGTTTGCCGGCAATCTGCTTTCATTAATGGGAGCTTCACCAGAACTCGTTGCCCAAAACGCTGGCTACACCCGCATCATGTTTGCCGGGAATACTGTTGTGATGCTGCTTTTCATTATCAATGCCATCTTCAGGAGTGCCGGAGACGCTGCCATCTCAATGCGTGTATTGATGGTTGCCAACCTGATCAATATTGTATTAGACCCTGTTCTCATTTTCGGATTAGGCCCTATTCCTGCATTCGGTATTGAGGGAGCCGCCTTTGCAACCAATATCGGGCGTGGAATTGCAGTTTTATATCAGTTAAAGATACTGGTTGGCCAACGTTCACGAATTCATATCCAATGGCGACTCTTAAGCCCTAAGCCAGCCATCCTCATTCAGTTAATCAAGCTCTCACTTGGAGCAATCGGACAAAACCTGATTTCAACAGCCAGCTGGATATTCATGGTACGACTGGTTTCTCATTTTGGCAGTGTAGCCATGGCAGGTTATACAATCGGTATCAGAGTTATTTTATTTTCTCTGATGCCAAGTTCCGGGCTTGGAAACGCGGCTGCAACCCTCGTAGGCCAGAATCTGGGAGCCGGGAAGCCAGACCGGGCGCAAAGATCAGTCTGGATAACAGGATTTGTCAACATGGGACTGCTGGGATTCATTTCATTGTTCTTTATGCTTATCCCCGAACAGTTTATAAGGTTGTTCATCGACAACAGAGAAGTCATAGTTCAGGGAGCACTCTGCCTGAAAATTGTGGGGGCAGGGATGCTTTTCTATGCCATGGGAATGGTGATACACCAGGCACTCAATGGTGCGGGCGATACGGTAACCCCTACCCTGCTAAATCTGATCTGTTTCTGGGCAATAGAAATTCCGTTGGCATGGTTTCTCGCGATGAGAGGAGGGTTTAAAGTTGAAGGGGTCTATTTTGCCATTGTAATTGCTGAAAGTACACTAACATTGCTTGGTATGTGGGTATTCAGCCGTGGTAAATGGAAGCTCATGAAAGTCTGATGAAAATTAATTAATCCAATCATGAAGGCAGGTTATACAATAAACCTGCCTTCAGTTTTTTATCTTTGTCGCAGTCCAAATGTTATAAGTTATGAAAAACCTGTTCATTTTTTGTTCATTAATAATCCTGTTGGGAGGATGCCAATCGGCATCAAAGCTTTTTCAGGAAGGAAAATTTGAACAGGCAGCCTATTCAGCTGCCGGGCGTTTGAAAAACAATCCAAACGATGAAGCACTACAGCACATTCTTGTTGAATCTTATAACCAGGCCATCAACCAGTATGACAGCCTGATTCAAGATGCCGGGCAACTAAAATCAAACGATCGGTTTGAAAAACAATTTATCCTTTACAGAGCAGTTCAGCAGCTAATAGCAGCAATCAGTAAATTACCGGCCAGTTCAACCCAAAGCATTAAGCTGGTCGATTACAGCAATCAAATGGCAACGGTAGCTACCCGGGCTGCAGAGGGAAGATACAACCTCGGGGTGAAGCTTCTTGATCAGAAGGATAAAGCCGATGCCTATGAAGCGTGGGAAAACTTTAAAAAAGCAGAAGAGTACGATCCGAACTACAAAGATGTATCCCGTATGGCAGAAAAGGCATACGAAGAAGCCCTGACACTGGTTGAAGTAAATGTCAGCCAGGTACGGTTCTCACTTTATGACATCAATGCCGCCTGGTTAAAACAAGGACTTATCTGGAACCTGGAATCGCTACGAACCAACCGGACACTTCTCAAATTTATGCTAAGCGAGGATTTCACAAATCAGACCCGTCATCCTGACCAGAAACTTCAGCTCGATTTCACTGATTTAAGGTTCGATATGCCGATCACAAGTAACTATTCATATGACAGAACCAGGGAAATTACAATAACCGATAACGAAGGGAACCAACGAGTCATCATGGTACAGGCTACTGTTTATGTCAGCCGCAGAATACTCACCACCTCAGCAGTGCTTATGGCTGAACTACGTTCACTTACAGACGGCAGGATTATGCTCTGGGAGAGATTCCCGGCCGATTACACGTGGCGATCCGTAACAGCCCGTTATACCGGTGATCAGCGAGCACTCTCGGCTGAGGATATCTCGATGATGAACAACATGGCTCCTGAACTACCTGACCATGATAATTTATTCAGGATGCTTAGCGAAAAATGTATTAACGATATGGTCTTCAGGTTACAGGCAATTTACAAATAATTAACTATTCCATACACAACCAGTAATGAAAACTCTCCTTTCATTCGTTCTTTTAATCATAACTTTGACCACATGGTCTCAAATCTCACCAGCCGATCGGGTAAATCCACTGATTGGTACTGATTCGAAATATGAACTTTCGAACGGAAATACTTATCCTGCTATCGCTATGCCCTGGGGAATGAATTTCTGGACTCCGCAAACAGCCAATATGGGCAATGGCTGGTGCTATACTTACAACGCGAATAAAATAAGAGGATTCAAACAAACCCACCAACCTTCACCGTGGATTAACGATTATGGTGCTTTTTCCATTTTCGCCACAACAGGAAAAATGGTTTTTGACGAGAATAAACGTGAATCATGGTTTTCACACAAGGCGGAGGTTGTAAATCCCTGGTATTATAAGGTATTCCTTGCCGATTACAATACAACAGTTGAAATTGCACCCACCGAAAGGGCTGCTCAATTCAGAATTAATTACCCCACAACTGACAAAGCATTTCTGGTGGTTGATGCATTCTTTAAGAATTCTATGGTCAAAGTAATTCCCGACGAGAAGAAGATAATTGGTTTTGCCAGGAATGCAGCCGGAGGTGTCCCCGGAAATTTTCACAACTTTTTTGTAATAATGGTTGATCAGCCTTTCGAAGAGGTATTTATGGTAAAAGACGGTGTTATATACGCCAATACCACAGAATCAGAATGCTGGCATGCCGGTGCAGTTATCAGGCTTAAAACAACGTCGGGTATACCCGTGCATCTGAAAGTAGCCTCCTCCTTTATAAGTCCCGAGCAGGCTGAATTAAATCTGCAAAGAGAAATTGGTACTGACAATTTTGAAACTACAGCCGGTAAAGGACGGGATGAATGGAACAGGTTAATGAGCCGTATAGAGATAGAAGGAGGGTCTGATGCCCAAATGACAGTTTTTTACACAGCGCTGTATCGTACCATGCTCTTCCCCCGGAAATTTTACGAAACAGACGCCGACGGGAAAATAGTTCATTATAGCCCTTTTAACGGGAAGGTTTGTGATGGGTACCTTTTCACCGACAATGGATTCTGGGATACCTTCAGGGCAGTGTTTCCTTTTTTCACGCTGATGTTTCCCGATATGAACAGTCAGATGATGCAGGGACTGGCCAACACCTATCGCGAAAGTGGATGGCTGCCTGAATGGGCCAGTCCAGGTCACCGTGATTGCATGATTGGGTCCAATTCTGCATCAATTATAGCAGATTCCTACCTCAAAGGTATTCCCAACCCTGACATAGAGACCTGTTATGAAGCAATTATAAAAAATACGATGAATGAAGGACCACTGAGTTCGGTCGGGCGTCGTGGAGTTTCCTATTATAACAGGCTGGGATACATACCTTACGATGTTGACATTGACGAAAACACCGCCCGCACCCTTGAATACAGTTATGATGATTTTACCATAATGAGGCTTGCAAAAGCTTTGAAAAAACCTCAGGCTGAAATTGATACTTTTGCAAAACGAGCAAAAAATTACACAAATGTTTTCGACAAGCGGGTTAATTTTATGCGAGGCCGTAATTCAGACGGAAGTTTTCAGTCACCTTTTCGTCCTGATAAATGGGGCGATGCATTTACAGAAGGCTGTTCATGGCACTGGACATGGTGTGTATTTCATGACATCAAAGGGTTGGCAGGACTAATGGGCGGTGAGCTGAAGCTTGCCGGAAAACTGGATTCTGTGTATCTGGCTCCACCCACTTTCGACTATTCTTATTATCGGACTCAGATACATGAAATCACAGAAATGCTCATTATGAATATGGGGCAATATGCTCATGGGAATCAGCCCATCCAGCACATGCCCTATCTGTATAATTACGTCGGGCAACCCTGGAAGACACAGTTTCATGTCCGTGATGTGATGAATCGATTATACACCCCTTCTCCTGACGGATTATGTGGTGATGAAGATAATGGTCAAACCTCTGCATGGTATGTATTCTCAGCCTTGGGGTTCTATCCTGTTTGTCCGGGTACCGATCAATATGTCATCGGGTCACCTCTGTTTAAAAAGGCAACACTGAAATTTGAAAATGGCAGGGTTCTCGAGTTAAAGGCTGACTCGAATAGTTCAGAAAACATGTATATTGACAAAATCAAGGTGAACGGGAAAGAATACAAGAAAAACTGGTTCAGTCACCAAATGCTGCAGGAGGGTGGAACCATTGAATTTAAGATGTCAGGGCAACCAAACAGGCAAAGGGGAGTAGAAAAAGAAAGCCGGCCATTTTCCTTATCCGATAGTGTCAACCCAGATTAAGTTGGAAGAGAAGGGTTGCTAAAGAAAAATCATGTTTAAATATCACTTAACGTAAACAAACCTTTGTGAAGGTTGTTACTCTGGCACATGTATAAAAGCCAGGAGGGCACAATCAGCCTTCTCAATTTCAAATCAGAGCGTTATGAGTGTACTCGTTAACAAAAATTCACGGATACTGGTGCAGGGGTTCACCGGTAATGAAGGGACTTTCCATGCCCAGCAGATGATTGACTATGGTAGCCCGGTGGTGGGAGGAGTAACTCCCGGAAAAGGTGGCATGAAACATTTGGGATTGCCTGTATTCAATACCGTTTCGGATGCAGTAAAAGAAACGGGGGCAGATGTTTCCATCATCTTTGTTCCGCCACCAATGGCAGCTGATGCAATTATGGAGGCGGCAGAGGCAGGTATTAAAGTGATTATCTGCATCACCGAAGGAATTCCCACTGCCGACATGGTAATAACCAAAGAATACCTGAAAGGACATAATTGTCGGTTAATTGGCCCCAATTGCCCGGGAGTAATTACACCTGGTGAAGCCAAGGTTGGTATAATGCCAGGTTTCATTCATCAGCCTGGAAGTGTAGGAATTGTAAGCCGTTCAGGAACCCTCACCTATGAAGCTGTTGACCAGCTCACCAAAGTAGGTTTGGGGCAGTCAACTGCCATCGGAATCGGAGGAGATCCGGTTCCGGGAACAACAACCCGTGAAGCTGTTGAACTGTTAATGAATGACCCTGACACCAACGGGGTAGTAATGATAGGAGAGATAGGCGGAAGTATGGAAGCTGAAGCAGCCTACTGGATCAGAGAAAACGGGACTAAACCGGTTGTTGCATTTATAGCAGGAGCAACTGCCCCAAAAGGACGCACAATGGGTCATGCAGGAGCTATAGTAGGTGGTCATGCCGATACTGCCGAAGCTAAAAAAGCCATTTTAAGGGAGTGCGGCATCTCAGTTGTTGACTCTCCAGCCGATATAGGTACCAAGATGAAAGAACTACTTGGCTGATCGCTGCTAACGAATAGCCTGACACCTGCAAATCAATATTGATTTGCAGGTGTTTCTATTTCTAAACAAAGAAATCAGTTCGATTTAACATCCATATCCCGGATTATTCGTAAATTTGCCTTCCGAATTTGGAAAGCACATTGATTAACTGACAATTAACCACTTAAACATTAAGTCCCTTAAGGAGGACATATTAATTCACATGGGAAAAAAAGAAAAACAAACCGCAAAGCATGTCTATCTTTTTGGCAATCGTACAGCCGAAGGTAATGGCAGCATGAAGAATCTGCTGGGGGGCAAAGGAGCTAACCTGGCTGAAATGAACCTGATTGGTGTACCGGTTCCCCCGGGATTCACTATCACCACTGAAGTTTGCGACCTATATTATAAACTTGGAGAAAAAGAAGTTGTTAAACTCATTCACGATGAAGTGGTTGAAGGGATACGCTTCATTGAAAAAATAATGGGCTCAGGCTTTGGTGATAAAGAAAACCCCTGCTTGGTTTCGGTTCGTTCAGGCGCCCGTGCTTCAATGCCTGGCATGATGGACACTGTGCTTAACCTGGGTTTAAACGATCAGTCAGTTGAAGGACTTATAAGTCGTACCGGAAACCCCCGTTTTGTATGGGATTCTTACCGTCGCTTTGTGCAAATGTATGGTGATGTTGTTCTTGGAATGAAACCGGAGTCAAAAGAGGACACCGATCCATTTGAAGAGATTATCGAGATAATGAAGGAAGAGAAAAAAGTTCATCTCGACACAGAACTCTCAACTGACGATCTGAAAGAACTGGTAGCCCGTTTTAAAAAGGCTGTAAAAGAGCGCACAGGTAAAGACTTCCCCGAAAGCCCATGGGAACAATTGTGGGGTGCTGTAATGGCAGTTTTCAATTCATGGATGAACGACCGTGCCATTTTCTATCGTGAACTCAACAACATCCCCGCTGAATGGGGTACTGCTGTTAATGTTCAGGCTATGGTATACGGGAACATGGGTGAAAACTCAGGTACCGGAGTTGCTTTTACACGTGATGCTGCAACCGGTGAAGACCTTTTCAACGGAGAATACCTGATCAACGCACAGGGCGAGGATGTGGTTGCCGGAATCAGAACACCACAACAAATTACCCTCGAAGGTTCACGCCGTTGGGCTGTATTAGCCAACGTAAGTGAAGAAGAACGTGCAGGCAAATATCCTTCGCTCGAAGAAGTTATGCCAGCTATATACAAAGAACTCATCGAGATCGAAACGAAACTCGAGATGCATTACCGCGATATGCAGGATGTAGAGTTCACCATCCAGGACGGTAAACTATGGATGTTGCAAACTCGTAGCGGGAAACGGACAAGTGCCGCACAGGTAAGAATTGCAATGGAGATGCTACGCCAGAAGATGATCGATGCCCCCACTGCCCTTTTGCGTATTGAACCTAATAAGCTCGATGAATTACTTCACCCTGTATTTAGTCAGGAAGGAATTAAAAATGCTACCGTAATTTCGAAAGGGCTTCCTGCTTCACCAGGTGCAGCCACCGGACAAATTGTATTTCAGGCTGAGGATGCTGAAGCCTGGGTAGCTAAAGGCAAAAAAGTTATCCTGATCCGCATTGAAACATCTCCTGAAGACCTTCGCGGAATGAATGTTGCTGAAGGGATTCTCACTGCCCGTGGAGGGATGACTTCACATGCTGCTGTTGTAGCACGTGGAATGGGAAAATGTTGTGTATCGGGTGCCGGTAGTGTTAAAATTGATTATAAGAAAAAGACCCTTGAAGCTGGTGGAAAAAAATACAAAGAAGGCGATTACATTTCGTTAAACGGAAGTACAGGTGAAGTATACGATGGGAAAATTGAAACCCGCGATCCTGAACTCAGTGGTGACTTCGGAGAAGTTATGAAACTTGCCGACAAGTTCTCGAGGATGCTGGTTCGTACAAATGCCGATACACCACATGATGCCCAGGTTGCCCGTCAGTTTGGTGCTCAGGGTATTGGATTGTGCCGTACTGAACATATGTTCTTCGGTGGTGTCAAGATTAAAGCCATGCGCGAAATGATCCTGGCGGATGATGAAGCAGGTCGTCGTAAAGCCCTGGAAAAACTTCTACCCATTCAACGTGAAGACTTTGAGGGTATATTCGAAGCAATGCATGATCTGCCTGTAACCGTCCGACTGCTTGATCCACCTCTGCACGAGTTTGTTCCTCACGAAGAAGCCAACCAGAAAGAAATGGCCATTGAAATGGGAATCAGCGCAGAAGAGGTAAAAGCAAAAGTTGATTCTCTGCATGAATTTAATCCTATGCTAGGTCACCGTGGTTGCCGTCTGGGCAATACTTACCCTGAGATTTCAGAAATGCAGGCACGTGCGATCATTGAGGCTGCTCTTAACCTCAAGAAAAAAGGGATCAGGGCACTTCCCGAAATCATGATTCCGCTAACAGGTACTCTTGCTGAAATGAAGATGCAGGAAGATCTGGTTCGTGAAACGGCAGAAAAGGTATTTGCTGAACGCAACGACAGAATAGATTACATGGTTGGAACGATGATTGAAGTTCCACGTGCTGCTGTTGTGGCCGACAAGATAGCAGAATCAGCAGAGTTCTTCTCTTTCGGAACCAATGACCTTACCCAGATGACGTTTGGGTATTCTCGTGATGATGCTGGTAAGTTCCTTCCCGTATACGTTAAGAAGGGAATACTCAAATATGATCCGTTCCAGGTACTCGACCAGGAGGGCGTTGGACAATTAATGCAGATGGCTGTTGCCAAAGGCCGTTCCACACGCAAAAAACTTAAAATAGGTATTTGCGGAGAACATGGTGGTGAACCTTCTTCTGTTGAATTTTGCAATACCCTTGGATTTAATTATGTAAGTTGTTCTCCTTTCCGTGTTCCAATCGCTCGTCTGGCAGCTGCTCAGGCAGTTATCAAACAGTCGGGACTGACTGATACCGAAAAGAAGAAAGACAAGAAATCCAAAAAAGATAAGGACGAAAAGAAGGATAAAAAGTCGCATAAAAACGATAAAAAATCCGATAAGAAAGACAAGAAAAAAGGGAAGAAATAGTTCCTTAGTCTCTCTTTCGTATATCACAAACTGACAAAAGCACCGGATATATACCGGTGCTTTTTTGTTTCAGCCAAACAAACAAATCATTATTATTGTCTTCCCAAACTTCTGATATCATACAGAAAAATCCACATTTCATCAGAAAGCTATATTGATAATGACAAAAAAAATCCTTTTCTGAGTTCGTTCAGTTCTCCCCTCTTGATGGCTCAGAAAGATACATTACTAATGATTCAACTACTACTTTATAAATTCTGACATCCTGAATACAGCCTTTTTTAACCTGAAAGTTTCCTTGCGTGGATTGTATAAATATGCAACTATTGATCGGCCATTGGGAGGGATATTAATGACACTGACTGAATAATTATATACAGGTTTTGTTTTATTGGAAACTAAATTTAAGTTAAGCGAATGATACTGTAGTGGCTCATGAAGTGAATCCCAAACAGTTACAATCAAATAACAACCACTAATATCATCCTGTATCTCTGGCTCAAATATAAAGTCACAAACAAACGACCGGTTACCAATATTAAAAGTAGTATCTCTCATGAAACTGAAGAATTCGGCAGATGTTTCAACTGGTTCAATGACCACATTCTTTTCAATAATCAGTTCTCTCTTTACACGCGGCTGACGTATTAGAAGCGTCAGGGTTGATATTTCATCATATGCAAGTACTTTATAATCTTTATAGAACTCAGGACGATTTTCAATATCAGCCCTCTTCAAAAGCTGATAATCATCAAAATTATTAGGATTATTGACAGGATTGATCAAATTTACATCCGGAACACTGTTTCTTACGAAATAACTCCACCCGTTACGACTGACTTTATAACTGCAAATTGTCACATTCCCAGGCGCCAGGCTTCCTGAGGTCTCTTTTACCAGCTTTACGAACGATTCATCGTAATGTTCATACCACCAATGAAGTGAATGCGTAATATTGGCCTGCATCACAAAATTAACAGGTACTAACAGAAAAGGGAGAATTATCAGTCTGATCCATCGATAACTAACCATAGAGACTGTAAAGAAAACAAATCCTACAAACCAAGGGAACAGGTATATAGAGGTTCTGTCCTCAGGATAATTGATATTAAGCAGGTGATGTAAAATTAAGATTGCACTAATGTTGCCAATGAACAATGCCGGAAATAGAGTAACCGATGGAGAAAACCAATTTGATAACCGTTTAACAATCATGTCGAACGTTAATAGCAGGAAAGCAACTATTGCAACAATCACGATAACGGTTGAAACAACGCCACTTTTAGCAAAAAAAAGCATGAAAACATTTGTTTTCACAACAGACTCATAAAATCCAGGCTGAATATCAGCGCCATAATACAATTTTCCAATACTCTGAAGCATAAAACTGTATTTCACAGCTACCACAAAGACCACCAGTGAAAGTATCAGAGCAAAATGAAAAAACCAGTCGGAGGCTTTCAATGATCGCCCTCTGGCATTCCTAAACCATAACAGAATAATGAATGAAAAAAGAATAACTGAGGTAGGGAGCAAATTAAGATTAGCCGTAACAGACAAAACATTAAATAATAAAGCCCACATCAATTTACCGGTTACCGCTGAACGCTCAAATGAAAGAACCATCCATAATGAAGCCATTACCAAAGCCATAGACAAACCATAACCACGACAATAGCCAAAAAACTCGATGAAACCCTGTGTCAGTAATAATGATATAACAAAGAGAAAGCTCAGATATTTGTTTTTGATTGAACGTGATATCCCAATTACTGATATTACATATAATACAAACGATAATACTCCTGGAAGTCGAAGATAAAACAATGATTTCCCGAAAAGACTCACGCTAATCCACGCCAGAAAAGAATTCAGTATATGATTGTTGGCATCCGGATAAGCATACCATGGGAGAAAATTCCCGGAATAGATATAAAGGTCAGAGGTAACAACCTCGTCTTCCAACACGGGAACAACCATTGCCCTTATGATAAGGTATATAAATAACAATACACCTGATACATAACAGACCATTTCCAATCTGAAGTACTTCTTCATCGTTACAATTTTGATTAAGGCAATTACATGCACTTAACATTCAGTCCTAAAGGTATAATTCTTCCTCTATTTCTTACATGTTAAAATGCTAACCAGGCCATTTCATTTTCTGCAAATGTAAACTACCTGTGCCAATTTCAAATATCTAAACTCAACTTATGGCTCAACAGATAACAAAATGAAAACTTTCAACAATCTTCTGACTGCCTTTATTCAACAGCATGATCTGTTTAAACCTTTAATAACAGCAAATAACAACCAATATATCAATCTTTTATACCAGAGATAAAAATAATATTTGATGTTATTTAGAATTATTCTACATTTGCATAATTAAAGTATTCCGGTGCCTTAATTACCACAATGCGTACAATCAATAACATAGTCAAAAAGTCATCAATTATTCTGATGACAATTATTCTGCTCACGATGCAGGATGTTATAGTACGCTATCGTCATGCTCACTATCTCAACAATGGAACGATTGTCTGGCATGCCCATCCATTCGGAGATAGTAATGGCTCCCAGGGAGGGAAAAACCATCATCATTCACCCGGAAATCAGTTTGCTCTTGATCAGATTGCACAATCGCTGCCATTTTCTTCTGTCGAAACAACCCTCTCCAGGTTGTATTCTGTAAGGCTAAACCGGTTTAAGAATCAAAGGGAGCAACAAAAGCCAATAAAGCCATTTTCGACAGTTCAATTACGGGCACCTCCTATGGCTGCGTAGCACTACAAGCCTGTTAATCAGGATTTATTCATTTCAACATTTCATATTTTTAAATACTGGCGACCTGATAAATCAGATCATCAGCAAATCTATTGTCAAATTCCAACGCAATAAAAATGAAACACCATTTCAAATTTCATGCGCTATTAGCAGCATTATGTCTATTATTTCCATTCTCATTGGCAGCTCAGCGAACAGATGCGAATGTCATAGGACATGTACTATGTAACGGTAATCACCTACCGGGTATCACAATACATCTTAAAGGGACTGAAAGAGGTACAGCAACTGACCAGACAGGTCATTACAATTTAAACAACCTGCCTGTTGGTGTATATATACTGAGAGCGCAGGGCATCGGTTTCACGGCTCAGGAAAAACAAATTGAACTAAAGGCGGGGACTACAATTGAAATACATTTTGAGCTTCAGGCTGATCAAATTGAACTGGATCAGGTAGTAGTCAGCGCAAGTCGTAATGAAACAAGCCGAAGGGAAGCACCCGTTATCGTAAATGTTATTACACCCAAAACTTTTCAAAATACTCAAAGCACTTGTCTTGCCGGTGGACTCAACTACCAGACAGGGCTAAGGGTTGAGTCGAACTGCCAGAATTGTGGCTTTCCTCAGGTCAGGATCAATGGGCTCGAAGGTCCCTATTCACAGCTATTGATCGATAGCAGGCCTCTTTTCAGTGCACTGAATGGAGTGTATGGACTTGAACATATTCCGGTATCCATGATTGAAAGAGTAGAGGTAGTACGCGGTGGTGGCTCTGCCCTTTTTGGATCAAATGCCGTAGCCGGAACCATCAATATTATAACACGCGAACCCCGTGATAACAGCTTTAGCTTCGATTATTCAACCCAGATGTACAATGCAGGTTCAATCGGGCATAACTTCAATCTTAACAATTCTACCGTCAGTTCAGACGGGAAATCGGGGATGATGACCTACGGCATGTACCGTCAGCAGGATCCATGGGATGCCAATGGTGACGGTTTTTCAGAAATCGGAAGAAACCGTGCGGGCACATTAGGGTTTAGAAGTTTCTATACTGCCTCTGATTACGATAAACTTATACTTGAGATGCATTACATTCTGGAAGACAGAAGAGGCGGGAATGCCTTCAGCCTTCAGCCGCATGAATCTGATATCACGGAAATGGCAAGGCATAATATCACAGGAGGGGGCTTACAATGGAAACATTTTGCAAAAGACAATCAAAGCTATTTCAACGTCTATGCTTCGGCACAGTACACCGATCGCAACTCTTATTACGGGGCTGGTAAAGACCCCAATGCCTATGGGCATACCACCGACCTCAGCCTGGTAGGCGGGGTTCAATGGTCATCAAACCTTCACCTGGGCCTCCCCTCCTACTTCACTTCAGGTGCCGAGTATCAGGTGAACCAACTCGAAGATGCCATGCCAGGTTATAACAGGCTTATAAACCAAAAAATCAATGTTGCCGGATTCTTTATTCAGAATGAATGGCGATATGAATCTTGGAGCTTTACCGCCGGTGCCAGGGCTGATAAACACAACCTGCTTGAAGCTGTAATCTTCAGCCCAAGGGCTATCCTGAAATATGATGCAGGCAAATGGATGCAGGCCCGACTTAATTTCGGTACCGGTTTCAGGGCTCCCCAGGCATACGATGAAGACCTGCATGTTGCCGCTGTCGGGGGACAGGCTCAAATCATTCGTCTGGCCGACAATCTGGGACCTGAAAAGTCATATACTATTAGTGCTTCAACAGATTTCTGGTTTGCAAATGAACACCTGAGCGGAAACTTGCTGATTGAAGGATTCAGAACCCATCTTACCGATGTGTTTATACTTGAACAAGCCGGCCATGATGAACAGGGGAACATGAAACTGGAACGACGTAACGGCCCGGGTGCTACAGTCGCAGGACTTAACCTTGAAAGTAAGTTGCTTCCTTTCCGCTGGCTTCAAATTCAGGCCGGGTTTACTTTTCAGAAAAGCAACTACGAACAGGCTGTACGTTGGTCAGAAGACCCGGATACCGAACCTGCGAAAAAGATGCTCCGTTCACCTGAAACATATGGCTACATGACTGCTCAACTCAACGCCACCAAAAGGTGGGCTATCTCCTTCTCAGGAATATACACCGGCAGTATGGATGTCCCGCATTATGCAGGCTACATAACTAAAGATGAATTGGTTCACACTAATCAGTTTTTCGATATGGGAATCAAACTCGCTTATACCTGCCCAATAGATAAGGAAATAAAGATTGATTTCTATTCAGGAATCCGTAACATATTCAATGATTTCCAGTCAGACTTTGATTCGGGAGAATATCGTGATTCAAAATATATCTATGGCCCACGTGAACCATCGACATTATACTTCGGCATCAAACTGAATTACGATTAACGACCTGTCAGGTATTAAAACGAAAAAGCCCCGCCGGACAAATGGTTTACGGCGGGACTTTTCGTCTATAGAGTTCATCTTGCCTTTCAGGAAAAGTTCAAATTCAAATTCCCGGTACAAGAGAACAATCTTAATTTAACCAGTTAAAGTGCATCAACTCCACGGGTTACGATATCGTATGTATCATTGGCTATAACCAACTCTTCATTGGTAGGAATCACCATAACCCGAACCCTGGAATCAGGGCGGGTTAAAGTAACCTCCCTGCCACGGAGTCCTTCGTTGAGATCGAAATCGAAATCAACACCAAGCCATTCCATATCGGTCATTACCTCCCTGCGTGTACGGAAGTCGTTTTCGCCAATACCTCCGGTAAATACTATCAGGTCTACACCACCCATCGCGGCAGCATAAGATCCGATATACTTTTTCACGCGATATTGATACATCTTGAGAGCGACGTCTGCCCGTTCATTTCCTTCTCCGGCAGCCACTTCCAGATCACGCATATCGCTCGATAAACCGCTGATGCCAAGCATCCCGCTGAATTTATTGATCAGTGTATTTACCGTACTCAGGTCTATACCCTCTTTATCGGCTATACGAAGCAAGGCACCTGCATCAATATCGCCTGTACGGGTTCCCATGATCAAACCCTCGATAGGAGTCATTCCCATACTGGTATCCATCGATTTACCATTTTTAACAGCTGTGATACTTGCACCATTTCCAAGGTGGCAGGTAATAATCTTAAGCTCCTCGATCGGTTTTCCCAATAATTCGGCAGCCCGAAGTGAAACGAACTTATGACTGCTGCCATGGAATCCATAGCGGCGGATTTTATACTTCTCGTACAAGCTGTAAGGAATTCCATACAGATATATATAATCGGGCATGGTATGATGGAAGGCTGTATCGAACACACCTGCCTGAGGAACCTCAGGCAGCAGGCTTGTAATTGAATAAATACCCTCAAGATTTGGCGGGTTATGAAGCGGAGCCAGATCAATGCACTCTTCAAGTGCAGCAACAACCTGCTGATTGATCCTTACACTGCCACCATAAAGCTCGCCTGCATGTACAACCCGATGACCAACCGCATCAATCTCGTTAAGACTCTTCATGCTCCCGTATTCGGGGTGAATGAGCAACCCAAGCAGGTACTCTATACCACTCTGGTGATCGAGAATCTCACCTTCAACTTTTACCTCGGCACCATCTTCCCGTTTATGTTTGATCGAGGCACCCCGTAATCCAATTTTATCAACCAGCCCCTTTGCCAAAACTTTAGCAGAAGGCATATCGAACAACTGATATTTTATTGATGAACTTCCACAGTTCAATACGATAATCTTCATAAAATTCTTCAAATTTTGTGGTTATACCTTCATTAGTCACGACCAAGATGAGTAATAGGGCCTCCCTTTGGCTGTTTACGTCCATCTGACCAACGGTAGAATCCTTCGCCGGAAGTGATACCATTCATACCAGCCCTTACAAGCCTCTTTATAATAGGTGATGGCTTATACTTCAACTGTCCGAACTCGTGATAAAGATTCTCCATCCACCTGAGCAATTTGTCAAGTCCTATACGGTCAGCCATTTCAAAAGGCCCCATATGATGGCCCGAAGCTTTCATCATGGTCTCATCGATATCGTGTACACTGGCAACCCCTTCCATCAGAATTTCACAGGCTTCGTTGATAAACGGAATAATCATACGGGTGGATATATTTCCGGGAGACTCGGCAACCTGGATAGCCTGTTTCCCGATCATCTTTGCAAACTTCAGTGCAGTTGCATGAGCATCATCAGTCGTACGGGAGCATCTGACCACCTCCACGATGGCAACTTCGCGCACCGGTGAAATGAAATGAATGCCGATGGCACGGCCACGATGTTGCAATACTGATGCCAGATCACTAATCATCAGTGTAGCTGTATTGGAAGCTATCACGCAATCGGGAGCCACCACAGATTCTATACGGGTAAACACGGCCTTTCTCAGTTCAAGGCTCGTACCCGGCTTACGCGAATTAATGGTTTCGATTACCAGATCACAGGTTGCCAGTGCCTGATAATCCGTATTACCCTGAATCCTTGACAGGATCAATTTCTTTTCATTGGCCGTCATTCCCCATTTGCTGATAATCTTGTCAAGCTGTTCAGCCATGTGTGACAGGGCTTCTTCAACAATTTGTGAAGTGAGATCAACAAAAACAACATCGAGTCCGTATTGACTGCAATGGAGGGCAATCTGCTGCCCCATTTCACCACAACCCACGATACCCACTTTATGCAATTCGCCTTTTTGCGGTGCCTTCCTGCTAAGCGCAAGATCTTCCAATCGTAAAGCCATCGTTACGTAAGTTAATTTATATATTTATTATAGTGTCAGTTATCAATTGTGTACAGCCTGCAAAGATAGCCTTTTCAGGCTTAATTAATAGTACCGTGTATGTTTTTAAATGTCATTGATAACTGTGCTGTACTGCAGGATTATTAACTTACAGCCAAATTACCGGTCGTAAAACCGGACATCCCAACTGGAGAATCTACATGTTATACCTCACGTGGATCTGGTTTCAATGGCAATTTAGACATTCGTTGAACAGTTACTGATGGCTGCCCAAACTCCTCTGTCACAACGCCCTGCAACAAATAAACACCATACCCCCTGAAAGGGTTCTGTTTTAAACTATCAGGAAAATGAACAGTATCAAACACTTCACCAGTCAAATCCAGGAAACAACCAAAATGCATCAGCTCTCCCCTGGATGTCCGCACATACTTGATGGTTACAAGATTCCCGATCATCCTGACCGAATGACCAACAGCAGAAAGAAGATCTCCAGCCTTTGCCCCGCCCCTGAAATCTGTCTTAAGCATATCAAATTGACTTACACTTACCGGGAAGCCAATCAGATTGAGCTCATCATAGGCATCCTCGATGGGCTCTGATTCAAAACAAGGTAAGCTGAATTCACGCTGCGGGATCTCGAACAAAGAAGATTGCAATGGCTGTTGTTGCCCCCTTCCCAGATACATGTGAGCTTCCCAAAGCAATTGAGCCTTTGTGAGCCCGGTAAACCTGAAAGCCCCCACCCTGATCAGCAAGGTTATCTGCTCAGAACCAATACTAACCCGTTGCATGAAATTATATAGGCTCCTGAATGCACCACCTTTTTCTCTCTCGTTGACAATTTTGTGCGATAATTCTGTTTCTAATCCTTTCACATGGATGAAACCGATGTAAACCAATGTTCCTTTCACTGAAGTGAGGTGCTGCCCCCTGTTCACACAGGGAAGCTCAATTTGCCCTCCCTGACGGCGTGTCTCGTTAAAGTAAACCCAGGTATGGTAAAACCCGCCAAAATTATTGATAACAGCAACCATAAATTCTATTGGATACCTTGATTTAAGGTACAGGCTCTGGTAGCTCTCAACGGCATAGGAAGCTGAATGGGCTTTCGAAAAGCTATAGCCGGCAAAAGAGGCTATCTGTCGCCACACTTCTTCACTCACCTCAACAGGGCGGCCCAGCCTGGCACATCCTTCGAAAAACCGTTGCCTAATTCTCTCCATCTCCCTGTTACCCCTGAACTTCCCGCTCATCGCCCTGCGCAGTATATCGGCATCCGCCAGATCAAGCCCCGCAAAATGATGGCATACCTTCAACACATCTTCCTGGTATACCATCACTCCGTATGTTTCTGCCAGTTGTTCTTTCATCACGGGATGAATGTAACTGAACCCGTCAGGATTGTGAAATCGCCAGATGTACTCACGCATCATTCCACTTTTCGCTACCCCAGGGCGGATAATACTGGAAGCTGCCACCAGCGTCAGGTAGTCCCTGCACTTCAGCTTCCTGATTAACCCCCTCATGGCTGGGCTCTCTATATAGAAACACCCCATCGTCTCACCCTTGTGCAACAGCTCATTAACCGTTTCATCCACCTTAAACGCTTCAACATCCCTTATGTTAATCTCAATACCTGAATTCTCCCTCACAAGTTTAACGCAATCATTAATATGGCCGATACCACGCTGACTTAACACGTCAAGCTTCTCAAAACCTAACGTCTCAGCTGTATACATATCCCACTGGGTGGTGGCAAAACCTTTGGGCGGCATATCAAGTGCTGTATAACAGGTGATTGGCTCCTCCGTTATCAGTATTCCCCCGGCATGAATACTCCTGATATTGGGGAAATCAATCATCCGGGAAGCCACTTCAACAATAGTTGCCGCGATTGAATTCTCCCTGGCTTCCCTGTCAGGATGTTCTGATAACCTGTCAATTTCATCAACCGGTAACCCGTAAACCTTTCCCAATTCCCGATACATCGAGCTGTCGCGAAAAGTCGACATGGCACCCAACAAGGCGGTATGTCGCGGGCCGTACCGTTCAAACAGATATTGCTGAACTGCATCCCGGTCTTTCCATGAATAGTCAATATCAAAGTCAGGCGGACTGGAACGCAGGGGATTGATGAAGCGCTCAAAATACAGATCCAGGCTTATCGGATCAACATCGGTAATTCCCAGACAATATGCCACGATGCTATTGGCTCCGCTTCCCCTTCCAACATGAAAAAACCCTTGCGCTGCCGACCAGGTAACCATATCCCAGGCAATTAAAAAATAAGAGGCAAAGCCAAGCCGGCTGATCATCTCCAGTTCTTTATCAATTCTCGAAGCAGCTTCCCGGTTTCCAGTCCCGTAACGTCTGACACAACCCTCGTGAGCCAGACGAAAGAGAAGTGCTCGGTCATCTGAGGGGCTTTGGCTGAACACCTTCTTGTTCTTGACAGTTTTGAAATCGAGGTCGAATTTGCAGGAAGCAAGTAATCCTTCAGCACGGGTAATCAGTTCGGGAGTTCTGTGAAATGTTTGCTGAAAGTAAGTTGCCTGCCTGAATGAAGCCTGAGGTGAAGCAGTCATTGCCGGGGTGAGCCTGGTAAGCAACAAATTATTATCGATAGCACGCAGGTGACGATGCAGTTCATATCCCTTGTCTGAATCGAAAACAACAGGCTGAACAGCAGTTAGCCGGTCGGCCACATCCTTCCACCTGCCTCCATAAAACCTGGTTGCATTCGCTCCGTCAACACCAATATACTGATCTTCCTGCAACAAATCAGGAATCTTCTCAGAAAACGGGAAAATGACTATTACATCTTCAAACCTTGGCGGTATAACCGGGTACTGCACCTTCGGAGCGGCAATCTCCTCCCTTCCTCTTTTCACCGACAGATTATGAACTGTCAGAAACTCGTTAATCTGCCTGAACCCTTCATTATTACGGGCTATCAGCGTGTAGAGTATCCTGTTACCGTTTGCAACCGTTATACCGGTAACCGGTTCAATGGCCGCAGCATGACAAGCCTTCACAAAGTCGGGAATGCCTGTAACATTATTAATATCTGCCAACACCAACTGCTTCAGGCCAAGCTCCACAGCATGTTCAACCAGTTTTGCCGGCGATAGCGTACCGTAGCGTAGGCTGAAATATGATTGACAAATATGCATAGGTCCAAGGAATCAGGCCCTGGTGTCAACTTTTTTCCGATGGCCGTGTTGCTGGATGAGAATACCGCTCACTACCAGGGTAAGTCCTGCAAATGTAGAGGTAAGAATTGGTTCACCAACAATGAAATGGATAAAAATCAGCGAAATAAAGGGTGACAAAAACACCAGGTTAGATACCCGGGAGGTATCAGGCGCCAGCCGTAAGGCTTTCATCCAGAGCAAAAAAGTGATTCCCATTTCAAAGATCCCTAAATAGATGCCTCCCGACAAACCATAAAGGGTCGGAGGGCGGAAGGTACCTGTGATAAGCATGGTAACAGTCAGCAACACCAAAGCGGTTACAAAGCCTGTAAAAAGCTTAACTTCATCACGCCTCGGATCTTTCATCCCTGAAAGCCAGTAAACAGCCCAAATCAACGCGCTTCCAACTGCCAGTAAAACACCATAACCATTTGAAAACTTCATCGACAGAGGATCACCATGCGTTGAAATTACTATCAACCCTCCAAAACCGAGCAGGATACCGGCAATTCCGGTTATCCCGGGCCTCTGTCCCAGAACAGGAACCGACAGCAATACCAACATTACAGGCCAGAAGTAATTAAGTGTACCTGCCTCCTGGGCCGGCAATAAATCATAGGCTTTCAGCAACACGATATAATAGAGAAAAGGATTAAGAAACCCTGTCACCAGGGTAAACCCCCAGGCTTTTGCCGTTGATGGCACAACTTCCCTCATCAGTCCCCTGCTCCAAACAGCTACCCCGTGCAGTACAACTGCCACCACCACCGACCAGAACAAGAGGTTCAGGAAATCAATATACCGCAGGCTCATCTTCATAGCCGTCCCTATTGTCGACCAAAACATGACCGACAACCCCGCGTATACGAAACACCGGGGCAAGGTTTTGATTTTATTCACTTAACTAGGCTCAAAAAATGGCTTCAATCAGTTCATCAACCGAGATGTTATTGAAATAATCGTTAACATTGAATTGCCGGAGGCAGGCACGAACAGCCGACTCTTCATGCATCACCCCGGCCAATGCTTCCTCTATCTCCTCTACATCCGATTTACCGAAGAAATCACCGAAAATTTTAACCTTCTCAATTTTACCCCTGACTACAAGCAGATCAAACTCTACCTGCCCTCCGGCTGTTCTGATCACTTTACGCAGGTTATATTCAGGCGACTGGCCAAAATTCCAGTCCCAGGTGGCATAACGCTGCTCAGCCAGCTGACCGATCTTCTCCGTATCAGATGCAGTAAGTTCATACGCTCGGCTATCGGTATACATCTCCATGATATGGGCCATTACCCGGTCTTTAAACTCGAGCACGGTGAGTGGTTCATGCAGATGATCAGAAATATTGGTTACACGGCTGCGTACCGATTTTACTGCCTTGTCGTTAAACTTGGCCGGATCAACATTCAGAGCTGCCGACAGATCAGGTAATTTTGACGAAAAGAGAAGGGTACCATGATGCAATACCCTGTTTTTATGTACATGCTCAGCATTGCCCGAGAACTTCTTCCCCCCGATGGTCAGATCGTTGCGCCCTTCAAAACGGGCATCAATGCCAAGCTTTTGCAGAACATCGATAACCGGAAGTGTATATTTCCTGAAATCAATCAGGTTGTTATGATCACCATTGGCATTCATGATGAAGGTAAAATTGATGTTGCCCAAATCATGAAAAACAGCACCACCACCTGTTAACCGCCTGACTACCTGAATATTGTTAGCCTTCACGTAATCAACATTGATTTCAGCCAGTGTATTCTGATGTTTACCGACTATAATGGCAGGTTCGTTCCGCCACAGCATGAAAATCTCATCACTGAAATTTTTTAAAAAATATTCTTCTGCCGCGAGATTGAACTGCGGACGTGTATTTGAGTTGTATATACAGAGCATTAGTATAGAATCATTTTTAATAAGGGGCAAAATTAACACAAATTCAATGCAAAGTATCCTAAGGGCTTAACCGTCGCCTTGGCGAAAAATCCTTACCTTTGCACCCAAAATTACCGAATTAGCATTAATATGCACGAAATCAGAAATATAGCTATTATAGCACACGTCGACCACGGCAAAACAACGCTGGTTGACCGTATCCTTCATCAATGTCAGCTATTTCGTGAAAACGAAGACGCGGGAGAGCTTATACTCGACAGCAACGATCTGGAAAGAGAACGTGGAATTACCATCCTCGCGAAAAATGTATCGGTTCGTTACAAGGGGACAAAAATAAATATCATCGACACCCCCGGACACAGTGACTTCGGTGGTGAGGTGGAACGAGTACTCAACATGGCCGACGGTGTACTGCTACTGGTAGACGCTTTCGAAGGCCCCATGCCGCAGACACGGTTTGTATTGCAGAAAGCACTTGAGCTTCAACTGAAGCCCATTGTTGTTGTGAACAAAGTAGATAAACCTAACTGCGATCCCGAAGCTACGGCCGAAGCCGTCTTCGATCTGATGTTTAGCCTCGACGCCAATGAGGATCAGCTAAACTTCCCCGTGGTATACGGTTCCAGTAAATTGGGCTGGATGGGCGCCGAGTGGAGTGAGCCTGCCGAAGACATCAGCTACCTGCTCGATACCATCATTGAAACCATCCCTCCTGCTACCTTTACCGAAGGTTCGCCCCAGATGATGATTACCTCTATCGATTATTCTTCCTATGTTGGCCGGATTGCCGTTGGCAGGTTGTCGCGCGGAATTCTCCGCTGGGGAATGCCCATCTCGCTGGTAAAACGTGACGGTTCGGTGGTACCTTCAAAAATCAAAGAGTTATACACTTTCGAAGGACTTGGAAAAGAAAAAATCAAAACCGATGTCAGAGCCGGTGAGATAGTTGCTATCATGGGACTCGAAAGTTTCGACATCGGGGATACAGTTGCTGATGCCGTTGAACCGGAAGGACTCACCCCTATCAAGGTTGATGAGCCAACCATGAGTATGACCTTCACTATCAACACCTCGCCATTCTTCGGAAAGGAAGGTAAATATGTAACCTCCCGCCACCTGCGCGAAAGGCTCTATCTCGAAACCGAGAAGAACCTCGCGCTCAAGGTTGAGGATACTGCTTCAGCCGACTCATTCCTCGTGTATGGCCGGGGTGTACTTCACCTCAGTATTCTGGTGGAGACCATGCGGCGTGAAGGATACGAATTCATGCTGGGTCAGCCTAAGGTAATCCTGCATGAGGTGAATGGCCAGAAGCACGAACCCGTAGAGTTTCTGACAGTTCATGTACCGGAACCCTTCGCCGGAAGGGTAATCGAACAGGTGACCCAGCGCAGAGGCGAAATCCTCAACATTGAACACCGTACCGACCGTACCTATATGGAGTTCACCATCCCTTCACGTGGATTGATTGGATTACGCAATGCTTTGCTCAACGCCACCGAAGGTGAATCGGTAATGGCCCACCGCCTGAAAGGATTTGAACCCTGGAAAGGCGAAATTCCCGGACGGCGCAACGGTTCCCTTATTGCCATGGAGACAGGCCCCGCCATCGCTTATGCCATCGACAAACTTCAGGACAGAGGCCGTTTCTTCATCGATCCGGGAGAAGAGGTATATGCCGGCGAAGTGATTGGCGAACACATCAGGCCGGGTGATCTCAATATCAACGTGTGCAAGACAAAGAAACTCACCAATATCAGGGCTTCAGGCTCCGACGATAAAGCCGTAATTACACCTTCTGTCAAATTCTCGCTCGAAGAGGCCATGGAATACATTGCCGATGATGAATTTCTGGAAGTGACCCCCGCCGATTTCAGGATGAGAAAAATCTACCTGGATGAGAACGAACGCAAAAGAATGTCGAAGTAGCTTCACCTAAAACAACATCTCTCTAAACGCCGGACCCCCATCCGGCGTTTTTTTACGTACCGGCATTAACCTTATCCCTGAACAGGGAGAATCAAAGCAGATCACCGCCCCGATGCCGGATAGGTTATTTCCTGAACTGTTTGGAAACACCTTACCCCATGCATACACCTGACAAGAGCCTTCAGAAAGAAGAAATGATACTAACGAAGTCAGGGCCGCCAAATCAGGGTTGCTTCCCGAAGCCGACCTCCATTCCTCTCCTTTCCATAGCCCATGCAACCCGGCAAGACTAAATACACACACCATCCGGAAGTTTCTCTGATGATGAAAATAATCCTCTCATTACCAGCCAATGTTTGGCTCAATATTTGTTCGTACTATCAAAGAAAACAAATAGGGGAAACGCCAAAGATGAACCCTGGGCCTGCGATGGAAATACGATGGAAATACGGTGGAGCTACGGTCGAAGTACGGTTGAAGAAGAAAAATAGAGGCAAAGTATTCCTGTCGAATAAACAAAACTTTATTAGGGTAAATCTTTCCAGGAATAAATACCAATGCCTTTCAAGAGCTCTGATAAGCTACTGTTGTATCCCAATTCATACGATCAAATTGATGAAGAAAACAGGAAGGAATAATAGTTCACCGATTCACCAATTAACACGTATTCTATTTTTATTTAATTCATCAAATTCGAGTAATTAGTGGATAAAAAAAGTGTCCACGGATTGCACTAATTAACACGAAGGCTATATTCATCAATTCATCAAATTCGTGTAATTAATGAAGAAAATAAAGTGTCCACGGATTCACCAATTAACACGAAGGCCATAGATTTGCACAGGCACTCCAATCTACCCGGTAAATCAGCTACTGTTCCTGATTGTCTGACAGAACCTGCATTTGCTAATTTTTTCAATATTTTCAATATGCCATTACTCCTTGAGGGAGAGTAAACCGGGCAATACACCCGCTAAAGGCTTCTCCTATCCCGCGATATAAACCAGATTCCCCTCTACCCTGCCTCTGGCTAATTCATCAAGCCGACCTGCTCACGATAGTTGATCTATTTCAATCTCTACCTCCATTCCTGCGAGATAACCTCAATTATCATTATCTTCTGGTATTCTCAAAATTTCCAACTGATCTGTTCGAAGGCAACCTCGTACTCATGCGTACACATACCTGTCCGCTCCTTTTGATTTCTCCAAAATTCAGATCATTTCCATTATTAAAACCCACTGGACTTCCCGGTTTCATTCAAACTTTAAAAAAACATGTAGCATCACCTTCAATTATTACGCAAGAATGAATTATCTGGTCAAAATACTTAATCTGCTGACTATTTATTATTTACAAACTAATCTTAAACCACAGGCACCAATAATTCACACCAAAGCTATGGCAAATCCATGTTTTCTTTGTGAAATACTTATAAATACAATGAAGTGCATATATCTTACATATTAAGAAAACACATCTATGTGTAATCTTTGGTACAATTTTAGCTTGGCAATTATCCAGCGGAAGAATTGCCTTCCCTGATCAAATAATTAACACAATAGATTTAAATGAAATTCATAGCCATTTTATTTTCGCAGCTTTTCTTGTGTCAGATCATAGCCCAAAACGTAAGGGTAGATTCGTTAGCTGATTTTCCTGTTTGTAAATACGAGCTCTATACCGATAACGACACAGTGACATTTTATTTGTCAAATACTTCTCAGGAAGGAAATTTGCCATTGGTCGTATTCGTACAGGGATCAGGGATGAATTCACTCTACACAAAAAAATCAAACGGAGAAACAAGAGCCGAATACGGGCATAGCACCTGGCTTAGAGTTGCACGAAAGAAAGGGAGACTGCTGATTGTTGAAAAGCCGGGAGTAAATTTCATGCAAATGGGTGACTCGAAATCATTCGACCGCAAATTTTCGCTTGAGAGCTGGAGCAAAACTATTACAGAAGCAATTAAATATGTGACAGAACATGAAAAGATTGACAAAAATAAAATCCTGATTGCCGGGCATTCTGAAGGCGGAGTTGTCGCAAGCCGCGTTGCAAATCTTATGAAAGATAGGATTTCGAATGTAGCCGTCCTCGCAGGCGAGGGGCCACCTCAACTCTATAGTTTATACAAATTTGCCGAAAAAGGGATTTTCTTTAACACAGAAGAAGCCGATATGCAAACCCCGGAACAACGGATAAAATATCTAACGGGGCAATGGAAAGAAATCCTGGCTGACCCTGATAACACCGACCGTAAGTTTTGGGGATTTACCTATCTGAGATGGTCAAGTATGCTAAAAACATCAGTAATAGATGAACTATCAAATTATAATGGTAAAATTCTCATCGTTCAGGGAACTTCTGAGGTTCTTTTCTAATATGAGTGGGTAAGATTACCTTTGCGTCAAAAAACATAATATATGACAAGCGGGATCGATCTTTTCACGATGGCCTTACATATTATAAAACCCTGGCATATTGTAAGTGTTAATTTGGACGGAGCATTAA
>QKGM01000001.1 GCA_003250395.1 Bacteroidota bacterium | reverse complement strand
CTCAGAAATTATTCTTATCTTATCCATAAATCAAGGGCATTTTGGAATATTCTAATCTCATTACTTGAAATTAATGAGTATAGAAGTTGGGGTAAAGCGGCACAACATGCTGTCAGTAAATTAATAAAAGATCCTTCAGAAACTATTTTAATTACCAGTTTTCCTGTTGACGAGGTGTTACATGTTGCCATCGCTTTAAAACAAAAATTTCCATCAATGATCTGGATCGCTGACCTTAGGGATGGTCTTTCTACAAATCCATATCATTCAAAAATTTATACAGAAAAACTTCTTCGGTTGGAGAACAACTTGATGCTTCTTGCAGATGGTATAACAACAGTCTCTGCCCCATTATGTAATCATTTCAGTCACCATCCTTCTGGGTTAACCATGGATGTTGCAGAAATACGAAACGGATATAATTTTCGATCAGGGAGTCCTGTTGGATTTAATGATCAATTCACCATTTCCCATGTAGGTACCTTTTATGGCAATAGAAATCCTGGCTTCTTCTTCAAAGCCGTTGAGGAGTTGCAAAGGGCTGATTTGATTGCTGACATCCATATCCGGCTAATTGGCATTTCAGGTGGTGTAGTAATTCCCGGTAAATTAAAACCTTTTGTAGAAATCTACGAAAAGGTCGAATATGAAAATGCTATTGAGTTTATGCGTAAATCAGATGCTTTATTACTTGTATTACCTGCTGGGCGTTTCAAAGGTGTCTATTCCGGAAAACTTTTTGATTACCTTGGTGTCATGAAACCTATTGTAGCTCTTGTTGACAAAGATGATGTCGCTGCAAGCCTGATAAAGGATTGCAGGGCTGGGACCATTGCAGGATGGGACAATATTACCGAAATTAAAAATGGAATCCTGTGGGCCTATAATATTTGGAAAAACAAACTGACGCCCAATTACAACCATGAGTTAATAGAACAACATCACAGGAAGGTTCAGGTACAAAAGTTGGAAGTGTTTATAGAAGATATCTTTAAAAATGAGAAAGATTAAGTATCTTTTTATTGGTGACGCCGAAAGTGTACACTTATTAAAGTGGGTTCGCGAAATAGTTAAATATGCCGATGTTTATATTATATCAACCCGCGGGCTTCATCCTGAACTAAAAGGCTCTATTTCTGATTCCCACTGTTTTTTACTTAATCTTGACATTAAAAGCAGTGGTGGCAATTCAAAAGTATTATTTCAATTTTTCAGGGTAAATCGTATTATTAAAATGATTATGCCCGACATAGTTAACACCCATTATCTTACAAGTCACGGTTTCTTAGGTGCACTGGTTAAAAAAGTCTCTTTCAAGAAATATTTATTAGTTAGTTCTGCCTGGGGTTCTGACATAATGGTCACACCTCAAAAGAATTACCTTTATAGATGGCTTACCAGATTTGTACTAAACACCTCAGATATTGTGACTTCTGACGCACTGGTCATGTCTGCAATTATTCAAAAACTAACACCAGCAAAGGTGTTAACCTTCTCATTCGGTCTGCAGGAAATGCCAGAATTCGAAGGAGAAGAAAAAGATTCTAATCTCTTTTTCTCTAACAGAGCTCTCAGTGAAAACTACAATATTGACAAAGTTATTTATCTTTTTCAAAGGCTTACTTCTAATAATAATTCAGCTCATCTCGTTATTGGAAATTCGGGGAACAAAGAAGATGCTCTCCAACAACTGGTAGCCAGGCTTGGTCTCGAACAGAAGGTTACATTTATCGGTTTTATGACACAGCAAGACCAGACTGAATACTATCGGCGCTCAATGTTTTATTTTACATTACCTACTTCAGATACCACATCAGTTTCACTTCTAGAAGCAATGGCCTGGGGGTGTATACCTATAGTATCTGATATTCCGGCTAACCTTGAATGGATCGAAGATGGTATTAATGGAATAGTTGTTAACAATAATAATATTTCTATTCAGGAAGTTATGGTTAAACATAAAGGTATTGCCATGATTAATAGAAGAATAATTGCAGAACGAGCCATTTTCTCAAATTCAATTGAAAATTATTGGAATGAGCTGATGAAACTGTTGTAGAGAAGTCGGATTGAAGAATTATACCAACAAACCTTCAAATTAACAAATGAATCATTCTGGAAATAATAGTACCATATTCAATGTCTCTGTTGTAATACCATGCCGCAACGAAGAGAAATACATTGCTGCCTGTCTCGATTCAATATTAACCTGCAAATCAAGACAGTTAGAAATTTCAGTAATAGTTTGCGACGGATTAAGTACTGATTCAACCCGCAAAATAGTCGAGAATTATTGTACTCGCTTTCCGAATATTATTCTGGTGGATAACCCTCTGCAAACAACGCCAAATGCACTAAACATTGGGATTAGACATTCCCAGACGGAATACATAGCCATACTTGGGGCTCATACAACTATTTCATCAACTTACTTCGATGACGTTGCAAATTCTTTCCGGGAAAATCCTGCGGCAGATTGTATCGGGGGATTGGTTGAGAATGTATTCATGGATAATCTGTCGCGCGCAGTTGGTTTTTCGATGGCTTCAAAATTTGGCGTCGGTAATTCTAACTTCAGAACCGGTGTAAAAGGAGGATATGTTGACACAGTTGCCTTCGGAATTTATAAGCGTACTGTTTTTGAGAAAATTGGCCTTTTTGATGAAACCCTTGCAAGAAATCAGGATGACGAGTTTAGTTTCAGGATGCTTAAAAATGGATTAAAAATATTTTTGGATTTGAAGATTAAATCGTATTATCATGTGCGCTCAAACTGGTCAGGACTTTTCAGACAATTTTACCAATATGGATTCTGGAAGATTTTAGTAAACAGGAAGCACAAGACGGTAACCACAGTTCGACAGCTAATACCCTTCTTATTTGTCAGCGCAATTATCATTAACTTCCTTTTGTCTTTTGCAAATCCCATCTTTGCCTGTCTACTGGTTAGTATTCTGACTGTGTGGCTAATTGCAGCCTTTATTTTTGCGATTTCCGGTAGCAGGACCTTCTCACAAATTATATTGTCCGTTTTCAGCTTCTTGATTCTTCATATGGGTTATGGCTTAGGTTATCTTGCTGGAATTATATATTTTATAATTCTTCAACGGAATCCATTAGTCCGACATTCAAAGCTAACACGGTGAAATGGCAATTGAATGATTCAACTAAAACATTCCTTGCAAAAATATTTTCCCGAATTTTAACCTATCAAACATGGTTTTATTTTTATCAATTGAAGTATGACAAGCAAAACAGAAAACCAAATAGACTCAACTGGTCCTCTATATAATAAAGCCACGAAACTGCTTGAATGGCTTATTATAATTTTGGCTCTGGTTATACCATTAAACAGTTTGATCTCTTCAATTATATCGATTGTTCTATTTATCGTGGTTCTTATACTTGTTCCTTTATTTAAATTGCGATTTCCGGTTAGGCCAAAATTTTCTCTGTTCTACCTCATATTTTTCTCTCTGTTTTATCTGGTTCATTTGATTGGCGTTTTCTATTCATACAATATAGATTTTGCTCTGTTCGATTTACAGGTCAAATTATCGCTCATTGCATTTCCTGTGGTTTTCTTCCTTATTTCATCTTTTTTCCCCGGAGCCCTTAATCAGGGAAGAACCTTGATTGCTTTTTCAACTGGTGTCCTAGCAGGAACGTTGATTATGCTGATCTCTGCGACCCTTTCGTTCAATGTCTCCAATAATCCCGGAGTATTCTATTCCTCATTACTATCTGGTTCTTTTCACCCATCATACTATGCACTATATGTGGTCACAGCAATGGTGTCTGTCACCTGGTATTGGTTGCATGTCTCCTCCAAATTGTTCTCACTAATCTCGATCCTCTGTGCAATTATCTGGTTCTGGCTCTACGCTTTTTTAGTTCTGTTAAGCAGTAAGGCAGGACTCCTTTCTCTCTTTATTCCGGTTATTTACATGCTATACGCATTATATCAAAAGACCCATTCATATGGTCCGTCTGTTATATTTACCTTTTCATTTATTATAATTCTTACTGCTTCTTTTTATTTGTTTCCAATCTCATTTGGCAGGTTTGCTGTCGTGGCAAAAACCATGGAAACAGTGAAACCCGATAAAGGTAATACCAGTGAATCCACCTTTCAACGAATAATGTTATGGGAATCAGCTCTAAGAATACTTCAAAAACATCCTATAGGTGGAGTTGGGACAGGTGATGTAAAACAGGCTTTTCTCGAGGATTATGATTTACATGGAAATACCGCTGGGAAGGAGGCAAATCTGAATGCTCACAATCAGTACCTGCAGACATCTGTTGCGTTGGGAATTTCAGGGCTGTTGATTTTACTACTTACCTTTCTGGTACCTATTTTCATAGCTATTCGGCAGAACGCATGGGTTTATTGTGCGTTCCTTCTTCTCGTTTCTTTTAACCTTCTATTTGAATCGATGCTGGAACGTCAGGCAGGTGTAATGTTCTATTCCTTTTTCAACATGGTTCTCTTCACTGCTATTAAAAAAATAGAGATTAATCACCCAGTTCAAAGTAATCCTTTGTAAGTTGCTGCAATAGTGCTTGTCCTTTTCGATATAGCTTAGGGCTGACACTATCAGGTTGTCCTGGATAGTTGGCATTAATAACTCTCCGGCTTTGATTGTCAAATACTACTGACGTATCTTGTAGAAGGACACCTAAACCATCTTCAAATGTATAAAAAGCCAATGCCTGAGAGGAGGCATTCATAAAATCGTTCCCCCATTTAAACTTTTCATGCGATAGATCCAACTGGGAACAGATAAAACTAGGAAAGTCAGACTGACATGCAATCCTTTCTGATATTCCCCCTCTGAATTTTTGCTTCAAAGGTTCTCCATAAATAATAAAAGGAATATGATGTCGCTCTATTTCCCATGCATTGCGATTTTTAGGCATCCGATGCGCATGATCACCCATGAAAATGAATACAGTATTTTTATACCAGGGTTCTTTACGCGCCTTTCTGATAAAATCTCCAATGGCTTTGTCCGTAAATTTAACTGTATTTATATATTTATCAAGCAAGGAATTTCCCTTTCTAAAGTGCTCCACTTTAGCATCAAAAGGTTCATGCGAAACGATGGTAACCATCAAATGGTAAAAAGGCTCTTTATTACTCGCAGCATTCTTCAGGTAAAAATCGAAAAGCTCATCATCATAAGCCCCGAATAAAGCCATGCGCTTCACTTTCATTTCACTCTTACCGTGAAGTTTTTGATAACCCGCGCTCAGAAGATATGCGTCTGTATTGGCAAATGTATTATCGCCCGCGCTAAAATAAGATGTCTGATAACCAACCCCTGTAAGTGTTGATGCCAGTGAGGGCAGTTTCTCAAATTTTCCATATCGATATATTACTGCAGTCTTTGGCTGAGCAGGGAACCCACTCTCAATCGCGACAAGCCCCTGATCTGTACGAAACCCTGTAGCATAAAAATTTGACATGATAAACCCGCTTCCCGCTAGAGAATCAAGATTAGGAGTTGCACCATAACCTGCACCAAACGCCCCTACTACTTCTGAGCTAAAACTTTCCATTAACACAACAATAAAATTGGGTCTGCGAATATTAAAAAGCTTCAACGTAGAATCGTCTGTAGGTTTAAATAGTTCATTAACCAGTGATAAGGCTTCCTCATCAGGCATCACCCGGTATGTAGAAGGATTGCCTTCATCTCTGGTAGCCAAAACATTAATTAAATTCCAGAAGCTGTTTGCAGAAGCCTGATTAATCATAGGATTATTTGAAAAATAAACATCACCCTTCCTCACTGGTTTGTCCTGTGTCCCTCCTCGCGATCCTATAAACAACAATCCAAGTAATATAACAGGACCCAGAATTTTAAAAGCAAGCGGACCTCCTGTATTCAATCCTGGATGAATATACTTTTTGTATAAAAACAAAATCAACACGCTTTCAACAATTAGAATCAAAAGCAACAACCACAAAGGGGAAGAAAGACTTGCTGCGATCGCTTCTTTCGGATATGCCAAGCATGAAACAGCTTTGTGATTAATTTTGGAACCCCATTCACTATAAAGGCCGAGGTCAACAATATGTATAATTCCAGAAATAACTATAATAATAACAAAATACCACCAGACAGTCTTCCTCAAATAATTGCTGCTATTTACCAATAAAACACACCATAATAGAGCAGGGATAGCTAGCATATAACTTGCAGCGGCTATATCCAGTACAAGGGCATGCAGGTTGCTTGAGGCATACTCTGTAAAACTTAATGGAATTGAATTAGATAACTGGTACATAACGAAGACTGCTCGCTGTACAAAAAACAAGAATAGCAACAACAAAAAAAGGGACGCAAAATATCTGAAAGTACGTATCATGGCTCTGGTATTCGTCCACAAAATTAAAGAATCATCCCTATCTTTTTACAATTTCTCTTTTCTCAAACAATCAGTTGACTATGGCAAATATTATAGGATTGACATACATCCGTGAAAATAAAAAAGGCCCCTAATGGGGCCTTTCCTCACAAAATAATCACACAAAAGGGGCTAATGTCTTAAACAAGTCCCTGAGCAAGCATTGAATCGGCTACTTTAACGAAACCACCAATGTTTGCACCTTTTACATAATTGATGAATCCATCAGGCTCTGTTCCATACTTCTGGCAAGTATTATGGATATTAACCATGATAGTATGTAACTCCTGATCAACACGCTCTCTTGTCCAGTTCAGACGCATAGAATTCTGGCTCATTTCAAGGCCGGAAGTGGCAACACCACCTGCATTTGCGGCTTTACCAGGACCATAAAGAATCTTTGCTTCAATAAATACTTCGACAGCTTCGGGAGTACTTGGCATATTGGCACCTTCAGAAACGCAATAGCATCCATTCTTCACCAAAGTAATTGCATCCTCTTTATTTATTTCATTCTGTGTAGCGCAAGGTAGGGCAACATCGCATTTCACATTCCAAGGCCTCTGGTCATGGAAATACTCACCACCCCACTTGTCAACGTATTCTTTAATACGACCCCTCTTAACATTCTTCAACCAAAGAATCCAGGCAAGCTTTTCAGCATCTATTCCCTGAGGATCGTATATAGTACCATTACTATCACTTAAGGTCACAACCTTTCCACCCAGCATATTCACTTTTTCCGTAGCATATTGTGCTACATTTCCGGATCCTGAAATGGCGACAATTTTGCCGGCAAAGTCAAGTCCACGGGTTTTCAACATTTCCTGTGCAAAATAAACATTGCCATAACCGGTAGCTTCAGGACGTATCAAAGAACCGCCCCATTCGAGGCCTTTACCAGTCAACACACCGGTAAATTCATTGCGCAACCTTTTGTATTGCCCAAACATAAAGCCTATTTCGCGTCCACCTACTCCGATATCACCAGCTGGCACATCGGTATTAGGTCCAATATGGCGTTGGAGCTCTGTCATAAAGCTTTGGCAAAAGCGCATGACTTCGTTGTCAGATTTGCCTTTAGGATCAAAATCTGAACCACCTTTACCACCACCCATGGGCAGTGTAGTAAGCGAATTCTTCAATACCTGCTCGTAAGCCAAAAACTTTAGAATCCCCAGATTAACGGTAGGATGGAAACGTAAACCACCTTTATATGGTCCAATTGCTGAACTCATCTCAATGCGGTATCCTTTATTAATCTGAATCTCGCCCTTATCATCCATCCATGGAACACGGAATAAAATGACCCGTTCAGGTTCTGTCATTCTTTCCAGAACCTTGGCATGCTTGTATTGGGGATTCTCCTCAACATATGGTATTAATGACTCCACTACCTCCTGAACTGCCTGATGAAATTCTGCTTCTCCGGGGTTTTTAGCCTTTACGCGAGCCATGAAATCATCGACTAACTGTTGATAAACATTGTTTGACATAATGAAAGATTTAAAGGGTCAACTGTAAATTTTTTAGTTGCTGCAATAATAATCTGTTTTATGTCAAAAAATACTCATCTTCTTTAATTTACGAATATTACACAAACAACATACGTAAAACACTTAACAAACCATACGAACAATACTGATTTTCCATAATTACAGCCTTCTTGCGCTCAAAAAAAACACATTTGCTTACATTTGAACCATCACGGTATCAGCCAACAATTTAATTGAACCACTGAATTTCAGCCTGTTTCTGATTAAATTGCAAATCAATTCCACCATGAAGCAGAAATCTAAGAAACCGAAAAATACTGATAAGCAATCAATTCCTATCTCCAATGGCATTGAAAGGCAGTTCATTCAGGAGCATTACCTAACCATTATCAATCAAGCCATTCTGCTACTTAAAAATGGGAACACGGCAGAAGAGACCTTAAATGACCTATGCGCATTTATGCCGGCAATTCTTCACAAGCCCGAAGATGCTGCCGTCAGAATAAGGTTTGACTCTATGGTATTCACTTCCATGGGATTTGCTGATTCAGATAAAATACTAAAGCAATCATTCGAGACTAATGATGGACGAAAAGGAGAAATTGAACTGATATATACAGCTGACGATAGTCCTGATTTTACGGAAGATGAACATTCACTGCTTATCAGTATCACTCACCTGCTTAATGGATTTCTAAATACCATTCTTGGGAAGCAAGAAAAATTATTTACCCGTGAACGATTAAAAGAGCTCTCAGCTATTAATCAGACCACTGCTATTATTCGTTCGGGAAAATCTCCTGGTGATACTCTCCGGCAAATTGCAGCTATATTACCAGCTGCCATGCAATATCCCGACTTTACAGTAGCTCGCATATGTTATGATACCGTCAACTTCGACTCACCTAATTTCCGTGAAACAGAGTACAGATTATCGGCCAGATTTGATACAATTGATGGTCGACAGGGAGTGTTGGAAATATTTTATCTAAGAAAATTTCAGGATGCCTATGAAGGCCCCTTTTTAAGAGAAGAACGCGACCTGATAGACAATTTGGCTGCCATCCTGGCTGGCTACCTTAATGGAGTTAGAGGAAAAGAAGAAAAACACTCTTTTTCAGAACGATTGAAAGAGCTATCAGCTATCAATCAGACAACTGCTATCCTAAGGGAAAAAAAGCCCATTGATGAAACCCTTGGGCAAATTTGTAATATTTTGCCAGCCGCCTGGCAATATCCCCAAAGTGCCCAAAGTAGAATTCGATTTGCGGATAAAGAATACACTACACCGGGGTTTACAGATACCCGATGGCATCAGGTCCAGGAATTCGAGACAATAGATGGCAATAAAGGTTCGCTCGAAGTATGCTATACCAGATTATTCCCAAATGCAGATGAGGGTCCATTTCTCCAGGAGGAGCGCCAACTATTATCAAACCTGGCAAATATAATAACCGGCTATCTCAACAGTATCAAGGGGCGTGATGTAATGAAACGTAGCGGGGATCTTCCACGCAAACCTCAACAAAAATCGTTGATCAACAGCCGCCAGCTACTCCAGAAGTTTCTCAACCGTAATAATTACAACCGCGATATCTTTCATGACCTAATGCCATTTAAAGTAAGAGAGATACTCCTTGTTGCAAATCTATACGATGCTTATAGTATTGAAAAGGAAGGCCGGTTCAGCGAACATATTCTGGGAGAATACTATCAACTTAACCTCTCTTCAGTACCACGTATTACCGGGGTTAGCTCTTTTGAGGAAGCAATGGAACAACTTGAGGCGAAACACTTCGACCTCATAATTTTGATGGTTGGAGTTGATAAATCGCAACCCTTTGATATCAGCTCCCGGATCCACATCGCATACCCCTATATCCCAATCTATGTGTTGCTCAACAGCAATGCTGATATACGTCTATTTGAACAGCGCCCCGGAGAAAAGGATGCATCTATTGACAAGGTATTCGTTTGGAATGGCGACTCAAAAATTTTCTTTGCCATGGTCAAGCACCTTGAAGACCGTGTGAATGTTGAAAACGATACCCGTGTAGGTATGGTCAGGGTTATTTTACTCGTTGAAGATTCTGCCAAATATTACTCCAGGTATCTGCCGCTGCTCTATTCTAACGTAATGGAGCAAACCAGACGACTCATTGAAGATGTCAACACTGATGAGCTTTTTAAGGTGCTGAAATTAAGAGGAAGGCCCAAAATACTCTTGGCCTCCGATTATGAAGAAGCAATGGAAATCTTTACCCGGTATCAGGAATTTATGCTTTGTCTGATCACTGATGTAAAATTTCGAAAAGATGGAGAAATGAACCCAACAGCAGGTTTCGAACTGGTAAAAGAAGTTCGCACTCACATGAAGGATCTTCCTCTGATTATCCAAAGTGCCGACCCTGAAAATTCCCATCAGGCCTTCCTGTTGAAGGCAAGTTTCATTGATAAAAACTCCGAAAGCCTTGTACAGGATATTAAATACTTTATTAGTACCTACCTTGGTTTCGGTAGCTTTGTATATAAAGACTCCCGCGGACGGCCTATCGCCACGGCCCGGACACTCAGGGAATTTGAGAAGCTTCTGAGAACTATCCCTGACGACTCTCTGCACTACCATGCAAGGCGAAATCATTTCTCTCTTTGGTTCATGGCAAGGGGTGAAATTCAGATTGCCCGTATTATCTATCCTTTTAAACTTGAGCATTTCGAAAATCCAAACGATATCAGGAAATTTTTACTGGATGCTATTCAGCAGCACCGTAGTGAACAAAACAAAGGCAAGGTTATTCCGTACGAGGAAAACATGCCTCTCGACGACACCAATATTGTAACCCTTACCTCAGGAAGCCTGGGAGGCAAAGGACGTGGTCTTTCATTTATTAACACCCTCATTTATAATTTCGACTTCCAACAGCTCATCCCAAACATCAATATAAAAGCTCCGAGGACTTTTATTATCGGTTCCGATGAATTCGAAAACTTTATGGACCGGAATGAGCTATATGCTAAAGTTTTAACTGAAACAGATTACGAAGTCATTAAAGAGCTTTTCCTGGCAGGAAAGCTATCTGAAATGCTTACCAGCCGTCTTCGTCGTCTGATCAGAATTCTCGACCACCCTCTCGCTATCCGTTCTTCGGGACTTTTTGAAGACTCACTTAATCAACCTTTTGCAGGAATATTTGAAACCTATCTCCTTCCGAATAATCATCCAGATATTGATATAAGGCTACAACAATGTATGGATGCCATCAGACTTGTCTTTGCATCTGTATTCTCCCCTGTGGCTCGTGGTTACATCAAAGCCATCAATTACAAACTTGAAGAAGAAAAGATGGCTGTAATTATTCAGGAAGTGGTTGGAAACCGGTATGAGAATAGTTATTATCCCCATATCAGCGGCGTGGCTCAGTCGTACAATTATTACCCCTTTGCCCATATGAAACCTGAGGAAGGGTTCTCGGTAATGGCGCTTGGGCTCGGGAGATATGTTGTTGAGGGAGAAAAAGCTTACCGTTTCTCTCCCAAATATCCAACATTGGAAAATGCAAGTGCCCGCGATCAGTTTAAGAGTTCTCAGGTTGATTTTCTTGCTCTCGATATGAACCATCCAGACCTTGACCTCCCTCGCGATGGTGAGGATGCCGGACTGGTTCGGCTTACCATAGATGAAGCTGAGCGGCACGGAACCTTAAGGCACTGCGCTTCCGTATACAACGCAGATAATAACACAATCACTCCAGGAGTATCAAAACCCGGCCCCCGAATCGTTAATTTTGCCGATATTCTGAAATATAATTACATCCCACTCGCCAGAACCATCGAAGTAGTTCTTGATGTAGTCAAAGAAGCAATGGGGTCGCCTGTGGAAATAGAATTTGCTGTCGATCTGAACCGCGATACAGGTTACAGAAGTACTTTCTACCTTTTGCAAATCAAACCGTTGATTGGCAATGCTCAGGATTATAATGTTGATCCTCTCGATATCAACACAAATCAGGCCTTATTATGGACAGATAAAGCTATGGGAAATGGCCTTGTTGACGATATCGAAGACATCATTTACGTTGACCCATTACTTTTCGACAAATCACGTACTATTGAGATGGCAGCCGAAGCCGAACAACTGAACCGGATGATGGCAGAAACCGGACGGCGCTACCTGCTGATAGGTCCGGGTCGTTGGGGAACGCGTGATCGGTTTATCGGCATCCCGGTTAACTGGCCTCAGATTTCAGGAGCGCGGGTTATTGTTGAAACAAGCCTGGAGGACTATCCTCTGGATGCATCATCCGGCTCGCATTTTTTCCACAATGTAACCAGCATGAATGTTGGCTATTTCAGCATTCTGCAGGATTCTCCTTCAAGCAGAATCAATTGGGAAAAACTAACCCAACTTCAAACAATTCATTCCACTACCTTCTTCCGGCATGTAAGGCTGGAAAAGCCCCTTCAAATCAAAATGGATGGAAGAAAACGTATTGCTGTAGTGCTATTCCGGGACTAATATTTATTGATTATTTAATTCTAAATAACCTTATCGCCACAAGAAAGAATCATTCTTAATAAATATCTCACCAGATAAACGCATATCGATAAAATAAACCATTCAATACCTTTACCCCTCGAAAAAAATTCATCACTTAATATAGTTTTTTAAATGAGAATCAATCGGATAAACAAAAAAACACCACCTACTGACCCAACTGTCTCCAATTTTTCGGAAATAGACAAGTTACTGGCTGAATACAAAGGCCGGAAAGGGACTGTAATTCCAATTCTGCAGGGAGTGCAGGAAATTCTTGGGTATCTTCCACCCCGTGTATTTCAGAAAATAGCTGATAACACAGGTATACCTGTCAGCGATCTTTACGGGGTAGCCACATTCTATGCCCAATTTCGACTTCATCCTGTCGGAAAACTCATGATTAAGGTCTGTCACGGGACAGCCTGCCACGTTCAAAACGCCTCAGCTGTTAGTAGTGCTATTGAAGAGGCTTTGGGGGTTAAAGATGGAGAAACTACCTCTGACGGGCTTTTCACTCTTGAATCGGTTGCCTGTCTTGGCTGTTGCTCTCTCGCTCCGGTAATGATGATCGGAAACGATACCTACGGAAAGCTTACCGGGGCTGAAGCCGTGAAAATTATTAAAGAAATCCGTCAGAAAGAAATGAGTACTACCTCCGATCCGGTGAACAACAAATAAACCCTTTCCCGCTATGCAAAACACCAAAATAATTGTCGGCCTGGGAAGCTGCGGTATCGCCGCAGGTGCAGGTAAGACATATCAGAAAATAGAAACATTGATTGCAGAAGGCAATCTCGACGTAAAATTAGGCAAGACCAGTTGTGTTGGAATGTGTTACAGAGAACCTCTGGTGGAAATACATGACGCTTCAGGCGTATATCTTTATGGCGACATTGATGAAAGTCGTGTTCCCGAGATTATTGAAAAACATATCCTCGAACAGAAACCAGTGAAAGAATATCTGGTAAAAACAGATTTATTCCCTACTCCTGACGATAGTTTTTTAAAGGATCAGGTAAAAATAACGCTTCGTAATTGTGGAATGATTGACCCTGAGCAGATTGAAGAATATGAAGCACACGGGGGCTACCAGGCTGTAAAAAAAATAGCTGCCGAAAAACTCACCAGTGCTGATATTATAAAAACAGTACTTGAATCAGGTATCCGGGGACGTGGTGGTGGCGGGTTTCCCACCGGGTTAAAATGGAAATTTGCGGCAGGTTATTCGTCACCTGAAAAGTACATTATCTGCAATGCCGATGAAGGAGATCCGGGTGCATTCATGGACCGTTCTGTTCTGGAGGGTGATCCACATACTGTACTCGAAGGAATGATAATTGGAGGTTATGCAATTGGAGCCTCAGATGGAGTTATATATTGCAGGGCTGAGTATCCCCTGGCTATTAAGCGCCTCAATATCGCGCTCAATCAGGCAAGGGAGAAGGGCTACCTTGGCACTGATGCCTGTGGGATAAAAGATTTTAATTTTGATATCCATATCAAGGAAGGAGCCGGAGCTTTTGTTTGCGGTGAAGAAACTGCACTTATCGCTTCTGTTGAAGGACGACGTGGAATGCCACGAAAACGCCCCCCCTTCCCAGCCCAAAGCGGTTTGTGGAATAAGCCTACCAACATCAACAATGTTGAAACTTTTGCCGGGATACCCTGGATCATTCTTAATGGTGCGGAAGCTTTTGCAAACTTCGGTACTGAAAAAAGCAAAGGGACAAAAGTCTTCGCCCTCGCCGGAAAGGTAAAACGATCAGGATTGGTAGAGGTTCCGATGGGGATGACCATACGCGATGTCATCTTTAACCTTGGAGGTGGAATTAAAGACGATAAAAAATTCAAAGCAGTACAAATGGGAGGCCCATCAGGTGGCTGTATTCCGGAATATCTTGCTGATACGGTAGTCGACTATGATTCAGTTACGGCTACTGGTGCTATCATGGGATCGGGAGGTATGGTAGTTATGGATGAAACTACCTGTATGGTAGACGTGGCAAAATTCTTCCTGGATTTCACCTGCAAGGAATCTTGTGGTAAATGTACATTCTGCCGGATTGGAACAAAACGAATGCTTGAAATCCTTGAAAGGATTACCAACGGGGAAGGAAAGCCATCAGATCTTGATGAACTCATTGATCTGGCTCAGCAAATCAAGGACAATACCCTTTGCGGACTTGGCCAGACAGCTCCCAATCCTGTACTGACAACCCTCCGCTATTTCCGTGACGAATACGAAGCACACATCAACCAGCATAAATGCCCGGCAAAAGTGTGTAAAAACTTACTGACTTATACTGTAAATGAATCTAAATGTACAGGGTGTACAGTTTGCGCACGTAACTGCCCTGTAAATGCCATCGACGGTGAACGAAAGAAAGCCCATACCATCCGCCAGGATGCCTGCATCAAGTGCGGCCTGTGCTTTACCAAATGTAAATTCGATGCCATTGAAATGTCATAACCATCAATCAGAAAGCAAATGAACGACCTTATCAAGATTATAATAGACGGAAAAACAATTCAGGGGGAACCCGGAGAGACAATCCTCAATGTAGCCAAACGATCGGGCATAAATATCCCAACACTTTGCCATGACCCAAGGCTTGACCCATATTCTTCATGCTACCTTTGTGTAGTTGAGGTTAAAGGAATGCGCGGGCATCAACCGGCTTGTTCAACCGGTATCGCTGAAGGGATGGAAGTAACCACCAACAATGAGGCTATTCGTAAATCACGCCGTACAGCCCTGGAGCTCATCCTTAGTAATCACTATGCTGACTGTTTCGGCCCATGCCGCCAGACATGCCCTGCCGGTGCCGATGTACAGGGATATATTTCTCTTATCGACAAAGGAATGTATACTGAAGCGGTTGGACTAATCAAAGAAGCCAATCCTCTCCCCGCTGTTTGCGGAAGAGTATGTGTCCGTCCCTGTGAAGCCGCCTGTCGTCGCCTGCTCTTAGGTGAACCTTATGGTGTAGGTATCGATTATATGAAAAGATTTGCCGCTGACCAGGATCTTAAGTCAGCAGATCATTTCCGCCCTGTAGTAAAACCAGCGACAGGTAAAAAAATTGCCATTATCGGAGCTGGACCAGGTGGATTATCTGCCGCATACTGGCTTCAATGTGAAGGGCATCAAGCTGATATCTTCGAAGCAAACCCGAAACCGGGTGGATGGTTACGTTATGGAATTCCCGAATATCGTCTTCCCAACGACATACTTGATCAGGAAATCGAAAGAATTACTGAACTGGGAGCCCGAATATTCTGTAATCAGAAACTTGGCGATAACTTAAGCTATGCTGACCTGAAGATTAAATACGATGCAGTCATTCTTACCATTGGCTCACAGAAGGGGGCTAAACTTGGTGTAGAAGGAGATGATGCTGAAAACGTATTTTCGGGGATCGACTTCTTAAGAAACATGGAAATGACCGGCAAAAGAGCCGACTTCAGCGGCAAAACGGTGGCTGTCGTCGGAGGTGGAAATACTGCCATGGATTGTTGTCGTACGAGTATCAGGTGCGGTGCCCGGAAAGTTTATGTAATTTATCGACGCACCGAAGCCGAAATGCCTGCAAATCCTATAGAAATTCACGAATCAAAACTCGAAGGAGTTGAATACCTGTTCCTCACCAATCCCACGTATGTTAATAAAGATTCCAACGGGAAGCTAAAAAGTGTTACATGTGTCAGGATGGAATTGGGAGAACCCGATGCATCAGGCAGAAGACGTCCGGTACCTGTTAAAGATTCCGAATTCGACCTTCCTGTAGATTATATTCTGGCTGCAATCGGTCAAAAAACCGAAGTTACATTCCTTGACGATGTTAATACCCACGCTTCAGAAGGCCAGCTAAAAATAACGAAATGGGGTGATGTCGAAGCTGACCGTCTTACCCTGCAGACTGGTATCCCGGGTATGTTCGCTGCCGGCGATGGTGTGACTGGCCCTGCCACTATCATAGAAGCTATTGCCCAGGCCCGGATTGCCTCTCATAGTTGTATCCAGTATCTGACGGGTGAACCTGTAACTCCCCTCAGGAAGGAATTCATTAGTCGAAAGGAAGCTCTCAAAACTCCTGAACCTGATATGATGGCTGGTAAGTACGAAAATCAGGTCAGAATGGAAATGCCAGTACTTGACGCTGCTGATCGGTTCAATTTTAATGAAGTGGAATTGGGCTACAGCTCAGAGGAAACAACCCGCCACGAAGCCAACCGATGCCTTGAATGCGGATGCGGTGCAATTTACACTTGCGACCTTAAAAAATATGCCACAGAATATGAGGCTGTCCAGAATCATTACACTGGTGGATTTAAAGAATATGATGTCGACTTCCGCCATCCTTTTATTGAAATCGACAACAATAAATGCGTACTCTGCAGTCGTTGCATAAGAATCTGTCGCGAAGTGGTCGGGGCTTCTGCCTTAGGTCTCGTTAACCGTGGTTTCGACACCTTTGTAGCACCGGCAGCTGGCTTATCGCTTTCAGACACTCATTGCGAATCATGTGGGTTATGTATATCAGCTTGCCCTACAGGAGCTATTAGCGAAAATGTACCATTCAAACCGGGTCCTGTTAAGCTGACTGAAGCCCCTACCATAGATTTCATGGGTCCTGAAGGATTTGAAGTTGATCTGAAGCATCACAAAGGATTCTTCCATGAAGCAACTGGTCGTAAGGGAATTATTAATCATATGGGGAACATTAACCGGCGATTGAAATTCGGTTACCGACTCCTTAATAATACCGACAGGATTACCAAACCTATGCTCCGTCAGGATGGACAATGGATCGAAACAAGCTTTGAAAATGCTCTCAGCCTGATAAAAGAAAAGCTGACAACCTCCAGGCCTGATGAAAACGCGTTCTTTGCAGGAGCCCGTCTCACGAATGAGGAACAATACCTTGTACAGAAGCTGGCCAGGGGAGGACTCAAAACTAATAACATCTCCAGTTTCCATTATTTAGGTCGTGGTGATGGTTACCTCCCCAATGGCGATTTCGGTGTTCCCTTTAATGATCTTCACGGGGTCAATCATTTCTTTATCATGGGGTGCGACCTTAACACCGACTACCCCGTAGTTAGTTTCCTGGTCGAAAATGCCCGTTTCAAAAATGGAGCCCGGTTGGTTAATATCACCACTGCTTCTGAAACTCCTCTCGATTATAAGGCAACAAGCACAATCAGGGTCAAAAATTACTACGCCCTGCTTAAAGCTATGAACCACTATCTGCTACATGCCGGAAAACAAAACGACATGTATCTCAAAGCAGTTAGCCTGAATGTTGATGAATACCGCAATAACTTATTATCTCAGGACTATCTGGCATTAGTTGCAAATTCAGGACTTTCTCAGAAGGACGTGGAAAAGCTTGCCGACGATTACAACCTGAGTTCTAACGCGGTATTAATCTTCAGCGAAAAGGAAATATCCTCAGCCGCTTCAACAGAAGCCGCAAATCTGGCCATGATCACGGGCAAACACGGCAAAACAATGATGGGTTTACTTCCACTGCGCGAGAATAATAATTCCCAGGGATTGTGGGATATGGGAATCCGCCCGAAATTGGGTGTCGGTCAGCAATCAATTACCGACCCGCAATTCAGAGCTAAACTCTGTAAAACCTGGGGGATAAATAACCTGCCCGAAACCAGCCATTGCACCAGGGAACTACTTGAAACAGGTAAAATCAACAACCTGCTCATCTTCGGTGAAGACCCTGCAGGTTGCGCCTTTGACAAACCTGAAATTACAAAAATGCTGAAAAAAGCAGGCTTTATTGTTGTAATGGACTACTTCATGACACCTACCGCACAGTTGGCCGATCTTTTACTGCCTGCATCTTTCCCATTCGAGACGGGAGGATCTTTCACCAACACGCAGCGTAACGCACAGCCATTCCAGGCCACGATGGGTTGCAAACCTGAACTCTCAACACCAGGTCAGCTTGCTGCCCTGTGCAACCAGTTTGGATTGCCTACGCCCCAACAGCCCGAAGAGATCTTCATCGAAATGGTACAAGTGTTGCCAGGCAAGAAATGCCAGCAATTGTCGCTATTGACTACCGAGACTGACAACTCAGCCCGTCGCTTTGACTTTGGCTGTGATGCCCTGGTCAGGATGGCAGATGAAGTTTTTAAATCGGCTATGAATTAATACCAACAGACATAACGCAATTATCACAGGTTAGTTTATTGATATATTGCCACTTATCGACCGCAACCCTTCCTTGGGTTGCGGTTATTATTTTAAATTACAGTTATAACCGGAGAACTCAGATACAGACAAACACAACCATGTTGTTCATCATGCCATTATATAATATTTATGTAACTCGTTACCAATTTGTAAATAGAAACAAAGAATCCATGGAGGTACATAAACCACTTAACGACCATGTGTCAAACGTAAATCAGTCGATTCCTGACCGGAGTCCTACGGTCAATCTACGGTTGATCTACGGTTAATCTACGGTTAATCTACGATACAATTATGAATATGGAATTAGCTCTCCTGTTTATCACATCAAATCTATTCACAGATTTATCTCGGTTTGCTTTAGTAAGTACACATGAGGCCCCTTCCTCGGGATTGAAAAATCAAATCACGATCAACCTGTAATCACTTATACTAAAATTTCCTGTAGCCCAACCAGTGTGTTTATTCTTCCTTCAGGAACAAGGAATCCCTGCGGCATCATATCGTGAAAAGGCCCAGGTACAGAAAACCAGCTCCCAAAATCAAACAATGGAAGGAGCTATTCCAATAGTGAAAGAATAGTAGATACCCGCTTTTAGCTTTTGATAAACCTGGCTGATAATCATCTCATAAACTCTTCAAAAAAAGGCGGCATGAAAGATCTTTCATGCCGCCTTTGTATTGGGTTATAACCGAATCAGGAAGAATAGACTTCCTCGATAAGATCTTTATAAATTCTGGAAATCTCCTTCCTGCGAAGTTTTAAAGTGCTGGTCATTTCACCTTTCTCGATACTGAAAGGCTCTGGGAGAAGGGTAAATTTCACCATCCTTTCGTGAGGTTGAAGGCTTGTCTGCAGCGAGTTGAAACGATCGTTCAAATGCTTAATAAGTTTGGGGTCTTTGAGCATATCCTCACGTGGCTGTTCACGAAGGCGTAGCTCACGGGCTAATGCATCTATGCGATCGTATACAGGAACAATAAGCCCCATTACAAATCGACGGTCGTCGCCAATGGTTACTATCTGTTCGATGAGCGGGTCTTGCCCCAGCAATAATTCAATACGTTGCGGAGAGACATATTTTCCTACCGAGGTCTTCATAATATCGCGCATACGTTCGCTCATTACCAGATGTCCTCCTGGCTTGAGCGAACCAGCATCACCTGTATAATACCAACCATCCCTGAGAACAGCGGCAGTCTCGGCCGGTTTCTTATAATAGCCTCTGAAAACTGTATTTCCCTTAACCATAATTTCGCCCTCAGGTGATATCTTCACTTCTACCTCAGGCATAATTTCGCCGACTGTGGTAAGGTCAAAACCATAATCCTTGAAACATGACACTGAAGCGGTTGTTTCAGTAGCACCGTATCCATATTTAATATCGATTCCGGCGGAATGGAAAAATGTAAGAAGTTCTGTTGAAGCTGCAGCTCCTGCACAAGGCATAAATCTGATTTCGCCACCAAGTACCTTTCTAAGCTTACTGTATACCAATTTATGATAGAATGCCAGCTGTAACCGAAGCCAGGCAGGAATAGGTTTATTTGCTGTCACATATCTCAGACGTTCTTCACCCACGGCGATTGCCCTTTTGAAAAAAACTCGTTTTATAGCAGGCCAGCGGCTGGTTTCGTCCTGAATTCCCTGGTAGGTTTTCTCGAAGAATCTGGGAACGGCACACATGAGAGTTGGCTTGACTCTGGGTAGTACATCTATGACCGTCCTCGGGTTCTGCAGGAAGTAGTTATGAGCACCACTATACATAATAAAATACGCCCATCCCCTTTCAAAGATATGACTCAATGGCAAAAAGGATAACGATCTGTCAGTAGTGTCAACTTTTAGACGCATTTCGTGAATCCTGAACAAATGCTTCAGGCTTCCCTGATCAAGCATTACCCCCTTGGGATCACCTGTAGTGCCGGAAGTATAAATAATTGTTGCCAGATCGTTGATGTTTGCACTGGCAAGACGTTCATCCAGTTGAGCCTTTAAACCGGCATCTGATTTAATTACAAACTTAGAAAGGGAAATACACCCTTGTTTGCCCGCGGTAGACCCTGATTCATCAAAACTGACAACTAATTCCAATGTCGGACAGTTTTCAAACAGATTACATGATTTTTCCATCAGTGCCTGATCTCCTGCAAAGAGTACGCGCATCGAGGTCTCGCGAATGATGTACTCCATCTGTTCAGGAGTTGAGGTGGTATACATCGGGACAGTAACTGCACGTATGCTTTGGATAGCATAGTCTGTTATCGACCATTCAGGCCTGTTGGGGCTGATAATCCCCACATTTTCACCAGGATTGATTCCCCGTGCTAAAAGACCCAGGGCTAGTTCATCAGTACGATCCAGTACTTCTGTCCAGATCATTGTTTGCCAGGATTTCCCGGCATCGGTAGAATAACCGTAAGCGGCTCCATCCGGAGTGGCCTTCACCCTGTTACGAAGGGTAAGAGCAATGTGATCAGCAATTATCATAATAGTCGGCAAAGATACTGCAATTGCAATGATTGTAAAATGATTAACAACAAATAACAGGATAATTAACCTTTTTTATAAGAAAGTGTTTAATCAGGCTACAATACCGGACGATGACCTTGATTTTTTGAACAACAAAGCAGCCGGAGTGTTTTATGTGCCTTCAATTACCTATCACTGATTCTTGTCATGATAATCCCCGATTTCAATAATACTTCCATCGCTTTTCAGATGCATGGAACCCGTTCGCTAAAACGGGCATACTGGCTTTTCAAATCAATTAGTTCTCCAATACTGGTTAAAACAGGCAATGCCCTTGTTGCACATGCACTAAACCTGGGTATTCCTGTCAGATGGGCAATTAAACCAACTATTTACAGACAATTTGTTGGTGGAGAAACAATTAAAGATTGTTCTTCTGTAGTACAACATCTGGCGCAGTGTAGAGTCAGGTCTGTTCTCGATTTCTCGGTAGAAGGGAAAGAAAACGATGCCGATATGGAAGCAGCTCTTCAGGAGACCCTCCGGTCGATTGAAAATGCAGGGACAAATCCCAATATTCCATTTGCTGTCTTCAAGCCAACAGCCTTTATTCCACATCATGTACTTGATAAAATAGAACAGCCCTGGACGTTGACAACCGACGACCACGCAAAAATAGAATTGTTCAAATCAAGGGTTGACAGGCTTTGTTCTGCTGCCAGCCAGATTGGTAAACCCATCCTGATTGATGCTGAGGACAGTTGGTACCAAAAGTTCATTGATGATGTAACCGAACAAATGATGCAAAGGTACAATCGTGATAAGGCTATTGTTTTCAATACATTACAAATGTATCGTCACGATCGTATCTCATTTCTGAAGAGCCTGCATCAGAAAGCAATTGACGGTAATTATGTCCTGGGGGTCAAATTTGTACGGGGTGCCTATATGGAAAAAGAGAGGCAAAGAGCCCTGGCTTTAGGTTATGCTTCACCTATTCAACCAGATAAAGCCTCCACTGATCGTGACTTTGATGAAGCACTTACTTTCTGTGTTAAAAACATCAGCAACATCAGCATTTTCTGTGGCACACATAATGAGAACAGTTGCCTGCATCTGATAGATCTCATGCACCGGCATAATCTCGACGCTTCTGATTCCCGAATCTGGTTTTCTCAGCTGTATGGTATGAGCGATCATATCAGTTTTAATATGGCTGCTGCGGGGTACAATGTTGCCAAATATGTTCCCTATGGGCCCGTAAAGCATGTAATCCCTTATCTGGCACGACGGGCTGAGGAAAACACAAGCGTGAAAGGACAGACAGGTAGAGAACTGGGGTTAATTAAAAAAGAGCTGAAGAGAAGAAGACAATCCAATAACTAAATAAAAAGGGTTCCGGAGGAAAACCACCAGAACCCTTTTTATCTGTTATTAGAGCTTTTTCATGCCCCCAGCCAGGCTTTCACCTCCTCCTGTGTAGGCATAGCTATATCGAGTTTGTTTTTCTTGCGGAGACCTCCCAATTGATTAAAAAGGGCACCAGGGGTTATTTTTCTAAGCGTTTCGATTGTCTGATACCCCGCCTGTCTTATTACAGGAATCCAGGGAGCCGGGATGCCCAGCGTTGAAAATTCCTCATCGGTACTCACCGCGGCTTTCTTTTCGGGCTTCATCTGTGGGAAAAAGAGTACCTCCTGAACAGAATAAGAATTGGTAAGAATCATCGCCATCCGGTCAATTCCAATACCAAGACCTGCTGTTGGTGGCATACCATATTCGAGTGCCCGGAGAAAATCTTCGTCAAGAACCATAGACTCACTATCACCGCGCTTACCCAACTCCAGCTGACTTTCGAAACGCTGACGTTGATCAATCGGGTCATTGAGTTCACTGAATGAGTTACATATCTCCTTCCCATTACACACTGCCTCAAAACGTTCAACCAGGCCAGGTTTTGACCTGTGTTTCTTTGCCAGAGGCGACATCTCAACAGGGTAGTCGGTAATAAAAGTAGGTTGAATCAGGTAAGGCTCACACATTTCACCAAAGATTTCATCAATGATTTTACCTTTAGCCATGGTCTCATCCAATTCAATATTCAACTTCGAGGCAGTTGCACGAAGTTCTGTTTCATCCATTGATGAGATGTCAATTCCCGTGAAATGGTTTATCGCCTCAAACATGGTATAGCGGGCCCATGGACGTTTAAAATCAATGATGTTTTCACCTACCTTAATTTTGGTAGTACCGTGGATGTCTATGGTCATCTTTTCGACCATCTCCTCAACCAGGTTCATCATCCATTCATAGTCCTTATACGCCACATAAAGTTCCATCTGAGTGAATTCGGGATTATGAAAGCGATCCATTCCCTCATTCCGGAAATCCTTTGAAAATTCATAAACCCCGTCGAATCCTCCCACGATCAGCCTTTTTAAATACAATTCATTAGCAATACGCAAATAAAGAGGCATATCAAGAGTATTGTGATATGTTTTAAAAGGACGTGCAGTGGCACCTCCATAGAGAGGCTGAAGAATTGGAGTCTCAACCTCGAGATATCCCTTTGTATTAAGGTATTCGCGCATGGAGTTGACCATACGGGTACGTTTAATAAAAATATCACGAACCTCAGGATTCACAACCAAATCGACATAACGCTGCCGGTATCGGGTCTCCGGATCGGTAAAGGCATCAAATACCTTATCATCCTTTTCCTTTACCACAGGGAGAGGACGCAAAGACTTCGAGAGCAATTTTAACTCCTTAACATGAATTGAAATTTCACCCATTTGGGTAATGAAAACATAACCCTTTACACCAATGAAATCTCCAATATCAAGAAGTCGTTTAAAAACAGTATTATAGAATGATTTATCCTCGGTTGGGCAAATATCATCACGTTTTACATAAAGTTGAATGCGTCCTGAAGCGTCGAGAAGTTCAACAAATGAAGCGGCACCCATAATACGGCGGCCCATGATACGTCCTGCGATACTTACCTCCTGAAAAAGTGTGTTATCGGTTGGAAATTTTGACTGAATCTCTACTGCCGACGCATTAACTTCAAACGACTCAGCAGGGTATGGTTCAATACCCAGGTCAACGAGTTCTTTCAATGTCGCACGGCGGATTAATTCCTGTTCACTTAATTGCATAGCTATTTGTAATTTACGTGCAAAGGTACAAAACAGCTCCGACATGAAGCCTGGCCCGTAAAAATATCTTGAATATATTACAACAAACAAACAAAAACAATAGCCTGTATTACAAACACATAGTAATTATGCCATCTAACTAAACTCATTCAATGTAGATTTTACTCAACAAAATTATCCATCATCTGTTATATTGAAGCAACTTTCTGACACAAAGCAGTGTCTATACTTTTACCTTATTCCAAATTTGATTAATATTCCATTAATCAAAAATTTGACAAGGCTCTATTGTTTTCGTATATTGCATTAGCTATTGAACCAACCAACCTGAATACATTATGCCAGAACCACGCAGACACACACCTCACTCAGCCTTTCGAAGAAGCATACGTCAGGAACAAAAGGCGGACAAGTCGAAAGAAAGCACTTACTGGATTTACTTTGCAGCATTTCTCATTTTGGCACTTGTAGCCTTAATTGCTTTAAATAATTAATCAGAACCTCCTAGCTGACAGCATCTGTCCATTTATAAACCTTATCTGACCTTCGTACAATTGAGTCGACTGCCACAGAGCAGGTGTTTCCTTTATGTACCTCTGCGATGGGATCAAAAGCAAGTCTCACCTCCTTCACTTCCTGTTCAAATGTACCTGTAGTAGGGCCATTGAAAACCAATATATCACCCGGGGCGATAGAATTGGTCTCTACTTTGATTTCAGCAACACGCAGATTACCAAAGTAATTGGTCACTTTACCAACATACAGTTTACGCCGTGTAGCCTGTGAACCATAGCCAGATGACCATTCTCCAAGCTTTTGCCCGAGATAATATCCGTCCCAGAATCCACGATTATATACCTGTTCAAGTCTTTTCATCCATAACTCAATACGATCATCGGTGAAAATGTTACCGGTGATAGCGTCTACTGCCTCTTTATACACCTGCACAACTGTTTTGACATATTCCGCCGAGCGTCCCCTTCCTTCAATTTTTAATACGCTCACACCAGCGTCAATGAGTCGGTTAAGAAATGGAAGTGTACATAAATCCTTAGGTGACATGATGTATTCATTGTCAACAACAAGTTCAATTTCACCATCGGTATCTGTTACTTTATAGGGCCTACGGCAAATCTGCAAACAGGCACCGCGATTAGCAGAAGAGTTAAGGTTATCAAGGCTCAGATAGCACTTCCCCGAAACAGCCATACAAAGAGCGCCATGAGCAAACAGCTCAATACTGACCAGCTCACCAGAAGGTCCTTTGATTCTTTCGTCAAAAATCCTACGTGTAATCTCCTTAACCTGAACGATTGTCAGCTCTCTGGCCAGAACCATAACATCTGCAAAATGGCTGTAAAATTTCACAGCTTCAATGTTAGTGATGTTGCACTGGGTACTTATGTGGACAGGCTGGTCTATTGATCGAAGATAACCAAGCACAGCAGGATCCGAAGCAATAACGGCGCTTACACCTGCTGAACGGCAAGCATCTGCAACAGTTTTCATCTCGTCCAGCTCTTTATCGAATACAATAGTATTAAGTGTTACATAGCTCTTAACGTCAGATGCATTACATATGGCAACGATTTCCTGCAGGTCACTAATGGTAAAATTCTGGGAGGAACGAGAACGCATGTTTAACCTTCCTACTCCGAAATATACACTGTTGGCACCGCCATCGATTGCTGCCCTGAGAGACTCAAAAGAACCGGCAGGTGCCATTATTTCTATCTTATTCATTATCATTTAGTCGGTAAAATGAGCGCAAATTTACACTCTTTTAGCCAACCACAGATATGTTGTCGCGCCGTGTTTTTTGGTAAATTCGGGCTCACTAAAAAACCAACCCGATGAAGGTAAATCAAATACAATACAAAACAATTTGGTACCATGAGGGGGAGGTACACATGATCAACCAATTGTTGTTACCATTCCGTTTCGAAATATTTACGGCAAAAACATTGGAAGAGACATGTTTGGCTATCAAAACAATGATTGTCAGAGGAGCAGGAGCAATCGGCGCAGCAGCTGGATTTGCAATGGCGCAGGCTGCCCGGAAGGCGCCTGAGTCGGGCTATCTGGATTATATCACTGATGCTTCTATCATGATAAAAAACTGCCGGCCAACAGCCTACAATCTTTTTTACGCGGTAGAAAAAGTTTTTGCCGCAGCGCTGGAAGGGAAAGAACAGGCGGAAGAAGAGGCTAAAAGGTTGGCTGAAAAAAATATCGAAGATGGTTATCAGATTGGATTGCATGGACTTTCATTAATCAAACCGGGCATGCGAATTTTAACTCACTGTAATGCCGGTTGGCTCGCTTTTGTAGATTGGGGATCTGCACTTGCCCCGGTTTATCATGCCTCACGTAAAGGGATGAACCCGTTTGTATGGGTCGGTGAGACAAGACCACGAAGCCAGGGAGCAAGACTGACAGCCTGGGAACTTTACAATGAAGAAATTCAACATACCATTGTTGCCGATAATGCAGTAGCATCATTGATGAGCAGCGGAAAAATAGATCTCGTAATTACCGGAGCCGATTGTATTGCTCTCAATGGAGACACGGCAAACAAAACAGGAACATTGGACAGGGCCATTCTGGCTCGCCATTTTAAGATCCCCTTTTTTATAGCTGCACCGGCATCTACATTCGATCCTCATTGTGAGACCGGTGCCGGTATAAAGATAGAAATGCGTCATCAGGATGAAGTGAAATACCAGGAAGGTCCTGATGAAGAAGGAGAAATCAGAAAAATTAATGTTTCGAATCCTGCATCAATGGCACTAAACCCAGCCTTTGATGTTACGCCTTCCATATTAATTAATGGTATAATAACCGAAAAAGGAATACTAAACCCACGCCGTTCGGACATCTCCCGGTTTCTGGAAACTGACTGATGAATTATATCTGTGTGAAGAATGATTATTCTGACTAACTTTGCTCATCATCCAATGACCTTTATACAGCAACCATTATGGACGAGATTGAAAAACAAGCTAACAGACCCTTGATTCTGATGGTGGATGATCATCCCAGAAACCTTCAGGTACTTGGAACCATCCTTAGAAAACATGACTATACAATTGCCGTTGCCCAAAATGGGACACAAGCTCTTGAATATGTTTCATCGATCATTCCTGATTTGATTTTGCTCGACGTGATGATGCCCCAGATGGATGGGTTTGAATTATGCGGACTGCTTAAACAGCAGGCCAGTACAAAAGATATTCCAATAATCTTCGTCACAGCCCTTGATACTTCCCAGGATAAGTTACGTGGATTTCAGGAAGGTGGCGTCGATTATATTACCAAGCCCTTTCATCAGGATGAGGTACTTGCAAGAGTAAAGGCCCATACAACAATCAGAAGACAACAGATTGAACTGACGAGGAAGAATTTTGAACTAGAGGAAGCAAATCAGACTAAAAACAGATTATTTTCGATTATTGCACACGATTTACTCGGTCCGGTTTCCAGTGTTACTGAAGTTCTAAAACTATTGGTACAGGATATTTGTAGTCCTGAAGAACAAAAAGATTTCCTTCAGGGAGCTCTGAAATCAAGTCAGCAAACCCTTCTGCTATTGAAAAATTTGTTATTTTGGGCTAAGAACCAGCGTCATGAAATTGATTTCAACCCACATCTACTTAACCTCCAAATCATCATGACGGACAACCTGTTACTACTTGAAAGTCTGGCGAAAGAAAAAAATATTGTTCTTGAGATGCATTGTGAACCGGGTCTAAGTTGCTTCGCTGATGAAAACATGCTGACTACTGTTATTCGAAATCTCCTTTCAAATGCAATTAAATACACCGGAGAGGGTGGAATTATAAAACTTTCCGCTTGTCACTCCGATTCTTCAGTAATAATAACAATTGAAGACAATGGTATCGGAATTGAACCAGAAAACATACCTGGCATATTAGATCCATTGACACACTACTCGACACCAGGCACCAATTTTGAAAAAGGGACAGGATTGGGTATAAGCCTGTGCATTGACTTTATTTCCAGGCACAATGGGAACTTAAACATTGAAAGCAAGCCAGGCAAAGGCAGTAAGTTTATTGTTACACTTCCACCTCAGCCTCTCACGTTTTAGTACTCCTGAATATAATGATTCCGACGACCACTCTCAGAAATAAAGCCTGTATACCAGTTCTTGGAATTGGGACATGGGAAATGGGAGGAAGAGAAAAGGCCAGCCTGCATAACAGAGAAAAACACATTGAATCAATTCAATACGCAATACAGCAAGGATTTTCACACATCGATACGGCCGAAATGTATGGTGAAGGAGAAGCTGAGAGAATAACCGGTGAAGCAATCAGACCCTTTATCCGTGAAAAACTTTTCATTACTACAAAAGTATGGCCTTCAAATCTTAGTAAAGAAAAATTACAACAGTCTGCTTTTAACAGCCTCAAAAGGCTCAAATGCGGCTTTGTGGATTCCCTTTTAATCCATGCACCAGGGAACGATGTTCCAATCGAAGAATCCTTTGAAACCCTTATCCGGCTAAAAGAAAAAAACATTACCCGAAGTATAGGTCTTAGTAACTTCAGCCTTGAAGAGCTAAACAGGATTGAAAACCTTTTCCCCGGAGAAATTGATGTTTGCCAGAATGAATATTCTCTCCTCTCCATCAATAATGGGATCTACACAAGAGACAGTCATTCAGGAGTTATCCCTTTTTGCCGAGACAACAAAATTGTTTTCATTGCGTGGCGTCCGCTTGGCAAAGGGTTACTCTCAAAATCCTCTTCTGAAACCCTAGCTAAGATTTCACTTAAATATGAATGCACCCCGGCTCAGATAGCTCTTTCTTGGGTAATTTATAAAACAGGAACCGCTGCTGTGGTAAAAGCCTCCTCCAAGGACCATATTGATGAAAATGTCAAGGCGGCTCAGATAAAACTCTCGCCCGATGATTATAATCTCCTTACAGAATCTTTTTCCAAATGAGAACGACAACATTTGTAGTATTTACATTATTGCTTGGGGGTTGCGTGTGTAGTCAACCGGAGAAGGATAAAACAGCTTTTAGTAAAATAACGGGGGTTTGGGTAGAGATAGGGAACACTAAACCATTTATTGAGATATGGCATGTTTTAGCTGATGAGACACTTCACGGGAGAGGTGGTCAGATTAATGAAAAAGATACTCTCTTCTTCGAAGAACTGATCATAAGCACTAATGATAAAAACAGCTACTATCGAGCCATCCTTCCTAACAGGGATCCAGTTGATTTTACACTCAATAAATCCTCTCCTGATTACCTAGAATGGAGTAATCCTGAAAACGATTTTCCGGCTGATATCATCTATTATTTTATAGGAAATGACACCCTTCGTATCATCCTAAGAGGAGTAAATGCCAATGATACAATCATAATGGAGCGAAAAACCGGTAATTAAAAAATCGGAATTCAACTTAAATTGCCGAATTCCGATTCAGGAAAGATCTGATCTATTAATTAAAATGTCAAACTCGCTCCAAACATTGCCATAGCAGGTAATTGATTGACCACATCTCCCGATATTCTATTCCTGTAGAATACATTCTTTCGGTCATATACATTAGTAACACCTGCATTAAGCTCAAGCTCGCTATATTTCCCCAATTCAAATTTCTTCTTAACATTGATATCTAAACGATGGTAGTCACTCAAACGACCATTATTCGTTGATCCATATATAATTCCCATTGAACCATTAATCTGTGATGGATCATATTGCGAAAGTCCGACAAATGTAATATTCTCGAAAAACCCCTGATTCTCGGTAAACGGAAATCCAGAGCCATAGTTCCATCTCGCACTGATTTCCCAATCCATTGCCGGACCCAATTTAACCGAAGAAACTAAATTTACATTATGACGTCTGTCATAGTGAGGGTAATAGGTCTCTGTACCATTAAAACGATCAACCCAAGCAAGAGAATATGCTCCCCACAGATAGAAACGATTAAATTCATATTTTAGTGAAATATCAAGCCCTTTCGCTGTTCCGCTTTCTACTACGAAATCTTTTTTCAATTCATCCGGGCGTGATGAATTCTCCTCGGTATCATCGAATATCTTGCTTCTGTTGAGGTTCGTCAGCTGATTGAAATTCTTGTAATAACCTTCTACATTCAACACGACATGTTTAGTGAGGTCGAACTCTATACCTCCAACCAGGTGCTGGGCTTTCTGCAATTTGGAAGTTACTTCTTGCCCATCGAATTCATCGGGAAGGTTATCAGGTCCTGAAAGGAAACCATAAAAAAGATTTACGACATCACGATCAGAATTGGCACTTATCAGATTCTGACTGTAGAGGCCAGCTGCGGCTTTGATCCTGATTCTGTCAGTAATATTATACTTTGCAGCGATTCGGGGCTCAAACGAAAGCTCGCTTAAAGATGCATACCACTGAAGACGGATTCCCGGCTCAATAAGGACTGGTCCTGCTGTAAGTTTGTATTTAAGATAGCCTGCCAGTTCCGTTGTATTTTCTTCTTGTTGGATCTTATTATTATAACTATTGAAAAACAAATAATTCGTTTTGAATCCAAGTAATTCAACACCATACTTCAGTTCATCTTTACCCATAAAATAGGTGAACTGCAATCCGGCATTAAAACCAGAGATTTTGCTTGTTCTGTCCTTGGCATCAATTTCTGCCATATTGGCTTTATAGCTTGAGAACGCGATATTTCCCTCAAGCAGAACAGGCGACCTGCCCGGTATAACAACAAAGTTAGCACCACCCCCAAAGGCATCCCAACTAAAATCACTAAGGCTCTGGTAGTTATTAACTTTATCAGAGAAACTGAATCCGAACAGGTTAAATTTTGAGCCATTCTGTCCATTAAAAGAAACCTTGCCATATATATCCAGGAAGTTAAAAGGGAGACCATCATCATTCACGTACTTATACAACGATTTCGAGGTCTCCTCGAGATAAGAATTTTTAATCGAAAGGACAAAAGAAGAGCTGGAACCTCCTGCATCAGGCTGTTTCTTTAGAGGTCCTTCAAGAAGAACTTTGGCCCCAAAAGTGCTGGCCTCAATCTTACCAGCAAGACGTTTTTTATTTCCATCACGAGTAGTTATGTCCATAACTGACGAGATACGACCACCAAAATCAGCATTAAAACCACCCGTATACACATCGGCATTTCTCATCAGATCAGTGTCAAAAACAGAGAATAACCCGATTGAATGAAACGGATTATAAACAATCATACCATCTAATAGTACTTTATTCTGAATAGGAGAACCACCTCGGATATACAATTGTCCTCCCTGATCGCCAGTAAAAATAACTCCTGGTAACACCTGAAGATACTGCGCTAGATCAGCCTGCCCGCCAACGGTAGGAATCTGCCTCATTTCCTTGGGAGTAATCTTGGCAATGGAGGTGCGTGTCTGTGTTTGGGCTTCCTCCTTAGAAGCACTTACATTAACTACTTCCAACATATAGGATGCTTTGGACAGGAAAATCTGTTTCGTAAGTATTTCCCCTTTCTTTAGCGTAATTGGCATTCTGATAGAGTCATATCCCATTGAGGTTACCATCAGTTCATATTTACCGGCAGGTATCTGGGTAATTGAATAATAACCATTAACATCGGTAGATGCCCCATGAGATGTTTTATAGAGATATACATTCGTGAAAATAACAGGTTCACCTGTCTCTTTTTCATAAACGAAACCTCGTACGCTGGCATTCTGAGCATCAGCAATATAACTGCCTAAAATAACAAGCAGCATCATCAGAATTGAGAATTGTTTCATTGCGGTTAAATCTGAATAGACAATATATTAGACCCAAGTAATCTACAAAAGTAATGATTAGAACCACACAAAGATCGTAAAAAAACACAGGAACTCACGGATACAAACCCTTTCGATATAAAAAAGAAAAACCAGGACCCTTAAAAGGAACCTGGCTTATATTCTCGTCAAAATTAAGATCAACTTAATGTGCTTCGTGATAACCGTTTATCATACTCTTGAAATTACTGAGAGGTGTTTTCCCAACAGTACACATGTATACATGAACAATCATAAAAATTGACATAAAGAAGCCCATCACGATGTGAAGCAAAGCCGTCAGCAAAGTTCCACTATATCCAAATGCCTGTCGGGCAATTGTTTCAGGAAACAATAATGCCCATCCGGTAATAGCTACAATTGGAAATAAAACATACATAGCTCCGATATAACTGACTCGTTGCAGGGGATTAAACTTTGATTTCAACGTAACCGGAAATGGAGGTATCTGTTTTGAAAAAATCCCAAAAAGGTAATAACGACCCTGGGCTAATAAATCAGAAAACAAGCTCCGAATATTTATCCTGTATTGGCGCCCATTAGACGTAAACAAATTCCCGGTTATAAACATAAAATAACTTAATGTTATCCCTATCCCTGCGATATTATGGCCGGTAACTGCAAGGTCAAATCGAACCAGAGGAAAATCAATGTCTGAATATTGCATACTAATGCCTGTTACCAGAAGAGTTAAAAAAAACAAGGCATTGAGCCCATGCCACAACCTAAGCCATAAAGGGTATAAATAAAGCTTCTCACTCATGTCTTTTTCTTTTATTCATTTTCAATCTGAACAATGCATGTACTAAAATTCCGCCCAATGTCAGTCCAAAAAGGATCAGACTTAAAATATTAAGAATTTCATTTCGGCTGGCGCCAATTACATACGCTTCGTTAAGCAATACACCATTCACGAATCCATTTTTATTACGGTTCTCAATATTCTGAAAACGATACCAACTTGATAACAACATCGTGTTGCGACTATGGCATTCCTTACATTGCTTAACTGCGCTATCGGCCGGGCTTACAAGGTGTGCAACCAAAAGAGAATCGTGCATTGCAGCATGGCATTCAATACATCTTACCTGCCTGAAATGAAGTTCCTGATTAGGCAACCAATCATGAGATACAGACATTGGTTTCAGCTTTTCATTGGCCAATAACAACATCACTTCTGAACCAGTTTCAAAATGACATTTCATACAAACAGCGTTATCATAGGCAATTGTATTGGCAATACTTTCACCCGTCCGTTGATTAATTCTGAAGCTATGAGGATCATGACAGTTCCAACAGGTGAAGCCGTTCAATGTTTCAGGGCTGTGGACACTTTTCTGAAACTGCTCGTCTATGGTCTCGAAATGGTATTTAGCGTATGTATCATCGCCACCATGGCAATCCAAACAGGCATACATCGGCTCAAACCGTAATTGATTAGGATGAGGAAATGAATCATATTCAGGAACATGACAATCAACACATTTGAAAATATGATGGGCCCCTGTATAGAACAAAGCCGAATCAACCCTAAAATCAACAGGCATTAACTTCCTGACCGTACTACCATCATCCGGATTTACAAAGCTGTAAACTCTCTGTCCATGGCAATCCAGACAATGTCGGTTCGCTATACGGTTCTCCGAATTCACATGATCCTGGGCAAAACACCAAAACGTGAAGCCTAAAAACAATATCAGGTTTAGAACTTTTTTCATTTGTCAATAGTTAAGATAATCAGGCTGTAGTATTCCTAAAAGGTACAGCCTGATGACCACTTTAATTATCAGGAGATAATTACTTCTTCATCGAGTGAATATAATTCACCAGAGCCCACCTATCTTCTTCTGTTGTGATCTTCTTCTCAAAGTTTGGCATTTCATCACGTCCGATGAATGACATATAGTAAAGCTGGCCATCACCATAAGCTTTAAACTCAGCTGACTGAAAGTCACCGGGAAAAGTCTTGAGCTGTTTTGCTTTGGGACCATCACCCTGTCCATTGTTGCCATGGCAAGCCTTACAATGCTTGGCATACAGCGTCTTACCAATTTTCAAAGATTCTGCATCTCCGGCTTTGGTAGGATTTTTCATGCTTTTATAATTGGCTGGTATCTGCCATGCAGCACCTTTTTTTTGATCCTGAGGGGTAAATGCAACCAGAACAACTAAACTAAGAGAAACGGCTGCGATAGACAAAAAATTCATCTTTGCTTTCATAATAAATAATTTATGATTGATAGATATTAATTAAAAACTCCACAAACGGGTAATAGTAAAACCGAGCATCATCTCCCCGTTTAGGAAATCGTTGGTATTGTTCATAAGGTTCTCCTGTCCCAGAATTCCACTGGCAGTACCCATATATATCTGGAAAGCATGAGTCGAAGTTGAGATCTCCCACCCGAAGGCAAAATTTGGCTTAGAAGGATCTGTAAACTCCATATTTTCAGCAATGCCCTGAATTTTAAACGGTATGTCACATTGAAGCAGAAACGACGACTGAGGGCTAACTTTTACACGACCTGCCATTGACAAACCAATCTTATCGTGATCCTTTCCTTTCTCAGCTGAATTAAAATGGGTAAAACTGGGAGCAACTTGTAAACTCAAGTAATCATTGAACCTACGTGTAATAATCAGTTGAGAGAAGTAACTGAACCGATTCCCAAAGTTATACTCTGTTCCGAATACTTCTTTATCCCTGGCATCAATGGCCATATTTCCATACAATGTAATTGCTACCGGATATTTGTTATCTCTTGTCTGTGGAAAAACATTCCATTTCACCTGAAAATCCTGAAACTTTTTATTCTTGGTAGAACCAAAGCCAACCATCAGGTTATCGAGTATGCTGTAATTAAATCCAATACGAACATTGGCACCAGCAGCATAAATTCCATATAGATCGGTAATTCCATTCTGGATAGTGCCAAACTTATGCTGAATAAGCAACTCAAGCGTATTCGCGGTGGGAATATTATTTGTCTGCTGGTCGATAAGGATACCACTTTCAAAGGTTGATCTTACCGGTTTACTTTCTGTTTCGGGTTCATCCTGAGCATTAACCATTGGTGTGTTAACTAATGCAAGCATCAGGGTGATAATTGTATATAGGATAGGCTTCTTCATCTCTGAAATTTTTTTCTGTTAATTAATCAGTTAGTTATTCAGTGCACCTTGCTCAATCCATTTCAGTATAAGGGCATTATTAGCATCATTGCTAAACTTCTTCATCGATCCGGTAGATATCGAAATGTAGAGTTCACTTTGTGCAGGGGTTTCCGTATTTATCAGACCTTTTGCCATCAGATCTCCCCATGCATTGTCTGATGATAAATCTGGCGATGTGGAGCCTTGTGCATGACAGCCCGACATATTACAACTCTTATTGAAAACCGGGATAACATCTCCTTTGAAACTGACTACATCAGGTACAACAATTACTTCAGGCTCAACCCAGTCATATTCACAAGCCGTAAATCCGACAACCAGAAGGAGTGCTGACATAAGGTTAAAAATTCGTTTTTTCATCATTTGACTCTATGTTTTTGAAATTCAAATTGTTAAAAATACATATTACAAACAAAAGGAGGCCTCAGTTGTTGAAGCCTCCCTCTGAACATCGCCAGACTACTAGTTGAGAGCGGCTAATGAGTTTTCAAGGAGCTTTTTCACATATCTGGGATTGTGAACACCCAGGCTCTTATCTTCAGTAACAGACTGATGGTTTAAGAAAGCACCAACCACATTTGCTGAATAGGTTCCCGGCTTTGTATACAAATCACCTTCGTTGGCTATACCAGCTTCGACCAACTTAACTTTAATCTGATCGAGTAATGATTGAATTTCAGCCTGATAATCAAGAATTTCTTGTTTTACAGCAGCTGCATCATGACAACCTGCTTCTGTACATCCTGAGGTAACATAATTCGTGCCATACTTGACATTCATCACATGACCGCCTCCCTGGTTACCATAACCTTCACTGAGATGACAGGTCACACAACCCTTTTCAAGGCTGGTATGTGCTGAATTCACGTATCCTGCACCAATTTCAAACAATCCGGTTCCTATACCACCAATAATATTGGCCTGAGGACCATGGTGAGATCCATAGCGTTTGTTGGCAGCAGTTAAAGTAATATCCGGGCCTCCGACTACCGGCATCACTGCAGCATCAATCGGACGAGACTGATGACAATTTGCACAGAGGTTACCTGTACCAAAATCAACAGTTGCTCCATTAAGCATAAGCGTAACCGGGGCAACGGTTGTAAGAGCCCAGTCTGTCGGAGTATAGGTCTTGTGAATTTCATGACAGGTGTAACAGTTGATAGGATTGGCGTTAGAGATGGTATTAGCAACCGGAAGGCCTGTTGCAACTGTTTCACGGAAACCCTGGCTGGTGTGGCAATCAGCACAACCCACAGTGTTACGGGCATAGTTACCGCCAATAGCATGAGTTGATGCTGCCCATTGATTCTGTTTTGCAAACAGCTCTTCCGTGTTATCATGGCACTGTATACATGTTGCTGTCCCATCGGTACCATTTATACCAGCCTCGCCATCTTTCCCTGCGGGGCCTTCTTTTGTACAACTGGTAAAACTAACAGTAGTCATAGCTGCCAAAGCAGCAAATCCGAAAACAAAGAGTATCTTTTTCATGTGTGAGGATATTGGTTTTTCGATGATGCAAACCTACGGAGTTTATTCAATGTATGCACAGTTCTAAATATGACATTTATACCATGCGTTGATGATTTACATCAACTTTTGATTGACATAAACACATATTTTGATTGACAAATATCAACGTAGGAGCTCAAAAAAAATCAACCTCTCTGAGAGATATCTTCAAGCCCCTTCATATCAACAATTTCGACAATATTCCCCTCTATTGTAACCAGACCACTTTCTTTCAGATCTTTTAAAATCCTGATTGTACTCTCCTTCGACATAGCAGTCAGATCTGCAAGTTCCTGACGCGATATGGTACATTGAAATTTCGCCGATTCATATATCTGAGTAGATAAATAAATCAGCGCTTCTGCGACCCTACCGGGCATTTGTTTCTGGGTAAGGTTCACAAGTTTCTCATACATTTCTATTCTATGGTAGCTTTCTCGTGCCATCACTTCGTGTGCCAGCGGTTTATTTCTGAAAACAAGTTCCCTGTATAAACCGATATCAATAAAACAAACCCGGGTATCCTCAACAGCTCCCAGGGAGTAGTGATGTCGCTGATCAACAAACATACCTGGCCCGCCAACAAGTTCAGAAGGTTTAACAAGCCTCAAAAGAAGATTTTTCTTATCAAGACCTTCAAAGTATATCTTAGCGAGGCCTGATGTAACACATACTACATGCGTCAACATGGCCCCCTGTTTAAAAATAATCTCACCTGCATTAAAACTAACTTCCTGCTTGGCCTTGTCCAGAATCTCCCTATCCTGCTCGCTGATAAGGTCAAAGATGAAAGACCTGCTCCTACAGTTTTCGCATCTCTCACTATTTGTATGTATAGCCATTGGTGATTTATTGATTTTTACTCTTTATATTACAACCAAAGACTCTCCAAATTGTTCAAAAACACATCTATATAATTACCGTGAGTTTGAAGCCATTTCCATGACTATTCGTGATAGATACGGAGTCATCATCTTTAAGGTATTTCCTCAGTCGTGCGATAAAAACATCCATGCTTCTGCCAATAAAATAATCATCATTTCCCCAGACAGCTTTCAGGATGACTTCACGGGGTAACAATTCATTCTGGTGATCACAAAAAAACTTCAATAACTCAGCCTCTCTTCGGGTGAGCGGCTGAATACTGTTTTTCCCTTTAAGGATCAATTCTTTGGGTATAAACGTATAGTGGCCGATGTTATATTCCTGCCTTTCCATTCCAACAGATGAAAATATACCGCACCGCTTAAGCAAAGCCCTTATCCTGAGTGATAGCTCTTCACTGTTAAAAGGTTTCACTATATAATCATCGCAACCTATCCGAAAACCCTCAATCCTGTCAGTGGAAAGGGATCTGGCTGTCAGAAAAATTATCGGGACTGCTGCATCAGTCTTCCTGATTATCCGGGCCAGTTCAAAACCATCAATCCCGGGAAGCATAACATCAAGGACACAAAGATCATATCGCTGTTTAATAAACAAATCACGTGCAACTATTCCATCAGTGGCCAGTTTAACACCAAATCCATCCATCTGAAGGAAATCTGAAATAACCAATCCCAAAGCGGGATCGTCTTCAACAAATAATATTTGTGGTATCGGATTCATCGTTCAGCTAATATAGTCAGAATTCTCAGATTCCCCAAAAGGAAGATAAAGTGAAAAGGTACTACCCCTGCCGGGTTCACTTGTAACCGATAATGAGCCACCATGTGCCTTTGCAAGTACCTGAGCATTATAAAGGCCTAGTCCATACCCTTTGATATTGTGTTTATTGCCGGTTGGTACACGATAAAACTTCTGGAAAACAAGCTTTCGTTGAGCAGCACTCATCCCCATACCATTATCACTCACTATAATATAGAGGCCATGTTCACTTGAACGGGTACTAATGACGATTTGCGGTTTTGAAGGAGAATACTTTTCAGCATTATCAATAAGACTGCTCAGGATATTGGTTAAATAAAGACGATCACCTGATACCAGAAACCTCTCAGCATCCATGTTTAACGTGATAGAGCCCCCCCTCTCTTCAACAATAAGACGAAACGATGCTACCAGATCATCTATCATTTCGTGTACATCAACCCTTGCAAGGTTCAGGCGGTACTCATGCCTGTCAAACGCTGAAATCTGTAATACATGTTCTACCAGGCTCCTCATTCGGTTATTCTGATCGTAAATCAAACTGGCATATTTTTCAATCTTTTCACGATCAGACAGTACTAAAGGTTTTAAAAGCATTTCACTTGCTAATGAAATTGCGGAAACAGGCGTCCGTAACTCATGCGTCATATTGTTCACAAAGTCGCTTTTCATCTCCGAAAGTTTCCTTTGCCTGATAAAAGCCAGCACTGTCCAGGAAAAAGAAAATATGATTATCGCCGTAAAGGCAACCGATAATAACATCCATCCCATCAGTTGAGATAAAATAAATCCTCTTTTCCCCGGGAAAAAGACTGATAAATAATACACGTTTGCTTCATGAAGGCAAGACAAGGAAACAGAATGAGGAGAAGCCAATATCTCAGGAAAATACCTGTCGGGATTACCCAATAGTGATCTCTTCTCAAGTGCACTGTACACAGAATAATAAAAATCCCGGTTGACATCAGTTCCTCTAAACTCATCTACTAGTAACGAGTCCAATAAATACCCGTCAATATTCAGACTCGATTTTATTGAATCCGGAATGGGACAACCTGGTGTGCAGCCTGCAACAAATACGGCTTTTGCCTGTGAAGCAGATTGCTTGTACAAACGGTTTACAACTGTCTTCAGGGCTACCTTTACACGGCTGTCGAACTGTTCTTCCTTTAACAACCATGCATTCCTGACCCAGTAAACCTGCGTAAAAATGATTCCGGCCAGTGAAATAGCAGCAATCCAAACAATCGTCTTAAACCAAAATGGCTTCATTTCTTACACGATATAATTCATTATAATTCATACAAAAGTACTGTGAAAAACTCAACATTTTGTTATTAACAACACATTAACACCACCATTAACAAGCCGTTAACACACCTCATGGCTGCTCTGTTGTATGTTTGCATTGTAAAATTTTCACTTCTAAATAATTTTTGAATTATGAAAAACGTATTTCTGAGTGTCGCTTTAGCAGCTTTCTTACTTGTTGGGTTCAACACTGTAAGCTTTGCCACAACTTCAAATGGCTATTCAATTTCGATTAATAAGGATGATCCTCCAAAGGCTGCCAAAGCAGAAGCAAAAAATGCCAAAGCAACCGATAACAAAGCGAAAACAACCGAATGCAAGGATAAGGCTAAATCTGGTGATGCCAAATCATGCTGCAGTTCAAAAAGTTCGTGCTCAAAAAGCTGTGCCGGTAGTACTAGCTGCTCAAAGGACAAGAAACCCGAAAAGAAATAATTTCACTTCGGTTCAATTAATTTACCCCTGTCGGTCAGAATCCGGCAGGGGTTCTTTATTTTTGCATAAAAAAACTATGGCTACGATCAAAACTACCTACATTGGTGATCTTCGAACTAATGCGACACATATACAATCCAATAGCGTAATTCTTACCGATGCTCCCTCCGACAATCATGGCCGGGGTGAAGCTTTCTCCCCAACCGATTTGCTTGCAGCCTCTTTGGGTAGTTGCATGCTAACAATCATGGGGATTGCCGCTAATGTGCACGGCTTCTCTATCGACGGAACAACGGCAGAAATTACAAAAATAATGGCATCCAATCCCAGGCGGGTGGGAACCATTGAGATTCATCTCTGGTTTCCTTCCAATAAGTACTCTGCTAAAGAGAAAAAACTCATCGAACATGCTGCTTTTTCGTGTCCGGTCTATCATAGCTTACACCCTGACCTGGAAAAAAATATTCACTTACATTTTAATGAATAATGAGCGAGTTGATTATAGGCAGTACATTCCGGGATGAAAAAACTGTAACACCAAAAGATTCTGCCAGGGAATACGGATCAGGGATGGTAGATGTTTTTGCTACTCCTGCCATGATCGCGCTGATGGAACATGCCTGTCTTTCCCTCGTTGCTCCCGCCTTGCCCAAAGGAGAGAATACAGTCGGAACTCATGTCGATATTAAACACATAAGGGCAACTCCTCTCTATAAGAAAGTATGGTGCGATGCAACTCTTTTAGCGGTTGAAGGAAAAAAAATTGTGTTTAAGGTAGAGGCATTCGATGAAAAAGGAATAATTGGATCGGGATTACATACCCGCTATATCATCGACGAAGAGAAATTTCTGAATTCCCTCTGACCTATTCCTTCCATTTAGTGTCAATAATGATGGTAACCGGACCATCATTAAGGAGAGAGACTTTCATATCCGCTCCAAACATACCCGTGAGCGGTTTTTGTCCCAAATCAAGTTCCATCTTTTCTATGAAATACTGATAAAGAGGAAGCGCGGTATCGGGCCTCGCGGCTCGTATATATGAGGGCCTGTTACCTTTTTTCGTTGAAGCATGAAGCGTAAACTGACTAACAACCAATACCCTGCCACTAACTTCCGAAACATTAAGATTCATGATACCCGATGTATCATTGAATACCCTTAGTCTGGCAATCTTTCCACTCAGCCATTCAACATCTGCCATTGAATCATCGTCTTCAAATCCAACCAGAATCAATAATCCGGTACCTATTTCAGCAACTTTTAACTGATCTATCTCAACCGAGGCACTTGTAACTCTTTGAATAACTGCTCTCATCTCATCATCCTTCCGTTTAACACAAATCCATTTTTATTTTCTCGCTTTTGTTCGCTGGTATCCTGCCCTTGCTTTCTGGGTAAGGCTGTTTCTGTATTCATTAAACTCAAGAGATTCAACCCTGTCATACCATAAAGCGGCCATATCAGGCCTGCCAAGCCGTTCGAAAAGATCGCCAAGTTTCAGGGCGCTGTTGGCAGCATAATATCGCGTATCATTCTTCCCCGTTTCATAAACCTTTTGGTAGGCAGTCATTGCCTGCCGCGACAATCCTTTTTCGTCAAAGATCCTGGCCTGCCGGTAATCGGCTTCAAGCTTGTCGTAGCTGCTGATATCCTTATGTCGATAAAACACATCCAATACTTCCTGGGCACGATCAAGATAACCACCATCTGAAAGCAAACGTGCCCTTAATAATTGCGGATTGGGGACAATCCTCGACTTCGAATCGCGATAGGCAGCCTTATCAGCATCAACATCAAGCGAACCATAGGTCCCGGCAGAGGCCATACAACTACGGTATTTTTCTGTATCTCCTTTCAACAAGTGAAACCAGGCCAGTCGTTGCCAGGCAGCTTTTATAAAATTCCGTCCCCTGAATCCATGAGCATAGTTATAGAGGTAGGTCTCCGCGCAATCGTCTTCGTCAGAAAGTAACGCGACCCCTGTCATATAATCCAGATATGGGACAGTTAGCCGGTCATGACTCTTTTCTCTGTCGATCAACATATTGATTGCTAATCTATTATGCCCTGTTTTAAGAGCAATACCACCGAGTGCATATGCCTGAAGAGGCTCCAGCTTCGATGTCCCGAGTTGCCTCCGGCTCATGTAATTGTACATGAAATCAACCGCATGCGATTTGTCACTATCGGCATTCAAATAGATAATGCTAAGGAAAAAAAGACATTGCAGATTATAGAACTCCCGATCCTCACTCAATTCTGTCCACTCCATCGCTTCTTTCATTTCCGCGATTCCACCATTCACATCACCGTTAAAACCAAGTATCCTGACCGCCCATTGATATTTTGACGGAACCGACCCGATCAGGGTATGGAGAAACCCCAATGAGATTAAAGCTGGCTTGAAATCAGGATGTTCCCGGTTTAATTCTGAAAGTAACAGGTAACTTCTTCTTACCTCACTTAAACTGGTGAGATACTCTTTGAATTTTGCCCTCGCCAAAGCCCATTGCAGGTTTACTTCTGCCTGACAAAATTTATGATAGGGGCTCTCCGGATCTCCTTTTCTCAACCTGTCGAGTCGCTGACCGAGATTACTTTCATAACGATGAAATAAATCTTCCTCCTCCGTGACAATAATTTCTATAAAATCAGCATAATTAAGCAACCATACAGGTATGTTATTATCAGGATACTGAATACGCGCCAGGCCAAGCAGCTGGCGGGCCTTTTCAATCTTTAACTGAGTGAGTGCTGTCATAGCCTCACTACTGTATCGATCAAACCGGTAATAATAAGCTCCCGATACGACTGAAGGAATAAAAAACAACAGAAATACTGCTACTATATTAGCTGTAATAAGTGTATGCTTTCTCATCTTTCGACAACAGATTTGTGTCTCAAAGTTAGTCTTTTTGCCATTGTACCATAAAAAGGAAGGGCTGGTCAGTCGACCAGCCCCACTTAGAATCTCTTGATTGTAAATAATCAGGAACCTTTAACAATATCGACAATCTCCTGATCAACAAGGATACGGCCACAGTATTCACATACAATTATCTTCTTGTGCATCCTGATATCCAGCTGATGCTGCGGTGGAATCTTTGAAAAACAACCGCCACAGGCATCCCTTTCAATCTGAACAACAGCCAGTCCGTTACGGGCATTTCGCCGAATCCGGGCATAGGCAGCAAGCAGGCGATCCTCTATATATTTCTTATTATCTTCACTGCGACTTAACAATTGCTGTTCCTCTTTCTGCGTTTCGGCAACAATATCGTCCAGTTCAGCACGCTTTACTTCCAGGTCATTACGTTTATCAACCAATTCTGTCTGAGCTTGTTGAATCTCATCCTTCAGATTGTTCAGCTCAAACGAAAACTCTCTGATCCGCTTCTCAGACAACTGCATTTCAAGACCCTGAAACTCAATTTCTTTCGACAATGAATCATACTCACGGTTGTTGCGAACATTCATCTGTTGCTCTTCATATTTCTTAATAAGAGATTCGCTGTCCTTAATGGCCTGTGTTTTCTCGACAATCTTCTGATTTAAAAGCGTGCTCTGCTGAATGTAATTCTCAATACGGGTTTCAAGGCCAGCAATATCATCCTCTAAATCCTGAACTTCAAGAGGTAGCTCTCCCCTGATAATCCGAATTTTGTCAATGTGCGAATCCACTTGTTGCAAACTGTAGAGGGCAATGAGTTTACGCTCAATTGAAACTTCAATGTTCTCTTCGACTTCGGGTGTGCCGACGGAATCTGGGTTTAGGTTATTCTCTTTCATAGTTTGGAAATATTCGGATCGTTTGATTAATCAACTCAATAAACTGAAATCCTGATTTTTAAGTATAATAAACCGGATTGGTATTCACTTCGGAAATCAGGACGGCAAAGTTAGGAAATTTTTCGGTTAAATAGTACGCCAGTAATTGAACTGTAAACTGTTCGGTTTCATAGTGACCGGCATCAACAACCAACAACCGGGATGGTGTATCGAAAAAATCGTGATATTTTACATCTGCCGTTACAAAAGCATCAGCTCCGGAGGCAGAAGCCTTCCGGATAAGAAAACTACCAGATCCACCGCATATTGCCACCCGGCTGATCATCTTCCCCGAAAGGCTGGTATGCTTGAGAACCGGAATCCCAAGAACAGCTTTCAGATGGCTCAGGAACGAATTTTCGGTCATCGGGGTATCGAAGTTACCAATCATACCTGCCCCAAAAACAGGTATCTCATTCTGAAGTTGATAAATATCGTATGCTACCTCTTCATACGGGTGTACCTTCTTCATCACTTCAACAATCTGCTTCTCAATCCACTGCGGATATACAACCTCAATCCTTACTTCCGGCTCAAAGTGGATTTTATCGCGCTCACCAACAAAAGGATTCGCTTGTAATCCTGCTTTAAAAGTTCCCGTTCCGCTTGTATTGAAACTGCATGAATCATATTGCCCGATGTTTCCGGCTCCGGCTTCAAACAATGCTGATCTCACCTCATCTGCATGGCTTTGAGGAACAAAAGTGGCAAGTTTCCTCAGTTTCCCTTCAATCTGGCTTAAAATAGAAAGGTTAGAGAGGCCTATTCTTCTACCCAGCTCATAATTAACCCCCTGCAAATGGTTATCTAGATTGGTATGCATGGCTACCAATGCAATATTATGGCGGATGGCCTTCAGTAGAAGCCGCCCGTTTGGCGTGTCAGAAGTAATCTGCTTAAGAGGCCTGAATAAAACCGGGTGGTGCGCTATTATGACATTACAATGCTTCGCGATAGCCTCATCCACAACAGCCTCGTTGACATCAAACGATACCAGAACACCGGTCACAGTTTCCTGTCTGTCACCAATAATCAATCCACTGTTGTCATAATCCTCCTGTAATGAAGGATGAGCCAGCTTACACAATGAGTTCCATAAATCGTTGATTGTCGACATAATTTTCCTTTTTCTGACAAAGATAAACAACATGTTCCAGATTCAATCCTGAAGAAATCGTGGTTAAACGTAACCATTATTGCATTTTTAACGTAAATCAAATTACTAAAGACCTGTTATTAACACTCTCTGATTTAAACCGACACAATTACTTATCATATTATACTACTCAGGAATGAACGCATGGACCCCTCTGCTTCTACCTTTTAATCTTCTGTATGGCACAGTAACAACCATACGTAACTTATTGTTTGACTATGAAGTTTTCCACCCGAAAAGGTTTACCATACCTGTTATCGGTGTTGGAAATCTATCCGTGGGCGGAACAGGGAAAACTCCGCACGTCGAATACATGATTCGCCTTCTGAAGGATCAGTTTCAGGTTGCAACCATCAGCAGGGGATATGGCAGAAAAGGCAAGGGCTTTATTCTGGCTTCACACGAACACAACCACACGAATATAGGAGACGAACCGTTACAATACCTTTCAAAATTCAGTGATATCTCTGTTGTTGTTGACAACAGAAGGGCAAGGGGCATCAAAAAACTGTTAAACATTAAACCTCAGACTCAGGTAGTATTGATGGATGACTCCTTTCAACACCGCTGGGTAAAGGCCGGGCTAAATATTCTGCTTACCGACTTCCGTAACCTCTATATCAATAATTATCTCCTTCCCGCGGGAACCCTTCGGGAATCGATCAGTGGAGCAAAAAGGGCAGACATCATAATTGTTACCAAGACAGATCCCGTTTTCCCTAAAATGTTACGGCAACATGTTACCGAAGAATTGAAACCGCTTCCGCATCAAAAACTATTATTCAGCACTATCAACTACGGAGAAATGGTTCCTGTTACAAGGGGGGCAACTACCTGTACGGTTCCAAAATCAAATAACATCCTCCTGGTTGCAGGAATTGCTAACATATACCCGCTGGAAGAGTACCTGAGAAGAATGAGCGAGAACCTGGAAGTCCTGCGGTTCAGAGATCACCACAATTACACTGAATCAGATATAAAAACTATCGAGAATACCTTTGGCAATATTATTTCCAGGAAAAAAATCATCGTGACAACCGAAAAAGACGCGATCAGGCTTAAACACCCATCACTGTTGCCATTGATCGAAAAACTGCCAATTTTCTCGATCGGGATACAAGTTGTTTTTCATGATCAGGATAAAGAGACCTTCGATGAGGAGGTTACATCCTATATTCGCAGGACACTAAAACAGCTCTAATTAAACCTTCCAATTGATGGCATTATACGTAAACGCCATCTCCTGTCTTTTCCAACACGAATCTTGCGCTCTTTAAAAAGCGACATTAACCACCCACTACCGATCAAAGCTCCCCCAATCACAGCCGTCTCGGATGTAACCACCGGAGTGTCACCGGTTATAACTCTGTTTATTGCATCGAGCGAAAGGTAAAAAGCCCCTCCGATCATGGCTCCATATCCGAAGTAAGAGAAGAAAAATCTGCTCTTAACAACCGACATCACATCTCCTACCCAAAACTCCTCCTGATTGTTAATTACGAATGTGGAATCTCCGATTCGTGTAATTTGTCCGTCAATCCGGCGCCCATCACTTTTCAGTATCAGGCTTATATCATCACCGGTAAAGTATTTGTAATTCTTAAATGTACCAGCTTTCTCAAGCAGAATAAACTGCTGTGAGAAGGAAACCGTGGTCAGTACCAACAACAAAATGGTAATGCAAACTGCTCGCATAGCATGTTTTTCTACAAAAATAACAAATTTACATACAATGCTGGCAACTACCCGCCTTTTGATTCCCGGCATTCACTTCCGGGTATCTTCTTCCGGTTATTTTGATTCACTGACCGATTCCTGAAACCAGACTCCACGCCCGAAACAAATCCAACAGGCACTCAATCGCGGGAAAATGAAAAACTAACCCCTCAGCATTCCTGCATTTGGACGGTTTCCAGTTTTTGCACGTGACATTATACACCATGTTTCCCCCCGGGTTTTGAAATTTCCAAACTATTTTAAGCATTCTTATATGACAAAATGCACAAATCTCAGGTTTTTTAATCACCTGAATATACGTTCTTTACAGGTCATTTTTAAACTGAATTACAACTGAGAGAGACCAAAGATAGATCAAAGATATGTTTTACCCCTAAAACGCTTATGGTTGTAGTAACGTTTACATACCTTACATATGAACCACAACTAAATACAAAAAAATTCTGGCACAATTTTAGCTATTGCATTTTCAATTTATCTACCATGAGGCAACGAAGAAATAAGATGTTCGTCTTACATCCCTTCATACAATGACAGATACCAAAAACCAGAAAGCTCTGTCAGGTGATTTCCGCTCCTCTACCAACCTGCTGGTCACTCAGGATTATTCAACTTCATTGATAAATTATTTACCCGGAGTATCATGATTTTTCGGATCATGCCAAAGCCGGAACCTGCCAAATGCAGACTTCCTCTCTTCAGCCACCCGTTCTGTTCAAGGGGCATGGATAAGCCTCACCGGCCTTACTCAGCTTGTTTTCCTGTACCGGCGTACCGCGATTACGATAGAAGCAACCGCGTATATTGAAAGGGAAATGACCTGATGAGAAACATCGGCCAATCCCGATCCTTTTAGCATAACCAGCCTGATGACCTGGATAAAATAAGCTATCGGGTTTATCCGGTTGAAAATTTGTGCCCAGGCGGGCATGCTTTCTGCCGGGGTAAACAGTCCGCTCATCAAGATAAATAACACGAGGAAAAACCAACTGATAAACATTGACTGTTGCTGGGTATCACTAACCGTTGAAATGATAAGGCCAATGCCCATGATCAGGACGAGATAGATGGCAGCAACGAGATAGATAATGGCAGGATTTCCCAAAATAGGCACATCGAAAAAGAAATGAGCGAGAATTAAGCCAAAAGTAAGTTCAATCAGCCCGATAATCCAAAAAGGGATAAGTTTCCCGGCAATAAACTGAATCTTCCTGATCGGGGTTACATTGATCTGCTCAATCGTTCCCATCTCCTTTTCTCTGACCAGATTTATCCCGGTAAGAAACAAACCAATAATGGTTACCAGGAGTACCAGTATACCGGGAACCATGAAAGTCGTATAATGAAGCTCCGGGTTATACCAAAACGACCAGGTTGCAACAAGGGGAGGTTTGATATCGAGCCCTGTAACCCTTGTATTAATATCTAAACTGTAACGTTGAACAATGCTCTGGGCATAGGCACTCCGTAACGCACCTGCAGAGCCGTCAACAGCATCCGTAATTAGTTGAATTGTAACAGGTTCCCTGTTGATCATCGTTCGCTCAAACCCATGTGGAATTACCAAAACCTGATGCACCTTCCTGGTATTGATCAACCTCTCGGCAACTTCCATCCCTTCAACATCTAACGAACAGGAAAAAAAACGAGATCCCTGAAACAATGAAATCAGTTTCCGTGATTCAACAGAATGATCATTGTCAAGAATCACGATACGGGTCTGTTTAATTTCAAAAGTAGCAGTATATGACAGGATTAAGAGTTGAAGAAGAGGTACCAGGAAAATGATTTTAGGCATAAACCGGTCTCTGAATATCTGGATAAACTCCTTCTGAATAATATAGCCGATTGTTCTCATAAGGTACTATTCAAGCCTAAGTTTAAAATTTGCGATGCTTAACCCGATAAAGAAAATTGTCATACCGAAAATGATCAGTGTTTCTTTCCAGAGATAGGCTATTCCAGACCCCTTCAGCATAACGTCTCTAACGATGATAATAAACCATTTTGAAGGCATCAGATTGCTAATCCACTGTAAAAATACCGGCATATTCTCGATCGGGAAGATAAAACCGGATAAAAGAATGGTGGGAAGCATAAGGGCAAACATCGACAACAACATTGCCACCTGTTGCGTAGGGCTGACTGTTGAAATAAAGATTCCCAGCGAGAGAGACATGATAATAAACAATAGCACTTCCAACATGAGAAATCCTTTATGTCCAATAATAGGTACACCGAATACAAACCACCCGAGCGATAATATCAGCAATGCATTGACAAATGAGAGCGCGACATATGGAATCACCTTGCCAACGATAATCTGCCAGGGCCGAAGGGGTGATACTAACAGTACCTCCATTGTACCGAGCTCTTTTTCGCGTGCAATACTGATGGAAGTCATCATGGCGGAAACCAACATGAGGATTATGGCCATGGTACCAGGAACGAACATGTAAACACCTTTAAGTTCAGGATTATAATACATAATTGGTTCAACCCTCACATCCACAGGAAGAGCCTGCATACCCATTTCCTGCATCTGAAAAGCATTCAGAACAGCCATCGTATAGTTTTTCAGCATATTCGCCGTATTGGGGTCTGATGCATCGCCCAGAATCTGGATGGTCACCTGTTTATGGAGGCCTAAATCAGCACCAAATCCGGAAGGGATAACAATAACCTGCTTCACACGACCCTCACGAAAGGCAGGTTCAATCTGGGATGGATGGTCAAGGGCGCGATCTGCCTTAAAGTAACCAGAGGCAGTAAGTTTTGATACAAACCGGTTGCTGAGTACATCGCCCGACTGATCCAGGATAGTCACTTTCGCATCTTTAATCTCGTTAGTGATGGCAAAACCAAAAATAAGCACCTGAACCACCGGCATTCCAAATAATATCAACATGGATCGGTAATCCCTGAAAATATGATAAATCTCTTTTTTAATGAATGCTTTCATCCTTCCTGATATTAATTTCTGGCCAGTCTGATAAATACTTCCTGCATAGAATTACACGAAAACCGTTCTTTCAGGGCAGAAGGGGTATCCAGTGCTTTAATCCTGCCATCAACCATGATCGACAACCGGTTACAATACTCTGCCTCATCCATGTAATGAGTGGTAATAAAAACAGTGAGCCCTTCATGGGCATTTTCATAAATCAGATCCCAGAATTGCCTTCTTGTTACAGGATCAACACCACCGGTTGGTTCATCCAGAAAGACAATAGCCGGTTTGTGAATGATGGCGACCGAGAAAGCAAGCTTTTGCTTCCATCCAAGCGGAAGTGTCTTTATAACCCTGTCCTTGTAATCAGACATTCCAAGCCGTGAAAGCAATCTTTGGGTCTGATCGAGTATCATAGAACGACTCAAGCCATATATACCACCGTAGAACCTGAAATTTTCATATACTGTGAGGTCTTCATAAAGCGAGAACTTTTGCGACATATAACCGATGCTCCTTTTAATTTTTTCTGTCTGCGAATAGATGTCATAACCGGCTACAGTCACCCTCCCGGATGAAGGATGGCTTAATCCGCACAAGATCTTCATGGCAGTTGTTTTCCCAGCTCCATTAGCTCCCAGGAAGCCAAAAATTTCTCCTTTCGCGACATCAAAAGTAAGATTGTCGTTGGCAATAAAGCTTCCAAACTTCTTCACCAGATTTTCAACGATAATAATCTTTGTTTGATTAGCCTGCATACTGGTTTTGTTTCTTCATCATCAGATACATAAAACTATCTTCAATTGTCGGTTGGGTCTTAGTGACGTGAGTTTCGCTGTGCCCCTTCTCAACCAGAAAACTCATGATATCTCTTTCCGTGATGGTTTCAGATGTTGGGGTGAAATGTACATACTCGCCAAAAGAATACGCCGAAAAAGTCGCACTCCATTCCCTCAGGTGAGTAAGCAATAAAAAAAAGTTATCGGTTTTAACGGAGAAGAGCGAATGCGGAAATGATGCGGCTACGGCGGCAGGAGTGTCGATACTCAATAAATGCCCTCCCTGAATAAGCGCGATCCGCTCACAAAGCGACGCCTCATCCATGTATGGTGTTGAGACTATAATAGTAATCCCCATTGCCTTTAGGCGGTTGAGGATATCCCAGAACTCGATTCGTGAAACGGCATCAACACCTGTAGTTGGTTCATCGAGGATTAATAATTCCGGCCGGTGAACCAAGGCGCAGCATAAAGCCAGTTTTTGTTTCATGCCTCCCGACAGCTTTCCTGCCTGACGATGCTTAAACGGTTCAATCTGAACATAAATATCCCGTATCAGATCATAATTCTCCTCAAGAGTAGTCTTGAAAATGGAGGCGAAGAAGGTAATATTCTCGAGTACAGAAAGATCCTGATAGAGAGAGAATCTCCCAGGCATATATCCAACCATCTGTCTTATTTTCGCGAAATCCTTAACTACATCATGTCCCGCCACCAGAGTACTACCCGCATCAGGAATCATCAACGAAGCTATTATCCTCAAAAGAGTTGTCTTACCGGCACCATCAGGGCCAATCAAACCAAACAGTTCCCCTCGTTGTACCGACAATGTAACCTTGTCGAGGGCTGTCACATCACCAAAATGTTTTTCAACATCAGAAATCCGTATCATCAGCCTTATATTATAATCTGACCTCACCCGGCATTCCAATCTTCAGGCTTCCATTATTCTTTACCCGTACTTTTACAGCGTAGACCAGGTTGACCCTCTCCTTTCGGGTTTGTATGATCTTTGGTGTGAATTCTGCTTCCTGCGAAATCCAGGTAATCCTGCCCGAAAGTCGATTGTTGGTACTATCCCCATCAATATACACCTTCACTTCCTGTCCTATCCTGATCGAAGCCAATTGATCTCCTGAAAAATAAACCCTCAAATCGAGTTCTTCCAGATTGGCAATTTTGAAAAGGGGCTTCCCTATATTGACAAATTCTCCTTGTCTTACATAAGCCTCAAGAATGGTTCCTTTGACAGGAGAGACTACATAGCATCTGTTTATAGATTCGGTAATCTGATCTATCTGACTGCTGACCGCCAGGCTTTCAGAATTAAGTGAAGCAAACTGCGCTACTACAGCTTCAGCCTGCTTTGTAGCCAGCTTAACAGCCCCGTCAATATCATCAAGTTGTTTTTGGGTAGCAGCACCATCCAACAACATCTTTTCAAATCTCATTTTATCTTTCAGAAGGTTCTCAATTTGCTGTTCATAAACCCTTTTCTGAGCTTCAAGAGGAGAGGCTTTTGCTATAATAGCTTCCCGCTGGCTTTTTAGCTGCAACCTGCGGAGACTAAAATCAATGGTATCAATCAGCGCAATCCTGCCGGAAGAATCAACAGCCATTCCTTCATTGGTTTTGCACTCGACGACTTTCCCGTTCGATTCTGCGCTGATAGTATATTCCTGCGCCTCAAAATTCCCATAGGCATCTGCAGGTTTATCACCATTCCCACAAGCTGCCAGAAGAAAAACACATACTATATATCCGATATTCTTCATATTATTTGAAATTTACTGTTGACCTAAAACTGTTAAATATTTTACCTGGTACTGAATAAGTTGCAGTTTATGAATCTCGTAGTTGATTCTTGCCTGTGTTTCTTCATTCGTCCTGGCAACAAGATCAGACGCCTCAACCGTGCCATTTTCAAATTGAGACACAGCCGTCAACCTGATTCTTTCTCTGGAGGAGATGATTTGTCCATCAAGTTTTAGCAAATCGTTTATTCTGGAAATATCTGATTCAACTGCAACCAGTTGAGCTTGTATTCGTTGGTCGTATGATTGTTTTTGAGCATTGATTATGTCTTCCTGTAGTCTAAACTGACTCTTTTCACGATACGTTTGCCTCCAGTCCCAGATTGTCCATTGTAATTTTATTCCAACCAAAAACCAGGAATCAAATTCATTCAGAAGCATATTCAATCCGGGCCTGCCATAACCAGCCTGACCATAGCCAATGATTACCGGCATAATGCGGGCATTTGTCTGATCGCTCAAATGTTGAAGCCGCTTTTGCTGCAACCCGAAAAGAGCCTGCTCAGGTCGTATATTATTACGGGTACCAACAGCCTCAGATATCGAACTAACCGACAAACGGCTTTCAGTTGAGAGCGGTTTACCAATCCAGACTGATAACATCTGAAGCGCACCATCAATTGCGTGGTCAACATCAACCAATCGCTGATGCTGAGCAGTGATCTCAACATCAATGATCTCGAGTTGTGCGGGTAAGAGTACTCCATTAGCAACTGCTGATGCCGCAATTTGTCTTCGTGCGGTGAGGTTTGACAGGCCAAGTTCAAGTTGTTCTTTCATTTTTCGCCCTAATAATGCCGAAAAAAACAAATCGTTAATCACCTCCTTCACCTTATAAAAATCAGTTTCAACCTGAGTATTATCCACGGCGTGTTGTACCTGTTGCCCTTCACGCCTTGCCCTTGAAGCACCACCATCATAAATAAGCTGATTAACATCAACGTAAGCTTTATATGAATCCTTCGACATGCTGGGTATTGAAACCATGGGGATTTTAACAGCTATCGAAGTCACATCAGATTGGTAGCCTGCCGACGCGGTAAAAGTGCTTTTGGGTAAAAAAGCTGCCCTTATATTTTCAAGTGCCAGACGATGCATTTCGGACAGTGCCGAGAGTTGGGATATTCCCGGAAAAACAGTCCTTGCAGCCCTGTAACATGAATCAAGGGTCAATACATCCGATTGCGCCTTTGTTTTCTCAAAGCTAAGGAAAAGGGCAATCATTAATGAGAGACAAACAGTAAAGCGCTTCATATCACCGTTTTTTTATGGAATTGATAATAAACTGCGCAGCGGCATGTTTGCGTTTATTGAGAAACTCAGCATACTCCTCTTCATTGTTTTTAAACAGAACGATCTTCAGGATCGGCTTTCCGGCAAACGGGAAAATACATAATGCGAGAATATTAACCAGCAATTCACGCGGGTCTATCGGATTGATATTCCCAGCATTTATCTCAGCCAATACCTGCTCTGAAAACTGATCAGGATTCAGCCCAACTGTTCGTATTATCTTACTCAGCCTTTCACTGTTATGGCTCAGTTCATGCAAAATGAAGCCCGGGATAAACGGGTTCTTTGATAAAACTTCGATGTAATGATCAACAAAAACCTCTATCTTCCTGAATAACGGACTATTAGAATTCAACGTAATTAATATGGTCGGGACAAACTTCACAAATGCATCAATGAATACTGCTTCGAATAATTTATCCTTACTTCTAAAATAATAATGCAACAAGGCTTTATTTATCCCCGCTTCATCAGCAATTTCCTGCATCCTTGCCCCTTCAAATCCTTTGAGAACAAAAACATGTTTTGCAGCTTCCAGAATTGAACTCTCTGTGGTAGAATCGGTTAATTTCATACTATAGATAATTAATTGGTTTATCCTTTTGATTTAACTATATAGTTAAACCATACGACAAAGATAATATCTAAATTCAAAAAACTATCATCTGCTGACAAAAAAACCTATATCTTCTCAAAAGAGAGCGGATATAAAACAAAAAAACAGACAACGAGTCCTGCTCTGTTAATTAAACTATTATAACCCCACTGGCTGTAATACTTTTCAAAACTATTTAATCGATAAATACAAGTTACAACTGCATCGCAAATGAGCTTTATAACCCGGAGATCATTAAAAATACCATTACAAAAACAAAGGATAGAGAATGTCATAAGGTACTATCCAAAAAGGAAAAAATCGTTCCTTTGTATCACCATTCCCCCTAACGTGAAATTACCATCCATGTTAACAAGTAAAACAAATCTTCCCGTCAAGGCCGGCATAATACTATTAATACTATCGCTCGGTGTTTTCAGCCAGTGTCAATCATATAATGACAATGACCCAGCAGGAGAATGGAGGCTGTCTGCAGCCCGCAGGGAAGCAGTTTTCGGGGGAAGGGCAGACCGCATCAGGCTTTCAGAAGAAGCCGTTTATCCTGTCTATTATAACCTGGAAAACAATGGAGAGTTCAGAGCTGAATCCTCGCGCTTTTCTGTAAATGGAACATGGAAATACAATATTGCAGATAACCAGATTATCCTGTCAGGTCAGGACAAAAGGACGGATACACTCAGGGTAATCTCATTGAACGGGAGGTTAAGACTTGAGAACACCCACTACACCCGGGAAGGAATAATCGTTTTAACGTTCGATAAGGAAATGTAGTTTAGGAATAAAGATATCAACCAATTAACGGCGTAATAGCCATTCTGAAGGATTCACAGAGGTTGTTCCCTTCCAGAGCTCAAAATGGATCATCGCATTTTTCTCAGATGCATCAGGTGCAATAACCCCGATAGATGATCCCTTGGAAACTCTCTCATCAATCTTCACATTGACAGAGAGTAAATTTGAGTACACAGACAGAAAGCTTCCATGACGTATAATTACCACATGATTATAACCCGGAACCTCGATTATCCTACTGATAACGCCGTCAAAAACAGCTTTAGCCGTTGAATTTCCCGGACTGAGTATATCGATACCATTGTTTTTGGTCTTTACAGTACGTGTCACAGGATGAGGATGTTCCCCATATTCCTCGACTATATATCCCCGTTCAACCGGCCATGGAATGCGCCCGCGATTATCCGTAAAGTCCTTTGCTAAGGCTTGTTCAGCAGGAGTAAGTTCAAACACATCAGGCTTATTATTTGATTTTGGCTTTACAACATCATTCTTTTTCGCTTTTCTTGCCCTCTCGGCAGCCATCCGGATTTCTTCAGCGATAACCTTTTCAATCACCTTTTTAAGCTTTTCAGCAGCGATCTGCTTCTTTTTAATATCTTTCTCAAGTGTGGCCTTTTTAGCACCAAGTGATTTGACCAACTTATCCTGTTGCGTTTGTTCCTGTTGAAGTTTGTTCTTTTCGGTATTCAACTCCCTCCACCCCTCAAGCTGTTTCTTACGGGTAGAATCTAAAGTTGCTTTGCGTTGAGAAAGAAGTTGTTGGGTAGTTTCAATTTGCAGGGCCTGACGCTTTCTGAATTCGCTATATTGTTGATAATACCTGAGACGAAGATAGGCCTGATTAAAATCGTTGGAAGCTAACAGGAACATAATTTTCGAATATCGTTCACGGTTGGCATAGGCGGCTCTGATCATATGGGCATAATCCTTCCGAAGCGTTTCATATTCTCTGGAAAGACGGATTACTTCTTTCTGTAAAAGCTTTATCTGGCTATCAATCCCTTTAATATTTCTATTCAGGTTCTCAATTAGTTGCTGCCTTTTACTGATGGTATTGGTAAGAATCTGAAAACGGACTACAGACTCCTTGTGGTTGGTACTGGTAGCATCGAGCATTCGTTTCAGGCTCTTAATCTCTTCTTCTATCCTGTTCTTCTCCTGTTCAAGTTTCTTCCTGTCGCGGCTATCCTGGCTGTAACCCGGCATAGTTAATAACAACAGCAAAGACACCAGAACAACAACTACAGAATATTCTTTATACCTAACCATAGCAAAAAACTATCTCCTAGTGAAAATTAATGGGTTGATAAGACGAAGGTACCGAAAAAGGAAACGATAAGGTGTCGTTAATCCTGATCTTGTTAATTCTGAACTTAATCTCAATATTTTCTTCCGAATGAATTTGCAACTTCATTTCATCGGGCAGTACATCCTTATTTTCAAGCGTAATAAAAGAATCGTAGTAAGCATCTAATCTTCTGCTATCCCTGTTTGCTTCTTTCAGCTTTAGCTGTCTGATCCTGAACGTTTGAGGATCGAGCCAGACATCCTGTAAGAGTACCCGTTCTGAATCAGAATGCGATCTGACAAACCGGCGAATCTTCCTACGGTTGGCAGTTGAAAGATGGTAAAGTAAATTATCAATCCCAGCTTTCATCTCTCCCTGATCATAACATCTGAAATCTACACCCAACAGAATTGATTCAATCATATCATAATCAAAACCAACATTGTAGAACTCCTGGAAAAAAGAATAATTTCCACAGAAATAACTCTTATTGATCCGGTCTAAAAACTTTACGCTATCAGGGGTTAGAACTATTCTGACAACCTCAATTCCAAGCAGAGGACTAAAGGACATCCAGATAAGGCTGTCCTTCTGAATCCGAAACTGTACTTTCAGGCTCATATCTGTCTTTGATGAGCGGATATCAAGAGCTGCCCTGGAAGATAAAGTATTAAAGGTAGGTTTACTTTTCTGAAGTTGTTCAAAAAGGAAAGTCGCTCCCTGTTGCTTCAACGGTTCCCGAATTGCTTTGCGGGTAGGACTACAGGCCTGTACAACAAGCAAAAGTAAAGCAATAATATAAAAAACAGAACGGTAGCTAACTTTATTCATTTAAACTTCTGCGTATGATTTTATCCTCTACCAGCTTTTGCGTTGAATCAATCGATAATGCCTTCTGCCACATTTGTACAGCTTCATCTACACGATTGATTTTAAACAAAATATCACCAGCATGGTCATATAACGTTGCGCTTGGATTTTCTTCTGCTGCCAGTGCTTTATTCATCCAAAAATGACTCTCCTCATAACGGCCAAGTTTATACAATACCCATGCATACGTATCCAGATAAGTCGCATTATTAGGTTCAGCAGTTATTGCTCTGGAAGACATTTTTTCTGCTTTAGTAAGTGCTACACCTCTCTCAGAAAGATAGTATGCATAATTATTCAGGACATAAATATTGTCAGGATTGTACCTTAATGTTTCCTCATAAGCAGAATCAGACTTAGCTGGCAGGTTAAGGGCATGATAAGTATCTCCCAGGAACATTGCAAATTGCTCAAGAAGTGGTTTGTTATCAGTAACAAGAGCCTTTCCTTCACTAAATATCTTTACTGCCTCTGTATTTTGTCCGGCACGGGCCTTCATAAGACCCTCAAAAAAGTAAGGAATTGGTTGAAAAGGAAACAGCTGGCGACAACGGTAACTGAAATTAAGAAGTTCAGAAGTATCATTCATTGTCGACATAACAAACATTAATTGTTCCCAAACAAAATACCGGCTACTATCTATGGCTATACTTTGTAACAGGTTCTCTTTGGCCTCAACCTCCCTTTTTGATTTGTAGAGGAGATCTCCTCTAATAGCCAGCAATTTGGAGTCGTTCGGATGGGTAGCGTTCAGAATATCGACTAATTCAAGTGCGGCCTCCTTCTCCGTGGTATAAATTTGTTCAGGGGTATACAGAGTCAAAAAGACCTGCAGCTTGGGTTCGGCGTTTAATGCCTTTGAGGCAAAAACCTTCTTTAGTGTCAATCTAACCTTTTCTCTGTCACCCATCTTATTATACAGATCTGCCATTGAGATTGCCGTATAGACATTATCAGGTGAGCGATCCAGCAGTTGATCATATACTTTCACCGCATCTTTGAAATCGCCATTCTTACCATAAAACTCGGCAAGCATCATCATATACTTCTGCTCTTCTGGAAAAGCATCAGCCAGACGAATCAATTCGCGGGCAGCCTCTTTATTCTTATTAAGTTGCTCTGCATAAATCTTATGCTTTTGAACAGAAAGTGATTCATTAATCCCTTCAATTGCCTCAATTTTATCTAGATAAACAATTGCTTTAGCTGGTTTTCCATTACTGAGCCAAACATTGGCCATCTTTTCAAGGGCTGTAGTATTTTTGGGGTCCTTTTGCAGCATCTTTTCGATAAGGCCAATAAGTTTTTTAGACTGCCCTGTCTGTTCATACAAACTTCCCAGTAATTCTTTGTACCATTTATTTGAAGGGTCAATTTTAGAGGCCTCTTCTGCCATCCCTACAGCCTCATTTAACCTATCAATACCGGCATAAATCCTTGCCAATTCATAACGGGACGCTGCATCCCATTTATATTTTCCAACGATCTCTTCAAATGCTTTCTGGGCTGATGAATAATTCTCCAGAAGTAAAAATTTATATGCAGCAGCGAAAGCATCAGCATTGGCTTTTTGTTCTGTTTCAGATACACCCTTGGGAGGGATTGTACTTGATTCATCATTTTGAGCCTGAACAAGAATTCCGCAAGATAGAATACCTACCAATAAGAACAATTTTATCAATCGGGTTATCATAATCAAAAATTAGTTTTCTAAACGAAAAGAATCATGATCCGGTATGTCCAAAGCCACCAGAACCCCGATCCGTTTCAGATAACTGTTCTGTCTGAATCCAATTAATCGTCTCATGCCGGGCAATAATCATTTGGGCAATTCTATCGCCATGCGCGATTGTAAACGGTTTATCAGAAAGGTTCACGATAATAACAGCTATCTCACCACGATAATCAGCATCAATTGTACCCGGAGAATTCAGAACTGTGATTCCATGTTTGATGGCCAGACCACTACGAGGTCTTACCTGTGCCTCATAGCCTGCGGGTAATTCAATAAAAAGACCAGTTTTAATAAGTACCCTTTCGAGGGGCTGAAGTTCAATACTTGCATCAAGGTTTGCTCGAAGATCCATACCGGCAGAAAACATTGTTTCGTATGCAGGAAGTGGGTTTGAAGATTTATTTACGATTCTTATTTCCATCTATACGTGAGAATATTTGAATTAAAGGCAAATTTACGCATTTTAGCAGTGCTGCTATCCCATTCTCACCGGGATGTGATAATCCGCTTCAAATTTGCATATTCAAGAAAGAATACCCCCAATAGATATATTAACAAAAGAACAGTACCAACTATCAACCTTATAACGACTTGCTGCGAATAGAATAAGGTTGAAACAAAATATATTAATAAAGCTCCTCCAAGATAAAAAGTAATCTTTCTGAGATTGTATTTGATGGGAAAATGTTTCTGTCCCAAACGGTATGAAATGACCATCATTATAAAATAGCAAATTAATGTAGCCCAGGCAGACCCCATATACCCATAGTCGGGGATTAACCACAAATTGAACACAATGGTAATAAAAGCTCCCACTGCTGCAATCATTGCACCATAAAGAGTCTGATTAGTAAGCTTATACCAGATACTTAAATTGTAAAAGATACCGAGACAGATATTGGCAAGCATTAATATTGAAATTACTGATCTTCCTTCTCTGAAATCTTTACCAATAAAAAGTATAATGACATCCAGGTATAGCATTGTAATAAGGAAGATAATACTTATTACCAAAACGAAATAGGTAAGCATCTGACTATAGATTAGCTTTGAGTCCTTCTCTCCAGCCTGAGAAAAAAAGAAAGGTTCTGCAGCATAGCGGTATGCCTGAATGAAAAGTGTAATTAAAATAGAAATCTTATAACATGCTCCATAAATTCCAACTTGCGATTCTGCTATATCAACCGGTAATAAATGCTTAAGCAAAACCCTGTCGAAAGTCTCATTAACGATCCCTGCAAATCCAGCAATAAGGAGAGGCAGGGCATATTTTAACATAGAACCCAGCAATTTTAAACTGAAAGCTCTTAAACTGAATCTCAGTTCAGGAAGGAGCAAAATCAATGTAACTGCACTGGCAACTAGATTACTTATGAAAATATATTGTACGAGATTTTCAGTAGGAAACACGCCGTTCAACCATCCTCCGGAAAAATCACCACCAGAATTGATAGCAGGAATTAGTAATAAGAACACTAAATTTAGAGCTATGTTTATCAATATATTAACCATTCTAAGTAACGCAAATCGCTTTGCCTGGTTTTGAGCTCGAAGCTTTGCGAAAGGAATGGCACTGAGGGCATCAAAAGCCAGAATAAAACCAAAGTAACGAATATACTCTGGTTTTTCCTCATAACCTATTGACCTTGCAATTGATGAAGTATAGTATAAGACTGCTACAACAAATATTGTAGTAGTAAATAAAAGAGAAATCAACGAGGTGGTATAAACCTTTTCACTTTTCTCCCCTTTACTGTAAAAACGGAAAAAAGCAGTTTCCATACCATAGGTAAGGACAACAATCATGAAAGCCACTACCGAATAGAGATACACATATGACCCATACTCCTGAGTATCAAGCACCCTTGTATAAAGTGGTGTAAGTAAATAGCCCAAGATTCTGAGAAGAATACTGGGTAAACCATAAATAGCGGTCTGGCCTGCCAGTTTTTTGAGTGGGTTCACGAGTTAAAAATTGGACAAATTTAAGCTTTCATCCTCCAAAGACTCTATTGCAGCAGGTAAGGCGATAAAGAAAATTGTGCCAATTTCGGCCTCCGATGCAAACCAAACCTTTCCATGAAGAGCATTTACAATCTGATAAACAAGATGCAGACCGATACCATTCCCTTGCGATTTAGTTGTAAAGTATGGGGTAAAAATCTTATGATATTCACTAACAGGTATCCCTCGCCCATTATCCGCGACTTGTATTTCGATATAACCAGATTTAACAACGGATAGTGTGATAGAAACATCTGCTTTCCGGTCTACAGGAACAGCCTGTATAGCATTCTTAATCAAATTGGTGAAAACAACCTGTAATAATCCTTCATCACTTATTATAAAGCAAGATTCGACATCTGATACAAGTTTTACCATCGACTCGCCCTCTGAAAAAAGGAAAATTACTTTTCTAAGCAATCCACACAAGTCAACCTGAGCCAGTCTAGGTTTCGGGAGAGAACCAAACTGCCCAAAATCTGTCGCTATGGTGTTCAATCGTTCTATTTGTTCCTGCATAGTACAAATAAACCGTTGAAGCCTCTGATCAAAGTCAGGAGCCCCATCAATCCAAGCCTTCTGTAAATATTGCATATTGAGGCGCAAAGGAGTCAACGGGTTTTTTATTTCATGGGCAACTTGTCGAGCCATTTCGTTCCAGGTTGCTTCGCGCTCTCTGATTTTAATCTCTACTGTACCGGAATCAAGTTCATCTAACATTCTATTGTACTCGCTGATTAATACCGCCAATTCATCTGATCCTTGCCATTCAATTTTACGATTTGTCTTTCCAATCTTGACAGATGAAAGATGTATTGCCAGTATCTGTAGAGGATGCGTAAGGATTCGCGCAACGATTAGTCCTGTTATTGCTGCTAATAATAAAACTATAGCATAAACATTTATAATTGTAATCAGGAAAGAACCAATTTCCGCCTGCAATTCTTCCTGTCTGGAAAAGGAAGGTAGATTAAGATAAGCCAATACCTGATTTTTCGAATTGGTGAGAGGTAAATACGCTGATAGGTACTTTAAGTCACCAACCATTTCATTATGAACAAGCATTGATTCTTTATTCTCAATTAAGACCCGAAATGCGTTTCCATCCATGTATTGGGCTAAAATCCCTGCATCAAATGCATCAGATTGACTGGTCGCAATAAGATATCCCCGGCGATCATATAAATTAATGTCTGTAAAAAATACTTCAGAGAATTTTGTCATCAGTGAGCCCAAATAATCAGTATCAGTAAATTGATATTGATTAGCATCCAGCAACTTGTGTTGTAGCTCGATCAGAATACTATGGGCCTTATCAGAAATGAGATTTTGATTCTTCCGTTCATTAAGATTAATAACAAAGTAAACAGAGCTGATTCCGATGGTTACTAATGAAAATAAAATCAATAAAAAAACCGTTAACTGGAACCGGCTCCTAAACGAACCAATAAATATGCCGTGACCAGATGAGAGAGCTACTACAATAAGGCTTAATAGCATCAATAAACAAAAATCTAAGAATATGTAGCTAAACAGGGAGACAGAATTAAGCCATGAGCGAAGAGGTAAACTAATGATTATAATAGCTTTGCCGGGTGCCTTTATCATAAGGTGAGACCAATTCTGTGTATTAAATAAGCTATCGCTACGAATACTATTAGGTAAAATCGGTAGTTGACGCCAAAATGGGAAAGTACCAGCATGACTCATCAAGTCTGTATCCCAGTAGCGTGCATAGGAATATGGTTGTAGAGCTATTCCTCCAGTTGAAGAATTGTATCCAGAGATTTCAGGCAAGCCTATTCCACGTGAAACACCCTTTGGAACCAGCTCAGCATAAATATACAACACCCCTACATTAAAGGGAACTTCATACCGGGCAAGATATCCCTTATGTTCCGGAGTATATCCAAAAAACCAAAGCATGGATGAATCTATTTCGGTAATGGCAGAATAGGATTTATCACGAAAAAAGCCCTCACATGAAACCGGTTGCCTCATCCCAGGAACTAGAAGGTTATCAGCAGGAAGGCAAAAAGTAAAATCGGAATTAAATCTTCGCAAATACCCGTCAAAATAATGTGTATGCAAGTACATATTTAACTGATCCTGCAGCAATTCATTCTCAGCATACTGCGCAGCCATCCTCTGTAGGGTTGTATCTACAATCAACTGTGCTTTCAAAGTTAGTAAATGACGTTCTGCGATCCGGTCCTGACTATCAAGCAAATACTTCTCTGCAATAGTATACCTAAAGGCTATTTCCTTCTGACTCATCGAGCGTATAACCATATTAGAAATCAAAAATGCTGCGGCTCCTATTACAACCAACTGGGCTGGTAGAGTCATCAGATAAGGGGATTTACCATTACTATGACGAAATAAAATGATGGTAAAGATGAGAATAGCACATATAGTTTCAATTATAATGGCGATAAGATTCATATTTACCAACCATCCACTAACTGCTGTTAGAACAGCTAAATCAAAAATAACATAAACTCGCTGTTGAATCGAAAACCGATCAAACGTTTTCAGCATTGAAAATACGGGGAAGAACCATACCAGAAAGAGTAAAAATAACAGTGCATATACTAATAATGAATACTCATTAAATAATGGGATTGAGTTAGTATCGAGAGGTAGGTTTGAATGGTGAATTAACAATTTAAAACCACTGATCATCAGCCTAAATCCTCCAGTAATGAGAATAGGTATCGATAAAACATAAGTGATCCGCCAAACTTTTTTACTAAAAACAGGCTGATATTCAACGGCATGTAATATCACTGCCAAAATGAACATAAAAATTATGTTTAGGGATAAAACTGCCAGATTAGGATTAAACCAACCAGAAGCAAAGATCAATGGCTTGAACAAATCACCAGGTAAAACCGAATTTAAGATATGCAAAATTGATCCAAATAATCCCCACACCCCAATAGTGATTACTAATCTAAAACAAGTCTTCTTAATGGACTTCCCTGAATAATGACGTTTACTTACACTGAACAAAAATGAGACAAGGAGAATAAAATCTAATAATATCCATACAAAAATCAACCATTGATTTATATTCCAGAAGGAATGAGCAATCTTAAAGCTAACAAAAAACAAAACTTCTTCATTAATGCATACAGGCAAACTATCTGCATTGAAATTAATTACCAAATTATTCCTGTCTGAAAACTCCGGGACAAATCCATTTCTAAGAAAACCATTTTCAACGGGATATTGATGATAAACTTTTTTAAATAGATAAAGTTTAAATGGTGGTTTCTCCACAATATCTAGAAGCATTTTTGTAGTTCCAAGGGTTGAAATATACCCATTTCTTATTTCGCCTCTATCAATAATCGGGAAACAAACATCATTATCACTCCATTGAAACAATGAATCATTCCGGTATAACCGATATCCATCTATCTTATCTTTCAAAACAAACCAGTTAGACATTTGAACTAACCGTTCATTATTAATATGGCTAAACTGTTTTGTTGTTTGATGAAGTTCAACAGAGGCCTTCTGTAATTTCTCTTGCAATCGGCCAACAGTTGCATTAAGCCCGGTTGAATGACTATGATATATTAAAACTATAAGCCAAAAAAGATTAACAAACAAAAAAAGAAAGAAAAAAGAGGCTGGAGATAAATTCCGTTTTGTGAGCATTCTATTTGTGACTATGAGTTGGGGGTAAAAGTACAAAAAAACGCATACAGCAAATTACCCATGTAGTCTAGATGGCTTAAGATAATAAATCAGGCTGGAAGTACCTCGTTTATTTCTTCCGGAAATGAGATTTGACCAGAAACCAACCCAAAGAGCAGAAATAAATCCAAACCAACCACTGTTTTTATACTCTTCACTCTTAAGCGCTACATAATAAGAATCAAACCACATTGGTTGTATGTCAGCAATTTCAAAGCCAGCCTTTGTTATAAGTAATTCAAACGACTTTTTCGAGAAATGATACAAATGACGAGGAACATCCCAGGCCGCCCAATATGACCCATAGTGTATTGCATCATAAGAATCGGGATTTGGCACCGCTACAACAACAAGGCCATGGTCCTTTACTAATCTCTTTACTTGCAGCAAACGCTCCGGAACATCGTAAACATGTTCCAAAACATGCCACATGGTAATCAAGTCGAATGAAGAATCAATGGCCTCATTTAAAAAATTCTCACCATAAACTTCGAGTCCAGATAATATGGATAAATGCCTTGCCCCAGAAGCAGGTTCCACACCCACTCCCTTCCATCCCATCCTAGTAAAAAACTTTAAAGCAGCCCCATTACCACATCCAATATCAAGGAGAACGCCCTTTTTAGCTCCATTAGCATAAATTCCCTTTAACTTCATTTTAAGATTATAACGCTGAATAAGCTTATAAACTTTTAGGAACCCCCCCCCCTTGCCATCACTGTGGGAAATATACTTTTCAGAGGCGTAATAATCAGGTAGCTTTTCAATTGGTGGTTTAGGTTCAGTAATACGAAGCCCACAATGGTTACATGTTATAAGAGAAAACGACTCCTTTGAACAATAGTAATCAACAATCTTCACTCCTATCGTATCAATAGGATTTCCGCACGCAATGCATTGAATTTTAGACATACAACAGATATGTTTCACGTGAAATAATCACCGACCAAGAAAAACAAGAAGGACAGAAACATCCGATGGACTAATACCACTTATCCGACTTGCCTGTCCAATAGTTTCGGGACGATGTTTAATAAGCTTTTGACGAGCTTCAGTGCTAAGTGAAACTAATGATTGATAATCGATATCAGTAGGAATAGGAAAACCATCAAAACGATTCAATTTATCAGCTAATTCTCTTTCCTTACTAATATATGAGTTATACTTGATCTGAATTTCAACTTCTTCTAACACTTCACTTGATAGATCTCCAGATGAAGCTAATAATAATTCAAAATCGGGTACAAGAGATTTTAAACCATTTAAGGTAACTTGCGGTCTAAGCAAAAGGGAGGCCAATTTCTGTTTATGAACCACTGTTGCAGAGTTGTTAGCTAACAAATATCCATTGACTTCATCTGGACTGATCCAAGTATGATTTACAAAACGATCTAGTTCAGAAATCGCCTTGATTTTAGCATCTAACCTTTTAACTCTCTCGTCAGACGAAAGCCCTAGCTTGTGACCTATAGGACTTAATCGCAGATCAGCATTATCTTGTCTCAAAAGAGTTCTATACTCTGCTCTTGAAGTAAACATCCTGTATGGTTCATCTACCCCTTTTGTGATAAGATCATCTATCAGAACACCAATATATGCTTCAGAACGTTTCAAAACAAACGACTCAAGTTCATTGACCTTACGGTGCGCGTTAATCCCAGCAATCAAACCTTGTGCTGCTGCCTCTTCATAACCGGTGGTACCATTAATCTGACCGGCAAAAAAAAGGAAAGGAACTAGCTTTGTTTCTAAAGCAGGGGTCAACTGTAAGGGGGGGAAATAATCATATTCTATAGCATAACCTGGTCTGAAAATTTTCGCATTTTTAAAGCCAACGACTTTTCTGAGGGCTTCTACCTGTATATCGTCTGGCAAGGAACTAGAAAAACCATTAATATAGTATTCTATCGTATTCCATCCCTCCGGCTCTACGAAGAGCTGATGTCTGACTCGACTAGAAAATCGATCAATTTTATCTTCTATGCTTGGACAATAACGCGGGCCAATTCCCTGGATTCGTCCATTGAACATAGGAGAAAACTCAAAACCCTTCCTTAGCGTATCATGAACCTCCTCAGAAGTATAGGCTATAAAACAACTACGTTGCTTTGTCAATTTGGGTGTTGGCAAAAAAGAAAACCTACCTGGAAAATCATCACCCTTTTGTTCTTCAAGTAAGGAAAAATCTATGGACCTCCCATCAACTCTGACTGGTGTTCCTGTTTTCATACGCGACGAGACAAACCCAAACTCCAACAATGAGGCAGTTAAACCAACAGCAGCCCTCTCTCCCATTCTTCCCCCAGAAAAATGCCGCTCCCCGATATGAATAACTCCATTAAGAAAAGTACCATTCGTCAAGACAACAGCTCGGCTATAAATTGAATACCCTAATTGGGTTCTAACACCACAAACACCCACCCGATCAGTGATAAGCCCATGAACAGTATCTTGCAAAAAATCAATATTTGTATTTTTTTCTAATATTTCGCGCCAAAAAGAAGAAAATAATGCTCTGTCATTTTGAGCCCTAGGACTCCACATAGCAGGTCCTTTTGATTTATTAAGCATTCTAAACTGGATCATAGAATGATCAGTAACAATCCCAGACACTCCACCAAGCGCATCAATCTCCCGAACAATCTGACCTTTGGCAATTCCACCCATACTAGGATTACATGACATTTGACCCATTGCCATCATATTCATAGTAATTAAAAGCACCCTCGAACCGAGAGTGCCAGCAGCATGGGCCGCTTCACATCCAGCATGACCGGCACCAACAATTATAACATCATAATGATTAAACATCAATATAGTTCCACGTGAAACAATAAACCTATTTCATTGACATACACCTAGTTAAGAGATAATAATCTTCTTTCCCACGCATTATACATTTTGCTTCTCTAGTTTTATCTTTATATCCCAATAGGTGTAATATACCATGAATCATCACCCGATGCAATTCATCAATGAATAGAACTGCAAAGGTAGCAGCATTTTCCCTTACACGTGGCACACTTATATAAATATCACCTGATACACTCTTATTTTCCGTATAATCAAAGGTGATTACATCTGTAAGATTATCATGTGTAAGGTATTGTTTATTCAGCCTATATAAAAACTCATCAGAAACGAAAATAAAATTAACTGATCCAACGACCTTCATTTCACGCAGAATGGTATCAGTAATCCATTTCTTGATCTTTCGTTTCTCTGGAAGATTATAATTGATATCTTCAGTATTAAAAGTAATCACAACTCTTTTCTTGATTTAATATATACTGGTTTGAGGTAATTAGATAATTCTTTAGCTCGTATCTCACTCAGCTCAAGGTTCATACTACTAACAAAAAAAGATATATTTATCGCTCTGCCATTCTTGCTAAAAAGAACCTCATCAGCAAGTGAACGAATAGTAAACAACCCTCTTCCTATAATATTTTCTCCTACATTATCGGGATTAGTCGGATCGGGAATATCATCAGGATTAAAACCGGCACCTTCATCGATAACAGAAAACAATAACCCCTTTCTTGTATTATGTAATTCGATTATCACATTTTTTAAAGGATTACTGTTATTGCCATGAATAACGGCATTATGAAAAGCTTCTGTAAGAGAAAGCAATATATGACCAAAATATGTATTCCCAATATTAAAATATTCACAGGCCTCTTCTATAAATGATTCAAGTAAAACCTGCTCTGTTAAACGGCTTTGTAGTGTAAGAGTATAAGGCACATTCATGGCTACTTTACAGTATTATGTTCGTATAGAATAACTTTTTGTTGGAAGAAAGAATTAAATTTCAAATTTTCTCGCTGAAATACATCATCTCCTTTGCGCTTTAACCTATTATACCTAAAATCTTGAAAAGGGTTACTCTCCTGTTCGAGAATTCCAGTTTTACTTTCCCGACGCTCTTCTTTTTCTCTTTCTAACTCAGCATTTTCTGATTCCAGAAGCCTAGTTAAAATCTTCTTCTGCCTATCCAATGTTGAAGATGAAAGCCTCTTATAAACCAAATCAACTTCAGATTTTTCCATTTCGCTCGCAATTTTCTGAAGTCCATCTCCAGTCACTCCGTTCTCATTCTGTAGGAATTTCATGTACGATTCTAAATCATGCCTGATCCTTGATTGTTCCATAGCTAATCTGGAGAATTGCTCACCAGTTAGATGCATTTGCTCGTTTTTACTTTTATTACCTTTTCCAGACTGTTGCATTTGCTGGATTTGCTGATTAAGTTGTTCCTGAGCCTGTCTAAGGCCTTTAAGATTAGGCTTACCTTGCTTGCCTTGACGTGGTTTTGAACTCTTACAGTTACCAGAGTTCATCATATTCATGTTGGATTGTTGCTGTAAATTCATCATAGCCTCATTTAGTAATAAAGCTAAATCATTTATATCAGTCAAAGCACTTCTTTGGCCAACTAACATTGCTGACAACTTCCGTCCTTCAAATTGATAAAGAATTGAGTGCATTGTTTCATCAATCTGTCTAAACAGTGAAAAAAGAAAAGGAGGTATACTACTTTCACGTGTACCCAATTCTCGTAAGGAATCATGCATAGCCCCTAATCCTGACATAAGCATGCGCTGTTCATAGCCAAGTTGAATAAAACCAGGATCGTTAAAATTTGTATGACTTGTTAGATTCAGCAGACGCTCTTGCTGAAATGAAGTCTCGATTACATTTTGCAAAATAAGCCTCAGTTTCAAAATTGATTCCTCAAGTGATTGCTGCTCTTCTTCTTCAAGTAAAGAAAATAATTCGTTGCTCATATCAGTCATTTTGTTTGCCGCCACCTTTTGATCCATTTTTGCATGTTGCATATTGCCTTCAAGTAAACCTTTCTCAGATTGTTTTAAGCTTTTACTGGCCTTTTGCTCATTCTCACGAAAAATACTAGAAAGTGAATCACGTTTCAAGTCATTACTCATTTTGTCTATGCTATCAAAGTTTGATTGAAGTTTTTTGAACTCGCTGTTAATTATAGATTGTTCTGCAACTCGGCTTCTAGGAATATTATTTGTATCCTTTGACTGGGTTAAAAGTTGTAATTGCCTATTACTAAGTTCCTTTAATTTCTCAGCAGCCTCAAATTTTTCTTTTTGAAGGGTAAGCTCTTTAAATAATTCAAGACTGCGATCCAGATTCTCCTCGAGTTGCTCTAACGACTTTTTAATATCCGTTACCTGATCTTTTAATTTATCCTGGCTAATACTATCAATCAATTTTTGCATCTCTTCAAGGTTTTTCAACGTTTTCTCATCTAAAACCTGATGCATTAGTTCCATCAAGGCCTGTTCTTTAGTTGAAAACTTCTCAAGATAACTGTCTGATAATTTACTGCGGATATCAGACTCTTGCTTTAGTTTTTTCTTTAGCGTCTGCAAAGACTCATAACTATTCTTTTGCATTTCAATGGCATCTTTTAATCTATTTCGATTATGCCACTCATCTTCACTTTGCGTCCTTAGTTTATATTCAAGATTTTCCAGTTGATCTTTCTGTGTGAGGCTCGATTTGAAAAGATTATTCAATTTTACTAAAGAGGATTCATTCATTTCTCGACTAATTACAGACAGTTCCTCTCTGGTATACTTACGCAATTGGAAAACCGAAGAACGAGTAAAAGATGGTCCGGTGGAATAATTATTGTCATAAACAGTAAACCATGCTTCGTAGTTTTTGCCAGGTTCAAGATTAAGAGAATCAATTTGCAGGCTGTAGTAAAAATCCGTAGATAAAACACCCTCATTAACAGGTACAATGATTGAAGAGGAAACTGATTGGTGTCCTGCTAAACCGTAAGAAAAAATAAGTTTTGAAATTCCATGATCGTCAGATATGTGTCCATTGAAAAAGAAAAAATCCGGTGTAGTAGTATCGCCTGACTGATTGACATGAATTGTAGGAGCCTGATCAGCAATAACCTGACAGTTAAAGCTTAACGAATCGATATTTTGTTTGAGGCTGTCTGTAATAATGATCGAATACCTGAAAGAGTTTATTATAAATTTTTTAAAACTAATCTGCCTATCGTGTACGCTAATGGGCGAAATCTGGATATTACCAATTAAAAAGTCTATAAAAGCTTCTCCTTTCAAACCAATATTCCAATTCAGTTTGCTTCCAACGGGGACTATTAAATCTCCTGTTCCTTCAATTATCTCAGGTAATCTATTCAGGTAATCAGGAAATGATACTGTAACTTTGAAAAAATTAATACCTGGAAGTTGCTTGACTTTTAACTCATACTCATTGGAAACAATGCCTGCTGCAGTAAAATGAAATGTTGAATTAACCAACAATTCTTTCAATCTAAACTCATACAAATCCGGCTCATTAGTTCTTGTCATTAGAAATGTACCCCTGCCTGTCACAAGACGAACCTCCGAAGGTAATACTTCTCCCTTAATCTTAACCTTAACAAGGAAGTCCCTCCCCTGATATACTTCGAGAGAATCGGATAAGAGGACAAATGAAAATGGAGCAGGTCGTTCGTACAACTTATCATAGTTGAAAACTCTAACCGGTGACTGTATGAGTATTCCAGGTCTGAGATACACAGCAGTAGCTATTACCAGTAATATACTAATAACAGAACGTACCAACCATTTAGGCGGTTTTATATTGACAACCTGTTTAAAATCATAAGGATCAATTTGTTTCGCTTTTTGATCGATAGCGGCAAAGATTAATGACAGATCGTCATTCGTTTCGATATTTTTTTGACCGAGCTGAAGAATATTAACAAGTCGATCATGTATTTCTGTAAAATGAGAAGTAATTAATTCGGCTGCCTGGTTGCGACTTAACCCTTGTCTAAGATTAAATAAAGCAAATAATGCTGGAATTACAAAACCAGCTATGCATAAAACGGGTAAGAGACAACCTAAAATCAGAAAATAAAATCGAAAAATTCCAGGAAGAAAAAGAAAGTACTCTAAAAGAAAAAGAAAAAACCACAAAGTAACAGTTCCAATACCAGAAATCACAAGCCCCCTGATAATGACGGCCTGATAATACCGTCTGACAAAATGATGCAATTTGTCAAGAATCCTACTATATGACGAACAGTGATAAATTTCCATGAATTGGTAAAAGAGACACAATAACTAATGCTTGCAAAAATATCGCAAAAAGAAACATAAACATAAGTGAATGGTTGTCCATTGCATGATGCGGTCGTTAATAGTTGCAATAGCAACGAGTAAATTATTTACCTTTGCCCACCTATAATCGCATTAGTTTCGGGTTTTAAACCTGATATGTGGCTTAAAATAATCTGTTTGAAGAATGGCGTTAGTTACACCTGAAGAACTTTTGTCGGCAACTCCGGTTCTACGCAAATTAGGCGGACGGCCGTTAGCCAAGCTTATTTTGCGAATTCTAAAGATCGACAGGCTCAATTCTTTTTATGATACAATTCACGGTTCAGAGCCTGAAAAAGGACTGAATAATATCATTGATTATTTTGGTTTTAAATATGAAGTAAGTGAAACAGATTTAAAACGGCTTCCAAAAACTGGGGCATATATAACTATTTCAAATCATCCCCTGGGAGGTCCGGAAGGAGTTATACTTACCAGGTTAATGTTAAATATAAGGCCTGATTTCAAAATCCTGACTAATTTTCTTTTAAGTAGAATCGCCCCTTTAACGGGTTGGTTCATACCTGTGAATCCGTTCGAAAGCCACAAAAATTCAAAGTCTAGTTTTCCCGGACTTAAACAGGCATTAGCACATTTGTCAGAAGGAAAACCGCTCTGTATTTTTCCTGCCGGCGAAGTTTCTTCCTACCAAAAGAAATGGAGGACAATAACTGATAAAGAATGGCAGCCGTCAATTATGAAAATAATTCAGAGGGCGAATGTACCGGTAATTCCAATTTATTTTGAAGGAAGAAATAGCCTTTGGTTCTACCTTTTAGGGTTAATTAATCCTTTGCTCCGAACGGTCAGATTACCTGCTGAATTTCAAAACAAACATGGTAAACCACTTAAAATCAGGATTGGAACACCAATTAACATAGCAGAGCAATCTGAATTTTCCCAACTATCAGACTATACCTGCTTCTTACGCAATAAAACTTATGCATTGGGTATACCCTATCATGAAAAAGAAATTCAGAATACCCAAATTTTAACACCCGAAGAATCTATCATTGAGGCAATTCCTACTGACATTTTGTTGGCAGAGATAGCCACACTAAAAGAACACTACCTTTTCAGTATTAAAAATTACTCTGTTTATGCCCCACCTTCTTCATTCATTCCCAACATGATGCAGGAGATTGGACGCTGTCGCGAAATAACATACCGAGAAGTTGGCGAAGGCACAAATAAAGCTCTTGATACAGATAAATACGATACATATTTCTATCAACTTTTTATTTGGGACGAGGATGCGAAAAGATTGGTTGGAGCCTATCGTATCGGTCCTGGAAGAGAAATTTTAGCAAAGTTTGGATTGGATGGATTCTATATAAATAGCCTATTTAAACTGGATGAAAAGCTCAAACCGATTCTAAACGAAACGCTTGAGCTTGGTCGCTCGTTTGTCGTTAAAGATTATCAAAGAAAAGCTACGCCTCTCTATCTTCTTTGGAAGGCACTTCTTGTGCTTTTGTTGAAATTTGACTATCGTTATCTCATTGGGCCAGTAAGTATCAGCGGGCGTTTTTCAAATATCGCCAAAGCTCTTACCATAGAATTCCTCGCAGCCAATTACTATCTGAATGACTTAGCTATTTATATTAAAAATCGCGAAAAGTCTGAAATCAAATTACACAAAGTAATTGACCGAGAACTTTTCCTTCAGGTTACCAAAGGCGATTTCGCTAAACTGGATAAGTATATTCAGGACATTGATCCTAATTTTACAACACCAATCCTTGTGAGGCAATATGTCAGTATGTTGAATACCAAAACAATTGGGTTTAACGTTGATCCTATGTTTAACAATTGCCTCGATGCTCTAATGATAATGGATATTCATAACGCACCAAAGGCACTTATGGAGTCCCTAGCAAAGGATCTTAAAGACGCTCCAAATCTTGAGAAAATTCTAAACGAGGTAGAATCAAGGACACACTAAGTAGCGTTTTCATCTGTTTTCAAAAAATCCTAACTGACAGGGCTACTGAAATGTGGCCAGAATTCCATATTTTTGCAACTTTTTGGCCAACAATTTTCATCACATGGAAAAATCATACAGAGAATATCGTAATCTTAACCTTACAGAAGTTGCCCAGCAGGTAAATGAATTTTGGGTTAGAGCAAATGTATTTAAAAAAAGTTTGGAAAACCGATCTGATCAAAAACCCTACATTTTTTACGAAGGGCCTCCATCAGCTAACGGTATTCCTGGTATTCACCATGTAATGGCACGGGCAATTAAAGACATTTTCTGCAGATATAAAACCCAAAAAGGATATCTTGTTCAGCGTAAAGCTGGTTGGGATACTCATGGTTTGCCGGTTGAGATAAGCGTTGAGAAAAAATTAGGGATTACAAAAGAAGACATTGGCAAAACCATCTCTGTAGCGGAATATAACAACGAATGCAGGTCGGAAGTAATGAAATATAAAGACTTGTGGGACGACCTAACACGCAGAATGGGTTATTGGGTGGATCTTACAGATCCCTATATTACCTTTGAGAATAAGTACATCGAAACCATCTGGTATCTCTTGAAAAAATTGTATGAGAAAGGCCTTCTCTACAAAGGCTATACGATACAGCCTTTCTCACCTGCCGCTGGTACAGGATTGTCAACACATGAACTTAACCAGCCTGGCTGTTATAAAATGGTAAAAGACAATACTTTAGTAGCTCAATTCAAGCTTATCAGAAATCAGAAATCAGAGTGGCTATTTAATAACCCACATGGAGATCTTTTTATGATGGCTTGGACAACTACTCCATGGACCTTACCTTCCAACACCGGGCTAGCTGTTGGAAAAAACATGCATTATGTTAAGGTTAGAACATATAATCCCTATTCTTATAAACCTGTCACTGTCATTCTTGCTAAAGAGTTGGTCGGAAGGTATTTTCCGGAAAAGAATGCAGAATTAATGCTTGAAAATTATGAACCGGGGCAGAAGACAATACCTTTTGCTATCGATGGTGATTTTATTGGAAAGCAGTTGGAAGGAATACGCTATGAACAACTCCTTCCATATGCAAAACCTGATACAGGGGATCCATTCAGGGTTGTTTGCGGTGATTTTGTTACCACTGAAGATGGTACTGGTATAGTTCACATTGCGCCGAGCTTTGGAGCTGATGATTTTAAAATAGGCCGTCAATATAACTTAGGATCTCTTACATTGGTTGACAGACAGGGAAAATTCACTGAAGAAATGGGTGAATTTGCCGGCAGGTATGTCAAACCTGAATATGCAGCAGATTTTGATCCAAAATCAAGTCAAAGCGTCGATGTAGATATCATTGTTAAACTAAAAAAAGAAAATAAGGCTTTCAAAACTGAAAAATACGAGCATTCCTACCCTCATTGTTGGCGCACCGATAAACCGATACTTTACTATCCTCTCGATAGCTGGTTTATCAAGACCACAGCCTTTAAGGATGAGATGTTGAGACTCAACAAAACCATTAACTGGAAACCTGAATCAACAGGTACAGGAAGGTTTGGTAACTGGCTTGAGAATTTAGTTGACTGGAACCTTTCACGATCAAGATATTGGGGTACACCTCTCCCTGTTTGGCGTACTGAAGACGGGGAAGAAGAAATATGCATCGGGTCTGTTTCCGAACTCTACGAAGAGATCGAGAAATCGGTTAAAGCAGGGTATATGCTAAATAATCCTTTAAAAAATTATAAACCAGGTATTCAAAACAAAGAAAACTACCAAACTTTTGATTTACACCGTCCTACGGTAGATGAGATTTTCCTTGTCTCATCATCCGGGAAAAAAATGATACGGGAAACCGATCTTATTGATGTATGGTTTGATAGCGGTGCTATGCCATATGCCCAATTCCATTTCCCATTTGAAAATAAAGAGAATTTGGCCGACTTCTTCCCTGCTGATTTTATTGCAGAAGGGGTTGATCAAACACGTGGATGGTTTTTCACGCTTCATGCCATTGCGACTATGGTTTTCGGTTCTGTAGCTTATAAAACGGTAGTATCGAACGGATTGGTGCTGGACAGGAATGGAAATAAGATGTCCAAACGTCTTGGTAATGCAGTAGATCCTTTCGAAACGCTGGACAAATATGGGCCTGATGCTACCCGTTGGTACATGATAACCAATTCTCAACCATGGGATAATCTGAAATTCGATGCTTCGGGCATAAGTGAAGTACAGAGGAAATTCTTCGGGACACTATACAACACCTATTCATTCTTTACATTATACGCTAACATTGACAAGTTTAAATACTCAGAGACAGACATCCCAGCCAATGAACGGCCTGAAATTGACCGTTGGATTCTGTCGGAGCTGAATACATTAGTCAAATCTGTCGATGAGAGTTATTCTGATTATGAACCAACCAAAGCAGGAAGGCTCATTGCTGAATTTGTAGATGCACATCTGAGTAATTGGTATGTCAGATTATCGCGTCGTAGATTCTGGAAAGGGGATTATTCGACAGATAAAATTTCAGCTTATCAAACGCTATATACCTGTCTAATTACAATAGCAAAATTATCGGCTCCGATTGCACCTTTCTTTTCAGATCGATTATTTACAGACCTGAATGAGGTTACCGGAAAGGAGAAAGCAGTATCAATTCACCTTACCACATTCCCTGTATTTGATGCAGAAAAGATTGATCCTGAACTGGAACAGAGAATGCAATTGGCCCAAAAAATTTGCTCTATGGTGCTTTCGCTTAGGAAGAAAGTCTCTATCAGAGTCAGGCAGCCTTTGTCGAGAATCATGATTCCCGTTCTTAACGAAAAGATTGTCAGTCAAATCTCGGCGGTTAAGCACCTTATAATGAACGAGGTGAATATCAAAGACATAGAATTCCTGACAAATACTGAAGGCATTTTGATAAAGAAAATTAAGGCGGACTTCAAAAGATTAGGACCAAGAATGGGTAGACACATGAAAGATGTGGCAATAGCTCTGGAGTCGATTGATCAAAATAGTATTTCACGACTTGAACAGGGTGAACCAATTAAAATCTGTTTAAAAGATGAAGTTCTCATTATTAACCGCGAGGATGTAGACATTTTAACAGAAGATATACCCGGCTGGGTCATCAGTATAGAAGGAAGCTTAACCATTGCCCTTGATGTTACTTTAACGCCTGAACTAAAAGCAGAAGGTATTGCCCGTGATATAGTAAATAGGGTACAAAATATACGGAAAGAGAATGGGTTGGAAGTAACAGACCGTATCAGGTTGACTATTCATCCACATGAAGAGATTAAAACGGCTATCGATACCAATTATAACTATATTTGCGCCGAAACACTTGCAGATGATATTGTAATAAAAGACTTGTCGGAAGTAACTGCAAGACAAGTAGCCGAAATTGCCGATGAACTGAAAGTGTGGATGATAATCGAAAAAACGCAGGCTACAAATTAATTTTTAGGAGGACTTTTTATGTCAGAACAAGAATCAAAAGGAAAAACCAGATACTCTGATGAGGAACTGGAAGAATTCAAGCTTATCATTCTTGATAAACTTGAAAAAGCACGCCTTGACCTGAAATTACTTACCGAAGCTTATACAAACACTGAAGAAAACGGAACAAGCGATACTTCACCAACTTTCAAGGTTTTGGAAGAAGGCTATCAGGTAATGTCGAAAGAGGAAAACGGTAAACTAGCTGCACGTCAGCACAAGTTCATAGCTTCCTTAGAAAACGCTTTAATGAGGATTGAAAATAAGTCATATGGGATATGTCGGGTGACAGGTCAATTAATCCCCAAAGAGCGTTTACGCATCGTTCCACATGCCACGCTAAGTATGGATGCAAAATTAAATCAAGATAAGTAAAGAAGTCTGTATACGACGAAAAGGCAATCACGTTTTGAAAAAGGTAGCTTTAATTGTGTCCGTAGTGCTGATTCTCGATCAGTGTCTGAAATTATGGATTAAGCTTAACATGTTCATTGGACAGGAATATGAAGTTATTGGCAACTGGTTTCTAATTCATTTCACCGAAAATGAGGGAATGGCATTTGGTTTTGCCTTTGGTGGTGCCTGGGGCAAATTACTTTTAAGCATATTTAGAATTGTTGCTGTTGTTGCTATAGGATATTACCTTTTCTCTCTAACCCGGTCAAAAACTCGTCAAGGAGTAATCTTTGGTTTATCTCTAATTCTGGCAGGTGCTTTGGGTAATATTATAGATAGTGCTGTCTATGGTTTGCTATTTAGCGAAAGCACTTACTATCAGATTGCCCGCTTTCTTCCGGATACTGGTGGTTATGCTGGTTTCCTTCATGGTAGAGTGGTAGATATGTTATACTTCCCTGTCGTTGAAACAACACTTCCAAGTTGGTTTCCTATATGGGGAGGAGAACCTTTCCAGTTCTTCAGACCGGTATTTAATCTGGCTGATGCGTCAATCACTACTGGTGTTATTTACCTATTGATTTTTGAAAGGTCTTTTTTTAAAAAATCTGAACCGAAATCATAATTAATTTGTTTGAGATTCAGGAAACAGGATATAATCATACCTGTATTAGTATAATTGAATATCCCACTTTTTTCTAGCGCCTCTAAGCATCTAAAAAAAAACACGTAAGTTTGTAGGCACTATTATATAGTCATAATATGCAATCAAAACGAGTTGGAATTATCTCGCAGATCATTGGCCCGGTGATTGATGTAACATTTTCTGAAGACACCGCTCTTCCCGATATCTACGAAGCACTTGAAGTGACCCGTGAAAACGGCGAAAAAATAACGCTTGAATGTCAGCAGCTTATTGGTGAACGTACTGTTCGAACCATTGCTATGGACTCAACAGACGGTTTACAAAGAGGATTGAAAGTTGAATCTACTGGTAGTCCAATTACAATGCCAATTGGTGAAAAAGTAAATGGTCGTCTGTTCAATGTAATAGGACAGGCAATTGATGGATTACCACCTGTTGATAACTCCAATGGATATGAAATACACCGTGATCCACCGAAATTTGAAAACCTGACAACTCAAAAAGAGGTACTATTTACTGGTATTAAGGTCATTGACCTTATAGAACCATATGCGAAAGGTGGTAAAATAGGCCTGTTCGGAGGAGCAGGTGTTGGTAAGACAGTTATTATCATGGAACTTATCAACAACATTGCAAAAAAATACTCTGGGCTTTCGGTCTTTGCTGGCGTTGGTGAACGAACCCGTGAGGGAAATGATCTACTACGAGAAATGATCGAATCTGGAGTTATCCGCTATGGAGAAGATTTCCTTGAAAGCATGGAAAAAGGAGGGTGGGATCTTTCAAAAGTAAACATTGATGAATTGGCTAAATCGCAGGCTACTCTAGTATTTGGACAGATGAATGAACCTCCAGGGGCACGTGCCAGAGTTGCGCTATCAGGATTAACAATGGCCGAGTATTTTCGGGATGGTGATGAAAAAAGCGGTGGTCGTGATATCCTGTTCTTTATTGATAATATTTTCCGCTTCACACAAGCCGGTTCTGAAGTTTCCGCCCTGCTGGGAAGAATGCCTTCAGCTGTAGGTTACCAACCCACTCTCGCAACTGAAATGGGGATCATGCAAGAACGCATTACTTCCACCAAACGAGGATCTATTACTTCAGTACAAGCTGTATATGTTCCAGCTGATGACTTAACTGACCCTGCCCCTGCTACTACTTTTGCCCACCTTGATGCTACAACTGTACTTTCGCGAAAGATATCTGAATTAGGGATATATCCCGCTGTTGATCCTCTTGACTCAACATCACGAATCCTCTCTCCGGATGTTGTTGGTGACGAACATTACAACACAGCTCAACGAGTCAAAAATATTCTTCAACGATACAAAGAATTGCAAGATATCATCGCTATTCTTGGAATGGATGAATTATCAGAAGATGATAAGCTGGTTGTTCACAGGGCTCGTCGCGTTCAGCGTTTCCTTTCACAACCATTCCATGTTGCAGAACAGTTTACAGGAACTCCGGGTACTATGGTATCAATAGAGGATACTATCAAAGGATTCAACATGATTATGGATGGCGAAGTAGATGAATATCCTGAAGCAGCTTTCAACCTCGTTGGAACGATTGAAGAGGCCATCGAGAAAGGTCGTAAAATGTTAGAACAGACCAAATCGTAAGAAAGGATGAAACTTCAGATTATTAAGCCCGACAGCCAAGTATTTTCAGGCGATAATATAACTCTGGTTCAATTACCAGGTCTGGATGGATTATTCGAAATTCTGGAAAACCATGCCCCAATGATAAGTGCACTAAAGGCTGGTCGTATTAAAGTAATTGACAACAGTAAACAAGTACTATTTTTTACTATCGGAGGAGGAATACTTGAAGTACTAAAGAATAAAGTACTCGTATTAGCTGAATAAATAAGTACTATTTCATATCAAACACCTACTGGATCAAAACTACTAAACGTTTTGATGACGTAGGTGTTTTTTAGTAAATCAAATCTAACTTGTTATTCAGAAGATGCCGGTAATGAAAGATGGCTTTGAACAATATACCAGATACTATCCCGCTTTTCAAGTACCCCGGTAAACCTTACTCCTTCAAGGTTGTACGATTTGTTTCTACGAATAAAACTGTAGCTTATAACTTCTGAAAACCAGGCAGTAGTTCCTGTAGGGTTAATGCTTATTATCTGGTCACGGACCGAAAGATATGGTTGCTCCAATTGTTCAAACTGAACCCTAAAAGCTTCCTGAATTTGAGACCATCCGGTAAGCCGTTCTGTGCTCTCCGTTCCGAAGACAATAATATTACTGTCAGGAGCCCAGACTTTTTGAACTAAACCTAGATCCTTCTTCTCGCTGGCAATCACATATTGCTCAAGCACGATTTCTACTTTGTCAACCTCTCTTTTTAATTCAGATTCGTCAAGCTGTTTAAAGCCCATTGGCGGATCAGAAGTGCAGGAAAATAGAAGCCAGCAGCTAATGAACCAAAGTATGTTAATTTTCATGGCATGTTAGATTAATTAGTTAAGATATTTGGATGAGTCTATACAAATATACAACTGAAAATCACAATATGAACAGACCCCTATAACATTTTACCTTTACCAGAACTGGACTGTACTCCGGAATTATCAGTACTTTAGCCGCCCGAAACAAACCACACTCAATGCATCAGGAACAGTTCAAAATTCTACTGGTTGACGACAGACAGGAAAATTTGCTGACATTAGAAAACATTCTGGAATCACCTGACCTAAAACTAATTAAGGCAACCAATGGAAATGAAGCCCTGGCACTTCTTTGGGAGCATGATGTAGCACTCGTATTAATGGACGTTCAGATGCCAGGAATGGACGGTTTTGAAGTAGCGGAAATAATGCGGAGTCGCGAGAAGACAAAAATGATTCCAATTATTTTTATAACCGCAATCAGCAAAGAAAGGAGACACATTTTCAGAGGCTACGATGCCGGGGCTGTTGATTACCTGTACAAGCCTCTCGATATCGAAATACTACGAAGTAAAATTAGAGCCTTTATCGATTTGTTTCGACACAGATATGCACTACAGCAAACAACAGCCAAACTGGAACAAACGATAATTGAACTTGCGAAGGCAAAACAAATTGCTGAAGAAGCTACGAAAGCAAAAAGTATTTTTCTGGCTACTATGAGCCATGAAATCAGAACCCCTTTGAACGGAATTATCGGTATGGCAGACCTTATGACTTATGATGATCTATCAGAATTACAAAGAGAAAGAGCTAATGCTATAAGGGAATCTGGTGAATCTTTACTGGAAATCATTAATGATATTCTTGATTTATCAAAGATCGAAGCAAACAAGCTAGAATTGGAATCAATTAAGTTTAGTCTTCGGGAAGTATGCCTTAAAACCACCAGTATCATTGCTATTAAAGCGCGAGAAAAGAATTTGGAACTTCAGTTAAGAATTGATCCTGATGTCCCAGATTTCTTAGTAGGAGATCCCGTACGATTGCGACAGGTACTCATTAATCTGCTCAGCAATGCGGTTAAATTCACCTCAAAAGGAACCGTTTCCCTCAACATCAGAATGGAACAAACCGGTAATGAGACAGCATTCTTCCATTTCTCTATTGAAGATACTGGAATAGGGATCAAGGCTGAACATACAACAACGCTCTTTGAAACATACAAGCAAGCAGATATTTCCACGACAAGAGAATTCGGGGGGACTGGATTAGGTCTATATATCAGTCAGAAACTAGTTTGTACAATGGGAGGGACAATAAAGGTAAATAGTATACCCAATAAAGGTAGTTGTTTCTTTTTCAGCATTTTGTTTCCTTTTATCAATCTAACTGAAAATAAGTTTGTGCTTCCGGATTATTTTCATTCTGCTATTTTGATTGGAAATGTTGATCACAACAATCAACAAATTATCGATCAACTGCGATTTTGGAATTGTGAAACGAAAATTATAGCACCAGGGAGTTTCACCTTACATTCTGATTCTTCGCTTCAGTTGGTCTTCATTGATTTCTGTTCAACAGGAATAAATGATTTATTATTAAACGAACAGTTCATAGCATTCATGGCCACGAATCCTGTAATAATCGCCACGGACTCTGACACAACACGAATTTCTCCAAAATTTAAACAGATGCTTGGTGACCCTTATCTGTTGAGAAAACCATTTGTTTCAATTGAACTTCAAAAAATAATTGATTTACAACAATTTAAGATATCAGGAAAACCAAATTCAACGACAAATGATAGTTTTCCTGGCCAAAAGCAACCACTTAAAATCTTACTAGCTGAAGATCAAGTAATCAATCGAAAAATTGCGGTGGGAATGCTTCAAAAAATTGGCTATACTGTAATCGAAGCAATCAATGGAAATGAAGCCGTTGAGAAATTCATCAACGAGAAATTCGACTTAATTCTAATGGATGTTCAGATGCCTGAACTGGATGGTTATCAAGCCACCCGACAAATAAGAAAGATAGAGGAGGCTCTCGGAACTCATATTCCGGTCGTTGCATTAACAGCCCATGCGATGAAAGGGGATATGGAGAAATCGCTCGAATTCGGAATGGATGCTCATATTACCAAACCATTTAAAATGAATGAATTGTATCGGACAATAGAAGAAATAACCATCAATAAGATCAAACATGAATCTCATTAAAAATCTAAAAATCAGACACAAACTATATCTTATTTCTATCATCTCGATCTTAAGTATTTTATTGGTAGGCTATATTGCCAATTACTGTGTACAAACAAGTAATGTAGTAGCTATCATCCTTAAAGGGCACAGAATTCATAATGTAAACTTCCACGCTTCGGTGAGGGATTTTTATAAATATCTGGCGACGAAGGATACAAACGATCTGTTGAGTTCCCGCTCTAAAATGGCCTATTCTGAAGAGCTTGCTCTCACCTTCAGTTCAATTTCTACTACTCCTTACCAGTTGAGTTCCGGGGAATTCACGAAATCAATCTACAACTCTTTCCACGAAGCAATTGGTGACGATTATACATTGGCAGAACTTACAGCTAACAGGGTTAAATTTCTACTATGGTTTAAAAATCAGGAACTTCTTGACGCAGCTAATGTTGCTCGAAAAGTATACGAAACCCAGGTATTGGTAAGAGAGACTACGCAAAATATCCTGGTTAATCCCAGCATTGAAAACATAAACAAGTTGAGTGAAGATATTCAGTTGGTAACCGGTTATGAGAAGAAATTCGCAGATTCAATCAACGCTATTAATGTTCATGTTGTTTCGCTGCTCAATCTCATTATCTTATTCATTGTAATTGTGCTAGGGACTGCTACACTTTTGTTCAGCCTGTTGATCTCATCTTATATTAGCAAGCCTGTTCGCTCAATCATAACAAGTTTCGAGGAGCTTGCCAAAGGTGATCTTAACAGCCACATAGAAATCAATTCAAAAGATGAAATAGGGCGGCTTGGTTTAGCTATTAACAATACGCTCGAGGTTCTGAGAAACATTACTCATCATGCACGTCAAATTGCAACAGGTAATTATGACAAGCTTGTTACTCCTCTTTCTGACAAGGACGAACTTAGCCATGCGCTTAATGAAATGACTATATCGTTGAAGACATCAACAGTAGCCATTCAAAGAGAGACATGGCAGAAAAACGGTATTGCAGGCCTCAACGATCTTTTGCGCGGTGATAAAGCCCTTAATCAAATCACCGACGAAACCCTCTCTTACTTCGTAAGTTACCTCGATGCGAAAATGGGAATTATATATCTGGCTGATGACCAGCAAATATTACACCTTACATCAAGCTATGCCTATATCGATAGAACAGGAAATTTCTCGGAAATAAAACCAGGAGAAGGGTTAATCGGACAGGCTGTTGTTGAACAAAAAACCATCGAGTTCAGCGGAATCAGAGAAAATGCTCCCATATTCAATTCCGGTCTGTATGCAGAGATACCAAATCATCTCCTTGTATCACCCCTAATATTCGATAAAGAGGTGGCTGGCGTACTTGTATTGGCTTCTATGGACAAGTTTTCTCCTGAAGAGAAAGAGTTTGTCGAAAAGGCAACTGCAATTTTGTCTGCAGCAATCTTTTCTGCCATATCCCGTACCCGCATTCAAAAACTTTTAATCCAAACCCAGCATCAGGCGGAGAAATTACAGGTACAGCAAGAAGAATTGCGGCAAAACAACGAGGAATTAGAGGCACAGACACAAGCATTAAAAGCCTCAGAAGAAGTATTACAAACGCAGCAGGAAGAGCTTAGAGTTACAAATGAGGAACTTGAAGAAAAATCGAAAAGCCTTGAAAAGGAACGCGACATAGTAATGCGCAAAAATGAAGAACTTGAATTGATGCAGGAGGAAGTTACCAGAAAAGCCAATGATCTGGAAATTGCATCAAAATACAAATCTGAATTCCTGGCAAATATGTCGCATGAACTCCGTACCCCTCTTAACTCTATCCTGGTCCTGTCGCAACTGCTGGTTGAAAACAAAGCCAAAACGCTATCGGAAAAACAAATTGAATTTGCTCGTACAATTAATAGCTCTGGTTCAGATTTGCTCGCGTTGATCAATGATATTCTGGACTTATCAAAAGTAGAATCAGGAAAAGTTGATCTTGTAATTGAAAAAGTGAGCATATCAGAGACATTCAACATGCTTAGTTCGATATTTGTGCCCCTGGCAAATGAAAAGTCTATAGGGCTCGAATTCTTCATCGATGAAAAAACACCAGAATCCATCCACTCTGATACGAAAAGACTCAACCAGATTTTGAAGAACCTGCTAAGTAACGCTATCAAATTCACCGATCAGGGTAAAGTTACCTGCCGTTTTGGACATATTCCTCCTAATGTGGAAATTAAACGTAAAGACCTTCAAAATAAAAAATTGTTCTGTTTTACCATCGACGATACCGGAATCGGAATCGCTACTGATAAACAGCAATTAATCTTTGAAGCATTCCAACAGGTAGATGGTACCACCAGTAGAAAATATGGTGGAACAGGACTGGGCTTAACCATTTCGCGAAGTTTCGCAGAGATCATTGGTGGCGAAATTCTTCTGCTGAGCGAACCCGGAAAGGGAAGCAAATTTATGCTAATTATAAATGACTCGTTAGAAACTGCAAATGCTTATCCATTAGCAGATAGTTCTGTTGTAATGGAAAGCAAAGCCTCTTCCAAGGAAACAGATAAAACGAAGCCTAAAACTGAAGATACTGCTTTCGTAAACAACGGGACAGTTCTCATCAAAAAAGATGGAAAGAATACCTTACTTATCATCGAAGACGATACACGTTTCTCTTCAATTCTTGAATCACTAGCAACAGAAAAAGGATTTCAGTGTATCATTGCACAGGATGGAGAAACCGGACTACGCTACGCCGATTACTATAAACCTGATGCCATTATCCTTGATGTTGGATTGCCTGGTATTGATGGTTACGAAGTTATGCGTCGACTAAAAGATAATCCGTATACGGGTAAAATTCCCGTTCACTTCATCACGGCTAATGATAATGAACTTGATGCGCTAAATTTAGGAGCTGTCGGATTCCTTACCAAACCTGTAAGTGTTGAAAAAATATCACAATCATTCAAACGGATTGAAGATATCATTTCAAGAAAAGTAAAACGATTGCTCATCGTTGAAGATGATCCGGCTATGAGTCATAGCATAAAAGAGTTGACTACAGCTGACGGGGTTAATATCATAGAGGTAGCTGATGGAAGCGAAGCATACGAATATCTGCTTGGTGAAATTGTCGATTGTATCATTCTAGATCTTGGATTAAAGAAAATGTCAGGATTTGAATTGCTCGAAAAAATCAGAACAAACGAAAATCTGAGACAGATTCCGGTCATTATATACACTGGAAAAGATTTATCACGTGAAGAAGAAGAAAAACTAAAACGGTATGCCGACAGCATCATCATTAAAGGGGTCAAATCTCCCGACAGATTAGTTGCAGAAACTACTTTATTCCTGCATCAGTTGGCACATAAGTCAGATGCGCAGAACTGGCAACAAATGCAGGTTGATATCCACGATAAAGATACTGTACTGAAAGGGAAAAAAATTCTTATCGTTGACGATGATATGCGTAATGTTTTTGCTTTAAGCAGCGTACTTGAAGAAAAAGGGCTTATCGTAATGGCAGGCCGGAACGGTGTCGATGGACTTGATAAACTACGTAATAATAACGATATCAGCCTGGTTCTGATGGACATCATGATGCCCGAAATGGACGGGTATGAGGCCATGCGGCAAATCAGGGCTAACAATAATCTTAAACACATTCCGGTTATAGCCCTCACGGCAAAAGCCATGAAGGACGATCGTGAGAAATGTATAGCGGCCGGAGCAAATGACTACCTGGTCAAACCTGTTGATACAGCCAAATTAATCTCGCTTCTGAGAGTTTGGCTTTATAAATAAGAAAATTATTTGCGATGAACCTGAGACCTAAAATTCTTATTGTTGACGATAAAGAACAAAATCTGGTAACCCTTGAAGCAATTCTGGGTGATTTTGAGGTAAATTTCATTAAGGCATTATCAGGTAATGAGGCATTGGCTTTGAGCCTTGAGCATGATTTCGCTCTGGCAATCATTGATATACAGATGCCCGATATGGATGGCTATGAAACTGTAAAACTTATGCGCCAGGTAAAACGTACAAGAAACTTGCCTATTATTTATGTTTCAGCTATCTACAAGGAAGAATTTCATGTTGTTAAAGGAATTGAAGCGGGTGCCGTTGATTTTATTGTGAAGCCGATACTTCCTGAGATATTGAAAGGAAAGGTAAAAGTTTTTCTTGAACTATACCGGCACCGGGTACATCTGGAAGATATTGTTAAACAACGCACTAAAGAACTTGAACAGGCTAACCAGCAATTTCAGCGCGAAAAGGAAAAAGCCGAAGCGGCCACTAGCTCTAAATCCTTGTTTTTGGCAAACATGAGCCATGAAATCAGGACTCCCCTCAACGGTATAATAGGCATGACCAACCACCTGAAAAAGACATCCTTAAATGAAGAGCAAACTGAGATTGTTGACATTATCAGCACTTCTGGCGACTATTTACTCGCTATCATCAACGATGTGCTTGATTTCTCCAAAATAGAATCAGGCCAACTTGAACTTGAAGAGAAAGAGATTGATCTGTTTGAATTAATCGATGAGATAGTAAAATCATTTAAACCAAGAATAGACTCAAAACAGGTAGAATTGGTACATCACCTTTCGATGAATGTTCCACGTTACGTGATAGGAGATCAAGTCAGACTACGCCAGATTTTCATCAATATCATAGGCAATGCAATTAAGTTTACAGCAAAAGGAAGTATCAGAATTGAAGGCAGGGTAATGAGTGAAGAGGGAAGCACGATTAAACTCAAATTCCATGTGATTGATACAGGGATAGGAATACCTGCCGACCGTACTGATCATATTTTCAAGCTTTTTTCACAGGGTGAATCCAATACGACCCGAAAATATGGGGGCACCGGTTTGGGGCTTGCCATAACTAAAAATCTTTGTGAATTGATGAACGGCTCAATAGGAGTAAAAAGTCAGCAGGGAGTCGGAAGCGATTTTTTCTTCAGTATCCCATTTAAGACTGGAAATCAACATGTTCACCCAGAAGCGAATACAGTCAATACTCCTACAGTACAAAATAATACGGATTTAAAAGATCTGAGGGTTCTTCTCGCCGAAGACAATCTGATTAACCAAAAAGTGGCCTCAATCTCTTTGAAAAAGCTTGGGTGCTATTTCGATATTGCGTCTGATGGAATTCAGACAGTTGATATGTATAAAAAACATCGTTATGATGTTATTCTAATGGACATTCAGATGCCTGAAATGGATGGACTTGAGGCAACCAGAGTGATCCGGCAACTTGAATCTTCGATTAATGAACTACGCCCAGTAACAATCATCGCTATGACAGCTAACGCGATGACTGAAGACCAGGATAAATACAAAAATGCTGGAATGAACGGCTTTATTCCAAAGCCATTCAAACCAGAAAATCTGGCCGAAGTACTTTGTGAAGTTAAAAAACGATAAACAAAATGATAAGTGAAGAGATAAATGAAATTCAAAACATAGAAATCCGTCTGTTTCTTGAAGCGCTTTTCCAGCGTTATGACTACGATTTCAGGAACTATTCACAGGCGCACATCAAGCGCAGAATTCTGCACCGCATGAACCTGAATAATTTCAAAAATATCAGTGAGATGCAGCACCGGATACTATACGACCCTTCCTTTGTTCAGCAGATTCTGCTTGACCTGAGTATCAATGTTACTGAAATGTACAGGGATCCCAGTTTTTATGCTGCTGTAAGAAAAGATGTAATCCCAATCCTGAAGACATATCCGTTTATCAAGACATGGCATGCCGGATGTTCTACCGGCGAAGAGGTATATTCTATGGCCATCCTTATGAAGGAAGAAGGTCTTTTGAACCGTTCGCAGATATATGCTACAGATTTTAATCACAAAGTTTTAAAAACTGCAAAGGAGGGAATATATCCCATCGATCTGATCAAGGATTATACAACCAACTACCAGAAATCTGGCGGAAAGGAGTCCTTTTCAAACTACTACGATGCGAACTACAATTCTGTAATCATCGACAGTTCCCTGAAAAAAAATATAGTCTTCGCTGATCATAATCTTGTTACTGATAGCGTGTTTGCCGAGGTCAACCTCATTATTTGCCGCAACGTTCTAATTTACTTCAACCGTGAACTTCAGGATAAGGTTATCAAACTTTTTTTGGATAGCCTTACTCCAGGGGGAATCTTATGCCTGGGATCAAAAGAGAATCTTCAGTACTCTGCACATTTTGAAATGTTTAGTGTAATTGATGCTCATGAAAAGATCTATAGGAAAGAATATCGCCATTAATCTGTACTAATGATGTCTGAATCGAAACCAACTCCCTTATTCAAACCTCGAGCCGTTGTTATTGGGACATCTGCAGGAGGAGTGGAGGCCCTGACCAAAGTTTTCAAAGGACTACGTCCGGGTTTCTCAATTCCAATCCTGATAGTTCAACACATAAGTCCAACCTCTGACAGTTATCTCCCTTTACACCTCAACAGGCTATCGACGGTAACTGTGAGTGAAGCCATAGATAAATCAGTCATTAGTGAATCTAATGCATATCTGGCACCACCAAATTATCATATGCTGGTAGAAGAAGATAAAACCATTTCTCTTAACGTAGATGAAAAAGTAAGTTATGCCCGGCCAAGCATTGATGTCCTGTTCGAAACAGCTGCAAGGGCCTACGGAAGACACCTCCTGGGCATTATCATGACCGGTGCTAATGCTGATGGAGCATTAGGTTCCAAACTATTGAGAGAGATGGGGGGATATCTTGTGGTTCAGGACCCCATAAATGCTCACATTTCCACGATGCCTGAAGCGGCTTTACAGGTTGCAGGTGCAGATTACGTTACAAGCCTTGAGGGGATTATCGATTTCCTGAATCTGTTGAAATAAAAAAAACCGACCAAAGGCCGGTTTGTGGTGTTGACTGGAATTGAACCAGTGACACACGGATTTTCAGTCCGTTGCTCTACCAACTGAGCTACAACACCGTTGGTTTTAGCGTCTGCAAAGATAAAAACATTTCATCCAAAGTTCCAAAAAAAAATATAGATATATTGAAAAATATTGCCTTTCTGCATATTACGATGAATATCCTTATAAAAAATAACAAAAAATCTCCTCAGATCTCAACAAAATCCACATTTAAGAACCCCGACCATCTCTTTCGGGGCATAATTCCATAGCGGCAAAGAAACTACCAATTCCACTACTGATTTCAACCATATAATGTCCTTCCAATCAATTTAATTTGATGTTAACATGGATATAAACAATTCATACAAGACAGTATCTACGCGAATACTTTTGATGATCAATTGATTAAGACATCAAATTGTAAGATTGACCGTACTTCGACCGTACATTAACCGTATCTGAACCGTCAGCCAACCGTAGTTTGTTGGTCCATTTTCGGTCAATGTCTGAATAATACAGGGTGAAATCCTTATCGACAAACGAGTCAGAAACCCGGAATCATTATAAGAAAAGAATGCTAAAAAATCGTTATATAATCAACCAACAGGCAACTGAAAAATAAAACCGCCATAGAAAGCCCGGGAAGCCGCTATCTTTGCAATCAATTTACAAAAGACATGAACCTGATAATTGATATAGGGAATACAAGAGTTAAGCTGGCACTTTATGAAGGAGAAAAGCAATTAGCTTTCGCCCATAATTCAAATCTTTCGATTGCATTCCTATCAGATTTTATAAATAGCCACACAGTAGCTAAGAAGCCGTTATCCACAGTTATCAGTAGTGTGGCAGCAGAACCAGCAGCCATCATCGACTGGCTTACGTCATATGGAAGAGTAGTACAACTAAAACCAGATACACCAGTACCGTTGAGTATAAGTTACCAAACCCCGGAGTCATTAGGTACCGACCGTCTGGCGGGTTCAGTTGCTGCATGGAATAAATATGCTCCGGCAAATATCCTGGTAATTCAGACCGGTAGTTGCCTGACATATGAATTTATAACAAAACAGGGAGAGTTTATCGGCGGGGCAATATCGCCTGGTATGGAAATGCGATTTAAAGCGTTACACACTTTTACAGGTCGTCTTCCGTTAATTACGCATCAGGAGATCGGATTGCTGACAGGCAGAACTACTGAAGAATCTATTCTGAGCGGTGTAATCAACGGGATGTCCGCTGAAATTGACGAAACTATAAACCGTTACAAGGATAAATACACTGATTTGAAAGTAGTACTGACTGGTGGTGATTTGATTTATTTTGATAAACGACTTAAAAATAGCATCTTTGCACACCCAAATTTAGTCCTTGATGGACTTAACTTAATTTTAAGGTTTAATGAATCTATACCATAAGTTACGAGTATTAGGCAGCATATTGCTGATTAGCTGTGCCTTGCCATCATTAGGACAAACAGGAACTACCAGCCCCTACTCTAACTTTGGAATCGGTGATTTAGTCCCGGTAACCAATTCCAGAACAGCAGCCATGGGCGGAGTAGGCATAGCACTACGAGGAAATGCACAGATTAATCCTTTGAACCCTGCTTCCTATACTTCGTTTGATAGCCTTTCATTTACAGTAGAAGCCGGAATGTATGGAAACTTTTCAACTCTGTCCACCACATTAGTTACAGAGAAAGCTTCCAATGCGGGCTTGGCTCATCTTTATCTGGGTTTTCCGGTTACCAGCTGGTACAGAGCAAGTTTTGGAATTATGCCATACAGTTCCCTGGGTTATAATATAAAAGACATGCAACCGGATCCTATCATGGGACGTGCACTCAGGATTTATGAAGGAGACGGAGGCCTCAACCAGTACTATTTTGGAAACGGGTTCAAGTTGGGAAAGGATTTTTCTATCGGGCTTAATATAATTTATCTGTCAGGAAAGCTTGAACGTTCCCGGATGCTCAATTTTCCTGATTCGGTATATACGCTTAATACCAGGGTAACTAATACTACATCGGTAGGGGATTTGAATTTTTCGGTTGGTATTCAGTACCACCCGGTATTAAAAAACGGCGATAAGCTCACACTTGGTGCTGTTTATGGCCATTCCCGGGAAATCAGTGCAACCACGGAAGAATTGGTTGAAACACTCTTCGGTGGGATTGATAACGGAACAGAATATTCGAATGATACAATCGTGTACAATTCGGATCTGAAAGGTAAGATAAAGCTTCCGATGAACCTTGGACTAGGATTTGGTTACGAACGACCTGATAAATTTACTTTCAGCGCAGAAGGTAACTATTCTAACTGGAGTGATTATACCTTCTTTGGGAGAACCGACTCGTTGAGAAACTCATTCAGGGTAGCAGCAGGGCTGGAATTCATTCCCGACAACAGAAGTATCTCGGGCTACTGGAAAAAGATAAGATACCGTGCCGGCTTTCGCTATGCCCAAACCTACCTGAAATTGCGTAATCAGGGGATTGATGAATATGCCATCAGCTTTGGTATTGGTTTACCGCTGCGAAGGATGGCAACGACAATAAACCTGGGCGGTGAATTTGGCAGCCGTGGCACCACCGACCAGAACCTGATAAAAGATAATTTCTTCAGGTTCACTTTAGGAATTTCCATTAGTGAAAGATGGTTTGTAATTCCTAAATATGATTAACTAACCCGGGTTTAGAGTTTGGTATTAACTTTGTATTATTCACATAGCTATTATAGTTATTATAGAAATATCTACACAAAATGAAAACAAGTATTAAAACCCTTATTCTTGGAATCGGGATGGCAACCGCTTCGATTTCAACTGTTGATGCACAGAATCAGGGAATAACTGACAACGGATCCAAATATGGAGCCGACAGTGTCCGTTGTATTACTAATTTATCGCTCTATAAAGAATTTTATAGGCAACAGAATTACAAGGATGCCCTGCCTTACTGGCGCTGGGTATTAAAAAACTGCCCGAGATCAAGAGAAAACACCTATCTTGATGGCATAAGAATCATGGAATACAAGATTCATAATGAAAAGGACGCAAAACGGAAAGATGCATATGTTGATACCCTGATGATGGTTTTTGATAACAGGATCAAATTCTTTCCAAATCACTACAAGACCCACCAGCCGCAAGAGGGGAATATTCTTGGCCGCAAAGGTGTTATGCTTTATGAAGTAAAGCCCGAGGCCAATGAGCAAATTATTGAAATACTCAAACGCAGTATAGAACTTGAAGGAGCATCAACTCCTGGTGATGTAATCGTTTATTACTTCAGAGCCATTGTAAACCGTGTCAGGGAAGGTAAAGCCGATTCCTCAACCATTGTTGATGTGTACGACCAGGTGAGTGAGCTTATTGATGCCAACCTGAATACAGCATCGCTTGATGAAAAAATGAGGGTAAACTGGGAAAACATCCGGAACAATGTTGAACTCACGTTTGAACCATATGCGACCTGCAAAGATCTGACCGCTATTTATGAAGCCAAATTCAAGGCTACACCTGATGACATTGTTTTGCTTCAGAAAATTACGAAGATACTTGATAAGAAAAAGTGTACAGATACGCCTCTTTTCTTTCAGGCAACCCAAAACCTTCATAAACTTCAGCCCGATGCTGTTTCGGCATATATGATGGCAAGGCTCCTCCTGAAGGATGAAAAATATGCTGAAGCCATTCCTTACCTGAAGGATGCACTGGAACTTCAGACCGATGATAACAAAAAAAGCACATCTGCCTATTTATTGGCTTCTGTATACCTGAGCCTGAAAAATTATACCGCTTGTCGTTCATATGCTCAGAAAGCAATGGAATTACGACCCGGCGACGGGAATCCGCTTATGCTTATAGGTGATGCCTATGCCGCCAGTGCGAAAGACTGCGGTGATGATGAACTTACGAAGAAAGCAGGTTACTGGGCTGCAGTTGATAAATACATACAGGCAAAGCGTCTTGATCCATCAATAGCTGAAGCAGCTGACAAACGAATTGGCAATACCTCAGCTGCATTCCCTACCCAGGAAACTATTTTCTTCCATGGTTTAAAAGTAGGTGATACTTACAAAGTGGAATGCTGGATCAACGAAACTACCACCATCAGGGCAGCACGTTAAAAAATAACCGCCATGAAAGCCACCCACTTTCTGGTTAATACTGGTATCGTCAGTCTTCTCGGGCTGGCGATACTCGTTTCCTGTAAGAATGATATTCGTGTGATTCAGGCCTTCAATCTAAAGGACAACATACCGAGTGAAACAGCCCGTAATGTTGAGGTGATCTACAGCGATTCCGGCTATACTACAACCATTCTGAAGAGTAAGATGCTGGAGACTTTTGATGGAGATAACCCGTATATCGAATTTCCTATTGGTTTGCATGCCCGCTTCTATGACAGGGATAAACGTATTACATCGACTCTCAGAGCAGGATACGGAAAGAGCTATACCAAATCTAAACTGCTTGAAGTAAGAAGCGATGTGGTCATCGTAAATCTGGAAAAAGGGGAACGTATCAATACCGAAAAATTAATTTGGGACCAGTCGAAACGAATGATATACACCGATGCTTATGTAAAAATAACAGGGCCGGATAAGATAATATTTGGACGTGGGCTGGAAGCCGATGAATCGATGAAACGTCGGACGCTCAAACATATAAGTGGCGAGATAATGGTAGAAGATGAAAAAAAATAAAAAAACATCAACTACCCGATTGACTTCTAGCACACCTCCGCGATCGAAAGGTTAGGTTTTTAACACTTTGAATTTCTAAAAAAATTTTTTTAACTATAACAAACTGTGTACATTTGCAGCCTCTAAAAAATTTTATGTTAAAATGGCAATACTAGGAAACATCCGCAAACATTCCGGATATGTTGTAGCTCTGGTTGGCGTCGCAATCGCTGCCTTTGTTCTCGGCGATATCGGACTTAAAAACATGAGAACCCAGACCAATGTTGGAAACATTGACGGAGAAGAGATTACATACAAAGTATTTGAACAAAAAGTAGAGGAGAACACCGAGCTCACCAAGCAGAGCATGGGAAAAGAGAACCTCACTGCTGAGGAAGTATTTACAGTCAGACAAAATACATGGAGTCAGTTCGTCAACGAACTGATTATGGATAAACAATATAATGCACTTGGATTATCAATTTCAGAAGAAGAGGTGACTGACCTGATCCAGGGACCCAATCCACACAGGTTCATAATCCAAAACTTCACAAATCCGGAAACTCAGCAATTTGACAGGGCTCTGCTCCTGAACTTCCTTCAGACTATAGACCAACGGGAACCAGCCGTTCGGGCACAGATGGAGAACCTTATCGTAATGATAAAGGCTGACCGCTTAAACCAGAAATACAACAATTTGGTAGGGAAGGGGTACTATCTGCCAAAGGCTCTTGTAAATAAAGACTTCACGATGAAGAATACAAAAGCCAATTTCCGTCTTGTTTCACAATCATTCTCGATTATAGGAGACAGCGCTGTAAAAGTGACCGATGATGATCTGAGAGCTTATTATGAAAAAAATCTGAAAGTATACGATCAAACAGAATCACGCGATATAGACTATGTCATATTCGAAGTTAACCCATCACAGGACGACCGGATAAGAATGGCTCGTGAAATGGACAACCTCTATAAGGAAATGAACGCCTCGACCGATCTTCCGGCTTTCATCAATTTCAATTCCGACGTTCCATATGACAGCTCCTTCATGAAGAAAGGAACTCTTCCTGTTCAGATCGACAGCCTGATGTTCGCTTCTACGGTTGGAACAATGGGCGGACCATGGATTGATAACGATGTATACAATATTGCTCGTCTGGTTGATCGTCAGTCAAGACCTGATTCATTGAAAGCCAACCATATCCTTATTGCATTTAAAGGGGCATATGGAGCCGCAGAAACTGTAAAACGGACAAAAGATGAAGCAGTTGTATTAGCTGACAGTCTTCTGTCTGTTATCAGGAAAGACAACAAGAACTTCGCTGCACTGGCGATGAAATTTTCAAATGATCCTTCAGTAACCAAGAATAATGGAGATTTGGGCTGGTTCCCTGACGGGCAAATGGTCCCCCAGTTCAATAAGGCGGTTTTGGATAACCCAATCGGTTCAGTTGTTAAGATTGAAACACCGTTTGGTTTTCATGTAATCGAAGTAACAGGAAAAACTCGTTCTGTTGAAAAAGTTCGTGTAGCTCTTTTAAAACGCTCCATCGTTCCAAGTAGCACCACAACTCAACAGATTTATGCGAAGGCAGCAGCCTTTGCCGGGCAAAATCGCGATCTGGCATCATTCGATAAAACAGTTACCGAACAGGGCCTTAACAAAAGAACAAAAGAATATATCAATCCGATGGATCAGCAGATTCCGGGGATAAAATCTCCCAGAGAAGTAATTCGTTGGGCTTTTGATCCGAAAACCGAAATTGGCAGCGTTTCCGACGTTAAGGATGTTGATGGCAATTTTGTTGTCGCAGTGCTAAAAACTATCCGTAATAAAGGTATTGCTCCATTCGAACAGGTTAAGGAGATGATACAGCCAACTGTTCTGAAAGAAAAGAAAATCGAACTGCTGGTTGAAAAGATGAAAGGCCTCAATGCAAAATCGATTGAAGACTATTCTTCAAAACTTCAGGCCAAGGTTGATACCATTACCGATATCTCTTTCTTCTCGTTTAATGTTCCTATGGTAGGCCGTGAGCCATCACTTCTGGGAACAATCTTCTCGATGAATGCCCACGAAATCAGTAAGCCGATAAAAGGAGCTAATTTTGCAATGGTTGTTGTTGTTGATCAATTCTCAGATGCACCTGCCCGTGATAACCTGAGTGTTGAGAAGAAACAGCTTGAGAACAGTTTTAATTCCCGTGTCTCAAGTAATCTGTTCAAAATACTGGAAAAAGAAACACCTATAGAAGATAACCGCGTATTGTTCTTCTAGCACCAATTTTAAACATACAACCGCGGGTCGTATCCTTGGGATACGACCCGTTTTTTATTTACTTTCGCATACCTATGTTCTCTTGAAATGATCAGACACGAAACCATAGAGAAAATTCTTGATGTTGCCCGGATTGAAGAGGTAATTGGTGATTTTGTCAATCTCAAAAAAAGAGGGGGCAACTTCATCGGTAATTGCCCTTTTCATAACGAGAAAACACCTTCATTTGCTGTTTCACCAGCTAAAGGAATTTATAAATGTTTTGGCTGCGGGGCATCAGGTAATGTTTTTGGTTTCATCATGCAACATGAACACCTGTCATATCCTGAGGCTGTTAAACATGTTGCTTCGCGTTACAAAATCGAGGTTGAAGAAGAAAAGCCTTCCGCTGCCGAGATGGCACAAATTGATGAAAGGGAAAGCCTGATGGCGGTTACCTCCTTCGCCGCGGATTGGTTTCAAAAACAACTATTCGAAACTGAGGCAGGAAAAGCCATCGGTCTTTCCTATTTTAACGAAAGAGAATTCAGAACTGATATTATCAGGAAATTTGGACTGGGTTATTCTCCTGAATCGCGCGATGCTCTTACGAGACAAGCAATTGAAAACGGGTATAAACTCGAATATCTGGAAAAAACAGGCCTCACTATAGTGAGAGAAAACTTTCAGGTCGACAGATTCCGTGGCAGGGTAGTCTTTCCTATTCATAATGTCGCCGGCAGAGTGATAGGATTTGGAGCCAGAATTCTGGGTTCTGATAAGTCAATTGCTAAATACCTCAATAGTCCTGAATCAGATATTTACCATAAAAGTGGTGTACTATATGGCCTCTATCAGGCACGCAAAGCTATTGCCGATCAGGATAACTGCTGTTTGGTTGAAGGATATACCGATGTGATTTCCCTGCACCAGGCCGGTATCAGTAATGTAGTGGCCTCTTCAGGAACCTCGCTGACTACCGACCAGATCCGTATGATCAGGAGATACACCCGACACATTACCATATTATATGATGGTGATGCTGCAGGTATCAAAGCTTCATTCAGGGGTATTGATATGATTCTGGCAGCTGATATGACTGTTCGCATCGTCCTGTTTCCAGATGGTGAAGATCCGGATTCTTATGCCAGAAAGCATCATCCCGATGAAGTAAACAGATTTATCTCGGAAAATGCCCGCGATTTCATCCTTTTTAAAACCCAACTACTTCTTGATGAGGCTGCTGGTGATCCAATTAAAAGAGCCGCTTTGACAGGCGAGATGCTGGAGTCGATTGCTCTTACTCCCAATGCTATTCTAAGAAGCGAATATCTCAAGGAATGCAGCAGAATCATGGATGTTGATGAACAGACTTTGACCTGGGAATTAAGTAAAATTCTGAGAAAAAATTTAAAGAAAAGCAACGAAGAAGCAAAATCACTCCCGGATGCAAGCCCAATCGCTAAACCTCAGGAAAATGAAATACAGGAAGTAGACCGTTTGTTAACCCATGAGGAGAACCTGATAAGGGTTCTGTTAAATTATGGCCACAGGTATTTCGAGATCAAAACTACAAACGATAACAATGAAAATATAGTTGATAAATACCCTGTAGCCGAATTTATTATAAACGACCTGGACGGAGAAGAGTATATGTTCCAGAGCAGTGTTTATCAAAAGATGTTTGATGAAATCAAAGAAGGTTTAATAAATGGAAACCTCCCAAACGACCGCTATTTCATAAACCATTCGGACAATGAAATCAGAAATATCAGTACCAACATGGCTGCTGAATTTCATGAAATAAGTCCGCGATGGGAAACGGATAAAGGAATGCCGACACCTACTGAAGGTGATAAAATCAGTTTGTTGGTTAAAGAAACATTACTTAAGCTGAAATTAAGGAAGGCCGAAAACCTGCGCAAAGAAATCTTACAGGGCTTTTCTCAACCAAATATTCAGGAAGAGGAGATTTTATCTCTACAAACCAGATTGGTTCAAATGAATGAGTTTATTCAGGCCCTTAAAAATGAACTTGGGCTTTCAAGCAGATAACTTCTCAACTCTACCAGAAAAACTTTCCTGTAATAGAGTTTCCATCAGCATTCGTTAATCTGAAGAAATAGATGCCTGATGCCTCACTCCTGAAAGGGATCGTGATGTCTGAAAGAGAAGCACCAGCAAGTGAATATACCAGACAGCACTGCCCGCTGATGGTATACACTGTCAACTGAACTGCCTGCGACGCACAACCATTACATCTGATGAGCAGGCTTCCTGAAATATGGTCAGGAATTAATATAAACCTATTAAAATCTGCTGTATAACAATCGGATAGCCTTATAACCACAGAGTCTGAAGCACTACATCCATACTCATTTTCAACAGTAACAGAAACGGACATTTCATTGCTCAACAACTGGTTATACCAAATAATCACATTTGATGACGAATCGCCTGTATTCCATAAATAGGACGCGAAATCATCTCCCGGGCTTACAATTATACTGGAACCATGGCAAATTGCAGTATCGGACCCCAGACAAGGAATCGGAAGCGGAAATACCCTGATCGGTTGAACCGTTGTATCTGATATGCCGCAGTTATTTTCCACTGCGCCATAAATGATTGATGATTCATCAGGTGCTGTAAAAGAAGTACTGAACCCATAAGCCACCGGATTCAATTGCGAATTGAAATACCAGTTCATGACATGAAAGGGCAGGGGAGAGGCAGTTAAATTAATTAAATCAGTTTTAGAACGACAATACGCAATAGGATTAACATTGATAACTGGTTTGCCGGGGGGCTGCTGGATAAATAAAGTCATTGTATCACTAACCTGAACCAGATTACCCATCGTCTGCCCATACAGGTTCACTTTTCCCGAGGCAATATCAGCCTCTCCCGGCTCATATAACACGCTTAAACCCTGCGAATGGGACAAGACCCCATCACCAAGCGTAAACCAGCGTAAACGATTAAAATTGCCTCCATTTGCGTTTAACATAATCGCCGTATCCGTATGGCACATAGCTGTATCGGTTAATGACAGCCAGGCTTTTGCCATCCCGGGAAGCTGAATATCATCGAGCCATGCACAATCACGCCATAAACCATTGAAGATATCTTTACTATAAATCCAGGTGAAAGTCTGGTAACCACTATCGACCTCAAATGCCACAAATTGCCATTCTGAACGACCTGACCATGAACCCATGTCTGTGTTCCCAATCTTGAAGGTCAACACATCGTATTGCTCTTCACTCTCAGTCCTGATCCAGAAACTTACGGTATCACGCTTAGCAACATAATAACTCAATGACAAGACAGATCTTCCATTATCAGGCGGACTCCCTGAGCGAATACTGTATCTTCCGCTATGTCTGGTGATTGAATCAATAGTCCATGGGCAATCAGGTGTAATGCTCCAGGGCCATTGAGAAGTAGTTGCTGACTCCCAGTCTTCCATAAGTGCCGAGGTTGACTGTAAACTCATCAGCTTGGTAACAAATGGCTGGCCAGTAATTGATATCCATATCTTAACTCGCTGACTAGTTGATGCATCAAGAGGCCAATGACAGTTCGATATAAGTAATACAGAATCACCTGGATTAATCTCCTCAACAGGAAGTATTCCTGTTTCGAATTGTACTCCTGCAAGATCGGATGAAAGAACTGCCTGACCGGATGGAAAAGGAATAGATCCTTTATTAACCAGGGTGAAGCAAAACTGAAATATTTCATCTGGATCCGGGGTTCCGTTTAAGGCTAACGACTCATTTATAACAGAAACCTGAACCAAAGAAAGGTCTGGGGAAGCAAACCTCGGATAAAGAGGCTGCAGCGGAATTGTATCATCACCCATAAGCGATAAATTACAGGCTGCTACACCATCTTCCGGAGCATCCGCTGAGGTGTAAAGAACCGCAAAATTCTCAATTAACATTGAATCCCCGGGGAGGATAAAACCGGAAATATTGCTGGTTTTAATCGAAGAAAGAAACGGTGAGTCTGTTGTACACCTGACTTCACAGTTACCAATGGGAAGCTGACCGTTATTTACGAGCACTATACCCAAAACAGAAGTATCTGCTGCATGAAGTTTTCCAGTTCCAAAAGCCTCTTTATCACCTTCAATCCACCACCGCCTGATCGTAACACTCTTCTGGCTTCCTGTTGGAACGGCTTTAAAAGGGGAACACCAACTTGCTGCAATACCATCGCGGTTATCTGTCCATAACGGACAAACGTAATCATTATAGGATGCTATTCCAATATAATCTCCAAAATAAGAAGCAGCCATTCCTACAATTGGTTGCGGTGTAAAAGCCACATCACTTACAGCAAATTCGGTCCAGGAAGATCCACCATCAAATGAGGCACCTACCCAGGTTTCACAAGACAGGGTATCAGTATTTCGATCATCATAATAAACAACATAGAGGTTTCCTGTAACCTCATCACAGCAAATCCAGGGAAAATAAGACGTATGTGGTGATGGCGCATCATTATTACTAATCTTCAGGGGAGATGTCCATGTATCGCCTCCGTTAAAGGATCGCATCGACCATATATCAGAATTTCTCCCGAGATTTTCCCCGGGTATCCCTTTGTTACTCCAAACAACTGTTAACGTCCCCCTATTTGGACTATCTGAACAATCAACGGCTAATACAGGAAAAGCATTCACTCTCATTTGTTTTGGAGATAAAGAATAGCGATTCCCTCTGATAACCGGTCCAATCCGTTTTGCGGGCTCAAAGGTCACTCCACCATCTGTTGATCTTGCAAAGGCAATACCTGACTCATCACCGGGCCAGTTATCGTAAACTGACCATACAGCGTATAAATAACCCTCCGGACCCGTATGCAAATTAACTCCATGATGTAAGAAGATATCAGAAAGAGCGGTACTGACTACTACGGGATCAGACCAACTAAGGCCACGATCGGCTGAATAACTTATAAAAACATGACCATCATTAGTTCCCTGACCAAAATAACTCCATGCTACATATACTCTTCCGGCAAAAGGACTGGAAGGAGAACGATCAACACACAGATGATTCTTGTCAAAAATATCACTTGAATATACGGGTGAGGCTACCTGAACAGCGTGCCAGGTATGTCCATGGTCATCACTCCATGCTACTGATTGTCCTCTGTTTTTCGCGATTCGACCTGAATACATTCGACCTTCCAAATCGCAGTCAACTGCAGGGTCTCCATTGTTGTCACCAGCTACTCCCTCAGATTTCCCTTTCCATGAGCCCCCACCATCGTCAGATACGAAGGCATCGGAACCAAATAGCCAGGTAACTGGATGATCACTCGAATTATTACCAGAAAGAAACAGATTACTTTCACCTGGCATCGCAGTCACCGAATTCTCAGATTGTGTACTCTTTTTGTCACCGAGCCTGACATCTGGTGAAAGCTGCCCCCATGGAGTAGAAACATCCAGACGACGTATGGATTTTACTTCAGGCAGAGGAAGATTATATGGAACTTTTCCCTCTGAGGCCAGGCGCATCCAATAACGCATCTGATCTATCCTCGAATCCACTTCTGCTGTTTGTGTGAAAGCGCAAAAAGGAATGAGAAAAGAAAAAAGAATGCACAGGAAATTAGTACGCATAATAAAGGCCGGATTATTCCGGCCTAAAGTTATTCATTTTTATTCTGCTGAAACCTCTTTAATCTAATTTGACGAGTCGCCGATAGACTACCTGATCGCCAGATCTGACGTTCATTAGATATATTCCGGGTTGTAATGTCCTGAATTCACCGGAATTCAGATTTACGTTATTTAACCCTGCATGAAGTTCTAAGGTTGACGAAAATACAGGTTGTCCCCCCGTCGTGAAAATCGTTATAGTGGCCTGCCGGTTTATATTCGATTCAACTTTTAGTCTTACAAAATTAGTAAACGGGTTGGGCGATACCCATAGCTTCAGTCCATCGGCCTGCAGTTGATTGATAGCTGACGGATCACCTACAGTAAACGTGACTCCTATTGAATCTATCAGCCTGTCAGGATCATTAGAAGTCACATAAATATAATCATGATAAACACCATTTACAAGACCAGCTGAATTCAATATAATATCTGCCAAACTGGTATTACCCATTCCAATACTACCCTGGGGATCAGGAATACCAATCCAGTCGGAACCCGGGTTAACCGACAAAGTATAAGAAAGCGTTGCTGCTCCGGTATTCGTCATTGAAATTTTTGCTGTGGTTGCATTGCCCGGATAGGCGAAGGTATCAATTGATGCTGTATTTATCAGTATATGAGGATGAATGGCTGGTCCGACAGAAAAGCTATGTGGATCAGGCGCACCAATATAAGGATGATTCTCGGATCTTCCTGTAGAGTCGGCAGCATGTATATAGTAATCGATCAACGATCCCTCTGTCTGACGCGGGATTATACCTGTCCACTGATGATTTTGCTGCCAGTTTAATTCAGCCGGCTTCCAGGTTCCATTGTTTACTCTGTACATGATAAAGAGTGAATCGGTATAAAGACCTGTATCACTAAGTGGAACAATATCCGCGAGCAGTTGATAATCTTCATCCGACGGCCTTGTGGTCAGAATAGGCATATGTCGTATAAGAAGCATACCGCGATCCGCCATCTCGTGGGTACGGCAATGTAACGCATCGGTACTCTCCCAAGGGGCAGATCCCAGCTGCATATATGTAAGTATTTCGTAACCAGGCATTGCAGCCTCATACGCTGCTTTTGCAGGTTGATCGTTAGCGGTTCCCTTGATTGGAAGGTAAACCGTTTTATTCAAAATCAAAGAATTGGTATAGGGTTCATCATTAGGGGTATTTACCCTGAAAACCTGATAAGGTGTGCCATAAGAAGAGGTTGTAGAGGCCCAAAAAGCTGCGGCAGCTTCAATAGAACTGTATTGCGGATGGCTTGCAGGAACAGCTCTGACAAGAATCTTATCAACATCAAGAAATTTAGCCCAGCAATCGATATGATCTATATAGGTATTATTAGGGTCAGGCCTCACAAAATACTGCTCTATCCCCAGATAATCACGCATTCTTTGATCAATTGTTGCTGTCGATGTTCCCTGGTTCTCCTCATAGACGAGTTCAGTTGATGACGCCTGACCCATTCCGTTACTCATGTAATTTCCCCCTGTGTGAGTAACCTGCATTCCATACCATTGAATTCCCAGATACCCGGCAACCAGTTTGGCTATCTCATCATCATTGGGCCTTGGACGGTTGTAAGGAAAATCTACAATTCCTACTTCATACGAAGAATCAATTACGTACCAGGGACCATAATCACGGGTCCAGTAACTATCACTATTTGCTATTAAATAATCGCAATTTGCAACGTTTACACCATTACTGGTATATTGACTGTTCACTGTCGACTGTTGCGAACTGTTTTTTACAATTGTAGTCACCCTGGTTCTGAATGAAAGATCCTTAATCAGAGACATCGGGATTCCAAACGGATATCTCACAAGTACACCTTCAGAAGGCATAAATTCAGCCACACTAATGACTGGCCAGGTTGGCGGAGCAGTAGGCTCAAACCCCTTACCTATCTCATCCTTGCGAAGAAGTTCATCTGGTGTCATCCAGTGGGTTAAAGGACTCTGAATTGCTTCTTCTTCCTGGCAGAAAACCACATTCTGGCCTATAATAAACAATGAAGTAGTAAATATGATGCGTGATAGTATCTTCATATACAAATAATTAGGTGATTAAAGCTTTCTTAATGCTCTTTTCTGTTTAACTGGTCTACTGAACAATCGCAAAAGTAGAAAATATCTGTAAAGAAATCAGCGTTATAGATCCGGGATTCAGGATAGTGGTATTCTGTTTTTCTCTCAAGGGCCTAAAAAAGACTTAGCTTTGCAGAAATAAAATGCCGGAGAAGATGAAGAATGATAACGGAATGTGGTCTATGAACAGCATTGCTGCCATTACGGTATGCAATGAAAAAGCTGAAATAATATATATGAACCTGAAGGCCCAAAGCGTTTTTAAAAATTATGGTGGTAATCTGATAGGACAGAGTTTGTTTAAATGTCATAATGAGCACTCTGCATCCATCATTAGAAAATTACTCACCGAAGGCGGATCCAATATATATACTATTGAAAAAAACGGGATCAGGAAACTTATCCACCAGTCAGCGTGGCTCACTGAAGAAGGTACCATCGGAGGATTAACAGAAATATCAATGGAGCTTCCTCCCGCGATGCCACATTTCATTAGATAATGCAGCAAAAGGATTCTATCGGAAAACTATTTTATTCAATACAAAACTGAGAATTATCAAGATGTCAGGCTATCTACTTAAAAAACTTTATCAGACAGCTCTCTTACTCTCCTCCGTAGCGGTAATGTTGATTTCAAATAATGGAAACGCGCAGGAAGTTATACAACTGGGACCTGATACATTGGGAATTGATGACACCACCGCTTTCAGACCTATTACGCAAAGTGTACTTGGTCAAAATCTGAATCCTGATATGCCCATTGTACGCGCCCTTGATAGTTTGGCCAACATTAAGTTTTTTCAGGATTATTACCTCGTACCCGATGAACAAATCTCCAATATTTACCAATTCCCTTTTGATGAGGTACCCAGTTATCCTGATTCTGTTATCGCAGAAAGAATTGCTGAGTTAGACAGAAACACACCTTTTGAATTTATCTACAATCAGCATGTTAAGGATTTTATCAACCTCTATGCTGTCAGGAAACGTGAGCTTACCAGTCGTGCCCTGGGTCTTGCTGCGATCTATTTCCCGTTGTTTGAAGAAATGCTGGATAAATATAACATGCCGTTGGAACTGAAATATCTGGCTGTGGTAGAATCGGCTTTAAACCCGACAGCTGTATCAAGGGCAGGTGCAAGAGGATTATGGCAATTTATGTATAATACCGGCAAAATGTATGGATTGAAATCGAATTCTCTGGTCGATGACAGAAGTGATCCCTATAAAGCAACCGATGCTGCCTGCCGTCACCTGCGCGACCTGTATGATATCTATGGTGACTGGTCGCTGGCACTGGCAGCCTATAATTCCGGTGCAGGAAATGTTAACAAGGCTATCAGGCGTTCGGGCGGCATAAAGAATTACTGGGCAATCTGGCCATACCTGCCCAGAGAAACCAGAGGTTATGTTCCTGCTTTTATTGCTGTAACTTATGTAATGAGTTATGCTGCAGAACATAACTTATACCCTCTTAACCCCGGAATATTGTACGGTGGTATCGATACTATCCTTGTCAAAGATGCTCTTTCGTTTAATCAGATCAGTGAATTTCTTTCCATCCCGATAGATCAGGTTAAATTCCTGAACCCGGCATACAAAGAGGGAATTATCCCGGCTACCCCCGATAAGAAATATGTAGTCAGAATTCCAAAGGACAAGACAGCTGATTTTATTAACAACGAAAAGGCTCTTTATCAGTTTAAGACAAAACAGGGGTTAGAGCGGGAAAAAATGCTTGCAACCATTAAAACAGCAACCGAGAGGACGATTCATATTGTAAAAAGAGGAGAATCTCTTGGAAAAATTGCCAATAAGTATCACTGTAAGGTAAGTGATATAAAAAAATGGAATGGTCTGAAGAAAAATATGATAAAACAAGGTCAGCGAATTATAATCTATCCGACAGGTACAGTCCCCAAAAAGCAGGTGGTTGCCAATACTGACTCAAAACCAAAGATTACTCAGGTAAAAAGTGACACTTCGATCACAGCAGTAGCACAGGCTCAAATAAAACAAGATACCGGCTCCAGGCTCAAACCAACAGATGAACCAAAAAAGGCTGAAGAAATCGTCCATGTCGTGAGAAAAGGAGAAAACTTAGGTCTCATTGCCAAAAACAATAACTTAACTGTCAACGAATTAATGGCAATAAACAACCTGAAAAATTCAAAACTTAGAATTGGACAGAAGCTAATAATCATTGGATCTGCTAAACCTGTACAAAACGAAGGAGAAAAATTCGAATATTATACAGTTAAATCAGGTGACACTCTTTTCAAAATTGCTCAGTCAATAGCCAAAATGACTGTCGATGAATTAAAAAAAATCAATAGCATCACTAATGAAGATGCATTAAAAGCCGGTCAGAAAATTATTATCGGAATTATAAAATAAAACCCAAAATCATTATGATAAAGAATCTCAATTTACTAGCTTGCACGCTGATTATCATACTTCTCAGCTCGTGCGACAATATTGGAACAACAGGCACAAAAGCTACTGGAGGTACTTCAGAATTACTCATCGTAACTGATACTCCGGAACAATGGCAGGGGTTGGTAGGGGACTCGTTGAAAGCTTTTTTCAGTAATTATGTATATGCGCTTCCCCAACCTGAACCACAATACGATCTCCTGAACGCTTCTATCAAGAAGTTTGAAAACAACCCGCTGTATATATCCCATAGCACCATTTTGATTGTTCATGCTGACAAAACAGTGGCCACTCCTGTAGTCGATGTGAAAAAAAACCAGTGGGCATCTCCTCAGGTGGTGGTCACAATGATTGCTTCTTCAGATTCAGCACTGATTTCAGCTTTCGGCCAATACAAAGAAGCCATTGACGAACTTTTCAAAAAAAACCAATTTGAACGTGCACAAAACCTCTACAAAATATCGCCGGCTAAGGAAGCCGAAACACTGTTGAAATCAAAATTCAACATTGATATTATGGTCCCGGGTAGTTTCAGTATAGCTCTTAAAGCCAATGATTTTTTATGGCTCCGGCAAGCAATCCACCGTAAAAAACAGGATACTGAATTAGGGCTTGTATTTTACCAGAGACCATATCTTGATACAGCTCAGTTCGGATTAAAACAGATACTACGTCAGCGTGATTCTATTGGCTTCAGCTTCATCAAAGGGCCAACAGAAGGATCTTATATGGCCACTTCTACTGACGTTATACCTCCGGTCAGGGAAGTATCGGAAAGCCAGGAGACCGGCTACAGGGCTATCACACGTGGTTTATGGATGATGAAAAAAGACTTCATGGGCGGTCCGTTTATTACATATACCCTATACAATAAAAAGCAGAATAAAATACTCACAGCTGAAGCATATGCCTATAATCCGAATGGTGAGAAACGGAATTTCATGATTCAGCTTGAAGCTATTTTGCAAAGTATCAGATTTGCAGAAGAACCAAAAACGAATTAATAAGTTCACTGTCAAATACCATACCTGCCTTTGTGGTTGTTGAAATATTTCATCACCCATAAGTATTCGCCAAAGACATTCCCATCTTTAACCAGATAAATATTTACCGCCATTGATTCATGGCGTATGAAAAATAGTGTTAATTAACCATTCACTTATCCCGATTTCCAACATGAGCAAATCTTTACTCCTCCGCTTCTGTTTATCCATCTTCCTGTTTATACAGGTTTATCCGTTTCAGGCCACATCCCAGACGGCATTATTAACACCCGCCGATGCTGCTTATCAAAACCCGGCAGTTTATGCCAGAGGACTACAAAACCTGCAATGGGTGCCAGGAGAACATACATTCAGCTGGATTACAAAACAATCGTTGGTAAAACAAAAATACCAGGCCTGGAAACCAGATACTATTCTCAGGCTGGATGATATCAATGCAGCTCTGACTAAACTGTCTGTTAAACAGTCGAACAGATTTCCTTCAATAGAATGGATTTCAAATCATCAGCTGATCTTTACCCGTGAAAGTAAAATCATTTGTTACGACCTGCTGAAAAAAGTTGCTTCAATTGTTAATACTATCCCTGAGAAAGCAGAAAATACAGATACTGAACCGCTCACAAAAAAAGTGGCCTTTACCCGCGACAACAACCTGTTTCTATCGGCAGACGGAACCGAAATTGCTATCACGAATGAAAAAAACAACGACATTGTATATGGAGCCAATAATGTTCATCGCAATGAATTTGGTATTGAGAAGGGAACCTTTTGGAGTCCTAAAGGAAATTTTCTGGCTTTCTACCGGATGGATCAAACCATGGTGCCCGATTACCCTATCGTTGATATAACAACCCGTATAGCTACCGAAAAACCTGTGAAATATCCGATGGCAGGTGAAAATATGCATGAAGTAACACTGGGAATCTATAATATCAGTACAAATAGTACTACTTACATGAAAACTGGTTTACCTGCTGCTCAATATCTTACTTCTGTTACATGGGATCCTTCCGAAAAATTCATCTACATTGGCTTGCTCAACAGGGATCAGAACCACCTGAGATTGAATAAATATGATGCAGGTACCGGTGAACTTGTGAAGACTCTGTTTGAAGAAAAATCTGAAAAATATGTCGAGCCCGAAAATCAGCTTTATTTCATCAACTCTAAACCTGATGAATTTTTATGGCTGAGTGAACGTGATGGCTTCAATCATCTTTATCATTATACCACTGATGGTAAGCTTATTGGTCAGGTAACTTCCGGATCATGGATGGTTACGGGTGTTGCCGGATTTGACCCGAAAGGGGAACAGGTTTTCTTTCTGGCCACGAAAGAGAGTCCGCTTCAAAAAAACATCTACACGGCAGATATAAACAAGGGAACGGTCAGGCGCCTATCAGCCGATCATGGTACTCATGCTGTAAAACTTAGCGATGACTGTAAATATTTCATCGATCAATATAACAATACTGATGTTCCATTGAAAATTATGGTTACTGAAGTAAAATCAGGAAAATCAAAAACTTTGCTCGAAGCTGCCAATCCGTTGTCGGCCTATAAACTGGGAGAAACAACTCTGTTTACTCTTAAAAATGAAGAAGGTACTGATTTATGGTGTAGAATGATAAAGCCTGCTGATTTCGATCCGGAAAAAAAGTACCCCGTTATCGTGTACGTGTATGGCGGGCCTCACTTGCAACTTATTACCGATAGTTGGCTTTCGGGGGCAGGTATTTATCTTAACTATCTGGCACAACAGGGTTATATAGTATTCAGCCTTGATAACCGTGGTTCAGCCAACAGGGGCTTTGCTTTTGAAAGTGCAATTCACAGACAGTGTGGCACACTGGAAATGAAAGACCAGTTGACCGGTATCAGCTTTCTTAAGCAGCAACCTTTTGTAGATACAACCAGGATTGGTGTTGATGGCTGGAGTTATGGCGGGTTCATGACCGTCAACCTATTACTTGAAAATCCCGGATTATTTAAAGCAGCTGTCGCTGGCGGACCAGTTTGCGACTGGAAGTATTATGAAGTGATGTACGGCGAACGATATATGGATACACCTCAAACAAATGAAGAAGGTTATAAAAAAGCCAGCCTGATTGAAAAAGCCGGTAATTTGAAAGACAGGCTTATGATAATTCATTGCACTTCTGATCCTGTGGTGGTGTGGCAAAACAGTTTAAGTTTTGTTCAGGCTTGCATTGAAAAGGGTATCCTGCTCGACTATTTTGTTTACCCGGGCCATGATCATAATGTCAGCGGTCCTGATCGTACCCATTTGATTATGAAAATTGAAGATTATTTCAAACAAAATCTTTAATAATCAATAATATACTAAAAAAAGACCGTAATGAGATCATTCACTACGGTCTTTTTTAATTCCTGAGCCACTCAGGGGACTCGAACCCCCGACCCGCGCATTACGAATGCGCTGCTCTACCGACTGAGCTAAAGTGGCTTTTCAGGCTGCAAAAGTAACACTTTCATTCAAACCGTCAAAATCAGATAAGACCCGCTGAACGGCTGATTGTCAACATGCGGTTTATTGGAACAGCAGCCTTCTCTATTATTTCATCATCAAGTTCAATTGATGGAGTTTCATTCAGAAGACATTTATAAAGCTTCTCAAGCGTGTTTAGCTTCATGTAAGGGCAATCATTGCATGAACATGTTTCGTTGGCTGAGACCACCAGAAATTCCTTTCCGGGGGCATCTTTGTACATCTGATGAATGATCCCCGTCTCGCTCGCCACGATGTATTTTACATGCCAGTCGCTTTTAACAAATTTGAGCATACCGTTTGTACTTCCAATATAATCAGCCAACTGTAGCACTGCTGCATTACATTCCGGATGTGCAACAACAGCAGCATCAGGATGTTGCAATCTCAGTTTTAAAACTGCCTCGGTGGTAAGCATATCATGAACATGACAGGCACCATTCCATAACACCATCTCTCTGCCAGTAATTTTATTAATCCATGACCCAAGATTACGATCCGGTGCAAAAATAATCTTCTGATCACGCGGAAAAGATTCTACAATCTGAACTGCATTGCCTGATGTACAAATGACATCACTCAATACCTTTACACCTGCAGTTGAATTAATGTAGGTTATGACTACATGATCAGGATACATTTTTTTGAAGGCAGCAAAATCATCTACCGGAGCCGAATCGGCAAGTGAACAACCAGCTTCCAAATCAGGAAGAAGTACCTGTTTACCGGGATTAAGTATCTTTGCTGTTTCTGCCATAAAATGGACGCCGCAAAATACAATTACATCGTTATCAACCTCTGATGCTTTTTGTGATAAAGCAAGACTATCACCAATAAAATCAGCCAAATCCTGAATTTCAGGTATCTGATAATAGTGAGCCAGAATGATCGCATTCTTTTTCTTTTTTAAATCGAGGATTGCCTGTTTCAGGTTTAAAGTCTGTTCCATATTTCTTTTTCTTTATATCTTTTTAAAAATAATAATAACAACAAAGGCTGTTAATAGTGGTGATAACTTTTTGGCAATTTACTTGACATTTCGGGTTATGAATTTTTATTAACAGTTTATCAACAGGAGGGTCTCGTTTAAACGATTGTAAAGCAGTATTATTTCAAGGTTATTAACAATGGTTAATAACCCTTTTTGTTGATAACTTTCCTGTAAGAATACCCCCTCACCTTGTTGAAAAGTTGTTGAAAAAAGGTGAAAACTTCCCGGTTTTCAACAAGCGGTCCGGCAAAAGAGAAATCGATTAACAAAAAAGAGAAAGTTATCAGCGGGTTATTAACAGCCCTGATATATTATGAACAATTTATTGTTGATAAGTTTTATTTCATTATAAATCAGCTATTTTTAAAATATGGTGCTGATAGATTTCTCCGTAAGTCATTAACGGGTAGGGGTGAAATAGAGGCGAAAAATATCAGTACCTTTGTTGATCAAAAAACTTTTCAACAACCATGCAAAATTCGGAAATTTTGGCACTTGCTGCTGATCATGCAGGCTATAAAATGAAAGAAAGTATTAAGCTATGGCTCGAAGAGCATGGCTACCGTACCGTTGATTTTGGAACCCATTCTGAAGCCAGCATGGACTACCCGGATGTGATTCATCCACTTGCCTCTGCTATTGAAGAGGGACGTTTTGACCGGGGGATTATTATTTGCGGTAGTGGAATAGGGGTTAGTATGGTGGCTAACAAGCACCAGGGAATCAGGTGTGCCCTGTGTCATACTACTGAGCTGGCATCTCTTGCCAGGCAGCACAACAATGCAAATGTGCTCGCTATGGGTGCCCGTTTTATTACCATGGATCAGGCTATCGATATGGTTAAAACTTTTCTGGAAACGCCTTTCGAAGGTGGGCGTCATCAAAAGAGAGTTGAAAAAATTCCGGTTCACTGATCTGATTATTCATTGAAAAATTTCAACCCATGAACGATATAAGCCAGTCCTTTACCCGTGATGCAGAAAAAAAGGCTTTCGATAAAGACCATCGGCGTATAATATCCAACAACATTGCAAAATACGATCAGGCTGTTAAAAGGGGGCTGCTCCAGTTCTCAAACCTCGATCTGGCGCGTACCAGAGCTGCCAGTATCAAATATCGTGTAATCAACGATCTTGATAAGTATCTGATCGAATTTGAAGCCAAGTTCACTGCCCGGGGCGGGAAAGTTATCTGGGCCGAGGATGCAGGCGAAGCTATCAGCGAGATTCTTGCTGTGATGAAGAAATACGATGTTCGTACAGTGGTGAAATCGAAGTCGATGATAAGTGAAGAAATCGCTCTTAATGAAGCTCTTAAAGCCAATAAGATAGAATCACTTGAAACCGATCTCGGAGAATACATTGTGCAGCTGGCTGGTGAAAAACCTTATCACATACTAACCCCGGCCATGCATATGTCGAAGGAGGATGTCGCAGCCTTATTTAACCGGAAATTTGATCTGCCTGCTGATAGCACTCCTGAAGAGATTACTTCATTCGTCAGAAAATTATTGCGTGAAAAGTTTGTCAAAGCAGATTGTGGTATTACCGGAGCAAATTTTCTGATCGCGGATACCGGTTCGGTTGCACTCACTGAAAATGAAGGCAACGGGTTGATGTCGATTTCATTCCCGCGTCTCCACATCGTGATAGCCGGTATCGAGAAAGTGATCCCTTCCATAGAAGACCTCGACCTCTTCTGGCCTCTTCTGGCTGCCCATGGCACCGGACAGCATGTTACAGCCTATAATAGTATCATTAGTGGATCGCGTTTTGACGGAGAGCCCGACGGCCCCGGAGATATGTATGTTGTGCTGATTGATAACGGCCGTTCAAAGCTGCTTGCCAAAGAACAACAGCGTAATGCACTTTCCTGTATCCGCTGTGGTGCATGTCTGAATGCCTGTCCTGTTTACAAAACCATTGGGGGACATGCCTATGGCACCCCTTACAGTGGCCCAATTGGTGCCGTGATTACACCCCATATGCGTGGAATGGAGAACTGGAACCACCTGAGTTTCGCATCAACACTCTGTGGGAAGTGCACCGAGGTGTGTCCGGTAAAAATTCCACTTCACAACCTCTTGCTGCAAAACAGAAAGGATGCGGTGGCTGAAGGTTATTCAACAACCTCATGGAAGAGAGGGATGAAGGTATCCAAAAGAATGTTCTTGAGCCGATATATGATGGATTTTGCCGGCCCTGTTACCAAAAACTTCCTCATCAGGCAGTTTGCCGGAAAACTATGGGGTGAGCGGCGTGAACTGCCTAAGGTTGCCCCCAAAAGCTTCAGGCAGTTGTATAACGAAGAGTTTCCGGAATAATGACTGTTAGTAAAGACCAGGCTTATACAACTGATTCTGAAATAATTATTTGACTATTATTTATAAGGCTGAACCCCTTAGAACAAATATTGTAATACCATGAACCGAATTCAATATAGGTAATGGTATTATAACATTATTTTACTGTGTAATATAGTGGGAAATACCCTTGTCATTGGTGAGGAGTTATCCCTGGTTAACCGGGTCGCTTAATTTGTTGTTTATCGGCTAAAGCTAAAATTGTGCCGGAAATTATATATATTCAGATTACACACATATATATAATACTCCATAGATGCACTAAACATAGGCTTTTCATAGGAAAAACCCGAATTTGACCCGAGTTTGGTCCCTCTTTCCTGCCTCCCGGGTAAATTTCAGAGGCATAACCGACACGGGTACAAGGGATTAAAAAACAGGGGTTTGGTGTAATTTCTCACACTAAAATTTTAAAAAAATCTGAAAATTTTTGAAAAAGGGGGTGGAAACCGCTTCCTGCAGGTGTTTAAATTCCGGAAACCTGTCTATAATTCAGAAACCGTGGAAGCATCACCCCGGCTGATGAACCCCGGTAATGGGGCGGTAACCTTTCACACCGGTTGCCGGGGCTGGAACGGGGACACGGGCTTCACGGCCAGCCGGGGGGCTATTCACCGCAAGCCGGGAGAGAAGCCATGGGCCGGGTGATTGGGGTGCCTCAGGCACAACACCGCCCGGGGCAACGGTTGGCGCGTGGTAAGGCCTGCAACGGTGAGGCTTCAGCGGGGGGAGTGGCCACGCCGGGGTGAGGGATAAAAAATATGCCCCGATGCAACCAGTTGCATCGGGGCATAGCGATCGCGCGGGTATAAGGCTTAGAGCATCCTCAGGAAATTGACTTCCTGTTCGGAGAGGTAGCGCCAGCGGCCACGACCCAGGTTCTTCTTGGTAAGGCCGGCATACATAACGCGGTCGAGTTTAACCACCTTGTAGCCAAATTTCTCGAATATACGGCGAACCACCCTGTTCTGCCCCGAGTGGATGGCAATGCCAATCTCGTGTTTGTCTTCGGCGGCATAGGCTATATCGTCGATTTCGACCATTTCAGACTCATCGTCGAACTTCACACCATTGGCGATGGTATCGATATCGGCATGGGTAAGTGGTTTATCGAGAACCACGTGATAGAGTTTGCGGATGGTACCCGAGGGGTGCATCAGCTTTTTGGCCATCAGGCCGTCGTTGGTGAAGAGGAGCAGTCCGGTGGTATTGCGGTCGAGACGGCCCACGGGGTAAATACGTTCGCGGCAGGCCGATTCGACGAGATGCATCACGGTTTTGCGCTGGCCGGGGTCTTCGGTGGTGGTGATATACCCTTTGGGTTTATTCAGCAACACGTAGAATTTCTTTTCGAAGGCCAGTGTTTCATCTCCATACTGTACACGGTCGCCGGGTTGAACACGGCTTCCGAGGGTTGTAACCACCACGCCGTTTATTTTCACGGCACCGGCTTCGATCAGTTTATCGGCTTCACGTCGTGAGCAGATACCGGCATAGGAGATGTACTTGTTAAGGCGGATTTCACCCTCAATCTGGGGCGGGAACCCGGCTTCGGTACGCCGTCTGTCGTCTTCCTGGAACGAGCGGGTTTTAAGTTGTTTACGGGCAGGATTTCCTGTCTGGGTGCCTCTTTTCACGAGGTTAGGTTTTCCGCTGAAACCGGGGCGGGAGCCTCCGTTTCTGGATCCACCCTGGTACCCGTCGTCGCGACGGTAACCTCCACCCTGCCCCGACTGGCGGGGAGATGAAGGACGACGGTCGCCATAAGGCCTGTCGGCCTGTTTGCGATCGCCGTAGGGGCGTTCAGACGGCCTGCGGTCGCCATAAGGGCGGTCGCCTCCCGACTGGCGGGGTGAGTAAGGGCGATCGGTGTTGTAACGATCGCTGTAATCGTTTTGACTTCTTTCAGGTAATGACGGCCTCCTGGGCTCATACACTGATGGTCCGAATTCATCCGAACGCGAGTACCTGGGGTTATCATCATCTGACCTGCGTTCTGGTATACGCGGTCTGGCAGATCGATCATCGTAGGCTGTTCGCTGTAGTTCAGGTTTTAATGGTATCCTCTTTCGAGGTCTGCGCTTTTTGTCGTCTCCGTTGTCGGAGTTTTCTTGGCCCGGCAATCCTCCCGATTGCTCAGACGACCCTGGTTTTTCGTAGTTGTCCATAAAATGTTAAAACAAATGACGCTGCAAAGATAAGACGATTTAGATGAATAACAGACACTTTTGGTTTCATTATCAAAAATTTAACTTCAAAATGAGGGCAAAAAACTTTATTTTACATTTCGTTATTTTATAACACACTGATTTACAGACACATTATTTACAGGTGCTACTTGTCACATTTTGCCCGGTTTTACAAAATATTAACCATTCAGGGAGCCACGGCACCCTGCAACAACCGTTTACAGGCGATGGCGCAATCGTGTGCAAAGCAAAACAGGGGCACCGGCAGCACGTTGCAGAGGGCGCGGGGGGAGATAAGGTGCCGAAAGTTTAGCAATGATTCATGCAGGGATAACAGCCCGAGAGAGAATATTTGTACTTTTGCAGACTCAAAAATTTGAACTTGAACTATTTGTTTCTTTGCCTCGTTTGCTTATCCCTATCGCTTGACCTGCTGCGAAGTTCGTTTCTTTTTCAGGAAGGGAAATACCCGGCCGGATACCGGTTGCGTGAAGCGATGTGGCGCACTGTAGCGATGTGGGTAGGGGGTATCACGGGCTGGTTGATTGGTTTTATAACGCCCGGCAACTTTTTACTGCTCGATTTCTCGATCCTGATGTTCGTGGGGGTAAAGATGATCTGGCAGGGAGCCACTACCCTTCCGGCAGATACCAGTTTCAGGCTTTCGGCCGGGACACAGTTGATGTTTGTTTCGTCGGTGAATTCATTCCTGTCGGGTATCGCGCTGGGCATTTCGGGTCAATCGTTCTGGGCAGCGGCAGTGGTTCTTGGGCTGATGTCGGTTGTTATGCAAACAGTAAGCAGGAAGCTGGCAAAAGGGAGGCTTCCCCTGAGCAACCGGTTCCGTCCGGTGGTGTTTGGAGGGGTAGTTCTGGTAATTGTAAGCATTATACATTATATTTTCATTTAATTATGATCACAAAACTTATTTTCCGCCGTTTACAGGCGCTGGTGTTGTTTACCTTTTTCACCATTTCGTTCTCGTTTTCACAACCGGCAGGCTACTACAACGGCACAGAAGGACTTTCAGGGATATCGCTCAGGAGTGCCCTGCACAACATCATTAAAGGACATAATTCGATCAGCTATAGCGCGTTATGGTCAGCATTCAGCGACACTGACAAGAAGAGCAATGGCAAGGTATGGGATATGTACTCGGATGTTCCGGGTGGCACGCCCCCTTACCAGTACACCTTCGGAAGCGACCAGTGCGGCAATTACAACGGCGAGGGAGACTGTTACAACCGGGAACATTCGTGGCCCAAGAGCTGGTTTAACGAAAACAGCCCCATGTACTCCGACCTTTTTCACCTCTACCCTACCGATGGTTACGTGAATGGGAGAAGAAGCAATTATCCCTACGGGGAAGTTGGCTCTGCCTCATGGACTTCGCTCAACGGGAGCAAGGTGGGCAACAACACTTATCCCGGAAACTCGGAGGTGGTGTTTGAACCTATCGATGCTTACAAAGGTGACTTCGCCCGGACCTATTTCTACATGTCGACGCGTTACTACACCGAGGATGCCGGTTGGGAGAGCAATGGTATGGTTGACGGAGCCGATCTGAGAGACTGGGCCCGGAAAATGCTGGTTGAGTGGCACGAGAGTGATCCGGTAAGCCAGAAAGAGATCGACCGCAATAATGCCGTTTACCAGTACCAGAACAACAGGAATCCTTTCATTGACCATCCCGAATTTGTAGAGAAGATATGGGGAGATGCCGCTTCGTCGACAGCCATTCGTTCACGGCTCAGGGTATCGGTTGCCCCGAACCCTTGTGTTAACACGGTTGAAGTCACCCTACCTGCTGAACAGGCTACACTCCAGATCACGCTGTTCACCATCAACGGCCAGGTTGTGCTTCACCAGGATTTCAGCAACGAGGATGAGGTGGACGTGGATGTAAGCAGCCTGAAACAAGGGCTCTACCTGATTGAAGTCGCTGCCGGTGATGGCGTTTATCACGGGAAACTGATAAAGAATCAATAACCATGTCGATGATACGGATTACCAAGATATTCAAATTCGAGACGGCGCACGCGCTTGCAGGCTATGACGGGCTGTGTAAACACATTCACGGACATTCGTACGAATTGCAGGTGACCATCAAAGGGGAGCCGATAGCCGATCCCTCTTCCCCGAAAATGGGGATGGTTATGGACTTTGGTGACCTTAAGCAGTTGGTCAGCCGGCTGATCGTTGACCGTTATGATCATGCGCTGGTGCTCAGCGAAGAGAGCAGGCACCTGGTTCCCGAACATAACTCAGATCTGTTCGGGAAGGTATTGATCGTCCCCTGGCAGCCATCGAGTGAAGGTTTCCTGGTCGATTTTGCCCGGGTACTAAGAGCCGAACTTCCCGGGGGTGTAACGCTTCACCACATGCTGTTGAGGGAAACGCCCTCATCGTTTGCAGAATGGTATGCCGAGGATAACCTGTAAAGAGGTTGTTCCTTTCCGTTGTATTGAAGAAACAAGAAAGACACACCGGATACCGGTAGTGCAGCCATAGCGTGCGCAGGTGAGATGCCGGATGGGCGGAATGCCCGGTTATAGCGGACTGTTAACCCGGGGAAGCTGTTCTTGCCTTCTGCCTGGTTAAGTATCGGTTTGGGGTTATCGCTGCCGCGAACCGGCTCCTTTTTAATCAGTACTGTTTTGCTGAGGTTCAGCGGGTTTCTCTTCCTTATCGTCATCGGGAACCGACGGGATAAAGCGGATCAGGTCTTCATCCTTCACGAGGCTGATAAACCAGGGGGCGACCCTGGAAGAAGGCATACAGATCACGGAATCCTGATAGACCTCATCATTCATCCAGCCAGGGGAAGAAAACGTGTTGATGACCATGAGGATCACGCTGACGATCAATGCCCCTTTAAAAATACCAAAGGCAGCTCCCGCCATCTTGTTTGCCGGGCCAAGAGCTGCAGCAGTTAAAACTTTCTCGAGCACCCGGGCTACAAGATGTATTGCGATGACCACGCCCAGAAAGGTAACAGCAAACGCGGCCGTCTTGAGGTACATACCGTTCAGGTTAAAGTTGTCGGCAAGCAAATCGCGGGCAAAACCTGAAAAATAAAGCGCCACATACACACCGGCTATAAGGCCTGCCAGGGATAGAACAGAAACAATAAAACCGGAAGAAAATCCCTTCCATGCCGACCACAGGATGATAATACCTGCACCAATATCGAAATAATTCATCTGTCAGTTCTTTTTAAGTCGCCTGGTAAGTTCTGTAGAAAACAGGAATTGGTTAAGCTCAGAATTTTCAGTGTCGAGGATATTTGTTTTATCACCCTGCCACCACAGTTTTCCTTCATGAATAAAGTGTACATGGTCGCCAATCTGAAGTACAGAATTCATGTCGTGGGTATTAATGACAGTGGTGATATTGGATTCGCGGGTTATTTCAAGGATCAGGTTATCGATAAGCGTAGCGGTCTGGGGATCAAGTCCTGAATTGGGCTCATCGCAGAAGAGGTATCGGGGGTTCAGCGAAATAGCACGGGCAATGGCAACCCGTTTCACCATGCCGCCACTTAACTCTGAAGGCATCAGCCTGGCAGCCTGGCTCAGGTTAACGCGTTCGAGGCAGAAATCGACCCGTTTTTGTTTATCAGCCCTCGAATCATTGGTGTACATGTTGAGTGGGAACATCACGTTTTCCACAACATTCATTGAATCGAACAAGGCACCTCCCTGGAAGAGCATACCGAGCTCCTGCCTTACAGGGCGCCGCTCAACGGCTGTCATCTTTGAAAAAAGCCTGTTGTTGTAATAAATTTCCCCCTCATCCACCTCAAGCAATCCAACAAGGCATTTCATGAGAACTGTTTTTCCTGAGCCGCTTCTGCCTATGATCAGGTTTGTTCTTCCCGGTTCAAAAGCAACCGAAACATGATCAAGAACAATACGGCCGGCAAACTGCTTGACGATGCTATCGGCTTTTATCATGTAAGTAACAATTGGGTTAAGATCAGGTTAAATAGAATAATGAGGATACTGCTTCTGACTACGGCAGTCGTACTTGACCGTCCAACCTCGAGAGCCCCGCCCTTGATGATGTAGCCCTGGTAGGCCGAAACCGTTGTGATAAGAAAAGCAAAGACCACCGTTTTAATCAACGCATAAAACACGGTAAACCCTTCGAACGAAAACCGCAGGCCGGTTACATAATCACCAGGGGTGAACAGCGATGTGAACAGAGCAACAAAGTAGCCACCCAAAAGACTAAGCCCTATGCTGAAGATAATGAGGACAGGATTAAACAGCATGGCAGCGATCACCTTTGGCAGAATAAGAAAATTGGCAGAATTGATTCCCATCACCTCGAGGGCATCAATTTGTTCGGTTACCCTCATCGTCCCTATCTCCGAAGCGATGCTGCTTCCTACTTTTCCCGCGAGTATCAGACTGATGATGGTGGGTGAGAACTCAAGTATTACCGACTGCCGCGCGGTAAAACCAACCATTGAAAGCGGAATCAGCGGGCTGTCGATATTATAGGCCGTTTGAATCGTTACCACCATCCCCATGAAAACGGAGATAATGGCGACAATGCCCAGGGAATCAAACCCAACTTTATGAATCTCGTTTATCAACTGCCGCAGAAACAGCGAGTGGCGGTCAGGGCGCGTAAGCACCTGTCGCATCAGTAATACATAGCTACCCGTATGTTCAATGACATTCATGCTTATGCTTTTTGATTACGCTAAATTAGCATAAATCTGGTAAACGTCTTCAAAGCAGTTCAACAAGTAAGGAATTAACCGGCGATGAGGTGAAAGGCAAATCGGTCGTCCCCCACCCCGAAATCTTTTGTATTTTTGACCACTCTATCGAAAAGCGTCACCGTATGGAAAATTTCGTTGTTTCAGCCCGAAAATACCGCCCGGCAACATTCAACAGTGTTGTCGGACAGCCCTCTATCACCTCTACCCTCAAAAACGCCATCAGCAGGAACCACATTGCCCAGGCGTTTCTGTTCACCGGTCCCCGGGGTGTAGGCAAAACAACCTGTGCCCGAATTCTCGCGAAAACCATCAACTGCCAGAACCTCACAAATGAAACGGAAGCATGTAATGTTTGTGAATCATGCAAGGCTTTCAACAACAGTGCCTCTTTTAACATCTATGAACTCGACGCTGCTTCAAATAATTCTGTCGATTCAATGAGGAGTCTTATCGAGCAGGTAAGAATACCACCACAGGCAGGTCGTTACAAGGTATATATCATCGACGAGGTACATATGCTCTCGGCGCAGGCTTTCAATGCTTTTCTGAAAACACTGGAAGAACCACCCTCATATGCCAAATTCATACTGGCCACCACCGAGAAACACAAGATTCTGCCAACAATTCTATCGCGTTGTCAGGCGTACGATTTTAAGCGAATAACTGTAGAAGACATTGTACATCACCTGATGTGGGTTGCTTCACAGGAAGGAATTGAGGCAGAACCCGATGCCCTGCATATCATTGCCCGTAAAGCCGATGGCGGTATGCGGGATTCCCTCTCTATCTTCGACCAGCTGGTTAGTTATACCGGTCAGCACCTTACCTATCAGAAGGTGATAGAAAGCCTGAATGTACTCGATCATGATTATTATTTCAGGGCTATTGACCTGTTACTGGCCGGCGATTCGTCGGGTATCATCCTGTTGTTTAATCAAGTGGTAGAAAACGGTTTCGATGGACAGCATTTTATAAACGGGCTGTCGGATCACCTGCGCCAACTGATGCTATCACTTAATCCGGATACGGTAAAACTAATTGAAGCGGCAACGAGTATCCGGCAGCAATTCGCTGCACAAGCGGCACGGTGTAACCTTCAATTCCTGCTACAGGCGCTGGATATAGCTAACCGTTGCGATATCGATTACCGGATTTCAAATAGTAAACGGTTGCATATAGAGATTGCCCTGTTGAAAATGAGCCGTCTTGTAGCCGGATCAACTCCTCCTCTGGCAGCACAACCTTTGCCGGCACCGAACCAGCAATCTCAAAACGGGACAACAGCTGTGGCAGAAAAACCCAAACAGTCACCGCCACCAAAAGCAGCCGTACCTGCTCCTCCCGTCACTTCACCCCCACCGGCATCTGTGCCTTCTGCTACTGTACAATCTACACCCGTACAACCAAAAGCCGAATCAGCCATACCTGCTTCAACGGTAAAACAGTCGGGGGGGCCGGCTTTCGGTTTCAGCATAAAAGGAATCGGAGCCATCAAAGAATCGACGGTAGAGGAACCTGCCGCGACAATACCAGAACTCCGCAACAATTTCTCTCAGGAGCTACTCGAATCGGTATGGAATGAAATTGTCGCCGCTACACCACACGATCCGGTTGTTTATTATCTTGCTATCAGCAACTATAAACCGGTACTCAAAGAAGATTTTGTTATCGAACAACGTGTAGAAAACAAAATGATGGAGGAGGCACTGATTGAAAAACGGCCGGATCTTTATGCCATCCTGCGTCAACGCCTTAACAACAATGTTCTCAGTATTCAGGTTGTTGTGAACCCCTCGGTAGAAAAAGCAAAGGTGTATACCCCGATGGAGAAATACAACCTCATGGCCGGGATCAATCCTGCGCTAAATGAACTGAGGACTCAACTGGATTTGGAGATTGAAGGCTGATACCAGTAATTCCGGGGAAGATACTGGTTTTTGTTACGGAATGTCAACTAGAATCCCCAGAAGACTTTCACCACCGTGAGGGCTACCACAGCTACGATAACCCACCTGATGAAAGATGCTCCCCGCTTCACCGCCAGTTTTGCTCCCAGATAACCTCCTGAAAAAGTTCCAAGCGCAAGCACAATACCATACAACCAGTTTACCTGGTTGTGCCAAAGGAATACAACCAGCGTAAAAGGAGAATAGAGAAAAGTGATGAACACTTTGAGTGCATTAGCCTTTACAAGATTATAACCTGCCTGAACAACCAGCCCTGCCAGGAGAAAATATCCAATACCCACCTGCACGAATCCACCATAAAAACCTATCGCTGTAAATGTTATCCACGTCATCCGGCCTGGCTTCCTGCTCTGCTGTTCACCACTCTTGCCTATCCATTTCTCCGGGTTGACAAACATCAATATGACCATGATGACCATAACAATCAGTAGCAGGTATTCAAACAGCTGTTTGTTTATATCGGTAGCTATCCATGCACCAGCCAGCGAACCAACGAGCGCGGGGACTGCATAGTGCCAGCCCCTGGGAATATCGAGCATCTTGCTATCGCTAAATTTCTTAACGCCCGCAAGACTTTGAAAAAAAATGGCGACACGGTTGGTTCCATTCGCGATATTGGCATCAAGACCAAAAAACATCAGTAACGAAAGCGAAATAATAGAACCTCCCCCCGACAATGTATTGATAATTCCCACCACGATACCGGCAAGGCATAATATGATAAGTTGTAGTGTCAGTTCCATGGTATTGGTTTAGATGGGTAATGAACGAAACAAAGGTGCAAGATCAAAGATACCGAGTAATTGGCCTGAAGAAACGACAATTACGACTACTATCACCCAACGTACGAATCCGGCACCCCATTCTACAGCATAGCGGGCTGCAAGCCATGCGCCCAAAACATTACCAATGGCATGCACGAGGCCAAATCCCCAATCTGCCTGTCCCTTCCATAGAAAAACCAACAGGGTGATCGGGGTATAGATAAACACGATAAAAACTTTCAGGGCATTACTTCTGACAAGATCATAACCAAGTCCCATTACTGTTCCAATAATCAGGAAATACCCCACACCCACGTGTATAAAACCACCATAAACACCTATGAGGAAAAAGAGAATATAATGCCACCAGCGTGTTGTTGTAATAGTATCCGTAACACGACCCTTAAGCCATAATTGCGGCTTGTAGAGTATAAAAAATAACATGCCAAGCATTACCACTGCTACCATTCGTTTAAAAAGCTGCTCATTGATTTCAACAGCAATCATGGCTCCCAGGAGGCTTCCTGTCACTACAGGAATGCTAAGGATCAAGCCCTGCCTGATATCGAGCTTCTTCTTCCTGAAAAATGTAGCCGAAGAAGTCATCGTTTGAAGAGTTGCTGCAATACGATGTGTACCATTGGCTGTGATTGGGGGCAATCCCAGCAGCATAAATACTGAAAGCGAGATGATGGTACCTCCGCCTGCAAGGGTGTTGATGAAGCCTACAAGCACTCCCGAACCTATCAACAGTATTGCATCAAAGATATTCATCGTATATGCTGATCAATGAATAGTGACGTCAGATAAACAGATACTCCCGAATAATCTGTGCCCGTTGGAAACCGTTATCATTTAAATCGATTGAAAACGGCATCCATAACTTAAGGTTGGTTTGTCGCAACAGCATTATCATCTGATTTGGGTAATCATTCATTCACCTGATGGAACTCACTTGACAAGCTCCCGTATTGTATTGGCTATCGATGTTGCGTCCATCCCGCATTCATGATATAGTTCCATAGGGGTACCCTGTTCAATAAAACGGTCAGGAACACCAATCCGTTTAATGGTAGCATGATAGTTGTTGTCGGCCATGAATTCCAGTACCGAGCTTCCAAGCCCACCTACAATGGTACCGTCTTCAACTGTAATTACTACCGGGTACTGCCTTAAGACCTCGTGTAGTAATTCTTCGTCAACAGGTTTAACAAACCGCATATCATAATGGGCAGGATTAATACCTTCATCGGCAACAATCCTGATGGCCTCAGCAGCAATATTGCCTATATGACCAATTGAAAGAACTGCCACCTTTACACCATCCTTTAGTTTACGCCCCTTTCCAATCTCAACAATCTTAAAAGGAGTATTACTCCAGTCAGGATTAACACCTCTGCCACGGGGATAACGGATGCTAAAGGGGCCATAATTCTTATATTGAGCTGTGTACATCAGGTTGCGAAGCTCTTCTTCGTTCATTGGAGCCGAAACAATCATATTTGGGATTGAACGAAAATAGGCAAGATCATACACTCCATGATGCGTTGCTCCATCCTCCCCAACCAAACCTCCACGATCGAGACAGAAGACCACCGGCAGGTTTTGCAGTGCAACATCATGGATTACCTGATCATAAGCACGCTGCATAAAGGAAGAGTATATATTGCAGAAAGGAACCTGACCCTGGGCTGCCAGACCCGCTGAAAAAGTAACGGCATGTTGTTCAGCAATCCCGACATCGAATGCGCGTTCCGGCATCACTTGCATCATCATGTTAAGTGAACAGCCCGATGGCATAGCAGGGGTAATTCCTACTACCCTGGAATTAAGCCTGGCGAGTTCGATAATGGTTTTTCCAAAAACGTTCTGGTATTTTGGGGGGAGCGCTTCAGTACATTTTTTCTCTATCAGCTCACCAGTCACTTTATCGAAAGCACCAGGTGCATGATATGTTGTCGGATCTTGTTCAGCCTTTTCAAGACCTTTACCCTTTTTAGTGATCACGTGAAGAAGCTTAGGCCCGGGAATTCGACTCAAATCCCGTAATAAACGTGTTAGCCTTACAACATCATGTCCGTCAACCGGACCAAAATATCGTAATCCAAGTGCCTCGAATAAATTACTACGTGTTAAAAGAGTCCCCTTGATAGCACCACCCAATTGCTTGACTATGGCCCTGGTATTCTGCCCATAACGAGTATTACCACCTAGAAGCTGCCAAATTTTATTGCGTACTTTATTGTAAGTGCGAGAGGTTACCATATTGGTAAGGTAATCTTTCAAAGCCCCAACATTACGGTCAATAGCGATACCATTGTCGTTGAGGATAATTAAAAGATTTGCACTGGAAACTCCGGCATGATTCATTGCTTCGAATGCCATCCCTGCAGTCATTGAACCATCACCGATTACCGCGATATGCTGCCTTTTGCTATCACCCTGAAGTTTTGCAGCTACAGCCATCCCGAGAGCCGCTGAGATAGAGGTTGAAGAGTGACCAACACCAAAAGCATCATATTCACTTTCCGACATTTTTGGAAATCCGCTTATACCATGGTAGGTCCGGTTGGTGTAGAACTGTTCACATCTACCTGTCAATATCTTATGGGCATATGCCTGATGACCAACATCCCAGATAAGCTTATCGTAGGGCGTTTTAAACACATAATGAATAGCAACAGCTAATTCGACAGTACCAAGGCTGGCACCAAGGTGTCCAGGGTGAGAGGCAATTACTTCAATAATGAATCGACGCAATTCAGCGCAAAGCTGTTCCAGCTGATCTTCATCTAACAGGCGCAGATCGGCAGGAGAAGACACCTGCTTCAACAGATTTCCGGGAATAACGGCCATGATTTCTTTTTAAACCACAGCAAAGATAGGAGTTTGTTGGCATGAACACGATAATCTGTTCAAACTCTCAGAATATCAGTCAATCTTAACAAGTTCTTCTGTTGTATATATTAAACCCGAATATATATAATTTGAAACCTTCTCATACAAATGAGAAAAGATGCCTCTCAAACTATAAATATCAGTTAATAAAAAGGCCCTCCGGAAAAAACCGAAGGGCCATGCAGGAGCATAAAGAGCTAGCCGTTATCGGCTGGCTTTAACGAATTTACGTACAAGTATGCTTCCATCACTTCCCTTGAGAAGTAGTGTGTAAACACCTGTTGGGATGCCTGAAGTTTCAACTTCTAACTCACTGGTTCCATTCACTGTAATACTCTTACGCATTACGACCTGGCCCATTGTATTGTTCAATAGCACCTCGAAGATGACAGGTTGCCGTGTGGAAACTTCAATCTTTGCAATGCTTTCAACCGGGTTGGGATACACCTGCCCGAGAGTAACCACCTGACTACCTTCATCACTGATTCCCATTACAGTTGTACCATCAAGTTTCAGATTCACTGTAGATGTTGGATTCTCATCCGAAAGAGTCAGTGTAACCGGATATGTATTCACACCATGAAGTTCAGCCCAGATGATATACGTTCCGTAGGCAAGAGAACTGAAATCAAATGCCCCGGCAGCATCACTGCGATCGAATACCAGTGGATTGTTTTGTTGATCCAATAGTATGATACTAACATCTGACATTCCGGATTTCAATCCGTTAACCGTGATATTTCCATTTATAAGCGCCAGACCTGGATTAATCCCGTTACAAGCTACAAGGTCTATATCATAAGCCAATAACGCGCTACCTAGGGTTATTACCGAAGCCTGTTCCCAGAAAACTACATTTCCAAAGTAAGTGGGCAGATAGGCCATCGTATCCCCACCAACGTTATAAGGTATTGCCAGCAGGTGGTAGCTTCCGGGCATCACTCCGTCGAAGCGGTAGTAACCAGAAGAATCAATGTTAGTCATCTGGGCTCCCCAGTTCCAGATTCCATTAAGAGGTAATAGCATTACTACTCCAGAAACAGAAAGGTTGGCTCCTGCTCTGATCGTTCCCTGAATAGTCTGCATGGAGGCTGTATCGCCAAGAAATATCGTACTGGCTGACGAATTAATACATCCCTGAGCTGTAACAGTTGTTAGGGTTACAGTATAGAATCCTCCGGTTAAAAATGTATGTGTGACCAGATTACCTGAAGCAGTATATCCGTCACCGAATTCCCATGTGAAAGTTGCGCTCTCGCCATTCACCATGGAACCGTTAAAGGAAGCCACTAGTCCCGATACAGAGGCAGAAAAAACATTCATGCAACTATCTAGAATAGTATTCACCCAGACTTCGTAACATATAGAATCGAAGCATTGCGACACCGGATTAGAAATTGCCAGACAAACATTATAGATACCTGGTTCCTGATACAGGTGCATTGGATTTTGATCGGTAGATGTTGTTCCATCACCAAAATTCCAATGCCATTCTGCCGGATTACCCAATGATTGGTCAGTAAACTGAATACTGTTGCTATAATTTGAACTATCGGTCTGATAATAATAGAACCTGGCCTCACAGGCGGGAGCAGGATTTCCTACAAACACCTGTTCACAAAAAACACTAAAGCAACTGGTGTCTGCACCGGTAATGGTTAAACATACCTGAAAGCTTCCTTCATTCGGGAAGATATGTAACGGATTTTGCTCCGTGGAGGTTGTACCATCGCCAAAGTCCCAATTCCAGAAAAGAGGATTTCCGGTTGATTGGTCTACAAACTGAAGCGTATTTAAACCAAATTGATTCATTGTATCTGCTGCGAAAGATACAAATGATGCCTGACATCCCCCTGCCGGATTACCAACCCAAACTGGCAAACAAATGTTATCATAGCAGGTGCTGTCAAGATTATAAATTGTAAGGCAGACCATGTAATCTCCTGGTTGCATATATTCATGTACGGGGTTTTGCTCATTTGATACTGATCCATCACCAAAATTCCAAAACCATAGTTCGGGGTTTCCGGATGACTGGTCAACAAACTGGATTGTATTTGGAATAAGCACATTGAGAGAATCGGTCGGATAGAATCTGAATGAAGACTGGCAACCTGATAGATGTGTCACAACAACTAATTGGGTCGAAGATGAAGTACAGCCATTTGCCGTTGTGATATTGAGTGTAACAAAATATTGTCCCGGTTGTGAATATAAATGTACAGGATTTTGCTCTGTTGAAGTAGTACTATCACCAAAACTCCAAAACCAACTAACAGGGAACCCCTGAGAGGCATCCATAAAAACTGTGGCATTGGATGTCGAATCAGGGTAATAATAGAAAGATGACTGGCAATCGACAGGAATGGTATCACCACAAATAATAAAATCCGAACTGAGAGACATGTTTCCGGGGCCAAAGTTGTGTTGCTGAACCTGATAAGTTCCATTACAATCAACTGTACTTACAATCAATAATCCCTGAGCTGACGATCCGGAAGTAAAGGAAATCGTATCAACATAGGCCCCGTTAAAATTTGTGCTGACAGTATTGAAATAGAAAAAATTACCCGCTGAAGAGTCGGTTTGAATGATTACATCATGATTAACAATTGGAGCACCAGATGCAGTCTGAGTAACGATGCCCGAAATCGTTAATGTCTGAACCTGGGCCTGTATACTACCCATGATAAGCAGTATCATCCACAATAGTACGAATCGGTTTCTCATAGCAATAGAATTTAAGTAAAACACTATATCTTTTAATTGAAGTTATGACCTTTACCGGTCACCAACATCATTAAAACACAAGGAGAAGCCAAAGTTGCGTAGCGTATGAAAATAATCTACAATTTCACCATTTTCCTAACAATTAACTTATTATCATCATTCATCAATATGAGCACATAAAACCCGGCAGGTAAATCCGAAACATTTAACCTGACAATATTTTTTCCCTTTTGAAGCGGGACTATCTGACTATTTACTATCCTACCCGATTGATCTGCTACAGATATGTTTAAGAGCATGCTGCCAGTTGTAACAATATCGATTGAAGTTTTTTCAGCGACAGGGTTTGGATGTGGTAGGCCTACAACAGATATACCATCTATGGGTTCTTCATCAATCCCATAATGAATTCCGGAAGCCGAAACAGAAAAAACTATAAACTGAGAAGAAATTGAAGTGTCGCTAATTGTCAGGCTGTAAGGTGTTACCGGGAGGCCTGTTATTTCAGGGCGTATAAAATAAGACCCATTGGGTACTCCCTGAAAATTAAAACCTCCATCAGAAGCAGTGTATACAGCCTGAACAAGTATATATTGTTCTGAAAAAAGATAAACAGGAATACCTGTCATTGTAACGGCATCAGATTCTTTTGTGTTATCCTCCCGAAGAACAAGACCTTTAATGTTCCCATTCCCAGATGTCGATTCTGGTTTTGGCACCAAATGTATATCAGCTCCACCTGTGGGCTGATTCACCTGAAAGGCTGTAGCCTCCTCCCACAGTACAGTATTGCCGCTATAAGTTGGTAAAAACTGATTATATAGAGATGATCCTGACTTCAGAGATCCTTTCAGAAAGTAAGAACCTGTTGGTACTGCATAAAAAGCGAAAGCTCCCTGTGTTGCCACATATGCTGTATCAGCCAGAACAGGGATTCCACCCATTGATTCGAAAAGGCTTACATCAATCTCATCGGCAGGGAAAAAATCTGCCAGAACCTGACCATAAACTGGGAAATAAACCGAATCACCAACAAGAACTGACTGACACTCTGTTGACAGGCATAACGAATCTTCGGAAAATATGGTCAGACATACCTCATAAGTTCCAGCCTGAGTATATTCATGGTCCGGATGTTGAATAGTAGAGATATGACCATCACCAAATGTCCACTTCCACATGTCAATTGTTCCAATGGAAGAATCGCTGAAATGAACCATCATTTGATTGGAGGGGTCAACTTCCCATTGGTAACGAGCATCGCACGATTGCTGTTCAGTTATTGAAATCATTTGAGAGGTAAATGCCATACATGTATCTGAATCAATCGTTGTCAGGTTCACCTGATAAATTCCACCCGCATCATAAATATGGCTTACTGAGGCTCCGGTTCCTGTTGTCCCATCACCAAACTCCCAGGTAAAGGACGCGTTTTCTGAATTACTCGCCCAACCAATAAAGGTAACCTGAAGGTCAGCTACCTGATAGCTAAAGTCGTTAGTGCAAGGCTCAGCAGAACCAACAAAGAGTGACTGACATACAGTATCAGAACAACCAGTTTCCATGTTGCTTATAGTGAGACAGATATTCCAGTTTCCAGGGTTAAAGGTGTGAATTGGTGAAAACTCAGAAGAAGTAGTTCCGTCTCCAAAATCCCATAACATTATCGTGTAAGCTCCTGTAGAAGTATTAATAAACTGAAAGGTATCAGTGCTTGAAGAATCAGGCGACTGATTGTATATAAATGAAGCTTCACAAGACACTGGAGATGGATTACAGATTATTAGACTTACCTCAGTGGATTGCCCGCTTCCAATAGTAAAATTTGTATCAATGATTTGCTGATTACAGTCGGGCGTACTTACTGTAAGCATTAGTAATATGGAATCATTGACCTGACCCTCGAATACAAAGAAACCTAATGAGTCTGTATACACAGTCTCATGTACATTAGGCCATGCCCCTTCCTCTGTGGCGATGAGAACAGGCCAAGCTTCAACTCCTGTCGACTGAAACGTGCGAACATTGCCGGTAATCGTGTACGATTGACCTTTACCAGCCACTATTTGAAAGAGGAATAGCAGGATATAAAACGATCTTCCTTTCATAATCTGATTCTTTAAAATTTATAGATAAGAGCTGTTCGCAACTCAATGGACCATGGTTTACCTGTTGTTGCAGCCTTTTCATATACCGAATTGAAATAATACTTTACATGAGGTTCTGCCTCTAGACTTAATCTGCGAGAAAGAATAACCGAAACATTAAGTCCGAACAAAGCCTGCCAATGAGTCGTCAATCTGCCGGGGGTTAGTTGATTGATTCTGATTATTCGGTTATTCTGATAATCGGGTTCATTGTCGAGTTGTCTGGTTGATGTGAGTATCTGCAAAACAGGACCAGCACGCAGGCCAAACGAGATTCGCTCCATTTCCAAAAAATCATAACCAAGTATTAATGGAATCTGCAGGTACATATATCGCTTTCTGATTCTTGAAACACTTACATCTTCTGCTGTATCGAAGACCTGCTGGTCGCTGAAAAACCAGGATGGAACAATCTTTCGCCCATTAGCATCAAATACAAAAACTACAGAATCAAGCTTCTGCATTACGCCAAGATTCTCGTTAAAATGGTAGGCCAGCTCTGTTACACCTGTTGCAACAGAAAGACTGAGACCAGTTCGTAAAGTAAAGGGGCCTTTTCTCCATGCTATTTCTAAACCGGTATTGTGAACAAGCTTGTCGGTCTGATCCAACGTATTAAACATATATTCAGGGGTATAGTTTAACCCGAAAGAAAAGCCTGGCAACCGGAGTTTCTTTCTGCTCACCCCTTTTCTTTCCTCTTGTTCCATGTCTGAAATACCGCTAACAATAACATCTGGAACAGGTCTGATTTGACTTGACCCCAATTCCGATCCCAATATAAAATGAGTGCTTGGTTTCATCTGCAAGGGATGAATCATATCGATTCTTCCTGAAGGGATATCTGTCCTTGAAATATTGGTGCTCTCCATTTTCCGGACTATCTTTCCTGATGACTCACCGACTACCAACTTTGTTGTAGAAGGGTCTGAGATATCCGGCCCGGATTCTCCGGTCTCATGATTATCACTATTCGATCTGACATTACTTTCCATTCCGTTCTCAGGTGTGCTCAAAGATGCAGGTTGGACTCCTTTTTCGCCTCTTACCGGATTCAATTGTGATAGCTCTGAAGAATTTACTCCGTGTCGCTCAGTGGATGTTTCTATTCCACCTTTCAAGAATATTACCATAAATATTGACGCGATCAATAAAGCACCAAGGACACCAAGTCCTCTGTTTCTATACCTTATACGACGCAATCTTATCATCTCCTTTTCCATGGCTTCGAGGTGCTTCCTCCGCGTTTCCTCCCCGGGTCTCACTATTACCGGACCAACAGTACCATCAAGAAAATCGAAAAAAGAATCTTTATTTTCCATATACTGGTATATATTCTTTATTTGACATCAAAATCATCATATTTTTTTTCAACAAAGCCCGGGCCCTAAGCAACTGGCTTTTCGAATTACTCTCACTGCAGCCAAGCAATTCAGCTATCTCACTATGTGAATACTTTTCAAATACAAAAAGGTTGAGTACTGTACGATATCCGACCGGTAGTTCACTGATCAGTTGATGGATTTCATCTGGAGTAAGTTCTCCTGTGGCTTCTTCCTCTAAGGCTCGATTTTCTGCCTCATGATAAAGAATCTGTTCATCAATCAGAAGGTTTTTCCCCTTTTTACGTAAAAAATTAAGCGCCAGGTTTACTATAATCCGTCTCATCCAGGCGACCAGTGCTCCTTCACCCCGATATTCAAATCGCGGAAGATTATGCAAAATTTTAATGAATGCCTCCTGAAGTATATCTTCTGCATCGGATCGAGTGGCGACATAACGAAGGCAGGCACCCAATAATATTGGAGCATAACTATCGTAGAATGTGGCCAATGCACGACCATCTCCTTTGATGCAACGTTTGATTAACTCCTGCTCGTTCTTCATCGCATCGATTCTGAATAAATAAACACTGCTATTTACCGAAGTTGCATTATCCCGGTAAATTTTCCGGGTTTATCATCACCAATCCATCTATCAGAATGAACGCTGAAATCATCATTAGATAAGCTTATACTTCGTTGCAGCCAACAAACCGGTTACCGCTGAAGAACGTATTACCAACAATGGCTATCCGGTTTCAAGCCTGAATATTGTAATTCACCAATTATTATAATTATTCCCAAAATGAAAAGTGCCACGGAGAATCAACCCCGTGGCACTTATATAAACATTCAAATGGTTAACATCCGCAGCTACCGCCACAGGAGCAACCACCCTGGGAAGCTACTACACTCCCTTCCATCTCCATTTCGATGGCCTCAGCTATCGACCTAAAAGCCAGAACTAAATCATCCCTTACTTCAAGATATTTTGCCTTCACTTGCTCGGGAGTACCTTTAAACTTAGCAGGATCTTCAAAACCCTTATGAAGACGGTGGCGCACTTTGCCATTGAAAGTCGGGCAGGTCTCCAGTGTAGCATCGCATACGCTGATTACGAAATCCCATTTCTGGTCAAGATATTCTTCTACAGAAACCGGCTTATGCCCGCTTATATCAATGCCCAGCTCCGCCATTACATTTATCGCCATTGGATTTACCTCTTTTTCGGGTGAAGTACCTGCCGAATAAACTTCAAATTGCGGATTGTACGACTTAAGCCAGCCATGTGCCATCTGGCTCCGGCAGCTATTGCCGGTACATATAATCAGTATTTTCATTTACAGTTATCAAATTAGGTTATACAAATCGGTTTTATAACGCCTATTTAATCATAATGTTTAGTGTAGAAAATATATAATAGCCCGATTCAGATTATAATTATGTGCAAACATTAAACTTATCACCGCATCATTACATTATCTTTGTCCCTGATTTACTGATAACAGTCACTTCAAATAATACTTCATAAACCAATTGAAGAGAGATGAGTACAAAATCTGTTCCCACAGAATGTTGTCCCCAATTCGAATCAGCACTATGGCACGACCAGATATTCGAATGGAAAGACAAAACGTTTATCCGTGACACCGTCTGGACTTTTTTTTATATGCCGCTCAATTTCGGGGCGGTAATTAAAAGAATCATGGCCAAAGCTGATAAGTCAGGCGCTAAAGTTCCCGACTGGCTCTGCCTTTCTGATCATATTTCCAAATGGAAAATGGATATTTATCTGGCTGTAGACAAACCGGTTCTGGATGCTTTCAATTGTACACTGACAGGAAAATTTTACAGCCGTGTCTATGAAGGTCCATTCAAAAATACTGGTATTTGGTGTAATGACTTCAAGGAACAGGCCAAAAACAGAGGATTGGAAATAATAAAATGGTACATGTGGTATACCACTTGTCCAAAATGTGCAAAAAAATATGGTAAAAACTACGTGGTTGTCGTGGGTGAAGTCAGATAAGTAATTATATGACAGAAGCCCTGCCTGGAAGACCTTAACTGGTAGATATCATATCCATTTGCTTTAAAATTAAATTAAGAGTCTATGATTCATACTATTCTGGGTTCCGGAGGTGCAATTGGCACACCTTTAGCCCAGGCTCTGACAGGGTATACAAAGCATATAAGACTTGTAGCCCGTAATCCCCAAAAAGTCAATCCTGATGATGAGCTGATGTCAGCCGACCTGACTGATCCTGCTGCTGTAGACCGTGCCATAGAAGGGTCAGAGGTCGTGTATGTGGTAATTGGATTTCAGTACAGTACGAAAGTATGGAAACGTACCTGGCCCCCTTTCATGAAATCGGTCCTTGTTTCATGCCGCAAGCATAATGCCCGGCTTGTCTTCTTCGATAACGTCTATCTTTATGCAAAGGAGGCTATTCCACATATGACCGAACAGTCGGTCATCAATCCTCCCAGCAGAAAAGGAAAAATCAGAGCCCTCATTGTTTCAATGATCAATGAAGCGATTGAACAGGGGCAACCTATACTCATCGCCCGTGCTCCCGATTTTTATGGCCCGGGTAAAGTATCCAGCACCCTTACCGAAACAGTTGTAAAGAACCTTCAGAAAGGGAAAAAGGCCATATGGATAGGAAACGCCGATGCTGTACACCAGTTTATTTTCACCCCTGATGCAGGAAGAGCTGTAGCCCTTCTGGGGAACACTCCTGAAGCCTTTGGGCAGGTATGGCATCTTCCAACTCACAATGCACCCCTCACCATCAGGCATTGGGCTTCATTATTTGCCAGAGCATTTCAAACGCCCTACCGCCTGACTGTCATTCCGCCCTTCATGCTCAGAGTGCTTGGGTTGTTCATTCCGATTATGGCGGAACTGGCGGAAATGAATTATCAAAACGAACAGGATTATCGTTTCGATAGTTCTAAATTTATCAAAGCCTTTCCTGAATTCGTCATTACATCACCTGAAAAGGGAGTTGCATCAATGACTGACAAAGACTCTGACTCAGTAAAAACCTTTTAGCCCGGTAAATTAAAAACCCCGGAGTTATCGCGACTCCGGGGTAACGTACAAAATAAAGGTAAAATAAAACGAAAAAAATACTTTCAAAAGGTCTTTATCGACCCTGTTCAGCACGTTTCTTCTCGGCAAGTTTCTTCAGCACATCCTCCTGTACTGACTTTGTTACAGGCATATACTGATGGAACTCCATACTATAATTGGCACGGCCGCTTGATAGATTCCGCAGCGAATTGGAATAACCAAACATCTCAACCAAAGGCACATAACCGTTTAGTTTCTGCGATCCTTTGCGATGACGACGCATCGATTCAACACGTCCACGTCGTTTATTCAGGTTACCAACGATATCACCGATATAATCATCTGGTGTGCTCACTTCAATTTTCATAACAGGCTCCAGTAACTGCGGATCGCCTTTCATGAATGCCTGTTTAAAACACATTGAGGCACAAATCTGGAAAGCCATATCGGATGAGTCAACTGCATGGAATGATCCATCAAGAAGGGTCACTTTCACATCTACGACCGGGAATCCAGCTAAAACACCAGTTTCAAGAGTTTTCAGGATACCCTTATTGACAGATGTGATAAATTCAGCAGGAATAGCGCCTCCTTTAATGCGGTCAACAAACTCATATCCCTTCCCGGGGTTAGGTTCAACCCGCAGGATAGTATGGGCAAACTGTCCTTTACCACCTGATTGCTTCACATAACGGTGATTTGCTTCACGTTCTGTCTGAATTGTTTCCCGGTAAGCAACAGCAGGTTCTCCCACTATAACCTCAAGGCCAAATTCAGTTTTCAACCGGTCAACAATAATTTCCAGGTGCAACTCACCCATGCCTGAGATTACTGTCTCTTCAGTCTCTTCATCGTAACGAATTTTGAAAGAAGGATCCTCACTGGTCAGTTTTGCAAGTGCTTCGCCCAGTTTACTCTGGTCTTTCCGGCTGCTTGGTAATATTTTCAATTCCACTACACTTGGGGGTATATGAATCGATTCCAAATGAAGCGGGTGTTCCGGATCACATAAAGTATCACCTGTTTTGGTGTACTTCATACCGATCAGTGCCACAATTTCACCAGGGCCTGCTACAGTAATATCTTCACGTTCCTTGGCATGAATACGAAGTATACGTCCGACGCGCTCAGGCTTTCCTTTAGTGGTATTCATGATTCCCATCCCGCTCTTCAATTCACCTGAATAAATTCTGATAAATGTTTGCTGACCTACGTACGGATCATGAATAAGTTTGAACGAAAGAGCAGATAAAGGCTCCTTGGAGCTTGGTTTACGCGAACGGGTCTTCTCGGGATCATCTACATCGAGACCTATTACAGCACCTTTATCAAGCGGAGATGGAAGGTAATCGACCACAGCGTCGAGAATAAGCTGAACACCCTTATTCTTATAGGCTGCCCCGCAGAATACCGGTGTGATGCTCAATTTGATGGTAGCTTCACGGGCTACACGTTTCATGAGTTCAGTGGGAACTTCTTTGTCTTCAAGGAACATTTCCATGATTTCTTCACTGAAATCTGAAAGTGCTTCTGCAATCGCTAAACGGGCCTCGCGGGCAGGTTCAACCAGGTCGGCCGGGATTGGTACTTCTATCCGGGTTTCATTATTGAAGTTATAGGCCTTTTGCTCTATAACATCCACCATCCCCACGAAATTATCCTCTGCACCTATAGGCAACTGGAAAGCCAGTGCATGCGCATCCAGTTCTTTATTTAACTGGCCCAGCACTTCATAGAAATCAGCACCTGTCCGATCCATCTTATTAACAAATGCCAACCGGGGTACTTTGTACCTGTCTGCCTGATTCCATACTGTTTCGCTTTGCGGCTGAACACCACTGACAGCACAGAATAATGCTATCATACCATCCAGTACACGCAACGAACGCTCTACCTCTAAGGTGAAATCCACGTGTCCGGGAGTATCAATCAGATTTATCTGGTGATTATTCCATTGGCAGGTAATTGCAGCGGAAGCGATTGTAATACCGCGCTCCTGCTCCTGCTTCATAAAGTCCATGGTGGCTTGTCCATCATGGACTTCGCCCAATTTACGGGTTACGCCTGTAAAATACAGGATACGTTCCGTTACGGTTGTTTTACCGGCATCAATGTGCGCGGCAATCCCGATGTTTCTAAGATTTGTCAATGGCATACTATATCGTCTCTTTATCGACAGCAAATGTGTGAAATCACTATTAACTGCATTTTAATTCCACATCAACAAATTGGAAGAAAAAAGGTTTTTCGGGTTAAGAAATTCATTTTCAACCTACAATTGATGTTTTCGTAAAAAGGGTGCAAAGGTAGTGTATTATTTGAATAATACTCTATTCAAATAGCAAATTTGTTTTAATTACCTGTATGAATTCTGGAATACAACACGGTATACTACCCTAATCATGCCTGATCGGGTTAATCACAGGCCTCGGGTGAATAGTCAGTTGTAGGGTATCACTGCTGGTACATCCCCAGGAATCCTCAACAGCAACACTTACCTGCTCTCCGGGAGGTATCCCCGGGGAAGTCCAGGTCTGTCCATGTGAGCCATTGTGCCAGGTATATGTTTTATATCCTCCGCCGGCATCAAAAGTTATCAGGGTTCCCCCGCACACAGTTGTATCAGAGCCTATCTCAACCGGGGAGAAATCACGAAGCTGAATTTCCGTACGTTGAACATTAACCCCGGCACATCCCACCTGATTGGAAAGGTAGATGAATATATTTTCATCTCCTTCGGTCAGCGCGTCATAAACAGGAACAATGGGAATGGTGACAGTAAGCTGGTTAGGAAGAAACATTACACTATCATTGATCAGATTATAGTCGACACCATTGGTGGCACTCCCCGTGATGCTGTCAAACACGACCCATGATATATTGGGATTGGCAAACGGAAGGGTTACCTTCAGATCAGCCTGTGTACATCCCTCCACTGCAAATGAATTATTTCCGGGTGTGGTATATACTGGCTCTAATGCCACACCGGGACTCGAAAAACTACCCGCCTTGAGAAATACACCTGAATCATAAAACCCATTATCGCCAACCTCCTGAATTGCAATCTTCATATGATAGGTCTGACAAGGAATTACAACTGCATATGCTGTCAGAATAACTGTAAATCCATCAAACACAATCTTACTTTTAGTATTATTTTCGTTATCAACATAATACTTGGAATAGGGTGCCGAACTTCCGGGCGGTATACAAAGAGCTTCGCCACCAGGTGCGCCCGGCCCATTATTAACACAATTTATTGATACTGCATAATTTGTCTCTGGTACCTTGGCAATATTCTGATAATTGTAGTTTCCCGGGGTTGGATTAACCGAGGAAAGAAAAAAAGCAAATATATCATTATAGGATGAGCAGGCATACTCAGGATACTCCTCACTTCCAAATACATATTTAATCCGGATCGTATCATAAAACGGGATAAAATCAAACTCTATTGCCGTCGCATCATGTTTTTGAGCAGACGGGCTCAGAAGGTTATTCAAATCCGGGTCTGAATCATTTGTATGCGGGGGAATTGCATCACTCATCTGAACACTTGAAACATTTGCCACTTTGGAATTATAACCGGTAGTCAGAAATATACCTGAATCTATTCCCAGTTCAGTACTCCCGCCATTTCTGAATATTCCTTTCGATACGCCGCTGCCATGAAATTGAATATTGGATACTTCAACCCCCTGACCAAGTAGTTTGTATATTAGTTGTTCTGGTGTTACGACTGTATCGATCTGTAACTGCCCCCATCCAAATTGTTGCGAAGTAGCAAAGAAGACAATTATCAGTATAATTCTCTGATAAAAACTAGACATGGTTTTCAGGTTAATTAAGTAGGCCTAATCAATCAAATATACAACACTCTGATTATTAAACACTATTTTAAACCAAAGTTGCCCGGGTTTTCAGAAATTTTTCGACTATCTGATGATAATACCAGGCCCTTTCAATTTTCAGCCGGAGGAAAGTTAAAGCCCCTGAAATCTGCTTAAGATCTACCTCAATTATGACGAATAGGTATACCGGAAGGCCGGGGAAAAATATTTAATTGTAATTCATCGCTGCTGGGGCATCCCCATGAGTCAATCACAGTCAGCGTAACATGAAAATTCCCCGATGTCGTTGGTGAGGTCCAGGTCTGACCCGTAGAACCATCATGCCAGTTATAGGTTTTGTACTCTCCTCCTGCATCCAGCGTGATGGAAGCGCCTTCGCAGAAAGAGGTATCCGAACCTATGTTAACCGGGATGAAATCATGCAGCATAATCTCCGTACGCTGAACATTGACACCTGCACAACCTACCTGATTTGACAGGTAAATAAAAATATTCTCATCACCTTCGGTCTGTGCATCATATATCGGGATTATGGGAATTGTGACTATAAGTTGATTCGGAAGAAACATTACACTGTCGTTGATCAGATTATAATCAACACCATTGGTGGCACTCCCCGTGATGCTGTCGAAAACAACCCATGATGTGTCGGGCAATGCAAAAGGAAGGGTTATTTGAAGGTTGGCCTGGGTACAACCTTCAACAGCGTATGGGTCGCCACCCGGGGTAGTATAATTTGGCTCCAGCGCTACTCCCGGGCTGGAGAAACTTCCGGCTTCCAGAAAAACGCCGGAGTCAACAGCATCGTCTCCTTTATCCTGTATTGCCAGCTTAATATGGTATTTCTGACAAGGTACCACAATTAGCACAGCCGTCAATACAACTGAATAGCCGTCATATTCTATTGAATTTGGAAGCCCCGGAACTGTACAGTTGTTAACGAAATATTCACAATTTTTACATGGACCTCCGGGTGGACACCCCGCACCATTATTCAGATTACCAATTTGAACCACTGAACTACCTGTAGTGGTAGTTGGTAAAAGCGCAATATTCTCTTTAATATACTGTCCACCGGCAGGATTCGGCCCTGATACAAAAAAAGCAAATACATCACTGTAACCGAGAAACTCATTATATTCATCTGAGCCAAGTACATACCTGAAACGAAGCGTATCATAGAAAGGAACAAAGTCAAACTCCAGTACACACGCATCTTTGTTATTCGTTGTTCCCAGCAGGGCATTTAAATCATCATCGCCCGGACCATTATTTCCGGAACCAACACTTGTCATAGAGTTTGGGCCGGCAGCCAGCGTGGCACTCCCTGTGGTTAAAAGCACACCGCTGTCAATCCCCAATCGCATATCTTCTCCATTGTAAAATTTTCCAGCCTGCCAAACGCCATTGCTGGCAAGAATACCCGTACCTGAAACATTCGAAACCTCTACACCGGTACCGAGAAGCATCTGCAACAACTCATCGGCATTATGCCCGGTAGTTATATGCAACTGCCCCCATCCCATCTTACTGAAGGATAACAGTAACAGGCAAAAAATAATCAGTTTCCGGACCCCTGTGGTCATAGTATAAAAATCGTTAGCGCTACAAATGTAGTGTTTTACGAAAAGGAAATTCATTTTTAAAAAAATGTTCCCTGCTTATGCCCGGTTTCCGGCGGGCAACAAAAATCGGCGAAAGGGTGGAATAGCATGATAAAATCCTGTTTTTCTGATCTATATAGCTACTGCTATAACCTTCCGATGGGTAAACCTTAAATAACTAACCCCGGCATACTTTAAATACCGGGGTTAGTTATTACATATTTATTCAAGGCTCCGGGGCTATTCTTTGCGTGCCACACCCAGTGTATTCCAGTCGCTGAGTATCCTTGTCGTCTCGTACAGATAATTATCTGTACGCAGATTTTTCACCCAACGCTTCACTATTTCGCGACGTCCCGTATCTGCTGAATTAAGATCACTATTAAGGGGAACGACAAACAAAGGCATCACCACATCGTCAATCTTGCTGTAACGTTTGGCTGCTTTCTCTGCATTCTGCTTCTCAAGGCGGAAACTGGCCATATCGAGAGGCATAAGCGATCGGTCACGCTGGGCTTTTAACCTGAGCGCATTTTCGTCCTGAAGCTTGAATATTGTATCGGCTGCCTGACGCTTAATACTCGAAGCATCGAGTTGTCCAAAGAGGGTTTGATTGGGCAATGGCTGGTAAGTAGCCTTTTCTATCTCTGTCCATGGCATGGGATGATCAAGGTCGCGTTCACCAACATCAAGATGGGCATACATATCGGGAAGCGTAATGTCGGGTGTAACACCTTTAAGCTGTGTCGCTCCGCCATTAATCCTGTAAAACTTCTGTATGGTCAGTTTCAATGCCCCGAGGGGTTTTACATCGTCATACCCGCGGGCCATGTCATCCAGATTGAAGAAGCGTTGAACTGTTCCTTTACCAAACGAAGTGCTTCCAACGATAATGGCACGATGATGGTCCTGCATGGCGGCTGCTAAAATTTCTGAAGCAGATGCACTCAACGGATTGATCATGATAGCCAGTGGGCCGTCATAGATGGCACCGGGAGAAGGGTCGCCATAAACCTGGGGCTTCCCGTAACGTGCCTTTACCTGAACTACCGGGCCCTGGTCGATGAACAAACCGGCAATTTCAATCGCGTCCTGAAGTGATCCGCCTCCGTTACCACGAAGATCGAGCACGATACCCGAAACCCCCTGCTCCTTCAGCTTCAGCACCTCTTTCTTCATATCTTCTGATGAACTCCGCCCATTCGGATCATCAAAATTGGCATAGAACGATGGAAGGTAAATGTAGCCGGTTTTTCTTCCCGAGATTGAATCGGTCACAACTGCCGATTTTGCATAAGTCTCTTCTATGATAACGAGATCACGGATAATTGAAATCTCTTTTTCCGAACCGTCAACTTTACGCACAGTCAGGCGCACCTTCGTACCCTTTTTACCCCTGACCAGCCTGACCGCCTTATCAAGCCTCATGTCGACCACGTCGACAGCTTCCTCATCACCCTGGGCTACCTTCAGTATTTTATCGTCAACAGCAAGCTCGCCCTGTTTCCAGGAAGGACTTCCCGGCACAATATTGGCAACCGTGATGTACCCGTCGCGCTGGGTAAGGGTGGCACCAATTCCCTGAAGCTGCCCTGAAAATGAAATGTCAAAATCTTCCTTCTCCTTCGGTGGAAAATAGTTGGAATGGGGGTCCAAAACCGCGATCAGGGCATTCATGTAATCGCTCATCCGATCGGCCCTTTCGAGCTTATTGAGCTCATGGAACCAGTCTTTGTAACGTTTTGCCACCTTTTCACGGGCTTCAGCTTCCAGTTCAACCATCGTTTTGGGATTGTCATCCTTCTTTTCCGGATCAAACGTCTTTTTCTCCTGAGCTTCAATAAGCGATGCCAGACGGGTAATCACTTCATATTTTAACGAAAGCCGCCACGATTCATACAAATCCTTCTCATCCTTCGGAAAAGGGCGTTTTTCGGGATCGAGCTCATAGCTCTCCTTCACGTTAAAATCGAAGGGTTTCTCCAATATTTCGTCGCAATACTTCTCCGCACGTGCTACATTACGCACATATATCTCTGATGAGGCGTTAAAGAAATTAAAATCATAATTCCTGAACTCGTCGTCGATGTCGGTTTCATACTTCTTCAGCTTATCGATGTCTTCCTGCGTAAAAAAACGTTTGAAGACGTCTGCCTGCTTGAAATATTCAGCAAACACCTCTTTCGAGAATTCGTCGTCAAAATTTCCCGGATCGTAATGAGCCTGCTCAATCAGCCTTTTTACCAGGTCGACCATTACAAGTTCTTTCTTTTGTTCGTTCACCTGAGCCTGTCCCGAACAGCTGGTTACCTGAAGCAGCAATGCTGCGGCAACACTATAGCGAATGATACTTTTCAGCATATATGGTAATTAGAGTTTTATTAACAACAACCTTAGACAGTAATGGTTAAATTACGCATCAAAAGTAGGCCATTTATCAAAATAACGACGTAAAAAAGGGTTAATTGCCATGTGAAAAAAGGTTAATGGTGTTGCAGATGAACCCGTGAACCGGATGTTGTTCCTACCTGTTTGATATCCGGAAATGTCGTCTGCCTATGTGCTCAACCTTTAATTTGTATCCGGTTCGCTGAATTAATCACCTCCCTTTGCCATCAGTTTTAGCTATCGCATTATCACGTTAGACAGTAGAAATGAAATATTTATAATTACATAAACTGATTTCGTAATACCAGGAAATATTCTATCCCGAATAATTGTACCTTATGGTAAACCATCAGTTTTATGGCTTATGTGGCAACAAAAAACAAAAGCGGCAGATTAATAATCCATTGGGTGATGCGCCTTTAATCAGGATGCAAAATCAGAACTGTGTAGTTATACCATAAACCTGATCTGATACCTGTTGCTTCCTTTCAGCAACTACTCTGGTAAAAATTGATCCTGTTGCATCTGGTCTCTGTTTTAAACGCGATTCCAAAATACAGACAAACTTTGGAGGCTGCTTTTACCTCTTTTTCAAAAATTTTCAGATTTTTTGAAAAATTTAATGTGAGAAATTACACCAAACCCCTGTTTTTTAATCCCTTGTACCCGTGTTGGTTATGTCTTTAATATTTATCTCAAAGGCAGGAAAGAGGGACCAAACTCGGGTCAAATTCGGGTTTTTCCTATGAAAAGCCTATGTTTAGTGCATCTATGGAGTATTATATATATGTGTGTAATCTGAATATATATAATTTCCGGCACAATCTTTGTAAGGGGCGCCGGGCAACCACCCTCCCGGTTGCCTTGGCCGGGTAAAACCCCGCGCCCGCCACCGGCAGGCTCCACGGGCGGGCGGCAGGAGCCGGATAACCCGGCCCGGGCATCCCCTGCACCTCGGGTTGACGCCCGAGGAGTTGCATGGGCGGCAAGGGTACACGGCACGAAGTCCTGGCACTCCCCCCCGGCGGCTACGACCACGATGGGTTGAAGAATGAGAAGGGAAGGAATATACCCGGGCTCCAGGGTTGCAATATAATTGCGGTGTAGCGGGTATAATAAACCCCGGTTATCTTGGCTGATTAAACAATAAAGCAGGTAGGGTGTGGCATTGTTGGCGGGGCCTGATAATGATCTCCCGGTAATCCTGCCCCGGAATAACCTCTCCTACTTTACGATTAATTTCGCCCCGGCTATAAAAGTATCACCCCCGGTCAGGCGTGCCAGATAGATACCTGCCGGCCAGGAGCTCACATCAACGGTTATCTGCTTTGTCCCGTTCTCTATAGAAATTGTTTTACTCAATCTGCCAAGGGCATCGGTAAACTGCAACCGGAGGTTCCCGGGTAATTTATAATAGAGTGTCTGGCTGCTGATCCCGTTGCTTTCCCATTCCTGCATCCTGCGATCGGGGATTGTAATGGTGAGTTGTTCAGATGCAGGATTTGGAGAGACAAGTAAAGAATAGCGGTTGGTTTGGTGCATAGGCTCTCCAACCCCGACGATTATATCGCAATCAGGAAAGATGGTATCATTTGGCAGTGGACTTTGCGGACAGAGATAGTCGTAAACCAAAGGCCGGTTATCGGGCTGGGCAAATTGAAGATCAGGAGTAAGTTTATAAACGAAGATTTTCAATGAGTCAGGGCTGGCCCAAAATCCGGCAGTCATCAAAATATGGTTATCAGATGTTTGTTGAACGCGCATTAACACGTTAGGGTCGTCATACAGATGTTTCTCCTGCAAAATATTACCCAGTGTATCCGACAAACGGGCTACATTATGCCCGGGAACATATCCTGGTTCATCTATGTAAGTTGTCCCGGTGACTATTCTGTTGGCCGAGGTAAAGGCAAGCCCCCCGTGGTTTCCCCCTGAACCATAGTATAACGGCATCCCCTGCGGAAATTCAGTCTCTTCAAGTATAGTGCCATCCCTGCTTAGTTTGAGCAGGGCAGGAGGGAAGCACTGGCAGATTGTGCTTGGTCCCGATCCTCCAATAACATAATTGCCATGGTAATCCTGCGCGACGTACTGGCCCGAACGATTGAGCGAGTCAAATTCCATATACCAGGGTTTTCCCCATATTTCCTCCCCATCGGGCGAGAATTTAATATTGAGCATTTGATAATGCCAATAAGTTGGGTTGATATAGTCGTCAAACAAAATGCATTCACCGGTGAATAATAAATTCTCTTCCTTATCCTTGAACAGCGAGTATCCATATCCATAGGTAGCCCACTGAGGGTGTTCTGAAGTGAGATACACTTTCTGCCATAGTGTCTCGCCATCGGGCGAGAGACAGAACAACGCGATGCGCTCTTCAACTACGTCGTATCCATAGTAGTTAACCAGGGCTATCAGGTTGCCGTTGCTTAACTGAATAATATCTGCCCCTTCATCAATATCCATTGGCACCGAGTAAATTTTGCACCATTCTTTGTTGCCACAGGCATCCAGTTTCATAATCCAGATATCATAGCAAAAGTAATCGGGGCATTGGTCATGAACGGTAGTCTGACCAATCAACACGCAGCCGCCATCCAGTGTCGGGGTAAAATGACTGAACGATCCCGGGTTTGTTCCGTCACCAATAATTCTTTTCCAGAGAGGGTTGCCGTTGACATCGGTTTTGATAACAATGTTCATTCTGTTAATAAGGTCAGAATCAACCAATAGCCCGGAAATCATGTATCCCGAATCATAGCATTCGAAAATATCTTTTCCACCTGCTAAACTGGGCAGGTTGTAAATTTTAGGCCATAGATCGTTCCTGTTTTGCAGGTTGTGTGTGTTTATTCCGGCTACGCAGGGTTTGAAGATATTATTGATTCCAGAACCCCGTTGATTCCTCTGGGCAACTGAAAAAGAGGTTAATACTATCAGGATGATTAAAAGGCAGCCTTGAAAGAGTTTCATTGTCAGCGGATGATTAAAAAGGGGAAAAGCGTGGAATAGCCGCTTTTCCCCAAAGATATAAAATAATTATTGCAGGCTGATTTTTACCGAAGCTTTTGTTTCACCGTTTAACGTAAGAATAAGCAGGTAAATACCCGAATGAAGGTGATTAACCGGGATGGTAACAACCGGGGCACCTTCTGTTTTCTGCTCCAGAACAATTTCACCTGTCGATGAAATCTGTATTACCACTCGCGCTCTCTACTATAATAAGCCTGCATCATTTGTAGATGCCTCCCCTTGTCACGGTTGATGGCTTCACCTCCCCTCCGCTGAGGCTTTATGCATAGCTTCTATTCCGGTTAAACCGGAGACCAACGTAACAGTGTTGGGAATGGGGTAGAGAAAGTTGGATTTTGTGGTTAATTTTGAATTAGATTATGTATTCTTCAATTTCACGGCAAAGGGATTACCGTTTAGCTATTCCAATTTCCATCAAATACTCATCAGCCAGAAATGTTTTTTCCTGATTCTCTTACCTGAAAATAACCACAGTGTGCTGAAATTGAAATTTTTGAACTTATATTTGTAGAAATGAAAGAGCATTCAACTGACCCTTTGTAAGTCAACAGCAATGGAATATTATATTCCATTAATAGTACCAATACCAATTAATTGAAAATCGATTTCACTGAAAAAATAGTGAAATCGCTCAGGTTTATCCTTAACAGGTAAGTATATCAGAGAATAAAAGATTTCGTATATAGGGTTATAATTTGATATATTAATATCGACATTATACGTATGTGATTAATTATTAGTGGGTAATTATCAAAATCAAAGTCAATTTTTGCAATGGCATAGTTTTTGTATAAAATCAGATAGGAGATTTAAATCTTCAAATAATCACAACCATTTTTAAAACAATTATTATGAGAACGAGAGTATTATTATTAGCAGTGGTTATCATGACAACAGCCATCGTTTTGACCAACTGCAGCAAACAGGATCAGGTTACCCCGCCAGACTCAAAGGGGAACACAATGTTAGCCATCCCTGCAGATCCAGGATTGGCAAATCGGATAAAGGAGTTCCGGCAAAAGATAGACAAATTGCGTAGGAATCCGGAA